>NZ_FNSZ01000001.1:7344775-8662163 GCF_900105245.1 Streptomyces sp. 1222.5 | reverse complement strand
GGGGGAAGGCCGCCGCCTCACCGGGGGTGGCGGCCGGTTCAGCCGGCGCAGTCGTCCGCCGCCACCGGCTGGGGCTTCGACAGCGACACCTGGTCCTTGACCGTCTGGTCGTCGGGGTCCTTCACCGGGGACGTCGCCGTGAAGTCGGTGAGGGCCCAGTAGTGGTGGCCGTGCCCCTGCAGCGGGCCGGTGCCGGTGTGCTCGTAGTCGATCCACAGCACCCCGCTGACCTGCTGCCGCTGGTAGCGGTGCTGCAGGTGCGCCTTGTGGCCCTTGGGGCACGAACGCGCTGAAACTCTGCGTCGTCCCCCGCGACGAGCCCCACGTGTACTGGAAGTCCGTGCGCAGGGACGCCTTGACGAGCTCGCTGAGCCCGATCTCGACGCTCGCGCCGACCGTCACGCTGTTGGAGGTGGTGTACTCGCTGTGGTCGCTGTAGGTGATGTTGTTCTGCTCGTTGCCGCCCCGGCAGTTGGCGTAGTCGGCCGTCAGCGGCTCCCAGGGGCCGAACCCCTTCGTCTCCGGCTCGCCGTAGGGGTAGAAGCCGCACGCCACGCCGGGCGCGTCGGCCTGCCGGTCCACCGCGCAGTCCTCGACTATCTGCCGGGCGGTGATCTGGCTGTCCGTCGGCGTGTCCGGGTAGGAATCGGCGGGGCCGCCGAAGACGGTGCCGTCGGCCAGGCAGACGTACCTGGCCCGGCAGGAGGTGGGCGTCTCGGCGAACGCGGTCCCGGCGCCCACGGCACCGAGACTCACGGTGGCTGCGGTCAGCGCGTACAGGCGGGCTTTGCGACGGGTCATCGGCAGGTCTCTTCCTGGTGCGAAGTCCCTGCGTGAGCCGGACCACGCCCCCGCACCATCCCACCCGGTTCACGCCCCGCTCGGGGGGCTGCGGGCGGGGTCATGGGCCGTTCTGCTCCCCCAAAGGTCCAGGGCGGGCAGCCGCGGCCGCGCGCAGCGGGGGTGGGGGCTTGTGGCCGAAATACCGCTACGGGACAGGCCGGTCCGCCCCTCACGCCGGCATGGCGGCCCGTCGTGGTCGGTGCCGGGCCGGGCCGGGCCGGGGCGCGGGCCGGAAGGCGACAGCGAAGGCCGGGCCGGCATGCCGCGGGCGCGGGCAGCCGCCCCGGACAGGGGGTGGGGGTGGGGGTGGGGTGTCGGGCTCAGCGAGGAGGGTGGTGGGGGGTGGACGGCACGGCAACGCCGTGGGGGCGCCGCCGTGTTGGAGTGCGAGCCTAGAAAAACCGCCCCGGCAGGCACAAGCGTTCCCCCGACAACGTCCGGAAGGACCGGCCGGCGTTCGGTGAACCGGCCGGTAACGCTTACCGTTTGCTGATTTTGGCCCCCCTCCCGCGCCTCCGGTGCGGCCGGCGTGCCGCGCCCCGGTGGCCGCGCGGGGCGTGAGGGAGCACGGGCGGCATGCCGCGGCAGCCATCAGGTGGCGGCGTGCGGGGCAGCGGACCGCCGCCTGCCTGGACCGGGCACCGCACCGCACCCGGCACGGGCGGGGCGCGGCCGGGTCCGTGGCCCGGCCACCCGGCGGCGCCCCGCGCAGCGGGGAGGGTGCCGCCCGTCGGGCCGGGCCCCACCAGGGCCGGCACGCCCCTGTCCGAGGACAGGCGGGGGCGATATCCGGCCATGCGTGCGCGCTGCCGGCCTGTGATCGACGGCTTGGCGTCGACCGCTTCACCCGCCCCAAGTCCGCTGCCCGGGACTATGGTTGAGCGATGCGCGCGCATCCTGTCGGCCGGCCGGCCGATCTCGACGTGGTGCGGGAGTCCTATGACCGCGTGGCCGACAACTACGCCCGTATGGTGATGACGACGGGAGTCGGTGACAAGGCGTCGATCGACGCCTTCGCCGACACCGTGGACGGGCTCGGGCCTGTCCTCGACGTCGGCTGCGGCCCCGGAACGGTGACCGCCTACCTCGCCGGCCGCGGACTATCGAGGTGTCCGGGGTGGATCTGTCCGCCCGCATGATCGACCATGCGCGCCGTCTTCATCCGCACTGCCGTTTCCGTGTCGCCTCCGCCACCGACCTCGACCTCGGTGAAGCGTCTGTCGGGGGCGTGCTCGGGTGGTGGTCGTTATTCAACCTCCCCCGTGACGTGCTTCCTCAGGTTCTCGCCGTGTTCGCGCGCGCGTTGAAGCCGGGCGGGCACTTCATCACCGCCACCCACGTCGGTGACGAGGACGCGGTGCGGACCGAGGACTACGGGGGCGTGCCCGTTCGCTGGACGAGCTACCCATGGCGGCCGGAACAACTCATCGCCCTGATCGAGCAGGCGGGCCTGCGCACGGTCGCCGAACTCCGGCTGCCCGCCGAGGAGTACAGCGGGCCGGGTGTGGTCGTCATGGCCAGGCGCCCCGGCTGACGCTCCGCCCGCGCAGACGGCACCAGGTCCGGGCCGGGGCCCGCCGCCTCCCCCCGGGGGGCCTGGGCAGGCAGCCGAGCCTCCTTCGCGACCGCGGAAGGAAAAGCCGCGCGCGCCGCCCGGCGCTGCGGCCGGGAAGGTCCGCCGGGTCGCGGGAGGCGGTACGGGGAGCGCGGAATTGCGTTTCCCCGGGAGGCGGTACGGGGGTGCGCGGGCACGGAAAAATGTGTTTCGGCTGTTGCCCCGGCGTCTTTACGGTGGCGCGGTGACGACTCAGGTGATCGTGGTCAACGGTGGTTCCAGCTCGGGGAAGTCCGCCGTCGTGCGGTGTCTGCAGGCCGTCCTGCCGGGTCCGTGGCTGGCCTTGGGGACGGACACGCTCATCGAGGCGATGCCGGCGTCCCTGCGGGCGTCGCAGGGCGGGATCGAGTTCGCCGCGGACGGAAGTGTGAGCGTCGGGGCCACGTTCCGGGCGCTGGAAGCGGCGTGGATCGAGGGGGTCGCAGCGATGGCCCGGGCCGGTGCCCGCGTCCTCGTCGATGAGGTGTTCCTGGGCGGGTCGGCCTCGCAGCAGCGCTGGCGCCATGCCCTGGGTGGCCTGGGGGTGCTGTGGGTCGGCGTCAGGTGTGACGCGGCCGTCGCCGCGGGCCGTGAGGTCGCACGGGGTGATCGGACCATCGGGATGGCCGCGTTGCAGGCCGACGTGGTGCACCGCGGTGTGACCTACGACCTGGAGGTCGACACCACCGGCGCGGAAGCGATGGCGTGCGCACGGACCATCGCCGCCCAGGTCACATGAGCGGACGCCCCCCGGCGTTCTGCCGCCCGGCCGGGGGCACCGGGACACCTCGGGCAGCGGTCGTGCGCGGGCGTCCGCCCGGCCGATGCCCCCCTCCTCTCGCCGCGGACGCGGGCGCCTGGCCGGCGTGGTGCGGCACGAACGCACACGACGTCGGCATGCCCCCCCTGGCCGGTCCGGCCGCTGCGCTTGTCCGGCATCCGCTCTCACACCGCGCTTGCTGCGCGCCCCCCACTTCGTGTGCTGCACGATCGATCTCCTCCGGGCGTCCAGACCGGATCCTGGCCGACTGCCGCGGACCGGCGGGTGGCGACGAAACCGGCGCCACCCGCGTCGTGTTCGTTGCCCCGACTGCCGCGGACCGGCCCGTTGACGCGGCAGCCACCGGCGCCGGCTGGGGTCAGCGCATGTCCCACTCGTCCGCCAAAACGCAGTCAGGCACCGTGCACGCCCAGTTGTGGAAGCCGGCGACGAAGAAGGCCTCGACAGCAGGATGTCCCCGGCCCGCTGGGCCCGTACCGGCAGCCCGAGTTCCTCCGCTACGGCCATCGCCCTCCGCACAGACCGCAGGCGGCATGCCACGGTCCCGGGCATCTTCCTGGAGCTGTGCGGTCCCTTCGGTGGGAACTTGTCCGACCAGGCCAAGCTCCTCGATGCAGGCCTGCGGACCGCACCAGGCGTCCACCGCGACAGCGGCCAGTTCCCCAAAGGTGCGGCAGCAGACCGTGAGGGCCTCCTCGTACGGCGGCGCGGTGGGGAAAGGACATCCGGCCCGCCGTACCAGAGCACCGTGCGGCCGGTCATGGATGCAAGGAGTGCGGGTGAAGCCCTGCGCCCCCATCGTCGTGGCCACTTCCTCGATGCTCATGGCGGACCGGAGCGGGCCCACGGTCCTGGACGCCGACACAGTCCCGCCGCGCTGTGCCGGCGTCGTCGATGACGGAGCACATCGGTGCACCCCCCTTACGGTGTGGTGCTCGACCGCGTCGTGCGGCACGCTGATGCGCGGCGGCTGAACAACCGGGCTCCCACCAGCCTGTGAGACCGGCGGATCGGCAGAAGGAGACGACGCCTCGGCATCCGGGTCCGGCGGGCTCCTCAAAGCGGGTTCAGCCCTTGGCCACCAGACAGAAGGGGTGCCCGGCCGGGTCGAGGAGGACCCGCCAGCGATCCTGCTGGGGCTGGTACTGCGGCCTGCTCGCGCCGAGATCGAGCAGCCATGCCTCGGCCTCGTCGAGGTCGTCGACGTCGAAGTCGAGGTGGAACTGCTGAGGAACGGTCTGCTCCGGCCGGCGGGGAGCCCGGTAGTCGTCGACCCGCTGGAAAACCGAGGAAGAGTCCGTCCCCGTCGCGGAGAGCGGCAAAGTGGGCGTCGGACTTCGGATGCGGCTCGAGACCGGTGGCCCGCTGGTAGAACGCCGCGAGCGCCGGCGGGTCGGGGCAGTCGAGTGTGATCGCGGACAGCTTCATCTGCGATGGCATGGCAGCTCCGGACCGGTCGGTGGCTCTCGCGACCTCCCACCCTGGCCGCGCGGAAGGAGTACCGGGGCGAGGGCGTCAGGCGAGGGCTTCAACCGGGCCCGAGGCCGGCAGCGCTGCCGCCAGGGCGGCCGGCACCTGCTCTTCGAGGCGTGGACGGCTGCGTTCCCTTCGCCGGCGATCCGTGCGAAGGACTCGTCTCGCCCTGATCATCGCCCTGCGCAAAAGCAGCCGTGGCCGGTCGCGGCCGCCCAGGGGCCACAACGCCGCGCGCCCCCGGGCCCGGCCGCCGAACGCCGCCGCGCCTCACGGCTTCTTCGCCCTGCTCGCCCTCGACGTCGTCCGCCGGCAACCTCCGCCGCACCCCTCATGACCGTATGACCAGCACACCGGGCCGGCGGGCACGCGGACCGGCACGCGGCCGTGACCACCGGGCGCGGGCCCGGTGGCCGCCTCCCCCGGGCGGCGCCGGCGCACACGCCCCCGGGGGCCCCGCAAGACCCGCAACCGGGCGAGAGGCAACCGAGTTGATCCGACCCCATGCAGGGACGGGCGCCCCGGGACGCTCCGGGCGGACTGCGCGGCCGGACAGGACGGCCGCGTACGGCGGGGGCCATCTCCGGTCGTTCGCACGGTACTTCACAGCCGGCGGGCGGGTGTCGCGCAAGGCGTCGGCGTCTCACGGTGGACCAGGTGCGCGGTCGGTCACCGCTGTTGCTGGGGAGTCGGGCGGGGCGCTGTCCGGGTGACTTCGCCCGTGTCGCGGTGGATGCGCGGTCGGCGGGTGCGACAGGTTGGAGCGGCAGAGAGTCCGATTCTCTACCTACCGCACGAAAGGGCTGCCGTGAAGAAGGTAGGCATCTACGCGACCCTGTCCCTCGCCGCTGCCATGGCGTGGACGGGCACCACCGCGAGCCAGGCGTCCGCGGCACTGCGCACCGACCCCGTACCCCCCGCGAAGATCAACGTGATCTTCAACAACGGCGGCTGGATTGGCGACATCTCCAACACCGGGGACGGCAACAGCAACAACGTCCAGGTCGGCAACCTTCAGGGCGGCACCCAGGGCGGCACCGGCAACACCCAGGGCGGCACCGGCAACACCCAGACCGCGGCGCAGGGCGGCACCCACAACATCCAGAACGGCACCCAGGGCGGCACGGGCAACGTGCTGGGCGGTACCCAGGTCGGCGGGAAGAAAAACACCCAGGGCGGCGTCCAGGGCGGCACCCACAACGTCCAGGGCGGCACCCAGACCGGCCGGACCAACACCCAGGGCGGCGCGCAGGGCGGCACCAACAACGTCCAGGGCGGCACCGTCAGCGGCACCCGCAACACCCTCGGCGGCTCCCAGGGCGGCACCGGCAACACCCAGGGCGCCACCCAGGGCGCCGGGAACAACAACACCCAGGGCGCCACCCAGGGCGGCACCCACAACCTCCAGGGCGGCGCCACCCAGGGCGCGACGCTGGCCAGCGACGAGGACATCGACAAGGCCACCGACCGGATCATCGCCGACTCCTTCGCGATGGCCTCCCACCTCGCCACCCCCTGACCCCCCTGCCCTCCCTGACCCCCCTGCCCCCTGACGCCCCCGGCGCGGGCCCCGCTGCCGCCGCATCACGTGACGGCAGCACCGCCCCCCCCGGCAGCCGCAGCCGCGATCCGCAGCCGCGGATCCGGGGCCCTCACCGGACGGCACCCGAGACGACCCGGCATCTCCACCAGCCCCCCACGGGGGGCGTGGGCGGCGCCGGGGCGGGGGCGTGTCCGGCGGGCCCGGGGGCGCCGGGTGCGGATCGCGGCCGTCGTCGTAGGTCATGAACCAGTGGGTGCCGACGTGGTGGGCCGGCGTGTCCGGGTGGTGCGCATCGAGGAGGATGCGGCAGACGAACTGCGCGGCCGGGCAGGCCAAGGCGGTGTCCATGGGTGTCGAAGGAGCGGACCGCCACGGGCCAGCCGTCAAGGTCCTCGCCCTGCATCCGCCAGCAGTACAGATCCTTTGTGTTCCGTGACCGCCCAGATCAGCAGCCCGTCTTCCCGACGGTCCGTCCACGGCTCCTGGTTCAGGTCCAGGCAATCCGTCGAAGCCACCCACGCCGAACGTCCCGGCCATGCGCCGGCAGTCACCCGGCAGTTGGGTACCCGCCCGCGGCTGAACCGGGCCCCAGCCACCTCCGGCCGCCGGGCACGGCCGCGACCAGCCGGTGATCTCCCTCAGCCGCTGCACCCAGCCGGCCCCGGCCCCGCCCTCGTTCTCGTTCTCCTTAAGGGCGGCCGCCGGCATCTCCGGCACCTGCCGGTGCGCGGCCACCAGCACCGGCCGTAGAACCCCAGCAGCATCGTGTGCCGTCCCCGTGGCGACCCGCCCGGTCCCCGCACGCCCACACCCCCCTCTTCACCACCCGCCCCGGCAGAGGGATCCAGGACAGCCGCCCGCACCGGCACACTCCCCCGGCCGTCGGATCGGTGAAACCGTCCAGGACAAGGGTGCGCGCAACACCGAACCGGCCGGCGAGCAGCCCGGTCAGCGCCTGCGGCTCAAGGCCGGCGGGCAGAGACAGATGACCGCCCCCGGAGCCGGAGCCGGAGCCGGGCCGGCAGATCATCCACACTCGCGTGCGTGAGCTCCATGACGCCCCCGTGAAACCCACCGGCACTGGCCACGCAGGGCGCCCGCACACCTGGGCATCCAGGGCTGCGCCGGACACAGCCTTCGGCCCTGGGGTGCCGGGATGATCCCGATTCATAAGGAGTTCGCACAGAGCACCGTCGCCCGCGAGCAGCAGGCCGGGGCCGCGTGGCTCGCCGAACTGCCCGGAATCGTGCAGGAACTACTGGCGCGCCGGGAATGCGTGCCGCGGGGCGGGGTCATGCACGGGGGCGTGGGGGTCATCGTCCCGGTACGGCGGCGCTTGGAGGACAGCGCCGCGCTGACGGTGTCGTTCCCGCAACCCGGCAACGTCCACGAGCCCGACGCGTTCGTCGCATGGGGCGGGTGCGGTGCCGTCCTGCTGCACGAGCGCGACGACGAACGGTTCGCGATGCTGCTGGAGCGGGTCCAGTCCTCGACGGCCGGGTCCAGTCCTCGACGGCCGGCGTTCAGGACGGCGACGAGGTGATGAGGGCCGCCGGACGGCTCAACCGCCGCCTGGCCGTCCCCGCACCGCACAGCCTGCCCCGGCCCCTGCTGCGTGAGCAGGGTCGATGCCTGGCAGGAGCACCTGGGCAAGAACGCCGCACAGCTGCCGCACGCACTGCCGCAGCAGCTGCTCGATGCCGCCGCGGGGGACCGCCCGGGAGCCGGGCCGGGCCCAGCCGGACACCCTCGTGCATGGCGACCTCCATGCCCGCAACAACCTGCGCGCCGGCCGGGAGCCATGGCCGGCCGTCAACCCCCAGGGGCATACGGGAGATCCCGCCTACGACGGCGCCACCCTGGTGAAGTCCCGTGCGCTGACACCCCTTCAAGCCGATGACCTGGGCAAGGCCGCCCACCGCATCGTGGACGTCCTCGCCGAGGCCGCGGAACTCGACCGTGAACGCGTCCGGCGGTGAGCCCGGTTGCCTGCCGCCCCAGGCCGCGTTCCGGGGCCGCCGTCACAGGTCCCGTGGGGCCCGCAGCGGACCACAGCTGGACCGGCTCACCGCATGCGCCGACCGCCCGGCCCCGTTGCTCACCCCACACCCCTCATGCGTGACCGTGCCGGCCCGGCCGCAACCGGTGCACGCACCGGTATACGGCCACCGTCGCCGGATACCGCCCCCGCACACGCACCAGGCACGCCGACGGCGGGCACGACACGGCGAAAACGCGCCCGCAGGCACGCATCATCCCCCCACAGCCCCTGCTGCCTCCTCGGCGCCCGCGGCGCCCTCGGTGCCCACGGCGCCCTCGGTGCCCACGGCGCCCGCGGCGCCCACGGCGCCCACGGCGCCCACGGCGCCCACGGTGCGCTCGGTGCCCGCGGGGTCCGCGGTGTCCTCGGCCTCCCAGCGCAGCAGATCGCCCGGCTGGCACTGCAGCACCTCACACAGCGCGGCGAGCGTGGTGAAACGCACCGCCCTGGCCCGGCCGTTCTTCAGCACCGCCAGATTCGCCGGCGTGATCCCCACACGCTCCGCGAGCTCGCCCACCGACATCTTCCGCCGGGCCAGCATCACATCGATGTCCACGGCGATCGGCATCAGATCACCTCGTCCAACTCCGCCTGCATCCGCGCCGCTTCCCCATCACGGGCAACAGC
The DNA here is from genome assembly GCF_900105245.1 of Streptomyces sp. 1222.5. Taxonomy (NCBI): domain Bacteria; kingdom Bacillati; phylum Actinomycetota; class Actinomycetes; order Kitasatosporales; family Streptomycetaceae; genus Streptomyces; species Streptomyces sp. 1222.5. The sequence goes on along the minus strand of NZ_FNSZ01000001.1, from coordinate 8,653,261 downwards.
CTGCACGAGGAGCATCCGCAGCACACGCACGATCAGCGCCACCCCCAGCACAGCCACCCCCACGCCGCCCATGATGACAGTGACCCCCGGATCGTCCCGCTGCCCCGGCGCGTTCACGGCCGTCACCGCGAACCACACCACAGCAGCCGCCACGATCGCACCGGTCAACGCGTCCACATACCGGAACGCGGCGTGAGAGAACACCGTCTCCCGCCGCACCATCCCCACCAGCCGCCCCACACAGACCACAGCAACCTGCACCGCCACCATGCCCACGGCCGTGAACACCCGCAGCCAGGCCAGCGCCGGCGACCCGCCCTCCGGATCACTCCCACTGGCCACCACCCACACCATCGACACCTGCACGAACACCGTGCCCGCGAACACCACCACCAGCACAGCCCGCAACGCCCCCACCATCAGCCTGCCCACAACCCCACCCTCCTCACGAATGACAACCGAAATCTATCGAAACTCGATAGGACGGGCAAGCCGCGGCATCCCCCGCCACCCCCAGGTGCACCACCACAGCCGCCACAGCCGGGAACGATCCCCCACCATGGACGGACCCCAAAGACGGACATCGGGCACCGGGCCCGACAGACACCATTTCGACGCCGTGCCCAAAGCACCAAGTTCGAGCTGCGCACGTCTGCTGATCGCACAGGTCCCGCACCACGGCGGACGCCAGGAGACGGCCCCGCACCACGGGCAGGGACCCCCGGGGACCCTCTCGCCACCGGGCGGACGCGTCACCCCCTCCCCCGGCACATGACGCGCCCGGACAGCCGGATCCCCCCACGGGAGGCGCAGACCACCGGGGCCGCAGACCACCGGGGGCGCAGACCACCGGGGGCGCAGACCACCGGGGGCGCAGACCACCGGGGGCGCAGACCACCGGGGGCGCAGACCGCGGAGAAGGCACGACGGCAGCACCCGCACAGCAGGACAACGCAGGAGAACCATGCCGCCGGCACCAGGCCCCCACGAGCCCGGGCGCGCGGGTCCCTCAACGGCCGGCGAGACGGCAGCACGGCAGCACGGCAAGCAGCCGGGCCGACCAGCCCCCCCCCCGCGCACAGGGAACGTCCGCGGCCTGCCCCCCCCACGGGGCCGACACCAGCGGCAGGACGGGGCCGCAGCGACCGCAGCCCGGGACCGGGGCCAGGGCCGGCCACATGCCGCCTCGCGAGCCGTCACCGCCAGCAAGCACAGCGAGCACCAGGAGTACGCGGGCCGACCCGACGGGCAGGAAGCACCACAGCCTGCCAAGAACACGCAGTGACCCCACCAGGCCGGACGACGCGAACAGCGAAGGCGGCCACAGCACAGCCGCAGGCACCAAAACACACACTCACAGGCCGACGGCACCGGGCATACCGGGAAAGCAGCCACCCCGAACAGCCCGGGACACGTAAGGCACGGGGCGCCACAGCCCGCCGCACACACGGCGACCAGACCAGCAGGACGACACGACCGCAGACGAAGCCGGAGAGTGCAAAAGCACGGGCTCCGCCGGACTGCAGGCTCCGCCGGACTGCAGGCTCCGCCGGACTGCAGGCTCCGCCGGACTGCAGGCTCCGCGGGACTGCAGGCTGTGCGGGACTGCAGGCTGTGCGGGACTGCAGGCTGTGCGGGACTGCAGGCTGTGCGGGACTGCAGGCTGTGCGGGACTGCAGGCTGTGCGGGACTGCGGGCTGTGCGGGACTGCGGGCTGTGCGGGACTGCAGGCTGTGCGGGACTGCGGGCTGTGCGGGACTGCAGGCTGTGCGGGACTGCGGGCTGTGCGGGACTGTGGGCTGTGAAGGCCGGTCAGCGCGGCAAGTGAGGGGCACACGGCAGCCGGGGACGGGCGAGGCGCCGCAGCCCGCCGCAAACGCCAGGCAACCGGACCCGTACGGCGACACGAGGGCGGGACGGCAAAGCGGGAGCCTCAAGCCCACGGACACCGGTGAACACACAGAGCGGCAGGAACGCGCGGGCAGCCCGCGACGGGCCGGGACACCACAGCCTGCCGCAGAACACCACGGCGACCCAACCGCCAGGACGGGCCCGCAGCGACCCCGGCCAGGGCCGGACCAGGGGTGCAGGAGTGCTCCCTCACGGGACATCGAGGCTGCCCAGCGAGGCGGACAGGTCCCGGATGACGGTGCGCTCAAACGGTGAGCCGACAGCCGGCGTCAACCGGCCGGTCCACCGACCAGCGGACGAACACCAGCCACCCCAAAAGCTGAAATGAAGACACGCAGTCGCCGGACAGGAACTGCATCCACCCAAAAACACAGAAAACACGAGGATCTCTCATGCTCAACGCTCGACGTCACATGGCCCGCATCGCCGGCATCTCCTGCATCGCCGCCCTCGCCGCCGGAACGATCGGCGTGGCCAGCGCCGAAGCCGCACCCATGATGCAGCACCACGCGGCCGCACACTCATCCAGCCACCACCAGAACAACAACATGAAGGGCGGAAACACCCAAGGCGGCACCCAGGGCAACGGCCGAGGCAACACCCAGGGCGGTACGCAGGGCGGCGGCAACGGCAACACCCAGGGCGGCACCCAGGGCGGCGGCAACGGCAACACCCAGGGAGGCACCCAGGGCAACGGCCGAGGCAACACCCAGGGCGGTACGCAGGGCGGCGGAAACGGCAACACCCAGGGCGGCACCCAGGGCAACGGAAACGGGAACACGCAGGGAGGCACCCAGGGCGGCGGCAACGGCAACACCCAGGGCGGCACCCAGGGCGGCGGCAACGGCAACACCCAGGGAGGCACCCAGGGCGGCGGTAACGGCAACACCCAGGGCGGCACCCAGGGCTGACCAGCACAACAAACCCACCCAGCCCCGCGGAGACACCCTCCGCGGGGCACCCACCCGCCCCCCCACCCCAGCCCCAGCCCCCACCCACCACCACCGCACCGCCACCGGCCGGCACCGCACCACCCCGCAGACCCAAAAGACCGCACCGGCCCGCGACCACGCCCGGCACCGACCCAAAACCGCCCTCACCACAACCCAGCCGAACAGGCAAACCCCAGCACCCGCCCGCACCCAAAACAGCCAGTGCCCCCCCCTCGGACACCACACGGCCGCCCGACCGGACACCCCCCGGCCCCGGCCCCGGCACACGCCGATCCCCACGGTCACACGGACGGCCGAGAACCACCCCCACAACAACCAAGCAACGACAGACACCAGGCCACCTCACCGTGCCCACACACCGCACACACCGCACACCCCCGGCAGCAGACCCCAACGACAACCCCTACCCCACACACCGGGACACCGAGGCCGGCCCCACACCCCCACCCCCACAAACCCGCACACCCCCCAACGCCTCAACAGACGAGGCCCGCCTGCGCCGGGTCAGCCCCACCCCCACCAACACCACCGCCATACCCGCGAGCACCCGTGCGCCGATGTGCTCGTCCAGGACCACCGCGCCCAGCGCGACCGACACGACCGGAAGCAGATAGCCCACAGTCGCCGCCGCTGTAGGGCCCTCGTCCGCGATCAGCCGGCAATTGAGGTAGAACGTCACGCCCGTGCCAAGAACACCCAACGCGGCGACCGCCAACAGCCCGGTGACATCCGGCCTCAGGGGGCCGGCCACCGGAAGAGCCAGCGCACTCCAGGCCGTGGCGGTGAGCATCTGCGCCGCCGCCATGGCCATGGGCGACTTCCCAGCCGTCAGATACCGGGCCATATAGGCGAACGCCACCGCGTAACTGGCCGCCGCCGCCAACAGATACAGGGCAGGCCAGCTCACCAGACCCGCGTGACGCCAGGGCGCGAAAATCACGACCGTACCCGCGAACCCCAATACGAGACCCACCAGACGTGCAAAAGGCACCGCCCGATCCGTACCCACAGCAATCCCGATGAGGAAGGACCACAAAGGCGTCGTAGCGTTCAGAACACCCGCGATGCCCGACTCGAGGTGCCGCTCCCCCAGAGCGAACAGAGCGAAAGGCAGCGCGTTACAGAACAACGCAGCCACCACCAGACGCCGCCACTGGGCCCCGGACCCAGGCAGGCGCTGACCTGCCCGGCGGGCCAACAACAGCAGGACGGCCGTGCCCAGGACACACCGGGCGATGGTGATCTGAGCGGGAGTCAGGCCGTGGGTCAGGGCCAGCTTGATCCAGAGGAAGCCGGAACCCCAGAAAAGGGCGAGCGCGGCCATACGGAGCGTGGAGGCGAGGGGCATGCAACTACGGTCACCCACCCGACCAATGAGGACAAGTGAAATGTTTTTGATGGTTCGTTAAGCTGGGCTGCATGCTTGATGTGCGACGGATGCAGGTACTGCGGGCGGTCGTCCACAACGGCTCCGTGACGGGCGCGGCCGCGGTGCTGGGATACACGCCGTCCGCCGTCAGCCAGCAGATCGCCACCCTGGAGAAGGAAGCCGGAACCGTACTGCTCGAGCGGGTCGGACGGGGCGTGCGGCCCACGCCGGCCGCCGTCCTGCTCGCCGAGCACGCGGACACCCTCGCACGACAGGTCGCCGAGGCCGAGGCGGCACTCGCCGACCTGCTCGCCGGACGGACCGGGCAGCTCGCAGTGCGCTACTTCGCCACCGCGGGCGCACACCTGGTGGCACCGGCCGTGGCACGCCTGCGCACCGCCCATTCCGGCGTCCGCATCGACCTCAAACTCACCGCCGACCCCGAGGACGCACTGACCGAAGTACGCCAAGGACAGGCCGACCTGGCCCTGCTGGTGACAAGAGCCGGGCGGCCGGACAGCGATCTCCGGCTGCTGCACCTGCTCGACGACCCCTACCTCGCCGTCCTGCCACGCGGACACCGCCTCGCCGGGCGGCGCAGCGTGCGATTGAAGGACCTGGCCGACGAAACGTTCGTAGGAAGCGAATGGCCCGGCCCCTGCCTCGACGCCCAGCTCGACGCATGCGCGGCAGCCGGCTTCCGCCCCCGCTTCGCCGTCCACAGCGAGGACTACGTCACCGCCCAGGGATTCGTCGCCGCGGGCCTCGGCGTAAGCCTCATCCCCCGCCTCGGCCTCGGCAGCCCACACCCCGACGTCGTCGTACGACCGGTACACGACCCCGCGCCCACACGCACCATCGAAGCAGCCACCCGAGAAACTACACCCCCACAACCCGCACTCGACGCCTTCATCGACGCACTCAAGCACGCCGCAACCACCGCACCGGCCGGCATGCGCCCCGCCGACCGTGCGAAAGACGGAGGCCGACAACGGCGACGGAAACGGCCAGGTCCGGCGGTGGTCGGGGCCGTCGGCGACCATCTGCCCGTGTCAGGCCGCCACCGGTCAGGGTGATGGCGAGCGGGGTGCTGCCTGCGTCGGTGATGACGTGGTGCTTCGAGCCGGGCCGGGCACGGTCGACCGGGCTCGGCCCGGTTTTGGGCCGCCCCGACCGGCCTTGGTCGTCCAGTGGCAGCAGGCCGGGACGGCGCGGACGCCGCTGCCTGACCGGCAGCAACGGCTCGATCCGGCCCCGCAGGTCATCCGGCACCCTCCACGGAGGACCGTTCCCCCTCCCCCACGACTCGTTCAACGAGCCGGCCAGGAAGGGGATATGCCTCCGACCAGGCTTTCCATTAGGTGCTCAACTCCCGCACCTGACGGCCTGGAAAATAGGGTGCGGTCGGCTGAGCTGGGGTGATAGGTAAGCGATGTGACAGAGAGTCTTGAGTATTCCGTCCTGCTGCAACTGATCGACGAGCGGTCGGCCGCGTTCCGGAGTGCGGTTGCCGCCGCGCCCAGCCTTGACGCGCCGGTGCCGTCCTGCCCCGAGTGGACGCTGTTCGATCTGGTGCAGCACCTGGGTACGGGCCAGCGCTGGTGGGCCGCGATCGTCACCGCGGGCCCGGCCCAGGCTCCGCCGGCCAAGGATGCCGCGGAGGCGCCGCGCGAGCTCGAGGCGCTGCTGGCCTGGTACGCCGAGTCGAACGAGCTGCTGCTGAGTGCGCTACGCGAGGCTGGCCCGGAGCGCGAGTGCTGGGCGTGGTGGAGCGCCGGCGTGTCGCCGGCGAATGCCTGGGGCGTTGCCCGGCGCCGGGTGCACGAGGTGCTGGTGCACACCTACGACGCCCAGCTCGCCGCAGGCGCCGTGCAGCCGATGCCGGCGGACGTCGCGATCGACGGCGTGGCCGAGTTTCTCGACACCTGCAACTCCACCCCGGCGGCCTGGCCGCACGAGGCTGCCACCATCCATTACCACGCCACCGAGGGCCGCTCCTGGCTCCTCGCGCTGGACGGCACAGGCGCCTGGCCCGCACCCCTCACGGACGACGCCGCGCCCGCCTCCGCTTCCGCCACGGGCACGGCCGAGCAGCTGCTCCTCTTCGTCTGGGGCCGCCTCACGCTGAGCGACCTGAAGATCCAGGGCGACCAGCAGGTGTTCGAGCAGCTGATCGCCTGGGAGCCCGAGGAGTAGCCAGTCAACACCGCCGGCGGACGGCCTCGATGACGTCCGCGTCGGTGAACATCGCGAACAGCTCCGCCTCCGCGCGGCGGACGGCCAGTACGGCCTCGTACAGCTCGGGCCCGAGCGCCTCCCGCAGCACCGCAGACTCAGCCGGGAAGGGGATATGGCTACGACCAGGCTTTCTGTTAGGTGCTCTTAAGGGCCGCACCTTGGTCTTCGTCAGCACTTCGTGGTCCCCGTACGTGGGGTCGCTGTTCGGCGGAAGCGCCGAGACTGCGAACCCCGCTGACCGCCCGCGGCGCCGGGAATGGGTGTCCTGGCCGCTTGCGACGTCGAGGAGGCCGCCCGTCACCTCGTCGATCCGGCAGGCGCCGCTGTTGGCGTCACTACCCGAGTGATCTTTGCCGGTGCGAGCGATTGCCGCCGCCCGCCGCTCCGTCGAGACCTCTGAGGCGACTAAGCCCAGGGTTCGCCCGTGGAAGGGCTCAGGCCCGCCTCCAAGCGACGCTTCTCCTCACGCCAGTTGACAAAAGAGTGCCCCTCCGGAAGGACGACACTGATCGTCTCTTCCTGGAAGTCATCGTCGGTGAGCAATCTGCGTAAGAATCCCACCATCCCGAAAGGGTGGACCTGGAAGGTGGGATTCGTGTGCCGACCGCAGACGAGCACGGGCCATCCGTCGGGATCGTCGGCCGTGGTCAGTCAACAGTAGATGTCTGCGCCGACGCCGTGCGTCGTCGGCAGAACCTTTGCGAGCGCTGCCACCTGAGAGTTGTCGCCCACTGGCGCTCCTTCTCGTGCATCATCGAGGAGCCACAACTTATGTGATCACGCTCCCCGTACGGCACTAGAGGCGTCGGCAGACGCCCCATGCCGTGCTAGCTCCTATCGCGAGTGGCGGTAGCTACACAGCGGCGGCCAACTGATCCACCCGTCAATCCCTTTGTGCGATCGAGCAGATCGCCCCTGGCGTGCAAGCGCACAGGAACCATGCGCCAGGGCAGCGCGCCGAAGGAATGAGGAGCAACCGCCGTGGGAACCATGGTCTCGGTCAGGGGCTGGCTGCAGTGTGACGACGAACAGCTGACCCGGATCAAGGAGATCGTGGAAGCTGACGATCCGGAACGTACCTACAGCGGGGGCTGGGCCTTCGCCGCTCGGCAGTACAACGCCGTCAGGTGGGCCTTCTACGGGGGCGACATACGCGCCGTATCCCTCGACTGGTTCGAGGAGAGGCTGCGTCAGATCGCCCAGATCCCGGCCTCCTACCTGGATGACGAGTACGACGAGAGGCCCCGGGGCCTGTTTCTGGTCAGCCATGACGTCGACGGCATGAGCGAGTGGAGGGTCCACAACGGCGGCCTGGTGATCGGCCTCCCGGATGGGGACTACCACTACCTCGACGCCTAGTTGCATCACGGAGTCGTACCGGAGTATTGGGCCGGCGGGGCACACCCCAGCCCGGGTTGCAGGCCCGCGGCCCTCGTCCCGCCGGCTACCCCTCCAGCCGTGTGCTGAGCATGCTGCGCCGATCCTTTCGATGAGGTTTGATACCCCTGCCCACCTCCCCGTGAGTCAGCGTAGACGCCGGGACGGAGCGGAACGCGCCTTGCTCCCATGAGGCAAGAGCGGTCACCCGCCGCGCTTCAGACGTACGACCACGGGGGCGTCGAAGGGGTTTCCGCTCTGGTTGACCTCGACCTGTCCGGCGCCCAGCCACTCGTCGGTGCCTGGAATCCGGTGGATCTCCGTCAACCACAGCGACTGGTGCGAACCCTTGCCCGCACCGGTCGACAGGGGCAGGCGATGGCGTTTGATCTTGAGGCACCGGCTGTCGTCGGTCAGGTACCAGTTGCCGTTCAGGAACAGGCCCTTGTCGTCCTGGCCCACCGGGGTGCGTAGAGCGCAACCACCGGGAGCCGGCTCCTGATCCACCCACTTCGAGCCGTTCCAGCGCAGCCGGATGGGTTCGTCCACGGGTTCGGGGTCGACCTCGCCGTGGTTGAAGCTGTTGACGCCGTAGGCGCGTACCTCACCGCTGTCGAGGACGAAGACCTGGCCCAGTCCGGCGCTCGGCTCCGGCGGTACAGGGTCCTCGAACCGCACCTGCGGGGTCATGACCGGCTTCCAGGAAGTGCCGTCCCAGTGCATCGAGGCGGGCTGGCCGTACCGTTCGCCGTAGTTCAGCCGGGTGCCCGGCCCGGTGGATCGGCCGCCGACCGCCCAGACGTCGTCCGGCCCGGCCACCGCGAGGTCGGACGCGCGGTACGGCAGCCGGGTCGTCGTCCAGCGGGATCCGTCCCAATGCAACGCGGTCTGCTCGTCGACGAGGGCCCAGATGTTGTCCGGGTCCGCTGCGTCAAGAGGCCCTGGCTTGCCCGGAGGCGGGTTCGGCACCGCGGACCAGCGGGTGCCGTCCCACTGTGCCCAGCGGTTCACACCGGTGCCCACTCGGTCGGTGCGCGGGCGCATCCACAGGACGTCCTCGCCGACCTCGTCGATCACGGGTGAGTAGTCGGTGGGGCCGAGAGCATCGGGAAGCGGCTCGCGTTGCCACCGCTTCCCGTCGTAGTGCAGCAGTTGGGGGTCGACCGCGTTGTCCCTCTCGAAACCGACGGCCCAGATGTCGTCCTCGGCCAGGGCGGCGACATCGGTGAGGTCACCGTCGAAGTCCGCGATGTGCGCGAACTCCCAGGTGAGATCGTCCTGATGGCCCTCCGACGGGAGGCGGGTGCCGGCCATGCCGGTGCTCCGAGGACCGTCCGGCTCGGAGCCCGTGCCGCACCCGGCCGCCGAGAACGCGGTGGCCAGCACCACGACTGCCACCACAGCCCTGCGCCGGCATTCCTCAAAACCACGCACGCCCGCCCCCCTGTCCCTCCCCAACGAGCCGGAAGCCTACCCTCCGTCGACACCCGTGAGAGAGCGGCCAAGACCCCGAACCCCAGCACAACATGCCACCGAGCAGCGCGAGACTCCGGCAGGAAGCCGCACCGACCTCCTCGACGCCCACCACGGCACCGCCCCGCCCGCAGTCACAGTCAGAAGCCGCGCGGAATCTCCTCATGGAGAAACGCGGCGAGGGGCGCCCACCCGCCCTCGGGCGTGAGGGCGAGCTGGGCGAGCTCTGCACCGAACGCTGTAATCACCGCGTCATGCGTGATCTGTCCGACGCCCCCGGGTATTCGCTGCCCACGCAGAACAGCACAGAGCGTGCCGACCAGGTTGGCAACCTGGTCGTACTGCCCGTTCTCCCACAGCCACGCCACTGCCGCGCATACAGCGGCGCCGGGACGGAGTCCGTCCGCTCTGCTCTCGATCTCGGCCGCCTCGTGACGGCCGAGGGCGTACAGGGCCGTGGCCAGGATGTCGGCGGGCACTGCGACATGCGTGTACCGGCCTGCAGGCGTGTAGGACATCCGGTGGCACTCCCTTTGTCGGCGGTCAGATGCATGCTGCTCTCACTGAGATCAGGTGGAGCAGGCTAGCGGGGAGTCGGCCAAGCCGTGGCCAAAAGATGATCTCTGCGTAGTTTCGCTCTTCGAGGCACCGGTCGCAGCGACTGCACGCTGCAAAGGACTTGCCACGGCCCCGACCACAGTCTGCATGCCGGCACCGTTCAGGGCTCCTGGGCACAGGTGGCCTTCACGGCAGTCCCCGACGGAACGTAACTCCTGGGGGCGGCCGACGGGACAGACGGCTATTCCGAAGACCCACCGTTCTGACTCAGGGTCACGCAGCGCCCCATCGGTCACTCAACGCGGCCGCTTCAACGAAGTTGGGCCAGAGCCCGAGAAGAAACAGCAGCTGTTCACCGCATTGGGAGGCGGTTCCGGGAGCCGCCGCATTCGATTCACGAGTTGTGGCAGCGCCGATCGCCCGTACTCAGTGACGGTACGCGGTTGTCGCGCTCTCGATGAAGGATCGGATCAACGGGTTCGTGTCCCCCTCGTTCCACACCGCCACCACTCGGCTCGGCGGCATGTCGATCAGCGGCACCACGGCCAGCTCTGTGGGCAGGTCGTGTCCGAGCGGGGCCAGGCCGACCGTGCCGTTCCACAGCACGGCCTGCAGGCATTCCTGAACGGCGCGCACCACTGGGCCCTCGCGCGGCCTCCCACCGTTCCAGTACGACTGCCAGATGGGGTCGGTGCCCTGCGGGAACTGGAACCAGCGGCGGTCGCTCAACTCGGCCAGCCGCAGCTCGTCGCGGCGCGCCAGCGGATCGTCGGCGCGCAGGACCACGCCGACCGGGTCGGTCCGCAGCACACGCACCGTCAGGGCAGTCTCGTCGAACGGCGCCCTGGTCAGCGCGACGTCGACCAGTCCGGCACGCAGCCCGCACGTCGGATCGGTCAGATCGGTGTCGCGGATGCGGACGTCGATGCCGGGGTGGTCTCGGCGGTAGGCGGCGGCCAGCCTGGCCACTCCCCGGTCGGTGCCGTCACCCAGGATGCCGACGGTGAGGGGCGCGACGCCGGCCGCCGCGCTCACGCGCACACGGACGCGGTCGGCATGGTCGAGGAGGGCCCGCGCCTCGTCGAGCAACACGGAGCCCACCGGAGTGAGCGTGACGCCGGTGGGCGAGCGAGCGAAGAGCAGGGCCCCGACCTCGGCCTCCAACTGCTTGATCGCCCGGCTCAGCGGCGGCTGACTCATATGCAGTCGCGTAGCGGCCCGGCCGAAGTGGAGTTCTTCGGCGACCGTCACGAAGTAGCGCAAGGTCCGTAGCTCCACGCTGCAACGATACCCACGAGGTATCGGCGCTGCGAGACAGGTCCTGGACAGTCCTGGGGACCCGGCGGTGAACTCGTGAGCATGACCGATGAAGCGAAGACCAGCGAGCCGCAGGCCGACCCCGCCGTATCGGTGGTGGGTCCCGGCGACGGCGAGATGATCGTTCTCGGTGCCACGCGCATGCGGGTTCTGGAGGACGGCAGCCACACCGGGCACCGCCTCGCGATCGCCGAGTCCGTCCTCGCCCCGCACACTCAGGGACCGCCGCAGCATCGCCACGGCCGACACGACGAGGGCTTCTACGTCATCTCCGGCACCGTGCGGTTCACCGTCGGGGACGAGGAGTACGACGCCGGCACGGGCACGCTGGTCATGGTTCCGCCCGGTGCCCCGCACACCTTCGCCAACCTGACCGACCAACCCGCCGTCATGCTCAGCACCTTCACCCCTGACCTGTACGTGCAGTACTTCCGGGACCTCCAGGAAGTACTTTCCGGCGGCCGGCCGCTGACGCCGCAGGCCAACATCGCCGCGATGAGCCGCTACGCGACCGAGCCCGCCACCGACCCCGCCTGAAGCCGACGGCACGCCACGGCACGGCCACTCTTCTGCCCACCCACCAGGGCTCGTCTGCTGATCGGCTAGCAGACGCAATCGACACGGGTCCCCGCGAACCGGTGGCCCATGAACGGGAACGATGAACATCGCCTACTGGATCGTCGCCGGGCTGCTCGCCCTCTTCTACCTCTACGCAGGCACGCTGAAGGTGATCCGCAGCCGCGATCAACTCCGACCGATGATGGCCTGGGTCGACCACATACCCCTGCCAGCCGTCAGGGCGCTGGGGACGGTCGAGATACTCGGTGCGACCGGCCTGATCCTGCCGCCGCTGACCGGCATCGCTCCCTTGCTGGCGCCGGCCGCGGCCATCGGCTTCGTGCTTCTGCAGGCCGGCGCGATCACCGTCCATCTGATTGGCGAGGACCGCCGGATCGCACTCAACGCCGGGCTCACCGTTGCCGCGGCCGTGACCATATGGCTGGCCACCCGGCTGTGATCCAGTCCAGTCCTCGACCGGTGGAGCGACTGCAGGGCGGGGCATGGATGGTGAGCGGCGCGCTTGCCCCTCCCCTCCACCGCCGGTCTTCGACGGTTCGCAGGACCGCGGCACTCCCCCGCCCGCCCAACCACCAACCGGAAACTGACAGTGAGCACCACCTGGCTGAAAGCCTGTCGGTCGGCGACATCGGCGTCTGCCGCGCACTTCGTCTCCGCCGGCGGTCAGGAAGGAGCGGCACCATGGCGCCCATGTTGAACTACAACCTCGCCGTCCCCGATGGAGATGACGCTGGTGTCCTGTCCGCGCTGGTGGCTGAGGGCGATGAGCTCGACGCCCTGGTCAGGGCCGTGGACGACTGGTCCGTACCGACACCGGCGCCGGGCTGGACGATCGCCCACCAGATAGCCCACCTCGCGTGGTCGGACGCGAACACACTCAGCGCCTTACGCACCCCGGACGCGTTCGGCGCCGAGCTCAAGCGGGCGGAAGACGAAGGCAGCGGCTACGCAGACAAGGCCGCCGCCGCGGGAGCGGCCAAACCGCGGCCGGTGCTCCTGGACGAGTGGCGGACCGGTCGAGCGGAACTGGCGGCAGCCCTGCGCGAGACGCCATGGGACCACGCATTCCCCTGGTACATGTCGAAGGTGACCCCGGCTCTGATGACGCCCCTTCGTCTGATGGAAACCTGGGCACACGGGCAGGACGTCTTCGATGCTGTGGGCGTGGCGCACCGCCCGACGGATCGACTGCAGCACGTGGCGTCGCTGGGGGTGTTGGGACGGGCGCTGTCCTTCGCCGCCGTCGGTCTGCCTGAGCCGGCGGACCCCTTCCGCGTCGAGCTGACAGCACCTGACGGAGAGACCTGGGTATGGGGCCCCGAGGATGCCGCGCAACGGGTACAGGGCGGCGCCAACGACTTCTGCCTGTGTCTCACCCGGCGTCGCCCCTGGTCCGAGACCGACATGACGGCGACCGGCGAGGATGCTCAGAAGTGGCTGGAGGTGGCGCGCGTCTTCCTCTGAAAGCGTGTCGGAGTGCCTGCCCATCCGGGACGCGTGATGGATGCGATTCACCCTCCGCGCATGGCGACGGCCCCGGCATGATCACGTGGTGTGTACCAGTGCGTCAACTCCGAGGCGGTCAGCGGCCCATGCCCCTCGTCATCAACCGGCCACCCGCCGGGCTCAGACAGGCAGCACCGCCTGACGAAGGAAACCACGAGGGCCCCGGCCACACATGCGGTCCGGGGCCCTAGCCCTGCCTTGGCTCTTGCGGAGATGGGAACCGCCTACTCACTGCCCCCATCCCCACGAGGGCCCGGACCGCACTGCCGGCGCCACGGGTGCCACAGCCACGGCGAGTCGCCGGCCGCGGCGCCGCCTTCACTGGAGCCCACTCGCGCCCAAAAGTCGTTCTGCGCGGGAATCACGATCGGTTGCAGTGAACCACCTGTGATCGCGCGCCCCCTGCGCCCGACGGTGAAGGGCCGGAGCGCCGCCGGGGCGACTTGCACGGTGCTGCGTCGGTTCCAGCGGTGACCGGATCGGTCCGCTCTCGGACCCGATGAGGCCTGTTGCCGCTGCGGCTGTGCCGGTCAGGCTTGGGGGCATGACCCGAGCACTGATCGTCATCGATGTCCAGGAGTCCTTCCGCGCCCGCCCGCTGTGGGAGACCATCTCCAACCCGAAGATCGCCGACCAGGTGAACCGACTGGTCCGGCTCGCTCGCGACGCCGGAGACCTGATCGTGTGGGTGCTGCATTCCGAGCCCGGCAGCGGCGACGTCTTCGACCCTGCCCTGGGCCACGTCCGGCTGATGGAAGAGCTGGAGCGCCGGGACACGGAACCGTTGATCCACAAGACTTCGCACAACGCCTTCACCACCACCAACCTGCAGCAACTTCTGACCGCGCGTGGCATCCGCGAGCTCACTGTCTGCGGGATCCGCACCGAACAGTGTGTGGAGACCACCACCCGCGTGGCGAGTGATCTCGGACACCAGGTCACCTTCGTCATCGATGCCACCGCGACCAATCCCCTTGCGCACCCCGATGCTGCCGCCGATCAGAGCGTCACCGAACTACTGTCGGACCCCCGCACCCTCAGCGCCGAGGAGATCATCAGGCGCACCGAGTACGCCCTTGCCGGTCGCTTTGCCACCATCGCCACCGTCGGGCAGCTGGAGGCGGCGAGCGAGCTTCGGGCATGATGACCGGATCGTGAGCCACATTGCCTTTCTTCTGGTGCCCGGAGTCCACCTGCTGGACCTTGCAGGCCCCGCGCAGGCCTTCTCCACGGCCGCCGACTTCGGGCACCCCCACACCATCAGCTACGTCGCCGAGCAGCCGCTGATCCCCACGGCTCAGGGCCTGCCTCTGGTGGCCCGGGTCGACTGGCCCGACCTCGGCCCCGAGGACCTGATCGTGGTGCCGGGCTGGCGGGCGCTCGCCCTGGCCGACAGTCCTGTAGTCGGGGCGGCCGCCCTGCAGTTGCTCCGGGACCACCATGCGCGGGGCGGGACCGTTGCCAGCGTCTGTGCGGGAGCCGAAGCGCTCGGCCGCGCCGGCCTGCTCGACGGCCGACGCTGCACCACCCACCACGATGTGCAGGACGAACTCGCGCGCCGCTACCCCAGGGCGATGGTCATCCGCGATGTCCTGTACACCGCTGACGACCGGGTGGTCACCTCGGCCGGCATCGCCAGCGGCATCGACCTGGCGCTCCACCTGATCGCCACCTGGCACGGTCCCGCCGTCGCCGCCAAGGTGGCCCGGGACATGGTCGTCTACGCGCGGCGCAACGGCCACGAACCGCAGGCCAGCGCCATGCTGCGGTACCGGTCCCACCTCGACGACACGGTGCACCGCGTCCAGGACCTTCTGGACGCCCACTTCGATCAGCCGTTGCGGCTGCCTGCTCTGGCGGTGGCCGTGGGCGTGAGCGAACGGACCCTCACCCGCCTCTTCACCCGTGCCACCGGCGGCCTCACTCCCCTGCGCTATCAGCAGGCCCTCCGTCTCGAGCGTGCCGAGCACCTCATCAGTCACGGCGCGACGGTCACCGCTGCCGCCCGTGCAGTCGGCTTCGAGGACCCGCGCATGCTGCGCCGACTGCGAGCCGCGAGAGCCAACCTGTAGTCGCATCTCCAGCGGGGAAGGCGGCCCAGTCGTGCTGGTCACCGCCCTGATGTCGTGCGCCGTGCGCCGCCCTATTTATGCGGCCGTGCAACCGTCGTCCCGCCACCATCGGAAACAGATGCAACAGCCGGCCGGCCCGTTGCCGCCGTCGACCGCGGGGACATCCGTGCGGTCGGCGCCTGCCTCCAAGATGCCGAGGTGGCAAGATGTCCAGTCCGCGTTCGCGGCCCTCCGAGTCCGTCTGGGACTACCCGCGCCCGCCCGCGATCCAGGAGGACGACCGACGTGTCACCGTCGAGTGCTGGGGCGAGAGGGTGGCTGACACCGGTCGAGCGGTGCGGGTGCTGGAGACCAGCCATCCGCCCGTCTTCTACATACCCGCCGCTGATGTGCGTACGGATCTGCTGAAGGCTGCTTCCGGGCGGACCCTGTGCGAATGGAAGGGGACGGCCGTGTACTGGGATCTCATTCTGGAGGACCAGGTCCGTACTCGGGCGGTGTGGAGCTACCCGCAGCCCCGTGCCCCGTACGGCGTCCTCAGTGGGCGCTTCGCGTTCTATCCGAGCCGCGTCGACTCGTGCACGGTCGCAGGGGAAGCGGTGCGGGCTCAGGAAGGCGACTTCTACGGTGGCTGGATCACGGGCGAGGTGCAGGGGCCCTTCAAGGGAGGGGCAGGCACTCACTTCTGGTGAGGACCAGCCGTCCATGTGCCGAGGGAAGCACTCCGTCCTGCCATCTGCCATCGTTCGATGGTTTGCCGCCGGAGGGCCGGCCGGTGACGAGGTCCTCGGCGTTCTCCGTTTGACCGGGACTTGCAATCGGTACCTAGGTACAGGTTTACCGTCGGAGGCGTCCCCTCCTGGGGACATGACGACGGGAGTGAGCACGATGAGCGATCTGGCGTGGGTGCCGCAGTCCTGCACGCTGCCCACCGAGGAACGGTCCCTGCGGGTCGCGGAGTGGGACGAACTGTTCGCCGAGCGGCTGATCTCGCTGTCGCGGCCCGGACCGCTACGGCTGCACCTGGACCTGACGGGCGGACCCGGCATCGAGGAGCGGGTGCGGGACCTGGTGGAGCGGGAGGGCGGCTGCTGCTCGTTCTTCGCCTTCACCGTCGCCTCGGGAGACAACCTGATCGGCCTGGACATCGCGGTGGACCAGGAGCACGTCGCGGCCCTTCAGGCCCTGGCTGTGCGAACCGCCGCCGGAGAGCAGCGGTGAGCGCGGGGCTGCGCAGCGGGCAGGTCGCCGAGGCGGCCGGGGTGAACATCCAGACCCTGCGCTACTACGAGCGGCGCGGCCTGCTGGCCGAGCCGGAACGCAGCACCGGGGGCCACCGCCTCTACGGCGAGGAGGCGGTGACGGCGCTGCGGGTGATCAAGGCGGCGCAGCGGCTCGGGTTCACGCTGGAGGAGGTCTCCGAGCTGCTGGAGGCGGGCCGTCACCGGCACGGCCGTCTCGTCGTGGGGCTCCAGGAGGGTGCGCAGGCGAAGATCGCCGAGGTCGACGCGAAGATCGCCGACCTCACCACCATCCGCGCCGCCCTGGCCGCGGCCGTCGAAGCAGGCTGCGACGACCTGACTCTCTGCGCCGAAAGTTCCTGCTGTCCCATCCCCTTCACCGACCTCGCCGAGGAGAACCGTCATGCCGGACCCTGCTGCTGACCTTCGCCACCACCGGGCGCCGAAAGCCCTGGGCGGCTTGGCCGCTCTGGCCTGCGTTGCGTGCTGCGCGTTGCCGGTCCTGATCGCGGCGGGCGTCGTCGCGGCGGGCGCGGGGGCGATGGTGGGCTGGCTGCCCGGCGTCGCCGTCGTCCTCGCCGCGCTCGCGGCGGGGACTTGGTGGCTCGGCCGCCGCCGCAGTTCCTGTTCCTGCGGCCCGAAGCGCTCAGGTGAGGACAGGTGCGGCTGCACGGCACCCGGGAACCGTTGAGGATCACGGACGCAGGACGCCGTACTCGATGTCCGCATCGACTGCCCGTTCGAACATGTCCAGAGAGGGCGCTCTGCCCGATCGAGGGAGTCCAGTTCACCTCGCTCCTCCCCGTGCAGGACCGGTACGACGTCCAGCTCGAGGACATCCCCGACTGGCGATCCACCCCACGGCAATAGCGAAGACCTCGCATACCGCCGTCGGACCCCGGCTCCACTGACACGAGCCCCGACGCGTCGCAGCCTGCGCCGTCATTCACCCGAACGGCCTACGCACCGTCGGTCGGACGTGCGGTATTCCCCCGTTCGGCCCAGTCTGGATCGAAGAGCCTGCCGTCACCTGCCTGTGATCATCAAGCATCGGGAGGCGTCATGGTCGTCATAGCCCTGCTCCTACCGGTAGCAGTCCTGCTCATGCTGTTCGGCCTGGAAGCCTTCGAAGACCACCTGTTCCCCGCGACCTCACCGTCTGCCTCAGAAGTGGCCCATGAAGGGACCATCACAGACGTGCCCAGGCAGCAAAGGTAAAGCGCGGCCTGGGAGTCCCTGGGCGAGCCAGCGGCAGAGCCTAGTGATGGTGCCGTCGACATCGGGATACTCCTGGGCGGCGAGAACGATCCGATCGGGTCACCTCGGTCAGCGGGTTTTGTGCACAGCCGGCCCGGCCGAGCCGCGGAAGTGCCGTCAGGCAGCGCTGCGTGCCCGCCGCCGGCGCGATCAAGACCGCCCGCGGTCTGTTCGCACGCCGTTCCACCCCATGTGGCCGCGCCGTGGGCTGTCCGGCTGCGCGAGCACGGCATGTCCGCGGAGGACATTGCCGACCGAGCCCGCCAGTCCATGACCTTGGTCCGCCGCCTGCTGCGCACCACCGCACAGGACACCACGGCCCGGGATATGACCGCACCACCAGGGAGGTTATCCTCGGCATCCCGCGTCACACTCTGCGGGCCGAGGGCTGCGGTGCGGTGAGGTGCGCGAGTGATGTCCGCCTGGGCCGGAGGCTTCTGTCCTGGTCCACCCGGTCGAGGGCGCGATCGACCGTTCGCGGGCACCCCAGCGTGGCTGCTGTGCGCACACGCGACGGCGCCTTCCCCCTCCTCCGATTACCGGCCCAGGACGGCTCGTGGGTAGTGGTCCGCCACAGCAGTAACAGCGCCGTAGGAGCCCTCCTCAGGGGCGTTGGAGAGATCCGTCAGCACCCCGACACAGCCGGTGCCGAGTGGCTGTGGCGCGCCCTGTCCGGCGTGGCCACAGCGCTCAAGCCCGGTCCGGCCCGCCTGGAGTGGCCGAATGGCCACTGTCGCCAGACCTGAGGGGTTCAGGACAGGAGCCGTGCTGCTCGCGCCCCGATCTCACTTCGGCCCCGCTGCCCACGTGGCAGCGAGACACAGCAGCTCACCGGCGGACGAGCCCTTTATTGCCATGAGTTGGCTTGAGACGGCACAAAGAGTGGGAATGCCCCTGGGACTTGCGGCGAGTGTCGATGTGCCGCAGGGCCCCGGTCGACCGCCGCACCCCGCCCGCTAGCATTCCGTCGCATGACGAGACGGGGGTGGCGGCGGGGTGCCGTGGCAGCGGTGGCGGTGCTGGCGGGGATCTGCGCCTCCGGTCCGGAACGCCCGGAGAACATCGACTCTGCGTCGGACCTGGGCCCCCTCCCGGCCGACCAATACGACTTCACGCCGCAGGACTACCAGCAATCGCAGCGGGCGTCGGCGTTGCTGACCCAGCGGTGCATGGCGGAACGCGGCCACCAGGACTTCCCGCTCGACCCCCGCTACCCCAGCGACCCCGTCGTCGCCACCGCGGTCAGCACCGACTACGGCGCCCTGGATCTCGCCGCCGCCCGCCGCTGGGGCTACGGCTGGGACCCGGCGAAGCCCCTGGTCCCCCGGCCGAAAGGCCGCCGGATGACCAACGCCGAGTATGCGGACCTTCCCGCCTGCAACGACGAGGCGAGCCGGCGGCTGATGCGTGGCATCGACGTCACGCGGGACTGGCTCTACGCCAGCACACGGGCGATCGAGGTCGACAAGGCGGTGAAGCGTGACCCGCGCCTCCGCGCGGCCTGGGACGAATGGTCCCGCTGTGTGGCAGAACAAGGATTCACCCGCTATCGCGACCCCATCGCGGCGTACACGGACGACGCCTGGCACCGGGGCAGCGACGGCAACACCCGGCACACTCAGCGGGAGCGGGCCACCGCCGTGGCGGACGTCACGTGCAAGCGCCGCCACCACACAGCGGAGCTCTGGCACTCCGTACGGGCGCAGAAGCAGGCTGCGGACATCACGCGGCACCGCCACCGTTACGCCGCCGGGCTGCAGGCGCTGCGGACGTACCGGGCCAACACCGCCGAGGCACTGCGGAAGCTCGGATGACGCAGGCGCCGCTGCCCTGTCGGTGACGAGGCAGTTGGTTGTCAGCGGGTGGGTGGCCGGTGTTGGCGTTCGGGCGGCCAGACGCCCGTGCTCCGTGCGTGGATCCATAGCCGCTTGCGGGGGCATAGCCGCCGGCGACCGATGAGGACGGCGGCGATACCGGTCTGGGCCGGGCGAAGTGCTCGGACTTTTGCTCATGGTGGCCGCGCAGGCACCGGCGGCGCGTCAGCGGGGACATCGGGGGGGTGGGAAGTGATCGTCATTGCAGTACCGTGTGCCGCTCGACGCCTGAGTGGGGGGATTGTGGGAACGAAAGCGAGCACTGCTGCGCTGTGCCTGTTCGTAGGTGCAGTCGCGGTCGGCTGTGCGGACGCCGGCAGCAGCGCGCACACACGCACCGCCGAGATACGCTCCGCCGACCAGTTGCTCAACGAGACAGACCGCACCATGAAGACGCTCACGTCGGTGACCTTCACCACGGACGTCTCCTCCACTGACGGCAGCAGACGCTATGCGAGCCGCGTGACGACCGATCTTGCGCACAGGTGCAGGATGAAGGCGGCCTGGTCCCAGGGTGCCACGATGGAGCAGATCCGGATCGGTGAGACGGACTACATCCATCCCAACGGCGCTTACCTCGAGTTGTGGGGGCGGACGACGGTCCCCGCGATGCGGCACAAGCCCTGGCTGAAGAGCCCCGCGAGCGCGGCGAAGGGAGCGGACGACCTCGTCGACTGCGCGTGGCCGTTCTCGTCGTTCGCCGAGGGCAAGGCCACGACGGGCGACGTGACCGAGCTCGACGGCAAGCCCGTTGTTTCTGTGAACGTGACAGAGGGGGTGGCCGAAGGAGGCGTCTACACCTTCTACATAGCCGCCGAGGGCAAACCGTACCTGCTGCGGATCGACTACCGAGATCCTCACCATCGCACCGTCAGGAGGTTCAGCGGTTTCAACGACCGCTTGGACATCCAGCCCCCGGCGGCGGCCGACGTCCTGGACCTGAGCAGCCTGCCGTCGAACGCGTCCTAGGAGGACGGGTAGTTTGTCATTGCCGCTGGTCGTTCCGGGTCTCAGGCTCCCGCGCACGGTCACGTCAACGACCAGGGTGTGACCGCCGTCGAAGACCCGTACCGACCCGGTCCAGCAGGCGAGGGTCTGATCGCGGTCCCCTGCCGCCCGGACCAGGACGAACGGCACGTGGTCGCCGATGTCGGTGCCCCGCGGGTGTCGCTCGACGAAGCCGTGAGGTCGTGGAAGCGGGGCGGGCAGAGTGCGGGCAGTAGGAGATGCCATGGCAGGGCCGGCGAGTGCCAGCCGCACCGCCGGACACTCGCTGCCCATCGGGCGAGCAGCTTCGGGGCGTACGCCTGAACAGCCTCTCGGGCCCGGTCCTCGCTCCGCGGGTCTGCATGCCGCGGTGTGTCGGGCTGCCCCGCGTCTGCGATGCGCGCTGTAGCGAACCGTCCAAGACGTACAGCCGGCGATGCGCGAGCACACTGACGACGCGCGCACTCGACGGTCTGCTCCGGATCCATCGCACGCGCATCGACTGACGGGCCCTGCCCTGGCTGCCGGCGAAGACCGACTGCTGCTGCGAATGGCCCTGAAGGCGGCGCGGCCCTGGGCGACTTGCCGTGCCGACGGCCACGGTGTGAGGGGACGTTCTCGACATCACCCGTCCACGTCCTGAGCGGCGAGGCGCTCCCAGACGGATTCGAACCAGCTTCGGGCGTTCTCCACGAACACCGACCCCTGTGAGTGGGGGTCGTCGTCCTTGACGTGGCGCGTGAGCGCGGCGCCCAGGCCCAGCGCGTCCAGGGCCGCGACCGTCTCCCCGTTGAGGTCGATGGGGCGTTCGACGACCTCGTAGAACCCGTGCAGGGCCATCACCTCGTTGATCAGGTAGAGCTTGAAGGACGGCACCAGAGGAACCTGGCGGACGGAGAACCGCACGGTGGGGACGAGCATCGACGTGTACACGTTGCTCAGCGTGTTGTGCAGCGTGGTGAGATGACGGTGTGCGATGTCCGCGGCACGCTCCTTGAGGGCGTCCTCCCGCGCGGCCTCCCGAGAGCGCCAGTAGGGGAACGCGAGCGACATGTCGGGCACCATCACCCGCACCGTGATGCTCCGGGGGCTGATCTGCAGGGCGTGGATGCGCTCCGCCTGCAGTTGGATGTGGGCGGTCAGGGACTCCGACGTCAGGGTGAAGACGTCGAGACTCACGTCGTCCTGCTCGAAGGCCCGACCGATGTACGGGCCCAGTGAGACGGTGCGGCCGGAACGCCCCGGGCTCGTCGCCCGCTCGACCCGGCCGTTCTTGATCACACGGGATCCGCTGCCCTGCCGCGACATGACCCAGCCCTCGTCCTGCAGAGCCTGGAGCGCCCGCCGCACCGTGAGGCGTGAGACTCCCAACTCGGTCGCCAACGCGCGCTGCGGCGGGAGCGTGAAGCCGAGCGGATAGCTGCCGTCGGTGATACGACGCCGCAGCTCGGCCTGGGCGCTCACGAGCCGTCCGTTGTCACCGCTCCCGTCGACCTGTGGCGCGGATCCGGTCCAATTGGTCACTCTGCCGGCCCGAGTGGCCACCGCGTCGGCCGGATCGGTCACCTCGTCGACCCGATCGACCGGAGGCGGCGCCCCGGTCGTCTCCGACGACGGGGCAGGTGCGTCGGAGGTAGCCTGCGGCCCGGAGGCATCGTCCTCGCCGTCGTCGTACGCCCGGTCGTACAACTCCTTGAAGTGCTCGACGGTGTCGGTGGGGAGGCGACGCCCGCCGGCCGTCTTCGCCAACTCCTCGACGAGGAGCTCGATTACGCCCCAGCGGGGGAGCCCCGGCTTGGTCAGGGCCTGGTGGATCGTCGTGTAGCTGACGACGTCACGTCCGCCCACCGCCTTCTGAAGCTCCCGGGACGACGGCCAGCCGGCGCGGCCGTGGAGCGCGTGGAGCGCTCGGTTCAGTTCGCGCAGGGGACCGTCCGGCAGGTCGGGCGCCTTCCAGCGTGACATCGGGCGACTCCCCCCCGCACTGTCAGAGACTGTCAGCGGTCGTTCACGGCTCATGATGCAGCCATCGGCACGTTCCGTCAGCAGGTGTCGAAGGTTGTGAGTGTTCATCAGGATTCGTTCGCGACCCGACGACGCCGTCGACGCTGATCGGCAGGAGCAGTCGACCGTCGGGAGGACGCGATGGACCAGATCAGCACCCGCATGCTCGTCCTGCTGGGAGTGGGCGCACTCACCACGTACGTCGCCTTTCACCACCCCGCTCTGGGAGTGGCGATCGGCGTGGGGGTGATCGTCATGGCTCTCCTCCACGACGTGCTCGGGAAGTAGCCATGGCGCGAAAGAGCGGCACCTCGCCGGCTCCGGCCGCCCTGCGCACCACCGACCTGTCCGCCTGGCACGCACCGAGATACGCCCCGTCGGCGAGCGGCTCCTCAGCCTGGTCAACTCCCTCCCACAAGACCCCGCCCAGCTGACCGCCTGGTCCGCACACCCACCTCGACCAGGCTTGAATCCCACGAATCCCAACGACTTCCCGAAGAAGGAGCAACCGCACGATGAGCGCTCAACTCACGGACCCGACAGCGCTCTTAGGCCCCATGGGCCGCGTGAAGGCGCCGCTGCCGGTTGAGGCCGACGTCCGACGCCGACCAGTGCGCGCCCGTGCTGAGGCGCGCCCCGCGCACCGTCGAATGCCGCGAACTCGGTCCGGAGGCCGCCGGGCAGAAGTTCGGACCGTTCGCGGACACCGCGGATGGCCGTGTGAATGTGCTCGTGGACAGAGAGCCGCTCCGGGCCCGCCACCACGGTCACGGCGAGTTCCACCACCTGGCGCGCGCGGTCCGTGAGCGCGGACCGGCCGTGGACGCCGTACTGCGACGGGGCCGGGTTCCCGCGTACTCCCGCCGCACCAGAACATGCACCGAGCGGGGGGCCGGCCTCGCCCAGCGGATCCGGTCCATGGCCTACCGGCTGCCCAAGCAGCAGGCGTCCCGCGGGGTCCACCGTGCACGAGATCCGCTTGGACGCGCGGCGCCCGTGAGTCAGCAGACGCCTGAGCAGCACCACAGGGGCAGACTGTCGCGTCTGCGGGACAGCCCGGGCGTCGTCAGGCGCTCAGGTCCCACCACAGCTGCCAGGCGCGGCCAGTCGCGGAGGTGGACCGCGCCGGCCGCGCCACAATGCGTCAGGGTCGGCAGGAGGGCCGGACGGTGAGCAGCTCGGTCCGCAGCGCGGGTGTGCCGTCGACGGGCGCCGGGTCCTGCGCAGTCGGTTCGATGCCGCCAGCGGCGATCTTGTCGAGCGTCTTCAGGCCGGCGGTACCGACCGTGCCGAACACCGTGTAGTTCGGTCGCAGCGCGGAGTCGCCGTAGACGACGAAGAACTGCGAACCGTTCGTGTCCGGCCCGGCGTTGGCCATCGCCAGCAAACCGCGCCCGTAAAGGCGACGGACGCCGGTCGGATCGCTCGGTGCCGGCGGCAGGTCCACCGGCAATTCGTCCTTGTACTTGTACCCCGGCCCGCCTTCGCCGGTGCTGGTCGGGTCGCCACACTGCAGGACCTTCAGCGTCGGATACGCCGTCAGCCGATGGCACACCGTACGGTCGTAGAACCGGTGCCTCGCCAGGTGCACGAAGCTCTGGGCGGTGCACGGCGCCTTCGCCCGGTCCAGACTTAGCGGGAGCGGGCCCTGGCTGGTCCGGACAGCCACATCGACCGTGCCGCGGCTGGGGGTGCGTCGCGGATCGGGCGGCAGGGGAACCGGCCGCGCCGCCGGCTCGTCCGGGGTCTGGGTGTACTGGCAGGGACCGTGCGTGGTGCGCGGCGGGGCATCGGAAGCGGAGGCGGTGGTGCTGCCCCCGGACACGACCAACGCTGTCGCCGCCAATGCGGTCATGAGAGCTCGGTTCATCCTGCACACCCTCCAGAAGATCGCCAGGTTTCGGAGCGGTCGCAGTCTAGGGGGCGGCCCTGCGGGCGAGAAGCCGCCCGCAAGCCACATCCGCCTCCCAGGCTTCGGCCCGCGGCGGCAGGCCACTTCGTTCGGAGCCGGGCCGCCCATGGTCCCCCGAGAGTGAGGGGACGCCGAGGAAACGGTCTTCCAGGGCGTGCAGGCATGCCCCGAACAGGGCACCGGCAGCCGCCGACCGTCACGGATCGTCCTGGCTTCATCTCGACCTGCCTCACCGGCAGGCGACCGCACGTCGGAAGGGTCGGACAAGCTCCGCGTGCGGGGCGACCGGCCGCGTCCGTGACGCCACACAGGCGACCTGTCCCCCGTCGCCGAGTGTCTGTGGCCAGTCCTCGTGCCCTTCGTCGACGAGCACTCGCTGATGCCCTACGCCGATCCCGTCCGGCTGCGCACGGTAGGTGAGCCGGCCGCGCGCCGCTGAACCGAACGGCAGTCGGCCTCTTGAAGTCCCCTCGTACTGGCAGGTTCCGGCAGCACGGCCGGCCACAAAAGTGGTTCACTTGCTGCCGGTTGCCGTGTCGGTGTTGCCTCCCTGTCTACCGAAGGAAGCCCTTGCGATGACTGCCTCTGCTCCGATACCACCTCCTCCCTCCACCCTGCCGCAGCCTGCCGCCGAACGTCGTGCTCCCTCCCGGTGGATCGCGCTGTGGGTGGCCGCGGTCCTCGCCGCCGTTGCGGGCATCGGCATCGGCTGGCTCCTGTGGGGCGGTCCGCACGACGCGGCGTCCGGAACCGGCCCGGAGAACGCGGCGGCGGATGCCGCGGGCGCGTGCCAGGCCTGGGATCGAGTGCCGGCGTTGAGCAAGATCTACAGCAACGACAAGACCTCCAGGGCCTACTTCGCCCGCGTCGGCGGGGCTGCCGCGCTGGCCCAGTCCGCGGCCCAGCTCGGCCACCGCTACGACGCCCTGGACAAGGCCTTCCAGGACGTCACCGGACGCCTGCAGACCCTCACCGTGAAGGGCCCCGGGGCAGTGGCGGCACACGACAAGGTGACCACCCTCTGCGCCCGCCTGGGCAACTGACGCCCTGCTGCTGTGAGACAAGCAGCATTGGTCTGTGCCCCACGCGGGCGCTGACCCTGTCGAAAGACCTGTGAAGATGTGCAGCACGGCGACCGGGATATGCACGACAGGCGGCATGCCCCAAGTCTCCTCGGTGACCTGGGGTGTAACACACAGGGAGCCAGACCGGCCCTTCGCCGGTCGAAGGGTTGCACGACGTCCGGCAGGCAGTGGCGGCGTCACCGCCGACGGGCGGATCCCTCCCTCGCCAAGGGTGACAGTCGCG
Source organism: Streptomyces sp. 1222.5 (assembly GCF_900105245.1). NCBI lineage: Bacteria > Bacillati > Actinomycetota > Actinomycetes > Kitasatosporales > Streptomycetaceae > Streptomyces > Streptomyces sp. 1222.5. Next base: position 8,627,325 of record NZ_FNSZ01000001.1, on the reverse strand, counting down.
CTCCAGCAGCGTGCTCCCACCTGCTGATCGTGGCTTACCTCCTCCCGGCCGCTGCAACGAACTCCGTCCATCGCCTGGCCGGAGTCCGCGCACGCGAGAGATCAGCGGGATCCGCTCCTGTCAGCCGCACTCCCGCGGAACAACGCGGTCCACAGGAACGTCGCGCCGAACAGCGGTGACTCAGGGGCTCCTCCCGCATCCGGCGCAGCTCGACCTCTTCCAGGTCGGAGAAGACCCAGCGCAGCGATTCCGTGGTGTAGGCGAGGCCGTCTTGCAGTTCGCGTGCTCGGTAGAGGTCCGCATCGGTCAGTTCCGACCCCATTCCCGCCGCGCCGGCGGCGAAGCTGGTCAAGGCGAGACAGCCGCCCGGGGCGAGGGACCCGGTCGAGGAGGGCCAGGTAGCTGACGCGCCGGTGCGGGGGTAGGTGGTGAAAGCAGCCTGAGTCGACGACCAGGTCGTACGGGCCGCCCAACTCCGGGGCGCGCCGGGTTCCGCGGTCGGGAGGGGCGGGCGCTCAGCCCGTCGGCGGGCCGGCCAGGGCGTCCACCTCTGCGGCGAAGAACCTCTCGGGGTCGAAGCCCATCCCCGCGAAGTGCCCGGCGAGTTCCAGGGACAGCACTCCGTGCAGCCGGGTCCAGAAGGCCAGGGCCCGGTGCAGGACCGCAGGCGTGGCGGGATGTCCGTCCGCCCAGTCCCGGTGCTCCTCGAGGTGCGCGTGGAGCGGCGTCGCCGGGCCGTCCGACGGCAGTGCGGCACAGGCGTCCAGGAGGGGCGTCATGATCTCGGACGCGATCGCGGTGATGTCGTCCGGGGCATGGTAGCCGGGGACCGGCGTGCCGTAGATGAGGAAGTAGCGCTGCGGGTCCTCCAGTGCCCACCCGCGCAGGGCGTGTGACAGCGCGTGCACGTCGGGGCCGGCCTCCGCGGCCGCGCGGAAGGTGCCGGCGAGGCTCAGATAGGCGTCCCTGACCAGCTCGGTGATCAGCTCGTCGCGGCCTCCGAAGTACCGGTACAGCGCAGGTCCGCTCATGCCCATCTGCTTGGCGATCGCATTGAGGGAGAGCGCGGACGCGCCCGCGGTGGCGATCTGCTCCCACGCGCGTTCTTTGATCTCCGCACGCACCTGGGCCCGGTAGCGCTCGCGGGGGGTCTTCGTGTCGTGTTCCGCCACTGCCCTGCCACCTTCCACTCCGTTGCGGCAGCACCCGCAAGCTTGAGTTAGAGGTTATCACTGAAGCTATTGACTCTCCGGCCGCTGGTGCGTTACAACTTCTAACGAACGCGAAGCCAAGTAACCGATCCGGGAACGGACGTGCGGAGGTCACCATGAACACCGAAGGACTCGTCGAGGTCGTACTGCCGGGCAAGGTCGAGCCCGAGGGACTGGAGATCCGGCACGGAGCGGTACCCGCAGCGGGCCCGGGCCAGGTCGTCGTCCGGGTGGAGGCCACCGGCGTCTCCTTCGCCGAACAGCAGATGCGGCGCGGCCGCTACTACGACCAGCCGCCCTTCCCCTTCGTGCCCGGGTACGACCTCGTCGGCACGGTGCTGGCGACCGGCGAGGGAGTCGATCCGGGCCTGGCCGGCACCCGGATCGCCGCGCTGGTCAAGGTCGGCGGCTGGGCCAGCCACGTGCTCGTGGACGCGGCGGACGCGGTGCCGGTGCCCTTCGGGATCGGTGCCGCGGAGGCGGAGACCCTCGTCGTCAACGGCATCACCGCCTGGCAGATGCTGCACCGCAAGGCCCGCGTCCGCGCGGGGCACACCGTCGTGGTGCACGGCGCCAACGGTGGCGTCGGCTCGGTCCTGGTCCAGCTCGCCCAGGCGGCGGGAGCGCGCGTGATCGGCACGGCGTCCGCACGCCACCACGACGCGCTACGCGAACGGGGCGTCGTCCCCGTCGACTACCGCTGCGACGACCTCGCCGCACGGATCCGGGCACTCGCCCCCGGCGGCGTGGACGCCGTCTTCGACCATGTGGGCGGCCGGGGCATCGTCGACTCCTGGAGCCTCCTCGCCCCCGGCGGCACGCTCGTCTCCTACGGCAGCGCCTCCACCCGTGACGACGAGGGGTCCAAGCAGTGGCCCGTCCTCAAGCTGCTCCTGCGGGTGTGGCTGTGGAACGCGCTGCCCAATCGCCGCAGCGCCTACTTCTTCAACGTCTGGGCCGGCCGGGCTCTGTCCAAGAACCGGTTCCGCGCCCAACTCCGCGCGGACCTCACCGAGGTCTTCGACGCCCTCCGACGCGGAGAGGTCACCGCCCAGATCGCCGCGGAACTCCCGCTCACCCGCGTCGCAGAAGCTCTGCGGCTCGCCGAGTCCGGCACCGTTGCCGGAAAGGTCGTCCTCAAACCGTGAGCCGCGATTGGCGAACACCCCACGGAACCGGGTCCGATCGCCACACCCGCATCGCAGACCGCCGCACCGTGCCTCGACCCGCCACCAGGGCACACCAGACGCACGACGCTCCCCGACTCAGCACGACCAGTCCCGGGTGGTCGGCCCGCTCCAGCTACGACGAGGGGAACCCGATGTCCGGCAACGACCCGTCGAAGCAGCGCCCCGCGGGACCCGCGAGGGCGACTTGCCTGGCCGAGCTGCCCGGCGGGGGCCGTCAGCCGCCGTCCGGCGATGTACCGTCCGACGACGGTCCGACCGGCTCCGCAGGTCGCCTCGGGGCGCAGCACCGGTGAGGCCGTGGCCGTGCTGGAGGGCCTCACGGGTGATGTAGCCGTCGAGTTGCGGCGCGGCCAGGAGCCACTTCGCGCCCGAACCCGCTTCCTCGCGCGACGCCTCGCAGTGAGCCGTCCGCTCCGGCCTCACCTCACCGTCTCGGGGCGCGTGTTCGATCGCAGGCGGCGCCGTCACCGGAGGCCGTGAACAACGACGTGAAAAGTCGTCACTATCCGTGCAACGCTGGCAGCGTGGACCCGGCAGGCAGTTTCGGCCGTCTCCACGCCTTCGTCACCTGCCACCCGAAGGGAGCACCGTGAACAGCCGGAACCGCATCCCGTACTTCCGCTGGCAGCGCCACTTGCCGCGTCTCCTGCAAGACCGGAGCGCGGGCCTGATGATGGCCGGGGCGGCAGCCGCCGCACTGGCGTTCGGCGTCGGTGGGGCTGTCGCCGAGCTGTCCGGCCCGTCAGCGGATCCGTGCCGGCGGGCCCGCGACATCGCCGACGAAGCCCGCCCGCCTGACGGGAAGGTGGACTCCGGCATCGAGCGCGAGGAGGCCATCGACCCGGCAGGTGACTGGCTCGATACCGCGAACGAATGTCTCAAAAGCGGCGGCGACCCGGGTCCAGGGTTCTAGCCGCCTTCACCACGGTGGCCTCCCGAAACCGGCGGGAGCCGCGGCCGTGGGGCGCCTCCACTTCAGGGGCAGCGCGGCCGCAGTGCACAGCCCGGCCGGTGTCGCCTGGCGCCCGCGTCGTATCCCCGCGAGGTGGGTGACGGTGGCGTCCGCCTTCACGGATTGCGGGTCCACGACCGCCGCAGTGGGGCCAGGCTCAGCGGCAGTGAGCTGAAGCGGGCGGCCACCCACCTGTTCACCTCCAGCAGCCGCATGGTCGACGTGTGGCCGGTTCGCGTGGTTGCGTGGCCGCCGCGCCTTCTCGACCCGTCCCCTCGGAACCGCAATGCGCCGGTGATCGACGCCCTTCCGGGGGAATCGGCGGTGCTTCGCCCGGGACCGCCCTACTGTGATGTCCCGTCAACCGTTGGGACGATGCGGCGCGGGGTGAGGGTGGGTGTCAGGCGGCAAGGCCGGTCAAGAGGGACAGGACTGGCGCTGGCGGCTGGCCGCGGCGGGCGACGCCTTCGCCATGCGGGTGCTGGCCACCGCGCTGGCCGAGGACGGGCGTCACGACGAGGCCGTCGCCTGGTGGGAGAAGGCGATCGCGGCCGGAGACGAGACCGCGCTGCACCAACTCGCGGACCACGTGGGCGCCAGGAGACTGGAACGACAGCTGCGCCGACGGGCCGAGAGCGGTGACGTGACCGCCATGGGCAACCTGGCGAAACGCCTCGTGCGCAACAGCGGCGGCCAACGGCCGGCCGAAGCCGTCCACTGGCTGACGCTCGCCGTGCACGCGGGCGCCAACCTCGAGCGAGAACTCGTCGCCGCCCTCGACAGCGCCGGACGGCCGGCCGAGGCGGAGGACCGCCTCCGGCACATGGCCGCAGCCGGTGATCTCCATGCCCTGCGCGACCTCGTCGGGCGGCTGCGCGCGGGCGACGACGCCGAGCGGCTCGACGAAGCGGTCGTCTGGCTGACCCGGGGCGTCGCGGCCGGTGAGCCGTGGGAGTGGGACCTCGTCGCCGTCCTCGACCGCGCCGGGCGCGCGGACGAGGCCGAGGCGCGGCTGCGGCGGCTGGCCGACCGCCATGACGCCGAGGCCGTGGCGACGCTGGTGCGGCGCGCCCCCGAGAACAGGCGTACGCAGGTGTCCCGACGGGAGCTGGACGGGCCCGCTCGGGACAGGGCCGTGGATCACATCCGCCGGGTCGCGGCCGTCCTCGCCCGTCTCGGTCTGCAGGAGGAGGCCGTCCGCTGGTGGGCGGCGGCGGACGCGCTCGACGACGGCGTCCTCTCCTCCCCCGCCGCGCGCCTGGCCGCCCGGCCGGCTCCGGCGCCCGGGGCCCCGGACGCCGGTGTGGAGTGGCAGTTGCGGGAGATGGCCGCCACCGACGACGTGACGGCGACGCGGGTGCTGGCGGGTCGTCTCGCGCGGACCGGCAGGACGGCCGAGGCCGTGCGACTGTGGACGCGCGCTGACGCCGCGGACGATCGGCGCCGCTGGGGCGGTGCTCTCGCGCAGCACGCCCTTGGCGGCACCTCGGACAGGGTGACGACTCACGGCGGTCCGGTCAGCGCCTCGAGGGACGGCATGGTGGCCGACGCCTCGCCCGCGGACTCCGCGTTCGAGGAGACCCCGGCCGGGACCGTACGGGAACCCGACACCGCTCCCGCGACGGCCACGCACCACCTGTCGGCCCAGATGCCCTCCCACGCCGGGCTGTCCGAACCGGTCAGCCTGGTCGTGCGGGTGCCGTTCGGGGCGGACCACGACGATGGCGGGGTCTCGGCCCCGCTGGCCGGGTTCCGGCCGGCGCGCGACGGCTCCCCGTTGACACTCATCGTGCGGGCGCCCGCCGGACTGGCCCCCCAGGGCCCGCTGGAGCACACCCTGCTGGTGCCGCCCTTCGGTGCCCCGGCGCCGGTGCGGTTCGCGTTCCTGACCCGGGAAGCGGGCCTGCACCGCGTCCGGGTCAGCGCCTGGGCCGGGGGGACGTTCCTCACCGAGATCAGCCTGGAGGTGTCGGTGGAGCGCGACGGCCCCTACGCGGTGGAGCCGCCCAGCGCCGCCGACCTGGGCGAGATGCGCGCCCACCCCGGCGAGGTCACGCTGCTCGTGGACCGGGTCGGCGACCAGTACACGTTCCGTCTCATCTCCGACCGGTGCATCTACGGCGCCGTCCTCGCACAGGCCCTCACCGCCGCCCCGGAAGCGGCCGCGGAGCGCACGTACGCCATGCTGCAGAGACTGGCGGCGGGCCGCGGGGAGTACTCCGGCGCCCACGCCCGACGCTGGATGAAGGAGACGGGGGTGGGTCTGTGGACGGAGATGGTGCCGGACCCGATCAAGGAGCAGTTCTGGCAATTGCGCGACCACATCACGGCGTTCAGCGTCGCGTCCGAACACGACGTCCTCCCGTGGGAACTTCTCTACCCCGTCGCGCCGGGCCGTGACGAGGGGTTCCTGGTCCAGCAGTTCCCGGTCCTGCGCAACAGCCTGGGCCAGCCCCGCTCGTCCACGCTGCCGATCGGTGAGCCGCACTACGTCGTCTCCGCACGGGCTCCGGTCAACGGCGACAGCGAGATCGAGTCGATCCGCCGGATCCTCGGCACCGGAACCGTCGTCGACACGCTGGACGACGTCCTCACCGTCATCGACGCGGGCACGACGGGACCCCTCCACTTCACCTGCCACAACACCTTCGACCCCGGCGGCGGTTCGTCGATCCTTCTCGCGGACGGCCCCTTCGTCCCCGCTCTCCTGAACAGCGCCGTCGCCCGCCGCGCCCTGCAGGGCGGCCGCCCGCTCATCTTCATCAACGCCTGCCGGGCAGCCGGAGCCGTCCCGCAGTACACCCGGATACTCGGCTGGGCGCAGCAGTTCATGGGCGCGGGCGCCGGCGCCTTCGTGGGCACGCTGTGGGCGGTGCGCAGCGACAGCGCCCAGCGGTTCGCGGAAGCCTTCTACGCCTCCCTCTCCGCGGGTGAGCCGCTGGGCACGGCGGTGCACCGAGCCCGCTCCCACGCCGGGCACGACGAGAGCGACCCCACCTGGCTGGCGTACACGGTCTACGGCGATCCCGCCGCGATGGTCTCCGCCACCGTCCCCGCCGCCGCCTCTGCCGTCCTCAGTCCCGCCCGAGTCGTCCCCACCCCCGTCCGATGCGAGGAAGCGTGAACGTGACCGACGACGGCGTGCCCGTCGAGGACCTGGTGACCGCCGTCAAGCGGGCGGTCACGGAGTCGAACATGTCGGCCACCGCGGCCGGGCGGGATCTGCGTGTCACCTCGGTGCGGCTCACCTTGCACGCCCTCGCCACTGCGACGGCCGGCGGTTCCCTGACCTTCCGGCTCCCGTTCATCGGCATGAAACTCAGAATCGGGCGCACGGTGTCCCGCCGGGACACCCATGTCATCGAGATGACCCTCGTACCTCCCGACGTGGCTCAACAGCACGAGCTGCGGTACGGCACGGTGGACGCCGTCCTGGTCGACGCGATCGCGATGATCCGCCGCGTGACCGCGTCGGCGCGGACCGGAGACGATCCCTTCCACCTCCAGGAAGGCTCGGTGCGGCTGGAGTTCGCGATCACGGCGGACGGGTCCGTGTCCCTCGGCCTGGACGGCGCCCTGCACGAGGAGGTGACACACACCCTGCTCGTCACGGTCGCTCCCCCGGCGGACTGAACCCCAACTGGGCTTCGACCGGCCAGGACGGCCGGCCTCGTAGCCCTCCCCTCCCCCCTTGCATCCGGCGAGGACACCGGCCCGAGCCGAAGAGACATCGACCCGGGCGACTTCGAGCCGCATCCCGCCCCAGGACCGGGAGGCCGAGCAGTCCGTCCTCGGCGGCATGCTGTTGTCGAAGGACGCCATCGGCGACGTCGCTGACATCCTGCGGGGCCAGGACTTCTACAAGCCGGCGCACTGGACCGTGCACCGAGCGATCCTCGACATCCACCACAAGGGCGAGCCCGACGCGATCACGGTCGCGGCACACCTGACCAGGACCGGAGAGCTGAAGAAGATCGGCGGTGCGGCCTACCTGCACTCGCTCCTCCAGCAGGTGCCCACCGCTGCGGCCGCCGAGCACTGCGCCGAGATCGTCTACGCCGCCGTCGCCCGGAACCGCGTCGCCGCCGGGACGGCCATCGCCGCCAGCGGCTACGCCCGCGACGCGACACCGACGAACTGGTCGAGCGTGCCCAGGAGTGCCTGTACGGCGTGGTCCGCCACCGCGGCGACGGCACTCTCGATGACATCGAAACCGCCGGCAAGTGCAAGAAGGGCGAGCTGACCGGCGTGCCGACCGGCTGTACCGATCTCGACGACCTCGCCCTCGGCCTGGACATCGCCCGCGCCGCGAGCCTCAAGCACCAGCTCACCAGCGGGCTCTTTTCCCTGGGGATGAGCTGCAAGGAGCTCCACATGCGGCTGCTCTCCGTCGAGGGCCCCGTCGCCCTCACCACATCCGCTCCGGCGACCTCGACGACGCGGCCTGGACCCGCATGGCCAAAACCAAAGCCAGGATCGACGCCGGCAACCTGCTCCAGTCGGCTCAAGCAGCGCGGCCACCTCGGCCCGGTTGTCATCGACTACCTCCAGCTCCTCCAGTACGGCGGCGGCCGCCGCCCCGAGTCCCGCCAGCAGGAGGTCTCCGGCATCTCCCGCCAGCTCAAGCTGATGGCCAAGGAACTGGAGATCCCGGTCATCGTCCTCTCGCAGGTCCACCGAGGACCAGAACAGCGCACCGACAAGGGGCCGCAGGTCTCCGACCTGCGCGAGTCCGGCTCGCTGGAGCAGGACGCAGACGTGGTGATTCACCAGTACGAAAAGGAATCCCCTCGCGCGGGCGAGGCCGACCTGATCGTCGGCAAGCACCGCAGCCAGGATAGATCCGCCGGGTCGTCCACATAGCTTCGCAGCCGGTGCGGCGTCATCTTCGGCTCGAAAGCCGGCGCAGGTACCTCAGCCAGCCGGATCATGGTCGCCAGAAGGCTCCAGCCGTCCTCTTCGACGTACCACCGCAGCTCCGGGACGATGCCGAGCACCCACGGTCGGTTCGCACGGGGTTGAGTGCGCACGCGCGGCCCGGAGGGGACGTGCGCGGCCCGACAACCGTACCTAGGGTGGGAGGTGCAGGTCTGTGACAGCCTGGAACGAGTAACGAAGCAGTAGGGCGCGCCCGGCGCAGCGCCCAGTCAGTTGGAGGCCCGGCAGCGGAGAGGCGCGGACCGCGCGCACGTCGTCGGGCGTTGGGGATGGACCAGAGGCGGTTCTGAACCATGAGGAACGTACATCGGCTTGAGACCACGTCGGCGGACCCCGGCGGCGGCAGCGTGCTCGCGGCGTGGGAGCGGTTCGTGCAGGGCGAGGATCACATCCCGGCTGTCCGGCCTCTAGTGGCGATCTCCTGGCACCGCTGCCGAGAGCGGTACCGGGTCGATCCTCACCTCACAGAGGCTCCGGTAGCCGTCCCGGAGTTCGACCATACCCCCGAGCACGATGTCGTGTTCGCTGAGCTGGGTTTCCGTGCCGCCTCCGTGGCGCATGAAGTGGGCAACCTCGGTTGCGTCGTCACCGTCACTGACGCCGCCGGCCGCATACTGGCCGAGTGGGGTGATCAAGCCACGCTCGCCAGAGCCGGCGCCTGCAATCTGGCGCCCTGGTTCTGCTGGTCCGAGTGCGCGGTCGGTACGAACGGCATGGGTACGGCGCTCGAGGCGCACGGCCCGGTAGCGATCCGGGGTGCGGAGCACTGGTGCCGGGCGTTCCACGACTGGTTCTGCGCGGGCATCGCGGTGCGTGACGTGGTGACCACGGAACCGATCGCGGTCCTGAACATCTGCTGCTGGCGCAGCGAGCTTCCTGCGTCCGCGGAAAGCTGGCTGGCGAAGGCGGTCACCATGACCCAGCGCCCGCTGAAGAGGCGCGCCAGGGGTAGCGGCGCCGAGCTGGTCGCTGCCTACAACCAGGCCAGGGGACGCTCCAGTGCGGCGCTCGCCGCGCTGGACACCGGGGGCAAGGTGGTGATCGCCGACGACATGGCAAGCGTGCTCCTGGGCGTCCCGGCATGTACCCCGGCGGTCGACCCCACACTGCGATGGAACCCCGGGCTGCCAGAATTGATCGCGGCCGCCCGGTATGCCGCCGGCCAGGCGGCTCACAACCCTGACTGGGTCGGCTCGACGCAGATATTTGCCCATCTCGCCGACGAGCCGACATCGATCAGTTTCCGACCCGTCTTCTCGTCCGGACACCCCATCGGGAACCTGGTCTCGTTCGGTGCCTCCGACGGGGCACAGTTGCCCCAGGCGGAGGGTTCCACGCACCCGTCGGTGCAGCCGCGCCGACTGATCGCGATACGCGGCAACCGGATGGTGCTGCTGCGGCTGCCGGAAGTCTCCTTCGCTGAATCGATGGGAAACGACGTGTGGCTCTCCACCGAACAGGGGCGATTGCGAGCCGCCTCTCTGAGCCTGGACAAGCTCGACAATGAGCTGGCGGATTTCGGCTTCCTGCGGGTGCACCGCCGGTATGTGGTCAACCTCGGCCGCGTCCGGGAGATCGAGCGGGGGCTCAAGGGCGACCTGATTCTGATCATGGACGGCCAGGTGAACGAGAGGGTGCCGGTCTCCCGGCGGAACGCGCCGGCCGTGCGTCGCGCGCTGGACATCTGAGTAGGCCGCGGCACGGCCTATCGGCCCGGAAGGAAGTTCCCGTGTCTGACAGTCCGGATGCAGTGAGCGGCGAGATGAACCCTGGGAGCGCGGGCGGCCTCGGCCTCTCCGTCTCGGCCGAGCACCGCAGTCGTCCGATCGGGGGTGCGAGCAACCGCGACTGGTGGCCGAACCAGCTCGACCTGACGATTCTCCGGAAACACCCCGCCATGGCCGACCCCATGGGCGAGGACTTCGACTACGCCGCGGAGTTCCGGACCCTCGACCTCGACGCCCTGGCGCGGGACGTCGACGAGGCGCTGACGACGTCGCAGGAGTGGTGGCCGGCCGACTTCGGCCACTACGGGCCGCTCGTGATCCGCATGGTGTGGCATTGCGCCGGGACGTACCGCATCGACGACGGCCGAGGTGGCGCGAGCACCGGTATGCAGCGTTTCGCGCCGCTGAACAGCTGGCCGGACAATCGCAACCTCGACAAGGCGCGCCGACTGCTCTGGCCCATAAAGAAGAAGTACGGCCGCAAGATTTCGTGGGCTGACCTGATGATCTTCGCAGGCAACCGTGCCCTGGAGACGATGGGCTTCAGGACCTTCGGCTTCGCCGGTGGCCGGGCGGAGGTCTGGGGGCCCGACGAGGGGATCTTCTGGGGTCCCGAACGCGCCTGGCTCGGAGACGAACGCCACGGCGGCGTCCGGGAGCTGGAGAACCCTCTCGCCGCGGTCCAGATGGGCCTCATCTACGTCAACCCGGAGGGACCGAACACCGTCCCGGACCCGCTCACCGCGGCCCGGGACATCCGTGAGACGTTCCGGCGCATGGGGATGAACGACGAGGAGACCGTCGCGCTGATCGCGGGCGGCCATACGTTCGGCAAGACCCACGGCGCGGCCGACCCGGACGCCTACCTCGGCCCCGAACCCGAGGGCGCCCCCCTTGAGGAGCAGGGCCTGGGCTGGAAGAGCAGCTACCGCACCGGAACGGGCAGGGACGCCATCTCCAGCGGGCTTGAGGGTACGTGGACACCCACCCCGACGAGATGGGACAACAGCTTCTTCGAGACCCTGTTCGGCTACGAGTGGGACCTGGAGCTGAGCCCCGCCGGTCTGTGGCAGTGGATCCCGAGAGACGGCGGCGGGGCCGGCACCGTGCCGGACGCCCACGACCCGTCGACGGCACACGCCCCGACGATTCTGACGACGGACCTCGCGCTGCGATCGGACCCGGTCTACGAGCCGATCTCTCGGCGCTTCCTGGAGAACCCGGACCAGCTCGCGGATGCGTTCGCCCGGGTGTGGTTCAAGCTGACGCACCTCGACATGGGCCCGATCCAGCGCTACCTCGGACCGCTGGTCCCCCGGGAGACGCTGCGCTGGCAGGACCCGGTCCCCGTGGTCGACCACGAACTCGTCGGGGCGGCGGACATCGCCACGCTCAAGGGCCGCGTACTCGCCTCCGGGCTGTCGGTCTCCCAGCTCGTTTCGACCGCGTGGGCGTCGGCCTCGACGTTCCGCGTCAGCGACAAGCGTGGCGGGGTGAACGGCGCGCGCATCCGCCTCGAGCCGCAGCGCAGCTGGGAGGTCAATGACCCCGACACGCTGGCACAGGTGCTGCGCACCCTGGAGGGGATTCAGGAGTCCTTCAACAGCTCCCAGACCGGGGACAAGAAGGTCTCGCTGGCCGACCTCATCGTGCTCGGCGGAGCCGCCGCCGTGGAACATGCAGCCAAGACCGCCGGCTACGACGTTCAGGTCCCGTTCATCCCGGGACGCACGGACGCCACGCAGGAGTGGACCGATGCGGAGTCCTTCGCCCCGCTCGAACCGAAAGCGGACGGGTTCCGCAACTACCGGGGCAAGGGCAACCGGCTGCCGTCGGAGCACCTGCTGGTCGACCGCGCGGACCTGCTGAACCTGAGCGTGCCCCAGATGACCGTCCTTGTGGGTGGCCTGCGGGTACTGGGCGCCAATTATCAGGGGTCGCCGCTGGGTGTCTTCACCTCTGTGCCCGGGTCGCTCACCAACGACTTCTTCGTGAATCTGCTCGACACGGGCACGGAATGGCAGCAGACATCCGCGACCGGAGAAACCTTCGAGGGGCGCGACCGCGCCACCGGCGAGGTCAAGTGGGCCGCTAGCCGGGTCGACCTCGTCTTCGGCTCGAATTCCGAGCTGCGCGCTGTCGCGGAGGTCTATGCGAGCGACGATGCACGGGAGAAGTTCGTGCGGGACTTCATCGCCGCATGGGACAAGGTCATGAACCTTGATCGGTACGACCTCGTATGATCCTCCATCGAGGTCGAGACACCAGGAGAGCCTTGGAGACCGGTCAACGCGTGTTGATCGGCGACGGCTGTGTGAGTCTGCGGCCGGCCCCGGCGCGACGCGGTGCAGTGTGGTCGGCTCCTCCCAACGGCGGCTATTCGGGTGCGAACGGTAGCTGGTCGCGGACGAGCGGCACGAGTCGCCCGAACTGGCGCTCACCCTTGTCGGTGTTATTCATCCGGCGTAGCGTACTTTTTGAGTACAAATTTCCCACCCTTCTCGGTCCGATTCATTCGGCGTAGCGGGCTTGCAATTCGGAGGGAATATTCCTGCCGAGTGATTACGCCCGGTCAGCGAGGTGACTCCGTCAGCGCGACTTATGCGAATTGGACGCAGAGATTCGGGATGAGGGGAGTGAAGCCCTTATGACGAACGCGCAGGAGCGAGCCGACCTGCTGGACAAGATCGGGTTGGCCGCGCAGAACAAAGCAGCGCTGGGGCAAGTGCTGGGAACCGGAAGCATCGGGCAGGCCACCGAGAAATCGGATGGCCACATGGAGGCCACCATTCGCATCCACCCGGATGAGCTGACCTTTGATCCCTCCATTCTGGTCATGCCTCACGGAGGCGATATCGAGCTGGAGCTCGTCAACGACGACCAGAACACGCACTGCGCGCTCCTGCCGAGCAATGGCGACCGGAAGTTCATCTGGTTGGTGAACCATTCGCACGGACACGCGCACCTCAACCTCGACGGGCCGGGCTACTACTGGTACGCCTCGCCCACCGGCAACGACGAGGGGCGGGGGCTGACCGGGGCCATCGTCGTCCTGGGGGACGCTCCGCCAGAGGCTCGCCTCGACCGTCCCGAACAGCCGCGGCCGTAGGAACAAGTAGGAGGTGGAGGAAATGACCGTCGACTACGCCGACTACGTCGACGCAGGTGAGGCTGTCGATCAGGGAGCCCTGAGCGGCAAAGTCGCGGGCGGGGAGGTCGCGCCGCCGGTAGTGGCCGGCGTCGACTACGAACGCATACTCAACGCCCGCGAGGAACCCCAGAACTGGCTTACCTACTACGGCGCCTACAACGGGCAGCGGTACAGCCCGCTGGATCAGATCAACACGGAGAACGTCAAGCGCATGGTCCCCGCTTGGGTCTTCCAGGCCGGCACGACCGGCCTGATCGCGGGCGCGTCGACCTATTCGTTCGAGGCAACCCCGATCGTCGTCGACGGGGTCATGTTCCTCTCCGGCTGGGACGGCTGGGTCTGGGCCCTTGACGCGAAGACGGGTGTGGAGATCTGGCGGTACAAGCATGCGGTCCCCTTCGACGTGTCCTTGTGCTGCGGGAACGTGAACCGCGGGGTCGCCGTGGCTCAGGGGAAGGTCTTCTTCGTCACGGCGAACGCCCGTGTGCTCGCGCTCGACGCCACCACCGGCAAGCGGGTCTGGGACAAGACCTACGGAGACGTCCGAGCCGGGGAGAGCGCCACGGTCGCCCCGCTGATCGTGAAGAACATGGTCATCGTGGGAAGTTCTGGCGGTGAGTTCGGCGTGCGCGGCCACCTCGACGCGTTCGACCTCGAGACCGGCGAGCACCAATGGCGCAGCTACACCGTGCCGAAGCCCGGGGAACCCGGCTCGGAGACCTGGCCCGCCGACGGCGAGGCCTGGGCACGGGGCGGGGCGAACTGCTGGGTCACCGGCACCTTCGACCCGGAGACGAACCTCCTGTACGTCGGCACCGGCAACCCGGCGCCCGACTTCGACGGAGGTGTCCGCGAGGGCGACAACCTCTTCACGGACAGCATCATCGCCGTCGACGTGGACAGCGGTCAGATCCGCTGGCACTACCAGTGCACTCCGCACGACTTGTGGGACTACGACAGCATCGCCGAGTGCATCCTGTTCGAGCACGACGGGCGCAAACTGCTCGGGCACTTCGACAAGAACGGCTACTTCTTCGTACTCGATCGGACGAACGGCGAGAGAGTACAGATCACCCCGTTCGTGGACCGGATCACCTGGGGGGCGATCACGAGGGACGGCCAGGTGACGGCCAAGCTGTACCCGGACAAGGAGGGAGAACCGGTCCACTTCTACCCCGGTCCGGCCGGCGCCAAGGAATGGACCCATGCGGCCTACAGCCCGAAGACCCAGCTCTTCTACGTCCCGGTCCAGGACACCGGCGCCACGGCCACGCGGCGACGCCGGGAGTTCAAGGAGAGCATTCCGTACTGGGGTGCGGGCGTTCAGGTGGACATCGAGGACATGGCAGGGTCCATCAGCGCGTTCGACGCAGGCGGTGAGGAGAAGTGGCGCTGGCGCAACGAACTCCCGATGTGCGCCTCGGTGCTGGCCACCGGCGGCGACCTGGTGTTCGCCGGTGAAGCCTCCGGGGAGTTCAACGCGCTCGACGCCCGCACCGGCGAGCTGTTGTGGCAGTTCCAGTGCGGAAGCGGCCACCACAGCAGCCCGAGCACCTACATGGTGGACGACAGGCAGTACATCGCCGTGCCGGTCGGTTGGGGCGGTTGGGCCGAGGGATTCCTCCCCGGCATGCTCGGCGCGGGGCACGGAAGCGCCCTGCTCGTCTTCGCCCTCCCTGAATCGTCGTAGCGCATGACCGGAGCCTGCCGCAGTCCGGGCAGAGAGGAGGTGAATCCATGGAATCTCAGCTCACCGTGTGGGAGACCGCCGAGACGGAATCTCAACTCGCCGCGTGGGAGACGCCCGAGTTCGACGAGATCGCCGTCGCGGCCGAGGTGACCATGTACCTCGATCGGTTGGAGGAGTAGCGGATCCGGGGCGGCGCCTGACCTGGTCCGGCGCCCCCGGACAGCCCGGCACGGCCGCGGACGGCCGTGCCGGCCACGGACCCGGATCTTCGGCGAACGGAGTGCTGGCGTGTTGCTGCGCGTACTGGGCTCGGCAGCGGGCGGCGGCTCCCCGCAATGGAACTGCAGCTGCCCGGTGTGCGCCGCGGTCCGCTCCCGGGCCGGCCTCGCGCGCACCCAGTCGTCGGTCGCGGTCAGCGCCGACCGGCGCCGGTGGTTCCTCATCAACGCCTCACCCGACGTCCGCACCCAGATCGAGGCCTTCCCCGCCCTGCACCCGCGCGGCGACCGGACAACGCCGCTGGAGGCGGCGCTGCTCACCGACGCCGAGCTGGACCACACGCTCGGCCTGCTTTTGTTGCGCGAGGCCCGCGCCCTGCGGCTGTACACCACACCGGCCACGCGCAAGACACTGCGTGACGGCTCGGGAATTCTGCGCACGCTCGAGCGCTACTGCCCGGTCGAGTGGCGTGCAGCGACCCCCGGCGCCGACCTCGCCTTGGCGGACGGGCTGTCCTGCCGGGTTTTCGACGTACCCACCACCAAACGCGCCCGGTTCGGAGCCGGGGTCGACCATGGTCGCGTCGTGGGCTACCGGCTGACCGACCAGAGCAGCGGGGGAACGCTGGTGTACCTGCCCGGAGTGCAATCGCTGACGCCGGCGCTGCGTGTGGAGATCGAGGACTGCACATGCCTGTTGATCGACGGGACCTGCTGGCGCGACAACGAACTCGTCCGACTCGGCCTGTCCGGCAAGACGTCCCGGGAGATGGGCCACCTGCCCATGGACGGCCCGAACGGCAGCCTGGCGCAACTCCCCTCGCTGGGCGCGGGACGGACGATCTTCGTGCACATGAACAACACCAACCCCATCCTCCTGGAGGACACACCCGAACGGCGTACCGTGGAGGAGAGCGGCATGGAAGTGGCCATGGACGGCCTCGAGGTCCAGGTGTAGAGCCGTGACGACAACAACCACGCGAACCGGCGCCGACGACTTCGTCGAGACGCTGCGGGCCCACTCGCGGCAATACCACGACCAGCACCCGTTCCACGTCCGGATGAACGCCGGCAGGCTCAGCCGCCGGCAGATCCGTGGCTGGGTCGCCAACCGCTTCTACTACCAGGAGAACATCCCCCGCAAAGACGCCGCGATCCTCTCCAACTGCCCCGACCTCGATGTCCGCCGCCGCTGGATCCGACGGATCATCGACCACGACGGTACCGCCGACGGCGAGGGCGGCATCGAGGCATGGCTCCGACTCGGCGAGGCCACGGGGCTGACCCGCGAGGAGGTCCGCGACCACCGGCACCTGGTACCCGCTGCGCGGTTCGCCGTCGACGCCTACGTGAACTTCACCCGGACCCGCCCGTGGGTAGAGGCAGTGGCGTCCTCGCTCACGGAGCTGTTCGCGCCCGACCTGATGGCGGCGCGGCTGCAGGCATTCGAACGCTGGTACCCGTGGATCGACCCCGAGGGCCTTGCCTACTTCCGCTCCCGCCTGGAGCAGGCCCCCCGCGACTGTGAACACGCCCTCCAGGTGGTCACCGCGCACTGCCTCTCCGCCGAGTCCCAGGCGCGTGCCGTCGACGCGCTGTCGTTCAAGTGCGACGTCCTGTGGAGCCTGATGGACGCCATCGACCAGGCCTACCCGGAGTGACCATGGACCCGACCCACACCGGAACGACCCAGACCGGTACCAGTAGCCGACCCGCCGTCGGAGTATCGGCCGTTGACCGGCCCCGGTTGGCGCGCCACGTCCGGCTGACCTTCTGCCGGACCAGGAGGCGCCGGATTCTGCTGCACCCCGAGACGGTGGTGGTACTGAACGGCAGCGGCGCGGCTGTCATCGAGTTGTGCGACGGGCGGCACACCGTGGCCGAGATCGTCACCGAGCTGGGCGCGCGCTATGAGACCGTCTCCGAGGACGAGGTGCGACAGTTCTTGACCCGGCTCGTCTCCCGGCGCTGGCTGGAGCTCACCGATGGATAGCCCGTTCGGATTGCTCGCCGAGCTCACCTACCGGTGCCCGCTTGCCTGCCCGTACTGCTCCAACCCGCTGAACATGGCCGGTTACCAGGACGAGCTGACCACCGACGAGTGGCGGCGCGTGCTGACCGAGGCAAACGACCTGGGCGTCCTCCAGTGCCACCTGTCGGGAGGGGAACCACTGCTGCGACGCGACCTCGTGGAGATCGTGGCGCACGCCCACGACCAGGGCCTCTACACCAACCTCGTGACCAGCGCCCTCGGGCTCTCGCGATCGAGGGCCGAGGAGCTACGGGCCGCCGGCCTGGACCACGTGCAGATCAGCATCCAGGCCGACGAGCCGACCGTATCCGACCGGATCGCCGGCACCCCCTCCTTCCAACGCAAGATCGAGGCGATGGGCATCGTCAAAGAACTGGGCTGGCCGCTCACCATGAACGTGGTGCTGCACCGGCACAACATCGACCGCGTCGCCGACGTGCTCCGACTGGCCGAGGAGGTGGGCGCCGACCGGCTGGAGCTGGCCAACACCCAGTACTACGGATGGGCCTGGCGAAACCGTGACGCGCTGCTGCCGAGCCGGGCCCAGCTCGAGGCGGCCGAAGTCGTCGTGCGGGCGGCACGCGAGCGGCTGCGGGACCGCATGGACGTCATCTACGTCATCCCCGACTACTACAGCCGCTTCCCCAAGCCCTGCATGGGCGGCTGGGCCTCCCGGCAACTGACCGTAACGCCGAACGGCGACGTCCTGCCCTGTCCGGCCGCCCAGCCCCTGCCGCTGCCGCGGGCCAGCGTGCGGGACGACCCGCTGGAGCGGATCTGGGCCGAGTCCCCGATAATGACCGCGTTCCGGGGGACCGACTGGATGCCGGAGCCCTGCCGGAGCTGCTACCGGCGGGAGTTGGACTTCGGTGGGTGCCGCTGCCAGGCGTTCCTGCTCACCGGTGACGCCGCCCGCACCGACCCGGTCTGCTACCTGTCACCCGACCACGACATCGTCGTCCGGGCGGTCGAGGCCGCCAACGCCGACTCGCGGGCCGACGATCCTCCGCTGATCCCCCGCCCGCACCGACCCGGCCTGCCATCTGTCACCCGTCCACATGGTCGGCAAGGCGATCGAGGGCGCTGACGCTGACTCGCAAGTCGGCGACCTTCCGTTGCCCCCCTTGCCCGCAGGCCTGCCGCCTCGCGGCGGAGCGGGTCAGTTGCCGAACCACAACGGCAGCGCCGCAGCGGCGATGATCAAGGTGACTCCGCTCAGCAGGTCCGAGCGGATCCGGATGAGGCGCGCCGCGGCCCGCCCGAGCTGCAGACCGACCAGCGACAACACTGCCGTCATCGTGCCGAAGGTGGCGGCCGAGAACCACGGCGAGAGACCAAGAACTCCCAGGCTCGCCCCGGCGAACAAATTGTCCAGGCTCAGCGTCAACGGAATGCCGAACAACGCCCACGGGTGGTCCAACTCCTCCGGCTCCGGGTTCCGAAGGGACGAGATGACGAGGTAGAGACCGTACCCGCCGAGCGCGGCCGCGCCCACCACATCGGCGACGTCCCCTACGGATTCCCCGATCTGGTGACCGATCAACAGCCCGACCAAGGGCATGACGGCGTCCCATAGTCCGAAGGTCAGCGCGACCTGCATCGCGCGCTTCAACCCGAATGGGACCATACCGAGCGCGATCGATACTCGGAAATTGTCGAGACTGAGTACGAAACCCAGGACCAGCATTTCCCAGATCATGGCGACGCCGCTGCCCGATGACGACCGGCGTCGGCGAAAGCGACTCTACCTCGGCTCACCTCCATCATGTTCCCAGGCTATCTCAGCCGGTTCGACCGATAAACCGAGGAGGGAATCGACGCTACTCGCCCGACGACGACCAGCGCTTACAAAGACTCACTGTTGGAGCCTGCACGCCTCATTAGCCGAGTGCGATGAGCACGCCGAATAGGAGAACCGGACGCTGGACGCTTTCTTGGCGGCCGGGCCAAGGTTCGCGGTGTTACCCGAGTAGGTAAGGGCGTCCAGGACGGCGGCCGGTTCGCGGCTATCCGACAGCGCCCCGGCCGCGCACCGGAGGAGACCTGAGTCCCGGGCCGCGTCCGCCGAGATCCGCCGCGCGGACAGCGCCTCCGCGACCAAGGGCGAGCCGCATCCAGGATCGCGGCGTGATGCGCCGCTCCCCGTGGTAGATCACCCGGGCACCGACATCGGCGAAGTAGGCGCGGACCGCGCGGTGCGCCGCCTGCCGACTCTCGACCCGGGCCGCCTCGCGCCGCTTGGCCCCCTGGCCCAGGCCGAACCGGCTGAGCAGCCGCCCGCCCATGTACGCAAGCGAATCCAGGCGGCACGGTGTGGCGACGACCGTGCCGCCGTCGCTTGCACCCTGGTGCCGGAACCCCGGGCAGACGAGCCTGTAGCCGCGCATGAACTCCCATCGCTCGGTTACCCACCCTGCAATGGGGTTGAGAACACAGCCCCAGGGCTCCTCGGGCCGTCGCGTCCGAGGAGCTCCCAGACTCTCACCGACGCCCTTGCGCGCAGATTTTGCGTGAACTGCCCGCCGGCCCGCTCCTATCCCACGCACCACAGCCCGCATAGCTTCGCGGCATCGCGACCCAGGTCGCCCGGCCGCGCCGCAGGCAGCCGGGCAGGCCCGTCGGCGTAGCCGACGCACTCGAAGTGCAGATGCACCAGATACTCCGCCCGCAGCACTTCACCGGCGCGGGCGAGTTGGACGCGGGCCTCCTGCAGTCGGCGCGGCACATGCACGGCCCAGGTGGTGTCGCGGAAGATCCGCTTGATCTCGCCCACGAGGCAGGGGACGGCGAACGAGGTGAACTCGACCCTCTCGGGTCAGCTCGAACCGGTCGATGGCCTTGATCAGACCGATCGTGCCGACGCCCGCAGTCTGGTTGCGGAGTCGGGCCTCATGCGGCCGTCGGCTGGATGAGCTGGCGTCGTCAGCCGCCGCCGGGGTGGCCCGGAGTGGCGGTGCGGGGTGTGACGGTCATGACTGTGTCCAGGCCGAGCCGCAGGAGCAGAGTGCGGACGGGGCTTGGACTTCAATCACCCTCAGCGTGCCGCCGTGCGGTTCCAGGCGTGAGTACCAGGTGATGAGCAGGGTGATGCCGGTGTCGTCCATACGGTGGGTGTCGTGCGCGTCCAGGGTGTGGTGCCGACAGCCCTCATCGATGATGCGGTCGCCCACTGCCCGCAGCCCGGGTGTCGAACAGAGGTCGACGTCTTCCGACAGCCGCGCGGTGACGTGGTCGCCTGTGCGTGCAGTGACGTGCAGCACAAAGGTCCTCCACCTCGCCGAAGCGAACATCTCAGCGATGGTCCGCTGGTATGGGTGACCAGGTTGGCTTCGGAATGCCCCTGCTGCGCCCACTGTTCCGGTGTTGGCCGTAACGCTAAGTTTGTGCGCCAGATGTGATGGCCCTATGAGGGTTCTCGGGGCGGCTTGCATCGGTGGGGTGAGTACGGGACGGTTGCCGGACGACATCTATTTTCCGGAAGAGGAAGGTGGTGAGGTACGCACGATGCGTGCCTCCGCTTGTGAGTGCTTCCCGCGGTTCGCCCGCCCGCCCGCGCAGCGCCGACGACAAAGTCGGTGCCACGTGGGGTAATGCCCCCTATCCCGTGCTGGTCATCGACCAACATGGCGGCCTCGTACACCTCAACGAGGCCGCCTCGGCCCTCCTTCCAGACGCGATACACGGCGCTGCGCTGCGCGAGGCAGCACCTTCCTGGCTGACCGACGCACACCAGTGCGTCGTCGACGGACTGCGCGACGGCGACGCCGGCCCTCTGGCCGGGCACATCGGCGATCGCTTCTTCGAAGCGCATCCCACCGCCTCCACCGACGGTGACGTGGTGTGGTGGCTGGTCGACTACACGGATCGCCGCCTGGCCGAAACCGCCCTGCGAGGTGCGCAGGAACGATCCGCGATTCTCTCCGAGGCCTCGTCGACGCTGCTGTCGACATTGAACGTGCCACGCTGCATGGAGGTGGCCGCTTCCATGGCCGCGGAACATCTCTCCGAGGCCGCCGTCCTCGTGGCTCCCGCCCAGGGGCGGCGTTACCCCCTCACCTACGCCCGCCGGGGCGGACCGGTCACCCAGACCACTCACCAGATCGACCCGAGCAGCGTGCCCGGCCTGACCGAGGCCCTGCAGGGCTTCCCCCCGGTGCCCGCCCGTTGGATAGACCCCCGCGCGATTCCCGACTGGGTCATCCCGGAGGGATTCGCCGGGCCGGTCGGCTCCGTGATCGTCGCCCCTCTGCCCGGACACGGCGTGCCCGCCGGCGTCCTCATCCTCCTGCGCTCCAGCACCGAGCAGGTGTTCACCGAAGGCGAGGAGGTCTTCGCCCGGCTCTTCGCCGCCCGGGCCGGCGCCGCATTGTCGGCCGCCCGCCTCTACGCCGAACAGGCCGTCATCACCACGACGTTGATGCAGGAGCTGCTGCCGCCCAGCCTGAGCCGGGTGCACGGCGTCGACTACGCCGGCAGCTATCGTGCGGCCAAGGACCATGAACGGGTAGGCGGTGATTTCTACGACGTCCACCCCGGCAGCGCTCCCTCCGAGGAGACCGTCGTCGTTCTCGGCGACGTCGCGGGAAAGGGCCTGGACGCAGCCGTGCTGACCGGCAAGATCCGCAACACCCTGCACGCCCTGCTCCCCCTGGCCGACGACCACCAGCGCCTCCTCGACCTGCTCAACGGCGCCCTGCTCACCTCCCACCACACCCGCTTCGCCACACTCGTCCTGGCCTCGGTACGCCGCCGCGCAGGCAAGGCTCATCTGCGGCTGACCAGCGCCGGGCATCTGCCGCCGCTCATCGTCCGCGCCGACGGGACCGTGGAAGAGGTACCCACTCGGGGCACATTGGTCGGTGCCCTGCCGCACGTGTCCGCCCGGACTGTGACGGCGGTGCTGAACCCGGGCGAGACGTGCCTGCTGTACACCGACGGCATCACCGAGGCCCGCGGCGGCCCGCTGGGCGATGAACTGTTCGAAGAGCAGCGACTGAGGCGGGCTCTGGCCGGGTGCGCGGGGATGCCCGCTGAAGCGGTGGTGGAACGGGTTCAGATGCTGGCCGCTCAGTGGCTGGGAGCGGGCCGGCACGACGACATGGCCGTCGTCGCGATCAGTGCGCCCAGGACAGGCACCCTGTCCGTGGTCGACGGGCGTGCCGGCACAAGCGAAGGGACTAACGGGTGATACCGGCGAAGGTGCAGGACCTGCTGTGGGAGGCGGTGGCCGAAGGGGATGAGTACCTCGCCGTCGAGGTCCTGCGCGACGCGCGGGCAGACGGCCTCGGCGACGAGGCTCTCCTCCTCGACGTCATCGCCCTGGTCCAGGAGAAGGTCGGCACCGAGTGGGCCGCCGACCGCATCACCGTCGCCCAGGAGCACGCGGCCACCGCCATCAACGAACGCGCCATGGCCGTCCTTTCCCACCGCAGCCCCGATCGCCCGCGCGCCGCTTCGCGGCGCGGCCGGGTGACGGTGAGCTGCGTGGACGGCGAGTGGCACACCTTTCCTGCCCGGCTGCTCGGCGAGACGCTGCGGTTGCGTGGCTGGCAGGTCGACTATCTGGGCGCCCAGACACCCAGCCCGCACCTGATCGCTCACCTGCACCAGACCAACGCGGACGCGGTCCTGTTGTCGGGATCGATCTCAACCCGTTTGCCCGCCGCCCATGCGGCCATCACCGCCTGCCAGGCCATAGGCGTACCTGTCATGGCCGGTGGGCGCGCCTTCGGCTTCGACGGCCGCTACGCCCGCTGTCTGGGCACCGATCAGTGGGCGGCCGACGCCCGGGGCGCGGCCACCGCTCTGGAAGCGGGCATCTCCCGGCCCCGCGCGACCGCCGTCCGTCAGGTCGTCGACGACCTGCCGCACCTGGCCGACCAGGAATACACCCTGGTCGTCCGGACGCGTTCCCAGCTGGTCAAGCAGACCCTCGTCGACCTCGAGAACCGCTTCCCCGCGATGCGCTCCTACACGGATGCCCAGCGCGAGCACACCGCCGAGGACCTCGCCCACATAGTCGACTTCCTCGCCACCGCCCTCTACGTCAACGATGCGGAGATATTCAGCAGCTTTCTGACGTGGACAGCGGGAATCCTCGAAGCGCGCAACGTGCCCGCCCACTCCCTCATCACCGGGCTCGGCCTCCTCGCGGAGCAGCTTCGCGACTTCCCGCGCGCCCTGGCGCTCATCCAGCAGGGCACAACCGCGCTGACCGAGCACGTCACCCGCCCCGCTCCCGGCCCCACCACACACGCATGAGCAACCTGCCCTCCACCGAATTCACCGCCACCGTGCACTGCGCACCGCCCGTCCTGACCGTGCGGCTCACAGGCGACCTCGACTACGACACCAGCGACGAATTGCTCGACGCGGTAACCACCCAGCTCACCCACGATCTTGCGCTGCGCGACGTGCATCTCGATTTCGGGGAGCTGACCGCCATCGACTCCTCAGGCCTCTCCGCCCTGCTGATGATCCACCGCCGCACCAGCACCACCGGTGCCACCCTCCACCTGGACTGCCGGCCGGGCTTCCTCGACCGCATGCTCCACATCACCAATGTCCTGGACCACCTCACCACCCCCGCAGCCAACCCGCCCACGCAGCACAGCCGCAACGACGGTGACTACACCGAAATCGGCGTCCCCTGACCAGAAAAGGGGCTGGCAGCAGGCGGGTACAAGCCACACGACAGCCTCCTGTGCACGGCGCGACACCCCGTCGAGAGGCAGGCCCGTGGGCGGCCGGGATGTTCCGCCGCGCTCTGGGCAGGCGCACGGCAGCCCACCCCACTTGTCCACCGCCGACAGTCCGCCATTCGCCCGCCATCCCCTTCTCCAGCGGCATCAGGCGCTGGTAGGTGCAGCTGCACCGCCGCCTTCGCGCACACACCCCCTTACCGCCGCGCAGCCTGCCCCAGGCGGTGGAGGACCTGGCCCGCCCGAGCTTGCAGGTACGCGGCGATGTGTTCGGCCCGCTCCCGGCTGATGACGGCCGCGGGCAGGTGTCCGGCGCGGCGCCGGCGGGGAGCTCCGGCAGGCCCGTGGCGAAGAACCCCATATGCCGGTGCTGCTGGCAGCGGACGTTGGCTGAGGAGCAGCTCGGCCGCGGCGCCGTCCCACGGGCCGACGGTGGGCAGCGGCGACAGGGCGCTGTAGGAGAAGTGCATGCGGCTGGACAGGGTGTCGGAGCCGGTCCGTGCGACCACGGGCCGAGTGTCGCGGATGCGGCCCGGAGGCAGCGGCTTGTGCGGGTCGTCGACTGCGTGCTCCACGAAGTCGGCCACGAAGTCCTGCAGGGGCTCCATGCCGCGGATGATTCCGCCGTACAGCGGGGCAACGACACCACGGAGTCGGCGGGGCCGTTCGTCGACGCGACAGGTCAGGCCCCGCATCCTGACACGGATCCCCCTGTCGAAGGCGTGCGCGAAGACGAACTCCCCGCCCTCGTCGACGGGCGCAGCGAGAACGTGCGCAGGGGTGGGCATCGGCAGATCTCCTCATCGGCGGCGGAACAGGCGCGGCTGAGGACCCGGGTGGGGGGTGGCGGCAGGTGTCGGCCCCGCCGTTCAGGGGTGGTCGATCAGGTGGGCGATGCCGTCGAGGATCCGGTCGAGGCCGAAGTCGAGTGGGTCGCCGCCGTGGGGGTCGAAGGCGCCGGCGGCGATGGCCGCGGCGAGCGCGGGGAAACGGTGTCCGTGGCGCTCCAGTACTTCGCCGGCGAGCCGGTTCCACTCCTCGCTGCCTTCCTCGTCCGCGTGGACGAGCTGCTGGGCGAGGCTGCGGATGTGGCCGATGATCAGCAGGACGGTGTCGTGCTGCTGAGCGGCCGTGAGCCCGGCCGGGGCGAGGGCGTCCAGCGCAGCGTCGAGCCAAGCGAGCTGGTTGGGACCCATGAGCTGTCGGCGCATGGCGGTGGCGGTCAGGATCCAGGGGTGGCGGCGGTAGAGCGCCCAGCACTGACGGGCCCACTCGGTGAGCCCTGCGCGCCAGCCGTGCGCCTCGGCGACGGCCTCGGAGGGGACGCCGAGGGCGGAGTCGACCATCAGGTCGGTCAGTTCGGCCTTGCCGGGGAAGTACCGGTACAGCGCCATGGTGGTGACGCCCAGGTCGGCGGCGACGCGCTGCATGGAGACCGCGTCCAGGCTTTCCGCGTCGGCGATCGCGATGGCACCGGCGACGATGCGATCGGCGGTCAGCGAGGGCTTCGGGCCGCGCCGCGGCTGCTCCTGCTCTCCCCACAGCAGCGCCAGGCTCGCCTTCGGGTCGCGCTTCTTCTCCCTGCTCGCCTTGCTCACAGCCATGCCCTCCTCGGTCTGTTCGGGCTGATGATTGACGCTCCGCCGTAACTGTGTATAACATACACTCAATTGCGTATTCGATACACAGTTTCGGGGAGTAACCGTGATCAGCGCCGTTCTCATCGCATCCGCCACCGCTCTCGCCGCGCCCGTCGCCGGGACCCTCGGCCACCGCCGGCTCAAGCAGGCCGCGGGCGCACGGCTGATGCGGATCGACACGCCCAGCGGCATCGACGAGCAGGGGTTCGTGCGCATCGGGGGAATCGAGCAGTGGATCTCGGTCCGCGGCGAGGCCCACGACAACCCGGTCGTGCTGGAGATCCATGGTGGACCCGGCGCCTCCAACGCCATCTACGGACCGCGGACCCGAGTCTGGGAGAAGCACTTCACCATCGTCCGCTGGGACATGCGCGGCACCGGAAAGACCCTTCGCCGCTCCGGAGCCGACCGCCAGGGCGAGCTGAGCTTCGCCCGGATGTACGAGGACGCCGTCGAGGTCACCCACCACGTGCGCGCCAGGCTGGGCGTCGACCGGGTCGTCCTGGTGGCCAACTCCTTCGGCAGCACCTTCGGACTGCGCCTGGCCCGCCAATACCCCGACCTGTACTCCGCCTACGTCGGCACCGACCAGAACATCCACGACGCCGGCCGCGACGACACCGCCCACCGCGCGCTGCTCGGCCGGCTGCACACCGCCGGCAAGCGCAAGGAACTCGCCGCCCTCGAGGAGGCGGGCGCCGACACGCGGACCTGGACCGCCGAGCAGTTCGGCGCCTACGCCAAGATCGCGGCCACCAGCGACCCACTGACCTTCTCCACCATCAAGTCCGTGGTCATGAAGTCGCTCTGGTTCTCCCCGTTGCACTCGCTCGCCGAGCTCGGCGCCCTCGGCAAGGGCATGAGACTCTCCGAGCAGGTCCTCCCCGCCACTGCCGGCTTCGACGACTGGGCCGACGGCACTGCCTTCGACATGCCGTTCTTCATCTTCCAGGGCGACCGGGACGTCCTCACCCCCACCGAGCGGGCCAAGCGGTTCTTCGACGACGTGCAGGCCCCGCACAAGGAGTTCGCGCTGATCGAGGACGCGAGCCACTTCGCGTCCTTCCGCCACCCCGAGCAGTTCCTGCGCCTCATGCTGACCAAGGTCCGTCCCCTGGTTGCGAACCAGGAGCAGGTCGCGGCCACGTGAGGGAGCCCATTCCGACGGCCAGGGCCCCTCCGGCATCGGCCAATTGACCCATGATTACTCATCAGAAATGAACCAGTTCATGGGTCTTTTCCCGTCATAGAGTTGTGAACACAAGGCCGGGAGGGAACACCGGAACGGCCGCTGACCAGGGGAGATACCACCATGAGCACCAACACGCTGAAGCCCGTCCTGACCCGTGCCGGCGAGGCGGAGACGACCAGTGACCCGAGCAGCACGATGACGCTGCTGGCCGACTGCGGCACCGACGGCAGCCCGATCACCAGCTACCGTTCGACGTTCGCGAAGGGCGCGGTCGGGGCCCCGGCGCACTTCCACACGCGGGCCTCGGAGCTGTTCTTCGTGATAGGCGGCGCGCTCCAGGTCTTGGTGGACGACGAGGTGACGACGCTGAACGAGGGCGACTTCCTGCTTGTCCCGCCGCACACCCCGCACGCCTTCGCCGCGGCCCCCGGCTCCACGGCCGACGTGCTGTTCACCTTCACGCCCGGCATGCCGCGCTTCGACTACCTGCGCCTGCTCGGCCGCGTCATGCGCGGCGAGGCGAGCCCCCAGGAGATCAAGGACTCCTCCGAGCTGTACGACAACCACTACGTCGACAGCCCGCTCTGGCGCGCCACCCTGGAGGCGGCGGCCGAGTAGACCCGGCTCCGCGACCAAGACCCCGACGCCGCCGACCGTCCGCTCACCTCCTGCTTGCTCCGCTGAAAGCAGCGCGCACGAACTGTCCACCTCACCGCTGCAGCGGCATTCCCCGAAGGCCCTGGTGCCCCTCGGTACCGGGGCCTTCGGCATGCCCACACCCCTTGAGGAGCTCCCCCATGGCCCGTCCTCGGTTAACCGACCCCGCGCTGCGGGCCGCCTACGACTGCCTGGCCGCTGCCGACACCGGCGCACCGGCCGACACCGCGGAAGCCATCGCCGCCCGCGAAGGGCTGTACGTGGCAGCCGCTCTGGCCGCCGTCCGCCGACGCACCGCCCGCTCCGCGACGCCCCGGCGGCGCGCCGCCCGCCGCGACGACCGTCGTTCGCTTCAGTCCCCGGCCTGCACCATGCTCAGCCGCAAGGCAGAGCACCTGCGCGGGCCTCATCGCCGTCCTCCCGGGCCTGCGCTCCCACTCCGAGCAATTCACCGAGCAGCTCCCGGCCGGGCCCTGCCCCGCGGGCGCGGAAGGTACACGTCCGGCGGGACGCAGACGGGCGCATCATCGCCGGTACCAGTGCTGGTTCCGGCGCCGGTGAGCAGGAGGAGCGGGGGCCGGGGAGCGGCGTGGTGGAGTCGGGTTACGCCATTCTCCGGGCACGGTCCGCTCCTCGCCGGTCACCCGAGGATGTCGGCAAGGGCCGTGGTGACGGCGGTGGCGAGGGTGAGCACGGCGGCGAAGGCGGTCGCCGCGCGTAGCAGGGCGGCGGGGTAGGTCGCGCCGTCGAGACGGGCGATCTTGCCAGCGACCGCCGCAGCAAGGAACGCGGCGATCAGTACGAAGGCGATGGTGAACAACACAGCGGCGAGATCGGACACTTCACGCTCCCAAGGGCGTCGGAATTGGACTCCTCGAAGGTCCCGGATTCGGTGTTTGGCATGGTTCAGCGCGACGAAGATGAACATTGCTGAACAGCGGCGTGCACGCAGACCGGGGGGACGAATTGGGTGACAAGTCGGAAGACCGGGGTGAAACGGGTGAGCCACGGACGGCGCTGGCCACACTCCAGGCACGCCTCGCGGATGGTCTCGCGAAGTCCGGACTGAGCACGACACAGTTGGCCAGACGGATCAAGGTGGGGCGCACGACGGTGAGCAATGCCCTCAACCAGCCGAAGGTTCCGTCAGCGCGGACCGTCGCCGCCATCGCCAGCAATCTGGGTCTTGACCGGGACGATTTACTGGAACTGCGCCGCCAGGCCGCCGCTGAACAGGGCGCGCCGGACGAGCCCCGATCGTCGAGGCCGTCGGCAAGACCGCCCTCGCCCTGCAGGCCGCCCACCGGGCACGCGGCTGGTTCACCGGCGGCGTCCTCTTCGCCGACCTGTACGGCTACAGCCCCCAGCAGGAGCGGACACCGGGCGAGGTCGCGGACCAGTTCCTGGGCGCCCTGGGCGTCAGAAGAGCGGACATCCCAGTGACCACCCAGGGCAAGCTGGACACATGGCGGATCGCTCTCGACCGTCTGACGGCCGAAGGCCGCCCCTTGCTCGTGGTCCTGGACAATGTGCGCAGCGTGGGACAGGTCTCCGCGCTCCTTCCGCAGCCTCCGCACCGCGGCTTGGTGACCTCGCGGCAGTCCCTGGCCGCGTTGCGGGGCCACCGTGTGGATCTGGCGCCCCTCACCCCCCGCGAGGCCGTGGACCTCGTCCAGCAGGTTCTGTGCGCCGACGGCACCCGCGACGAGCGGGTCTCCGCCGAGCCCGAGGCAGCAGAGCGCCTGGCAAAACTGTGCGGGTACCTTCCCCTGGCGCTGGAGATCGTCGCCGCCCTGCTACGCAGTGAACCGGACCGGAGCCTGGCAAGCCAGGTACAGGAGTTGACTGACGCGAGGAACCGGCTGAGCCTGATCGCGATCGAGGAGACCGACGCGGAGAGCCGTCCCATGGCGGTGCGGGCCTCTTTCGATCTGTCCTACCGTCACCTGACGCAGTCTCAGGCACTCGCGTTCCGCCTGCTGTCCGTCGCTCCGGGGCCGAACGTCTCGACCGCCGCAGCCGAGGCCCTGCTCGGCGAGCCCGGCACCCAGCGGCTGCTGGCCGACCTGTCCCGCGCCCACCTGGTGACAGAATCGCGCGGCCGCTGGTCGATGCACGATCTCATCCGCCTGTACGCCGAGGAGCAGGGCGAGGCGCACTCGGACGGCGACCAGCGGGATGCCGCCCTCACCCGGCTGCTTGAGCACTACCTGACGAACTCCGTTGCGGCGGACACCCACTTGATTGCCATCGCGGGCTACAAGTCGCCCCGCTTCGACGGGCGTCGCCAGGCCCTGGAATGGCTGGACGCCGAACAGACGAACTTGGTGGCCGCTGCTACAGCCGCCCCGCGGCTCGGCCATCCCGGCGTGGCGAAGGCGCTGGCCTGCTCTCTTGCCCGCTACCTCGAACACCGCCGCCACTTCGACGACTTGATCACCCTGAGCACCGCTGCCCGCGACATCAGCCGCGAAGACGGCGATCGCGCGGTCGAAGGCACCATGGTCGACAACCTCGGGCTCGGCCTGCGCCACCTGCGTCGGTTCGAGGAGGCCGTCGCCGCGCACACCGAGGCCGCCGCGATCTTCCGGCAACTGAAGGACCGGGGTCAGGAGGCGCTCGCGCTGAACCACGTCGGTATCGCGCTGAGCGGGGCGGGACGGGCGGAAGAGGCCGTCACCACCTACATGGAGGCCAAGAGGTTGCTCGCCCTCATCCCCGAAAAGCTGCACCTGACGGCCTCGGTCGAGGGCAACCTCGGCGCGGCGCTGGGGGAAGCGGGCCGGGACGACGAGGCCATCAAGGCCCATACCCGGGCCGCCAAGACCTTTCGCCGGATCCGCGACCGGAGCGAGGAGGGGGCGGCCTTGAGCAGCCTCGGGGGAGCCCTCCAGCACGTGGGCAAATACGACGAGGCCATCGCGGTCCACAGCCGCGCCGTCAAGATCCACGCGCGCCTCGACGACCCGCAGCGCGAAGCCGGGGCTCTGAACAACCTGGGCGCCACCTTGCACTTGACGGGGAGGACGAAGGAGGCCGTCTACGCCCTTACCCGGGCCGCCGAGCTGTTCCCGACAGTCGGCGACCGGTACGGCGAAGCCTCTGCCCTGATCAACCTCGGCAATGCGCTGCGGCAGACGGACCGCAGCGCTGAGGCCGTCGGCATCCTCACCCGAGCCGCCCGGATCTTCCAGGGTTTCCGGGCCGACGGCTATGAGGCTCAGGCGTCCCAGGCCCTCGGGGAGGTACTGGTGGCGCTCGACAGGGCCGAGGAGGCTGTCACCGCCTTCTCCCGGGCGGCCGTGCTCTGCCGCGCGTCGGGCGACCACAGCCATGAAGGCATGTCCCTGCTGAGTTCGGCTGCCGCCCTGGAAGCGGCGGACCTCCCGGACGAGGCCGCCGCCGACTACGCGCGGGCCGCCACGGCCTTCGAACGCGCCGATGACGCCCCTGCCAGGGGCTGGGCGCTGACCAACCGCGCGGATGCACTGCTACGGGCGGGCAGAACCGGGGAGGCACTGTCGGCGGCGGACACGGCGCTGGAGCACAACCGGCGCGTGGTCGCGGACGGATCTGTCGTGTACACGCATGTCCTGGCCCACTCCCTCATGCTGCTGGCACGGCTGCGCGAGGAGGAGCAGCAGGACCTGCCCGGGAGCCTGTCGGCGGCGATCGAAGCGGCCGCGCTGTTCACCCGGCTCGCCGAGGCGCACCCCGAGGCGTTCACCCCCTCGCTACGACAGGTGCTCGAACAGTGGGCGCGTGTGCTGGAGTTGCTCCACCGCACGCGGGAGGCCGAGGAGGTGCGCCAGCAGGTGGCGGGGATTGACCGCGACCAGGCCTGACCATACGACGCGGGCCGGCGGGTCGCAGCCGCGGAGGCCGGGGGGCTTGTGGCGCCCCGGCCCGGTGAGGCGTCCGTCAGAGGGTGGAGGTTCGCGCACCTGCGTGGCCTACCGCAGCCACCGCGTCGACGAGGACTGCGCCCTGCGCGACGCCACCCGCCGGCACACCGAGCGCTTCACCACCGCCGTCTCCCAGCTCTGTGAGGAATCCGCGGCCATCCGCCTCGGCGGCGTACACGCACTGGCCGAACTCGCCGACGACGCCCCACCCGCGAACTACGACAGACCTGCATCGACGTCCTGTGCGCCTACCTCCGCTGCCCTACATCCCCGAAGCCGGGACGGCGTTCGTAGCGGTGGCTGAGTCGGCGGTAGGCGGTCAGCCAGGACATCGTCCTCTCGATCACCCACCGGCGCCGTCCGAGCCGTTGCGATGACTCGACGCCCTTGCGGGCGATGCGGACACCTACCGGGTGCCGTCGCGGAACGGGTCGTCTGTCAGGGCCAGGCGGGCGGTGAGGCGTTTGCCGACCGGCTCCCGCATGGCTTCGAAACTCTGGCAGAGAGCCATGACGATCTCCAGGCCGTGCTGACCCACCCGCCCCGCGTCGGCGGCGCGCGCTACCGGCAGGACCGGGTCGGAGTCCCAGACCTGGACCTCCACCAGGTCCCCGGCGATCCGCAGGTCCAGCAGGATCGGGCCGGCGGCGTACTTCTGCGCGTTGGTGACCAGCTCGCTCACCACCAGCTGCGTCACCTCCACCGCGCGCTCGGAAACGGCGATCTCGTGCTCGACGCGCATACGGGTCAGGAAGCCGGCGGCCAGGTGGCGAGCCTCGGCGATGCAGGCGCCCTGCCCGTCCAGAGCCACCGCGGCGCCCAGAGGGGCCTCATGTGAGTGGGGCGTCATGCTCTCCTCGCCCAACAAGACTCGTTCCATCCGTTGCCGCCTCCACTGCCGCATATATTCACACACGGATACCCGTGATCGGCTCGGGCAATCCAGCTGTGAACGTACTGTTGCGTATGCCACACAGCAGCATCCTCTCGTACGATGCCGGGCATCGCTTCGGGCAAAATGCCAGGTCGTAGTGTTGTCGAGAATGCTGAGGACTTTGTCGTGGAGACCGAGAACGTGTACCAGCCGGAACCGCTGACGGTCACCTCCACCACCACCGACGGCACCACCGTCGTGGCCGTGTCCGGCGAGATCGACCACAACAGCGCCGGCCCCCTGATCCAGGCCTTGGACCTCGGCGAACTCGGCTCGCCGCCCCGCGTGGTCATCGACATGCGAGACGTGACCTTCATGGACTCCAGCGGCATCAACGTCCTGCTCACCGCTCACCGCGACCTCACCCCCGCAGGCTGGCTGCGCCTGGCCGGCGCGCAGAACTCCGTCATGCGCACCCTGGAGCTCGTCGGCGTCGACAGCGTCATCCCTTGCTACCCCAGCCTCACCGACGCCCTCGCCGCCTGACACAACCGGCGGGCGCGGTGCCGCGTCAGCGAACGCCGGGTCAGAGCCGCTTGCAGCAACTACGGGGCGTGGCACGGGTGTTCGGTGTCCCCAGGGGCAGGCAGGAAGTAGCCGCCGAACTTCGGTCCACCGCCTGAGAACCCCCGCGACGCGTCCTGATCTGCCTCCACCAGCTCACCCCCGACACCGGATTCACCGTGCTGCGCACGGCCTCCCGGCTCTCCACCACCAAACTGCACACCGTCGCCGAAGCCGTCATCACCTGGGCGGCAGAACCACCGGCCACCTGTCCCCCGCCGACCAGGTGACCCCAAACGGCCGGCGGCCGCCGCGCAGTGTGGCCAGGCGGGGAGGCGAGGGTTTCGAGGACGGTCAGGGTGACGTCCTCGCCGGGGCAGCGGTGGTGGGCCGCGGGGTCGCCCCCTCCTTGCGGCACCAGGGTGTCGCGGTCGGGCTCCCGGTCCAGGAAGCGGCTGGGGTCGAAGGCGTACGGGTCGGGCCATAGACGCGGGTCGTGGTTTTGTCCGTACAGGTCGAGCAGGACCATGCTGCCCGCGGGGATGTCCTGACCGTCCCAGTGCAGATCAGTTGCGGCGAGGCCGCCGACGAACGGCGCGAACGGGTAGGACCGGCGGACCTCGTGGCCGTAGGCGCGAGCGTAGGAGGCGTCACCGTCGGCGAGCTGTTTGCGGTGTTCGGGCCGCCGGTGGAGGGCGTGCGCTGCGAAGGTCAGGAACCAGGTGACCGTCACGGTCGGGCGGATGACGTTCAGAACCTCGACTGCTGCTGTATGGGGATCGAGGGGTGGCCAGAGGTGTCGCGGTGGGCCGCCACCGTCTGCAGCACCGATCCGTCGGGGGCCGTATGCGTTCCGCGGCGGGTTGCCTCGATGAGCTCGGCGATCCGCGCTTTCTGACGGCTGCGGGCACGACTGGCCCGCATGCGCAGGGTGTAGCGGGCCGGCGCGGTGACCTTCGCCGCCGCTTCGGTGCCCTTGCCGCACACGTCGCCCATCACGGTGCACCACCACGGCCCCTTCGATTGGAAGAGGTCGTAGAGAAGCACCGACGACCTCCGTGCCGCCGGCTGCGGGAAGGTAGGAGGCTGCCGCTGTCCAGACCGGGGATCGGCCGTAGGACGGGCGGCAGCAGGCTGTCCTGCAGACTGCGGGCGAGCTCCATGGATGCCGCCAGAGCCTCTTGTGAAGCGGCCGGCGAGGTGCGCAGATTGATTTCGTTGCCGGCCGAGCGGGCCATCGTCTCCAGCACGGCAAGTTCGTCCGCCTGCCAGGTGCGCGGGTTCTCGCCGATCACGCACATGCTGTCCAGCACCTCGCCGTCCGGGCCGAGGACCGGACAGCCGCCCACGCGCCGATCTTCATCGGGCCGACCGACGGGTGATCCGGGTGCGCTGGTCGACGGCCGCGTCCTGGACCGTGAAGCGCTCACCCGCCAGGCCGACGAGGAAGTAGCAGAAGCTCTCCGAGATCGGTTCTGACGCGCGCCGGTACCCGCCAGCCCGTCACGTTCGCCGCCACCTGTGCCAGGCTGTGGAACTCCGGCTCCGGTCCCGTATCGAGCAGTCCGGTCGCGGCCACCGCCGCCAGACGCACAGGATCCGACAGCGCTGCCGACAGGCCGTCCTCGCGCACCCCGCCCGGGAATCTCACGGGCATTCCTCGCGCTCCTTCACCACGGGCACCCTCGCTGCAACGGTAGCGGGCCTCCGCCGGCAGACGGCCACGCGCACGCCCGGGGGTATCGGGCTCTACCCGGGCCGCCTGCCGGCAGCCGTTTGTGAGGGGCTGCTGCCGCCCTTCCCGACGGCATGCGGGCGCCCGCGGACATGTCAGCGAGTGGTCAGCATGCCCTCGCGCAGGCGTGCCAGGCAGCGGGACAGGAGACGGGAGACGTGCATCTGGGAGACGCCGAGATGCTCGCCGATCTGGGCCTGGGTGAGCTCGTCGACGAACCGCATGTGGATGATCCTCCGATCGCGTTCGTCGAGCGCGGCGATCATCGGGGCCAGGGCATGGAAGTCCTCGACGAGTTCCAGGGCGGGGTCGTCGGTGCCGATGAAGTCCGCGAGCGCCGTCTCACCGTCCTCGCTGCTGCTCAATGCGGCGTCGAGGGAGGTGGAGTTGTAGCCGTTGGAGGCGAGGCGGGCTTCGCGCACCTCGTCCTCGGACAGGCTCATCAGCTCCGCCAGCTCCTTGTCCGTCGGCGTCCTTCCGAGCCGGCTGCGCAGCTCTTCACCGGCGCGGGCGAGCTGGACGCGGGCCTCCTGCAGTCGGCGCGGCACGTGCACCGCCCAGGTCGTGTCGCGGAAGAACCGCTTGATCTCACCCACGATGTAGGGGATGGCGAACGAGGTGAACTCCACTTCCCGGGTCAGCTCGAACCGGTCGATCGCCTTGATCAGACCGACCATGCCGACCTGGACGATGTCCTCCATCTCCTCCGCGCCCCGACTGCGGAACCGGCCGGCCGCGTAGCGGACCAGGGACATGTTCATCTCGATCAGTGTGTTGCGGGCATCGCTGTACTCGGGCGTACCCTCCTCCAGAACCGCCAGCCGGTCGAAGAACAGCCGCGACAACCCACGAGCATCCTTCGGGGCCACCCGGGAAGGATCGGCAACCTCCGGCAGACTCCCCATCCGCGTGTCGGTACCGGCAGCAGTCATTGTCGCCATGAAGCTTCCTCCCCATCATCCCCCGTGCGTCGCCAGCCCGATATGAGCCGACGACACGCGGAGTACCCTCGCAACCTTGAGCTATGCCGGTCTACCGGCCGTGCCGTCCGGGCGACCGCCGCGAAGGGTCGACAGGACCACCATCATTCCCCACGGCCTTCCGTGTACCGGTGGAGAATCGGCTGTATGGAGTCGCCGCAGGCGCCGCAACCGACGTGCGGCCCTCGCCGGCGTGCTCGTGCCCGCCGGCAACGGAGGCGAGCCCGCCGTCCGGGCTTTTGGGAGCGAGCGTCGCAGGAGTGCTTACCGGGTAAGCACGCACCCTTACGCTTCCGGCTCGACTCTGCTCTTTACCTGGTCCGCTGCGCGAGTGCCTCGTCCGCAGCACTCTGCTGGTGTTCGGGCAGCTGGCCCGCCGCCACCGGCATCACCGTGAACGTACGCGGAACCGCGGACGCGGTGATCCTTGGCGTCGCAGACGACGGCCACGGCGTCGCCCCACAAGATCGCGAGCGGATCTTCGAACGATCCGTCCGCCTGGACGAGGCGCGCAGCCGCGACGACGGCGGGACCGGCCTCGGTCCGGCCATCGCCCGCGATGTCGTCCGGCTCCATGGTGAAACGCTGGACATGAAACGCCGGACATGAAGGACGCCGCCGGCGGCGGAGCGGTCTTCGAGGTCAGACTGCCCGGCGCGCACTGAACGGCGGCGCGCTCAGCCACCGGCATGGGCCACGGCAGATCCCTCTCCTGGCATTGGTGGCGAAACTTTGGAGATCTGCTGGGCTCGTGCTCGTCGTTTGCTGGGCCGGCTCTTTACAGCGTCTTCCTAGCGTCGTTGCCGTCCCCCGGTGGTCCGGCTCCCGGATCACCGAGTCCCTGACACCTGGAGACCGTTCATGCGTTCCCTGCCTCGCCGTGCCCTCCTCGCCGCTCCCGCAGCCGTGCTGATGTTCTCCCTCGCCGCCTGCGGTGGCGGTTCTTCCGACTCCGGCTCCGACTCCGGCAGTTCCAAGTCGGACACCCAGCAGGCCGCACAGAGCACGGGCGGTGCCGATGCGGCGGGCGAGGCCGCCGGGGACACCGACGACAAGAAGGAGCCGCCGCTCACGGGCGACATCAAGCAGAAGGCCGAGGCCGCCGCACTCGCCGCCTACCCGGGCACAGTGCTTAAGTCCGAGGAGGACGCGGAGAAGCCCGGCATGTACGCGGTGGAGGTGAAGAAGGAGGACGGCACCTCGGTCGAGGTGTACCTGGACAAGTCCTTCAAGGTCACCGACACCAAGCAGGAAGGCACCGAGGAGACCGAGAAGGACGGCTGAAACCAGGGGCCGGCCGGCCGGAAGGGGGCAGCAGGTGCCGAGCAAGCACGAGAAGACCACCCTGTCACTGTCGGACTCCGAGGTGACAGCGGTCCTGGGGCCTGCGATCCCTGACTCCCCACGGGGAGGCCAAGGGGACCGCTTGGCGGAGGAAGCCTTCGACTACCCATCGCCTTCCCCCGCCCACGCCTGGTCCTCGGACGACAGCGCGGCCGGCCCCGGCACGACAGCGGCTGCCGAGTCGCAGCTGAGGACCGAGACCGGCGCGCGTCTGCCCACCCGGGCGAGGAACCACAGCGGGCGGCAGCACATGGCCACCCGGCACCGGTCGGACCTCGGGGCCGTCGCCGCGCTCGTCCTTCTCGGTGGCTTCGGCATCGCCCTGTCCACCATCAGCGACACTGTCACCTCCGCCCAGGACCCGGGCGGCAACGCCCCGGTCTCGACTCCCAAGTCGCCAGGCACACAAACCCTCCCGCCGAACGCGACGCTCCCCGCCGAACCGCCCGGTGGTGGAGCGAACGCGGTGACCCCACCGACGCAGACGGTCGTACCGCCCGTCACCGACGACCGCGCTGACGACGACCAGGGAGAGAAGGAACGGGGACGCGAGGACGCGGACCACGCCGACGACTGACTCCCCAGAGCCGACGTCGTCACTGTCCCGCTCCCGCCGCCCGGCCGATCACACTCCCGCGGCGCCGATCGGCCGGGTGGACCCCTTCCCCGCCCCTACATCTCCCAGGCCCCAGGCGGCTTCCCGTGAACACCACAACTCCCCTGGCACAGCTG
Source organism: Streptomyces sp. 1222.5 (assembly GCF_900105245.1). Taxonomy (NCBI): domain Bacteria; kingdom Bacillati; phylum Actinomycetota; class Actinomycetes; order Kitasatosporales; family Streptomycetaceae; genus Streptomyces; species Streptomyces sp. 1222.5. The sequence continues at coordinate 8,589,892 of NZ_FNSZ01000001.1, read as the reverse complement.
TGCGAACCTTGCGCCATGCGGCTCCTGCTCATCGAAGACGACGACCGAATCGCCGGCCCCCTCACCGAAGGGCTCGGGCGCTACGGATTCACCGTGAACCACGCCCGCACCGGTGCCGCCGGACTGGCCGGCACCGAGGGCGCCCCGGACCTGGTCCTGCTCGACCTCGGCCTGCCCGACATGGACGGCCTGGACGTCTGCCGCAGCCTGCGCGCCCGCTCCGCCGTACCCATCATCATGATCACCGCGAGGGGAGAGGAAGCCGACCGCATCGTCGGCCTGGAACTCGGCGCCGACGACTACCTCGCCAAGCCCTTCGGCGTACGGGAGCTCGTGGCCCGCATCCGCGCGGTCACCCGGCGCACCAGCGGCGCGCTGACCTACCCCGCACCGGCCCATCCGGCGGCCCCCGAGACTCCCGGACCACAACCGCTCGGCGCCCTGGACATCAACCGCCGCACCCGGCAAGTTCGCCTCGGCGGCCGGGAGATACCTCTCACCCCCCGCGAATTCGACCTCCTCGCCTTCCTCGCCGAGGACCCCGGCACGGTCCACTCGCGGCAGCAGATCATGGACACGGTCTGGGACCCCCACTTCTTCGGCCCCACCAAAACCCTCGACGCCCATGTCGCCGCCCTGCGCCGCAAACTCGGCGACCCGGTATGGATCACCACGGCTCGCGGTGTCGGCTTCCGCCTCACCGTCCCCGGCGACAACGCGCAAGGCGAGACGGCAGAATGACCCGACGCCTGCTGCTCAGCTACCTCGGCCTGGCGATCCTCGTCCTGGCCGGACTGGAGATCCCCCTCGGCTGGATCTACGCCCGCGCCGAAGTCTCCCGCGCCTCCCAGAGCGTCGAACGCGACGCCTCGATGCTCGCCGAGGTCACCGAGGAGAACATCGAAGAGGGCAACCTCGACGCCCTGCCCGACGTCGTGGGCGACTACGCCACCCGCACGGGCGGCCGCGTCGTCGTCACCGACCGGCAGGGCATCGTCCTGGCCGACTCCGACCCCTCGGGCCGGACGGGCATCGGCATCAGCACCCAGCCGGACATCGCCCGCGCCCTGCGCAACGAGCCGACGGTCGTCACCGGGGACGAGGTGCTGTCGGCCACGATGCCCGGCTCCTCCGGCACCACCGTCCGCGGTGCCCTGCGCCTGACCCACCCGATGGCCGAGGTCCACACCCGCGTCCACCGCATCTGGGGCGCCCTCGCCCTGGCCGGCGCCTGCATCCTGGCCGCAGTTGCGCTGGCCGCCTTCACCCTCGCCCGCTGGATCACCCGGCCCCTGCGCACCCTGGAAGCCGCCACCGCCCAGCTGGCCGACGGCCGGCTCACCAACCCGCCGGACACCGCCACCGGCCCGCCCGAACTGCGCAGCCTCGCCGTCTCCTTCACCCACACGGCCACCCGCCTGCAACAACTCCTCAACGCTCAGCAGGCGTTCGCCTCCGAAGCCTCCCACCAGCTGAAGACACCGCTCACCGCCCTCCGTCTGCGCTTGGAGAATTTCGAGCCCCACCTCGACCCCCGCGCCCACGGCAGCCTGGAAGAAGCCGTCGGCGAGGTGGAACGCCTCAGCCGGATGGTGCAGGGACTGCTCGCCCTGGCCCGCCTGGAGAACAGCGCCACCACGCCCGAACCGGTCGACCTCGACACCGTCATCGCCGACCGGGCCGCCATGTGGGAGCCGCTCGCCGCCGAGCAGTACGTCGCTCTCGCCATCACCGGCCGCACGGCCGGCAGGGTATGGGCGATCCCGGGCGCCCTGGAGCAGATCATCGACAACCTGGTCGCCAATGCCCTACGCGTCTCCCCACCCCGCACCACCATCGCCCTCCACCGCGCCCCGGGCACCGAACTCCACGTCATCGACCAAGGCCCGGGCATGCCCGAAGCAGACCGCGCCCGCGCCTTCGACCGCTTCTGGCGCTCCTCCGACTCCCATCACGACGGAACCGGCCTCGGCCTGCCCATCGTCCGCCACCTCGTCCACGCCTCCGGCGGCGACATCACCCTGCACCCGGCCCCCGGCACCGGCCTGGACGCCGCCGTACGCCTGCGCCCGGTGACCGGCGGGCGGTCAGGGGGCGCGGGAATCGGATCGTCCAAATCGGCACAGGCGGCTGCACCAGTGCCGTGACCCGGCGGCCCGCTGGAGTCCGGCCAGACGGGCGAGGGCGGTGAACCCGTCCTCGGTGCCGGGCCAGTGAGCCCGCACGGTCTCGATCCCGGCCCGCCGGAAGGCCGCCACACGGTGCACGTCACGTGCGGGCGAGGCTCGCCCGGGCGGCGATCATGAAGGCGTTCTTGTGCTCTTCCAGGTGCTCGTTGACTGCCAGGTCACCGATCCCTCGCCAGACCGCTTGGTCGAGAGCACGTCCGTAGGCGCGGGCAGGGGCCTCGAGGGCCGCGTCACAGAGGAGGGCGGCACCACGATCTGCCGTCCGGAGCTTGGTCATGACGGCCTGTGTCCTAGTCATCCAGCCGTCCTCGTCGGCAGCACACCGCCGAGCACCACACCCCCGAGCGAGAGGGCCGACACCCACAACTCGCCCGCCATGCCAACTCTCCTCACGCGAAACATCCTTGTGGTTCGCACCATCGTCTCGTACCGGCCGATCCGAGCTGAGGGCGGCGGCCTCGGCGGCCCGGAGCGCGGGCTGGAGAAACAGTTTTGTCACTCATGCGATCGGCGTGCATGCTGGCTCGCCGGAGGTGCCGAAGGTGATCAACGTTGTGTTGAAGCTGTCAGCCCGTGACTTCGTGCATGCGGACCTGGCCTCGTGCGGGTGGGCAGGTTCGTACCACCACCTGGCCAACGTCGCCGAGCAGTTGGAACGCGCCCTGATCGGTGAGGTCGACTACCTCGCGGTCTGCGCTGCAACCGACATCCCTCTGGCGAAGGGCGGCGTCGACTACCAAGTCAAGGAGGGTGTCGGCACGTTGTGGCAGCTGGCAGTCCACCCCGCGCTGCAATCGTGCGGAATCGGCACCTTCCTTGTCGAAGCCGCAGAACTAAGGATCAGGAAGCGAGGTCTGCGGCATGCCGAGCTGGCCGTAGAGGAGAGCAACCCCCGGGCACGTGCCCTGTACGAACGACTGGGATATGTCGCGTACGACCGTCAGCCGGACTCATGGCACGAGCAGGCCCCCGGTGGAACATTGCGCCGCTACGAGACCATGTGCACATTGATGCGGAAGGACCTCGCGTAGGCCGGCGGCGTGGCCAGCGCTGGTACCGGATGGCCGCCGGCGCCGCCGGCCAGGTCCAGGCGGCGCCGCGACGTGGCGCCTGCGGGACCAGGGCCCGATGAGGCCTCGAGAGATTGTCGCTCTGGCTCAGGTGGCGCCGGAGATGTTTTTCCTGTTCAGGACCTGCCAGGGGCGGTGGTAGTGAGGCGGCGGGTCATGCGGGTGATCGCGGCCCAGGTGATCAGTGTCTCGGAGTGCTGGATGAGCCGTTCATCGTCTCTGCGGATGCGGCCGCCACGGGTGAGGCGGCCGGTGCATCACACACATACCCCAGAGAGTCCTGTTACGCGAGCGGGGGCCCGGCCGTGTCCGGCCGGGCCCCAATCACTGCTCGCGCGTGACGCGTTCCTCGCGCCGGATGTGTCCGTCGCCTACCAGCGGTACCAGCGGCCCTTACGGCCGCCACTGTCCGCGGAACGGACGACGAAGCCCAGCAGCCACACGACGAGCACGATCACCGCGATCCACCACAGCGCCTTCAATGCGAAACCCGCACCGAACAGGATCAGAGCCAGCAGAAGAACCAGAAGCAGGGGAACCATCGTTATCAACCTCCTGGCCACCAGATGCCCCTACCTCTGACTGACAAGCCCACAAGATGCGAGTTACTTCCGCGGGGAACGGGGCATATGCGCGGGCGCCGCGCGCCATGCACACCAATCGCGGTGAGCAGCAGGATTGCTGTGTCCATGGGGGCGCGTAGCGTGGGCCAGTCGAACTCGCAGCAGGAATCGCCCTGCCACTCATCGCAGAGCAGCCCGCTTCCATCGCCGTGCCGACGGCGCGGCAGCGTCAGCTGCGGCAGTTGGCCCTCCGTCACGCCCAGACATCGATTCGCCGACCACAGCTGCACCCGCGCCGAGTGCCGCATGGCAGCCGTCCGGGGCCGCCGCCAGCGCAACCTGGACCGTCTGCGCGGTCCTACCGCACGCCTTCCGCCCTATCCCGCCGCCCGGTGGGCCGTCCGTCTGCGCGAACAGGTCATGTCCGGGAAGGACATCGCCGACCGAGCCGGCTTGTCCGTAACCCCGGTCAGCCGCCTGCTCCGCACCCCGCCACAAGGCCAGACGGCCCGGGGCATCGCCCACACCACCGTCGACGCCGTCCTCGGCATCCTCCTCCCCACCCGCCGCGTACCGGCGCACCCGGCCTGACCGAGGTCACCGAAGCCTCCCGTGCCGGCCGACTTGGCACGCGCCGAATGGCCCGCCCCGCACCCGCCCAGCGCCTGGACGTCAGCCCGCGCACCATCGCCGAAGTCCCCGACGGCGCCGAACTCGGCCAGGATCTCGCCGCGCAGCCCGATGACATCGAGGCCGCGATCACCGAGTACCAGCCCCGAACTGATGCCCTCCTTACCGCTCACAGGGCCGCGTGAACGCCTGCGGCATCTGCAAAAAGGCCGACGCTCTCTGAGAACGCCCTGCGAGGCCGGCCGGCCTCATACCGGAGGGATGCCCATGGCAAGCGGCCCCGCCGGCCATGGGCACGATTGCCGCCCCCGCTGTCCACTGCGCACCACGTGTTGCAGGCTGCCACTGCATGGTGCCCTGCCCCACGAGGCGGCAGGGCACCATACGGCGAGGGGGTCAGCCGATGTGGTAGATGGTGATGGTCACGTCACCGTCCGGACCGGGGATGTTGTACGCGCCGGGGCCGTGGAAGGGCTCGCAGCCCTGGGCCAGGACGTCGTCGGCGTTGATGCCGGTGTCGTCCTCGCCCACGAAGGCGCATACCTCGGTGATGAGGTGATCGGCGTAGCGGTGCGTGAAGCCGGCCTCGGGGTAGCGCGGGACGGTGGGGGTGTTGATGTCCAGGTCCGGGTGCTCCCACAGGGTGGTCTGCCGGAGGCCGTCATCGGTCACGTAGACCTTGCCGTAAGGCTCGGGAAGATCGTTGTCGTCCTTCTCCTGGGGATTGGAGAACTCGATCGAGTAGGTGACGAGCCCCCCGGGATACTGTGCCTGAGCAGCGGACTGGGCCTGAGCCGATCCGGCACTCACCACACTGGCCAGCAGCAGGGCGGTCGAGGCGAGGGCCACCGGTCGACCAATGGACATCGGACGCATCCCTGTCTCCTCTCACTCAAAGTAGTCATCCGACTACGCTCCGAAGATACGGCGGGCATGAGGTCGATCGGGGGGTGCACCGGTCAAACCACCTGGGCGTATGGCGCTGAGGCTCTGACCACGGTGAGTGCGCGGGGTGGCCGCCCCTTGGGGGCGAAGCAGAGCGCGTTGGGGAACATCACGGCGAAACGCAACGCGCCACGGTCAACTGTGCCGCTCAGGCACACAGGGTCGACCGGACGAAATCACCTGCCTGTGGCTACAGGGCCGAAGTCGAGTCGCTTGACCTCGGTCAACTCCACGTGCCCGTCGGCCAGATGGTGTCTCGAGCCGGCCCAGCGCCAGTAGAGAGGCGAGGGGCCCTTGCGGCTCCCAATGACCTGCTCTGCGACGACCAGGCACTGTCGCCGTTCGAGGTCCAGCGCAAGACGCTCCAGACCATCGGTGAGCACTTAGGACTGGACCTGGCCTTCCGGCAGGCGTTCGAGAGCGGGCAGCTGTCCTGAGCGGTCACCCGCGTCTCGCCACCATCGCCCTGCCAGCCCCTCCCCCACCGCGGCCGGCTCGGCGGCGTCCCACCGACTGATGGGTTCAGCACCCCGCAACCAGCAGGCACTCCTGACCAGCGCGTCGATAGGCGACACTCGTCCGGGCGGAAGCCGTTCACCCCATGCAGCGCGGGAAGCCGGACGTCGGCGCGAGTGCGCGCCAAGGCCCAGTGGAAGGCGGCTCACCGGCCGGCGCCACACGCCGATTCTGGAACACACCAGTGCGGGCCCCAGCCGATGCCGGTGTGGACGTGGACGTGAAACGCCCGGCGATCTCCATGACACACACTTGCGACGACCATCTATGCGGCCAGTGCGCGCAGTTGACGATCCATCAGGCTCGACCGCCGCGGGATCACGGGCCTGGGGCAACCAGCCGCCAGGACCCGCCATCCCACCACCGCGGAGGTGTTCACCCAACGGTGAGTAACAAGCCTCCACGCAGACACAGCACAGCGCCGAGTCCGCGCGGCCTGTTGGCGGCGAACACAGCCTACGCGTTCAGCCGGTGAGCCACTCCATGTCAGGCTACGGCGCCCTGGTCTGCGGACTTGCGTCGGCGCACCGCGAACACCGCACCCCCTCCGAGGACGACGGCGGCGCCTCCGGCCAGAGCGATCACGGGCAGTACAGAGCTGGAGCCGGTCTGGGCGAGGTGTCCCTGGGGCTCGATCTTGGTGTTGCCGGAAGGCTGGTGCTTGGGCAGTGGCTTCTTGCCGCCCTGCGGCTTGGCGTCACCGGGGTCACCGGGCGTCGCGCCGGCCTTGAGGATGTCGAACTCGTAGAAGCTGTCGTCACCGGAGAAGACGCAGTTGCCCTCGTCATCGGCGTACATACCGATGCTGATGGCGTAGCCCAGGCCGGCCGGCGCTTTGACGTCGACGGCCAGGCGCATGTCGATGGAGAAGGACTCGTGAGCCTTCACGTCGGTGTAGCCGAGGTAGCCGGCGCCCTCGTCGTTCTCGTCCAGGGAGATGCCGACCCAGTGGCCCGAGGACGGGTCCTTGTACTGCAGCGTGAGGTGGCTGGTGTCGATGAAGTAGTCCTTCTCGTTCATCTGGGCGGCGAACACGCCCAGGTCGACGCGCTGGTAGGCCCGACCACCGGTGTTGTTCACGTTCAGCTGGAATGCGTGGAAGCCGCTGCCCGCGACGATCTTCGACGGCAGGCCGGAGAGACCGGTGTGCAGATCCTTGTCGATCTGGACCTTGTCCTCGCCCTCGTTGCACTCGAACGGGCCACCCGACGCGGACGCCGAGGGAGTGGCGGACACGGAAGCGGACGCGGATGCGGATGCGGGTGCGCTGGACGAGGACTGCGCGGCAGCGGGAAGGTTCTCGTCGGCCGTCGGCGGGGTGTCCTCGGAGGCGGGAGTCGTCTCCTCGCCGGCCGCAGTGGTGTCCTCGGCAGCCGGGGTGGTGTCCTCGGCGGCGGGCGTGGACTGCTCTTCCGTGGGAGCCGTCTCACTGACGGCCGGGGAAGCGGTGTCGTCGTCCGCGGCATAGGCGGCCGAGGCCGTCAACAGGACAGCCGGAGCCAGAGCGGCTGTCGCGGCGGCGAGAGCCAGAGACCGGCGAAGCTTCATGCGAACCTCATGAACGTGAGTGGCTGAAAGAGTACGCATTGACGACCAGCCATGGCCGGAGATGGTTGTCTGAAATGCACACCACAAATATGTGGTGTGCATCACATCGACTGATGCCAGGGCGACGGAGCCCGGACATGGACCCTCACGCCCGAGGCTGACGACCGGCACGACCTCCGCCTCTCCCCTCTCTGTGTGGGCGCGCCACAGGCGGCTCGCGCGGCTGTCGGCCGCCGGGGGCCCGTTCGAGTGCGGGGACGCCATGGGGGCGTTACTCGCCGCGGGTAGGGAGGCGTTCTGCGGCGTCGAGTCGTGCGAGGCGGCCGAGTTCTTTCTCGGCCCACCGCCGGACCCGGCCGGGGTCGAGCGGGGTGCCGTGGCCGACGTGCAGGCTGATGGGGTTGAGGGCGAGCATCTCGTGGAGGCTGGCGAGGTTCTGCCGGGGGTCGTCGTGGAAGGGCGGGTTGGCGGGCCTGCCGGGGATGAGGCCCATGAAGGAGCCTGCGATCAGGTCACCGGCGACGAGGTCTCCGTCGTCGGTGAGGACGGAGACCGATCCGGCGGTGTGGCCGGGGGTGGGCATGATGCGCGCTGCGAGCCCGAAGTCCTCCAGATCCGTCTCGCCGCGGATGAGCACGGCGGGGTCGACGGGCTCGGCCCGAACGTGGAGCTTCCGGTTGCGTGCCATGAGGCGGCCCATCGGGCCGGTGGGCAGGTACGGTTCGCGGGCCCGGCCGGAGCGGTACGGCCCGAGGTCGGCGACATGTCCGGCGACGGGTGCGCCGGTGAGCCGGTGCAGTTCGGCCGCGGAGCCGAAGTGGTCGATGTGGCCGTGGGTGATGACGATCAGCGTGACGTCGGCGGGATCGACGCCGTGAGCGGTGATCTGGTCCAGGATCTTCCGACCGCTGCCGGGGGTGCCGGCGTCGACGATGACGGGCCTGCGGCCGAGCAGCAGGTAGGCGTTGATGTTGTGGCGGCCCATGACCGGGATGGGGACGACCTTCGTGCGGGACATGGCTTTCCTCCGAAGTGGGCTGGTCGATGCCCTGCCGTACGGGCATGGTGAAGCTCGGCCGGTGCGCTGACGAGGCCCCGGCCGGCAGGTGGGTGGTGTGGGGGTGGATCAGAAGCGGCGGCGGTACTCGGCTGGGGTGGTGCCCAGCCGCCGTCGGAAGACGCGGTGCAGCGTCTCCACGGAGCCGAGGCCGCTGGCGGCGGCGACCTCCGGCAGGCTCCGGTCGCTGTCCTCCAGCAGTCGGCGGGCGGCCTCCAACCTGACCGCTTCCACGTATGCGGCCGGTGTCGTCGAGGTCCGCTGCTGGAACAGCCGGCTGAAGTGGCGCACGCTCAGATGCGTGCGCGCCGCCAGCGCTTCGAGGGAGAGGTCGTCGGTGAGGTGTTCGGCGATCCACATCCGCAGTTCGTCGATCCGGTCGTCCTCTGAGTTCTGGACGGACAGTGGCACGCTGAACTGGCTCTGGCCGCCGGAGCGTTTGACGTACATCACCATCATTCGGGCGGTCGCGAGCGCTAGGTCCTGGCCGTGGTCCTCGGCGACCATGGCCAGCGCCATGTCCATTCCGGAGGTGACGCCGGCGCATGTCCACACCTGCCCGTCCCGGATGAAGATCGGATCGGGGTCGACCCGCACACCGGGGTGCTCGGCGGCCAGTCTCGCCGCGGTGAGCCAGTGCGTCGTGGCCGGCCGGCCCTCCAGCAGCCCGGCGGCGGCCAGCAGGTGCGCTCCCGCGCAGATCGATCCGATCCGCCGGGCCCGGAAAGCCCCGTGGCGAAGCCAGTGCGTGACCGCGCGGTCTGTCACCGGCTCCACACCGCCGTCGTCGGCCAACTCGATCGCCCCCGCCACCAGCAGGGTGTCCACCGGACCGGCCACGTCGTCGAGGGTCAGATCAGCCATCAACCGGACGCCGCTGGACGTGACCACCGGGCCGCCGTCGGCCGTCGCGATCTGCACGAGGTAGGCGGCCCCGTCGGCTTCAGCGACCCGGGAGGCGACGGAGAACACCTCGGCCGGGCCGGTGACATCCAGTAGCTCGGTCCCGGGGAAGGCGACGATCACAACGCGGTGCGGTGGGGGCATGACCTGATCATTCCGCCCGGCTGGACATGGCCGCAATGACCAGGATCTGTCACATCAGGCCATGGACGAGAGGACGCCCCGCCCCACCAGCGCCGCGTCTCCCCACCGGTGAGACCCGGTCCGGCGACTCCTGAGGTGCCTTCCAGTGCGTGACCTTGTCGATCCGCACGCCGGTGCCGTCGGGGGCGCGGAGGGTGTCACGGGAATTCAAGTCGCGGGCGTCGGTCCTTCGTCCCGTGATCTTCGTTGCGGTCTCGACCCACGGCCCGCCCGGCGCCGCTGCGGCGCTACACGAACGGACGGCGAGTCCGATCGTCCGTACGCCACAGCGGCGCCGAGGATCCCCCAGAAACGTGACAGGTGCTCCTGCTCCGACAGCCCGTCGAGCTGAGTCGCGCCAGGCGGCGGCACCGGTGCGCCGACCATCGCCGCTGCTGGACCCTCGACCACGGGCCGGACCATGCGAGTCACAGCACTGCCCATCCATCGGTACGGAAGCCATGCGGGCAGTGCTGTGTCTCCGTTTATGCGCAGTCAGTCGATGTGCTGGAGAGGGTGTCGCATCACCGGCCGACCAGCCGTCAGAAGTCGTACGGCTTCTCGGTGTTCCAGTTCAGCACGTCGGGCTCATTCCAGCTGAACTGCGGCTTCTGACCCTTGGTGTCGACGGAGCAGAAGGGGCCGGTGCGGCCGTCCGAGCCACGCAGCGCGACGGCGAACGACTGCGCCGTGTGGTGGTTCGGATCGTGAGCAAGAGCACGACGGTCGGCGCCCAGCAGTGCCGAGGAGACGAGATGCTGGTCACCGCGGTGCACCGGTTCGCCGGACAGCCGGGCGACCACCTGCTGGTCACCGCGTCGAACGAGGGCACCAAGCCCTGGTGGGTCACCTCGTACCCGGCCATGAAGCTCGGCGACGACGTCGACGGCCCCGCACTGCCGCACTCGAAGAAGGACAACCCGGGCGGCGACAAGCGCATCACGCTCCTGCCCGGAGGCAAGGTGTACAGCGCGGTGAACCTCTTCGACTACGCGCGCGCCCCCTGCTTGGTGGCGCCGCGGCTGCCGGCCTGCTCCGCGCTGCCCGTGCCGCCTCCGTGAAGCGCGGACCGGCTCTGCGCGGTACCAGCGGCGTCGTCGCCGCCCGCCGCCTTCGAGCCGTGGTCGGCGCCGCCGCAGGCGGTCAGGCCCAGCGCGAGCGCGGCGGTGGCGGCGGCCAGAGCGGCGGAACGGGCGGTACGACGGGCACGATGCGCGTTCATGATGAAGCTCCCCCATGGTCTGCCAGGAGGCGACACCTCCCCCAGGGCCTCCAGCTGCTGCGGAACAGGGAACGCGACGGGGCGCTCCCACCCTCCCGCAGAACGGGTCGCCGGCGGTCCCGCCGCGTACGCGACCCCATGGCGCCATCGACGGTGGAGCCGACCGGCACCAGCCACTCGATGTCACCCTCCGCTTTCGCCCCGTACCGTCCGCCGCCCACGTGCGGAAACGCGTGGGCGGCGCGGCTCACGACCCGTAACACAGAGGCACCTCCGGCCGGGCCGTCCCGTACGGAACGTGCACACGATCCCGCTCAGAATCCTGCGGTCGTCCAGCCGCTTCTGGTCCCCGTCACGACCAATGAGGTGCTCCCTGCTCGGGAATGAGGGGATGTCAGTTCTCATTGCCGGGCCGAGGGGTGGCTGCTGGCCGCAACGCGTGGTGGGGGCTACGGCGCAGACGGCTTGCCGGGCGGTTCCCAGCCGTGTGTGAGGATGTCGAAGATTGCCTCGACGGCGGCTCGGCGGTCCTGCCGACCGCGAGCGAGGGCCGGGATGTCGAGTACGAATCGAGCAAGAGCCACACATGCGAGGTCGTCGTGGTCCACACCGACCTCGTCGGCGATGGCTGCGCTGAGGCTGTCGGTGTACCTCGTCCACATGCGTTCGGCGTACGCGCGCAGCACCGGCGTGGAGTCCACCAGGTGGGTGAACTCGGCCGCCTGAGGATGTGCCTCGATCGAGGGCCAGGTGTCGAGGACGTGCTGTCGGAGGGCGTCGAGGATGCTCTGACCGGAGGGTCGCTCCCGCACCGCGGCGATCAGCTCTGACTCCCGGTCCTGGTCCTGGTCGAACACCAGCGCTTCCTTGCCGCTGAAGTGCTTGAACACCGTGGCGGTCGATACGTCGGCGGCGTCGGCGATGTCACGGATGCCTACTTGATCGTAGCCACGTTCCAGAAAGAGCTGCAGTGCGGCGTCGGCGATCGCCTGCCGGGTGGCCGCTTTCTTGCGGTCGCGGCGGCTGACGGGGGGCACGGTCATGACTGGAGCGTATCCGATAGTCGAACCCCTCACTAAGTAGAGTCGTTGCACTTTTATGCTTGTTCTGTTTTTATGGGGTTGTTGGCAGCTGAGCGGCACGTCCTGACCGGCATGGTCATCGTCTGCACCGCCCTGCCCGTCGCCGTCCCGTCCATCAGGGGGCGCTCGAGGCACGTCCATGACCGAGGGCGACGCCGGAATGCCCTGCCCCGCTCTGTTCGCCCGATGACTCCTGTTCGCCGACCGGAAGGAACAACCATGAACTCCCCAGAGCCCGCCGACGCCAGCATCAGCATCATCGGTGCCGGACCCGGCGGACTGACCTGCGCTCGCATCCTCCAGCAGCGCGGCATCGCGGTCACCGTCTACGATCGCGACCCGGGCCCCGACGCCCGCAACCAGGGCGGCACCCTGGACCTGCACGCCGACAACGGCCAGGTCGCCCTGCGCGAAGCCGGCCTGCTCGACGAGTTCTTCGCCCTCGCCCGTCCCGAAGGGCAGGAAATGCGCCAGCTGGACCCGACCGGCGCGATCACGTCCCATCAAGTCCCGGCGCCCGACGAGCTCTTCAAACCGGAAATCGACCGCGGCCAACTGCGCAACCTCCTGCTCGACTCCGTGCAGCCGGGAACCGTGCACTGGGGCCGCGCCCTCGACACGATCAGCGGACCCGCCGACGGGCCGCGGCAATTGCACTTCGCCGACGGCACTAGCATCGAGACCGATCTGGTCATCGGCGCCGACGGCGCTTTCTCCCGGGTACGCCCTGCCGTGTCCCCCGCCGTCCCCGAGTACACCGGGGTCAGCTTCCTGGAAGCACGGTTCTCCGACGTCGAGAACCGACACCCCGAGATTGCCGAGCTGGTCGGTTCGGGCAGCGCCCACGCAGCCGACGGCGAACGCGGCCTGTTCGCCCAGCGCAACAGCGGAAACCACATCCGCGTCTACATCATTCAACGCGTCCCGGCCGACTGGATCGGCATCAAGGGGCTGACCGCCGAGGACACCGACGGCATCCGCGCCGTGCTACGCGACGAGTACGCCCACTGGTCGCCCCGCATGCGCCAGATGATCACCGAAAACGACGGCCCCTACATCCACCGCCCGATCCTCGCTCTCCCTGTCCCGCACAGCTGGGACCACAACGCGACGGTGACCCTGCTCGGCGACGCCGCCCACCTCATGCCCCCGCTCGGCGTCGGCGTCAACCTCGCCATGCTCGACGCCTGCGAACTCGCCCTCGCCCTCACGAACGCCGCCACCGTCGACGACGCCATCCGCACCTACGAGAAGACCATGCTCCCCCGCTCCACTGAGACGGCCAAGGCCCTCGAACACGCCGCCGAACACCTGCTGTCCGCCGACGCACCCGACTTCGGCGGCGACAACGACACCCAGCCCTAGGACTGGGATCAGAACGAGGTCTTCAGCCGGGGCCAGCAGATGACGGCGCAGCCCAAGGTGACGAAGGCGGTAGACCCCGAGACCGGAGCCGTGTTCGGTGCCGCGCCGGGCGATGACCGGCGTGATCTCGAACCTGCGGACCCGGTCACCGTAAACGTCGTGGTCGTAGCCGCGGTCGGCGTGGACGCGCTTCGGGCGGCACAGCGGTTGGCCGCTCCTGCCACGGATCGACGGAACGGCCTGGATCAGCGGGATCAGCCCGGTGACGTCATTGCGGTTTCCCCCGGTCAGAGTCACCGCCAGAGGGATGCCGTGCGCCTCGACAATCACGTGGTGCTTGCTGCCGATCTCGCCAGGCGGTCCACTGGGGAACGTCCGGTGGCCAGCCCGCCCTTCATCGCGCGCACATGCGAGGAGTCGCCGGCGGCCCGGGAGAAGTCCAGCATCCCGGCCGCCCGCAGTTCGGCGAGCAGCAGCTCATACAAACGCTGCCAGACCCCGGCCTCGTTCCAGTCCCGCAGCCGCCGCCAGCAGGTCATCCCCGAGCCGAAGCCGAGCTCTTGTGGCAGATGCCGCCACGGGATGCCGGAGTACAGCACGAACAAGATCCCGCACAGCACCCGGCGTTCATCGATCCGCCCACGCCCCGGCTACCGGAAGCGCCGCTCGACCACCGGCAGCAGCGGTTCGATCCGCTCCCACGGACCGCCCTCGACCAGCCACGGCTTGCTCCCACCACGCGTCTCGGCCGCACCCACCCCTGTCTGGCGGGTGACAACGTCAACTGACACCCCGTCATCCCCGAGTGGCGAGCGCCTCATTCTGATCCTAGTCCTGAGTGCGCTGGGCGGCAGCGCGTGGTGGATGCCGTCGATCGTCCGCCGGTCCTGCGACGCCATGCCCGCTCCGCATGCGTGCACGGGAAAGGTGAGTCGACACCCCGCGCGTACGCCCGCAGGTGCGCAGGCGTCCGTCATGGGGGGATGGCGGCCGCGGCCTTCAATGCCCGCCCGTACCCCATGCTGCGGCGTGTGTGCTGGCCGCAATGCCCTCAGCGCAGAGGCATTGCCGTTCTACCGACCGGGAGCACCGTCCTCACCGTCGATCTCGTAGATGCGCCCTTGAAGCCGTTCGCCGGCCCAGTCCAGCCCGACGCCCAGGTCGAACCAGTGCCGATCCTTTCGGGCTTCGGGCGCCGAGAGGTTCACCGCTGCCCAGGAGAACACTCCCAGGAGGACGGAACGCCCGTGCTGCGTTGTGCGCACGGACAACGCAAACGGTGCGGCGAGTGCCGCGCGGGTGACCAGCATGAGAGATTCGTCCTCACGATGTCGACGTCCGCCCGTGAGATACCGGGGTGTTTCGAGGATCTTGACCCACTCGACCACTGCGTCTGCCACTTGTGCGCGCAAGGATTCTTCGATGCCCTTCCGGACCGCGGTCGCGGGGTCATCGCCGAGCCAGCCGAGCCAGTGGTCGGGATCGGTGAGCCTGCTGAAGTCGTCCTGGGGCACTCCGTGACGAGGGTTCTCCTGGTACTCACCTGTCAGTTTGCCGCTGTCGTCCACCAGCCATGCGCCGCGGATTGCTTCGGGTGGTACGTAGCCGTTCGGGTCGTCGATGTACGTCGGGTCGATCTCGGCGACACTGCCTCCGGGATTCTCGGCAGCCGCAGCAAGTAGTGCCGGCTCATTCGGTATGCCTTTATGTCGGTTTCGCGAGCCAAAGAGTCCCATGTTCCCACCCCCGCCGTTGCCCGTGCAGTTGACCGAGATTCTGCCGTACCTTTCGCGGCCTCGGTGGAGTGCCTGGCGGGTGTGCTCAGGGCCTGAGCCCGTCCTGCTGCACGTCGAAGCAGACCAGGCCCATCGACTCCGCCACGGCTGTCGCATAGTCGGATGCTTCCTCGGCCCTGCTCCAGCGCATCGCGAGGTAGATGAGGGGATCACTGGCCTCGTCGATCAACGGGCCGGTCGCCCAGGGAGAGGAGTCGCCCTCGTCCTCGGTGATGTCACACCACCGTTCAAGAAGCGTGGCCACCAAGGCTGCGGTCTTCCCGGCCGGAGGGTATTCCAGCTCGCCGTCGATGTAGCGGTCGGTGAAGACCCGACCGGCGGTCTTGAAGGACGCGCCCGCCGGACGCGTGTCACGGCGGGCGGGTCAAGGGGTGGGATTCGTATCAGTGCAGTCAGCTGATGCCGCTGGAATCAGGACTTGGAGAGTCTGACCGCCGAGTCCTGCTGTCCGGTGTCGGCGCTCACCGGACAGTCCCCGTCGTTTGCCCGGGCCCTGCTGCGCACGGTCGCGGGGCCGGGTTGGAAGGAGATGCCTGGCTCCTGGCCGGTGAGGCTGACAGACCATGGGATGGGCGAGCCCGGGGTGCAGGCCACGGTTGTCTCGTATGTTGCGCTCGGTGTGCCCTTCTTCTGGATCTGAAAGACCTGGCCGACGACAGAGACGGACGCGGGCTTGTTGCAGTTCACGGTGCCACCGACGGTGATTCGGCCCTCCGGGACGGCCACCGGGCCTTCGGTGCCGACGTTCATCCCCATGGCGAGTACGACCGGAGGCTCGGGCATGACCGCGTGAACCGCACCGCGCAGAGGCACCGTTGATCCGTTGCAGTACTGCTCGAAGGTGGCGTCAAGCTCGTGGACGTAGCCGTAGGGGCCGAACGCGATGTGTTCGATGGTGAACGAGCCGGAGCTGGTATTGCACCATTTCTCGGTTCCGCCATCGGTCCCGCTGAACGTGAGCTCCGGATCCGCCGGTTGGGCGTCGGGCCATTGTCTCGTCCCGGTGTAGGTGGTGCCCTCCGTCAGCTGCTCGCCATCGGGCGCGGCGATGTTGAGACGCCAGAGCGTGCGTTGCCCCGCGTCCATGGCGACGGTGAGGCTGTTCTCGTCCGTGCTGCCCTGGACGTCGAACATCTGGACCGCTCCGGATGTGTACTCGTACGACCGGCCTCCCGAAATGGGCTCACCTGGCTCGCCGTTGAAGCTCAGCGTTCCCCACGTCGCGCTGTAGGCGTGCGCGGTCTCCGCCAGTGGCGCGGCCATGAGCGCAAGCGTCATGGCCGCGACAGCACTCCCTGTCCGGACCAGCAGGCGCTTCGGCTTTGCACTGTCAGATGGGGCAAGCGCCGGTCCAGGCCGCTAGGAGTGGCTCGGGCGTGTTTCAGCGAGGCAGTCGTGCCCGATACCCCAGCGCAGTTCCGCGGACGCGCTCAGGTTTCCGGCCACGTGTCGTCGCCACCGCTTCCCTCCACGGGATCCCTTGGGCACGGCAGCCATCGAAGCCGGTGGCCATCCTGCGGACGTACGACCACCTTCACACAACCCTTCGTACACCTCGGGAGTCACATCTCCGCGAACCCTCGCCCTCATTGCCCCCTTCGACTACAGGAGTTCCCCCGTGCGTGCACGCACCCTGGCCGCCACCGCCGCCGCAGCGGCCCTCACCGCTGCCGGTCTGACCCTGCCGCTCGCCGGGAGCGCCGCGGCCGCGGCGACTCCGCGGTTCGACTTCAACGGCGACGGATACACGGACATCGCCGTCGGCATGCCCGACGCCACGGTGGACGGCAAGGCCAAGGCCGGCTACATCAGCGTGATCTATGGCGGCCCGCAGAGCCCGAGCCAGTCCACCGGCGTCATCAGCCAGGCTGAGGCCGGCGTACCCGGCACGCCCGAGGCGGGCGACCGCTTCGGGTCCTCCGTGGCACCCGTCGACGTGGACGGCGACGGCGTCTTCGAACTCGTCGTCGGGGCGAGCGGGGAGTCACTCACCTCCGACCAGGGCAAGGACGAGGGCACCATCACCGTCCTGGACGGCTCGGGGTGGGACGTCAAGGGCACCGTCGTGGCCAGGGGCGCGGGCGCGTTCAGCAGCATCGGCCGCACCGTCGCCACGGGCGACTACGACGGCGATGGCGACACCGACCTGGCGTACGGCGAGAACGGCGAGGAGAGCGGTTCGCTCCGGTTCCGCCCGGGCCCGCTCACCGCGGCCCGCGTGACCGCCACCACCCTGCGCCGCTACAGCATGGGCGGCGCCACTCGCGACCTGGTCACCGGCGACTTCGACGGCGACGGTCGGGACGACCTCGCCGCCACCTGGCAGGGCATGGAGGACTCCGGCACCTTCATCACGCGGTGGGACCACCAGGCCAAGCCGGCTCAGTGGTTCGCCGACGCCGACCGGGGAAGCTCGCTCGCCGCCGCCGACTTCGACCGGGACGGCACGGACGACCTCGTGGTCGGCCTCGTACAGCCCAACCCCGAGGCGGACACTACGCATTGCGAGGACCGACTCGGTGGTGCTGTGCTCCTGCTCAAGGGCTCGAAGACCGCAGGCTTCGGCACTGGTGGCGAATGCATCACGCAGTCGAACCCTGAGGTCGGCGGCGCCGCCGAGGAGGGCGACGACTTCGGCGCCGCGCTGGCCGCGGGTGACCTGAACGGCGATGGCCGTCCGGAACTGGTGGTCGGCGTGCCCGGCGAGGACGTGGGCACCGTCAAGGACGCGGGCGGGTACGTCACCGTGAACGGCACGGAGCACGGCCTCTACGGCGGTCTGGCACGCAGCCAGAGCACCCCGAACATGCCCGGCACTGCGGAGGCCGGCGACCGCTTCGGCGCCCAGGTGGCCGTCGGCGATTACAACCGCGACGGTCTGTGGGACACCGCGGTGAGCGCGCCCGGGGAGAACGCCGGTGAGCCCAGGTCGGGTGGCGTCTGGTTCGTGCCGAGCAGCACCGACGAGACGTACCCGCTGGGCAAGTCGCTGACCCCGTTCGGCTTCGCGCTGCCCCACGGGGCCATCAAGTACGGCGAGGTGCTGGGGCTTTAGACGCCGATTCGAGCGTGCCGCCAGGGCCGGCGGCGCAACGTGCTGCATGCGGTCTCCCCCCTGACCCGAGCGGGCAGATCTGGTGCGAGACGGAGGGATCACGCTCTGTGATCGATCGCCGGAAGGACCGTGGCCCGAGGCGGCCTGTCACGCGTTGTGCCTGACCGCCTTCGGCCATCTCGCACCGGCGTTTGATCATGGGTGGTGGGGCTACTCGCCTCCGTAAGCGTCGTCACAGCGAGGGACAGCGAGATCGACGCGCTGCTGCCGACGGTGCCCGTCGGCGGGACCCCGCAGAGGCAGATGACAAGGGGTTGGTCGCGATGACCATGGTGACGCAGCAGGGCGGCGGGGGCGGCTCCAGCGGCCTCTATGACGTGCTGGAGCTCGTTCTCGACCGCGGCCTGGTGATCGACGCGTTCGTCCGGGTGTCCCTCGTCGGCATCGAGATACTCAAGATCGACGTCAGGGTCGTGGTCGCCAGTGTCGACACCTACCTCCGCTTCGCCGAGGCGTGCAACCGTCTCGACCTCGAAGCAGGGCCCCGCAAACCGGCCGGCCTCACCGAGCTCACCGGAAAACTCACCGAGTCCGGCGCCGGCGGCAAGACCAAGGGAGCACTCTCCGGCGCCGCCGATACGATCTCCGATGCCTTCAATCAGGCACGTGACGAGGGCCGGGAGCGCCAGGGCGAGCGGGCCGCGCGCAGGAGAGGGGAATGAGACATGGGCACCTATGTCTACGGGGACATCCGCGCTTCCCACTCCCCCCGTCCGCCAAGATCTTGAAGGCATCGGGGCCCCCGCGGCCGGTACGCATCATGCGTCAGGGCGAGCTCGCCGCGATCGTCAGTGACGCACCCGAGGAGCTGCGGCCCAAGCGCCGGGATCTGCTCGCCCACCTGCGTGTGCTGGACGAAGCCGCAGCGCAGGGCACGGCACTGCCGATGCGGTTCGGCAGCGTCTCCGTGGACGACGACACAGTGACTGCGGTCCTCGCCGAACAGGCGAACGGGCGGACACTTCCTCGAGCGTCTGCGGGCGCTGGACGGCACGGCGGAGTACAACGTCAGGGCCAACCATGACGAAGGCCGGCGGCGGCACGCAGGAGCAGAAGATGCGGCTCGGGCAGATGATCGCCGCCGCCGTGCAAGAACGCGAAGTGACCGACGCGGAGCCGCTGCACCAGGCGCCCGCACCACTGGCCGGGCACGTCAGCGCCGGAGCGCAGAGCACCGGCCGGCCGGCCGATCTCTCCTTCCTGGTGGACCGCCGGTCAGCGGAACGGTTCCTGGCCGGCATCCAGGAATTCCGCCAACGGCATCCGCACCTCGACCTGCGGGTCAACGGCCCGCTGCCGCCGTACAGCTTCGTCGACAGCCCCACCTCCGAGCAGACCGAAGGCCGCACCGCACAGGCATTTTGGACCACCGCCCAGCCGAACGGATGATGCCGGGCAGAGCTTCCGGGACACACATGTGGCGGGCCCGACGCCGTCTTCGGTCCTGCTGCGGCCTGCCTCGGTGAGCCCCGCCGGCCATGGGCCCCGGGGTCGGGCCCTGTGCCCGGACCCGTCGCCGACCAGCCGGTTCAGACCACCTCGCTGCGCCCCGCTCCGGACCTCACAACGTCCGCAGTACCTCCAGGGCGACGGCTTCGGCCGCCTTGTCGAGATCGGCACGGCACTGCTGTGCGCTCTCCCCCGCCACGGTGATCAGCGCGTAGCGGCCGGACACATGCCCGTTCGGGGGCAGTCTGAGCTCCTGGCCCGGCAGAGCGATCGCCTCCGCCGAGTCCACCGAGCCGGGCAGCGCGCCCGGCTCGACCCGCACTTCGCGCGCGATACAGTCCGCCTCCGGGTACAGGAACCGCACGGCAGCGACCCGGCGGTCTCGCGCCGTCAGCTCCGGTAGCCGCCCGCAGGCCACCTGGGCGGCGGTCCGTGCGGCGTCGACGCCGAGTGCGAGCCGGCCGATGTCGGGGATGCGGTCGCCGCCGATGCGGGCGTTGATCTCGACGATCCTGGGGCCGCGCGAGGTGAGCCGCAGCTCGGTGTGGGTCCAGCCCGTGGTGAAGCCCACGGCGGTGTGCGCCGCCTGGACCACCTCCAGCAGGCGGGGGTCCGACAGCAATGGGTCCCAGCCGTCGACCAGGTGGCCGGTCTCCTCGAAGTAGGGCGCGAATCCGCATTCCTTGCGGGCGACGAACGCCGGTGTCATACGGCCCTCTTGCCAGGCCGCGTCCACGCTGATCTCGGGTCCGTCCAGGTATTCCTCCACCAGGACGTCTCCGGGGGTCACCTCCACCGCCCCGGGCGCGGTGGCCGCTCGTGCGAGGCGGAAGGAGCGGGCCAGCGCGTCGGCCGACCCGACCTTCACCACGCCGGTACTGGCGTTCAGCGCACGGGGTTTGAGCACCAGCGGATAGCCGACCCGGGCCGCGGCGGCGCGCGCCTGCGGCAGCGACGTCACCAGGATCGACTCGGCCTGCGGCACCCCGGCACGGTCCAGGGCCTCGCGGGTGGCCCGTTTGTCGCGGCAGCGCAGGGCCGCCGCGGGCGGGGTGCCCGGCAGGCCGAGGGCGGCGGCCAGCCGGGCGGTCTGCACGACCCGGGTGTCGTCCCAGGTCAGCACACCTTCGCAGGGAAGCGCGCGGGCCGCTTCCCGCATCGCCGCGACGTCCGTGGTGTCCACCACCGTGTGTCCGCTCAGGTACGGCGTCTCCCAGGCCGGCTCCCGGTCGGCGAGCAGATGGATGTCGTACTCCTCGGCCACGGAGCGCAGCAGGTAGGCGCGGTAGGCCTGGGACCCGGCGCCGATCAGCAGCAGGGTCATGTGCGGGCTCCCGCCCCTTCGAGGACCGCGGTGAGGGCGCTCACGGTGCGGTGCAGATACAGCTGGGGCAGCGGGAACGTGGGCAGGCCCTGTTCCCGCATCGCCGCCAACAGCCGTACGCCGAGCAGGGAGTTGCCCCCGAGGGTGAAGAAGTCGTCGTCGGGCCCGACCCGGAAACCGAAGAGCTTCTCCCACACCGCGCGCAGCCGTGAGGCGAGGTCGTCACCGGCTGTCTCGGGCACGGCGGTGTCCTGGTCCGCGAGCGGCAGGGGCAGCCGGGCGGTGTCGACCTTGCCGTTGGGAGTCAGCGGCAGCGCAGACAGCGCGGTGAGGGTGGACGGCACCATGTGGTCCGGCAGGAAGCGGGCCGCGTGCCGCCGTACATCCTGGAGGTCGCCGGTGAGGGCGCCGTCGGCGCGGAAGACGACGTAGCCGTCCAGCCGGGCCCCCGCCGTGTCGCCGTCGGTGCCCTCGCGCAGCACCACGGCCGCCGCGTCGACCGCCGGCGCGTCCAGCAACCGGCTGCGGATCTCGTCCAGTTCTATGCGGAAGCCGCGCAGCTTCACCTGGTTGTCGAGTCGGCCGAGATGTTCCAGCCGGCCGTCGGGCAGCAGCCGGCCGCGGTCGCCGCTGCGGTACATGAGTCCGGGCGCGTGCGGGTCGGGCAGGAACCGCTGCTCGGTCAGTTCGGGGCGGTTGAGGTACCGGCCTGCCACGCCGCGGCCGCCGACGTAGATCTCGCCGGTGACGCCGGGCGGCAGTTCGCGGCCCTCGGGATCGAGGACGTAGACGTGCCAGCCGGGCAGGGGGCGGCCCACGGAACGGGAGCCGGTGATCGCCTCGTGGCGGGTGACGGTCTGTGCGGTGACGTGCACGGTGGTCTCGGTGATGCCGAACATGTTGACGAGCCGGCACTCCTCCTCGGGATGGCGGTCCTGCCAGAACCTGAGGGGGCGGGTGTCCAGGGGTTCGCCGCCGAAGACGACCAGGCGCACGGAGTCGGAGATCTGCTCGTCCCGGTCCACCTGCATCAGCTGGGCGAAGGCACTCGGGGTCTGACTGAGCACGGTGACCCGCTCGGCGGCGAGCAGCGCGGCGAACTGTGCCGGGTCCCGCGACGCCCAGTACGGTACGACGACGAGCCGGCCGCCGGTCAGCAGGCAGCCCCAGATCTCCCACACGGAGAAGTCGAACGCGCTGGAGTGGAAGAGCGTCCACACGTCATCGGTGCCGAGCCCGAAGTCGTCCTTGGTGGCGGCGAGCAGTGCGGCGACGTTGCGGTGCGGTACGACGACGCCCTTGGGGCGGCCGGTGGATCCAGAGGTGTAGATGACGTAGGCCGGGGCGTCGGCCGGCGCCTCGGCGGCTTCGTCCGGTTCCCCGTCGGCGGTGAGGGCGGCGGGCGGTACGAGCCGTACGTCGTCGGTGCGGGGGAACGCCTCGGATTCGGTGACCACCAGGCGTAGTGCCGCGTCCTCGGTGGTGAAGGCGAGCCGTTCGCCCGGATAGGCAGGGTCCATCGGGACGTAGGCGGCACCCGCCTTGAGTACGGCGAGCAGCACTACGACGAGGTCGAGGGAGCGGTCGAGGCAGACGCCGACCCGGTCGCCGGGGCGCACGCCCAGCTGCCGCAGCCCGGCGGCGCCTCTGGCCGCCTCCTGGTCGAGCTGCCGGTAGGTCAGGGTGCGGTCCCCGAAGGTGACGGCGGGCGCGTCGGGGGTGCGCCGTGCCCAGCCGCTCACGGTCTGCTCGATCCGCTCGATTCGCTCGTCGGGCACCTGAGCCGGGGGCTGAAGTCCGCCGAGCCGGGCCAGGGCGTGCCGCTGCGGCGCGTCGAGCAGGTCGAGGCCCGCGAGAGGGGTGTCGGGGTCGGCCGCGACGAGGGACCGGTGGGCGGTGGCGAGCATGCCGGTGAGCCAGCGCACCGTCTCGGCGCCGAAGGCGGAGCGGCGGTAGTGGCAAATTCCGGCGAGGACCGTGGAACCGTCGTCGGCGAGGTGCAGTGACAGGTGGTGCGGGGGTGCGAGGAAGGGCCGGACGACGGTGGTCTCGGCCTTGACGCCCTCACCGGTGAGCGGCTCGGGGGCGTCGGTGGTGAACAGACCGATGGCGGGGGCGGGTCCGGCTGCCGGGACGGCCCGCCTTACACGTTCGAGGTACTGGCCGACCGTGGGTTCCCCTGCGGTGCTGAGGGTGAGGGCGTGCTCCGGGTCCACGCCGAGCACCACCTCGTCGCGTCCGGTGCAGCGTGCCAGCACCAGGCCGAGTGCGGCCCGCAGGGTGAGCTCGGCGGCGAGGGCGCCGTCGGCGGGCACCGTGAAGGCGTGCTCGCCGGTGGCCGGGTCGCCGGCCGTGCCGAGTCCCCACTCGGGGGGCGCCGTCCGGTCGAGGGCGTTCAGTGCCGCCCGCAGCCGCTCGCCGTGCTCCGCCGCGTCCGTGTCGTCCGGCGCGGCGGCCGGCGGGGCCGCTTCGCCGAGCACCGCCCGGGCCAGGTCGTACGGGTCCGCCAGGACCGCGCGGTGGGCGACCACGACCAGGTCGGCCACCTGGTCGGTGTACCGCAGCAGGACGACGCGCAGACCGGGTCCGGTGTGCGGGTCGGCGGAGCGGGACAGTTCGCGTTCCCGGTGCAGGGCGGCGACCTCGCTGTCCGCGCCGCCCTGTACGTCCTCCACCCACAGCCGGGCACCGCTCACGGCGTGTGCCAGCGCGCGGCCGAGCCGGCGCGGGTCGGCCCCGGTGTGCACGCGCAGTGCCATCGACCGGCACAGCCGGTCCGTGTCGGTGTTGGTCATCGTGTTCCCTCCCCCGTCATCGGCTGGTGAATCCGCCGTCGACCGTCACGGTCGTACCCGTGACCTGGCGTGCGTCGTCGGAGCCGAGCCATACGGCCGCCCCCGCCACGTCCTCCGGCTCGATCAGCCGGTTCATGGGCTGAGCCGCCACGAAGGTCTCCTCGTGTTCCTCGACCGGCACCTCCAGGGACCGGGCGATCTCCGTGAGCATGCGGCCCTCGGCCGCGTCGTCGTCGCGCACCGAACCCGGGCACAGGGCGTTGACCCGCACCCCGTACGGCGCGAGGTCCAGGGCGGCCGCCTTGGTCAGACCGACGAGGGCGTGCTTGGCCGTGACGTAGCCGGCGAAGTGGCGGTAGCCGACCAGGCCGGCGGTGGAGGCGACGTTGATGACGCTGCCGGAGCGGCGACCGGTCATGGCGGCGCCCACGGACCGGATCATGCGCCAGGCGCCCGAGACGTCGATGTCGAGCATCAGGCCCCACTCGTCGGGCGCGATGTCGTGCACCGTCTTGCCCGAGGGGGCGGCGATGCCCGCGTTGTTCAGCAGGACGTCGATCCGGCCGAACCGGTCCAGAGCGGTGTCGGCCACCGTGCGCACGGCGTCCAGGTCCCGGACGTCCGCCTCCGCGGTGATCACCGTGATCCCGGGGCCCTGCTCACGGCAGAGCCGTGCGGTGTGGGCGAGTTGCCCGGGGGTGCCCAGGGGGTAGGGCACTCCGTCCAGGTCGTGGCCGATGTCGGTGAGCAGCAGGTCGGCCCCGGCCCGAGCGTACGCCAGCGCGCACGCCCGGCCGATGCCCCGGGCCGCGCCCGTGACGATCGCGGCCTTGCCGGCGAGGGCGCCGGTGGTGAGCACCGGGCTCATCGGAGCACTCCCGGCGCGGCGAGTTCGGCGTCCAGGAGCCGGACCAGGCCGACGGGCGAGTCCACCAGGTACATGTGTCCGCCGGGCAGTTCGACCTGGCGGCAGCCGGCCGTGGTGGACGCCTCCCACTCGGCTGCCTGCTCCTTGGAGACCAGTTCGTCGGTCTCCCCGCGCACCGAGACCACCGGGACCGTCAGCGGCTTCTGGGAGGGCGCCAGGTAGTTCTCGTGCATCTCGACGTCGGCGCGCAACGGCGGCAGCAACAGTTCCCGCAGGTCCGGGTGTTCGAGGGCGGGATGGGAGTAGCCGGCGAAGGCCCGGACCTGGCGCAGGAATTCGTCGTCGCTCAGGCCGGTGGCCCGGGTCTCCCGCCGGGTCCAGGGGCCGGGGGAGCCGGAGACGAACAGCTTGACCACCTCGGGCCGGCCGAGCGCGGCGATGCGGTGTGCCATCTCGTAGGCGAGGACCGCGCCGAGACTGTGTCCGAAGAGGGCCACGGCCGGGCTGCCCGCGACCTGGTCCAGCACGCCCGGCAGCAGGTCGTCCACCGCCGCGACCACGTCGGTGTACGGCTCCTCGCCGAACCGCTCCTCGCGGCCGGGCAGTTGGACGGGGGTGAGGAGGACGGTGTCGCTGCCGTACTCCTGGCAGCGGCGGAACGCCGAGGCGCCGGCGCCCGCGAAGGGGAAGCACAGAACGGGAATCCGCATGTCAGTTCTCCAGTTCGGCCGCGGACGCCCAGGCCCGTCGGATGAGTTCGCCGGTCTCGGCGGGGTTGCCCCGCACGAAGTAGTGGCCGCCCGAGGACAACCGCTGGAAGTCGACGTGGTCGGCCACGCGTTCCCAGCAGCGGAACGCGTCGGCGGCGTGGGTCAGCCCCTTGTCGTCGTCGGCGACGACGATCGTGACCGGCGCCTGGATCCGCCAGTCGGGCCCGCCGTCGGTCAGGCCGATGAAGTAGCGGTAGCCGCCGCACACGTCGTGCCGGAACAGACTGCCGGTGAACGAGGTGTACCGGGTGTCGAGACCGTCCAGCTCGCTGTAGCCGGTCTCCTCGACCATGTAGCGGATGATCTCGTCGTCGGTCCAGCTCTCGATCATCTCGATGGACTCCCGCATCTCCGACGCGAGCGGCAGCAGTTTGGAGCCGATGAAGACGTGCCGCAGGTCGAATCCGCGTTCCTCCAGTACCCGGGCCAGCTCGACGGTGACGGCGGCGCCGCCACAGTGGCCCCACAGGATGAGGGGCAGATCGGCCGTCGCCTCGATCCGCGCCACCGTCCGCTCGACCGTCTCGGTGACGTCGGTGAAGTCTCCCGGGCGGCTCGGGTTGTGCCCGGGCGGTTCGAGTCCGTACACCACCAGCGCGTCGGTGAGTTCGCCGATGGCGTCGGCGAGCGGTTTGAAGTTGACCGGGTGGCCGCAGGGGTAGGGCACGCAGACGACCGCGGCCCGGGCTCCGTCGGCGGTGGACGACAGCAGGTGCAGCAGTTCCTCCTCGTCGTCCTGTTCGCGGGTGTCGACGAGGGCGGCGAGGCCGGTCAGGCGGGGTACGCGGGTCAGGTCGGAGAGCGTGACCAGGCCGTCGAGCTCCAGGACCACGCGGAGCGCGGAGAGCGAGTTGCCGCCCAGGGCGAAGAAGTCGGCGTCGGCGCCGATCTCCTGCTCCGGCAGGCCGAGAACGCCGGCCCAGGCCGTACGGATGCGGGCGAGGGTGGCCGCGGAGGCCGTGCCCTCGGCCGGACCGCTCGTGCCGGACTCGGCGCGTGGCTCCGCGGGGGCGAGGCCCAGCAGTGCCGCGTCCTCGTCGGCGAGCAGCCGGCGCGCCTCGTGCGGGGCGTCCGGCTCACTCGTCATCGACTCCAGTACGCGGACGAAGTAGCCGCCGATCCGGTCGATCTGGTCCTCGTCGTAGAGGTGGGTGTGGTAATGCAGGCAGAGTTCGACCTCGTCGGTGAAGAAGTTGCGGGAGAACTCCGTCCGGAAGGGGAACTCCGTCTCCGAGTCCACGCGCATGCCCAGCAGGGAGAACTCGGGCAGTCGCCTGAGGTTCTTCAGCAGGTAGAAGTGCGTGAAGTTGAAGGTGGTCTCGAACAGGGTGCGCTGGGTGGCGAGGTCCTGCTTCATCTTGGCCATGGGGTAGCGGCGGTGGGGCAGCAGGTCCAGCTCGGCCTGGTAGACGCGGCGGACGAGGTCCGCCCAGGTGCCGCTCGCCACGTCCACCTGGAAGGGGACGGTGTTCAGGTGCAGGCCGAGCGTGGTCTCCGCGCCGGGCAGCTCGGGCCGGCCGCTGTGCTCGTAGCCGGTCATCACCGTGTCCTGGCCCGTGACCAGGCCGAGGACCTTCATGTGGGCGGCGAGCAGTACGTCCTTGAACGGCACGGACAGGGCGTCGGCGGTGGCCTCGACGCGCCGTGCGAGACCCGCGGGCAGCGGGACGTCGCGCAGGACGACGCTGAAGTCGTCGGTGTGCTCGGCGCCGGGCCGCGGCGGCACGCTCGCGGGACGCGGGTCCGCAAGCACCGAGCGCCAGAAGTCCTTCGACTCCGGTGACCGCAGGGCCTGTTGCTCCAGGCCGACGAAGTTGCGCAGGTGGTTGTCGACCGGGGGGCGGGAGGTGTCGCGGCCCTCACGGATCTGGTGGTACAGCTCGAACAGCTGGGTGTGCAGCAGGGAGATGGACCAGCCGTCCAGTGCCGAGTTGTGCTGGCTGACCGTGTAGCGGTAGTGGTCCTCGCCGAGCACCTGCACATGGAGGGTGACCAGGCCGCCCGCCTCCCACACGAATGCGCGGGACTTCTCGCGGGCCAGCCACGCCTCGTGCCAGGCCTCCTGTCCGGCCTCGTCGAGGTGGCGCAGGTCGTCGACGGTCAGGGGCGGCGGCACGTCGCGGTGGACGATCTGGAGGAACTCGCTGTAGCCGGTGAGGTGGTAGGTGGTGCGCAGGATCGGGTGCCGGCCGGTCAGTTGCCGGACGGCCTCGGTGAACGCCTCGGTGTCGAAGGCGCCGGTGATCGAGTAGCTCAGCACGTCGTGGTACTGGCCGAGGCCGCCGGTGATCTCGGTCTGGAAGATCAGGCCCGCCTGGAGCATGGACAGCGGGTAGGCGTCCTCCGCGTCCTCGGGCAGCAGGGCCCGATCGGCCTCGGAGATCAGCTCGAACGGCTGGAAGGCGCCGCGTGCCGCCACGTCCGCGACCACGTCACCGGTCGTGGCGTCACCGTCGATGGACTCGACGAGCTGGGCGATGGTCTGGTGCCGGAACAGTTGCTGGAAGGTGAAGTCGAGGCCCTTCGCACGGGATTTGGCGAGCACGGACACGAAATGGATCGAGTTGCCGCCCAGGGCGAAGAAGTTGTCGTGCACGCCGACCCGTGCGACACCGAGGACGTCCCGCCAGATGCCGGTGAGGGTCTCCTCGCGTTCGTCCCGCGGCGCCACATGGGCGGGTGCTTTCCTGCTCAGGGCTTCGGGAGTGCGCAGGTACGCCCGGTCCACTTTGCCGTTGGGCGTGAGCGGGAGCTGCTCCAGCTCCAGGACGCGGCCGGGGATCATGTACTCCGGCAGCTCCTGGCGGATGTGCTCCTTCAGAGCCGCCTCGCTCGCCTCGCCGTCCAGGACGACGAAGCCGCGCAGCGACGTCTGCCAGCCGTCGTCGACGGCGACTACCGCCGCGTCGCGCACCTGGTCGTGGGCGCGCAGTCGCTCCTCGATCTCGCCCGGCTCGACACGGAAGCCGCGCACCTTCACCTGGAGGTCGACGCGGCCCAGGTAGTCGAGCGTGCCGTCGGGCAGCAGGCGGGCCCGGTCCCCGGTGCGGTACAGCCGCTCCTCGCCGGTGGCGGCGCGTACGGCCGCGCCGGTGACGAACTTCTCCGCGGTCAGCTCGGGCCGCCCGAGGTAGCCGCGGGCCACGCCGGCGCCCCCGATGTGGAGTTCGCCGGGAACACCCACGGCGCTCCGGCGGCCTTCGGCGTCGAGTACGTACAGCCGGATGTTGTCGATGGGCCGGCCGATGGGCAGCCGGGCGAGGTGGCCGAGGCCGGCCACCGGCTGATGGGTGACGTCCACCGTCGCCTCGGTGGGTCCGTAGAGGTTGACGAGCCGGGCGCCGGAGACGAGTCCGGCGAACTTCTCGCTCTGGGTGGGGTTCAGTGCCTCGCCGCTGGTGAAGACCTGGCGCAGCGTGCCGAGTTCGGTGCCGTCGCCGAACCGGGCGAGATGTCCGAGGAACATGGTGAGCATCGAGGGCACGAAGTGCACGGTGGTGACGCGGTGCTTCTCGATCGCGGCGAGCAGCGCGGCGGGGTCCTTCTCGGCGCCGGGGGCGGGCAGCGCGAGGGCGGCTCCGGTGAAGGACCACCAGAACAGCTCCCAGACGGAGACGTCGAAGGAGACGGAGGTCTTCTGCAGCAGGACGTCACCGGGGCCCACCGGGTAGGCGCGCTGCATCCAGGTCAACCGGTTGACGGCGCTGCGGTGTTCCACCACGACACCCTTGGGACGCCCGGTCGAACCTGAGGTGTAGATGACGTAGGCGACGTCCCCGGCTGCGGCGGACGGTTCGAGGGGGCCGGCGTCTTCCGCGTAGGACGCCTCGTCGTCCAGGTCGATCCCGGGTGTGGCGCCGGCGGCGCCGGCGAAGCGGGCCTGGTGCAGGACGAGGCGGGCGGAGCTGTCGTCGAGCAGGTAGTCGATGCGCGAGCGGGGGTAGGTGGGGTCGACCGGCAGATAGGCCGCGCCCGCCTTCAGGACGGCGAGGATTCCCGCGATCAGCTCCGGGGAGCGGTCGGCGATCAGGGCGACGATCGCGCCCGGACCGATCCCGCGCTCGCGCAGGGTGCGGGCCAACCGGTCGGAGCGGGTGTCGAGTTCGGCGAAGCTGACGGTGGTGTCGTCCGTCAGGAGGGCCGGTGCGTCGGGGGTGCGGGCCGCCTGGGCGGTGAACAGGCCGTGCACGGTGGCGTCCTCGTCGAAGGGCTGCCGGGTGTCGTTGCTCGCCGCGAGGACGGCGTCGTCCTCGGCGGTGCACAGGTCGATCCGGTTCACCGGCAGGTCCGGCTCGGCCGTGGCGCGCTCCAGCAGCAGCGCGTACTGGGCGGCGGCGTACCGCATGGAGTCCTCGGCGAAGCGGTGGCGGTCGTAGTGGAGGCTCACCACCAGTTCGTCGTCCTCACGGGCGGCGACGAAGCGGGTGCCGCCACGGGTGCGCGGGCCGGGGTCGTGGAAGTCCGTCAGTTCCAGCGCGGTCTCGAAGACGTCGGATCGACCCAGTTGGGCGGCGAGGTCGGCCAGCGGGAAGTCCTGATGCTGTTCGGCCTCGCGTACGGCGGCCGAGACCCGGGACAGCAGTTCGCGCAGGGTGCCGTCGGGCCGGGCGCGCACCAGCAGCGGACCGCCCGCGAACTCGGGCGCGGCCCCGCGCGTCGGCTGGGCGACGGTCACCTCGTCCTGGCCGGTGTGGCGGCCCAGCAGGGCGACCAGCGCGGAGGCGAGGACGATGTGGAGCATGTCGGGCTTGCCGCGACTGATCCGGTCGAGCCGTTCGGTAAGGGCCGTACCGAGGCGGAGGACGTGGGTGCCGGTCTCCGGTTCGCGTCGGCCCTCGCGCGGCCGGAAGTCGGGGAGGAAGCCGGAGGGCTGCGCCAGCGCGGCCAGCTGGGATCGCCAGTGACCGTCCCGCGCGTGCGGTGCGGAGAGTGCTGCCTCGTGGTCGAGCGATTGCATGCGATGTCTCCTGCGCTGAAGCGACGTGGGGTCAGACGTGTGCGCGGAGTGGCCGAGGGGCCACGGTGAGTCACCCTTGATCGGTGGGGGTGACGGTGTCAGGTGCTCGGGCGCCGGGGCGCCCGGCGGATCAGAGGTCGAAGTCGAGTTCGGCGGTGAAGGCTTCCGCGGCGGCCCGGGTCGGGCGCTCGGGGCGGTCCGAACACAGGGCGCCGAGTGGCGCTGTCGGGTCGGCGGTGAGGGCGTCCAGCAGGGCCACGAAGTCGTCGCGCCAGCCCTCCACCGTGTCCCGGCGGAACAGTCCGGACGCGTACTGCCAGGCGGCCCGCAGGGTGCCGGCGTCCTCGTGGATCTGCAGGTTGAGGTCGAAGACGGCCTGCCCGGTGGGTTCCAGGCGCAGCGGCACCCGGGCGCCCTGGAAGTCGACCGCCGTGTAGCGGCCGCTGTGCAGGGCGATGAGGGCGTCGAACAGCGGGGTGCGGCTGTAGTCGCGTACGGGCGCGGCCAGGGCGACGACGTCGTCGAACGGGAAGTCCTGGTGGGCGAAGGCCTCCTCGGCGGTGCGGGCGGTACGCCGCAGGTAGGTCTCGTAGGGCAGCGCGGGATCCGCGTCGCCGCGCAAACATACCGTCTGAGCGAACATGCCGACCGTGCGGTGCAGTCCGGGGGCGGTGCGGCCCGAGACGGGTGTGCCGAACGTGACGTGCGCCGTGCCCTTGAGCCGGCCGAGCAGGATGCCGTGGGCCGAGGCGAGCACCGCGAACAGGGTGACGTCCCGCTGCCTGGCCAGTTCCCTGAGGCGCGCCGTGCGGTCCGGGCCCAGGTCGAAGGTGACGACATCGCCCGCGAGTTCGCGCAGGGGCGGCCGCGGCCGGTCCGTGGGCAGGTCGCCGGAGTCGATCGGGGAGACGAACTCCTTTCGCCAGTAGGCCTCCTGGGATTTCCGCTGCCTCAGCCCGTCGGGTCCGGCCAGCCACACGGCGTAGTCGCGGTAGCGGAGCGTGGGGGGCGGTGGTTCGTCGCCCGCGTAGAGGGTGGCGAGGTCCTCGAACAGTGGTGTCAGCGAATAGCCGTCGACCACGATGTGGTGCAGGTCCAGGCGCAGGGTGACGGCGGCCGGCGTGCGGTGCACCTCCGCCCGCCACAGGGGTGCCTCGGACAGGTCGAAGGGTCGGACGAATGCGGCGAGGGGCGTGGGTTCGCCGTCGTGGACCCGGATCGACGGTTCGACGTCGGCGTCGATGTGCTGCACGACCTCGCCGTCGTCCGTGACGGCGAACCGGGTGCGCAGGGCGTCATGGCGCCGGGTCAGCCGGCGCAGGGCGTCGGCCAACCGCAAGGGATCGGTGCCGCCGGGGAGTTCGAGGGTGACCGGCACGTTGTAGTGCACGGCCCGTTCGTCCTTGAGCTGCTCGAAGTACAACCGGCGCTGCTGCGGGGTGACCGGATACGAGGGGCGGGGCGGCGCGGGCCGGATCGCCGGTTCGGTGACGGGGGCGCTCCCCCGCAGTAACGCGGCGAGCCCGCCCAGGGTGCCCGATCGCAGCACGGCGCTGACGGGGCACTCACGCCCGAGTCTCTCGCGGACGCCCGCGGCGATGAGGGTGGCGGTGAGGGAGTCGGCGCCGAGGTCGCGCAGATCATGGGCGACGCCGAGGCCCTTGATGCCCAGGGCCTGTTCGGCGAGGTCCACCAGGGCCCGCTCGATGTCGTCCGACGCAGGGACGGCGGTGGTGCCGGGCGGCAGGTCGGCGCCGCCGGGGTCGGGCAGGGCGGCGCGGTCGACCTTGCCGGTGTGGTTCAGCGGCAGCGCCTCGAGCGGGACGAGGTGGGCGGGGACCATGTGGGGCGCGAGTGCCTGCGCGAGGTGGGTTCGCAGGACCTCCGGCGCCGGCGGGCGCGGCCCGGCGTAGTAGCCGCACAGGTACTTCTCCCCCAGGCCCGGGCGGGAGCGGGCGACCACGATGGCCTCCGCCACGTCCGGGTGGCCGAGCATGGCCTTCTCCACCTCGGCCGGTTCGATACGGAACCCGCGCACCTTGACCTGGTGGTCGCGCCGGCCGAGGAACTCCACGATGCCGTCGGGCCGCCAGCGCGCCAGGTCGCCGCTGCGGTAGAGGCGTCCGCCGCCCGGGGAGAACACGTCAGGCACGAAGCGTTCGGCGGTCAGCTCGGGCCGGCCCAGATAGCCGCGCGCCACACCGTCCCCGCCCAGGCACAGCTCTCCGGGCACGCCGACGGGGCACAGCCGCCCCCGGTCGTCCAGCACGTAGGCGGTCGAGTGCGCGATCGGGCGCCCGATCGGTATCCGGCCCAGGTCGTCCCGGGTGATGCGGTGGGTGAGCGAGAAGGTGGTGTTCTCCGTGGGGCCGTACCCGTTGACCAGGGTGACCCCGGAGCAGGCCGTCATGGCCTTCGCGACGTGCACGGACGACAGGGCGTCGCCGCCGACGACGAGTTCGCGCAGCCCGCGGAACGCGGTGGCGTCCTGTTCCACGAGCTGGTTGAACAGCGGTGAGGTCAGCCAGAGGGTGGTGATGTCGTGGGCGGCCAGCTCACGCCCGAGCGCGCGTGCGTCGAGGATGACGTCGGAGTCCACCAGGTGCACGCTGCCGCCGTTCAGCAGCGGCCCCCACAGCTCGAAGGTACTGGCGTCGAAGGCGATGGAGCCGGTGGGCAGGACCCGTAGGGGCCGCCCGAACCGTACGTAGTCCGTGCCCTTGACCAGCCGCACCACATTGCGGTGGGTCACCTCGACGCCCTTGGGCTGTCCGGTGGTTCCGGAGGTGTAGCAGATGTACGCGAGGTCGGCCGCCGAGGCAGGCCCTGTGAGGTGTTCCGCGGGGTGCGGGGAAGGGTGGCCCGTGGGGTGGAGCACCGTGCCGTCGAAGGCGAAGTCCACGGGCACCTCGGGCGAGGCGACCAGGACACGCACCGAGGCGTCGGCGAGCAGCCATTCTGTGCGCCGGGCCGGGAGGCCGGTCTCCAGCGGCAGGTAGGCGCAGCCGGCCTTGAGGATGCCGAGCGCACCGACGACGAGGTCTGCGGTACGCCAGGTGCGCAGGCCGACCCGCTCGCCGTGCCGTGCGCCGGCCGCCCGGAGGGCGTGGGCCAGCCGGTCGGCGGCCGCGTCGAGCTCGCCGTAGGTCAGCCGGCCGGAGCGGTCGGTGACGGCGGTCGCGTCCGGGTTGCTGCGGGCCTGCTCGCCGAAGAGGGCCGGGATGCCGGCGCTGTCGGGGTAGGGCCGGGAGGTGTCGTTGAAGGTGCTGAGGATGAGTGCCCGTTCCTCGTCGCCGAGCAGGTCCGCCTCGTGCACCGGGGCCTGCGGGCGGCGGTCGAGGAACGCGGCGATGCGCCGGAGATGATCGCCGAGGCGCCGCACGGTCGGCTCGTCGAAGAGCGAGGAACGGTACCCGAGGAGCAGATCGGTGCCGTCCCGGGTCAGCTCGAGTTCGGCCGGACCCGCGGGAACGGGGTGGTCGGCGTAGCGTACGGCGGTGTCCGCCGAGTGCTGGTGCGGGGCCGCATGCGCGGTCCGGGCCAGCAGGGCGGAGACGGGTTCGTCCGGTTCGACGGTGAGGGTCAGCGCCCCCGCGCCGCGTTCGCTCAGATCGACGTCGAGCAGCAGCCGTCGCTGACCGGTGTAGCGGTGCAGCAGGAGGGCGAACGCCGCCAGGTCGTGCGGGGTCGCCGCGTTCGGCAGGCGCAGCGAGGCGAGCGCGGCGTCGGCGGCGTCCCGGGTGCGCGGGTGGTCGGTGACGAGGAGGACGGCGTCGCCGTCGGTGTCGGGGCGGGTGTCAGGAACCGGCGGGGACGGCGTCGGCGTCCGGGTCGGTGTCCCGCTGCGCACGCTGGTCATCTGCTGCTGTCACCCCCAACTGGAAGGCGAGGTTGCGGAACAGGAACAGGGTGAGGGCACCGGGCAGTACGGCGAGCGAGGCGACGACCAGGATGAGCACGCTGTAGTGGTCGCCACTCAGCAGCACACCGCCGAGGGCGGAGCCGGCGGGCAGCGCACCGGCCATGACGGTACGCATCAGGGTCATCGCCCGCCCCCGCATGGCGTTGGGCACGCGGGTCATGCGGACCACGCCGCCGAGGACCGTCATGGGCGCGGACAGAATGCCGTTGAGCACCAGACCGATCAGGATGAACGGCAGTGCCTTCGGTACGAGCAGGAACAGCACCGCGCCGGACAGGAGTTGCAGCGCGCCGATGCGCATCATCTGCTTCTCGGAGGTCTTCGCGGCACCGGAGACGAGGGAGCCGATCAGCTCACCGGCCGCCATCACGGCCAGCATCAGGCCGAGCACGCCGGGGCCACCGTGGAACTCGTCCTTGGCGAGCCAGGGCAGAGCGACCACCAGGGCGCCCGCGGAGACGTTGAAGGCTCCGAAGGAGAGGGTGAGCACCAGCAGGAAGCGGTCACGGGTGACCAGGCGGAACACGGGTTTCCAGCCGGGCTTCTCGCCCACGGCGTCGCCGGTCGGTTCGGGACGGGCGAGGGGCGCGTTGATCATGCTGATCAGGAGGGCGAACGCGAAGTAGGTGGCGGCGTCCAGCAGCAGGACGTTCTGGGCGCCGAACGCCGTGATCAACAGTGCGCCGAGAGCGGGTCCGACGACGTTGGCGGCGCCCATGGCGGTGGCTTCGAGTCCGGAAGCGGCCTGGAGCTTGTCCTCGGGGACCAGTTCGGGCAGGACGGCCGGTGTACCGGCCAGCGGGATGATCTTCAGCAGTCCGTAGACCAGGGCGACCGCGTACAGGACCCAGACGTGCAGTGCGCCGGCCAGCGCCAGGAGCGGCACCAGGGCGACGACGAAGCCGCGGAACACCGAGTCGGAGATGAAGAGTTTGCGCCGGGAGAACCGGTCGAGAAGCGGTCCGACGAACGCGCCGCCCACGATCACGGGGAGGGTGAGACAGACTCCCAGTACGCCCAGACCGGCGGCGCCGGCCTTGTCGAGCGTGATCCAGGCGAGCGCGGCGTAACTGGCGCCGTCACCCAAGAGATTCAATACCAGGGCGGACCACAGCAGACGGTAGTCCCTGAGCTGCAAAATGGCTAAATATGCTTTCACGTAACCGCACCGTTCTATGAGCCTGTAGGCAACAGAAGTGCACGGGCGGGCGTGTTGTTCACGCCAACTTTCCCGTAAAGTGGTGCAGAAAAAGGGCGCGCCGAAGCCACCCGTTCACATGGGATGCGGACAGACCGAATTACGACACCAAGTACGGTACCGAAATGATCTGAGCCACTGATACGCGCACACATCGGGCCGACGCCCTGAACCCCCGGATGAGAAATACCTGCCGCAGCGCCCCCCGCCCTGCTTTCGCCGCCCTGGGCGGCGTCCCCCGTTTTCCGTCACATGTTCTAACAGTGTCGCCGAGTTCGAGTCAAGCAATGCACGTACCGCGTTTTTGGCGGGTTCTCGACTTGCCGTGACTTCGTTCGGCTCGGAAAGGCCGCGACACGTTCACCGCCGCCCCATTGAGGCCGACTGTGCATGAGACGGCCGCATGCGCTGGACAAGAAGCGAAACGGAATATATGCCGCCGCGCGCGATGCGCCGGGGGCCGCCGGGAGGCGGCCGACCGGGAGATCTTTTTGACGCCCTACCGGACGGACACGAGCCATAACCGGCCGCGCGCATTCCTCGCTCGCAGAGACGACGACGCGCGCGGCCCTGCACGGAACACGCCATCCGCCGACTCGTCGCGACACCACGCATGACGAATCGGCCGCCTATGACAAGTAGCGTCGCGTCAGACCGAGGAGCGGGGAAGGCCGAGGGAACGGCTTTCCTCCACGATTCGGTACCCGGCACTCGTGTAGAGGTTCATCGCCACCTCATTGCCACCCCACACGGTGAACATCAGCACCGAGTCGCCGGCTGCCAGCGTGGCCAGTTCACCGGCCGCCATCGCCGCCCGCCCGTACCCTTTGCCGCGGTGGGCTTCCTCGACGTGCAGCGAATAGCCGTAGCTGACCCCTGGGACGTGCCCGTGCTTCAGCCAGCCCGTGCCGATCCGCTCACCCGCCGCCTCGAGAACCAGGAACGTGTTGTCGGGCGTCGACAGGCCCTCAGGTAGCAACTTGGCGAAGTCGCGGTCCGACTTGCGTACGGCCTCTTCGGGGCTCAGGGCTCCCGCCCGGACGATGTCGCCGACATAGGCGGCCTTCTCGAAGTCGAGCCAGTCGGGGTACTCGGCCTGCGTCATCGGCCGTCCGGTGACCCCGTCGCCGGGTTCCGGCGCAGAACCGACGCGACACGCTCTCAGCTGGGCGCGGACGCGGTAGCCGTGGAACAGCTCACCGGCGGGCTCGGTGAGCCGTATGTCCAGTCGGCGTGCGCCGCGCTGCGCGCACCAGCCCTCGGCCCAGTTCCGCGCGGCCTGCTCGTGCCCTCGGCCGGAATGGGACACGTCGACGTGCAGATCGCCGATGCGGCCCGCGAGCGTGCCGTTGACCTCGGTCACGGCCACGGCGACGTACCCTGCGTGGCCACCGGCGTCCGTGATCTCGGCGACGGTCCAGTCGCTGCCGGACCGCGCGTCCTCAGCCATGCGCTCCGCCGCGGCCGCACCGAGCCCTGCCGCCGTGTACGAGGCGCGCAGCCGCTCCTCGAAGCGCTTCCGCCATTCCGTGCTGTCACTGAGAACGCTGAATTCTGTCACCGGGTCACACTAGTCGCGTTGTCATGAACCTGATCTGGCATTTTCCGCGAAAGAGGCCGCCTCATCTGCGCCGATGCCCGCGCCGGTGTTCGCACATCAGCCCGCACCCATCGCTCACCTCGCACCACGACGGATTACGAGCCGTCGAAGGGGCTACTCGCAGCAGATGAAACTCAGTGACGTCCTGCATCGGATACCTCCGCCGGCCAAGCGCCTCTTGCCTGATTCCCAGGGCCCGGGGCGGGTCCTGCAAGCCGTCGACCGGGTGGAGCGGTTCTCCGGCGCGGACCGGTTGCTCGACGCCGTGCAACGGGTGATCCAGGCGGCACCGCTGGGCCGGGCGCGCGACGGGCTGCACGGCCGCTGGCTCGGCCACCCGGTGCACCCGTTGCTGGTACAGGTACCGGTGGGCAGCTGGCTGTCAGCGGCTCTGCTCGACGTGCTGCCCGGACAGCGACGCGCCGCGGGCACCCTCGTCGCCACCGGCCTCATGGCGGCCGCGCCGGCCGCGCTGGCGGGCTGGGTGGACTGGGCGGACTGCAACCGCCCGCAGCAGCGGATCGGATTCGTTCATGCCGCGGCCAACGCCGCCGGCGTCGCCCTGTACGCCAGCTCGTTCAGCGCCCGCCTTCGCGGACGGCACACCGCGGGCAAGATGCTCGGCTGGGCGGGGTTGACGGTCATCGGTGCGGGCGGTGCACTCGGCGGACATCTCGCCTACCGGCAGGCTGCCGGAGCCAACCATGCCGAAGCCGTTGCGCAGCTGGTGGGGCCGGGATGGCACCACGTCGCCGAGCTGAGCGACCTGCCCCACGACAAACCGGTTCGCCGCACGGTCGCGGACGTCACCGTGGTCGTCGTACGCCGGCCGGACGACGCGGTACACGTGCTGGCGGAGCACTGCAGCCATCTGGCCGGCCCCCTGTCGGAAGGCGTCCTCGAAGACGGCTGCCTGCGCTGCCCGTGGCACGGCAGCCTTTTCCGGCTGACCGACGGCTGGAACGTCCAAGGTCCCGCCACCGCGCCTCAGCCCGCCTTCGACACCCGCGTCACCGACGGTCGCGTGGAGGCCAGGCTCCGCCAGTAGCGGCACGGGCAACTGGACGCTCCCGTGTCGCGAGGCAGGTTTCCTGCACCCAGGCCGTGCCGGGTCGCTGCGGCGGGGGGCGAGCTCGGCGCGGCCGAACAGCAGCGCGTAGCCGGAGGGCAGCGGGCGCGGGACTCGTGTGAGGAGACCAGGGCCGGCGAGGGCAGCCACCGCGGCGGAACCGATCCGGTGTCCCAGCGGATGGTGGCGAGGGAAGCGTCGGCGCCCGTGGCGAGGTCATTGACGAAGGCCCCGCCCTCACCGGCCTCCCCAGCGCCGCCCACGCCCCGCTCAGCGAACTGAACACCGCCCCCGCCCACGACAACCCGGCCGCCCTCCTCACCCCTCAACGCCACCCGCCGTCCTCACCCCGAATACACGCGTAGCCGTTGGGCAGCAACGCAACCGGACCCGAACCGGGTGCGTGAAGCAGGAGGCACGTCGCGGAATTTCCGCGGGTCAGCGATGCGCGGGGCGTATACAGCGTGAGATCTGGAAACTCGGGGATGGAACTCTCGAAGGACGCGCGGAGGGAGCCCGCTATGAGCCATGTCACGGCGAGTGCATCGGAGCTGCCCCAGCCCTTGCAGACCATCGGCTCCGGACTGCGCCGCATCCCCGGTGTCGAGCAGCTGAACAAGATCACCGACGGCGCGTTGGACCGGATCGGAGCGATCTCTCCCCGCGGTCGTCGACTGGCGGTGTACACCGGAGCCGGTGTGCTCGGTTTCGCCGGGGTGGTCGAATGGCCCCTCGCCCTGGCCGGTGCTGCCGTCGCCTGGCTGACCCAGCCGCGACCCGCGGTAAGCGTGCACGACGACACGACCTCGGACGGCCGGGCTCGAAGCGTTCAGGGCGGGGCGCCCCGGCCCCCCGAGCCGTCCACCGCGGCCCGCACCGGCCCCGCCCCGGCGTCGGCCGGAACGGCCATGGCACAGGAGCACCACGGTCCCGGCGACCGGTTGGCGCCCTCCCATTTCCACCGCGACCGCGCCGAAGACCACGGCCACGAGCAGCCCGCCAAGGTTGGTGACCCTGCCACCGCCTCGGCACTGAAGCGGGTCGCGCGGGCCTGCGCGGACCATACGGACCATGACGAAAAGGATGCATCCGCATCTGCGCGCGGTTCGGCTCTGTAGGAGGACGGCCGCCCTCGTCGTCCGCACCGGCGACCGTGTCGCTCCCGGCCCGGTCACCGGCGTGAAGGCCACCCCGCGCGCCGACGGAGTCCCGGTGAGCTGGACGGCCTCACCCGAGGACGACATCGACCGCTGCACGGTCTGGACCGGTGCCCGGCAGAGCGACGGCACGGTCAAGTGGCTCAGCTCCACCTCCTGCCCCGAGGGCACGAGCGACCCGCTCGCGGTTCTCTGCGGCGACCTGCCGGACGGCGAGAGTCACCTGTACGCGGTCGTCGCCAGGGACCGCTGGGGCAACGCGCTGTCCCCGAGCGACGCGTGGGTCGCGGTCGTGGAGAGCACCGAGCTGGATGTCCGGCCCGCTGTGGCGGTCACCCGTGACTGGGCCCTCGGAAGCGTGGGCCCAGTCACGGTGATCGGCGGGCCCGACGCGAACGGGCCGTCCGTCAACTGGCGGTGCGACAGGACCGAAGTGTGCGACGCCGTCGTGGGCTACCGGATCAGCAGGTGGGACGCGGCCAGCCGCTGCACAGCGGACTCCTGCCGCAGCCGACCCGCACTTACGCCGACATCACGGCTGCGCGCGGGGCCACACACTTCTAGACGCTGGAGGCGGTACGCGCCGACGGCACCGTCGCGGGCAAATACGAGTGGAGCTGCGTCTTCCAGGACCGTGTCCGACCGGAGGTGAAGCCGGGATCGGGAGGCTGGGGCGGAACATGCCGCCTTAGGGGCGAGCCTCCCGATGTCATCAGTACCGACGAGCACCGCACCGCCGACGCCTGCGCCGACGGGCTGCGCCGGTGTGCGCCCGCGTCACCCGCTCGGCGGACCGTGAGGACCGAAATACACGTCATCTCCAGGCGGTACAGCAAGCTGTCCCTGCCGGTCGCTGACAGAGGCGGCCGTGCCGCATCCCCCACGGCTGATGGAGCTGACATGTCCCACGTGCCCGCCGATCTCAAGTACACCGACGACCACGAGTGGATCCGCACCCACGACGGGACCGTCACCGTCGGCATCACCGACCACGCCCAGAAGACCCTCGGCGACATCGTCTTCTTCGACCTGCCCTCCGTCGGCAAGGTGGTCGATGCGGGAGACGCCGTCGGCACGGTGGAGTCGGTCAAGGCGGCGTCCGACCTCTACGCCCCGGTGGGCGGCGAGATCATCGAGATCAACGAAGAGGTCGTGGACAGTCCCGAAGAGGTCAACAGCGACCCGTACGAGATGTGGCTCTTCAAGATCAAGACCGCCAAGGGATCCTTCGACGGCCTGCTCGACGCCAAGGCGTACCAGAAGCTCGTCGACGGGGAGTGAGACTCCGGGGGCGCCCGACGGTCGGTCGGGCGCCCCAGGGTCGTTCTTGAGTTCGCGGCAATGGCCCCATCCTCGCGGAAGGCAGGAGGACGGAGATCAACCGAGAGCGCCTCCTCAGAACACTGACGTTCTGGCTGCGGCCGGTGTTCGCCTTGCGGGTCGTCAACCGGTTCCAGAAGATCGTGGGTTTCGACCGCTCGATGGCCCTGGCCTCCAGCGCTTTGACAGCACTGGTCCCGGTCTCCATCATCCTTGGCACCGTCTTCGGGCACTACGACGCGGCAGAGCAGATCATCAAGCGCTACAACCTCACCGGTGCGGGCGCCGAGGCGGTCAGCTCGCTCTTCTCCCCCGCCGAGGAGACCAGCGCGAGTGCGGGCATCCTCGGCATCGTCTTTCTGACGATCTCGGTGCTGAGTTTCACGCGAGCCGCGCAGCGACTCTTCGAGCAGGCGTGGGAACTCAAGCCCCTCAGTGTGCGCAACACGCGCAACGGCTTGTGGTGGATCCTCACTCTCGGCTGTTACGCGGTGGTCATCACCGTGCTGTCCGCGCTTCTCGGCGGGCACGCGCTGGGGTTGGCCGCGGTGGTGTGCGAGGTCCCGGTGACCGCCGCGTTCCTCGTCTGGAGCGGCTGGGTGCTGTCGGCGAAACGGATCGGCTGGCCGGACCTGATTCCCTTCGGCGTCACCGGCGCCGTTCTGACAGCGGCGTACTCAGTGGGGGCGGGCATCTACATGCCACGTCTCTTCAACTCATCCGCGGCCCGTTACGGGGTGGTCGGTGCGGTCTTCGCGATGATCTCCGCCCTCTTCACAGCCATGCTCGCCTTGGTCGCGTCGGCGGCACTGGGACGAGAAGTACGGGACGAGCTGCACCGGATCCGTGCGGGCGACCGTCCGTCCGACCGTGAGGTGCGCCGGCAGTGGGACGCAGTGGTCGAGCAGACGCGGTCACGGTGGCGCTCGGTTCGGAAGCAGGTGTCGCATCGTCAGCCGAAGGGCTCGAAAGACTGACGGCGCGCCCTGCCACGACCGGCACTCGGCCTTCCGGAGCCCGGCAGCCGGTGGGACGCTGCGGACGCGGCTCGACGATCCAGGTGGAAGCCCCGCGCACGCACCGGCACGGAATCACTCAGGAGAAGCCACGACCACGCAGCGGGCAGGGACGCGTCACGCCGGTGGCAGGGCGAGTCTGGCGGCCACGGCATCGAGGACCCAGTCGAGGCCGGTCGCGAAGGACGTCTCGGCGTCGACCTCCGTACCGTCGTGAACCGCCTTGCTCAGCGCGGGGAAGCGGCCCGTGGCCAGCATCCTCGTGATGTACGGGCCGGAGGCGCGTTGCCAGTCGCGCTTGGACAGGCCCGTTG
The DNA here is from genome assembly GCF_900105245.1 of Streptomyces sp. 1222.5. NCBI lineage: Bacteria > Bacillati > Actinomycetota > Actinomycetes > Kitasatosporales > Streptomycetaceae > Streptomyces > Streptomyces sp. 1222.5. The sequence goes on along the minus strand of NZ_FNSZ01000001.1, from coordinate 8,547,949 downwards.
CGCGCTCGGCCCGCAGGTTCGCGATCTCGCGCCTGATCGCACCGGTGTGGTAGGCGCTGACCGTCTCCACGGCGCGCATGACGGTGTCGATGTCGGCGAGGCCGTCGAGGGCGGCCAGCGTGGACTCGGCCACGGCGAGGCCGTTCGGGCCGAGGGTCGGGCGGCCGCCGAGCAGGTCGGCCAGCCATTCGTGACGGAGAGCGGCGCGCCTGGTGCGGTGGGCGAGGGTGCGCAGCGCCTCCCGCCAGTCACCGGGCTGCTCCTCGGGAAGAATCTCGGCCTGGACCTCGTCCACCATGAGGTCGAACAGTTCTTCCTTGGTGGAGATGTAGCCGTACAGCCGCATCGGGCCGGCGTTCAGCCGGGCGGCGACCTTGCGTACCGACACCGCCTCCAGCCCGCCCTCGTCGGCCAGCGCGATGGCGGCGGCGACAATGCGCTCCCGGTCGAGCGGCACAGGGCGAGTCGGCGGCTCCGGCCGGTCCCACACAGTCATGAGTAGATCGTACTGTTGCGATACAACGTACCGAATCAATACAGTGTATCGACATGAGACACCGCATCGCTGTGATCGGGGGCGGCCCCGCCGGTCTGACCTTCGCCCGCGTCCTGCGCCGCCATGGCTGCCCGGTCACCGTCTTCGAACGCGATCCCGCCCCCGACGCCCGCCCGCCGGGCGGCACCCTGGACCTGCACGAACAACTGGGCCAGCTCGCACTGGACAAGGCCGGGCTGCTGGCGGAGTTCCAGGCGCTGTCTCGCCCTGAGGGTCAGGCCATGCGCATCCTTGACACGGACGGGACCGTCCTGCGCGACTGGCGACCCCACCCGGACGACCGGGCCAATCCCGAGATCGACCGCGGCCGACTCCGCGACCTGCTGCTCGGCACCCTCGACGTCCGGTGGGGGCGGGCCGTGACGCAGGTGGTGCCGGGAACCAGTGATGGGGCACTGGTCCGTTTCGCCGACGGGCGGCAGGAGGCGTTCGACCTCGTGGTCGGCGCGGACGGCGCGTGGTCCCGCGTCCGGCCGGCAGTCTCGTCGGTGACCCCGCACTACACCGGCGTCACCTCCGTCGAGACCGCTCTGGACGACGTCGACACCCGGCACCCTGACCTCGCCCGGTTGATCGGCGACGGTTCCGTGGCCGTGTACGGCGTGAACCGGGCCCTCGTCGCCCAGCGGAACAGCGGCGGCCACGTCAAGGTGTACGCCCAGTTCCGCGCACCGCTGGACTGGCACACGAACCTGGACCCGGCCGACGTCGAGGCCCTGCGATCGACCCTGCTCGCCCTGTTCGACGGCTGGGCCGCTCCCGTCCTCGAACTCCTCCGCCACGGCGGCACTTTCGTCCACCGCCCCCTCCACGTCCTCCCCGTGTCCCACACCTGGCCCCGCGTCCCCGGGGTGACGCTCCTCGGCGACGCCGCCCATCTGATGCCCCCGCTGGGGGCGGGCGCGAACCTCGCGATGCTCGAAGGCGCCGAACTCGCCGAGTCCATAGCCGCCGGACCGGACGATCTCGACGACGCCGTCCGCGCCTTCGAGGAGCAGATGTGGGCACGGGCCGGCCGGTGGGCGAAGATCACGACGGCCGGTCTGGAACGCCTGGTCAGCCCGGACCCGGCCGAAGCCCTCGCCCTCTTCGACCAAGTACAGCCATCCTGATGGCCAAGCGCGAGAACATCTCACGGGCGGAAGAGGGGTTGGTGGGGACAATGATCGACCGGTAGCTCCAGTTGCCCGTGACACCGCTTGAGGAGGGGAGACCCATGAATGCCGCTTCTCCGTGGGCGCCTTGCGGTTCACCTCCGCATCGACGTCGAACGGCATGGTCGAGCGCGACTCCCCTGGTCCTGATGGGCCCAAGAAGCACGCACGGCACACGACGAGGCGGAAATCGCCGAACTGTTCCGGGCGAGGGCGGCCGGCGAGCGGGAAGGCCCGATCGTCGTCCGCTACAACGACCACCTGGCAAGGATCGCCGTACCGGAGTACCTGGCCACGCTGGACGCCCTCCAGGAGCTTCCGGAGATCGGCACCGACGGGCCGGTCGGCTACTGGGGCATCCACATGGGCACGGCGATCGGCGTGCCGTTCGTGGCCGTCGAGCCCCGGATCACGGCCGCGGTCTTCGGCCAGCACTGGCCCGATGCCCTGGCCGAGAAGGCGAAGCGGATCACCGTCCCGATCGAGTTCGCTCAGCAAGCGGATGACGAGCACATCTCCCGCGAGGAGGGTCTGGCGCTGTTCGACGCCTTGGCGGCGTCCGGCTGACCACCGGGGCGCCGCGACGACCGTCAGCAGCGCGACGGGCGCCCTCCCGCGGCCAGGAGACCCTCGGTTGATCGAGTGCCTCGGGCGCGACCACCGGGCCGTGAACTCCCCGTCCCGTACGGCGGATTCCTCGTCCTGTCGGTCGCCGCTCGTCACCGCGATCCCGCGGCGACCAGCTTCGCGGTGATGGGTTCGAGCTCGGCGACCAGCTCGTCGAGCTCGACGGGAGACAGGGCGTAGTACGGCGCGGCGGCGAGCTCGTCGGTGAGGGCTTCGATGCGTCGCCTGGTCTCGCGGCCTGCGTCGGTGAGCCGGCCGTCGGTGTCGACGAGTCCACGCTCGCGCAAGCCGTCCATGACCGCGGCCAACCGCTCCTTCGGCAGGTGATGGACGCGCCCGAACGACTCCGGCGGGTGGATGCCCTCCGCGAGCGCCCAGAGCACATGGGCCTCCGTGCCGCCGATGCGCGCGCCGACGAGCGCGGCGACATGCCCGTCACCGCGGTGCTCGCGCAGCATGGTCGCGGCATGCCACAACCGGGCGACCGGGTCGCTCGGCACCGGAAGGGCGCGCATTCCGGCGTACATCACCCGGCCCTCGGTGGGCGCGCTCGTCGCGGCTTTGGTGGTCAGGTCGGCGGCGCGCACCAGTCCCGGGGAGCCGGCCAGCTCCTCGCCGAGGATCCGTCGTACGGAGGCAGCGCTGCCGCGCTCCCGCGCGGCGACGGACGCCTCGGGCGGGATCGTCTCCCAGGCACTGGGAATGTGCCGCGCGGCCTCCCCGTCGGCGAAACTGTAGAACGCGGCATGCACGACCTGCGCCGGTACCCGCCCCAGCGGTGCGGCTCGGCTGGCGAAGTAGCCGTCCCAGTAGGTGCGGTGGCCGAGCGCGGCCAGCTCCTCGTTGGACTCCTCGGCGACGTAGGTGACGAGGCAGATCGGCTCCAGGAGCTCGAACATCCGGCGGGCGGTGTGCGTCATGGCCCCCATCATGCCCGCGGGTCACACCCCTTGGAGCAATCCGGCGACGGAGGCCCCCCGGGGGAACCCGGCCGGCACACCTCGAGGATCTTCGCCACGGCAGCCTTCTCCTCGGCCACGAGACCAAGCCGTGGTGCTGGTCCCGTTCGGTGACACGGCCGCACTCCCGCCCCGACAGGCACCACGTCGGCTACTGGGCGCCCCCTCCGCCGCACAGCTCGCGTTGCCGCCGTAGTTCGGCGACATCGGCGTCGGGCAGGGTGAGGGCGCGGTCGAAGTCTTCGAGTGCGCTCTCCGTTCGGCCGTCGGCCAGGTGGGCGAGACCGCGGTTGAGCAGGAGGTCGGGATCGTCACCGACGACCTCGAGCGCCACGGAGAGGTCCGCCACGGCTCTGCCGGGCTGTTCCTGCCGGTAGTGGACGACGGCGCGGTTGACGAGCGCGGCCGGATACCGGGGGTCCTTGCGCAGGGCACCGTCGAAGGCGAGAAGGGCGACGTCGAGCGCGCCGCGTTCCAGGAGGACCGTGCCCTTCAGGCAGAGCAGCTGCACCTCGTCGGGGTGCCGGGCCAGACCGGTGTCGGTGTCCGCTTCGGCTCCGTCGAGATCACCTGCCTCCAGCAGCAACTCCGCCCGCGCGACACGCGTTTCGAGGTCGTCGGGCTCCATCTCCAGGACGCGGGTGAAGTCGTCCAGGGCACCCTTGTGATCACCGTTCTGCGCCCGCGCCGTGCCCCGGTTGTAGTAAAGCTCCGGGAAGGGGGGCGCGAGGCGTACGGCGCGGTCGTAGTCGGCCAGGGCGGCGTCGAGGTCGCCGCGGTCACGTTCGATCCTGGCGCGTTCCGAGAGGTAGTCCGTGTAGTACGGATCGAGGTCGACGAGGCGGGAGTAGTCGGCGTGGGCCTCGTCGGGGCGGCCCAGGGCGACGAGGAGGCGGGCCCGGTTGTAGAGCAGCTGGGAGCGGTGCAGGACCCAGCGGTCGTCCTCCAGTCGGCCGTCGAGGCGGCTTATGCAGGACTCCACCAGTTCCAGGGCCCGGTGCCGGTTGCCGCGGTGCATCTCCACGAGGGCGAGGCCGTTGTCGTGGAAGACGCTGTAGGTGAGGCGTTCGGCCGGGTCGGGCAGGATGCCGGCGATGGCGACCGCGTTGTGCTGCCACTGGACGGCCAGCTCGTGGTTACGCGGTCGCAGGAAGCGCGTGTGCAACATGGCGACGGCGTAGCTGGTCATCATGTGGATCTTCGGGTCGGTGAAGCGGCGCAGCAGGTCCTGGTACAGCTCCATGGACTGTTCCAGGCGGCCGATCGGGATGCAGGCGGCCGCCGCCTCTCGGGTGAACTCCCAGTAGTCGTGCTCGTGTTCGCGTGGGTCGCTCAGGCCGCGGCCGCGCAGGCCGAGGTCGACGACGGCGGCGGAGAACCCCTTGGCCACCGCGTGGCGCTGTGCGGCCAGCAGGGCGGCCCGTCCCGAGCCGGACGGATCGCTGCCGTGCTCCCGGTGGTGGGTGAGCGCACTCATGCGGGCACCCCAGGTGGCGACCTCCTCCAGAGCGTCGGCGCGCCGGTCGTGGAGCAGTGCGACCGCCCGCGGATCCGCCTGCTGGTAGGCGCGGACCAGCGCGGGGTCGTCGTCGGTGCAGTCGCCGTCGACGTAGGCGGCCACCCGTTCGGCGTCGGTTCGGTGGACCGGGGTACGCCCGCCGTCACGGGGGGCCGGGAGCGTGACCGCGTCGCCGAGTGCGGCGTCCAACTCCTCGGTCAGCGTGCCGGTGTTGGCCGCGACCACGATCCGCAGGACGCGCGCGTCGGCCCGGCGCACCAGCAGTGCGAGCAACTCCCTCGTGGTCGCCTCCGCAGCGTGGACCTCGTCGAACGCGACCTCCAGGGGTACGGCGGGCTCGTCGGCCGGGGTCCCGTCGGTCTGGAGGCGCTGGGCGTACTCGAGGAGGAAGGTGACGATTCCCTGGTTCATGGCGCGGATCCAGCCGGCGCCGAAGAAGCGTGTCCGTTCCTCGTGGGGCGCGTCGTCGGCCAGGGTCCGCGGTGGCGGCCCGATGATCTCCGCCAGCTCGGGCATGCCGTAGAGGAGGGCCACACGATGCTCGTCCACGAGGTCGGGCCAGCGAAGTCGGGCCTCGGGCAGGATGGCACGCAGCACGGTGTCCACGCCAGTGTAGGGACCGCGCAGCCGTTGGTGGCAGCGGACCACGAGTGCCTTGCCGGTGTGCGTCGCGACGGTGCGGAGGCGGTCCTCACGCCTCTCGCCCACGATCCTTAGATGGCGCGTCATGAGAGTTCGACCTCCGGGGACGACGACGAGTGGGTGGGCCCCGGCTTGCTGTTCCGGCGTTTCCTTCGGGACAGCACCACGAGAGCGACGATCTGGGCGATGTTCATGCACAGGGAGAGCACGGCGTCCCAGAAGGCCGGGTCCAGTTCACCGGAGCCGATCGCTCGTGCGGCGATGCTGCCGTACTGGACGGTCACCGGGACGCTGACGAAGATCGTGACGGCCGCGAGTGCGCCATAGCCAAGCACGATGAAGGGGCCGTAGAAGGTGCCGACGCGGCGGTCCCGGGCGGTCCACTGCTCCTCGTCGACGAGGCGTTCCGGGCGGTTCATCAGGCGCCACAACCGGTTCTTCAGCAACGTCATGGCCGCGTCGTGCAGATCGTGGCAGTTCCAGGCGGTGGCGGCCACGTAGTAGAGGTCGGTGCGCAGATAGAGCTGGAACTGCCAGAGCATCCGGACGCCGACGGTGAATGCCAGGGCAAGGCAGAGCCGGCCGATGAAGGAAAATGTTCCGTCCGGATGACGGGTCACCTCGGCGACGAGTCCGAAAGCACCGAAAACGACTCCGTCGCACACGATCCCGGCGAGAAACGGAAGATAGCGTTTCGCTCGCGGAACGCTCAGGAGTCCATTGATCTGGGTTTCGGCGACGATATACGTCAGACGATTGCTCAGACTCAATCGCGTGGGCAGACCGAGACGGCGGCCGGCGAGTATGTGGAAACCCTCGTGGACGAGGAGAAGCGGCACCTGTCCGAGGGTGATGACGAGCTGGACCACCAGCAGCGAGTGCACGAAGAAGACCTGTGAGGGACGGGGGGCCAGGTCCGTGTGGACAGCCGCCGCCCACGCCCACCCCGCGACGACGACGGCGTACAGGCACCAGGCCACCGGGGAGAACACGGCGCGTCCGAGCCCGCGCAGGCGTACCGGGGCCGACGCGGTGGTGGGATGCCGGCCGCCGTCCTCGCGTACGAAGCCCAGGTCGTGCAGGGTCTCGACGAAGTCGTCGAGGTCCACCTCCTCGTCGAAGGTGGTCTCGTACCAGTCCGCGGCGGCGGTCAGCGGCATGCCCTCCGTCAGCTGTTTCAGCAGTTCCGCCCCGTCGGCCGGGAAGACCGCGTAGGACCCGGTGTCCAAACGGCCGACCACGACGTCGTCGCCTTCGCGTACGAAGCTCAATTCGTGGAACACAAGACCGTCAGCGGTCACACGCCCTCCTCAGGACCCGGAGCCCGGCCGTGCTCGGGCGCGCCGACCAGCGGCGCACCCGAGCACGAACCGGTACCAGCGGCAGGCGAATCGTTACGCCTGGACGGAGTACGGGCACTGACAGGCGGCGGACGTCAGACGCACATCGCCGGTGCGGCGCACCGCAATCTTCTTGGTGCCGGCCTTCTTGCTCATGGCGACAGTCGACTTCACAGCAGGTCCCTTCTCAGCGGGATGTGCAACCGACCGGCGGTCGGCGGCATCAAAGCTGGGGCAGGCGCACACCGGGGTCAAGGCTCCTTTTCCGCCACGGGGTCATGTGCAAATCCATCCCTGCCTGAAAGTCGCCGGGAAAGCGATTTCCGCACGGTGAGACGGAGGGGAAATTCGCGGCCCGGTCAGGAATCCGTCGCGGGCATGCCGCGGACATCGTTGCCAGATGGCCCGGGAACGGCGTTTCCGCACTTCCGGCCCCCGCGGCCGACGCTACGGATTCCGGAGGACGCCAGGACGATGATCAGAAGTGGAACTCTCCGCACCACATTCCGTTTCTCGTGAAATACCGCCGCAATACTTCGCGCCCAGCCAAGAGGAAGCAAAAGGCGGAGTGCGCGGTGGTGCGACTTTCGGGGTGTGCTCTGTGCAATCCCGGCGAGGACAGACCGGCGCCCGATTTGCTGAAAGTTGAACCGCATGTCAGGACGGTGATCCCCCCACCTCCGCTTCAGGACCGGCCCGCCACCTTCGCCGGACGTCCCGCGAGGTCCGGGACACGGGATCGGGGCGGCGCACACGCCGACCTCCGTGCCGCACCTTCCGGCGCGGGTGCGGTACACCGGGATACGCACCTGCGTCCGTCGGCGTCAGGTACCCCGCCGCACGGCGAGCTTGGCGGCCATGCGCGAGGGGCGGGCGCCCCGGGCGGCGGCCGGTCCCGATCGACGCCCGGATCAAGCCCTCACCAGCCGTAGCCCTCTGACTCCACACCGGCGCGAGGGATCACGACCGGCCGCCCATGTCCCCCGCCCGCCGCCACCGAACCCCGGAGGCCATGGCCGGCTTCGCAGCCGGAACGCCGCACACGGGCGTGCCCCTTCGGCGCGGGCAGCATCACCCGCGTCTCGAAAGCGCCATTGAGCCGTCGCGGCGCGCCGCTCGCCGACGAGAACGCGCCAACCTCCTCGGCTCCGCCTGCCTCCCCGTACGGTCGGGGTCGCACCTTGTCCGCATTGACCGAAGAGCCTCACGGTCTGCGGCAGACCGTCGGTGCCCCCGTGAACCGGCACAGACGCCCGGCCGGGACGGATGGGCTGTCGTGATGCCACCGTGCCCCTCACCGGCACCGTCGGCGGCTCCGGCATGGCCACGCTCCTACTCGCCGACGTATACCCGGCGAGGTGACAGGGACCTGGGGCAACAGGTGCCACGGCGCGGCGGACCGGGTCTCCCCCGGCGCCGGGGCGAGGCGGCGCGCGAGGGGTGCGACCTGCGGGTTCGGCGCTGTGGTGATCGTGGAGCCGTGACACACCACGGCTGGGGGCAACGCGCTCGAAAACATGCGTGGCCTGCACCACAATTTGCCCTTTTCCGGATAGATGCAGCGCTATATATGGTTATGGAGCCAGGACCGTTCGTCCGGCGATCAGCTCGGGCACACAAAGACCATGGACACGGGAGAAGCGTTTGCTCACGGCACGTAAACGACACGCCGGGCTGGTGACTCTGGCCGGCGCACTCGGCGGCGTACTCGCAGTTACGGCCCTCGGCGGCACCAGCAGCGCTGCGACCAGCAGCAACGACGCCGGCAGCGATCCCAAGCCGTCGGCGCAGGCGCAGGTGGATCCCGCCCAGGACGCATCCGATGCCCGAATAACGATCACGCCCGGCGAGGGTGCCCACCGCGTCGGGATCACGGACCCGGTAGGGGTCACCGTCAGCAAGGGCAAGCTCGCCAAGGTGACCATGACGGCAGTCGCGACCGGTGCCGAGGTTGCGGGCACCCGTTCCGCCGACGGCACGTCCTGGAAGCCGAACGGGCCGCTGCAGCGGGCCACCAAATACCAGATCGCCGCGAAGGCCGTGGATGCCAAGGGGCGCTCCGCAGCCGGGAACGCCACGATCACCACGGTCTCCCCGGCCAACGACTTCATCGGGCACCTCTCCCCCACCAACGGCTCGACCGTCGGAGTGGGCATGCCGGTGACGGTCAGCTTCGACAGGGCGATCACCGACAAGGCCGCCGTGCAGTCCGAGATCCAGGTCAGTTCCAGCAGCGGACAGCAGGTGGTCGGGCACTGGTTCAACGACAATCGCCTGGACTTCCGCCCCCAGACCTACTGGAGGGCCGGCTCCACCGTGACCGTGAAGCTCACCCGCCTCGGTCTCCAGAAAACGGTCACCTTCAAGGTCGGCCGGAGCCAGATCAGCACCGTCGACGCCAAGACGAAGCAGATGAGCGTCGTGCGGGACGGCAAGACGATCAAGACCATCCCGATCTCGTCCGGCAGTCGCGAGCACCCGACGTACAACGGCCGGATGGTCATCTCCGAGAAGTTCCGGCAGATCCGTATGAACGGCGCGACCGTCGGCCTCACGGAGAAGGACGGGAAGCCCTCCTACGACATCGAAGCCGTGCCGCACGCCATGCGCCTGACGGACTCGGGCACCTTCATCCACGGCAACTACTGGGGCGCCAACTCGGTCTTCGGCAAGCTGAACACCAGCCACGGCTGCGTGGGTCTGAAGGACGTCAGGGGTGGAGGCGACCGGAAGCAGCCCGCCGCGTGGTTCTTCGACAACTCGATGATCGGCGATGTCGTCATCATCAAGAACTCCCAGGACAAGACCACCCTGTCCCCGGACAACGGCCTCAGCGACTGGAACATGCCGTGGAGCGCGTGGGTCGCGGGCAGCGCGACCCGCTGACCCAGGCCACTCCCCCTGGCGGGTCCGCTGAGTCGTCGTCGTTGCGAGCGGCTGTCAGTGCAGGATGCTGACAGGCCGCGCGACCGCCATGAGCACCGCCCGTGGCTTATAGTCTGCGGCGAGAAAGCTGCGGCGCGAGAGCTCGTGTCGACGACGGGGGGTCTCATGATCTTCAGCCATGGACGGGCCGCGGCCACAGCCGCTCTGACACTCGCAGCCTGCGCCGGCCTCGTGGCCTGCGACGACGGCTCTGGCTCGGCAGCGAGCCCGAGCGTCCTGCCCACGGTTGCCCCAGGTGCGTCGGTATCCGCGACGTCCGCGGCCTCGCCCACGCCGACGAAGTCGCGGCCGCTCACCGGTTCCACCGGTCCGAGCGTGGTGGCGAGGACGCCCTCGGCCCCCGCCACCAAGGCGGGGGCCGAGGCCTCTCGACCGACGGCAGCGCCGAGCGTCGCTGCCGCCGTCGCCGCCCCGTGCGAGAACCTGCCGGCCCCCGCAGACGTGAAGCTGGCAGTGACCCAGGCCTGGGAGCACGCCAAGGGGGTCGGCCACATCCAGCCGAAGCCGGGCAACTTCTACTACGGCAGCTGCGGCACCACGCGGTACGCGGCCGTCCGCTTCGAAGCCGGTGCCGGCGCGGTGGGCGAAGACCGGGTCCAACTCCAGGACGAAGGATCGGGCCTGCAGTTCTTCCGCCGCACTCCCGGCGCCGGATGGGGGTTCGTCGGCTCCGACGCGTATCCGGCCACCGACGACTGCTCCCGCTTCGCACCCGCCGACCTCGCACGCGCGTGGAACTGCTCCTGAGCGAGTCCTGTCGCGTTCCGAAGGTTTGAACCCTGGTGCGAAGCCGCTCGCCCCCAGAGGAGAACCTCGCCCCGCGAGGGGCGCTGCTCCGGCTGGAGGGCCGCAGGGGCGGCGGCGTGTACGCGATCAGCAGTACAGGTTGCCGCCGGGTGACGTCCCGAGGATCTGGGCGAACCGCTGGTAGGCGTCCACGCGGCTCTGGACCTGTGCCGGGTTCTTGCCGTCGCACTCGAGCGAGCCGTTGATGCTGCGGATCGTCTGGCCGAAGCCGGCGCCGTTGACCATGGCGTTGTGGGGCGTCATCGTGCCGGGCCCGGTCTGGGTGTTCCAGTACCAGAGCGCCGTCTTCCAGGCCACGGCCGCGTCGTTCTGCACCAGCCACGGGTTGTTGAGGAGGTCGATGCCGAGGGCGTCGCCCGCGGCTTTGTAGTTGAAGTTCCAGCTGAGCTGGATGGGGCCACGTCCGTAGTAGGCCGACTGTCCGGCCGGGCAGCCGTACGGCCGGCTCCAGTCGCAGTAGTGCGGATAGTTGGCGGTGTTCTGCTCCACCACGTACACCAGACCACCGGTCTCGTGACTGACGTTGGCGAGGAAGGCCGCGGCCTCCTGCTTCTTGACCGCGTCGCTCCCGGTGTTCGCGAAGGCGGGGTAGGCGCTGAGAGCCGCGGTGAGGCCGCTGTACGTGTAGAAGGAGTTCCGGTTCGGGAACATCTGGTTGAACTGCGCCTCGCTCACCACGAAGGTGCCGACGGGGGTCCCGGAACCGCTGTCGCAGCCGTACGGCTCCCAGAACCAGGTGCTGATGATCGGGTCGTAGCCGGGGTTGTCGTGTTCGGCGATGTAGGCCTTGCCGTCGGAATAGCGCACGATGTCGCCGGTCCTGTACTGCCTTCCGGCGACCCAGCTCGGGTAGCTGGAACACTCGGCGGCCGACGCGGTGGCGGCCGGCAGCAGGACGGGCACGGTGCTTCCCAGGACGAGTGCTGTGACCACGGCGGAGAGGCGGCGTTTCGACACAGGGTCAACTCCTTTGCGGAGCACGGCCGCACCGGTCGGGGGGCAGCGCGGAGCCGGGGCTCGTGGAAACGTGCCGATCGGACCGGCGACTGCGTGGGCGCGGCCGTGGTGGGGGGTGTGGAAGCACACTCAACCGCTTTGGTCTGTACCAGTCAAGGGTGTAGACCAGTCACCCGCTCCGCTCGACGTGCGCTCGGCCGCCCGGCCACCGCGCTCCGGTATTCAACAACCCATTCGGCAAAGTTACTTGCCCCACTTTTCCTCCTGCGGATGAGTACCCGTGCGATGCCCCCCGTTGGCCCCAGTAGGACCGAAAGGGGCGCTTGATGGACTACTGCAGCCCGTGCAGCCGCACGCTCAACGGCGCTGTGACCTGCCCGGAGTGTGGGGCCTACGACCCCGGCGTGGCACAGCCGAGCGGTCGGAGTGACGGTGCTCCGGCCGTCGAAACCACACTGCCGGGGCCCTACTTGGTCGACGGGTCGAACTCCCCCGGGTCGCCCCCTCCCGGATCACCGACTGTCTCGAAAGACCTGCCGGCCGACCGGTGCGACCGTCAAGCGCTCCTGAAGAGGTACGCCTTCCGGTCACTCGCCGCGGCCGCCTTCACCCTCCTCGGAGGGCTGGGCACCGCCACGGTGTTTTCCCAGTCGACGGCCCCCCGGGCAGCCTCGATCCCGGACCAAGGGTCCACGGACGAGCCCGGGGTCCGTGTTCCCGATCCACAGGCTTCACCGGAGCGTGCCAGCACACACCCGGCCCGGAAGGGCGTCCGGGACAGTCGCGGTGACGATGTCCGGCGTCCACTGCCGGCGACTCGCGGTCCTGTGCCGACCTCTCGGCCTCCCGCCCGCGCCACCGCCCCCGCATCTCCCCCCGCGAAGGCGACGCCGAGCCCACGAGCCTCCAGCAGCCGCCGCCCCAGTTCGCCTCCGCGGACGGCAGCCCCTTCCACGAGGCCCTCCACCAGCCCTTCCGCAAGTCCTTCCGGCAGTACCAGCACCTCTCCCACCAGTGGTGGCTCGCCCAGCAGCACAGGTGAGGCCAGTGGTGGCTGACGCACCGCCGGCTCCGGCGGCCTCAGCCGGCCCGTGCGGACAGATGGATCAGGATGCCGCACACTTCGTCCACGATCTCCCGGGCCTCCGTCTCGTCCCCGCAGTCGCCCAGCTCACGTGCCGCCCCGCCGATGACGGTCGTCAGCACGCTCACTCGGACGCGGCCGGCGCGTCGCCGCTCGTCCACCTCCAGCAGCCGGGCATTGCGCCGTACCCATGCGCGGTCCCACTGCCGGCGCAGCGCGTCGAAACCGGCGGGGCCGTCGTCGTCCGCGAAGAGCCTGCCCAGCTTCCGGTTGTCCCAGGCGCCCTCCAGGTACGCCCTGGCTCCCGCCACGAAGAGGGCGACGGGGTCGGCCGTACCACCGCTGCGTTCGGCGGCCAGCGTGGCCGCGGTCCGGTGCTCCTGTTCCTCCCGGAACTCCTCCCACAGGGTGAGGTAGAGCCCTCGCTTTCCGCCGTAGTGCTGGAAGAGTGTGCCTACCGGGATGCCGGAGCGCGCCGCGATCTCGGTGAGGCCGGCGTCGGTGTAACCACGCTCGGTGAACACATCCAAGGCGGCGTCCAGCAGCGCGTGCCGCGTCGACCGGTCCTGCCCTGCGGCCCCCTCCGGCAGGTCCGAACTCCCCCGACCGCCCGGCAGTCGACGTGCGGCCTCGGTCCCCGCGGACTCCATGATCCCGCTCACTGGCACTCCTCACTCTCCCCGTCCCCGTCACGGATGGCGAGGGCGACCAGCAGTTCCAGCAGGTCGGCGATCCGGCGCGGATTGCGGCCGGTGCGTTCCTCGATCCGACGCAGCCGGTAGTGCGCCGTGTTGTGGTGCACCCGCAGCCGGCCGGCGGCCAGCCGCAGGTTGAGGTCCGCCTCCGCGAAGGCCCTGATGGTGGTGGCCAGTGTGTCGCCGCGTTCGCGGTCCTCCTCCAGGAGCGCCCGCACGCGGGGATCGACCAGTTGACGCGCGAGGTCGTCGGCGCGCAGAGCCAGGTAGTCGAAGGGGGACAGTCGCGGCAGTGCCGCCACTCCGCCCGCGCTCGGCACCAGGTCGAGGGCGGCCCGCGCCTCCTCGTAGGCCCGGGGCAGTTCGGCGGCACCCCGGGCGACCGTGCTGATGCCCATGCAGAGCATGGTGCCCTGGCGCGCGAGCCGCTGCTGCACGGCCTCGAAGTGGGCGCATATGTCGTCCGCGTCCATGCCGGCCCGGAGCACGGGTACGGCCACCACCTCGCCGTGGCGCACGACGACCAGCGTCCGGCCGGCCCAGGGCCCCGCGACACTGATCGACGCGCTGGTGGCATACCCGTTCTCGGCCGAGGCGTGGTCGCCCGTGCGTGTGTCCCCCACGCACACCGCCACGACCGCCATCATCGGCGAGCGCGGTCCGAGGCCGTACGCCTGGGCCGCGGCCAGGAGCGGACCGCGCGTCGGTGCCACGCCCGCCAGGAGCTGGTCCAGGAGGTCCCTGCGTTCCCGGTCCGCGTCCGCCACCACATGCTGCTGGTACTCGACGTAGGCCTGCGCGGCATGGGTGCTGGCGTAGTCGACGTAGCGCATCAACGGTGTGACGAGCGACAGAGCGGCCTGCTGGGCCTCGGCTGACGTACCCGCGCAGTCGAGCAACGCGTCCCACATCACCTGCCGGCCGACGCGGAAGGCGCTGATCCAGTCCTCCAGGGCGAACCCCGCGCGGGCCCGGCGCATGGCTGCCGCGCGGCTGAAGACCAGGTCCTCGGCAGCGATGTCGCGGTCACCGGCGAGCGCCGCCAACTGCATCCGGTAGTGCTCCAGCACCTGCTCGCGGACGTCGTCGAAGAACCGTTCGTCCTGCAACGCGTACGACGGGATCTCCGCGCGCATCACCTCGACGGCGGCCTCCGCCACCTCCTCGACCCGGTCGTGGACGGCGTGCAGGATCCGCCACCGCTCCCGCAGGAGCGGCTCGGAGAGTTCAGGGGGGCCCAGGGCGGGACCACGAGGCATGGCGCCGATCGTCGTCGCCCGACTCGTGCCGCGTCAACAGGCTCGGGGTGAGACATCTCCCGGGTCCTGTGCGCGGCGCACAGTTCGGCGACCGGGAAGTTGGGTGCTCGCACCCAATGTGCGCCTGGAGAGCCCCCACCTACTGTGACGCTCGCCCAACTCCCAGCACCTCGGAAGGGGCGTCACTCATGCTCGCTGTCGACGGTATCACCGTGCGCTTCGGCGGGATCACGGCACTGGACGGTGTCGGGTTCACCGTCGAGCCGGGCACCGCCGTGGGGCTCATCGGGCCGAACGGAGCCGGCAAGACCACGTTGTTCAACTGCCTCACCAGGCGCTGCACTCCCGTCGGCGGCGAGGCGCGATTCGAGGACGAGGACCTGCTGGCCTTCGCTCCGTACGCCGTGGCCCGGCGTGGCATCGCCCGCACCTTTCAGAACCTGGGTCTGTTCCCGCGGCTCACGGTCCGGGAGAACGTCATGGTCGGCGCCCACAGCCGGGGGCGCACCGGACACCTCGCCGCGGCGCTCCGGCTGCCCCGCGTACGGCGGGAGGAGAGGGAACTGCGTGACCAGGCAGACGACTTGCTGCATCGGCTCG
This sequence comes from Streptomyces sp. 1222.5, assembly GCF_900105245.1. Lineage (NCBI taxonomy): Bacteria > Bacillati > Actinomycetota > Actinomycetes > Kitasatosporales > Streptomycetaceae > Streptomyces > Streptomyces sp. 1222.5. The sequence goes on along the minus strand of NZ_FNSZ01000001.1, from coordinate 8,532,804 downwards.
GTCTGGCGGACATCGCGGAGCATCCGGCCTCGGGACTGCCGTTCGGCACACTCAAGCGGGTCGAACTCGCGCGGGCGCTCGCCGTACGGCCCCGGCTGCTGTTGCTCGACGAACCCGTCAACGGCCTCAGCCACGGTGAGGTCGGACAATTCGCGGATCTGGTCCGGTCGGTGCGCCGGGAGTTCGACCTCACGCTCGTGGTGGTCGAACACCACATGGGGTTCGTGATGGACCTGTGCGACAAGGTGGTCTGCCTCGATTTCGGCCGCAAGATCGCCGAAGGGCCGCCGGAGGCGATCCAGCGCGACCCGGCGGTCGTCGAGGCGTACCTGGGGGTCGCCGCATGAGCGCGCGGACCGTCGAACCCGCCGAGTCCCGGGCGGGCGCGCAGCCGGACTTCCTGAAGGTCAGCGGTCTGCACGCCGGATACGGCCAGGCCCGCGTGTTGCAGGGCCTGGACTTCTCCGTCGCCCGTGGCGAGGTGTGCGCGATCCTCGGACCGAACGGCGCGGGCAAGACCACGATGCTGCGGGCGCTGTGCGGAATGGTCCGCGGCCGCGGTTCGGTCTCCCTGAACGGCACCGAGCTGCTGGGCCGCTCGCCCGAGCAGGCCGCCAGGCTCGGCGTGGCGCATGTCCCCGAGGGCCGGGGCACCTTCAACGACCTGACCGTCGAGGAGAACCTGCGCATCGGCGCCCACCTGCGCACCGGTTCCCGGTGGCGAGGCCGCGCCGAACGCGCGGCCGTGGCGGCCGACCTGGATCGGATCTACGGCCACTTCCCCAGACTGCGCCAGCGGTCGCGGCAGGCGGCCGGCAGCCTCAGCGGCGGGGAGCAGCAGATGCTCGCCGTCGGCCGGGCGCTGATGCTGCGACCCGTGCTGCTGATCCTCGACGAGCCGTCCCTCGGGCTCGCGCCGCTGGTCACCCGGGAGCTGTTCGAGATCGTCCGTGCCGTCAACGAGGAGGAACGCACCACCGTGGTCGTCGTCGAGCAGAACGCCCAGCTCGCGCTGGACATCGCGCACCAGGCGCACGTACTGGAGGCCGGCCGCCTGGTGCTGTCCGGACCGGCCGCACGGATCCGCGAGGACGGGCAGGTCGCCGAGGTGTACCTCGGTGTCTCCGTCCGTGCGCGGAAGGCGGGGTGAGCGCGGTGACCGATCTTCTCCAGCAAGTGGTGGAAGGGCTCGGCTCCGGTGCCGTGTACGCCAGCCTCGCGCTGGCCCTGGTGCTGATCCACCGGTTCACGGGGATCGTCAACTTCGCGCAGGGCGAGCTGGCCATGCTCTCGACGTACGTCGCCTGGCAGCTGGTCGCGTCCGGGATGCCGTTCTGGCTGGCGCTGCCGGCGACCCTCGCGGTGTCCTTCGCCGGCGGCATGCTGGTCGAGCGGATCGTGATCCGCCCCGTGCGGGGTGCGCCCGAGCTGACGGTGGTCATCGTCACGGTCGGTCTGTTCGTCTTCGTCAACGCGCTGGCCGGCCTGGTGTGGTCGTTCACGGTGAAGGACTTCCCGCAGCCGTTCCCCGACGGCGGGCTCGATCTGGCGGGGGTGCGTCTGGACTGGTCGACGCTCGGGATCCTCGGCGTGGTGGCCGTCGTGATGGGACTGCTGTACGTGCTGTTCCAGCACACCTCCGTCGGCTTGGTGATGCGGGCGGTCGCCTGCAACCCGGCCTCCGCCCGGCTGTCGGGCATCCGGGTGGGCCGGGTGCTGATGCTCGGCTGGGGGCTGGCCGCGACGGTCGGCGCGGTGTCGGGCGTGCTCGTCGCCCCGGTGCTGTTCCTGGAGCCCAACATGATGGGCGGGGTGCTGATCTACGCGTTCGCCGCGGCCACCCTCGGTGGTTTCGACAGTCCCGTCGGTGCGGTCGTCGGCGGCCTGTTCGTGGGCGTCGCCGAGACACTGACCGGGGCGTACGTCGACGTGGTCGGTGCCGATCTGAAGGTGGGCGTCCCCTTGGTGATCATTCTGGCGGTACTGCTGGTGCGGCCCGAGGGCCTGTTCGGACGGGCGGCGGTGGAGCGGGCATGAGCACGATCACAGGGGCACTCGGCACCGAACGGGCCCGGCGGCTGCGGGCCGCGCTCACCACACTGGTCGTGGCGGCGGTCGTCGTCTACGCGCCGTTCTACCTCGCCCCCTTCCAGGTCTTCCAGCTGACCATGGTGCTCCTGTACGCCGTGGCGCTGGCCGGCTTGAACCTGCTGGTCGGTTTCGGCGGGCAGATCTCGCTCGGGCACGGCGCCTTCTTCGCTGCGGGGGCCTACACGGCGGCGGTCATGCTCGACCGCTACGGCACCGGCCACCTGGCCACGCTGCCGGTGGCGGCCGCCGGATGCTTCCTGCTGGGCCTCGGGTTCGGCGTACCCGCCCTGCGACTGCGCGGGCTGCACCTGGCCCTGGTCACCCTGTCGTTCGCGGTGTTCCTGCCGCCCCTGCTCAAGCGGCTCGAACCGGTGACGGGCGGTTCCATGGGCCTGACGGTGGACAAGATGCGGCCGCCCGCATGGAGCGGGCTGGCCGAGGACCAGTGGACGTACTTCGTCGTCCTGGCCGTCGCCGCGGTGGCCCTGCTGCTCGCCCGCAACCTGCTGGCGTCCCGGGTCGGCCGGGCACTGCGCGCCGTGCGGGACGACGAGAGCGCCGCCGAGGTCATGGGCGTGCGGTTGTCGCTGCACAAGACCCTGGCCTTCGCGTGGAGCTCGATGTTCGCGGGGATCGCAGGGTGTCTGTACACGTGGGTGATCGGCTTCGTCTCGCCCGACTCCTTCAGCTTCGTGCTGTCCATCACCCTGCTCGCCGGTCTGGTGGTCGGGGGGCTCGGTTCGCTGTACGGGCCCCTGCTGGGCGGAGCGTTCGTGATGTACGTGCCGAGCGTCTCACAGGACATCAGCGAGGCGGCACCGGGCGTGGTGTTCGGGTTGTTGATCATCACGGTGATGTTCGTGGCCCCGACCGGGCTGGCCGGTCTGCCGGTTCGTGTCCTGAGCGCTGTCACCCGTCGTCCGCTCCGCACCGCCGGCCCGCTCGACGGGACGCCGGAGGCCGCCCCCGCGACGGAGGCGGAACCGAGGTCCCGGGCCGGATCCGCACCCTCCGCGCCCCTTCCCACCGCGGATCCCTCAGTTGTCGACGCCGAAACCGTGGGCGCTCCGCCCCGCACGGAAAAGGAATGAATCACATGCGCAAGACGACCGCTCTGCGGGCGGCCGCGGCCGCGACCGCCGCCCTGCTCACCGTGACCGCCTGCAGCAGCCGCCGGGACAAGGCGGACCAGGACACCGCCGTCGACGGTGCCTGCAAGGGTCAGCAGACCACCGGCATCACCGACAACGCGATCAAACTGGGCGGGATCTACCCGCTGTCAGGACCCGCCTCCGCGTACGGCACGATCAGCAAGGGGGTCGGTGCCTACTTCGAGTATGTCAACGACAAGGGCGGCATAGACGGCCGCAAGGTGCGGTTCATCGTCCGGGACGACGGCTACCAGCCGCCCAAGGCGGTCGAGGAGGCCCGCAGACTCGTCGAGCAGGAGAAGGTCTTCGCCGTCTTCCAGACGCTGGGCACCCCGTCCACGGCGGCCGTGTGGGACTACCTCGACAAGCAGAAGGTGCCGCAGCCCTTCGTCGCCACGGGTGCCTCCGTCTGGGGCACGGACGACAGGCATCCCTGGACCATCGGGTGGCAGCCCAACTACGTGGCCGAGGCCCGGGTGTACGCCAAGTACCTCAAGGACACCAAGCCGAAGGCCAAGGTGGCCGTCCTCTATCAGAACGACGACTTCGGCAAGGACCTGCTCGGCGGGTTCGAGAAGGCGGTCGCCGGCAGCGGTGTGAAGGTGGTCGCCACGGAGAGCTACGAGGTGACCGACCCGTCCGTGTCGGCACCGATGGCGAGCCTGTCCCGCTCAAGGGCGGACGTGCTGCTGGACGTCACCACCCCCAAGTTCGGCAGCCAGGCCCTCGCCGCCGACGCCAGGAACACCGGGTGGAACCCGCTGCACATCGTGAACAACGTGGCGTCGTCCGCCGCGGTGCTCAAGCCCGTCGGCTTCAAGAACGTGCAAGGCGTGGTCTCCGCGACCTACTTCAAGGACCCCGCCGATCCGCAGTGGGCTGACGACCCCGACGTCAAGACGTACAAGGAGGCGCTGCACAAGTACGCCCCCGACACCGACCCGGACAACCAGTTCAACGCCTACGGCTGGGCCGTCGCGTCCAGCCTGCACAAGGCGCTGGACTCGATGAAGTGCCCGACCAGGGAAGGGCTGCGGGACGCGGTGCGGAAGCTGAAGGACGTCCGGGTGGGGATGCTGCTGCCCGGCGTCACCATGTCCACCGGCCACGGTGACGCCTTCCCGCTGGAGACGATGCAGCTCATGCGGTTCAAGGGCGAGCGGTGGCAGCTGTTCGGCAAGCCGGTGGACACCCGCGAGGAGTTCGGCCCGCTGACGAAGTGAGCCGGCGGCGCGGTCCCCTGAGTGCCGGGTCCGCCGGTGCTCAGGGGCGGGCGGCCCACGGCGGCGGCTCCGAGGCCGCCTGCGTGGCCCGCCCGCACCGCTGTGGTCATTCGGCCGCGGCGAGCAGCCGTGCCTCGCTCTCCTCGTACAGGCGCCGGCTCTCGTGGCTGTCGGCGGCGCGGCGCCGGTGCTCCAGACGGCTGCCCAGCCAGCCCGCCAGATAGCCGAACGGGACGGAGACGAGTCCGGTGGACTGCATGGGGAACCAGTGGAAGTCCGCGTGCGGGAAGACCGCGGCCGGCGTGCCGGAGACGGCCTTGGAGAAGGCCATCAGCACCAGCGTGCAGGTCGCGCCGCCGTACAGGCTGGCGAGCAGGCCCGTGCGCGTGAAGCCGCGCCAGAACAGTGAGTACGTCAGCGCGGGGGCCACGGCCGACGCCCCGATGCAGATGGCCAGCGTGGTCAGCACGGCGACGTCCCAGTTCTGGACCAGGACGGAGAGCGCGATGGCAGCGATGCCCACGGCCACGCTCGTCCACGCGGCAACCGTCATCTCCGTACGGGGCGCGGCCCGTCCCCGCCGCACGGCGTGCGCGAACAGGTCGTGGGCGAGCGACGAGGCCGCGGCCAGGGTCATTCCGGCGACCGAGGAGAGCAGAGTGATGAACACCGTGCCCGCCATGGCCGCGTAGAGAACCGTGGTGCCCACGGAGCCGGGGCCGTCGCCGAGCGCCCGGGACAGCATGAGCACCGACGCCCGTCCGTGCGGGTCGGCCGCGGTGATGAACCGCGAACCCACCAGCGCCGCCGCGCCCGTACCCATGATGATCACCAGCAGGCAGAACGTGGTGACCGTACCGACCGCCCACGACATGGAGCGACGAACGGCCGGCACGTCCCGTGCGGAGTACAGACGCATCGTGATGTGAGGCAGGCAGGCTGCGCCGAGGATCACGGTGATCTGGAGACTGGCGAAGTCCAGCCGGTCGACGGCCGAGGTACCCAGTTGAAGGCCCTGATGGAAGAAGGCGGGGCCCGCTCCGCTGCCGCGCCTGGCGGCCTGGAGCACCGCGTCGGGGCTCCAGTCGAAGCGGTTCAGGACGAGGACGGCGACGGCCGCGCTGGTGCCGAGCAGAAGCACGATCTTGATCATCTGGATGAGCGCGGTTCCCTTGATGCCGCCGAGGGCCGCGTAGATGATCATCAGGCTGCCGACGAGGACGATGCACGTCGTCCTGGCGCCGGCCACATGCGGGAGGCCCAGGATGAAGGTGAGCAGTGATCCGGCTCCGGAGAGTTGGACGACCAGGAAGGGAAGGGTCGCGCTGAGCGTCACCGCGCAGGAGGCGATACGGGTCGCACGCCCGGGCATGTTGCGGGCCAGGACGTCGCCCATGGTGAAACTGCCGACGTTGCGCAGCGGTTCGGCCAGCAGGAACATCAGCAGCACCAGCGAGAGGGCGGTGCTGACCGCCAGGACGTAACCGTCGTATCCGGCGAGCGCGATGATGCCGGTGGTGCTCAGCACCGTGGCCGCCGAGATGTAGTCGCCCGCGATCGCCAGGCCGTTCTTGAGTGGCGTGAGCGTGCGGTAGCCGGTGTAGAAGTCCGTCAGGTCGTCGCGGTCCGAGCCCGCCAGCACGCACATCAACAGGGTGAGGGTCACCAGGGCGGTGAAGAGGACCAGGACGACGGTCTGCGTCCCCGTGCCGAAGTCGTTCATCTCGCCGCCCCGCCTTCCAGGTCCGTCCGGGGGACCGCCCGCTCTCGCACGGCGCGCGCGAGCGGGTCCACGGAGCGTTCGGCGCTGCGGCCGTACCAGAGGACCGCCGCGAAGGTGACGACGAGCTGGAGGACCCCCAGGGCCATGCCCAGGCTCAGATCACCGGTGATCTCGGCCCCCATCAGGTCCGGCGCCCAGCAGGACAGCAGGACGTACACCACGAAGGAACCGAGCGCGGTGAGCGTGGAGACGCGGCGGAGCACGCGGTAGGCGGACCGCAGGGCGTCGAGGTCGCCACCGTGCCGGTCCGTCCCGGACGCGGACGGCCGGTTCCGGGGCGTCTGCCCGTACGGGTCGGGCCAGTATGCGTCGTATGCATACGAGTTGTCCTGCGGAACGCCGGGTCCGTACGGCGCCTGCCGCCCGGGGGACCCGCCCCAGGGGGCATGGGCAGGGGGCTCGGCCTGCGGCTGCTCCCATCCCGGCCGCGCCGGGGGTGGGTACGGATACGGGCTGTCGTCGGGAAATGTCATCGCAAGGCCTTCCGGTGCGGCTCGGGTGCGTGGGAGGTCGGCGGTGAAGCTCGCTGTGTGACGGCGCACGATACCGACTGGTTGGAATGCCTGATAAGGCTGCCGAGTGTCACGTTTCGAGGTCGAAGCGGTGATCGTTCGACCCGTGGCGGCCCTCGCCCCGGGACCGTAGCCTCCGGAGTACGCGGGCGACTTGTGGGGAAGATCACTCCCCCGGGCCGACCTACTGGTCGGTATGGTCTCGGGGAACCGCCAACGACAGGAGGCGCGATGTCCGCGACCAACCGGCAGATCCGTCTGGCAGCCCGCCCCGTGGGCGAAGTGAAACCCGAAGACTGGGAGCACCGATGCGAACCCCTTGAGGTCCCGGGCCCGGGCCGGTTCGCGGGCCGGACGGTCGCCATCTCCCTGGATCCGGCCATGCGGGGCTGGTTGGACGACCGCCCCTCCTACCTGCCGCCCGTGGGCATCGGAGAGGTGATGCGGGCCGGGTCGGTCGTCGAGGTCACCGCCTCCGACCACCCGGACTTCCAGCCGGGCGATCACGTGGTCGGCACGTTCGGCGTCCAGGAGTACGTGGTCTCCGACGGCCGGGGCGCGATGAAGATCGACACCTCGCTCGCCCCGCCCTCGACGTATCTGGGAGCGCTGGGCATGCCCGGCATGACCGCCTACTTCGGCCTGCTGGACGTCGGAGCGCTGAAGGACGGCGAGACCGTCGTGGTGTCCGGGGCCGCCGGTGCGGTCGGCACCATCGTGGGGCAGATCGCGAAGGCCAAGGGCTGCCGGGTCGTGGGCATCGCGGGTGGGCCGGAGAAGTGCGCGTTGCTCACCGGCGAACTCGGATTCGACGCGGCGATCGACTACCGGGCCGACGACGTCAGGAAGGCACTGCGTGAGCACGCACCCGACGGCATCGACGTCTACTTCGACAACGTCGGAGGGGACATCCTCGACGCCGCGCTGACCCGGCTGGCGATGCACGCGCGCGTCGTGGTCTGCGGCGCGATCAGCCAGTACAACAACGCCACGCCCGTGAAGGGGCCCTCGAACTACCTCACGCTGCTGGTGCGCCGTGCCCGGATGGAGGGCTTCGTCGTCTTCGACTACGCCAAGCGCTACGCGGAGGCGGCGCAGGAGATCGCCGCCTGGATCGGCGACGGCCGTATCAAGGTCAAGGAACATGTGGTGAGGGGCACTGTGGACGACTTCCCCGAGACGTTGCAGATGCTCTTCCGTGGCGAGAACGTCGGCAAGCTCGTGCTGGAACTGGCGTGACCGGCGCGGAGGACGTCGCCGCCGCCCCGCGGCGCGAACAGAACGACGACAGCCCGCTCAGGGGAAAGGTGGCGATCGTCACCGGCGCCGCCAGCGGGCTGGGCCGGGCCACGGCGCTGGGACTGGCGAAGGCGGGGGCGCGCGTGGTCGTCGCGGACCTCGACGCGCGGGGCGGCCGGGAGGTGGCCGACCTGGTCGGCGGCCACTTCCGCGCCTGCGACGTCTCCGACCTCGACGCCAATCACGCGCTGGTCGAGTTCACCCGGGAGACGTACGGCGGTGTCGACATCGCGCTGCTCAACGCGGGCGTGGCGACCGGGTGCGGCGTCGGTGAGGACTTCTCCCCCGCGCTCTACCGACGGGCGATGGGGGCCAACCTCGACGGTGTGGTCTTCGGTACCCACGCGGTACTGCCGGCGCTGCGGGCCCGCGGCGGAGGATCGATCGTGGCGACCGCGTCCCTGGCCGGTCTGGCGGCCGTACCGCTCGATCCCCTGTACGCGGCCAACAAGCATGCGGTCGTGGGACTTGCCCGCTCCCTGGGGCCGGCTCTGGCGCCGGAGAACGTGCGCTTCAACGCCGTCTGCCCCGGGTTCGCCGAATCGCGGATCATCGACCCGTTGCGCGGCATGCTCTCCGAGCAGGGTCTGCCGGTCATCCCGGCCGAGACCGTCGCGGACACGGTGTTGCGGATCCTTACCGGTGACGGCACGGGCGAGTGCTGGTTCATCCAGCCCGGTCGCGAACCGGAGCCGTTCCGCTTCCGCAATGTCCCCGGCCCGGGCGTGCCCGCCGGCGTATGAGTCGCTCGGGGGCTTGAGAACGGTCGGTGGGCCACGCCGCATCAGCGGCCGCCGGCTACGTCCTGGCCCCCGTATGCGCGTCGCCCGCAACGCGCATACGGGGATGCACGTTGCGGGCGACTGCGCGGAAGCACGAGTGCCGGTGGGGCGTTCCGCCCCCGGAACTGGTCGGACTCAGCCGCCGCTCTTGCGCCTGAACGACCGCTGGCTCGCGGCCGGACCGTGCGCCGCACGCACCTTCGACGCGTTGGGGTTGGCGGCGGCATCAGCGCCGTCCGCCTGGGCACCGCGCTTGCGCGCCAGGGCCTCGCGGAACTTGCGCTTGAGGTCGTAGTTGCCGTCGCTGTCCGGCGCCAGGGGCGAAGTCTCCGGGGCAGCCGGCTCCGAACCTTCCGTGGAGACGGGCTCTGCGGTCATGGTGACCTCCTGGGTTCGGGGGTGGACAAGCACAGCTTGTCATGCCGGGCGCAGCGCGGGGGCCTGCAACATCATCTTGCTCCGTTTCGGCGGAAATCCCCTCCCTGCGCGGAGCGTTCGCCCCAGGGCGTGGGGGCGCAGGACGGTCGTGAGGCCGGGCCGAGTATGCGCGAGCCGGTGGCCCGGGTCCTTCAGCTGACGGGGCAACGGCTCTCAGCCGTTACGGCGCACCTGAGCGGCCCTGCGGGCCTCGGCGAGCTTGCGGGCCTCGCCGGCCTTCCGGGACTTGCCGCCCGCGCCGCGGGAGGTGTCCTTGCTGGTGCCGAGGCCGCGGAAGGGAGCGTTGGTGTTCTTCTGGCGGGGGACGGCGGGGCCGTCGAGCGGGGTGCCGGAGGGAGCCTTGGCGCCGGTGATCCGGCTCAGCTCCGCCTCGCCGGAGCGCACCTTGGTGACGGTCGGCTCGATGCCGGCCTCGGCCATCATGCGGCTCGTCTCGCGGCGCTGGCCCGCGAGCACGAGCGTGACCACGCTGCCGGACTCCCCCGCGCGGGCGGTGCGACCTGCCCGGTGCACATAGTCCTTGGGGTCGGTGGGCGGGTCGACGTTGACCACCAGATCGAGGTCGTCGACGTGCAGGCCACGGGCCGCGACGTTGGTCGCCACCAGGACGGTGATCTGGCCGTCCTTGAACTGCGCGAGGGTCCGTGTGCGCTGTGGCTGGGACTTGCCGCTGTGCAGGGCCCCGGCGTGCACACCGTTGGCCCGCAGATGCCGGGTGAGCTGGTCGACGGCGTGCTTGGTGTCGAGGAACAGCAGGACGCGGCCGTCACGGGCGGCGATCTCCGTGGTGACGGCGTAGCGGTCGGGACCGTGGACGACCAGAACGTGGTGCCGCATCGTCGAGACCGTGCCCGCGGACGGGTCGACCGAGTGGACGACGGGGGCGCGGAGGTAGCTGTGTACCAGTTGATCGACGTCACGGTCCAGGGTGGCCGAGAACAGCATCCGCTGTCCGTCGGGGTGCACCTGGTCGAGCACGTCGACGACCTGTGGCAGGAACCCCAGGTCGCACATCTGGTCGGCCTCGTCCAGGACGGTGATCCGTACCCGTCCCAGGCGGCAAGCGTTGCGTTCGATGAGGTCGTGCAGGCGTCCGGGGGTGGCGACGACCACCTCGGCTCCCTGGCGCAGCGCGGCGACCTGCCGGCCGATCGACGTGCCGCCGACGACCGTGGCCATCCGCAGCCGCAGTGCCTCCGCGTACGGTGCCAGCGCCTCGGTGACCTGTTGGGCCAGCTCACGGGTGGGCACGAGGATCAGAGCGAGGGGCTGCTTCGGTTCGGCGCGCCGCCCGGCCGTCCGTGTCAGCAGCGGCAGGCCGAAGGCGAGCGTCTTGCCCGAGCCGGTACGCCCGCGCCCCAGGACGTCGCGCCCCTTCAGGGCATCGGGCAGGGTGGCGGCCTGGATGGGAAAGGGTTCGCGCACCCCGAGTCCGCTCAGTGTCCGCAGCACCTCGACCGGCAGGTCCAGGTCGGCGAAGGAGACGGCCGGGGCCGTAGCGCCGGGCTGGGGGGGACCGCCGTGAGCGATGCCTGAGCCATCGGGATGCTTCATGAACAGCCTTCCGCAGAGGAACGTACCGAGGAAGGCCCGGCAGGATCGAACAGCTACGCACAAGCGGAACCGAACAGCAGAATCGCCACCGCGACGACCACGCAAACGCATGACGGTAACACACGGCCCGGGTCAAAGAGTGAGGAGTCGGACGAGCAGCACCACCAGCGTCCCCGCCGTGAGCACTGCCCCCACCACGGTGAACACCTTGTCGACCACCGCTGTGTCCCAGCCCTGAATGGCGAACCGGCGCGGGTTCTCGGGGTCATAGCGCACGGTGACAGTGGTTCCTACGCCGAGACGCCTTCCTGAGGACCCGCGGCCGCACCTGGACGGGTACGCGCACGCTCGGCCGTCCCGGGTCGTCCAGGCTGCGACCGGGTGGACGCATTCGACGCCTTCGTCGCTTCGTGTCACCTCGTGGCGGACGATGTGTCCCGTTGCCATGACGCCGGTGCGCCGGATCGCACTGGCGCGGCGGAGTCCGTAGACGCCGAACCACAGGTGGGCCACGCCGATCGTCAGCGGGATGAGCGAGAAGAGCCATTCGCGTTCCGTGCCTGGTGCGACGCGTGCGCGGGGGCGTCGGTTGCGAGTGGGCCGGGTTCCGGAGCCATGGCGGCCGTGCGGCCGGCCTCAGGGTTCGCACAGGCGCACCGCCAGGGCCGCGATGTCGTCGTCGAGGCGTCCTCGGCTGTAGCGGATGAGGTCGCGGTGAAGGACCGTGAGCAGTTCGTGCGGCGGCATCGGCGGCTGTTGGCGCATCCAGGCCGCCAGCGGGAAGAACGCGCCGTCGCCGGCGCGGGTCTCGACGATCCCGTCGGTGTAGAGAAACAGCAGGTCACCTGGTGTGAAGTCGAAGCTGTCGACGTTGTAGTGATCGCCGATCAGCTCCGCGAGGTTGAGCAGGGGCGAGGGGGCCGTCGGCTCGAGGACGCGGAGTTCCCGCCGGTTCAGGAGCAGTGGCGGGGGATGCCCGCAGTTGAGGATCTCGAGGTGGCCGCCCCCGTGCGGGATTTCGACGAGAAGGGCGGTGGCGAAGCGCTCCAAAGTCCCCTCGGGGGGAAACACGGCGTTGTAACGGATGCTGCTGGCGTCCAGCCGGCGCGCGACGCTGACCAGTTCGGCCTCGTCATGGGCTGCTTCGCGGAAGGCGTTGACGATCGCCGCGGCCGCCCCCACCGCCGGCAGGCCCTTGCCGCGCACGTCGCCGATGAGCAGCCTGACCCCGAATCGCGTGTCGACCACCTCGTAGAAGTCTCCGCCGATACGAGCCTCCGCCGCGGCCGCGAGATACAGCGACTCGATCTCGATGCTCCCGCAGCGACGCGGCATCGGACTCAGCACCACCTGCTGTGCCGCGTCGGCGACGAGGCGCACCTGGATGAGGGTCCGCTCCCGTTGGAGCCTGACGTGGCTTCCGTACGCGGCCGCCACGGTGACCGCGATGATTCCCGCAGACGTCCACCAGGCGTTCAGACCGGGGAACACGAAGCTGAGACCGATCATCAGAAGAAGGCAGACCGTCCCCAGCAGAACGGTGGGGAGTACCGGCCACATGGCGGCGGCGAGGGCCGGCGCCGCGGGCAGGAGGCGACTGAATGCCACGTCCGGCGGGGTGGCGTACGCCAGGCCCGCGATGACGACGGTCAGAAGGACCGGCGACAGCCGTACGAACCTGCCCAGGCCGTGGCGACGACGCAGCCTCGGCCCTCCAGACTCGATCACGCTTCACAGAATATCTATGCAACAGGGACATAGCGCCCTGGCGGACCAGGCGCGGCCCCCCGTGCGCACGGTTCGTGCGCCTCGTTGACACCGCATCCGTTCGGCACGGCCCCGGAAATGGCGGCCCCCGCCACCCCTGACGATGGACGTGAGGCATGAAAGAAGGGCGTACATTCCCGATCACCCAGCGTTCGATGGAGAAGGCTGATGATCACCACGGAAACCCAGGTCCGAACCTGGAAGGTCGAGCGGGCGGCCGGGGCGGTGGCGACGACGTGGACGACCGTGCCCGCCGGGGTGCCGGGGAGCCACGTGCGCAGGTGCAGCGACAGGGTGGCGCACAGCATGCCGCTGCCGTCGACGATCAGCGGCTCCTGGTCGGCGGTCCGGGTACGGGTCACGCCGCGGCGGTCTCGACGGGGAGGGCGGCGAGGCGCCATTCGAGCATGCCGTCGGCCAGGCGCTTCGCCCTGCGGCCCCGCTCGGCCAGGCGGCGGACGGCGTCATGGGCGAGGACACTGTTGGCGCCTCGGCAGTAGGCGACGATCTCGATGTCGGCGGGGAGTTCGGCGAGCCGGGCGTCGAGCTGGTCGAGGGGGACGGAGAGGGCGCCCGGGATGTGCCCGGCGGCGTACTCCTCGGCCGGGCGGACGTCGATCACCGTGGCGGTACCGGTCTTGACCCGCTCCAGCAGTTCCTCGCGGGTGAGGTGCTCGGTGCCCCGGGGGCCGAGGTAGGCGGCGCGGGCGTGCTCGGCCTGGGCGAGGTGGGCACGGGCGACCTGTTGGAGCAGTACGTACAGGGCGGCGACGTCGTCACCGGCGAGCCGGTAGTGGATGCGCACCCCGTCGCGGCGCGTGGTGACGAGCCCTGCTCGCCTGAGGGTCTGCAGGTGCGCCGAAGCGGTGGTCAGACCGAGCCCGGCGGCCTTGGCCAGCGCGTCGACGTTGCGCTCGCCCTGGGCGAGGAGGTCCAGCAGTTCGAGGCGCTTGCCGTTGGCCAGCGCCTTGCCGGCCGTGGCAAGGGAGTCGAACAGGGCGGCCTTGCGGGCGGGATCTCCCCACGCATCCTCCATAAATCACTGGAATACCGTAGTCGTGGCTCGGGTGGAGTGCCATCCGTCTCGCCACACTGCTGGAGGACGCATGGGCTTCGCCGACGAGCACCTGATACCTCTGGTCGACGAGGGAGCGGGCAACAGCGCCTGCCCGGTCGATCTCGGCGACGGCCGCGCCCTGGCCGTGGACGCCGCACGTGACCTGCGGACCCTGCGCGAGGCCGCCGAAGCCCGGGGGCTGCCCGTGGCGTTCGCCGCCGACACCCACCCGCACGCGGACTTCCGCACCGGCGCGCTCCAGTTCGCCGCGGACGACGGCGCGAGCGCGCTCGCCTCCGCAACCGGCCGACGCACCTTCCCGCACACCACGCTCGGCGACGGCGACGAGGTGGGCCTGGGCGGCCTGACCCTGCGAGCCCCGAGCACTCCCGGTCACACCGACGAGCACCTGGCCTTCCTGCTCCTCGACGGCGGCAGCGAGTTGGGGGTCTTCAGCGGCGGGTCGTTGATCGTGGGCCCGGCCGCCCGCACCGACCTTCAGGGCGCCGACCGGGCAGAAGAACTCGCCCGCGCCCCGTACCGTTCCCTGCGCCGTCCGACCGAACTGCCGGACACCACAGCCGTCCGGCCCACCCATGGCGCGGGCTCCTTCCGCTCGGCCCCGCCCGGAGCCGAGCGCACGCCCACCATCCGCGCCGTGGGCGGCTACCGGCTCTGGCGGGACGGCGGATTCGCCGTCGGCGCACTCCGCGTCGGAGCCCTCGCCGACGCCTACGGCCTCATCGGCGCCGTCTGGGCCGTCGCCACCCTCAGCGCCGCCGCCGGCGTGGTCGTCGCGGTAAGGATGTACGCGACCCACCCGCGACCGGGCACGCCGTAAAGGTCCGGCCGGGCGACACCCTGGTGCCCCTCACTCGACCGCCACGGCCGCAGATGATCCCGCCGCGTCGTGGGGTGGCCGATCGCCCGCTCCTCGACGCCGACTTGGTAGGAACACACGAACTCGCCTGCGGAGGGATAGCCACGACTGACGCACCACGTCGTAGCGGTCGTACAGAAGGGGAGGGTCGATGGAGGCCTCGAGACAGGATGAGTACCGGGAATTCGTGGCGATGCGCTCCACAGCGCTGCTGCGGCTCGCGGTGCTGCTCACCGGCGGGGATCGGCATGCCGCGGAGGATCTGCTGCAGATCGCGCTGATGAAGGCTTACGGGCGGTGGGCGCGCATCGAACAGCCCGAGGCGTATGTCCGCCAGATCATGTACCGCCAGCAGGTCAACCGCTGGCGGCTGCGCAGGCACCATGCCGAGGTCACGGTGCCGGTGCTGCCCGAGTCCGGCGGAGAGGAGGGTGCCGGGGCGGACCTGGAGCTGCGTGTCGCGTTGTGGGCGGCGCTCGGCCGTCTGTCGAAGCGGCAGCGAGCCGTGGTCGTACTGCGCTACTTCGAGGACCTGCCGGAGGCCGAGGTCGCGGCACTCCTGGGATGCCCGGTCGGCACGGTGCGCAGCACGGCACACCGGTCGCTGGCAAAGCTCCGGGCGCTCGTACCGGACCTCGACCCGGGTGGGCCCGGGGAACAGCAACTGCCGCTCGGCTACACGGCGAAGGAGATCCAGGCATGACGACGGAGCGGGTGGAGGACAAGGTCCGGGAGACTCTGCGAGCGGTCGCCCTGGACCAGGTGCGGGCACCGGGAGACCTTGCGCATCAGGTGGTACGGCGGCGCAGCCGGCGTCGTTTCTCGCAGGCTGCCGGGGCTGCGGTGGCCGTCGCCGCGATCGCGGCGGGGGCGATGGTAGGCCTCGGGGACGGAGGCGTGGCCGAACGGGGCCGGCCTGTGCAGTCGGCGGCGGCGCCGGAGGGCTGGAAGCCGTGGCAGAGCGGCGTTGCGGGAGCCAGTGAGCGGGGTTGTCTGGCGGACGGTTCCGCACTGTACTGCAGCGGGTCCGATTACGACGTTGCGAAGATCGACGCCAACACCGGCAAGCGGCTGTGGACGGTGAAGGTCAATCGCGAAGGCGACGGTATCGACCACCCCTTCGGGGTGCGCGACGGCGTGGTGTACGCGTACCGCAATCACACCGCGAAGAACCTGCCTGACGGGGACTACGCCGGCGGCACCGATCTGATGGCCGTGGACGCCGGCACCGGCAAGCGGCTGTGGACGGTCAAGATGCCGCAGGACGACCGCACCGACCAGGCCGCCATGCTCATCGACGGAGCGGTGTGGGCGAACACTCCGTCGCTGCGTACGATGTCGGCCCTCGATCCGCTGACCGGTCAGGAGAAGTGGCACTACACCTGGGCGAAGGGCATCGTATGTGAGCGGACCGTGCTGAGCGGTGTGCCCTACCTCCTGTGCGCGCCGGACACCGAGGAAGTGCATGACACCGACGTCTTCCGTCTGGACCCCGCCACCGGGAAGGTCCACAAGGTGACGACCCTTCCCGGCAGGCAGCAGCCGCTCGGGACCTCAGAGGGGCGGATGGTCCTGATCGGAGCCGAGGACACGACCGGAGACAACCTTCGACTGACCACTCTCACCAGCTCCGGGAAGCGGACCTCACTGCCCGGGCAGGTCAAGGGACACATGGCCGGATTGGCTGTCGTCGGTGATCGTCTGATCTCCGTGTCCGGAAAGGGCCAGGCTTCCGCCTACTCGTTGTCCACCGGAAGGACTCTGTGGACCGGTCCGGTGGGCGTCACGATGCCCGACGAGAACGCGATGACGTCCCTCGCGTCCCCCGTGGGGTCGACGAGGCAGGGAATCGTGTACTTCCTCGGTCCCACCGGAGACATGTCCGGCCTCGACCTGCGCACCGGTAAGCAGCTGTGGAGCGGTCGCGTCGACACCGGCAAGCCGAAGCCCGGCGTCAACGACGCGCCCCAACTCCTGCGGTACGAGGATGTGCTGATCGCCAGGAACGGCAGCAGGATCTTCTCGCTCTTGCCGCGGATCGGCGGCTGACGCGAGGACCGACCGGCCGGGGCGCCACCCGCGCCCCGGCCGACGTGCCAGCGCGAAGCCGACCCGCGTCGATCCGGAGCACCGGCGCACTTCGCTTCCGGGTCGATGTCTCTACTCGATCGCCGTGTCCGACTCCACGTTCCTGGAGCAGTCCATGAACCAGTGCGCGCGGAAGTCCACCGGCATCGGGATCGGATGCCGGGCATCGGTGAGGTGACGGAACAGGTACTCCGTGGCCGTGCAGTCGAACCGATGCCCGGCCTCCGGTGCAGCTGCGGTGACATAGACGGGCCAGCGGTCGGGGTCGGGGCCCTCGGTGATCCACTCGGCACCCAGCCGGTCACGGCGACGAGCCTTTCCGGCCAGGAGGCCTCAGCGGGCAACTGCTCGGCGTTGCGACTGCCGCGCAGGGCGATCATCAGGGCCGGTCCAGCACCTTCGCCTTGACCGGTCCGGCCGACGGCGACCAGCCGGCTGCTGAACGGCCAGGCATACCTCCAGTCGACCTGCCCGGACAAGGGCAGTGGCGGCCGTCGGTCGGCGCCGGTCGGCTCGCCGTACCGGTCGGACAGCGTTTCGACGAGGCTGCCCAGTCGGCACGACCGGAGACGGGAAGGCGGACATGACCTGGCGCACGCCCGTCCTCACCGCAGACCAGGTCGCGGAAGTCCGGCCAGAGAATCCCGGCCACGACAGTCAGAAGCTGTTCGTCATCCGCGCCGGCGATTCAAACACCCGCCGCCGACGGGGGAGTTCAGCACCGTGCACACCCGTCAGCGCCACCAGGCAGGACTGCCTCGTTCCGGCCGTACTCATGTACGATCCGGCGATGCACCTGCCGTGTACCGCTCGACGTGTGTTCGCTGGACTGGTCCTCGTTCTGGTCGCCGGTTGCGGGGCGGACGCTCCGCAGCATGCTGAGCCTCTTCCGAAGGATTCCGGCAGCCGCGCCGGCCGTGGGTCGACCAGGGCCTGGACGTACACGTATGTGTCCGACGAGTTCGAGTACGGCACCGATGTGGCGGACATCGCCGTGGTGTCCCCCAAGGACGCCTGGGCCTTTCGCCGAGGCGCCGGCTCGGTGCAGGCGCTGCTGCACTACGACGGTTCCACGTGGCAGCCCTATGCACTGCCGAGGGAAGTGACCGAAGCTGCCGACGGGCGCATGGAGAGGGTGTCGCTGACCTCCCATCCGTCAGGCGACGTGTGGCTGATCGCGTCGGTCTCCCACGGACCTGGTTCGACCAACACGTCCTTCGTCGCGCGCTACGACGGGACCGCATGGCAGGTCGTCCCGCTGCCCGACCGCGAGCACGGCATCGGCGGCGTGCTCGTGCTGGGCCCGGGAGATGCGTGGGCTTCCGGCTCCGGCAGGACCGCCTGGCACTGGACCGTCCGCGGTTGGACTCGCAGCGCGCTGCCCTTCGAAGCCCAGCGCCTCGTCACCGATCCCCGTGGCACCGTTGTGTGGGCCATCGGCAGCGGGCCCGAGCCCGGAACCGAACCGCCGGCCAACCCGGACGCCCCCACTTCCCAGCAGCCGGCCTCGGCCCGCTGGGACGGAACGCGATGGCAACGTGTACCGATCCCGACGGATCTCACCCTGACCGACGGATACGACTTCAGCTCACTCATCACCGAGACGACCGCCGTCTCCGCCGACGAGGTGTGGGCGACGGGCAACTCCGGCTCCGAACCGGAACCCTCGGAGGACGGCGACTACTACCCCGCCGATCAGCGGCCCTTCACCCTGCTCTTCGACGGCTCCCGCTGGCGCGTCCCCCAGGACGACGAACACCCGCCCGCGGCGGTGCTGAGCGCCAAGAAGATGCGGGACGGCGTCGGCCGCACCCATGAGATCGGCCATCCCCCGTACGTTCCCGGCGTCACCGGCAAAGTCACCGCCGTCGACCGCAAGCAGAAGCTGTGGCTCAACGAGATCACCCCCGTCCCCGGTACGGACGAGGTATGGGCAGCCGGCCAGATCGAACTCGGCGCCCACGGCGACGCGAACTTCAGCCGCGCCGTAGTGGTCCGCTACAGGATCCGCGGCTGACGCACCGCCCGAAGCCGTTGGCCGGCCGAGGGCTTCCCGGACGCGGAGTGAAGAGACCAGAAGATCGTCCGCCCACCCCGCCCCCGGGGGCCGGCACCCCGGTCACCCGATAATCGAAGTGATTGTTCATTCGCCTGCCCCGGACTCCGGCGGCAGTCTTTGTCCCACAGGAGGACTGTTTCATGAACGACCGGCCCTTGACGCTCATGGCCGTGCACGCCCACCCCGACGACGAGGCCACGGGAACGGGAGGTGTCCTCGCGCGCTACGCGGCGGAAGGCATCCGCACGGTCCTCGTGACGTGTACGGACGGCGGTTGCGGTGACGGACCGGGAGGTGTCAAGCCGGGCGACCCCGGGCACGATCCGGCAGCCGTCGCCTCGATGCGGCGTCAGGAACTCGAGGAGAGCTGCGCCATCCTGAAGATCAGTCACCTGGAGACGCTGGACTACGCCGACTCAGGGATGATGGGCTGGGCGACCAATGACGCGCCCGGTTCCTTCTGGCGGACGCCTGTGGAAGAGGGTGCCGCGCGACTCGCGGAACTCATGCGCCGCTACCGGCCCGATGTGGTCGTCACCTACGACGAGAACGGCTTCTACGGTCACCCCGACCACATCCAGGCGAACCGCATCACGATGGCGGCGCTGGCGATGACCGAG
This sequence comes from Streptomyces sp. 1222.5, assembly GCF_900105245.1. Classification (NCBI taxonomy): domain Bacteria; kingdom Bacillati; phylum Actinomycetota; class Actinomycetes; order Kitasatosporales; family Streptomycetaceae; genus Streptomyces; species Streptomyces sp. 1222.5. The sequence goes on along the minus strand of NZ_FNSZ01000001.1, from coordinate 8,513,500 downwards.
CCGACGCCGAAGGTGTACTGGACGACGGCGCCGCGCTCGATGATGCAGCGGTTCGGGGAGACCATGCGCGAGTTCGGTGGGGACTGGCAGGAGCCGGATCCCGACGAGGCCGCCGCGATGGCCGAGATCGGGCTCCCGGACGAGGAGATCACCACCTGGGTGGACACCGCGGCCTTCGGCGGTCAGAAGTTCGATGCCCTGGCCGCCCACGCCAGCCAGGGCGAGAACATCTTCTTCCTCAGGATGGGCAAGGAAAGGTTCACCGAGCTGATGGGCGTCGAGACCTTCCTGCGCGTACAGGACGCCACCGGAGCGGCCGTACCCGAGAACGACCTCTTCGCCGGCCTGCGCTGATCCGCCCGCCTCCAGAGGCCCCGATAAGGCGCACAACACCTAAGGGTTGTCCCGTAACCCCTGGTCAGGGGCGCGGGGCTGCCCTTCGCCCCAGATCCGCGTTGTGAAAGCAGAGGAGTGACCCACTCGGGAAGCTTGGCTCACTCGACGCCGGACTCGTGACCGTGCTCGTCCCAGAACAGTGCGGTCTGTGCCGTGGGGCGCATCGGCTATGACCGGTCCACGGTCACCCGCCCGCGCCGTGTTCTCGGCCGGGACGGCTCCTCCGCCAACAGCGATGCATCGGGGGCGACCCGGTGCGGCAGCCGGCGGGCGACCGGCAGGACGGCCAAGCCGAGGGCGAAGCCGTAACAGGCCACGAGACCGTGCCCGTTGTCTTGGGCCAGCCACATCGCGAGGCCGGCCGCCGGAACGCTCACGGCGAGCAGCCGCTCTCGGGGGGCTGTGCTGGTCAGTACGAGGCCCGCTGCGAGGGTGGCGGCGAGGAAGTATGTCGCGCCCGAGCTGCCGGCAAAATTGCGGGGGTCGGTGCTGCGGGCGGCTTCGCCGAACAAGGCGTCGATGTGCTGGGGCAGTAGGATGCCGGCGGCGAACAGCGTGAGCATCAGGGGCCAGCGCCAGAACCACTGGGCCAGCGCTGAGACCACTGCCAGGGTGGCGATGTTCCAGATGGCCCCGAAGATTCCGCCGTTCTGCATGAACACCGAGGTCACCACACGCCACCAGCCGGTCCTGTGTGGATCGCTGTCCAGTGCGTCCATCGCACCCGGCCAGTTCTCCTGGAGGAGCACCGCGCCGACGGCCAGGGCGGTGAGGATGACCGCACCCCAGGGAGCAGGACGACGACGGATCGTCCTCTCGCCTACGAGCAGTACGCCCGTCCGGAACATCAGCACCAACAGTGCCGCGGTCGTTATGTTGAACAAAATCGCGCTCAAGCAGCTCATCCCCCGTATGAGTTTCGGTCAGGTCGGTGATCACAGTAGCCCTTGAGGGGTTGATGTCCCGCTGCTGGACGTCGTCGCGGGTCTCGCCGCTGCTTCGCTGCTCCGCGGTGCTCCGCCTGCCTTGGCTCACGTCATCCGTGGGGTGGGGAAGCCTTCTTGTCATAGCCGAACGGAAGCGCCCGGACCACTGCGGCCACCCGTGGAGGAAGGCGCGCGACGGCTGACGGGCCCCGGGCCAGAAGTACGGGGCTGAGCCCGCGCGCTAACACTGGTGCCCCTCCGCGACCACACCGTTGCCGAGCAGTCCAAGAGCTATGGATACCGGGGGTCGAGGAACATCGGAACGAAACTCCTTCCAGCTCCCCGACCTGCCCGGAGGCGTGCGGCCACTGCGTGATCCGGATGCCGTGGACGGCGAGTGACCGCCGCTCTTCGGGAGACGCCGACCAGCCCCTGCTGCGGGCTGGTCGGCGGGGCTGCGGAGTGGTTGCTCAGATGACCACGCCTGGCTCGCGCCCGAGCAGTTCGCGAGCGTCGGCGCCCACCTGGGCGAGCCGGGCGACGGGATGGCTGAGCTGGGAACACAGGCGCACCGACCGCCCATAGCGCTCCACCCACTCGGCGGTAACCAGCTCGTCCAGCACCTCCGGCGCGTGGTCGGCCATGGCCTCCGAGACGGCGCGGACCGCCTCGGTCACCAACTCCAGGCGGGTCAGCTCCCGTGCGACGACAGGATGTGGGTGGAGTCGGTGCGCTGGGTGCCGCGGCACTTGAGCAAGCCGGCCCGCCGGATCCGGGTGCGCGCGAGGCCCAGCAGCCGGTCGGCGCGGTCACCCTCGGCGAGCCGGTCGCGGAAGTGGCTTACGGCTTGGTCTCGGACGAGCGTCGGCGGGCGAGAGCGAGGCTTGCCAGCGTCGTGATCGCCATGGCGCCGATGCCGACCAGCGCCGCGGTGGTGTAGGCGCTGTCGTCGGGGAAGAGGTGACCGGGGCCGGTGCCCGCGGCGAGGATCAGGCCGCCGATGGCGCTGCCCAGGGAGTACCCGACACTGCGGACGACGTAGTTGAAGCTCATGGCGCTCGACGTCTCGCTCTTGGGGGTGACGGCCAGGATGACGCCGGGCATCGCGGCCGAGAAGCCGCCGACGCCGAAGCCGAGCACGCCCATCGCCGCGAACAGTTCGGCCAGGTCCGACCGGGCCGCCGCGAACAGGGCGAACCCGCCGCCGACCACGACGGCGCTGCCGGCCAGGAGCAGGGGGTCGGCGATCCGCGTCCGGACCCGCGGCGTGAGCTTGCCGGCGACGAACCCCAGCACCGAGAACGGGATGAGGACCAGCCCGGCGACGAAGGTCGTCAGCCCGAAGCCGTAGCCGGCGCCGTGCGGCGTCTGCGCGTACCGGGTGATGAGCGTGAGCAGGAGGTACATGCCGATCCCGCCGACGAACATGGCGAGGTTCGCCCCGGCGACCGCCGGGTGCCGCACCGCCCGCACATCGACCAGGGGCGTCCTGCTGCGCAGCTCGATGACGGCCCAGACGCAGAGCAGCACCACCGCGAGGACGGCGAGGCCCGCCGCCACGGCGAGGTGCAGGCTCCACAGATTCCGTTCGCCGGCGAGGAACAGCACCAGGAGCAGCGCAGCGGCCAGGACCACCGCGCCTGCCACGTCCACGTGGGCGGAGCGGCCTTCGGGGGCTTCGGGCATGGAGCGCCACGCGGTCAGGAGGGCGGCGGCGGTGACGACCAGGCCGAGGCCGTAGGCGGCACGTACCCCGCCGAGTTCGGCGAGCAGCGCGGCCAGCGGGTAGCCGACGCCGGCCCCGATGATCGAGACCACCGAGATCAAGGCGATCACGGACGCGCTGCGCTCCTCGGGGAGGTGGTCCCGGGCCACGCCCATCATCAGCGCCGTCAGCCCGAGCCCGACGCCCTGGGCCGCCCTGCCGGCCAGCAGCCACGCGAACGGCAGCGGCAGCACGGTGAGCGCGCTGCCGGCGACGACGACCGCCAGCGTGGCGAGGATCGTGGCCCGCCGGTGCGGGCCGGCTCCGAGCCGGCCCAGGACCGGCGTGGCGACGGCGCCGCTGAGCAGCGCGACGGTCAGCGTCCACTGCGCGCTGCCGAGCGAGACGTGGAAAGAGGTCGCCACGCTGGTGATGAGCGGTGTCCCGAGGCTGGCGACCGCCGCCACGACCAGAGCGATGAACATCAGGGCGGGGACCAGCAGCCGCGCCTCGGAACGCGCCACCGGAAACGCCTTCACCGCGACCCCGCCTCCCGGCTGCCCGGTCACTGCTTCGGCCCTTCGCGGTCCTGGCTTTCGAGCTCTGCCAGATGCTTCAGCGCCGGAAGGGCCGCCATCAGCGCCTCGACCTCGTCGCCGGTGAGCTCGCCGATCAACCGCTCGAACGCCTGGACGCCCGCCCGGCGCCGCGTCCGGACATAGGAGGCGCCGGCCTCGGTCAGGCACACCAGCGTGACCCGCTTGTCGGACGCGTCGCCCCGCCGCTCGACCAGGCCGGACTCCTCCATCACCCGGACCAGGGCGGTCATCGCGGGCTGGGTGACACCCTCGACCGCGGCCAGATCGGTGATGCGCCGCGGGCCGGTCCGGTCCAGGGTGGCCAGGGTGGCGGCGGACGTCAGGCTCATGTCCCGAGGCAGGCGTCTCGCGGCCCTGGTGGCCAGGCCGTAGAGGGCTGCCCCGATGGCGGCGGACGCGCCAGGAGCGGTGTCTTGACGACTCATGCTCGAAGCATAGCCTTTTTATATTCATAGTTTATGGAAATGGCGGACCGGCGCGGGCGGCCTCGATCGGCACCCGCGACTGCGGCCGGCCATCGCGCTCGGTGCGCGGCCGGAACCTGCCGCGCCCGCGCCGTGACTCGGCCATAAGCATCGGCAGGCCGGCTCCGGCGCCGCCGGGGTGAGTGAGCCCGGAGTGGCGCCATTCGTGCAGGTCCCAGCCCGCGCCCTGCACGCCGGCGAGTGCCGTATGAGCGTCGAGCATGGCGCAAGCCCCACGACCAGGTCCGCGCTCGCGTCGAGTACGTCTTCGCCCGCGTGAAGACGTACAAGGTCCTGCGCTCTTGCCGGCTTCGCGGCGACGGCGTCCACCACGCGATGCGCGGCATCGCCCGCCTGCACAACCCCGGCCTCGCCGGACAAGCGAGTCACCACAGCAACGGACGATCGCGCTCACACCAGCCCGCAGATCATCTACGGGACAACCCTCAGACTCGCTTGAACCCGTGGCTGCGTTCCACTCTCGCCACATGAAGCGTGTAGCTCTCGTACCACTCGGCCTGCCCGCGCTTTTGCGCCGCTCGGTGCTCGGCGTTGGTCCGCCACTCCGCGAGGGCGTCGGCGTCGCGGAAGTACGCGACGGTGATGCCGAGCCCGCCGGGAGTCTGCGCGTGGTCCATGCCGAGGAACCCGGGGATGTCCTTCACCAGATCTTCCATGCGGGCGTTGGTCTCGCTGTAGCCGCTCTGGTCCTGGGTTCGCACCGTGGTGAAGACAGCCGCGTAGTAAGGGGGTTCGTACGCCTCGACAGGCGCGACAGGTGCTTCCGAGTGATTGGTCATGGCGCCACCGTAGGGCGGCCCGAGCCCCACTCTCCAGCCTCTTTCCGCAACGGGAGACATACGGGATCCAGCTCTTGACCAAAGCTGTCCTGCGACCGTCTGCGCCCGTGGCCCGTCGAGGGTGCCCGTCTTCGGCGAGAGGTTGTGTGCGCCCTACGGACGGCGAGGTCCCGGCCGAGCCGGAGGAACGGTTCGCAGGACACATGGTTCAATGACCGCATGGGGGAAGGCCGTACACATCTGGGACCGCTGGAACTGACCGACGGCCGCTGGGGAGTCGGGGACGCCACACGCCCGGACACCCACTGGGTGGAGTTCCGCCCGGACGGGCTCCACCAGTACGAGCCGGACTCCGAGGGACGGTTGATCCCCTGGTCCAGGATCATGACCGGCATCTGGATCACCTGGGGCAAGCACTCCTGGAACACGAGCGCCAGGGGCGTCTACACGTTGAGGGGATCGGTCGCCTCGCGTAATGGCGGCTGGATGCACATGACGCTGCGTCACCCGTACGAGGACCACCTGCTGCGCTTCGACCAGCATGCGCGCCCGTACCGGGCACTGGACGCCCTTCGGCTGGAGTATCTGCTGCGGCAGCTCATCGACGAGGGAAAGCCACACCTCCTCGGCGACCCGGAATGGGTGGGCCATGCCGTGGCGCACCTGGCCGGCGGGCGAGAACGCTGGACCACGTACCGTGCGCTGCGGCGGGCGGCGGCGGAAGCGCTGGCAGCGGCCGACACCTGACGCCCCCCGGCCGCCACAAGGCGCCGAAGCCCTTCGTCCAGAACACGCGGCGCGGGCCCGGCACTTGGGAACTCGCTGGGCTCCGGTCGGCCGAAGCCCGGCACCGCAGGGCCACTCCCCCTCGCAGCCGCTGCCCATCGTCCCGGGACCGAGTGCCGGCGCTGCGTCAGGCCTGCGGAGTCCAGGCCGCCACCAGGTCGAGAAGGCCGGGGAACCGGGCGTTGAGGTCTTCGATGCGCACATGGCTGCGGCGTTCGAGACCGTACTGGCGCTGCCGCGTCACTCCCGCCTCGCGCAGCGCTTTGAAGTGGTGGGTAAGTGACGACTTGGGCCGGTCGAACCCGAACCAGCCGCAAGAGTGGTCGAAGTCCTCGGACTCCAGGAGGAGTTTGCGGACGATCGTCAGGCGCAGGGGATCGCTGAGCGCGCCGAGGACGGTCTCCAGACGCAACTCGTCGACTCCCGGCTCCGGCAGTGGCGCGGGCAGTTCGGCCGGCTCGGGGAGCACCTTGATGGCGGGTGCGGCGGCCTTGGTCGCAGACATAGGCAACTCCTCATAACGCGATTCCTATGTACGAGTCTCATCGTACTGCATGCTAAGTTCGACTCAACTCGTACTGCTGGAGACGCGGCAGGAAAGATCGGGAGGAGCAGTCATGTCCGAGACCCGGACCACATCCGTCCAAGCCATCGACGGGGGTCGACGTACTGACACCGCGGAGGCGGGGGCCGGAAGGCCCGCGGCACCGCTGTGGTGGGTGTGGCTGGCAGCATGGCCGGTCACGGCCGTGTTCGTGCTCTCGAACGCGGCGACGCCGCTGTACGTGCTCTGGCAGCGCGACATCGGTTTCTCCAAGGGCACACTGACCGTCGTGTTCGCCTTCTACATCGTCGGCCTGCTCGGCTCGCTGCTGGTGTCCGGGGTGGTTTCCGACAGGGTCGGCCGCAAACCCGTACTGCTCCCGGCGTTGACGCTCGGGCTGGCCGCCTGCCTGATCTTCGCGACCGCCACCAGCGTGGCCGCGCTGATCGTGGCGCGGCTGTTCACCGGGATCGCGGTCGGCGCCGTCGTCTCGGCCGGCATGGCCGCGGTGACCGACGTCGCCGGACCCGAGCGCAAGCGGATCGCCGCCCTCCTCGCCTCCTGCGCCATGGTGTTCGGAGCCGGGCTCGGCCCACTGCTCGCCGGACTGCTCTCCGAGCTGGCGCCCGCGCCGACCGTCACCGTCTTCGTCGTCGAGGCCGTGCTCCTGGTCACGGCGGTGCTCTGCGTGCTGCGGATGCCGGTGCGCCGTCCCGCGACGCGAGCCAAGGGCAGCTGGGTGCGGGTACCGGGCGTGCCGCGTGGCAACGGCCGTCAACTCGCGCTCGGCATCGCGGTGTTCGCGCCGGGTATCACCGCCACGTCCTTCGTGCTCTCGCTGGGCCCCTCGCTGCTGTCGGGACTTCTGGACACCACGAACCGGATCGTCGCCGGGGCCATGGCGTTCGTGATGTTCCTTGCCGCCACCGGGGTGCAGTTCGCGGTCCAGAGGCTGCGCCGCCGCACCATCCTCACGGCGGGTGCGGTGAGCACCACGATGAGCATGATCACGCTGATCATCGCCGTGCACACCTCGGCGGTCGCCGTTCTCATCATCTCCGCGTTGCTGGCCGGTGCCGGCCAGGGCATGGGTCAGCTCGGCGGGCTGTCGCTGCTCAACTCGAGTGTGCCCACGCAGCGCCTCGCCGAGGCCAATGCCGCGCTCAACGTGGGCGGTTACATCCCGGCCGGCATCCTGCCCGTCTCCGCGGGCTACCTCAGTGACGCCGTGGGCCTGACCAGTGGCGCCACGATCTTCGGCGCCGTGCTCATGGGCCTCGCCGTCATCGGCGGCCTGGTGGTCCTGAGCACCAGGCGTCAGGTCACCGATCCCGCCTGACGGGCCGTGAGGGACGGCACGCTCCCGGGGAGTGGTGCACCGCTGGACGGCGGTGGTGCACCAAACCCCGGGAGCGTGCTGTGCGCGGTCGGGGACACGCGTGCTCAGTCGGCTCGGATCGCACGGAAGAGCAGATCGCTCAGGTCGCGCCAGCGCCGCACCACGTCCGCGCGGCCGCTCAGGACGTCGGACACGTGCTGGGAACCGAAGAACGCGGAGACCAGGGAGCGCGCGGCCGGGCCGGGCTCGACGCCGGGACGAAGTTCGCCCGCCTCCTGGGCGGACACGAGCAGGGACTCCAGGAGCGAGATCCAGTCGACGTACGGAGTGGGCAATTCGGCTTCGATCTGAGGGCGTTCGAGCTGTAGCCGGGCGCCGGCCTGCACGATCACGTCGTCCTGGAACGCGACCGCCGCACGTTCCAGCATGCGTGCCGCGGCATCCACGGGGCCGAGTCCCTCTTTGATGACCTCATCGAGGATTTTCGGCCAACGAGCGTAGTGCTCGTCCACGATGGCCAGGGCCAGGGCTTCCTTGGTCGGGTAGTGGAAGTAGACGGCCCCTTTGGTCATCTCGACCCGGTCGGCCACGTCCTTGACCGACGTCTGGCGGTAGCCGCGCTCGGTGAAGAGCTCCGCGGCTCCTCGCAGGACCCGGAGGCGGGTGAGGACCGAACGCTCTTGTTTGGGGTCGGAGCCCCTCCTGGACGGAGTTCTCCACGGGGCGAAGGCGTTGACGTGCGGCTCTGGCATGAGGGGCATCCTCTGTAGGTCTCTGTCATGACGTGTTCGGTCACGCTCGGCCGTACCTGGTGGCGCAAAATAATCCCTGCAACATACCTTCCTGAAGGTATATTTCTTCGGGAGTCGCCGTGTGCGTCGGGACGATACCGGCGCGATCGGCACGGCGGCCAGGGGGAGGAGGTTGCGCGTGCACGCCATGTCTGGATTAGGGATGGGCATCGGCCGACCGGGGCCGGAGCGCCACTGGCAGAGGTTGGACTTCGACCGCTGTGTCCCGCGGGAGACCGTCCACAAGGCGGCCGCGGCGGAGGTGCTGCTGACGGACGCGGAACGGCTCGGCGACGACCGGTTCGCGGTCGGGGCCGCGTGGCGCCGGGACCACTATCTCGCTCACCACGGCGGTCCCGCGGCCGATCCGGTGCTGCTGGCCGAGACCGCGCGGCAGATCGCGATCTACTTGTCGCACCGCTTCTTCGGTGTGGCGCACGGGGTGCCGTTCGTGCTGAGCGGGATCTCCGTCGAACTGTTCGAAGCGCTTCCGCCGGTGGGCGAGGCGTACTTGGCCGTCGGGCTCGACGTCGTCTGCCGCAAGCCCGCCGAGGGCGCGCGGTTGCGCCTGGAACTGGATGCGGACGTCGTGGTGCGGCACCGCTCCGTCGGGCGGGCACGGGTTCGCTGGGAGCCGATGGAGCCCCGCCGCTATGCCCTGTTGCGCCGGCGCGGGGGGCAGGGACCGGCAGAGGCAGCGCCCCGTACGGCACCGTCCTGTGTCCCCCTGTCGCCGGCTCGCGTCGGCCAGCTGTCCGAGCGGGACGTGCTCATCGCAGCCGACACCTCCGAGGGCAATGTCTGGTGGCTGCGGCTCGACCGCGCACACCCCGTGCTGTTCGACCACGAGTCCGACCACGTACCGGGCATGACGCTCGTGGAGGCGTTCCGGCAGGCCGGCCGGGTCGCCTCGGCGGACAGCCGTCCCGGCGCGAGCGGCGCGACGCTGCTGGACGTGACGTTCACCGCGTTCTGCGAGCCGGACGTGCCGGTGTCGATCACGGCGGAACCGGCCGACCGCGGTGCGGCCGTCTTCACCCTCCGCGCCCGCCAGGCCGGGCGTGAACTCGCTTCCGCCGAGGTTGGCCACGGCGTGCCGGAGTCCCCTGGGATGCGGCTGGAGGCAGCATGCTGACCGCGCAGCAGAGGGCCGCCGCTGAACGGCGAACCGACGGCAATCCGACGGGTGGTGAGGCTGCATCGGACGGCCAGGGCGTGCGGAGCAGCCAGGCCGGACGGCCGGCCCGAGACCTGCTCATCGAGGTCGCCCGGCAGGACGCGCAGGCGGCCGACGAGCGGCGCAAGCTCGGGCCCCAGGTGGCCGCGGCCGTCGTCGACGCGGGCTTCCCGCGCCACTTCGTACCGGTGAGATGGGGCGGCGCGGCCGGGACCTTCGGGCAGCTGCTCGCGGATGCCTCGGCGGTCGCGGAGGCCTGCGCCGCCGCGGGCTGGTGCGCCGCGCTCTACGCGGCGCACGGCCGACTCGCCGCCTACCTTCCGGAGCGGGGACAGCGGGATCTCTGGGCGAACGGGCCCGACGTCCGCATCGCCGCTTCCATCGTTCCGCCGCAGGGCCGCGCCACGGCTGTGACCGACGGTTGGCGGCTCGACGGGGAATGGCGGACGGCAAGCGGGGTCGACCACGCGGAATGGGTCCTGCTGGCGTCCTGGACGCCGGGCGGGGACGGTGCACGGGAGCACCGACTCTTCGCCGTGCCGCGCGAGGAGCTCTCCGTCCTGGACACCTGGGACTCCGTCGGGCTGCGAGGAAGCGGAAGCAACAGCGTGACGGCAGACGGGATCGTCGTGCCTGCCCACCGTTCCTTCACGTTGGGCGCGCTGTTGAGTCCCCTGCCGGACGCGGCCCGCTGCCACCGCGTCCCCTATCCGATGGTCGCCGCGCTGATGTTCGCGGCTCCCGTCCTGGGGGCTGCCCGTGCGGCACTGCGGGCCTGGGCGGACGACTGCGTGCAGGAGGCGCCGGGGCGCAGACCGGGCCAGAACCTGCTGCTGGCCCGGGTGTCCGCGCGGCTGCACGCCGCGGGTCTGCTTCTCGAGGGCGCCGCGGACCGAGCGGACCGGCACGGGGCGACCCCGCTCGCGGTGGCGGAGAACCGCCGGGACGCGGCAACCGCGGTCGCATGGTGCCGTGAGGCGGTCGATGACCTCTTTCACGCCTCGGGGCTGCACGGACAGTCCCCGGACAGCCGGCTGCAGCGGGCGTGGCGGGATGTCACGACGGCCGCGGCTCACGGGGCCCTCGGCCTCGACGCGGCGGCCGACGCGTACGCGGACGCGGCTCTGGCGAGTGGAGGTGCCCGATGACGACGGCGACCGGGACGGGGTGTCCGACACTGGCCTTCTTCGACGTGGACGAAACGCTCATCGCCGAGAAGAGCATGATCGAGTTCTGGAGGCACTGGTCGCGCCTGCACCCCACGCGGGTCGCCACCGACTGGCTGGAGTTGCGGACGGAGGCGACGGTGACCCCCGACCGTGAGACGTTGAACCGCGGCTACTACCGGCGCTACGCGGGCGTGGCCCTGGCCGACCTCGAAGCCGCGGGCCGGACCTGGTACGACGGCTATCGCCGCGGTGGTACAGCCTTCGTTCGGTCCGCCCTGCGCGCCGTTGCCGCACACCGTGCCGCCGGCCGGGAGGTGGTGCTGGTCTCGGGCTCGATGCGCCCGCTCCTCGCCCCGCTGGCCGACGAGTTGGCGGTGGCGACGGTCGTGTGCACCGAGCTGGTGGTGGGACCCGGCGGGGTGCTGACCGGGGAGGTGCACCGCCCGATGATCGGGGCGGCGAAGGGCGAGGCCGTGGTCCGGGTGATGCGGGAACGCGGTGCGGATCCGCAGGACTGTTTCGCGTACGGCGACCACGAGAGCGACCTGGCCATGCTGCGCGCGGTGGGGAATCCGGTGGTGGTGGGAGATTCCCCCCTGCTGAACGACGAGGCAGAGCGCTTCGGCTGGTCGGTGGCCTCCGCTCGCCGGGGCCCGTTCAGATCGGAGAGCACGTGAGATGTCCCGCGGGCCGGAACGCTGCGGCGGCGTGTCGCTCCAATGGTATGTATGTGCTCTCTTTCCATGACGAAGGGCACAGACATGATCAAACAGGAACGGGCACGACGCACGAGGGAGAGAGTGCTGACGGCCGCCGCAGAGGTGTTCGCCTCCCAGGGGTACAGCAGGGCCACACTCAGTTCGGTGGCCGACCGGATCGGCATGACGAAGGGCGCGCTGTACGGCCACTTCTCGTCGAAGAGGTCGTTGGCCGGGGCCCTGATCGACGAGTCCCGGCAGGCGTGGACGAGCCTGCGGACCGAGTACGACACCCCGGGCGCCGATGCCGGTGGTGTGCTCGAAGACGTCGTCATGGGGTTCGCCGGCCGGTTGCAGTCGGATGTGCGACTGCGGGCCGCGGTGCGGCTCGCCGCCGACTGCCCGGTCCTGGCGAGGGCGTTGTCCGACGTCCTCGTCGAGGTGCACAACGCCTTGATGGAACTGGTTCGCAGAGCCCAGCGCGACAGTGGGTTTCCCGCGTACTCGCCGCGGCTCGTCGCCCATCTGGTGATGATCGTGATGTACGGGCTGCTGCACGCGCCACCCGGACGCGTCGACGACGACCGCGTGACAGGCGGGGACTCTTTGTGGCGGCTGCTCTTCGACGCTCTGTCGGGGGCCGACGGGCCAGAAGTCTTGCGCGCAGGAGACGACGCTGTTTCAGGTCCATAAAACATACCTTCGGGAACGAATTCTTCTGCCATGCTCCACCGGGTCTCGCGCCTGCGAGGCCGGGTGGTGGCATCCCTGCGCGGGGCAGGGGCGGCGACTCTGGGGAGGGAAGCGGATGAGCGTGCTGGACGAGTGGACGGACCGGATCGCCTCGGAACATTCGGACACCGATACGCAGGGCCCGGATCCGACGGGCGACGCCGTACTTCGCGCGATGTCCGACGCGCGCAGCGTCGACGACTTCGACATGCGGCACCTTCGCTACTTCCTGACCGTGGTCCGCGCCGGAACCGTATCGGCCGCCGCGCAGGAACTTCGGATATCCCAGCCGAGTCTCAGTCAGCAAATTCGACGCCTTGAACAACGTGTCGGTGCCGCGTTGTTCATCCGCAGTTCACGAGGAGTGGAGCTGACGACCGGGGGCCGGGCCTTTCTCCGGGAAATTCAGGGAATTCCCAGTCAACTGCGTTCCGCCATCGCGGCGGCCGCCCCCGCACCGCAGACCTGGCCCGTCGGCGTGTGCGGCGGAGTCCCGGCAGAGGTCCTCATCGAGGTGCAGAACGCTCTGTCCGGGAGCCGACCGGACGGCAGCCGCGAGACCGGCGGGAAGCTGCGGATGCGCTCGGTCGACGCCGCGGACCAGGGTGAACTGCTGCGGCACGGCGAGATCGCCTTCGGCATCGTGCGCCTGCCGATCCCGATGCCGAACGTCGTGCGCGCCGTGGTCCGCGACGAGCCCCTCGGCCTCGTCATGGCGCGGGAACACCCGCTCGCCGCACACCCGGAGCTCAGCTGGAAGGACCTCGCCCGCCAGCGTCTGCTCTGGTACGAGGAAGGCTGCGCACCGGGATTCGCGGAGACCGTCCCGGCACATCTGGCGCAGCTCGGCTGGAACTCCGTGCTGCACCCGGTCAACCAGGATCAGCACGCCCTCTTCCTGCACGCGTTGCAGACCACCGCGGACCTCGTCGCCCTGCGCCCCCACCACGCGGTGGAGCGGGAGCCGCACCTGGTGTGGCGGCCCCTGCCCACCAGCCGGCCGCCGCGCGAGCGCCTCGCGGTCATCGCCGCCGGCGACTGCCGTACCGCCCGTCTCCTGCAGAAGGTCGCGGCGGAGCGCGGCTGGGCGTTCGTCGCCGACTAGTTCCGCACTCCTGTCCGTCCGGCGTGTGACCCGGGCCTTCCTGGCCCGGGTCACACGCCTTTCCGGTTTCTGCTGCCAAGCGGTATAACCGCCCGCTTATGGCCGTCACGCTGTTTGCGTCTTGGACGGCTGCGGAGACCGAAGATAGCCTTTTGAACGAAACGGAGGCGATCTTCCTTCCGAAGCGGTCTCCATCCGTGGAACTCCTCGCCTCTCCTTCGCCGGGAAATTCTTATGGAATTCCCTGGCGCATCTTTTCCTCTTCAGCCTGACGGGCCGTGCCATGCCATCGACCCGACCAAGGAGCATCGTGATCTCGACCAAGCTGACCGAACTGCTCGGCATCGACCACCCGGTCGTCTGCGCCCCGATGGGCTCCGTGTCCGGTGGCCGGCTCGCCGGCGCCGTCACCCGGGCGGGCGGCCTCGGCCTCGTCGGCGTCAGTTATGGCGACCCGGCGTTCATCGACGAGCATGTGGCGCGGGCCTCGGAGACCGGTGGTGTCTGGGGCGTCGGCTGCGTCATGTTCACCTTCGACACCCGGCCCGGTCTGTGGGACAAGGTGCTCGGGTACGCCCCGCCGGTCATAGCCCTCTCCTTCGGCGACGCGGCACAGGTCCACAAGTACGTGGCGTCCGCCGCCGACGCCGGGTCCCACGTGATCGTCCAAGTGCACGACGCCGGGCAGGCCGAGGTCGCCGTGCGGGCCGGAGCCTCCGTGCTCGTGGCCCAGGGTGCCGAGGCCGGCGGCCACCACGCGTCGCTGGCGACCCTGCCCCTCATCCCCGCCGTACTCGACGTCACCCAGGGCGCGGTGCCGGTGGTCGCGGCCGGCGGGATCGCGGACGGCCGCGGTCTGGCCGCGGCCCTCGCGCTCGGCGCCGACGGGGTGATGATGGGCACCCGGTTCGCCGCCACCGAAGAGTCGCTGGCCACCGCCGGGTTCAAGTCCCACCTGGTCTCATCGCACACCGCGGACACCGTCGACACCCGTTCGTTCGACGTGGTGCGCGGCATCCCGTGGGACGAGGCCTACCAGGCCCGCTCCGTGAGCAACGAGTTCACCCGCACCTGGACCGGCCGTGACGCCGAGCTCGCCGCCCAGCGGGCCACGGTCGAGCCCGAGTGGGCCGCCGCCGTCGCCCGTGACGACACCACTCAGCGCGCCATGTTCGCCGGTGAGGTCCTCGACCTGATCCAGGACATCCAGCCCGCCGCCCAGGTCGTCCACGACGTCGTGGCCGATGCCGAGGCGATCCTCGCCCGGCTCGCCCGCCGGACCGGCGTTCCCACTGCCTGACCGGGCCGGCCTCCTCGCCCCTTCCGCCGGTCCCCCTCGTCCTGTTCGATCCGCTGATCTCTCCCCACCCAAGCAGAGGACCCGATGATCCACGTACTGACCCTCACCTACCTCACGCCGCGTGAGACCGTCGTCGCCCACATGGCCGAGCACAAGGCCTGGCTGCGCGAGCACGCGGACCAGGGCCGGATCCTGCTCAGCGGCCCCCGGCCCGAGGGCGGCGCCGTCATCGTGACCGCCGACCTCGACGAGAGCCGGGTGCGCGAGCTGATCGAGAGCGACCCCTGGCACAAGCTCGGCATCGCGTCGTACGAGCAGCTCTCCTTCGAGGGCCGCAACGCGAGCCCGGGCGTGATCACCGCTCCGGAGCCGGACGACGGCGTGCTGCTCATCAATGTGGCCACCACCGACGACGCCGCCGCCAGTGTGGCGGCGCTCGCCTCCGCAGTCGATCACGTCTCCGCCACCGCCGACGGCTTCCGCGGCTCCCGCCTGCTGACGAGCGTCGACGGCGACGCCATCGTCAACTTCGCGGCGTGGACGAACCAGGAGCGCTTCGACGCGATCTTCGAGGACCCTGAATTCACCCGCCGCTACCAGGCGTTCGCCGAGACCACGACCGGCGCCAAGTACCGGCTCTACCGCACGAGCCGGGTCATCACGCCCAACCGCTGAGCCCACTCCCCCACGACGGATCACAGCTTTCAGCCTTCTTCCGAGGAGAAATCATGTCAGGCTCGAACACCCCGCCGCAGTACGACCTCATCGTGATCGGGTTCGGCGCGGCAGGCCTGTCGGCCGCCCTGTCCTTCGCCGAGGCCACCCAACACCGCGAGACCCCCACGAGGATCGCCGTCCTCGAGCGCGCCGGCCGTGACGAGCGCGGTGGAGCCACCCGCTGGACCGGCGCGTTCCTGCGGATCACCCAGGACAGGAACCTGGACACCGACTGGGCCGAGCACGTCAGCCGGGTCTCCCGCGGCCTCGCCGACATCGAGTACTGCCGCACCGTCGAGCGTGAGACCCCCCAGACCCTCGACTTCATCGAGAAGCACGGCGTCGAGATCGCCTTCGAGGACTTCCCGCTGCCCCACACGTTCGACGGCGGCACCCCGTCCATGACCCCGCCGGCCAGCCCCCGCGGCGGCGGTGCCTCGATCGTCGAACACCTGGGCGCCGCCCTGGAGAACGATCCGCGCGTCGACATCCGCTACGAGACGGAGGCACTGCGTCTGACCACCTCCGACGACGGCGCCGTCGACGGCGTGCTGGTTCGTACCTCCGACGGGCGCACCCAGCGCCTGTCCGGCCACGCCGTCGTCCTGGCGTGCGGCGGCTTCGAGGGCAACACCGAGATGCTCACCCGCTACGTCGGCGACAAGGCGTGCGATCTTCCGCTGATCGCCCCCGGAATCACCAACAACCGCGGTGACGCGCTGCGCATGGCCCTGGAGCTGGGTGCCGACACCGCGGGCCAGTTCGACGGCATCCACGCCGAGCCCGTCGACCGCCGAACCCGGAAGGCCGACTCCGTCCTCTACGGCTTCAGCACCGGTGTGTTCGTCAACGGCCGGATGGAGCGCTTCTTCGACGAAGGCCGTGACACCTGGGACAACACCTTCGAACACGTCGGCTACGAGATCTGGAGGAACCAGGAGCAGGAGGCGTACTGGATCGCCGACGCCAAGACGCTCGCCATCCCCGGCATCATGAACTCGCTGCTCAGCGACGTGCCGCCGGAGCAGGCCGACAGCCTCGAGGAACTCGCCGCCGTGCTCGGCATCGACGCCGAAGGGCTGGAGAAGACGATCGCGGAGTTCAACGCGGCCGTCGGACCCGGCGAGTTCGACCCGACCCGCCTCGACGGCAAGGCCACCGTGGGCCTCGAGCCGAGGAAGTCCAACTGGGCCACACCGCTGGACACCCCGCCGTTCATCGGCGTGCCGGTCACCGCTGCCATCTGCTTCACCTACGGCGGCATCCGCACCGACCTGGACGGCCGGGTCGTCACCCCGTCCGGCACCGCCATTCCGGGTCTGTACGCGGCCGGCGAGGCCACCGGCCTCTACTACCACGCCTACCCGCCGGCCACATCCGTGCTGCGGTCGCTGATCTTCGGCCGGCTCGCCGCGCACCACGCCGCGGCCCAGCAGACCGCCTGACACCGCCCACACCAGCTACCTGGAGGAACCATGAGCATCGTCAACATCGACGTCACCCTCCGCGACGGCGGGTACCGCAACGGCTTCAACTTCCCGCTGAGCTACGCGCTCAAGCACGCGAAGCTCACCGTCGAGGCGGGCTTCGACTGGGTCGAGATCGCCTACCGCAAGGGTTCGCTCCTGCCGATCCCCGACCTCGGCCTCACCGGCCGCGGAGACGACGAGTTCATCGCCGCGGTGGCCCACGAGATCGGTGCGCACCGCGTCGCGATGATCCTGCACCCGAAGAACATCACCGAACACGATCTGCCCGCCATGTACGCGGCGGGTGCCCGACTGGTCCGCATCATCCTGCCGGCCAAGGGCTACGAACGCGGTCTGGAGTACATACGCCAGGCCAAGGACATCGGGTTCAGCGTCGGCGTGAACTTCGCGCGGATCAGTCAGTGGCCGGGCCGTGACATCGTCGAGGTGGCGACCGCGGCCACCGACGCGGGCGCCGAGTTCGTCTACCTGGCCGACTCCAACGGCAGCCTCTCCCCCGTGGACACGACCGATCTCACCACTCTGACCAAGTCGGTCACCGGCGGCCCGGTCGGTCTGCACGCGCACAACAATCTGGGGCTCGCCCTGGCGAACGCGATCAGCGCCGTCGCCGCGGGTGCGACCTGGATGGACTCGTCGATCCAGGGCATGGGCAAGGGCCCGGGCAACCTCATCGCCGAACAGTGGCTGGCGCACCTGGACCGCACCGACCCCGAGGCCTCCGCCCGGCTCCACCTGGGCCCCGCCCTGGAACTGGCGGACCTGCTCCTCGCCACCATTCCCGAGGGCACGCCCTCCCTGCCACTGCCCGACCTGGTCCTCGGCCGCTACGACCTGCCGGTCGAGCACCGCAAGGACCTGCTGGGCGGCAATCACCGTGAGGGCATCGCCACCGCACGCACCCTCGCCACCGTTCGGTGACCCACGCCGAACTCGCTGTCCCGGCGGCGGTCTTCGGACCCGAGGCCGCCGCCGGTCCGGCACATGCCCTCGTCCTCGCCCCCGTCACCCCGCGCTGGGACGGCGGAGCGTTCTTCACCCCCGTCACCGGCATCCTGGCCGAGGCCGGACTGCGGGTCACCGTGGTCGACACGCTCTCCCTGTGGGACGAGGAGATCGACTCGCTGGACTCCCTCGTCGCCCGCTGCCGCGCGCTCCTGACCCGGTACGGCCCCGTGGACATGCTCTGCGGGAACGCGCTGGGCGGCGCGGTGGCCCAGGCACTGCTCCCTGGCGTCGCCCCCGAAACCGCGGTGCTGCTCGTCTCCGGGCCGGCCCGGACGGACGCCCTCCTGGAAGCCAGGCTCACGGAGATCGCCGACCTGGCCGCGGGCGGCCGGTCCGACTACGCCCTGGCCCTCCTCGACCGGCGCGTCCAGCCACAGGGCCAGTGCCACGGAACCGCCGGCGACGCACCGGCGCCGCACGACCCGGCCGCGGGGCGCCGGCTCGCCGCCGGGATGCGGATGCTGTGCGGCATCGACGTGACCGACGGAGTACGGGCCCACCCCGGTCCGCTGCTGCAGATCGTCGGCAGCCATTCGCAGCTCGTCACCCAACGCCACACCGTGGCGGCGGCCCACCACCGCGTGGCCGTCGTACCGGGGGCCGGCATGCGCCCCCATTTCGAACGCACCGCTGAAGTGTCCGCCCTCGTCGGATCCTTCCTGCGGGAGAAGGGACTCACATGAAAAGCGTCGCTGTACTCCCCGGCGACGGCATCGGGCCGGAGGTCACCGCCGCGGCCCTCGACGTCGTGGAGAAGCTCGGTCTCCCCCTCGATCTGCGCTTCGGCGAGATCGGCTGGGAGTGCTGGCGCCACGAGGGCGATCCGGTCCCGCAGCGCACCTGGAAGCTTCTGGAGGAGACCGACACCTGTCTGCTGGGCGCCATCACCAGCAAGCCGCTGCGCGAGGCCGAGGCCGAACTCCCCTCCGGGCTGAGGGGCACCGGCCTCACCTTCGTCTCCCCCGTCATCCAACTGCGTCAGCGGCTCAGCCTGTACGCCAACGTCCGCCCCGTCATCGATCTGGTCGACCGGCGCTTTGACTTCACGGTGATCCGCGAGAACACCGAGGGCCTGTACGCGGGGTTCGACTTCCACGGCCTGGACGACGCGCTGTGGAACGTGGTCCGTGAACACCCCAACGCGCAGGCGTCCGGCCCGCGGGCGACCGGTGTCACGCTGCGTCTGCAGACCGAGTTCGGCATGGACCGGCTGCTGCGTTACGGGTTCGCCTACGCCCGCTACCGCGGCTACACCCGGCTCACCCTGGTCGACAAGCCCAACGTGCTGCGCCACACCAGCAACCACCTGCGTGAACGCCTTGAACTGATGGCGGGCGACCACCCTGACATCGAGACCGAGATCCTCAACGTCGACGCGGTCGCCCTGTGGATGGTGCGCAGGCCCGAGCGGTTCGGCGTGCTGGTCGCCGAGAACATGTTCGGCGACATCCTCTCCGATCTCGGCGCGGGCGTCATGGGGGGCCTCGGCCTCGCGCCCAGCGGCAACATCGGCGACCACGGCAGCTACTTCGAGCCGGTGCACGGCAGTGCCCCGGGCATGGCGGGACAGGGCCGCGCCAACCCCATGGCGATGATGCTCGCCGTGGCCCAGATGCTCGACCACCTGGACCTCTCCGTACCCGGCGAGGAACTCAGGGCGGCGGTGCGCGCGGTGGCCACACGCCGTACGACCGTCACCTACGACATGGGCGGCTCGAGCGGCACCCGGGAGGTCGCGCAGGCCGTGACCGAGGAACTCGCCACGGACGAGACCGTGTCGGACACCACTGACGAGGTGGTGGACCGGCTCTCCCGCCTCGACACCGCGTCGGTCTCCGACGCACTCGACAGCCTCGGGGTCGGCGGTGTCCTCGTCGGCATCGCTGCGCGTGTGCCCGGCACCCGAGCGGCGGGCCGTGCGTTCACCGTCACCTACCAGCCCGTCGACGACTCCGAGCAGGGCTTCCGCAATGCCGCCAACTACCTGGACGACGTACCCGCGGGGTCCTTCGTGGTGGTCGACAACGCGGGCAGTACCACCTGCACGAACTGGGGATCGCTGTTGACGAGGCTGGCGCAGCGGCGCGGGGTGCGCGGCACCGCCCTGCACGGCTCGGCCCGCGACATCGCCGAGATTCGCGCCGCCGGATACCCGTTGTTCAGCACGGGCGTCACCATGGTCAGTGGCAAGAACCGGGTGGAACTGGCCGGCACGGGCCGGGACGTCGTCATCGGCGATGTCACCGTACGGCCCGGTGACGTCGTCGTCGCCGACGACAACGGAGCCCTGGTCGTGCCCGCCGACCACGCCGTCGAAGTCGCCGACCGGGCGGAACGGGTCGAGCACACCGAGGACGCGATCGCCGGGGCCGTCGGCGCCGGGCTGCGTCTCGACGAGGCCCGGCGCCGGTTCGGCTACGCCAGGCCCTGGGGCAAAAGTGGCGCCCGGCCCTCCGATGCATGACCTGGCGGGGCGCGTGGTGGTGGACGTCCACTACCACGCGGGCCCCGACCTGTACCGTCGCCGGCTCACCTCGGCCGGCGCGGGCCGGGCGTATGCCGAGGTCGGCGGCTGGGTGGTCCTGAAGAGCCATCTCACCTCCACCGCGGCCCGCGCCTGGGAGGCCCGCCAGGAAGGGCTGCCGGTCTCCGGCAGCCTCGTCCTCAACGAACTGGTCGGCGGTGTCCGGCCCCAGGCCGTGGAGCAGGCCGTCTACGCGCACGGCCCGGACACCCCCGCCCGTCTCGTCGTCCACCTGCCGACCCTGGTCGGCCCCGCGCACACCTCGCGCCTGCGCCGTACCTCCTTCCACCCCCTGCTCGATGCCGACCGCTGGCGGACCGGCCGGGTCCTCGACGCCGACGGGCGGCTGCGCCGGGACGTGCGCGAGGTCCTGCGGGCAGCCCGTGACCTGCCCGTCGCCGTGGCGACGGGGCACTGCGACCGGGAGGCGGCACTGCGCGTCGTGGACGAGGCCGTACGCCTCGACGTGCCGCGCCTCGTCCTCACCCACGCCACGCATCCCATGTCGGGCTTCTCGAGCGCCGACCTGGCGGACCTGGCCCAGGTACCCGGCCTGTACGTCGAAATCACGGCGCTGACGCTGCTGTTGGGGCACCGCGACATCAGCCACCTCGGGGAAGTGGTGCGAGCCCACCCACGGGTGGTGTTCAGTTCCGACCTCGGCCAGCCCGACCAGCCGGACGTGAAGGAGTGGCTGGACGTGAGCGAGCAGTGGTTCCGGAGCGCGGGCCTGACGAGCCAGGAGATCAGAGCCATCACCTGGGCGAACCCGGTGACCCTCCTGACGCCGTGACCGGACCGGCACCACGCGCCCACGGCCCGCCGGTCGGCGATGCCGCTGCGGAGCCGGCCCACCCGAGAGCGGCGGCCAGCCGCTCGGTCTCCTCAACGCTACGAAGGACACCTTGCCATGACAGAGCCGGACGGCCGCACCTCTCGCCCGTCGCGACGCAGCGTGCTGCGCACCGCATTCGTCTCCGGCGCGGCCTTCGCCGTACCCCTCTCGCCCTCGCTCCCGAAAGCGCGCGCCGCGCGGTTCCGCACCGGATCACTCGGTGACCAGTCGGCCGTGCGCAGTTTCACCATGGGAGACGTCCGGCTCACCTATGTCGTCGACGCGGCGATGGAGTTGGACCGTGCCGGCTTCCTGCCCGCCGTCCCTGCCTCGTACTGGAGGGAACATCCCGAAGCGCTGGCTCCGTCGGGGCGCATCGCCGCCTCGGCGGGCGGTGTCCTCGTCGAGCGAGGCGACCGGCGGCTCCTGATCGACGTCGGTCTCGGCGCCAACGTCCTCTCGCCCTCTCTCGGAGTCTCCCGCGGCGGGGCGCTGCTGCGCACCTTCCAGGCGCTGGGGGTGCCTCCGGAGTCGATCGACACCGTGGCCTTCACCCACCTGCACACGGACCACACCGGTGTCGGCTTCCTCACCGGGCCCGGCCGGCAGCCGCGCAAGGCGTTCCCCTGCGCCGACTATCTGGTGGCGGGAGCCGAGTGGGATCCGTTCTGGAACCGGGAGGTGAAGGTGGGGGCGCCGTCCTGGGACGGGTTCATGGTGCCGATGTCGCGGGTGCTGCGCCGGTTCGGCGACGGTGACGAGGTGTGGCCCGGCGTCACTGCGCTGATCACTCCCGGGCACAGCCCCGGCCACACCACCTACATGGTCTCGGCCCATGACGGGCGGCGGATCCTGGTGTTCGGCGACGCCTTCCACACTCCCGCCCAGGTGGCACACCCCGAATGGCCGTCCGGGCCCGACGTGAACGTCGACGGCGTGCTCAAGGCGCGAGCGACACTGCTGGCACTGCTGCGCGAGCGGCGCACCTACGGCTTCGCCTTCCACTTCGGCGACCAGGCGTTCGGCCGAGTCGCCGCGGGGGACCGATGGCGCCCGCTGCCGGCCCACGCTCTCCTGCCCACCCCCATCCGTCTGCCGTAAGCTGTGCGGCCCCTGAACTCCGTTGCCTGCCGCTAGAGTTGCGCCGTCATTACATACACGGGGGTAGCCATGACCGGTCAGTGGGAGACGCTCGGCGAGGCAGGCGGCATCGAGGCGTATGTGCACCGACCCGCGGGAGAGGTGCGGGGCGCCGTGGTGGTCTGCTCCGAACTGTACGGGGTCAACGCCTACGTCCGCGCGACCTGCGCGGAGTTGGCGGAGGCCGGGTATGCCGCGTTGGCGCCCGACTACTACTGGCGCAGTGCCCGCCGCACCGGACTCGGATACTCCGCCGAGGAGCGTGAGGACGGCCTGGTGCTGATGCGTGCGCTGGACCGGGATGAGCTGGTCGCCGATGCCTCCGCAGCGCTGGCGGCGGCGCGCGTCGAGGCCGGGGAGCGTGGCGTGGCGTTCCTCGGACTGAGCATGGGCGGCCATATCGCGATGCGGGCGGCGACCGAGCTGAGCTTCGAGTTGGCCGCGGTCTTCTACCCCGGCTGGTTGCTCAACACCGGCTTCCCCCTGGTCGGTCCCGTGCCCCCGCTGGAGACCAGCGAACGCATCGCCGCGGGGGGCGCGTTCGTGCTGGGCTTCCGCGGGGATCTGGACCACATCATTCCGGCCGAGGAATGGGAGCAGGCCGAGCAGCGGCTCACCAAGGCCGGGGTGCCGCACGAGCTGGTGACCTATCCGGGAGCCCGTCACGGCTTCGCCTGCGCCGACCGTCCGGCCGACTACGACCAGCGAGCCGGCGCCGACGCCTGGCGGAAGGTCTACTCCGCCTTGGCAGCACACCTGTAGGCTCACGGGTTCGCCGCGTCCGCCTTCGCCCGCGCGGCCTGGAGCACGCGAGCACGCGAGCGAAGGCTCTCAGTGGGTTGCCTCGTCGCCGGTGTACAGAACGACGTACACGCCGTTGGCGGAATCCTGATGTCCGCAAGGGCCTGAGCGAGAAGCTCCTCGAACCGACCGCGCCAGCGCAGGAACGCGTCGTGCACCATTTCGGCACCGATCGCCCCACGCCCGGCGCTACGTTCCGTAGTCCGCGACATCGTGGCTCGCCGGAGCGCCGGTCGTGGGGGCGACGCGATCGATGTCCAGGAGCGAGTGGGTCCCCTCCTCCCCCATGAACGCCTCGTCCCGCCACAGTTCCTCGAGGTCCCGGTGGGTCGCGGCGTCGCCGTAGAGCTCCTGGAAGACCTCCGCGTGCAGAGCCTCCGGAGACTCCTCGACGGTGAGTCGATCAAGATTGGCTAAAGACTCCCAGGGGGACAACAGTTGAGTGTTGAACTGCCAGGGGTGGGGCACCAGTACGCCGGTATCAGCCGTTGCACTTGTTCTCGGGGGGATCGATGTCGCGGTTCGGCAGACAGGGACATGCCGGTGATCCGCATCCCGCACACGACACCACGCCCCTCGACGGCCGTCCACGCGCGCACCTTTCGGCTTTCGAGCTGTCCGTACGGGAATACCGGGCACTTGTCCGCGTGATCGAACACGCCCAGGCCCGCCTCACGCTGGCCGGCGTCGGCGACACCGATACGATCCGCAACGCCAGCGGCGCGGAACTGCTGCCGCCCCTTCGCGCACGAGCCCACGCGGCCATGGATCGGGGAGCCGACGGTGTGCCGATGCTGGCCACCGAGATCCGACATCTCGAAGCGTCCGTCGTCAACCTCGAGTCCTACAGCGGACATGAAGCCGTGCTCTGCGAGGGCTACGCGCTCCTCGAACAATGCGAAGACCGCCGACGCAGGGCTCAGGCCGCGCACATGGTCGACGGGGTCCTCACCCTCGACCAGCGCACACCGCCGGCAGCCGGCCGGTGACCGCCCGCCGACGGGCGACGCCGGCTCATCACCGTTCCCGCCCTCGCAGCCCGCTTCGCGCGGGTCCCAACCGTGCGTCAGCCGCAGCGGGCATGCCGAGACGAGCGGAACACGGACCACTTTGTTTCACGTAGTCCGGAAAACCGCACTTCCGTGCGATTGGATTCTGCGGGGACCTGGTGTGAAGATGGCGCGATGCCCGCCGCCTTCGAGACGAAAGTGCACGTCACACGCTATGAGCAGGTCTCGCTGATCACCATGCGCGGGGAAGTGGACCACGACGAAACCGACGCCGTCGAAGCAGCCTTCGCCGAGGCCGATCAGGCAGCGCCTTCCACCACGGCGGTGGACTTGTCCCAGGTCACCTTCGCCGACAGCATGCTCCTCAACGCCTTGCTCGACGCCCGCCGGCGCCACTGTGCCGACGGCCGCGACCTCGTCCTCCTCGGGCCCCTGCAACCGGCCGTCACCAGGCTGCTGACCCTCAGCGGGACATACGACCACTTCAGGATCGCCCGCACCGGCCCCACGGCTGCCAGCTGACGTCGAAACCACGAGTGCGACGACAGCGGGTAAGCGAACCAGCCCGACAGCTACACAATGTGATCAGGTAAGGAACGACCAACAGGAACGCTGCCATGGCCATTGCGCTCACAGATCAGGCACCGGATGAACGAGAACCGACGGCGCCCCTGCGGTACAGCACCGTCTGGGACGCAGACCACCCGCCCGTCGCCGAAGCCAGGCAAGCGGTGCGCGCGCTGCTCACCCGTGCGGGGCACCCACCGGAGCACCGGGCGTCCCAGGACGCCGAGCTCGTGGTCAGCGAGCTCGTCACCAACGCCTACCGGCACGCACCGGGCCCCGGTGGGCTCGAGCTGGAGGTCATACCCGACGCCGCCCTCTTGCGGATCGCCGTGCGCGACGGCTCTTCCCGGCCGCCCGAGCCGCGGGATCGTGATGCCCGCCGCGTCGGCGGCCACGGCCTCCACCTCGTCACCCAGCTGTGCGCTCAGCTGCACACCATCGCCCTGGAGACCGGCAAGCAGGTCGTGGCCCACCTCCACCTGCACAGCCGTACCTGACCACACGGACCACAGCTCCGCCTGAGAGGCGGCCCTCCGACGACCTCCCCCGTGCTTACCCTGGACCCGCGGTTCGCCCTTACCGGGCGGTGAGCATGCCTTCGCGCATGCAGGCCCTCAGGCGAACAGAGGGCACCAGCTCTGACCTCGGCCGCAGCAGCAAGACGGGGCGCGGCTCCCATCGGGGCCATGCCGAACACACCTCGTCGCCTTCGCACTGGTGTTTCCTCGGGAACCGGCGGGGCATCCGCACGGGGAAGCTTGCTCGGCAGCAATGACACCGAGGTCACCGTGCTGCGACGGGCTCCCCCTACGGGGTCCAGGCCGAATCAGACGACAGGGGTTGGTCGCGATGACCGTGGCGACACAACAGGGTGGCGGAGGCGGCTCCAGCGGCCTGTACGACGTATTGGAACTCATCCTCGACCGCGGGCTCGTCATCGACGCGTTCATACGCGTCTCCCTCGTCGGCATCGAGATACTCAAGATCGACATACGGATCGTCGTCGCGAGTGTCGACACCTATCTCCGCTTCGCCGAGGCCTGCAACCGCCTCGACCTGGAATCCGGGCCGCGCAAACCGGCCGGCCTCACCGAACTCAAGGGACAGCTCACCGAGTCCGGCGCCCGCGGAGTGACCAAGGGAGCCCTCTCCGGCGCCGCGGAGACCATTTCGGACGCATTCAAGCAGGCGCGCGAAGAGGGCGGCAGGAAGCGTTAGAGCGAGGGCGGCTGCCCGTATGGCAGCCGCCCTCCGGTGTGTACGACGCTTGATCAGCCGCGGACGATGTTCTGCGCCTGCGGGCCCTTCTGGCCCTGCCCGATGTCGAAGGTGACGTGCTCACCCTCGGTCAGTTCGCGGTAGCCGCTTCCCTGGATCTCGGAGTAGTGCGCGAAGACGTCCGGGCCTCCGCCGTCCTGCTGGATGAACCCGAAACCCTTTTCGGAGTTGAACCACTTCACGGTACCGCTGGCCATGTATGCCGATCCTTCGTTCATGCTCGGGAGCAGCCCTGTCTCCGGGGGCCGCTCCGGCTCCGCCGACGCCGGAAGCCAGCAGTTGTTCTACCCCGAACCGGCCCGCACATACGACAGCTTTCGCAGCGTGCCGCTGACGCGTCGACCATCCTGTCCTGGCATCGGTGCGTACTCCCGGCCGATCGTGACGGCACGAGCCGGATCGAAGCCGTCTCCTACCCGGCGGGCAACCGCAAGGCGGCCAGCACCGGCAGGTGGTCCGTGGCTGCCCGAAGATCTCTTTCCCGGACCCCGCGGAGGCCCATCGGTACCCCGCACCCCAGTACCTCCACTCTCTCCGTCGTGAAGACCGCGTCGATCCGCTGCAGCGGATCACCCAGCCGCGTGGTGTGCTCCCTCCCCCATGGGTTCGTCGCCCAGCCGTCCCGCAGGGCGTCGGCGAGGAGGCCGAAGGTACGACCGTCGGGCCGGTCGTTGAAGTCGCCCCCGACGACGGCGTACGGCGCGTCCAGGGCGGACAGCCTTTCGAGGAGCAGTCGCCCCTGCTCGTAGCGCTCATGGTCGTCGATGCTCAGATGGCAGCTGAGCACCCCGAGCCGGGCCCGGCCGAACCGCAGCACGGCTGTCGCGAAGCCTCGCTGGTGCAGGCCGGGGGTACGGGGCAGCAGGACGTCCTCGACGCGCTCCACGTGAGCACGCAGGGAGGAGAGGATCATGGGGCCGGCGGCCGGGGCGCCGCCCGAGACGTACACGAGCCCGGAGTTCCGCGCGAGGCGGGCGGCGGCCTTGCGCCAGCCGTAGAACCGCGGCGCCTCCTGAACGCACACGACGTCCGGGCGGCAGGCCCGGATCACCCGGGCGAGGGCCGCGACGTCGTCGCGCATGGAGCGGATGTTGTAGCTGAGCACACGCACCACCACGGAGCCGTCGGGCTCCGTCGTCGACCTGGGCAGATCCTGCACGCTTCCCCTTCCCTCACGACGGCGCGGTACGAGACGACGCTATCCGGCGGGGACCAGTTGTTCTTGCGCCCTGGCACCGCCGGCACGTCCCGTAATGGCTCTCACCTGTTACTCCAAGAGGCCACAATGTTCTCTATGCGCCGTATGCCGTTTCCGCGTCAGGGACAGGGGCAGGTGGACGGGTAAGTGCCGATGAAGGGACCGCCATGAGTGCCGGACAGAAGGCCATGGCCATGGGCGAGCAGGCTGTCGGGAAAGCGGTGAGGAAGGCGGCTCACGCCGTGGGCAAGGAGACCGTCGCAGCCAAGGGTGCCGCACTCGAGGCCCGGGGCAAGGCCCGGGAGACCAAAGAGAGGGCCAAGGACAGCTTCAAGCACTGATCAGAGCCTGAGGCCCGGCTAGGCCGACGTGAGGACCGGTCCGGACAGACCGTGCCGACCGGCCGACATCAGCGCTCCCGGTAGCGCCGCCACTGGCGTCCGCCGTCGCGAGAGATCCATAGACCTTCGCCGTTGACCAGGTCGTAGGTCGCCGTCGTCGCGTCCGCGATGCCGTAGAGCGTGGTGCCGTCGACGGTGAGCGACGTGAATCTCACCGGCGTCCTCAACTCCCGGAAGACGGTGTTGGTGCGGTCGCCGGCAAGCCAGTAGCGGCCGCCCTCCTCGCCGACGAGGAGCCGCCCGTCCGCAAGTGCCTCCAGGACGAGTGCTTCCGGTCCCCTCTTCAGGGACTCGAAGGGGATCCCACCGCCGAGCACGGTCCGCCAGTGTCCGCCGCCGTCCGTCGTCATCAGCAGGCCTCGCACCCCGTCCCCCTGGATGAGCGACAGTGCCGCGGTGCCGCCCCGCGCGGCGAGAACACCTCCCGTGTACGGCTTCGGGACGGCGATGCTGCCGAGCGTGCGACCGCCGCGTTGCCGTACGACGCGGTGGGGTTCCTCGGTCAGGGGCTGGTCGAGGCTCCACACCGTGCCCCGCTCGTCCACGGCGAAGCGGATGCCGTTCGCCGGGATTCCGGCCGGGGACGCCAGGGTGCGCGTGGCAGGCCGGTAGACAAGGGTCGGCTCCGGTGCGGCGAGCAGGATGTCGCCGGGACGGGTGCGCAGGGCGGTCTCGGTGATCACCACCTTGTGCCGCTTGCCGTCCACGTCGAGGGCGTACGCTCCCCCGGCTCCCTCGCCGGGCGGCACCCGTATGAAGCCACCGCGCACTCCTTCGAACGCGACCCGCGCCGCCTCCGCGTCCGTGTGTTCCGCGTGCTCGGCGACCGTTCGCCCGTCGGGGTCCACGATGCGCCAGGCGAAGGCGGCCGGTCCTTCGTCGTCCTCGACGTTTCCGGCGTCGTACGTCAGGAGCAGCGAGCCGTTGTCCGCGCGGGCCACGCCACTGGGTGCGCCGGCGGCTTCGACGACGTCGGCAGGGCTCGGGGCAGGGTCCTCGATGACTCGTCTGTACTCCGCCTCACGGCTCCCGGAACCGCCGTCGTCGGAAGCACTTGTGGCGCAGGCGGAAAGTGCGAGTGCGGCACCGGCCGCGACCACGAGCCTGGCCGACCGGCTCCCGCGGTTTTTCGGCGACGTCATGGCCACATCCTCACATGGGGTCGCAGCGGTGCCTGGAGGGCGGGGATGGCCTCTGGCCATGCCGGGCCCCGAGATCACACCGCTAGGTACGGTTCGGAACGACCGGACGGACGTCCAGCACACGGACAGCTGGGGTGCCGTCCGCAGGAAGAAGGACGGTTCTTCCCGGCCACCACAGCTGACGACACCCAGGAAGAACCCGGCAGCGCATGCTCCGCCGGATCCCCTCCGGGCCGAGCCACGCGCGAGCCTCGCCCTCGGGACCCTGGAGCGTCCGACCGGCGAGTTGAACATCCGCTTGAACACCCGCATGCCTCCCAGCAACCCGCCGGGCCGTCTGGCAAGGGCTACTTGGCGAGATGGGCGGGATTGCGGAACGCCGCAGGATCAAAAGCAATTTGGAAGATGTCGGCGCGCGGAGACGTGCCTACTTTCAAAAGTGTCGGACCGCCGGAACTGCTTTCCCAGGAGGACCGGATGAACTCTGTGACGGTTGCGTCTATCGCCGGAGGCAGCGCGTTCCTGGGGCGGCAACAACACCTGGCGGCCCGTCGGCACACAGCGCCACCGCTCCGCGGGCGGTGGAAATTCCCGCTTGCGCCCGGCCTTGTCCGGGCCCTTCGAATCTGGGGTACAGATGCGGCACTTCACCGTGCGAGCCGAAAACGGCCTGATCGGATTCCTGCCCGTGCGGGCTCTGATGGGTGCGGGCGTCACCGCTGCCTGGCCGCGGCCGGCCCGCGTCGGGCTGAAGCTCATCGCGCCCGACGACCCGGCGAGCGCCACGCCCGGGGACCAGGAGGAGCGCGTCGACGCTGTCCGACGACTGCCTCCCGACCGCCTCCGCCTGTTCCATCAAGAGCGCGTGATCCGCAGCTTCCGCGAGGTGGGCCGCGCCTGGCTGAAGCAGGTGGGTCCGTGCCGCATCGACGTGCTCGACGCCGACCTGCTCGACGACGGCAGCCGGGAGTTCTTCGCCACGCTCGCCGATCAGTCCGAGGGGCTGGTCGACATCCGCAGGGAAGAACTCGCCAACTCCGAGGAGCATCTTTCGGCCACGGTCTCGGGACGGGAACTGCGCATCGATCACCTGGCCCGATCGGGCGGTCGACTCAGCGAGGACGAGGTGGACTTCCTCCATGAGCAGGCTCTTCGGTACCTCGGCACCGGTGACAGCTGGACGGCCGAGCGCATTCTGCGCGCCGTGCTGCGCCACCGGGCCGCGCCCTTGGTGCGGAGCCAACTGCGTCTTGCCTGCACCCTGCTGGGACGCCCCGCCGAAACAGATTTCCAGTCCCTGCGCCGCTCGGAGTTGGAGCCGGGCACCCAGGGCGCCGGAGCCCGACACCCGGCGTTCCGGCTCGTCGCGGGCTGGGACCTGCTGGAGCAGTGGTCCGGCACGGCGAACCAGATCGAGAAGAACGCCGTGCACCAGGCGCTGTTCGCGATCGTCGACAGGACGGTCTTCAGGACGTACGACACGTCCGAAGTCGCCGCGCAGCCGCAGGAGTTCTTCGTCCGGTTACGGAGGGGTCTCGTCATGAAGATCCGCATCCGCGACTTCGACATGTTCGAGATCACCTACGTCGGATCCGCCGACGAAGCGCCGGGAATCGACCTCCAGACCGGTCGGGCGGCGTGACGGCGGTTACTCGACCGGTCTCCGCCCCGGCCAGTTGTCGAACATCCAACTACCCTTCGCACAAGCGTGCTTGACAGGGTGTGGGGCCTGTGAAAATCTCGGTCCCACTTGTGACACCAGGGGTCTCTGTCAAGAAGTCGGAGAGATGCAATGCCGTCGCTTGAAGTGTCGGGGATAGATGTTTCTTCGCGAGTACGGGCTCGCGATATCCAAATGGCCGGGGTCGCCGACGTACGACGTCGTGTGCTGATGATTTCCGGAGCCATCGACACCGTCGACCACGACGTCTCGGTGTGCGTCAATCTTCCCGAGCCCGGACGCTGGCAGGTGATCAAGTCCGAGACCAACCTGACGGACCGTACGTGGGTCGCCATGCAGGCCGCCACGGACGAGGACTCCGTCTTCGTGAACGACGCCGACACCCTCGTGATGTCACGACAGTTCTCGAAGTCCTTCATCACCCCCGACCAGCGTCGCCTGACCTTCTACGGCGGTGAAGTGCGCCCCGGTGAGGCGGTAGTGAAGATGTACTCGCTGGAGACCGTCGGCCGCAGGCCCACGTACTCGTACTCCCGGTACACCCCTGTGGCCACCGACAGTCCGGAGGCGGCGGCGAAGACCCTCGACCGGCTCGTCGCCGAGGGACTGCCCCAGCGACCGGTCATCGAGATCATCGTTCCGGTGACGGTCATCGGGTGACCACCTTCGTTCCCGAGCCCCACCTGCTCGACTCGCCCCGCGGCCGTGACTGGGCCCCGGCCCCGGTCAGCGCTCCCCGGGCCGTCAGTGCGGACGCGGTGCCCGCCACCGCCGACGTCGTCATCGTCGGCGCCGGCCCGGCCGGCCTCGCCACGGCCTCCGCCCTGTGGCACCTCGGCGTCCAGGACGTCGTCCTGCTCGACCGCGACGGACGGCCCTGCGGCCGGTTCTTCGAACGTATCGACACGCTCCAGCAGCGCGTGCTGCGCTCGCCGTACGAACACCACCCCGGAGTCGAGGGTTACCGCGACTGCGAGCTGCTCGACTTCGCCCGGCTGAACTGGTCCCGGCTCACCCCGGTGGAACGCCGGGAGATTCGCATGGCCCAGGCGGGGCACCGCTCCGTGGTGCCCGTCGACGTGTTCGAGGCCTACTGCCGGCACGTGGCCACGCTCCACCACGTGGACGAGCGCACATGGCGGGCCGACGTCCGGGACGTCCGGCCCACCGCCGACGCGGTCACGGTGCACGCCGACGGCACCTCGGTCACCGCGCCCTACGCCGTCCTCTGCCTCGGCGAGGAACGCCGTACCGCCCCCGGCGACTGGTGGGAGGGTGACTCCGTTCCGCCCGGCGTCAGTTACTGGGACGAGCCCGTACCCCAGGACGCCGAGCACCTCACCGTCATCGGCGCGGGGCTGAGCGCCGCCCATCTGATCGCGAACGCCCTCAACGACGGCAAGCGCGTCCACTGGATCGTGCGGGCCGCCGAAGAGCGCTATCAGTGCGCCGACGTCAACGCGTCGTTCTTCCGGGCCGAGGGCAGGGCCCGCTTCGACGGCACGAGCTGGGAGGACCGCCTGACCCTGATGGGCGGCCAGCGCCGGGCGTCCGTCATGTTCGAGTTCCGCCCGCAGATGCAGGCCGCCGAGGCCGACGGTCGGCTGATCGTCCACCGCGGCCGCGCGGTCACCGGGCTGCTGCCCGAGCGCGCCGGACGGGTAGCCGTCCGCCTCTCCGACGGCGAGCGCGTGGTCGCCGACCACGCCGTGCTGGCTCTCGGCACCACCGTCTCCAGCGGCGACCGGCTGCTGCCCGCGGACGTGGTCGCGGCGCGTGACGGCTGGCCGGACCTCGACGAGAAGACCTTGGCCTTCCGCAACGCGCCGCGCGTCTTCGCGGTCGGTGCCGCCGCCGGCATGGTGCTGGGTCCCGCGGCCCGCAACATCGACGGCCACCGCGTCGCGACGGCCCGGGTGGCGACGGCGGTCGCCGTCGGCCTCCAGGAGAGTTCCGGCAGCCGCAGCACCGACGACAGGGTGATGGCCGGTGTCTGACCTCGACGCATTCGACACCCGGTTCTCCCTGACGCCGGTCGACGAGCCCGGGATGACCGAGACCGGTGTGCTGCTCATGGGGCTGGAGGCCGAACGCCTCCTCGCCGGCCTGGGCCTGGCGGCCCTCGCCGACGACCCGGCGCAGGTGCTCCTGGCCGTGGACCGGATCCGGCACGGCGTACGGGCGACCGTGACCTTCGAGGCCCTGGTCGAGGCCGGTGCGCAGCGCTGGCGCGAGGCCCGTCCGGCGTTGGCCGCCGCCGTCGGACCGGCGTCGCCGCCCGCCGCCCTGCGCAAGGCGTGGAAGGACACTCTGCGCATGTTCGCCTACTGCGATCTGGGCGACCCGGGCCCCGCCACCTCCGCCCATCTGGCGGCGTGTTGGCTGCGCAGGAACGAGATCGACCGGCTGGCCCAGCGCCCGGCCCATGGAGAGATGACGGCACGATGACCTACCTGAAGTCCCTGCCCGCGGACGCGGCGCTCCTACAGGTCTTCGAGGCCTACCCGCGCACCTCGCGGCCGCTCCTGGAGCTCCACGAGTCGGTCCTCCGGGAGGAGTCGCCCTTCACCGTCGCCGAACGCGAATTGATGGCGGCGTACGTCTCCGGTCTCAACGACTGCACGTATTGCCACGGCATTCACACCGCGACCGCGGAGGCCTTCGGCGTTCCCGAGGGGCTGCTGGCCGACGCACTCGCCGATCTGGACGGCGCCGAGGTCGACGAGAAGCTCAAGCCCGTGCTGCGCTATCTCGGCATCCTCACCCGGACCCCGGCCCTGCTCACCCCGGCGGACGCCGAAGCGGTCTTCGCGGCCGGCTGGGACGAACGCGCTCTGCACGACGCGGTGATGGTCGGCGCGCTGTTCAACTTCATGAACCGCATGGTCGAAGGTCTTGGAGTCGTGGCGGACAAGAGCTACTTCCCCGTCTCGGCGGCCCGCCTCCACGACCACGGCTACCACGGCCTCGCCGCCCGCCTGGCCCCCTGAGGCCGTCGTCACGTTCCCACTCCCGTGCGCCGCTGGGTCGGCAGGCATCCGGCCTCGGAGTGGGTCGTCAGCGAGCCCAGGATCTGCCGCGCGATGTCCGCGTGGCAGATCCTGGGCTGCCGGGGGCGGCTTCCGGCCGCGGTCCCGATCGGTGGCTAGGAACCGGCCGGGACCTGGTGGCGGGTGGAGCTGCGGTAGGTCGAGATGCCGGCGGCCAGCAGCCAGTAGCTGAGGAGCGCCCCCGTGAGAGCGGTGGTGCCCCAGCCGTTGGCCGCGTAGAAATGGGCCGGGGTGTTGCCGAAGAACAGGGACGGTACGAAAGCCAGGTTGACACCCGCGAGGAGGTAGGCGGAGCGGCCGACCCAGCGCGGCAGCAAGTCGGCGCGGCAGACGACATGTCCCAGTGCTGCCAGGAACAGTGCCAGCAACAGCCGGGAGATCGTGCCGTAGAGGATGTAGGTGCCGCTGACCGTGATCGTCGGATCGATGGGACGGTCGGCGGCGATCACCGCACCGGCCTCCAACCCGGTCGAGACCAGGGCGATCGCCGTGTACACCAGGCCGATGGCGAACGCCATCGAGCCGGCCCACTCGTAGTCGGGCCGTGCGAGTCCGACGAGTTCCCGGAACGAGGTGACGAAGACGGCCAGCGAGGTGATCCCGACGATGCCGATCAGCAGCCTGGTCAGCACGTTGGCGTCCGGTGGCGGCCCCGAGTAGACGAAGTACAACGGCACTTCGACGATGAGGGCGACGGCGGTCACGATGCCGGCGATGCCGGTCAGGCGCCTGACGAAGCGTTCGTTCACGGGAATTCCCCCGAGTCCGTGCGTGGGATGCGCGTCGGTCCGCTCGCCGACGTGTCCAGACTGCCGTCGGCCGTGTCCGACGTCCCTGGGCCTGGACACCGGATCGGGGGTGGTGCCGGTGACACCCTCGGCGGAGTGCTGTGCGGAGGATGGCCGGCCGCCGTACCGGGCGGCCGTGGCCGGCTCAGGGGGTGGCGGCCGCCAAGCCGCCGCCTCCGGTGGCCATGCCGCCGACCGGCTTGGGTGCCGGGAAGGGGGGCTCGTCCTGCCGGCAGGTCGTTCCGGGCGGCGGGAGTGTGCCGTCGATCAGGTACCGGCTCTCGTACGTCTTCACACAGCTGCTGGGGTTGGTGAGGGCGGTGTGGCCGTACCCCTCGTTGGTGAGCAGGCGGGCGTCGGCCAGTTCCCCGGCGAGCGTCTGCGCGTTCGCGTAGGGGGTGGCGGGGTCGTACCTGGTGCCGACCAGCAGGACGGGGTGTGCCGTCGGCCTGTTCCACGGGCCGCGGTAGCGGTCGGCGGCGACGGCCGGCCAGGTGATGCAGGCCGCGGTCGCCCAGGTCCAGAAGCGTCCGGCGTCGCCCGCACGGCCGGCGGCGGCCTCTTCCATCGCGGGGTAGGCGGCGGGGTCACGCGGATTGGGGCTGTCGCCGCAGAGCACGGCGCTCGCCTGTTCCTCGCCGACGTACGGATTCGGTTGCGGAACCGGTGGCGGGGGCGGGAGCGGCGACGGCTTGGGGGCGCGGGCCTGCCACAGGTCCCGCAGCCGGCCGGCGAGGTCCGTCCAGCCCGGGTGGACGAAGTAGAGGCTGCTCACCACGTCGGCGACGGTACGGCCGTAGGTCCACTCACCCACGGGATGTGCGCGCAGCCGCCGCATCAGCTGGTCGTACCTGTCGCGGGTGGCTTTCGGGCTGCCGGCGGAGAAGGCGCAGCCCGCGGTGTCGGTGGATCCGCACAAGGTGAGGAACCGGTCCAGGACGGCCGCCGCGGCGCGGTCCGAGCCCATGCGCAGGAACGTGGTGAGCCGTGGGTCCGTGTCGGAGGCGTGGTTCGTCCAGGCCTGCGGATCGATGTCGCTGTCGAGGACCATGGCGCGGACCCTGCCGGGGAACAGGTTGGCGTAGGTGCTGCCCAGGATCGTGCCGTAGGAGGTCCCCAGGTAGGTGAGTCGTGCATCGCCCACCGCCTTGCGCAGCTCGTCGAGGTCGCGAGCGGTGTCGGTGGTCGACACGTGGCGCAGCAGTTCGGGATCGCGCCGCTGGCAGCGTCGGGCGAGGTCCTGGTACGCGGCGATCACGGCGGCCCGCTGCCGTGCGCCCACCGGGATGCCGGCCGGTTTGCTCGCGTTCCACGCGGCGGCCTCCGTCGAGGTCGCGAAGCAGTTGACCGCGGTGCTGCTGCCGATCCCGCGGGGGTCCCAGCTGACGATGTCGAACCGCTCGCGTACCTCGCGCGGGAAGGCCTCGTAGTTCTGTGGCATCTGGACCGTTCCCGGTCCGCCGGGCCCGCCGGGGTTGAACAGCAGGGTGCCGACGCGTCGGCCGGGGTCGGTCGCCTTCCGTCTGACGACGGCGAGTTCTATGGCACGGCCGCCCGGCTTGTCGTAGTCCAGCGGCACGGTCGCGGTCGCGCAGTCGAACGGGCTGCCCTGGACGCAGGGTCTCCAGTCCAGTTCGGGCACCGTGGGTGTGGGGGCGCCTCCCGCGGCGGCGGGTATCCGTCCGGTCAGAGCGGTCGAGCAGGTCACCAAGGAGGCGATGACCGCGGCACACACGCGACGGCCCGCTGCCGGTCCGGATATGTGCATGCCCTGTCCTTCCGCACGGCTGACGGTCGGACGCCTCTCTGCGGTGGGCGCCGGCACGCGTCTGTGTCCACGGCACCGCCGCCCGGCGACGCGCGCGAGCCGACCGCGGCCGAATGGCGGAACGCGGGCGTACGGCCCTCGGGCATGCGGCCGAGGGAGGCACCCGTCTGCGCGGTCGGCCGGAGACGCCGACGGCCCGCCCCGTCACGGTGGAGGGGCGGGCCGGGCATGAGGGAACGGGAACGGCCGCGGGGCGGGGCGAGCGCGCTCCTCCGCCGCCTGCCCGGGTGACCGTACGGCCGGCGCGGGCGGGAAAGGTCAGAGGCCGCCCGTGTTCAGCAGCCGGTTGGGAGTGTCGGAGCGCACTCCGCGCAGGACCCCCCGGGTGGCCGTGTGGTCGAGCCAGACGTGGACCTCCTTGGCCGTGGCGTGGGGGTGTGCCGACAGGTACAGCGCGATCACACCGGTCGCGTGCGGAGCGGCCCAGGACGTGGCGCCGCCGTCCTCCGTGGTCGTACCGCCGCCGGCGAGCGCGGCGGTCACCTTCTGGCCGGGGGCGTACAGGTCCACGCAGCGTCCGTAGCCCGATCCGTAGGAGCCGCCGTCGCTCCATGGGCGGTCGTTCGAGGTGGAGGCCGCCACGACGATCGTGCCGGGGACCCCGGCCGGAGAGTGCTTGCAGGCGTCGTCGTGGAAGTTGCCGGCCGACACCACTGTGGGGAGTCCGGCGTCGACCATCTTCTTCACGGCGGACTCGAGTGCCGCCGACCGGTGGTCGAGGTTGAGCGACATGTTCACCACCGCGGGCTTCTGCGCGTGCGCGGTGACCCACTTGACCGACTTCACCAGGGCCGCCTCGGCCTCCGCCGGGGAGCCGCCGCCGTCGCTCTCGCACATGATTCCCTGGACCCGTACGAGGTCGGCTCTGGGCGCGACTCCGTACTTCGCTCCGCCGATGATCCCCGCGACGAACGTGCCGTGGCCGGTCCCCGCCTCGCTGAAGCAGTCACCGGAGTCCTTGGGCCCCACGAAGTCGGCGCCGAGGTGGGCACGTCCGCCGAACTCCTTGTGGCCGATGTCCATCCCGGTGTCGATCACGTAGACGTGCACGCCCTTGCCCGTGGCGGTGGTGGTGAACTTCCCGTTCAGCGGCCGCGCCCGCTGGTCCAGGATGTCCAGGTTCCACGGCACCTTGCGGGTGACGGGCGAGGCCGCGGTCCGCGCGAGCCCGGACATCTTCACCACGGCTCCGGCGGACTTCGACGACGAACCGGACGGCGCGCCGTTCCCGGATCGCGTCCGGCCGTCCGCCTTCCCGTGCGCGGCGGACTTCCCGCCGCTCCCCCGATCCGCCGTGCCGCCTTCCCCGCCACAGGCCGAGGCCCCCAACACCGTCGCCATGGCCACCGCCATGAGACCGACCTTCGTCATGTTCCGCGTCACAGCGTCCCCCCTGCTTCGTGCACAGTCAGCGCACAAGACGGCCACAGGGGATGGACGGTTCCCGCGGCGCGTGCGGGCGGCTCGGGCGGCCGGGCCGCCGAACCCTCAAGGGGCCGTGGTTCAGGATCGGTGGTCATGCGGTGCCGTGTCGGCGTCCGTTCGCCGCCTGGCCCGTACGGCCTCCCAAGTGGCTCCGGCCAGGAAGCCCGCGGCGAGCAGCCCGATCACGATCGAGCCCTCGCGAATGCCCTCGGCGTCGCGCCCGTCGAGGTAGTCGACCTGGACGACCTGGGTGGGGGTTGCCGGGTCGTACGCGACGGGTATCCGCGCTCCCGGCTTCGCCTCGCTCGCCGAGCTGTCCGTGACATCCACATCCGCCTGGACGGGGCCGGACGGTGTGACGAAGCGGACGGTCACGGCGGCCGGCCGGCCTTCCTCCGTGCGACCGGTGATCTCGACCACGGTGGCTTCGGTCCGACGGCCCTGGTCGCGGAGAGTCGCCAGCATCCGGTACTCCTGCGCGGCGTTCCATCCCATGATGCCAGCGAGGGTGGCGAACACCAGGAATCCCGCGGCGGCCGTTCGGGCCCTGGTCCAACGGGGGTCCAGGAGCCACGAGTCCGGGCCCAGCCGCGGCAGGTGCGCTGCGAGGTGGTTCGGGGCGGGGACCGGGCCACCCCGGCGACGGGCCGAGCCTCGGTGACGCAGCAGCCTGGCGACACCCTCCGCCGCGGCCAGCGCGGCGGCCCAGCAAAGAACATAGAGCCACAACGGCAGGGGGGGTCTGAAGGCCGTCCACACCACGATGGCGAGGGCGACCGCCGACGCCTTCCACCCGAAGAGAGAAGCGCGCTCATCCGGGTCGCCGTTCAGCATGGGCTCGCGCTCGTCCACCTGCGCCTCCACTCGCCGTCACCAGATGAGACTCATGGACAACGGCACCGGTTGCAATGGCAGTTGGCCGCGCAACGGGCGTCGAAGAGCACCGCACCTGAGATTCGTGGACCCTGCGCGTACAACCCTTTGTTCACCGCGGACGTCGTACGTCGCTGAGACGTGGGATCACTGACAGGAGCACGACCTTGCGCATTCGTACCTACGCCGTCGCGGTGTCCGCTGCCCTTGCCGTGGCGGGGCTGGGCGCTCCGGCCGCCGTGGCGGCGCCCTCCGGGCTGTGGGACGACTTCAACGGTGACGGGTATCGCGATCTGGCCATCGGCACGCCCAAGGCGAGCGGCGGCACGGTCACCGTTCTGTTCGGCTCGGCGTCCGGGGTCACCCCGGCGCGATCGGTGAACATCACCCAGAACACTCCCGGTGTGCCGGGGACTTCGGAGTCCGTGGACCAGTTCGGCGCGAACGTCACCAGCGGTGACGTCGACGGCGACGGCTACGCCGACCTGATCGTCGGGGCACCGTACGAGCAGGTCGCGGGCAAGCCGGGGGGATCGGTGACGATCGTCTGGGGCGGCGCGAAACCGTTCACGTCCGGCGGCACCCTGCTCACCGCGCCGACCGCCGAGGCCTACGGGTTCGGGTCGGGTGCCGCCTTCGCGGACCTGGACGGCGACGGTGCCGGGAACCTGGTCGTCGTCGGTGCCGACACCTTCTGGTGGTACGGCGAGGGGAAGCCCACCCAGGACGGCGCGCTGGCACCGGAGGTGGATTTCCTGCCCGAGGGCGTACGCCTGGACGGTGTCGTCGCCGGCCACTTCTCCAGCACCGCCGGCAGCGACTTCGTCGTGCACGGCCGGCGCGTGGACAGCAGCGGCGCCCTCACCGGCAACTACGTGGGTCTCCTCCGCGGCGGTCCCGGCGACATCGGCTCCTCCTACTCGGTGCTCGCCGAGGGCGGCGCCGCGGGCGGGGCAGCCTGGGGCCGGGCCGTCGCGGCGGGCGACATCGACCGCGACGGCTACGACGACCTGGTCACCGGTAACGAGAACGTGGGCAACGGCGGTTCGTTCACCGTGCGGTACGGCAGGGCGGCCGGACTGCCCGCCACGGGCAGGACGTACACCCAGGCCAGCCCCGGAGTGCCGGGAACCGACGAGAGCGGCGACGACTTCGGCGCCGCGGTCGCGGTGGGCGACGCGACCGGCGACGGCTACGCGGACATCGCGGTCGGCGCTTCGTACGAGGACGTGGACGGCCACCGGAACGTCGGGGACGTCGTCCTGCTCAAGGGTTCTTCGGCCGGGCTGACCACGAGCGGGGCCCAGTCCTTCCACCAGGGCACGCCGGGCGTACCGGGCGCCGCCGAAGCGGGCGACCACTTCGGCTCATCGCTGCGGCTGCGCGACATCAACGGCAACGGCAGGGCGGACCTGGCGATCGGAGCGTTCGGCGAGGACGTGGTTCCCGGAGGGTACGACGACGGGGCGGCGTGGGTGCTGCGCGGCACGACCTCGGGACTGACGACGTCGTACGCAACCGCCTTCAACGCGACGGACTTCGCGTATCCGGTGGTCGAGGGCCGCAAGTTCGCGGACGTCTTCGCCCGCTGACACCGACGCCGCGCTTCGGGGACCATGTCCGTCACGACTCGGCGGCGACGGCGGAGGCGGACAGGAGTGTCGTGGCGGCGAGGCTGCCCCAGAGGGTGGCCGGGCCGTGGGGCGCGAGGGCGGTGATGGCCGCCGGGGAGACGGCGAGGCCGAAGCCCGTGGAGAGTTCGAAGCGGGCGAGGACGCGCCCCAGGGCATGGGCGGGGGCGAGGTGGGTGACGAGGGCGGTGGCGCTGCCGGCGTAGACGATCTCGCCGACGGTGCAGACCACGGACACCGCGGCCACGGCCGGGGCACCCCAGCCGTGGCCGAGTGAGGTGGCGGCGAGGAAGCCGAGGTAGGAGGCAGTCAGGAGCACGCCGGCGAGAGCGAGCGCCGTCCGCCGGCGGAACCGGGACATCAGCACGGTGACCGGCACCTGCAGGGTGACCACCAGCACCGTGTTGGCCACGAATATCGCCGCCGACCACACCGGGGACGCGTGCAGTTGTGTCACCAGGACGAGCGGGAGGGCGATCTCGGGGACGTTGAGGCAGAAAACGTAGATCACGTTGGCGGCGAGCAGCGCCCGCATCCGGGGCGTGGGACCAGTACCGGCCTCCCCGCCCAAGGTGGCGGCCGGACGCGCGCGCAGGTGGACCGACCAGGCCAGGCTCGCGGCGGCGAGATAGGCGAGCCCGGTGACGGCCGCCAGCGCCCGCAGGGCCGTGGTACCGCCCGCCAGGGTCACGGTGGCGATGAGGGCGCCGACACCCAGCCCGGCGTTGCGCAGGGCGCGGGCCGCCGCGAGCGCGGTGTCGCGCTCCCGGCCGTGGGCGACCGTGGCCACGAGTGCCGCGTGGGCGGCCGGCCAGGACTGGTTGCCGATGCCGAGGAAGAGCGCCGCCGCGGCGAACGGCCCGACGTGCCCTGCCGGGGTGGCCAGCAGCAGCATCACGCCGAGCACCCGCACCAGCATCGACGCCGCCACGACCGTACTGCGTGCGCCCCGGTCCAGCCATCGGCCCACCGCGGGCACACACACCAGGCCCGCGACGACACCGGCCGTCATGGCGGTGCCGGTGACCGGCGCGGACAGCTTCAGCACCGTCACGCCGTACAGGAGCAGGAACGGTCGCAGCAGACCGGTGCCGAGCGCGTCCACGGCCAGGGCGAGGGCGTAGCGGGGGCCTCCGGAGGCGCGGACGAGCGCGCGGGGCCGGATCTTGGTGGTGGTCATGGGTCAGACGGTGCGGACCACCGCACCGGCGGGCACGTCGGTTGACGGGAACCGTCAACCGACGGCGGCGACTGCAGCTGGGGCCGGGATGATGGCGGGATGACGTTGAGGATCGACATCGGCGGCCTGTCGGGCGAGCGGGTGAGGTTCGCCGCCTCCCCGCTGGCCGAGCTGACCGCGATGCTGCACGTGCTGGCCGAACCCGGACATCATCCGCAGCTCGCCGACTGGGCCGGGGACGTCTGGGCCGCACTGCCGCCGGAGCTGGCCGAGCGGCTCAGGGAGGCGGAGTTCCTCTGGCGTTCCTCGCAGGCCGACTTCCTGATCCCCGGCAGGCCCCGGCCGACCCTCGCCGACGAGCTGGACGACGTGGACCGGATCGACGACGAGAGGTATGTGACCGCCGCGCTCGTCACCACGTGCGGCAGCAACCGGGTCCACTTCGCGGGCACGTCCCCGCTCACCGACGCGACCGCGCGCGAGCGCGCCCTGGAGGTGGCCCAGGCCCGCGGTGCCCTGCAGGAGGCGTTCGCGGAACGGCTGCTCGCGGACCCGGCCGCGGTCCGGGCTCGGGTGCGCGACACCCTGGAGCAGTGCGCCTCGGCGTTCTTCGACG
This sequence comes from Streptomyces sp. 1222.5, assembly GCF_900105245.1. Classification (NCBI taxonomy): domain Bacteria; kingdom Bacillati; phylum Actinomycetota; class Actinomycetes; order Kitasatosporales; family Streptomycetaceae; genus Streptomyces; species Streptomyces sp. 1222.5. The sequence goes on along the minus strand of NZ_FNSZ01000001.1, from coordinate 8,471,786 downwards.
CCGCGTGGACGGGAGCCGCCGTGCGACTCGCCACCGACCTGCGCCTGAAGAACGACCTGCTGAGGCGCCAGGGTCTGGCGGCGGCGCTCGCCTCGGTCTCCGGCGCGGTCACCCTGGCGGCGGACGGTGACTGCATCGTCGTGGACAAGCTGCAGGACAAGGCGACCTCCGCCCACGGCAGTGGGGTCACCTTCATCCCCAGTGTCTTCGGCCGCCCGCACCTGGTGGCGGTCCACGCACCCGGCTGGCATCCGGTGGTGCAGTACGCCGTGGCCGAGCCGACTCCGGCGGAGCCCGTTCCGCTGGAAACGGTGACGCTACGGCTGGAGGCGCTCTCCCATCCGGTACGGCTGCGGATGCTGCGCACGCTGGCCCGTGGCCCGCACACCACCGGCGAGTTGGCCCACGCCTGGGAACTCTCACCCCCGGAGGTCTCCCGTCATCTGGCCGTCCTCCGTCGGGCAGGTCTCCTCACCGCCCGACGGCAGGGCCGCTACGTCCGCCACACCCTCAACGTGTCCGACCTGACGGCGCTGGGCACCGACCTGCTGGCGGCCGTACTGCGCTGACCAGCCCCGGCGCACTGCCCTCGGCCCGGAGCGAGGGGCGCCTCACCGCGGGTGGAGCCGGCCGGTGAGGAAGGCGAGGATCTCGTCGCGGGCCCGGACCGTGGGGTGGCCGGCCTCGTCGACGAGGTGCGCGGTGACGACACTGTGCGGAGTGCCGACCAGTTCGGCGAAGAAGGGCGGCGGGGCCGGGTTGGCGGCGCTGTCCGGCAGGACGCGCCCGTCGAACGCGTCACCGAGCAGGGCGCGGTAGGCGGCGAAGCGCCGACCGGTGCACCAGCGGTCCCCCTCGAAGCGGTAGGCGAGGACGGTGAGTCCGTCGCGGTCGAGGCGGTCGCGCACCGCCCGTGCGTCCGCCGCGTCGAGTTCGAGTCCGCCGGGGTCGTCCAGGGGCAGCGACGGGTGATTGACCACCGGGGCGATCACCGCCGGCTCCAGGGCCATGGTGAGGGCGAAGTTGCCGGTGAAGCACAGGCCGATCGCACCTACTCCCGGCCCGCCGCAGGCAGCGTGGGCCTGGCGCGCCAGGCCGCGCAGCCAGAGCGTCACCGGGCTGGTTCCGCCGCCGGCGAAGGCGCGGAACTCCGCGCTGACGCAGGCGCGGCGTACGACCTCCCGGCCGCCCTCGACCGTGGGGAAGGCGCCGTCCGTACCGAACAGGGAGGGCACATGGACGGTGAAGCCCGCGTCCCGCACCCAGCGCGCGAGCCGCAGGACGTCGGGGCTGATGCCCGGCATCTCGGGCAGCACCACGACCGCGGGCCCGGCCCCGGCCACGTACACCGTCTTCGCCACCCCCTCCACGGCCATGGTCCGGCGGGTGAAGTCGGTGATCGGATCGTCGTCGCTCATGAGGACAGCCTGGTCCCGAGGACGGCCGCCGGATCAGGGGCGGGATCGCCAAGGCCAGGGGTAATCTCGCCACACGCCGAGGGGCGAGCGGACACGCGGTCGGCGACCCTGCCCCGGCGGTACACCAGGGGGACGGGATCGATGGCGGAGGAAGGCGCGAGTGCGGGCGTCGGGCCGGGTGCGCTGCGGGTCGGGGTGCTGGCGTACCCGGACTGTTTCGCGTCCGAAGTGTTCGGCGTACCGGACCTGTTGACGATGGCCGGGCATGTCGCCGGGCCGGACGCGCCCGGCTACCGGGTGTCCGTCGTCTCGCCCCGCCGCCGGGTCACCGCGTCGGGCGGGGTGAGCCTGGAGGTGCGTCCTTTGCGGGGAGTGGACGTCCTCGTGGTCCCCGGTTTCGAACTGCGCCCGGACACCGACCTCGACGCGCGGCTCGCCCGCCTGGGCCCCGAGGTCGAGGCGATCCGCGCGCAGGCCGCCGCCGGCACCGCCGTCGTCTCCCTGTGCGTCGGCGCGTTCCTGCTCGCCGAGGCCGGGCTCCTCGCCGGGCGCCGGGCCACCACGTCGTGGCTGCACGCCGGCGAACTGGCCAGGCGCTGCCCGGACACCGACGTGCGGCCCGAGCACCTGGTCGTCACCGAGACGGGTGTCACGACCACGGCCGCCTTCAGCGCCATGTACGACTTCGCGCTGGACCTGATCCGCCGGCACAGCGGCGACCGGGTGGCCCGCACCACCGCCCGGTTGACACTGGTGGACGACGCTCGGACCTCCCAGACCCCTTACGTCGACCCGCGGCTCCTGCCCCAGCCGGGCCGCGAGTTCTCCCAGCGGGTCATGCGGCGGCTCGACCAGAACCTGGCGGAGCGGTACGACCTCGCCGACCTCGCGGCTGCCTTCCGGGTCAGCACCCGTACCCTGCTCCGCCGCTTCGCCGAGGAGACGGGGCGCAGCCCGCTGGCCCATCTGCAGTCGTCCCGGGTCCGTCGCGCCCGGCATCTCCTGGAGACCACCGACCGCACCGTCGCCGCCGTCGCCGCGGCCGTCGGCTACCAGGACCCCGGCACCTTCGCCGCCCTCTTCGCCCGCCACACCGGCCACCGTCCGAGCGCCTACCGGGCCGTCTTCCGCCGTACCTCCCAGGTGCCCGCCGGGGGCGGCAACGCCCGGATGTCCGCCCCGGCGTCGTCGAGGGAGCCCACCACGAGGCCACCGACCCGCTCGACGATCAAGCCGGTGGTCACCTCCTGCGGGCCGTCACCAGGGCGAAGGAGAGGAACGTCCCACCGTCCTCGGTGAGCATGTCGATCACCGGCTGGTCGGCCGTCCGGCCGTCCGGCCGTCGCTCGGCGCACGCCCGCGCCCACAGCAGCCAGTCCTTCCACGCGTCCGGCTGGAGGCGCGCGGAGGTGACGTCCACCAGTTCGGTGATCTCCCACTGGAACCGCCACCACTGCGCCGTGTGCCAGGCGATGGCCTCCCAGCCGACAACCTTCTTGATGTGGGCCGGGATCGCCCCGAGTTCGCGGACCTCCCGGGTCAGGGCGGGAGTGGCCATGCCCAGCTGTCCGCCCGGGCGCACGAACCGCACCAGGTAGGGCAGGTAGCCGTCCGCGGTGCCGAAGTACTCGAAGGCGTCGATGCTCACGACGGCGTCGAAGCTCTCCGGTTCGAACGGCAGGGTGTGCGCTTCCGCCCGCACGGCCTGGACCCGGTCGGCGACCCCCGCCTCGGCGAACACGGCCGCCGCTTCCTCCGCGGGTGTCCACCAGTCGGCGGCCACGACGTCCACGCCGTACTCGCGGGCCAGGAACACCGAGGTGGCCCCCTTGCCGGACCCGAGATCGAGGAGCCGCATCCCGGGGCGCAGTTCGAGGTCCCGGGCCAGGTCCTCCAGCAGCCACAGCGGGTTCGGCCCCATGTCGAGATCCACGAGCCATGCGGGGTCGTAGCCGGAGGAGCGTGGGTAGCGGTCGGGCCGCACGAGGTCGCTCAGAGCAGTCACGGTCACGCACTCAAACCGAGGTGCGGTCCCCCGCACAAGTGCATTTCCTTCGGACGCGCCCGGGGTGCACCCAAGTACACCCCGCTCGGTATCCAGGTGCAGTCCGCACAGTCGGGCAGCCCGGCATCGTCGACGTCATGTGGACGAAGAGAACGACCGGGCCCGTGCGAACGACCAGGACGATCAAGGCGACGAGGACGCCCGGGCCGGTGCGGCCGGCCGAGCGTACGGCAGCGCGAGCAGCGGTCCATCTGACGCTTGCGTTCGTGGCCGCCGGAGCACTGGGCTCCCTCCAGCCGGCGACGGGCGTCCCGGCCGAGGTGCTACAAATCACGCAGTTCGGACCGGCGTTGGCGGTGGCGGTCACCGCTCTGCTGTGGCCGGTGACCACGTGGACGCTGGTCCGCGGGCCCCGGAGGCGGCCGTCCTCCCCCTGGCTGCTTCTCTCCATGCCCTTCCCGATCATCCTGCTGTCGGCGGGCCCGTACGCCCTGATCAGCGGCGCTCCCCACGCCACCGACCCGCGTACGCTGCACCACTCCTTCCTGCTCGTCGCGGTCGCGCAACTCGTCGGCGCGTGCGGTGAGGAGATCGGCTGGCGCTGCTTCCTGCAGCCTCTGCTGCGCACCAGGTTCGGGCCGCTCCCCGCGTCGGTGGCGGTCGGCACGGTGTGGGGTCTGTGGCACGTGCAGGTGCTGGGCCGGTCCCCGGCCTATGCCGCGGGCTTCCTGCTGGCCACCATCGCCCTGTCCGTCGTCCTGGGCCTGGCCCTGGACGGGACGGGCGGCATGACACGGCTGCTCCTGGCGGGGGCCTTCCATGCCCTGGTGAACCTCGGAATGCTCCTGTTCATGGACGAGGAGACGGGCCGGACGGCACCGATGGTGCTGTTCGGGGTGGCGTCCGCGCTGATCGCGGCGGCCTGGGTGCGCAGGCGCCCGGCGGTTACGATCCCCGCGACGGTGGAGGGGGATCCGGGGGCGTGAGGGTGAAGGTGTCGCGGCACGGCGACTTGGTCGCGCTGGGCCGGTGCCAGCTGATCGGGCTGTCCGGTTTCGTGGTGGCCGGAGCCGCGTTCCTGGTGGGTTGCGCCCTGCTGCTCCTGCCCCTCGGCCCCGGCCTCTGGCTGCTGCCCCGCGCGGCCGCCGTCCTGCGCCGCGTCGCCGACCGCCACCGCGCCCGCACCGCTCACTGGAGCGGCCGCCACCTCAGCCCGCCGGACCCTCTGCCCCGGAGCACGTCTGCGCGCCACACCAGTGCCGCGATCCTCGGCGACGACGGCTTCTGGCGGGACCTGCGCTGGGCGTGGCTCGAGCCGTTGCTGGGCGGCCCGCTCGCCTCGGTGCCGCCGGCGCTGGTCGTCTTCGGGGCGTTCGGTGCGCTGGTCCAGCCGTTCGTGTGGCGGCAGTTGGGTGACGGCAACTGGTACGCCTTCCTGCCGGTCGTCTCCACCACGACGGCGTCGCTGGCGCTGCTGCTGGGCCTGGCCTTCATGGCGGCGGGCCTGCGTCTGTCAGGTGTCGTCCTGTCCCTGCACGGCCGGCTGGGCCACCGCCTGCTCACCGTGCCGCCCACGGCCGAGTTGGCACGGCGAGTGGCGCGGCTCACCGACAGCCGGGCCACCGCCCTGGATGCGCACGCGGCGGAGATCACCCGTATCGAACGCGACCTGCACGACGGCGCGCAGGCACGGCTGGTGGCCCTCGGCCTGACCCTCGACCAGGCGACCGGACTGCTGGACAGCGACCCGGCGGCCGCCCGGGCCCTGCTCCTGGACGTCCGCGCCGCCTCCGAGCGCGCCCTGCGGGATCTGCGGGAACTGGTGCACGGCATCCACCCCCCGGTCCTCGCCGACCGGGGCCTGACCGACGCCGTGCGCTCCCTGGCCCTGGACAGTCACCTGGACGTCGCGATCTCCGCGTGCCCGGCCCCGCCACGACTGCCCTCCCCCGTCGAATCGGCGGCCTACTTCGCGGTGTCGGAGCTTCTCGCCAACGCGGCCAAGCACGCCGAGGCGACGAGGGTGGACATCACCCTGGCGCATGACGGCGCGTGTCTGCGCGTCGACCTCACCGACGACGGCCGGGGCGGTGCCGATCCGGCCCGCGGAACCGGGCTGCTCGGAGTACGCCGTCGGTTGGATACCTTCGACGGCACGCTCGCCCTGCACAGCCCGCCGGGCGGACCGACCACCGCGACCCTGGAGATCCCGTGCGCGTCCTCCTCGCCGAAGACCTCTTCCTCCTCCGCGACGGCCTGACGCGCACCTTGCGCGAGCACGGCTGCGAGGTCGTCGCCTCCGTGGACAACGGCCCGGAGCTGCGGCGGGCCCTCGAGGACACGGAATGGGACGTGGCGCTCATAGACATCCGCCTGCCACCGACCCACACGGACGAGGGACTGAAGGCGGCACTGGAAGCACGCCGCACCCGCCCCGGGCTCCCGGTCCTGATCCTCTCCCAGTACGTCGACCAGCTCTACGCCCACGAGTTGCTCGCCACCGGGGAGGGCGCCGTCGGCTACCTCCTCAAGGACCGGGTCACACACACCGCCCAGTTCCTCGACGCCCTGCGCACGGTCGCCGCCGGCGGCACGGTCATGGACCCCCAGGTCATCGCCAAGCTCCTGTCCCGCAGTGAGAAGCGCGGTCGCGTCCACTCACTGACCGCCCGGGAGCACGAGGTCCTCGCCCGCATGGCCGAGGGCCACTCGAACGCGGCGATCGCCCGCACCCTGCACATCAGCGAGAGCGCCGTGGCGAAACACATCGCATCGCTCTTCGGGAAGCTGGGCCTGGAACCGTCGCCGGAAGCGAACCGCAGGGTGCTGGCGGTACTGGCGTACCTGAAGGGCTGAATCCGAGGCGCGTCGTGGCCGTGAAGGTGGGAGGTCATCAACGCCGAGGGGCAGGGTAGGCGGATCCGACCTGACCGTTCGCACGAAAGTGGTGCAGTCCCATGGCCGAGACACAGGACGTCGTCGAGCTCATCCTCCAGGACCACCGGCGCATGGAGGATCTCTTCCGCCGGATGCGGAGCGTCGAAGCCGACCGGGCCGCCGCGCGCCAGGAGTTCGCGGATCTCCTGATCGCCCACGCGCTGGCCGAGGAGGTCAAGGTGTACCCCGCCCTGAAGCGGTACAAGAACATCGACGACGAAGAGGTCGAGCACGGCGAGCACGAGCACGACGAGGGCAACAAGGCCCTCCTGGCCCTCCTGGAGGTGGCGGAGGTCGGCTCCGATGAGTGGGACTCCAAGCTGGAGGACCTGGTGGAGGCCGTCACCCACCACGCCGACGAGGAAGAGCGCACCATCCTCAACGGCGCGCGCGAGAACGTCTCGATGGAGCGGCGCGAGGAACTGGGCGTGGCGTTCCTGGAGGAGCGCGAGCACCAGCTGAAGGGCGGCTGCGGCTCGGTCGACAACGTACGCCGCATCGTCAATTCCTAGCCGCATTCCCGGGCGGGGCATTCCGGGGCGGGGCATTCCGGGGCCGGGCCGAGGGGTGGGTCCGAGAGGGTCTGCCCCAGGCCCGGTTCCCCGGGCCACCCGCACCTGGTGCCGTGGCCGCGACGAGCCCGTTCGTCATGCGGCGCGTCGGTCGTCACCGCGGGTCCGGATGGAGTCCGGGGCCGCCGCCCGGTCCGGCCAGCGGTGTCGGCGAAAGGGCAGTGGGCTCCTCCCCCGGCTCCAGCAGGGTGTGCGCCGCGCCGACGATCAGCGGATCGGGCGCTCCCACCGCCAGGCGGTCCTTGGCCGGGTAGTCGAAACGGTCCAGGAGGCTGCGCATCGCCTCGAGCCGGCCTCGCCGCTTGTCGTTGTTCTTCACGACCGTCCAGGGCGCGTGCTCGGTGTCCGTCGCCCGGAACATGTCGACCTTGGCCGCGGTGTAGTCGTCCCAGCGGTCGAGCGAGGCCAGGTCGGTGGGGGACAGCTTCCAGCGGCGGACGGGATCGACCTGCCGTATGGCGAACCGGGTGCGCTGCTCGGCACGCGACACCGAGAACCAGAACTTCACCAGCAGAATGCCGTCGTCGGTGAGCAGCCGCTCGAACAGCGGGGCCTGCCCGAGGAACTGCCGGTAATCCTCCTCCGTGCAGAACCCCATGACCCGTTCGACTCCGGCCCGGTTGTACCAGGACCGGTCGAAGAAGACGATCTCACCGCGACCCGGCAGGTGGGTCACGTACCGCTGGAAGTACCACTGCCCCGCCTCCCGCTCGGTCGGCTTGTCCAGCGCCACCACACGGGCCCCACGGGGGTTCAGCCGCTCGGTGAACCGCTTGATGGTGCCGCCCTTGCCCGCCGCGTCCCGCCCTTCGCAGACCACGACGATCCGCTGCCCCGTCTCCTTCACCCAGCGTTGCAGTTTGAGCAGCTCGATCTGCAGGATCCGCTTGGTCCGCTCGTACTCGCGCCGCCCCACCCGGTGGTCGTGCGGGTGGTTCTCCCGCCAGGTCTCGATCGGCCGGCCTTCGCCGTCGAGAAGCACCGGCCGCTCCGGCTGCCGGTCGTCCACCGCGAGCCCGCTCAGCAGGTCGTCCTCACGACCCGTACTCCGGCTCCTCTGTGCCTCCGGCACCTGCTCGGCCACGATGCCCTCCTCGCCACTTGCGCCCCTGGTCCCCCTCCACGTGCCCACACAGGCCCGGACCAGACGCGCCGGGCGCCGGCTCTGTGCGGTCACCAGGGCGAACGCTCCTACGGCTGCTCCCTCTCGAGCCGGGTCGCGAGACGGTAGGTCACCGTGGCGTCCTGATATTCGCGGCCGGGGACCACCTTGTCGGGAAGATTGGTCCGGTCGCTGTGACTCGTCGACTCCCGCTTCCCGCCGCCCGGGAAGCGGACGGCCGTGCGGGGCTCATCGGCGAAGCGGAGCCTCGCCGCGCGGACCGTCGATCGAAACGAGATGTCTGGCGCCGGGCCTCGCGTGTCCGAACCCTCCGTTCAGGGCGGCTCTTCGCGCCCGTCGGACGTACGGCGGCGGCCGGGCCGTGGTGGCAGCTTCCCGTCCTCGTCCCGTACGCGGCGGGTGCGCGTGCCGCTCGGACTCCGCGCGGGTGCGTCCCGGTCCCCGTCCGCGGGCTTGCGCGCCGCACCCCGTCCTTCCGACCGGGCCGGACGCTTGGTGCCTGCCGCCTTGGAGGTGGTGCCGGCAGCGGTCCTGGCGCCTTTTCGCACCGTGTCGCCGGTCGGGTCGCCCTCCGCCGCCCCGCCGGTCGTTCCGGCCGCCTCCGCAGGTTTCTCGGCCACACTCCCGGTCGCGTATCCGACCTTCCGGCCGGCTTTGACGACAGCCGGTCCGGCCTCCCCGCCGACGTCCTCGACCGCGCGCCGGGCACCCCTGCCGACGTCCTGGACAGCGGCGCCGGCGCCTTCCCCGAGGTCCTCGGTCGCGGAGCCGACACCGCGGCCCACCTCCTGGACGGCCGCGCCGGCACCTTCGCCGACATCCTCGGCCACCGCGCCGACGCCGCGGCCCACGTCCTGGACTGCGGACCCGGCGGCCCGGCCGACGTCGTGGACGGCGCGTCCGGTACCCGCACCGAGCTCTCCGACGGCATGACGGGCGCCTCCGCCGACGTCCCGCACGGCAGACCCCACGCCCCGTGCCAACTCGTGCAGGAGCTCCGGGTTGCGATCGAGCGTGGTCAGCACCCGGTCGATGATCATCGCGACATTGTCCAGCCGTACCTTGAGCTGCGCCTGTGCCTCCACGCCGGAAATGCCGAGGTGCACCCGTCCCAGCGTGACGTCGGCGCCCACGTTCAGCTTCAGCAGGTCCAGCACCTCGGCCTGCAGCGAGACGCGCGCACGCAGGTCCTCGACGTCCAGGTCGATCTCGTCGACCTTCAGCACGGGTACGTCGAGATAGACGTCAGGGCCCCCGTCGGCCACCGCACGCCCGGCAACCGTCTCGCCGGAAGTGCTGGGCGCCTCGGTGAGCGCACCCGCCTCGTCGTACGACGCGGACTCCTCGTCCCACGGCTCGGGGTCGGTGTACTCGGCATCGGCCTCGCCGTCGCGCTCGCCACCCTCCACGAGGGCTTCCTCCTCGTCGCCTTGCCTCACCGTGCCTCCACAGGTACCCGTCCGTCGTGTCCATCCTGGTCCGATACGGCACGCGGTGCGCGGTCGGTGCCGCCGACGGTGGGCGAGGGCGGGCACGGCGCTCCCGGCGGGTGGATCTTCGCGAGTGTCGGTGACCGATGCCGTGGTGCTCGTCGCCCGGCGGCGCGGGCGTCGGGCGAACGGCCGGTCGTTTTCCTCAGTCGATGCGGGGCACCCAGGGCCCATGCAGCCGTGTCCTGTTCCGGTCCGGACCATTCTCGTCACCATCGGTCTGGTGATCGCCGCCTACATCGTGCTGCAACTGGTGATCGAGACCCGCCGGGTCCTGGTCTGGGCGGTGATCGCCCTGTTCTTCGCCGTCGCCCTCTCCCCGGCGGTCGACGCGCTGGAACGACGGGTGGCACGCTGCCACCGCTCGGTGGCCACCTTGCTGGTCTTCCTGGTCGCGGTCGTGGCGGTCGCCGCGCTGGTCGCCCTGTTCGTCACCCCGCTGGCCCAGGAGGGAAGCCGGCTCGCCGGCCGGCTGCCCCAGATGATCGAGGACGCACGGGCCGGCCGCGGGCCCGTCGGCGACCTCCTGGAGCGCACCCACGCTCTGCGGTACGTCCAGCAGCACCAGCAGCAGATCCGCGGCTTCGCCACCGGCCTGGGCACCCCGGCCCTGGCGTTCGTCCGCGGCGCCGCGACCACCCTCGCCGGAGCCGTCACGATCTTCGTCCTGGCCTACCTGATGGTGCTGGAAGGCCCCAAGGCCGTCCATGCCGCCCTGACCCTGGTGGACGAACCGCGGGCCGCGCGCATCCGCCGCGTGGGAGCCGCCTGTGCCCGTACCGTCACCGGCTACCTGACCGGCAATCTGCTGATCAGCGTGATCTGCGGAGTGCTGACCTACGTCGTGCTCCTGGTGGCCGGTGTACCGTTCGCGGGCCTGCTGGCTCTGTTCGTCGCCCTGGCCGACCTCATCCCGCTGGTCGGTGCCACGCTCGGAGCCGTGGTCGCCTCGGTGGCGGCACTCGTCCACTCCCTCCCGGCCGGGATCGGCGCGATCGTCTTCTTCGTCGTCTACCAGCAGGTCGAGAACCACCTTCTGCAGCCGGTCATCCTCTCCCGCACGGTGAAGCTCAACCCCCTCACCGTGCTGCTGGCCATCCTGATCGCCGTAGAGGTCGCCGGAATCCTCGGCGCGCTGCTCGCGATCCCCGTCGCCGGCATGATCCAGGTCGTCCTCCGCGACATCTGGGCACACCGCGACGGCCGGCCGTTCCGGCTCCCCATGAAGGGGGACGACGAGACGCAGGGCGCTCAGAACGCCACCGACGCCAAGTGACTCGTCGGCGGTCGCCTCAGGGGCTACGACGGCGGCTGCCCGCCGTGGTCCGCCAGGACCTGCGCGGCCCGGGGACGATACGCACGGAAACGGCGCAGGTACGACCGCGCCATGGGGCCCGGCGGAACTCCCCTGGCAAAGGTCCGCATGTTGCGTTCGCCCGTGTTGTAGCCCAGCGCCAGAAGCTCGTCACGGCTGTAGCGGCGCAGGTGCCGCCGCGGCAGGCTCCGGTCGAGGTCCTTCAGGTGCAGGGCCGCCGCACGGATCGCGAAGGCGGGATCGTCGCGCAGGTCCTGCCACCGCTCCGACAGGCCGTGGGTCCGCCGAACCCGCTCGAACGTCGCCCGGTGCATATTGGCCACCCCGAAGGACGCCCCGGGCTTCCACCACTGCCACAGCCGCTCCAGCAGCGGATGGTGCGGCTTGTACGCCTCGATGTGAAGCACCGTCATCACCAGCACGGACGACACCCCGGCCTCCCCGGCGCTGCGCACCACATATGCGGTGTAGTCGGCGGGGTCGTAGTGGCCGGGGCGCAGCGGTGGCTTGCGCACGCCACCGCGATCCGGTGGAGCGATCCGCGAACTCGACACCGTCGTTGATCCGTCGGCCATCCTGACTCACCTTTCCCCTGCCGCCCGCCGCCTCGCGAGCGACAAGGCGTCCGCCGTTCTGCGATGCGCGTGCCCCGCGTCGGCTCACCTCAATCGGTGCACCGGCTCCGCCGCATCCGGGTCGGTGTCCGTGCGCGAAGTAGAGAGGGCGATTCGGCGGGCAATCCGACAGCGAGGCACCATGACCGGATGGGTCGTACGGCCGGACGGCGGCCGTCCAGATGGCCCCGGTTGCGCTCATGCCACGGCGCTGTCCGCGGAGCCCGTGGCACAGAGCGACTCGTGCCTGGAGTGCGCCGCCCGAGGGCGGGACGGGGGGCGTCTTCTGCTCTGCCTGACCTGTGGCCACGTGGGATGCAGCGACAGCTCGCCGGGCGCCCATGCCACCGCCCACCACGAATCCAGCGGGCACCCCCTCGTGCGTTCCGCGGCGCCGGGCGAGGCGTGGGCCTGGTGCTACGTCGACGAGGTCTATCTGGACCCGCGCGGCGGCTCCCCGGCACGTTGAGCCAACTCGCCTGATCGTACGGAGGCGCACCCGGGTGCATGCGGTGGCCCACGATCACAAATTGGCATATTCAAGACACAGCAAATCCGGCGAAGAGAGGAGAACAGGATGACCCCAGACGACGAGACAATCGCATGTCCGTTCGACTTCAGCGAGGGCCTTGAATTCGATCCCTGTCTGGCCGCGCTCATGGACCGGAATTCCCTCACCCGCATCCGGCTGCCCTACGGTGACGCCGACGCCTGGCTGGTCACCGGGTTCGAGGGGGTGCAGCAGGTGACCACGGACCAGCGGTTCAGCAGGGCCGGCATTATGGAGTTCGACTACCCGCGGCTGACCCCGGAACCCATCGTCTCTCCCGAATCGATCAACGTGATGGACCCGCCGCTCAGCAGCCGCCTGCGGCGCCTGGCGTCGCAGGCGTTCACCCAGCGGCAGGTCGACGGCATGCGGGACAAGATCACCCGCCTCACGGATGCCCTGCTCGACGAGATGGCCGCTCAGCAGCCTCCGGTGGACCTGGTGCGCCACCTGTCCGACCCCATGCCCCAGCAGACCATTTTCGAACTCCTCGGGATCCCGCAGGGCGACTGGCCCCACATGCAGCAGAACCTGCAGCAGCTCCTCGCGACCGGCCCGGACAGCCGCGAGAAGGCCGCATCCGCGAAGGCAGCCTTGCGCGCGTACTTCGGCACGCTGGTCCAGCAGCGGAGGGAGTCGCCCGGGGACGACCTCATCAGCGTGCTCGCCTCAGCCGTGGACGGCGACGACGTGTTCGACGACGACGAACTGGCCGTCATGGCACTGACGCTGACCCTCAGCGGCCAGGACACGGTCACCTGCCAGATCAGCAACATCGTCTACCTCCTGCTGACCCGTCCCGAGCTGATGAAGCACATCGACGGCCGGCCGGAGGCCCTGACCGACGTCATCAACGAGCTGTTGCGGGTCATCCCGTTCCGCAAGGGGGTCGGCATTCCCCGGGTGGCCACGGAGGACGTGGTGATGGACGGGGTCCGCATCCGCAAGGGCGACTTCGTGCATGTGTCGTACCTGACCGCGAACCGCGACCCGCGGCGCTTCCCGGACCCGGACTTCATCGATCCGGACCGGTCCTCGACCCCGCACATGACCTTCGGCTGGGGCGGACACCGGTGCGTCGCCGTGCCACTGGCGATGGCGGAGCTGGAAGTGGCCATCGGGCAGCTCATGGACCGGTTCCCCACGCTGCGGCTCGCCGTGCAGCCCGAGGAGGTGCGCTGGGACACCAAGACGATCCGGCGCTTCCCGATCGAACTGCCCGTCACCTGGTAGCAGCCGCCTGACCAGAGCTACTTCCCGCCGGGCGGCAGCAGCGGCCGGAGATTCGTCCCGGGTGCCCGTCAGGCGGGAAGTCGCTACGGCCGGACGGCGTCAGCAGCCGGTCAGGCGCGGGCGAGTCGCTCCAGGCGCCGATGCAGGTGCTCCACGTAGGTCTCCGATTCCGGCTTCATCAGCACACTGCGCAGAATGCGCGCTCCGTCGGCGTCCCTGGTGACCTTCGGGTGCAGGGCGGCGAACCGGTCGGCGCCGACGCGGAGTGTGCTGAGGAAGACCGGGTCCTGACTGTCGTTCATCCCTTCCAGCAGGATGCGGTTGCTGACGGCGTCGATCTCCGAGAGCGCGCCGTGGGCGGTCTTCGGGAAATAGCTCACGATGTCGAGCTGCGGGGCCTGGTAGAGCTCCAAGTCGTCCGACTGCTCGATCAGTTCGGCCCAGCGCAGGGCGGCACGCCGGCCGGCCGCCAGCACCTGCCCCAGTCCGTCCCGGGTGGGCGGCAGCAGCTGGAAGGTGAGCCACAGCGCGGCGGCGGCCGCGCCGGCCCGGGAGCATTCGAGGCTGATCTCGCCCAGGTGCAGTTCGTCGGAGGTGAAGTAGGTGTAGGGCGAGTCGTGGAGGTAGAACCGGCCTACCGCGGGGTCGCGGAAGAGCACGGCGCCACAGCCGTAGGGCTGCAGACCGTGCTTGTGCGGGTCCACCACGATGGAGTCGGCCTGGGCGACGGCCCGCCACGGGGCGGCCGGCAGCCCCTCGGGGCCGTCCGCTCCGGCCAGCAGGGTGAAGAATCCGCCGTAGGCGGCGTCGACATGGACGCGGACGCCGTAGCGCTCGCGCAGGACGAGGGCCTCGTGGACCGGATCGATGGCGCCCAGGCCGGTCGTTCCCGCGGTGAGCACCACCGTGCCGACCCGGCCCGTGCCGAGCAGCTCCTCCAGGGCTCCGACATCCATGCGCCCCAGGTCGTCGGTGGGGACGGGATGGCCGTCCACGCCGAGGACGCGACACATCCGGCCGTGGGTGTAGTGGGCCTCGGTGCTGTAGGCGATGCCCTGGTCGGGATGCAGCTCGCGGGCGACGAAGAGGGCTTCCAGGTTGGCGATGGTGCCGCTGGTGGTGAGATGGCCCAGGTGGGCGTCGTAGCCGAACATGGCCGCCAGTTGCCGGACGGCCTCGCGCTCCATGGCGGCGGTGGCGGGGCCCCCGTCCAGAGCGTGGTTGTTGGGGTTGATCAGCATCGCGGTGAGGTAGCCCACGACGGCCGCGGGGTGGGGCGGCTTGAGCATCTGGCCCGCGTAACGGGGGTGGAAGAAGGGGTAGTTGTCCTTCAGTCGCCCGGCGAACTCCTCGAAGACCGGCGCGAAGCGGTCGTCGTCCACCTGGAGGGCCGGGTGGGGCTGGTAGGGGCCGAAGGTTCCGGCCCAGTCCTCTATCGCGTGCGCGGCCCGGGCCAGCCAGTGCGGCAATTCCACGGATTCTCCTTCTCCCTCGCCGACGTGCTCCCACGGTAGCCATTCGTTGACTAGTCAGCAATTGACTGCTCAGAGATTGAGACAGCAATAGGTGATACGGCACTAAACTCGTGCGCGATGAACGCCATGCCACAGCACGACGACGACCCCGCCGCCCGTGCCGCCGACAGCAGGCTCGTGCGGGACTTCGGCCTGCTGATCAAGTCGGCCACCCGCCTGGAACAGCGCATCGACGGCGCCCTGCGGCGGGAGTGCGGGATCAGCCACACCATGCTGGAGGTGCTCATCCGGCTGTGCCGTCGCCCCGGCGAGGAGGTCTCCCAGCGACAGCTGGCCGACGACCTCACACTCACCAGCAGCGGCACCACCCGTCTGATCGACCGGATGGAGAACGCCGGTCTGGTGCACCGCGTCGCGTCTCCCGAAGACCGGAGGCTCGCGCTGGTGCAACCGACCACCGAGGGACGGACGGCGTTCCTGCGCGCGTCGGCCGTCCACGCTCGCGTGGTGGAGGAGTACTTCGTCAAGCCGCTGTCATCCGATGACTACGCCCACCTGACGCACGCATTGGGTCGGATCGACGAGGCATTGCGCGACGGCAAGCAGTGAGAGGCCGTTGAGGCGCGGCCGGCCGATGCCGCTGCGACGCCTCGACGGCGAGTTACCCGACGTCGAGGGGCGGCCCACGCAGCACCCTCTGCTCACCCCGGCCGGGAGCTGAACCCGCCCGGCCCTCCCGCACGGAACCGGCTCCCTGCGCTCCGGTGGCTCCCTCCTCGACAGGAGGTGCGCCGGTCGCGTGGTGGGGCGGGCTCTCCGACCCCCGTGATCCGAGCGCCGGGTGCGGGGCCCTCAAGTCCGCTGGTCAGCGCACCGATGCAGGGCGCAGGAAGACGCGGACCGACGAAGGGCTGGTTGTGGTGACGTCAGTTTCGGTATCGAGGCCGGACGAGGGCCTCGAAGCGGTGGCTGTTGCCGTCAAGGAGTTGCGGGCAGGCCGGCCCGTGATCGTGGTCGACGACGCGGACCGGGAGGACGAAGGCGACCTCGTCATGGCGGCACAGTTCGCGACCGCCGGGCTCATGGGCTTCTTCGTGCGGTACGGCAGCGGGCTGATCTGCGTGCCGATGGCCGGGGAGCTCGCCGACCGGCTGCGTCTGCCGTTGATGGTGCCCGCGGCCCCCGGAACCGCTGCGGCCGACGTACCCGCCTACACCGTCTCCGTGGACGCGGTCGGTACCGGCTCGGGCATCTCCGCCGCGGACCGGGCACTGACCGCCCGCGTGCTGGCCGACCCCACCACGGGACCCGACCAGCTGAACCGTCCCGGGCACATGTTCCCGCTGCGGGCCCGAGCGGGAGGGATCGCCGAGAGGCGTGGACACACCGAGGCGACCGTCGACCTGTTGCGCCTGGCCGGCCTCGCACCCGTCGGTGTGATCAGCGAGGTGTGCGAGGACGACGGCTCGCTCGCCCGCGACGACCGGTTGCGGGACTTCGCCGTGGAGCACGGCCTCCGCGTCGTCACGATCGAGCAGCTAACCCAGAAGCTGCACCGTTCCGGCACGGCGCTGTGACCGGGAGGCACACGGCGACGGTCTTCGACCTGGACGACACCCTCATCGACACCGCCGGCGCATGGCCACGGGCGTGCGCCGCGTTCAGCGCCCGCCACGGATACCGGTGGCGCCCCGAGGACACCGCCGCGCTGCACGGCAACGGCGACTGGGCCTCCTATGTCGCAGTGGTGTGCGACGGCCGGCGACCACCGCCGAGGTCATCGACGCCTGCACCGACATCATCCTCGACGAACACGCGGCAGGCCCCGTTCGCCCCCTGCCCGGAGCACTCGACCTGGTCGCCGCGGCCGAACGGCACGGGCCCGTGGCCGTCGCCACGGCCAGCCCCCGCCGCTTCGTTCTCACCGTTCTCGACACACTGCGACTGACCACCCGTATAAGTGCGGTGATCTGCGGGGAGGATGTCGGCGGGCCAAACCCGCGCCCGACCCCTACCTGTGCGCCGCCGCCCGGATCGGGCTGCCACCCTCGGCCTGTCTGGCCGTCGAGGACTCCCCCGCCGGCATCCGCTCGGCAGCAGCCGCCGGCATGCGCGTCCTCGCCATCCCCGCCGCGGCATGCGCCTGCCCGCAGGCATCGCCCACCTCCCCGCAGCCCAGGCCCGCACCGCCGTCGAAGCCCTGCCGCTGCTCACCCGGCTGCACACCTCGCAGCCCGAACTCCTGCCGGGCCGCACAACGACGCAGGGCCACTGAAAGGCTGGCCGGCGCCCCCTCGTCTCATGCACTTACGCGGTGACATCTGGGCGGAATTATCCATTCCGCACCCCGTCGCGAGCCCACCGGGACGGACATGCGAAGATCCGGACAAGGTTGCGGGCCTCTCTCCCACTCACGCAGAGCGGACCGCTTGATTCCGCACATCCCCTTGGAGTCCGTACGTGACCCGGTCTGCCCGGCGTGCTCGCGCCCTGTCCCGTCTCGTCACCTCGGCGATCGCCGTCACCCTGGTCGGTGCCACCGCCGGCACCGCGCTGGCGGACGTCCCCGCGGCGAGCGGTCCGGCGAAGGCCGTCGCTCCGAGCGGTGCCGGGGCCGCGCGGCACATGCCCACCCCGGCCGCGCCGTTCTTCTTCCTGTCCGGGATCCGCTCGTCGGGCCAGATGTACGTCTACATGCCCGACGGCAAGGGTGGTTTCGACGACCCCTCGGGCGCGTACGTCTGGCCGCACCTCAGGTACGGGGTGTCCGTCGACCCCGACCTGACGGGCTACCAGGACGGTGCGTATCACGTCATGGACGACGGCAAGCTGAATCTCTGGCGCGGCGGGCACCTCAAGAAGGTGGCCACCGGCTGGGGGCAGTACAACGTGGTCTTCTCCCCCGGCACCCTTGGCCGCGCGGGGCACCCCGACCTGCTGGCCCGCGACAAGCAGGGTGTCCTCTGGCGCTTCCAGACCAGGGCCGACGGCACACTGGCACGACGGGTGAAGGTCGGCACCGGCTGGAACCGCTTCACCCGGATCACCGGCCAGGGCGACCTGACCGGCGACGGCAGGTCGGACGTCGTCGCCCGCGACAAGCAGGGCACCCTCTGGCTGTACCGGGGCACGGGTGATCTGCGGAAGCCTTTCGCGTCCCGCGCGAAGGTGGGTACCGGCTGGAACCGGTTCGACAAGCTGGTGGCCACGGGTGACGTCGACGGTGACGGCCACAGTGACCTGCTCGCCCGCGATCCCCAGGGCTACCTGTGGCTGTACAAGGGGACGGGCAAGAAGGCGGCGCCCTTCACGACACGAGTCAAGATCGGCACGGGTTTCCACCAATACCGCGACCTTTTCTGACGCCCTCACCAGGCGCCGCCAGGCCACGACGTACGCCGCCTTCGCGGTTCACGCCTCCGCGAGCCCGAGTTGCCGCAGCATGCCGAGTTCATCGCTGCTGCCCCAGCGTTCGACGAGCTTGCCGTCGCCGTCGAAGCGGCTGATCTGCATGCCGCGGTAGCTCACCTTCCGGCCGGTGGCGGGCCGCCCCATCAACGGCCCCAGATGTGTCCCGGTGATGACGTAGGCGAAGGCCAACTCGTCGTCGGTGGCCATCATATGCTCCACCTGCACGTGCAGGTCGGGGAAGGCCGAGCGCAACTCGCCGAACATCGCCTTGTACCCGTCGGGCCCCGGCCCCTGCCCGGGGGCCGGGTCGTGGTCGATCGAATCGGGTGCGACGATCGCGTCGAGGGCGTCGAGGTCACCGGCTACGACGGCTTCTCCGAAGGCGGTCTGTGCGGCGATGTTCGTCTGCTGAGACATGATCACTCCCGGGCACGGACCTCCGGCCGGCCTGTCTGCCGGCTGCGAAGACCGCACCTACGCCGTAGGTCGACCGTACATCGGCGCCCAGCCCTCGGCATGTCCCGGGTGGCGGGCTGCCGGAAGGGCGGGGCACGGTCCTCGCCCGGGGAAGATCGTGTCTGCGGAACGTCAGTTGTCCTCACCGGCGCGGGCGGCGTTCGTGGTGCGGAAGCGTTCCCGGTAGGCCCCCGGCGTGATGCCGAGGTTGCGGGTGAAGGCCCGGCGCAGCGACTCCGGTGAGCCGAAGCCGGTGCGGTGGGCCACGGACGCCATGGGGTCGTCGCCGCCTTCCAGCATCGCCTGGGCGGCCTCCATACGGACCTGCTCGACATAGCGGGCCGGGGTGGTGGCCATGTCGTCGTGGAACAGCCGCGTCAGGTGACGGGCGCTCACCCCTGCTCGGCGGGCCATGGCTGCAAGGGTGTGGTTGGCGGACGGGTCCTCGGCGACCGCGTCCAGGATGCGGCGCAGCAGTTCCTGTCTGGTGTGCGGGGTACGCGTGCGGACGCTGAACTGCGACTGGCCTCCCGGTCGTTGCATGAAGACGACCATGTCCTTGGCCACCGCGCGGGCCGTGTCGGCACCGAGGTGCTCCTCGACCAGGGCGAGCGAGAGATCGATGCCCGAACTGACGCCCGCGGACGTCATGATGTGTCCGTCCCGTACGTACAGGGCGTCGGCGTCCACGTTGACTCGCGGGTACCGCAGGGCGAGTTGGTCGGCGAAGCGCCAGTGCGTGGTCGCCTCGCGCCCGTCGAGCAGCCCGGCCGCGGCGAGGAGGAAGGCTCCGGTGCAGATGGACGCGGTGCGGCGGCTGCGCGCGTCGAGGGCCCGTACGGCGTCGAGCAGCGCGTCGTCCTTGATGAGGGAGGGCCATTCGGGGCCGCCGGGGACGACGACCACGTCGCTGACGTAGTCGACGTCTGCGGCGGCGAGGTCGACGCCCAGCCCGGTGCCGGCCGCGGTGACCACGTCCGCGCCGTTCGGGGAGACCATCCGCACGCGGTAACGGCCGCCGAACTCGTTGGCCGAGGCGAACACCTCGATGGGACCGGTGACGTCGAGCAGCCGTACGCCCGGAAAGACGAGCACGGTCACCAGCAGCGGCTTCCCGCCTGACGGCCTGCCCTTCATGGTGCGCCTCCCGGCCGGTTGGGACTTTCCACGATATCCCTCCTAAGTTTGGATATCAAACTCACCGCAGGCGGTGCCGGCTCGCAGGCCATGTCCGTGTGTGAGGGCGTCCTGGCCCGTGCTGTGCTGTGGCCGGCCCCGCACTTCGCCATAGCGTCGACGACGCCACGGGCCGACGGTCTCGGCCATCGCTCGTGAGCTGCTGGGCGCGGGTCGGACCGATCGGCCGATCACTGCCGTCGATCACCGGCGGTGATGACCCGAGTCGACAAGAGAAGGCGCCGCACGCCGTGACATCCCACTCCAGCACCACCCGAGCCGTTCCGCCCCAGGAGGGTCCGGGTCCGAGAAGCTCCGACCGGGTCCGCGCCAGCCCGGCTGCGGCGCACGACAGGCAGGAGCGGTTCGGTCCCAGCTGGTTCGCGGCCGTCATGGGCACCGGAATCGTCGCCGACGCCGCCGCGACTCTACCGCGCGGACTTCCCGGGCTGCGCAACGCCGCCACGGTGGTCTGGGCGGGGGCCGCGCTGCTGCTGATCGTGCTCACTGTCGGCTATCTCGGGCAGCGGACGCTGCGGGCGCATGCCGGGGACCCCGTGCTGGCCCAATTCTTCGGGGCGCCGCCCATGGCCCTGCTCACCGTCGGCGCCGGCACGCTGCTGCTCGGCCGCCGGCTGGTCGGAGAGCGGGCGGCACTCGACGTGAGCTGGGCCTTGTGGTCCGCCGGTACGGTGCTCGGCGTTGCCACCGCCTGCGCGGTTCCGTACCTGATGGTCACCCGGCACCGGTTCACTCCGGAGGCCGCCTTCGGCGGCTGGCTCATGCCCGTGGTCCCGCCCTTGGTCTCCGCTGCCACGGGGGCGCTGCTCGTCCCGTACGCACCGGCCGGGCAGCCGCGGCTCGCCATGGTGCTGGGGTGCTACGCGCTGCTGGGGCTCGGACTGGTCGCCGTCCTGCTGGTGCTGGCCATGGTGTACAGCCGGCTGGTCCACCACCACGCGCCCAGCGGTGCGGTGGTTCCCACGGTGTGGATCGGCGTGGGCGCTCTGGACCAGGCGGTGACGGCGCTCGGGACGCTGGCATCGGCCGCGCCGAGCGCGCTGCCCGCTCCGTACGCGCGCGGGACCGCGGTCGCGGCCCTCCTGGGCGGCATCGGGATCTGGGGCTTCGCCATGCTGTGGCTGGTGCTCGCGACGGCGCTCACCGTGCGGGAGGTCCGCACGGGTCTGCCTTTCGCACCCACCTGGTGGTCGTTCATCTTCCCTCTCGGCGCCTGCGTCACCGGCACCGGCACTCTGGCCTCCCGGACCGGCTCGCAACTGTTCGTCTGGGCCGCCGTCACGCTGTACGTGCTGCTCGTCGCCGCGTGGTCGGCGGTCTCCTGGAAGTCACTGGTGCACGCCGCCGGTCATCTGCGTGCGAGCGCTCGCCGATGACGGGGCCCGTACGCCGCCGCCCCGCCTGACGCGCGAGCGCGCAGGGAAACGATCCCATCGTGCCGCGGCCCGCGGCCGGTGGGTCCGCCCGCTGCCGGGCGGCCGCCTCTACGGCTGTGTCCCAGGGGGTGTCGTGGACGGGCTCCCGGGGCGGTCCCTCCGGCGTGCCGGGGGCCCGGCTCCGCGCCCGGTCCCCGGGCGGTGGCGGAGCAGGGTGGCCACCATGGCGACGAAGGCGACAGCCCAGACCGCGGCGGCGACCCAGCCTTCCCAGCGGCCCAGGGTGGTCATCCACGATGTGCCGGTCGCGCGTCCCAGTTCGTGCGTGGTCACCGCGTACATGCCGATCGGAAAGACCAGGTTCCACCAGCCGAGGTCGTAGCGCAGGGGTATCCGGCGCAGCGCGTGCCGCCATACGCCCAGAGCCAGCAGCAGCGGGACCAACCAGGTGGAGAACGCCCACAGGACGACGGAGGACCCGGCGATGACCGGCCGCGTGAGCAGCAGGGTCCCCGGCGGGAGGGAGATCAGCCGCACTCCGGCCAGCACGCAGATCGCCGCCGCCCCCATGAAGATCCAGACGGACGTCATGAGGCCTTCCGCCCGCACCGGCCGGGCCAGCAGCCTGGCCAGCACGATCGCGGCGGTCAGCAGGTACTGCAGCAGTCCGACGGACCAGCACACCATCGCCAGCGCCGGCAACACCGGGCCCGAGGTCATCCGGGCCGATGCGGCCGCGGCGACCGCCACGGACTCCGATCCCACCGCCCACAGGAACCAGGTGCCGTTCACCTGGTCGAACGACGGGCCCCGCTTCAGAGTGGTGATGAGCGCGAGCGGAATGCCGTAGTCCAGCAGCAGCCATCCCAGCGCCCCGAACGCCAGGAACGCTCCGGCCACCAGGATGTGGCCGTCCGGCGCGATGCGGGCGGCCAGCACGTTGGAGGAGATGGCGAGAGTGAGGAAGGCGAAGGCGCGCGGGCCCAGCAGTTCCGCGACGAACCGCTGCCGGTGGCGCAGCAGCCGCCAGCCGTAGGCGGGCACCAGCACGGCGAACCCGGCGAGGGCCGTCCAGAGCAGTACCGCGGAGACGGTGCCGGCGCCGTTGACGTACAGGGCCGTGGAGACGATGGCGGTGCCCATGACGAACGCGAGCGAGCCCGCGTTGAGATCGGCCACCGCGGCGGAGACGGCTGCGCGGTACCCGTGGGGCCCTGATCCAGCGGGCGTGGGTCCGGGAGGCTCCGCTACGCGCCGATCGCCGCCGGTGAGCCATTCGGCGAGGACCGCGGTGTGGCTGTGGGCCAGGTCCTGGCCGGCGCTGAGCAGAATGAGGCCGCCGCGTTCGGCCAGGTCCCGCAGCCGGGCCGCGGCCTGCCGGTGCTCTTGGTCGCCCAGTTCGGCGAGGTAGCGGCGGCGGAACTCGTCGAACCGCAGAGGGTCGTGGCCGTACCAGCGCTCCAGCTCGACCGACGGGGCGACGTCGCGCACCCAATGGTCGAGAGGCGCGCCCTGTCGGCGTACGCCCTCCGGCCAGACCCGGTCGACGAGGACCCGCTCGCCGGCCTGTCCGTCCTCGGAAGGCGTCTGCTCATAGATTCCGCGGCAGCTGATCTGCTTGGCCATGACGCATCCTCCGGCCGCTTTCGCCGTATGTGCATTTTAGTGGGACATACGGGCCACCGACCTTCGCTGCGGGGAGGCGTGCGGGAACCGGCGTCGCCGCGGCGGCTACGACGTGCTCGGCGGCACCACCGGCGACCCCGCTCCCCCGGCGCGCAGACCCTCCCCGACCGTGGTGATCAGAAGCTCACCGGAAGGCCGCCCTCACGAGAGCCTGCTGCTTAGAGCGTGCCGGCGAGCGGAGCCGACCGCCGGTGCGGGCGCCTCGGGTCGGCTGACACGGTCCACAGGGCGTCTGGCCAGCCGGTGCAGGCGCGGCGCGAGGAAGGACCACGCGCGCTGGTTGGCCGGCTCTTCCTGGACCCACCGCACGTCCGCCGTCGCCGGGAGGGGCCAGTTCGGCCGCGAGCTCGTCCTCGGGGAACGGGTAGAGGCGTTCCACGCGGACGATCGCCGTGTCCGCCGGGTCCGAGGCCCCGCGGTGGGCGTCGAGGTGGTAGAACACCTTGCCGGCACAGAGCAGCACGCGCGTGACCCGTCCGGGGTCCTGTGTGCCGTCCGGCAGGATCGGGCGGAAGCCGCCCTGGGTGAACTCGGTCAAGGCGGAGGTGGCCGCCTTCGACCGCAGCATCGACTTCGGGGTGAAGACCACCTGCGGCCGCCCGGTGTCGCCGGAGCCGCCCAGCGCCTGTTCCCTGAGCCCTGCGCGCGCAGCTGGAGGAAACGCTCGATCCTGGCGGAGGAGTGGTCCGGCCCCTGCCCCTCCAGGCCGTGGGGCAGCAGCAGTGTCACCGTGGAGCGCTGTCCCCACTTCTGCTCGGCCGAGGGGATGTACTCGTCGATGACGGTCTGCGCGCCCTTGACGAAGTCCCCGAACTGGGCCTCCCACAGCATCATGCCCTCCGGGCGGGCCAGCGCTTATCCGTACTCGAAGCCCAGCGCCGCCAGTTCGGACAGCATCGTCGTGCGGTGCGAAGCCGGCGGCCCGCGGCCCGCGGCCCCAGGGAGCGCAACGGCGTGTGCTCGGCGCCGGTGAGCCGGTCGGTCAGTACGGCATGTCGCTGACCGAAGGTGCCGCGGCGCGAGTCCTGCCCGGCCAGCCGCACCGGGTGGCCCTCCAGCAGGAGCGAACCGATCGCCAGGGTTTCCGCGGTGGCCCAGTCGACCGCGCCGATGTCGAGCGTCGCCGTACGCCGGTACAGCCGAGGCAGTACCCGCGGATGCACGGTGAAGCCCTGCGGCAGGTCCGTCTGTGCCGCGATGACCTGACGTGCGGTCTTCTCGTCGATCGCGGTCACCGTCCGGTGGATCGCGCGTGCGGCGGTCCTCCGGCCGGCGGCGGGAACGCCCTCGGCGGGCGCGGGCAGTGCCCTGGTCTCGGCGAAAGGCGTCTCGAGACGATCCCGGTACGTGCGGCGGGCCGCCTCCACCTGCCGCTCGCCGATG
The DNA here is from genome assembly GCF_900105245.1 of Streptomyces sp. 1222.5. Taxonomy (NCBI): domain Bacteria; kingdom Bacillati; phylum Actinomycetota; class Actinomycetes; order Kitasatosporales; family Streptomycetaceae; genus Streptomyces; species Streptomyces sp. 1222.5. Next base: position 8,447,545 of record NZ_FNSZ01000001.1, on the reverse strand, counting down.
TCCCCGCGGGCCACCAGGGACTCCGCGTACGTCCTGCGCGCCGAGGGCCTGGCGTCGGTCAGGGCGTACGTCACCGGCTGGGTGACGGACGGGTCGTCGACCTCGCTGTGCCCGTGGCGCCGGTAGCAGACCAGATCGACCACGACGTCCCTGTGGAACGTCTGCCGGGAGTCGAAGGCAAGCCGCGCCACGCGGCCGACGGCCTCCGGGTCGTCGCCGTTGACGTGGAAGATCGGGGCCTCCACCACCCGTGCCACATCGGTGGCGTATCGACTCCTAACCCAAAAGATCATTCTGTTAGGAGTTCTAACCGCGGCTGCGCCTCCCTGGGGCAGCGCAGCCAGCATGACGCGGCCTTTGGCACCCCAGCCTGTGTAGAGCTGATCGTGCATGTTCCCCGCGACCTTGAGCGCGAGGACCGCCGTCACCAGTTCGTCGGCCCGAGCTTCCAGGGAGGCACGGTCGGCGGCGGCTTCCTTGCGCTCTTCCGCCTTGCGCGTGCGCCAGGCGTTTTCCCATCCGCCAAGAAACAACAGCGCGACGGGGCCGGCGGCAGTGACTGCCTTGTCCAGTAGTTCGCTATCCACGAGCATGACGACTCATCAGGAGCCCGGCAGGTTACCGCCCGACACGTCCCGTCTGCCACCACACCTTTCGCACATGTCCAACCGACCGGGGCGCCCGGCCGTGATGGCGCGTGCCCCTCGGGCTCCGAAGCCTCCCGCGGGCCCGTGTGACGGTACCTCGCGTGCAGCGCACAGGGCCGGTGCCCGCGGTCTCCGGGGGCGCGCGAGCAAGGAGTCAGCCGATTTGGGCCCTGTCCTGTCGTTCTCGGCCGTCAGCGGTCACACTCCGATGAAGCTCACCGTTTCCGTCATGTCCGCCCGCCCGGTACGCAGCCTTGGCACGCCTTCCTTCTCAAATCCCACTGAGATGCCGCAGTACAGCACAAGCTCGTCATCGGCTCCGACTGTACGGCCGACGGTCTTGCGGTACATGGTCCACATCACCTGGGGGCAGCTGTGCAACCCTTCTGCCCTCAGCAACAACATGACTGTCTGCAAGTACATCCCCGCATCACCCCACTGTCCGCGCCCCATCGTCCGGACGAGGTAGCAGAACAAGACGACCGGCGCTCCGAACGCCTCCGAGTTCAAGGTAGCGATCTTCTGAGGCCGGTCGGGGTCGTCGCGCTCGATCCCCAGCGCTTCGTATCGCTGAGCGGCCGCAGCGGAGAAGCGGTCCAGATACGGCGAGGTCAGTTCGTCCGGGTACATCGGATACTCCCGTTCATCACCCGGGTCTCCCGCCAGTGCCCTGGCCGTCGCGCGCCTCTTCAGTTCGGCCAAGGGTTCGCCGCTCACGACATACATGTGCCACGGCTGGAGGTTCCCGCTGGACGGGGCCCGCGTTGCTGCGGTCAGCACTCGTTCGAGGACCTCCTTGGGCACCGGCTCATCGCTGAACGCCCGTACGGCCCGGCGGCTGTCGACGGCCTCATACACATCCACGTCTTTAGCGTCCTCTCATTCAACCGGGCCCCTCCACCGTATTCAGCGGTCAGGACCGAGCATCGCTGGGGGCCGGACGATATTCCGACGATCAGTCAGTCATTGATACGACTATGGGGAGTAGGAGTTAACTGACAGATGCCCAGTGGGAGCGGCTGGAGCCGCTCTGCCGGTGAGCAACGGGCGTTGCGGCAGGTGGCGGGACCATCGTCAGGTCGTGATCGGGGTGTTGTACCCGGACACGCACCGGACCGTGGAAGACGGTGCACGAGCGCCATCGCCGGTGGTCGGCGGACGGAACGTGGGAGATGCTCCTGCGGCGGATCCAGAACGAGGCGGACGCGGCCGGCGAGATCGACTGGGAGGTCTCGGTCGACTCGACGTCCGTGCGCGCGCACCACCACGCCGCCGGCGCCCGGCATGCTCCGTCGCCATCCTTCAAAGGGGGCTTTGTCCAGGCGGTCAAAGTCGCTCGGTTCCGGTCGGAACTGATCGACCGGCTGGCGGAGTGGTGCGGGAGGTGAGGCGCTCGGCCGCTCGCGTGGCGGGTTCACTACCAAGAGCCACCTGAGTGCGGACGCCAGCGCCGGGGGTCGGCCGCCCGGTTTCGACCAGCACCGCTACAAGAAGCGCAACACCGTTGAACGGGCGATCAACAGGCTGAAGACCCTCCGCGGGGTTGCGACCAGGTTCGACAAACGCGGCTACGTCTACCTCGGCACCGTCACCGCAGCCGCACTCGTCATCTGGCTCCGCTCGTGATCGCCAGGACAGGCCCTAATAGTGCTTCGTTACGCCGGGTGATCTCGCCTGGTGTTGGGTATCTTCTTGGTATGAGGCTGGGGGAAGTGGAACGACTCCGGGGTGAGTTATCGGAGTTCGTGGCCGATGTGTTCGCCTCGGTGCCGCGGCGGGATCAGCGGCGGCGGGGCGAATGTTATCTGCGGGGCCTGATGCTCGACGGCCGGCGCAAGTCGGTCCAGCCGATGGCCGAGCGGCTGCCGGACGGGAACATGCAGGCCCTGTAGCAGTTCGTGAACCAGTCGCCGTGGGATCCGCTGCCGGTCAGGCAGCGGATCGCCGAGCGGCTGTCCGAGGTGATCACTCCTGAGGTGTGGGTGATCGACGACGTGTCGTTCCCCAAGTGCGGGTAGGCGTCGTCCGGGGTGGCCCGCCAGTACTGCGGAGCGGTCGGGAAACGGGCGAACTGCCAGGTCGGGGTCATTGTCCACGCCGCCACCGACACCGCCTCGTGCCCACTGCAGTGGCAGTTGTATCTGCCGCGTGAGTGGACGGACGAGCCGGACCGATGCCGCAGGGCAGGAGTCCCCGACGACGTGGTGCACCGGGAGAAGTGGCGTCTCGCGCTCGGCCTGCTGGACACACTCGCCCAGTGGCAGTTGAAGGCGCCGGTCGTGGTCGCCGACGCCGGCTACGGCGTCAGCACCCCCTTCCGGCTCGGCCTCCAGGAACGAGGCTGTCCTATGTCCTGGCCCTGAACGGGAAAGAAGTCGCCCACCCGGAGGACGTCGAGCCGCACCAGCCGGCTTACGGCGGGCTCGGACCGCCCACCCTTTCCCGCTACCGCACCCCACCGCGAGCCGTCTGCGCCCTCGCAGCGCAGGCGGCTGCGGAGCGGTTCACCGAGGTGACCTGGAGGCAGGGCAGCAAAGGCGCGATGACCTCATGGTTCGCGGTGCTGACAGTGCGGCCTGCGGGCAAGCAGTCCCTGGCCGCAGCTCAGGAGGCGAGCGGCGGCCGCAACCGGTGGGACGGCGTCCTGCCCGTCGAGACACCCCTCGTCGAATGGCCGGACGGCCAGGACACCCCGATGGACTACTGGATATCGAACCTGCCCGCCACCACGCCCGTCGCTGACCTGGTGCGGTGGGCGAAGATGCGCTGGCGGATCGAGCACGACTACCGCGAACTCAAGCACGGCCTCGGACTGGACCACTTTGAGGCCGCACCTGGCGTGGCTGGCACCACCACGTCACCCTCGTCACCGCCGCCCAGGCCTTCCTCACTCTCCGGCGGCTCGACCCAAAAGTCCGCACACCGGCCTGACCCTCTACCAGGTCCTCGACGCCCTTCAGGACCTGCTGAGGTGCTGGACCGGCACCTGCACCACCTTCGGACGCCCCCTTCCCCGCCCTCGGAGCAGCCACAGACAGCCCACAACCTAACGAAGCACTACTAGAGGCCGTGCGGCCAAGGTGTTGCGCCATATGAACATCCAACCCGCACGGCCTCAATCACGGCACGGCGCACCCGCTGCGACTACCGCGCCGTGACGCCGATCTGGTCTCCATCGCTTGCGGTCGCGGTGATGCGGGCGGCTCAGAGGGTGCCGAGCGCGCCCACGGCCGCGCGGATGTGGGCCGGCCCGAGACGTGGCCGCTCTCCGGCGCACCACCAGGAGAGCTGCCCCTGCACCTCGCGCGCATGCATGCCCAGGTTGTGTTCGACGCACAGGGGCCACGCCTGCCGCAGACACTCAATGACGGTGTCCTGCGCGGCGTCGGCGACGATCGCCAAGGCATGAGCAAGGTCTTCGGCTGCCTTTGGGTACAGGTGACCGCCGTGCCACTCGCCATTGGCCAGCGCAACGTAGACATACTCCGGCTCGCCCGCCTCGTAGGAAGGCTGGGCCATGAGTTGCAGAGGCCCCTGCTCAGGGAGAGTCACTGCCAAGTCCCGGTTGAGGAGCGCAAGAGCCTCGTCCCACAGGGGGTACTCGCCCAGCGAGACGCGACGGAGCCCGGGATCATCGAAGAGAGCATGCACAGGGCTATCCTCCACCACGGACGGTCGACCCCAGTCGCGCACCTGGTGGTTAGGCCTCCGGTCTGATCGCATTGGTGCGGATCTCTGACATCTGCCGGGGACGCTCCTTCCTGCTCGCAGCGGCCAGGGCACGTCCTGCACCTGATGCACGTCACGGTCATGGGATGCGGGGTCCACCGGGTCTTGCCGCACACGTCTGCAGGTCCCGCATCAGCCGCCCCTGCCAGCCCGGTTTCCGGCTGGTACTCAGACGCCCGCCCCGGTCGCCGGGGCCGCGCCGGTGGCGGGCTCGCCTGACCGGTGGTGCCAGCCACCCTCGTCCCGGTGCGCAAGGCGCGCTTTCTGGCCAGTACTCGCAGGTAGCGGTACGGAAGGCCGGCCGGTCGGGGCATGATCGCGCTGGGCCGGGCCGTCCTGGCCGCCTACCTGGCCGGCCGGGACAGCCGGGGCGAAACGTTCCGCGTCGTCATTCGCACCGACCACGGCCGCCACGTTGTCATCATTGCCGACCAACTCACCACCCCCGGCTGTGAAGTCGGCCCGGTCGTCCGCCCGGCGCTGCCCGCCTACCTCAGCAACGCCCTCGCCTGACGCCGAGCCCGCCACGACCGGATCACCAACACCCGGCCTCCCCGTGCGTGCGGGGAGCAGACTGGCTTGGCCGGGCCTACGGGACGGTGGGGCAGCGCTGCTGTGGGGTCGCTGAAGGTGGGCGGGGACGCGCTCAGACGCAGGGAGTGCTGCGTCTGAGAACGAGGTGAGGAGTCACCACAGTTCGGAGAAGTTGAGTTCCACATTCGCGTCGGACCCCTGGCGGTAGCTATATGGGAACAGGGTACAAATAACGGACCGCTTACGCTCACAGGTGGCAGCAGTGCAACCGCCGTGCGTGGCCGCCGACAGAATCACCCTCCCGGATAGCGGTTCCACCAGTTCGGGTCCCAGCCCCCAACGTACTCGCCGCCGCTCGGCGAGTCGGTGGCTTCGCTCAGCAGGTCGCGAGCCAAGGTATCGAGAACCCAGGCCAGTTCGTGACGGCTCACCAGGCCGCCCGGAAGTGCCTCGACACCGTGCGCCGCCCCGAGCAGGGCGCCGGTCACACAGGCGACCGAGGCACCGCTCGGTGCGCCGGCCGCGAAGCGCAGCGCGGTCTCGACGTCGCTACGGTCAGGGAAGGAGGCAGCGGCATAGAGCCCGCCGAGGAGTGCTGACGGTGCCGTGGCGTCCGGTGCGAGCTGGGCGAGCCGTCCGGCGTCGGCGGGCTGAGCAACGGCCTGCCGGAGGGCTGCAGTGAGCGGCCCGTGCTCGTCGTCGGTGAGGCCCCGGTCAAGGGAGGGGAGAGCGGAGAGCCCGGCCTGAAGTGAATTCCGTACCCCGTTGCCGGTCAGGCAGTGATGGACCAGCACGGTCGCGCGGGCTGCGGCGGAGTGCGCCGCCCCGTCACCATGCGTCAAAGCGGCGAACTCTCGCGCTTGCGCGGTCCAGTACCCCAGATCCGAGACAGCGACCGCGGCAACCGGGAGGGTGCGGGTCAGAGCGTGGTAGCCACGGCTGTCCGTCGCCGGTCGCTCCAGGGTGCCCTGCTCGACCTTCGACAACGCCGCCACCGTGGCCGGCGCGGAGCCGCGCCGTTCCGTCAGCACCGGTATCTGGGCCAGCCAGCCGTCCGGCCATGTCGTTTCGGTGTCGTAGGGGGCCCAGCGGCGCCGCATCCGCTCGGCCTCGATGCCCTGCAGGGCTGCCCACCGGCAGTACGCGTGCCAGACCACCGACGGCGGATGGCAGATGCCCTTGTGGTTGCCGCGGACGATCGCACGGATGGTGCCCTCCGCAGTGAAGCAGGCCAACTGGGTACTCACGCTGGCCCGCAACGGGCCACCGGCCGGCAACTTGCCCCCAGCGGCTCCCAGCGTCTCCCCCACCGCCAGACCCAGCAGCATCCCACGTACTCGAGACTCCGCCCTGTTCCTGAGGAACTTCTTCCGGTGCTCCTGCTCCTTCTCCTGCTTGGCACGCTCCTGCTCGGGGGTGAGCACGAGAGGCGGGTCCCACACGATGCCGCCCTGGTGGTAGGGCTGGTACCGCTCGTCATCTACCTCCACCCCGTTCTGGCCCTGCTCACCATGAGCCATACGCTCCCCCTCCAACGACGCGCAATGCCGCGCTCTCCCAGAACAGCAGTGATACCACCTCGTCCGCGGCTCAGGACCGGCAGGAACAGGACCGTCATTGTTCGGGGTAACGGCCGGGGGGTGCACAACGACCACCACAAAGACGAACCGCCAGAAGTGCACACCAGCCAAAACGACCTGAGCATCCCCGAAGCCACGACACGACAGGTCTGACGGACCAGCAGCAATGCGCATCACATCACCGCACCACCAGCAAGTACACAGAAAGAAGACGGCCTCGCAGCGGAATCAGAGCAACCAATCAAAGTGCACAACCACAGGTCACAGCACTCCTTCATGAGCAGGTCTTCTAGACGGTGACACCGGCAGCTACTGAAGTTCTCCACCCCTCGCGATCCCGCGCAGCTGGCCGCCTTCATCAACCTCCGCGTCCTCAACCCCGAGCCCACTGGCGACGCGGTGTGGAGGACGCCGGCATCTACCACCGGCTCCACGGCGACCTGAAGGTGCCGTTCTCCTACCGCGTCCCCACCGCGGGCGACGACCAGGAGCAGCAGGCGGAGGTGGAGGGTGGCGAAGGGTGGCCGGCCTCGCTCGCCGCGTTCCCGCTCGGACAATGGATCGCCGACGCCTGCCGCTTCAACGCCCGCGGCGACATGGACGCCGACCGCATCGCCCAGCTGGAACAGCTGGGCATGGTCTGGTCCCACTACGACGTCGCCTGGGACGAAGGCCTCACCGCAGCCCGCGGCTGGGCAGCCGAGAACGGGCACCTCGCAGCACCGACCGACGCCACCTACGGGGGTTATCGCCTAGGGCTATATCTGAAGAACGCGCGGGCCGCGGCCCGGCGAGCGGCAATCGACGAACAGCGGCGAGCCGAAGGGCTGCCCGTAGGATCGGCAACCGGGCTGTCCCAGGAGCGGCGTGAGCAGCTGGACGACATCGCCCCCGCCTTGTGCCCCGCATGGCCCATCGACTGGCAACGCTGCTTCCGCCTCACCCGCCAGCACCTCGAAGCCGGGTGCGCTGCATATGACGCCGGGCGACATCGTGCACCAAGGCGAGGACCTGGGGCGGTGGGTACGGGCACAACGCCTCGGCTTCGACAAACTCACCGCCGTCCAGCAATGGATACTGGAACACGTCCTCGGCATCACACCCGCCAACGAGCACGAGAAGCCCAAGCCGCGCATGAGTCAGGCCGACAAGTGGGCGCTGAACTACGCGGCCGCCCGGCAGTTCTACGAGCGCGAGGGGCACCTTCGCGTACCCCGGACGCACGTCGCACGGATCGCCGTCAGCGCTCACGAGGACGGGAGCGGCGGCGAGGACCAGGAGCAGCGCGAGCTCAGGCTCGGGGGATCGATCGGCAACCAACGCTCCCGGGCCGCCACGCTCTCCACCGAGCGGATGGAGCAGCTGGCCGCCATCGGCATGCGATGGATGATCTAGAGTTCCGGCGGCGGCAGTCGATCCGCCGCTCAGATACTCGACTCAGGGGTGGGGATTGATCACTGCAGAGTCTGCTGCTGTGCAGCGGAGATTGCCGGCGACCGTGCGGCGGGTGGCCGCCGTGGCGGTGGCCGGGGGTATGGCGCTGGTGGGCGTGGGGCTCACGGCGTCGGCGGCACACGCGGCCGAAGGCGACATCTCTTTCTCGAACGTCGTCCTCAACAAGGGTAAGCCCATCGTCGTCGGCCTCAGTGCCGAGGTCGAGGCCCCGCTGACCTACACGGTCAAGAGCAGCGTGTCACTCGACGACTGGTGGGTCGAGGCGTACCGCACCAACCGGTCCACCAGGTACCTGCTCGCGATCTCCACGACTCAGTGGAGCTGCAGGACATCCTCCGCGGGGGGTTACACCTTCCGCGACTGCGACGAGACGATGACCATCGACCCGGACGGCATGCCGGGCGGTAACGGCAACCATCTCGTCAACAGTGACGCCGCGGCGTGGAAGACCCTCGGAACGGCCATCAAGAAGAACGGCAGTTACGACACCGACCTGCTCTCCGCGACAGTCCGCCTCCAGCGTGCCTCGCGTATCCAGAACGCGAACGCGTCCCCGGAACCCGTCGCAAAGGGCAAGCCGATCACCGTCACCGGCACCGTGCAACGCGCCAACTGGAGTCGGCACCGCTACGACAACTACGGTGACCGGCTGGTGAAACTGCAGTTCAAGCCCGCCGGTTCCAGCAGCTACTCCACGGTCAAGACGGTGACTGCCAGCAGTACCGGCTACCTGAAAACCAGCGTGACAGCCTCCCAGGACGGCACCTGGCGCTGGCGATACAGCGGCAACACCACTACCGGTGCTAGCAACTCCTCCGGCGACTACGTCGACGTGACCTAAGACCCGTGCCACGGTCACCAGCCTGACCGCACAGTGAAGACCCCGCTCCGGCGGGGTCTTCGCCGTCCCCGGCGCCGCCGTCGCTGGTGACAGGGGCACCTCGGTGGCGCCCTCCGTTCACTGCGCGCGGCCCCGCCTCCCAGCTCACAGGTTGTCGATCGTGGAGCCCGGGCTGACAGGCGCGAGCGGACCCGGCCTCCACCACCGGGTGGCCCCGCCCGCCGACGCTGCTCGGAGCCACCCCGCGCGGATGTATCCCGCCGGGGGGAGGCCGGAGCTCCCCGGCCGGGTTGCACCGGTCTCCCCCTCAGGCACCTGTGTGAACGTGCTTGGAGCGGTGGTCAGGCCGCCCAGACTCCCGTGTTCGCCGCCGTCGAACCGAAGTCGAAGTAGAAGTGCGTGCCGTCCTTGACGTCTGTCGCGACAACGGTCCACTGGCCCGCCGGGGCGGTCTTGTACGAGCCCTGGCAGTACGAGCCGCCGGAGCTGGGCAGCCAGCACACCGCGATGCTCGTGGTCGTGTTGGGCTTGATGTTGATGTCGGCGCAGTTGGTGGTGGCCGTCAGGTACGGGCCACCCTGCGGGTACCAGCGGTTCCCCGCGGGCTTGGAATAGGACTTCGCACTGCCGTAGCAGGAGAGCGCACCCGTCTCCCCGCTGGTCTGGGCCTGGGCGGCCGGCGCGGCGGCGAGGACGCCGCCGAGCAGCACCGCCGAAAATAAGGACGCGGTGACAGCCTTCCTGATGCTCATGTTTCCCCCTCGGTGAAGTGCCGGGTTCCCCGGTCGGTCCCCCTGACAGCAGCGGTCCGGGCGGCCCTGTGGCATCGCCCCCACACCGCCACCACAGGATGCTGCGGGACGCCCCCTGCGGTGAACAGGGCCAATATCGGTCATGTCCTTGCCACACTGCACAAGTCGGGTGGGGTGCCTGTCGAGTGAAGTGAACGGCGTCACCGGCCGGGTTCGACCGCACGCCGAGGCGGTCGTGGTGCTCACAGAGCCGGCCGAGCACCACTGCCGTGAGCACCGCGTCCGCCACCGGACGGCGCGTCCGCCACCGGCCGGCGCGCGGCTCTCCTCCACCGGACGGGCGGCCAGCGCCTGCCCCGGCGTCGCCCGTCGACGGCACGGCGTACCGCGGCACGCTCACGGGCGAGGCCCTGCGCCTCCCGCTGCACCGCACTGGCCTCCCGCTCGGTGGCGGCCTGCTCGCGCCGCTTCAGATCCGTCAGGGACGCCTGCGCCGCTGCGCGCTGCTGCAGCATGGGCGGCCAAGCTCGCCGCGCACGCCGTCCCACGGCCCCCGCCGGGCGGAGCGGGGCGAAGGGGCGGGCAAGGCGCAGCGAGGGTTCACCCTGCGGTGTGACCCGGGTGCCCGACAGGGTCACGTGCGCTTTCAGTACGGCAGACGTACGGGAAGTGCACGCATGCGGCCCGGCCGGATCAGCGGACACGAGACCGTGGTCCAGTGACCTATTCCCTGGCCTCCTGCGGACTGCTCCTGTGCGGAGGGAGGCATCGGCGTCAGCAGCAGCGGGTCGGGCTGCCCAGATCGCCGTGCGGGGCACCAGCTGGGGGTCCTGGAAGCGTCCACGAGTCGCGGCGGCGTCAAACCCCGAAAACCCGGCGCATGACCCCGCCAGGGTGGCTCCGGCCTACTGGAGGCGAGGCCAAGGACGCCAGATCGGCGTCCTTCACTATCAGCGGGAGACACCCATGGCTCGCAAGATCCGCAACAACTCCGGCCGCCTGAGGTTCGCGACGATCGCTGCAGCGGCCGCAGCGGTCACGGGAGGCGTCCTCCTCCCCGCCACCACCGCGATGGCGGCCCTCACGACCGCGAGGTACCCACCGCCTCGCCGGTAGATCCGGTGGCCCCCCCGCTAGGGCCCTTCGAGGCGGACCCGCCCCCGGCGCGGCCCGATCCTCCACTGGAAATCCCGGACAAGGCCCCGCCCAACCCCTACGAGGAGGCCCCCCGGTGACCTGGGGGTACACCCCCCGGCAGAGCCCCCGGCCGACCCCCCGGCACAGCCCGACCAGCCGGACGAACCGGTGGACCCCAGCACCATCCTCGAAAAGGGCCTCACCGGCTGAGAACGACGACGGCGGCTGGAGTGGGCGGCGTAATCGGAACCTGTCGCCGAATGCGACGCAGCCGGCCCGGGAGATTTCCTCCCCGGGCCCGCCATGTCCCTGGCCTCGTATGCGCCCCGTGCTCCTCGGCGTGGTCAGTGCCGGTGGAGGATTGGAGCGGGTAACAGAAGGCGGGAGTAACGGCGCATCATTTTTGCACCAAATCCGGTGTAGGTAGTGCTAGTTTTCGCCGATCGGGTCAACGACTCACCCATGCCCGGGCGTTGACGGCCCGAGCGGCCGTCCACGAGTCCAGCGGCAACTTCCGTCGCGCGCAGGCAGTGCAGGACGAGGCCCAAGCCCTGTTCGCCGTCATAGGCACCCCGGACCACCTCCGGACGGCCGCGTTCTGGCCTACCCCGGGTACGCGTCCCTTACTGATCCTTTCAGAATGAGGCTGGATTCGATCTTGGCGGTGTTGTTGCTGGTGGGGCAGGGTTTGGCAGGTGTTGGATGATCTTGTGCCTGATGACCTGTGGGAACGCATAGCCCCGCTGCTGCCTCCTCGCCCGCCGCGGCGCCGTCGGCATCCGGGCCGGCTCCCTGTCGAGGATCGTGCAGCTTTGCGCGGCATCGTTTACGTGCTGTCCAAGGGAGTGAGCTGGGCAGACGTTCCGGCGGAGCGGATCGGCTGCAGCGGGGTGACGTGCTGGAGACGGCTGCGTGACTGGACCGAAGCCGGTGTCTGGCCCCGTCTGCATGAAGTGCTCCTGGCGGAGCTGCGGGCCGAGGGGCTGCTGGACATGGATGACGCCGCCGTCGATGCTTCGCATGTGAGGGCCCTCAAAGGGGGGCGCACACCGGACCTTCGCCGGTGGACCGAGCCCGCCCGGGCAGCAAGCACCACCTGATCACCGACCGGCACGGAACACCCCTTGTCGTCTCGCTGACCAGCGGAAACCGGCACGACATCACCCAGCTCATGCCTCTGCTCGACGCACTGCCCCGCATCCGGGGCCTGCACGGAAGACCCCGTCACCGCCCACGCCGGCTCTACGCAGACCGCGGCTACGACTTCGACAAATACCGTCGCCTCCTGCGAGCTCGCGGCATCACCCCGCGCATCGCCAGACGCGGGGCACCGCACGGCTCCGGCCTGGGCAAAACCCGCTGGGTCGTGGAACGCACCTTCGCCTGGCTCCACCAGTTCAAGCGACTCCGGATCCGCTACGAGATACGACCCGACCTCCACCTCGGCCTGCTCCAACTCGCCTGCAGCATCATCTGCTTGAGACGCCTCCGAAGCTCATTTTGAAAGGATCAGTTAGGCGCAGTACGGCGACGCTCTCGGCCGGAGCTGCCGACCGATGCGCAGTCCCGGCTCGAGGCGTACCTGACCCGCCACTTCGACGACGTCATCGCTTAGAGCTCCCAGCGGAATGCGGTTCGCGGGCGTCGCCAGCAGATCAGCGAGCAGGCGAGCTTGAGGAACGCCTCGTAGATGTCATCGCGGATCTCCCAGCGGATGCGCAGGCGGCCGAACCAGTGCAGCAGCGCGATTGTCTGCTCGACGACCCACCGCTTGGTGCCCAGACCGGAACCGTGGTCGGTGTCAATACCTGTGGATCCGAGCGGCTTTCATGCTGAGGCGGGCTTGCGGGCGAGCATCTGGATCCCGGTCGACTCGTGCCCGTTCATGGTGGACACCGTGATGGTCCGGGTGTCGATGGTCTGGAACCCGGCGAGCAGGGTGGAGAACCACTCGCGGGGGTGGTGGCGGCAGACCGCACCGTCCCCGGTTTCGAACACGCCATAGATTCCGTAGTGATCAGCATGGCGGCCGTAGCGGGCGCGGTTGCGTTCGTCGTCCTGCAGCAGAAGATCGCTGATGTAGAGGATCCCGCCGGGCTTGAGAATGCGGTTCAGCTCGCTGATCAATCGGTGCTGGGCTTCATCGCCGGGAATGCAGGTCAGTACGGCGAAGAGCAGGACGGCGTCGAAGCCTGCGTCTGGACAGGACGAGGCCGGTGGTGCGTCCAGGGCGGCAAAGCGCATGGTGGGGTGCAGGCGCCGTGCCCGACTGATCATTCCCAGTGAGGCATCGACACCCGTGAGGTTGTCGAAGCCGTGCTGTTCGAGCTCCTTCATGATGCGGCCGTATCCGCATCCGTAGTCGAGGATCGCGGCGTGCCTGCTGATCCCGTCGAGCCAGGGCAGATGGAGCGGGTGGGTGAACGTCTTCGTGGCCGCGGCGGCATCCCAGTAGGGAACCTGGCTGTCGAGGTCGGACATGGCAGATGTCTCCCTGGGCGCTTGGCTGAAGCAGGTCATGCTGCCACGGCGGCGGGGCGTTCGACGAGTTGGCCGCGTTCGAAGCGGGCTCCGGCACGGACGAGGGCAACGAGGTGGGGCGCGTTGACAGCCCTCCACCGCTGCTGGGCGGACTCAACGAGCTTGAAGACCATGGACAAGGCGGCGGTGCGGGAGCCGGCGCCGCGAGTGACTTTGGTCCGCAGCCTCACGGTGGAGAACGTCGACTCGATCGGATTCGTGGTCCGCAGGTGGATCCAGCGCTCGGCCGGGAAGTCGAAGAACGCCAGCAGCTCATCCTGGTCGTCGGTGATCTTCTTGACGGCCTTGGGGAACTTCGCGCCGTAGAGCTGGGCGAATGTCGTGATCGCCGCCTCGGCGTGGTCGTGGTCCTCGGCGTTGTAGATGTCCTGGATGGCCTTCTTCGCGCCAGGCTGCGCGGACTTCGGCATGGCGTCGAGCACATTTGCGGTTTTGTGGACCCAGCACCTCTGCTCGCGGGTTTCGGGGAACACCTCGGCCAGGCCCTTCCAGAAGCCCAAAGCACCGTCCCCGACCGCGAGCACTGGGGCGCGCAACCTGTTCTCCCAGAGCCGGTCGACGATGTCCTGGTCGGCTACAAGGGTGTCGGGCGACCACGCCAGCGCGGCCAGCAGGGCCCCGACCGCGGGGGAGGCCGAGACCCACTCCCCGCGGTCGGTGTGCAGCTCGATACAGCCGAGGAGTTGGATGTTCATGCAGGTCCCCCGGTGGTGTGTGCCGGTCATGCGCCCACTGTGCTGTGCGGGACTGGCGTTCGGGTGCCGCATGGATTGTGCATGGCTGCCGGTGTGCATACGTGGGTGCGGCCCAAACCCCCCGAGGAGGCCACGAAACGGCGCGTCGGCCGGCATTTCCGCCAGAGCAGCAGCGCCTCCATCAGCGCCCGGACCCCCAGGTGAGTGAGCCGCACGCCAAGGAACGCGACGAACTGCTCGGCCTGTGGGACCGAAACCCCAGGGTGGTCCCTGGCCTACGCCTCAGCATTGGCCGCTTAGCCGTGTCCGCCTGGCCATCTAGACAGCAGTCAGCACGAACATGAGCTTCAACCGGGAACCCTCGGGCACGCTCAACCCCATGACGGCCGGGGGTGAAACCTACTACGCACTGACGCACGTCGATTTGTCTGTTCTCGCAGACGGCGTGGCGCAGGCGGGTGGGGAAGCTGTGGGTGCGTGCGGCGGGCGAGGCGGGCAGAACGTGACCGAGGAGGCAGGCAGTGGGTGACTGGGTCGATCCGGACGCGAGAGAGGCGTTGGGCCGGCTGATCACGAAGGTCGACTTGAAGGCGACAGGCGAGTGCCCAGTTCGTCTCATCTAGCCATTCCGAACGTGACCTAGGAGGCTGAGCGAACAGCATGGACTCTGTACAGATGGCTCGCGGCGCCCTTGCGGCGGCCCTTCCGGCATGGCTTCTTGTGGTGATCGTCGTGCTGCTTACAGGGGTGGCCATCGTCCGCTTGCGTAGAAAGTGAACGAATTACTGATCGTCACGGAATGGGTAGAGCTGTTGGGTCCTGTGCTCGACGATCTTGGTCAGCAGGGTGTCGAGGATGTGTACTGATCTTGTTCCTGACGGCGCTTTGGAGAAGGGCAGCCCTGCTGCTGCCGCCTGCTCTCGAGCGGCGCTATCGCGCGTCCATACCGGGTGCCGCGCCCGCCGGCACGCACGGTCGTGTACGACTGCGGGCTCGTTCCGGCCGCCGTGGCCGCTAGCGCCCGGTCATCGTCGGACAGGTCCGGCGACTGTTCCCGGTCGGTCACCTCCCGCAGCGCGCGGGCGACCCGTTCCATGAAGTGGGGCGCGTCCCGCGCTTGCGCAAATCTGTGAACCCACGGGATGACCAGTTGGGTCGAAAGGTTCCCTTTGCCGTTTGTGATCATGCTCACGGCGTATGGGCGTTTTGGGAGTGATCTTGACTGCTAAAGTCCATTCTCGACCGATCAGCGCCTGACCAGCTGCTGATTGGAAGAAAAAGCGGGGGAAGAAAACACTCGGGGGCCGTTAAGTTTGGACGCCTACCGGCGTTCCCGCATGCTCTCTTCCCCCTTGCTACTGCAAGAGGAAGTGTACGTGAACCCCATACGCATACGCGTCGTGACCGCGAGCGTGCTGGCCGCCATCGGCCTTGCGACCGCAGCCCCGCTGGCTAGTGCCGAGGAGCTGCCGAGGAGCGCAGCGGCGGCGCCTGCCGCCGAGGAGGCCGGTGCGGCCGAGTCGCTGCAGGCTCTGCTGGACAGCAAGGACCCCGAGGTCCAGGCCTTCATGGCCAACTTCAACAGCGAGGAGCTGTCCGCCTTCCAGCTGGCGGCTGCGGCTCATAGCAAGCCCGGCGATGGCCTTGTGGCGTTGAAGGCCCCCAACTGGGGACAGATCATGCGGGCCTTGAAGAAGATCGGCGGCTTTGCCAAGGCTGTGGCGGGCAAGTACGACGATTTCAAGCGGTGGGTCGACAGCCGACCGTGGTACGTCAAGTACGCCATCAAGGCGGTGTCTCCTGGCCTGTCGCTCTACGACATCTGGTGGCACTTCAACCACTGAGTCGCCTGTCCTTCCGGCCTGTCAGCACCGACAGGCCGGAAGGGTCCAAAGGGGAATGGCACTCGAAGGGATTCATGATGGAAAACGCCCAGGGCCAGGTTGTTGCATCCCAGGTCACTGAGGGGACTTGGGGTATGCCGCTCATCGTGCTGATCCCGGTCGCCGCGCTGCGCATCTTCACCGGTCTTTCGACACCGTGGCTGGTGTGCGCGTGGATCCTGTGGGGCCTTGCAGCATTGCTGACGCTCGTGGGGTGGGTCCACGTGGTCCGCTACGGTCCGCGGAACGCTCGAGGATGGTCTGCCTGCGTTCCGCTCCACTGCGCGCTCCTCTGGCTCGGAGGGCAACTCATTCTCGCCGGCTGACCCGGACAACACCTGGCAGTGTCGCGGCCTGGTAAACCGCGGACGGGACCACCTTGCTGATTCCTTCGTTGCAGCGGGGTGCAACTGCCGTCAGCGGCCCGCCCCGACCCGTGGGGCGGGCCATTTCTGCACCCGACCTCTGCGTGGGCGCGGTCCATGCAGCTACGGGTAGTGCCCGTACCGTTCGAGCGAGCCGACGACACGGTCCAGGCATCGTCCGGCTCGGCAGGATCCGGCGGCCGAGCCGCCTACGTGAAGATGGCGGCGCACCCCCCGGCGTCTGGTCACGCCTCCCGGCCTCGCCGGCAGCCCCGCATCGGGAGCAGGCCTGAAGTGAGGCGGCCACGAGCGCGGGCCTGATGATCGACACCCGCGCCCGGTTCGGGTTCACCGCCGCGCCCGGCAGCACCGACGACGCCCGGTGTCCATAGGCACAGGGAGGTAGCGGATCACCCGCCTGGCGTGATGGATCGATTGTCACGTGGTGGCCCGCACCGCGTCCGCCGGTCCTCCGACCCGAGACGTCTTCCGGCACCGAATCGCCTCCGGGCAGGACCGCTCAGGCAGCCGACCGGTGAACGCGGCCACTGCCGTCAACACACCTGGAACCGCCTCTTTCCCACTCGTCTGTACAGGGGAACGAGGGAGGGCGCATTGAACGCCGAAGAGGAACGACTGGCGGCGCGGTCCAGATCGCTGCTGCACACGGCCTACTTGCTGACCGGGGACTGGGAACAGGTCGAAGCTGCGTGACCGGGAGCAGCCGGAGATCTATGTGCGCCGGGCTCTCCCCCCAGGTGGATCGCTTTCGGCTCCTCAGCTGGGGACGGGAGACGGTCACGGACACCCTGCCGGACCAGCCGTCCGGGCAGGTCGCCGACTGGGCCGACACCGTTGTCGATCGTGCTGCGCTACGTCGAGGACCGCCCGGACGACGAGATCGCCGCGATCCTGGGCGTCGCCCAGGGAACGGTCCGCAGCCAGACCCATAAGGCCCTCACCTCGCTCCGCACCACCCTGCCCGAGGCAGGACCGCCGGCCTCCTCCACCACCTCCACAGTGCCCGTCTGGCCGGCCTGGCCGACGGCGCGTTGCGGGCCGCCCGACGTCGGCAGCGGCTGGCGCGCGCCGGGTTCGGCCTAGGGTCTGTTGTGAAAGTGGATCTTGGCCGTAGATGATCACGCCCTGTGGGACGTGGTGATCTGACGAACGGGCAGTGGGCCCGGCTGGAGCCGCTGTTGCCGCAGGGCATCAAGCCGGGCCGTCCGCCGGTGTGGACGCGGCGGCAGCTCATAGACGGCATACGGTGGCGGACCCGGACCGGTGCCCCCTGGCGCGACGTGCCGGAACGCTACGGGCCCTGGGACCGGGTCTATGGCCTATTCCGTCGCTGGCAGCGGGATGGCACCTGGGCCAGGATCGTCACCCAGCTCCAGGCCGAGGCGGATGTCAAAGGCCTGATCACCTGGGACGTGAACGTCGACTCGACCGTCTGCCGGGCCCACCAGCACGCCGCTGGGGCGGCAAAAAGGGGGACCTTCAAAAGGAGCCGCCCGGCGGCATCGCCGTCGAGCCGGCCGAGCACGGTCTCGGACGCTCCTGGGGCGGGCTGAGCACAAAGATCCACCTTGCCATCGAGCAGGGACAGAAGCCACTGTCGGTCGTGATCACAGCCGGTCAGCGGGGTGACTCGCCACAGTTCGAACCAGTCCTGGAAGCGATCCGGGTGCCCCGGCTCGGTCGGGGCCGACCCCGCAGGCGCCCGGACCGGGTGCGTGCCGATAAGGCGTACGACTCCCGCAATAACCGGTCCTACCTGCGGAGACGCGGAATCAAGGCGACCCTCGCAGTCCCGGCGGACCGCGTCCGGAACCGTCAGAAGCTCGGCTCCCGAGGCGGTCGGCCGCCAATGTTCGACAAGACCGATTACCGCGAACGTCATGCCGTCGAGTGCGGGATCAATCGCCTCAAGCGCCATCGGGCCGTGACCACGAGGTACGACAAGCTCGCCGTCCGCTACGAGGCGACCGTGCTGGTCGCAGTTCTCAACGAGTGGCTATGACCAGCAGTTTCCTGCCAGATGCTAGGAGCGGATGAGTGTGCGGGCTTGGTCGATCCACCCCAACACGGCCTTGGCACCACAGCTCTCGGCCACCGACTGGGCCTCGTCGAGGTGGTGGAACGCCGCCGATGGGTCGCCGGTTTCGGACGCGAGGTAGGCCAGCGCCACCAGGCCGGCCGCTTCCCCGGGCCTGAAACCGATCTCCCGACGCAGTGTCACCGATTCGGTCAACCGCTCGCGGGCCTGATCGAAGTGACCTGCGTCCTTGTCTGCGAAGCCCAGGTGGCGAATCTCATACGACATCGTCATCCGGTCGTCGACGGATTTCGCCAGCGCGTACGACCGCTCGAAGTATGGCCTGCCGGTGGCGCCGTCGCCCTTGACCACCTGATGCCAGCAACCAACCCAGAACAACGCGTCCGCCTCACCCGACGCGTCCCCTAGACGCTCGTACAACTCGGCCGCGCGCTCGAACAGCACCAGTTCCTCGCTGTTCTCCTCGCGGTCGTTCAGGAAGCGGACGTGCAGTACCTTGCCCCGCGCCATGGAAAGCGGCGCCTCGACCGCGTCCAGTACGTCGTCGGACCGGTCCAGCGCGGACGTGTCCCCGCCGAACATCGCCGCTTCGAACAGCTCTCCCGTACGTTCGATCCAGCCCTGTCCTTGCATACCCCTACCCCTCCCGTTGGACGATGACAGCGCCGAGGCTATCCCCGCGCCCCAGCGGAAGACGGGAATTTTTGAACGGCCGCGCTCCCCAGCGCCCCCCTGGCCGTCGGCTTCTCCCAGAGAGGTCTGCTTTGGCAGTCGAGCCCAGTCGTCCGTTGCTTTCGCAACAGGCCCTAGTCGCCGCCGTGGTCGGCACCGCCTGGGTAGCCCTCACAGACGGCGCGCCCTCGCGCGCGCACGTGGTTCAGTCCGCCACAGGGGACGGCAGCGGCAAGTCGGCCCCGGTCTCCCTCCTGCCGGTCACCTCGTCCGTGGAGCACCCCCCCGCCCAGGGCAGCGGCGGCTGCACCGTGCCCGCAGCAGCGACCCGACCGGCGTTCTGTGTCCATGTCGACCAGGCCAGAGGCATGACCGACGTCCGTGTCGCCTCCGCGAAGGCCGAGAAGAGCACCGCTGACGGCACCTGGCAGGTTGAGGTAACCCTCAGCCCTGCCGACCGGACCCGCTTCGCCGCCCTCACCGGCTCCCTCGCGGACGCTCCGGCCCCACGCAGCGGATTCGCCATCATCATCGACGGCAAGCTGTGGGGCAACTCCTTGGTGACCTCCTCGATCACCGGCGGCCGTCTCGACATCGTCGGGGCCCACGTCGGGGACCGCACAGGCGCCACCGCCTACGACCTTGCCCGTCGGCTGGATCCCGCAGGTGAGTGGCCGCCCCTCGGAAGCCTGCCGAGGACCGTGAGTGAGGCGTCGGCTGTACGAGGCGGCCGCCGTCGAAGCGGATGATCCGTTCTGGCTCGGACAACGGCCGGGAGGACGGCGTCTGCGCGATCGGGGCCTTCATGCCGCGGCCCGCGCGTCGCCGGGACAGGGGCCGGCGCAGGGGCCCAACTGTCCCGAGGATGCCGCGGTGTCATCGCCGCGCGGGGTGCGCTCCAAGATCGCCAGATGTCGTCAGCGGGGGTTCGGTGCGAGCGCCTCGGTGGGCTGTATCGGCCGCCACATGCGAGCACTCTCTCACCGCCCGGTCGACGAGGGACCGGGCGGTGAGGCAGTAGACGCTTCTTTGCCTGCAAGGCAGAAGTCCTAGTCTCCCGCATACCTTCCCGCGACCGGACACCTCTCGCCGTGATCGGGGATAGTATTGAACGCGTTCAACTTGAACACGTTCAAAACAGGGGGATCCTATGCCTGCCCACTCCACGCCCGGCCAGGACGACACACCCGCCGTCGCCCTCGGCCCCACCTCGTTCTTCCTCGGTCTCGGGGCCGCGACGGGCCTGCTCCCCTGGCTCACCCTGGCCCTGTTCCCCGTGATGCTCATCGCTGGCGGGCTCGCCGTCGTCCTCGGCCTCACGGGCGTCCACTACGCCCGGAACGGCATCGGCCGCATGTGGCTCGCGGTCACCGGGACCGTCCTCGGCGCGATCGCGTTCACCTACCCCTTCGTTCTCTTCATGCCGTTCTGGTTCATGTGAGACTCCGCCGGCGAGGGCCGTGCGAGAAGCCCCTGGGGGCAAGGCCGTGCAGGCTGGCTCGGCCCCGGCCGCGGACGGCACCGCGGGGTGCAACGCGCGCCCAGACCCGGGCCGCGTGGGGTGTTGCCGCAGGTCAGTCCTGCAAGACGGCCTCTGTTGCACCCGGATGTTGCAGGGCACAGCCATCCGCTGGACGGCGCGTAAGGTGGTTGCGCACGGCCTCGCCGCCGAGCAGCGATTCGGGCGCCTGGCAGATCGCCACGTTCCGCGTGGAGACCGGCGCCGACGTTCACGCCGACCACTGGGAGATGCACCCGCAGGCCGAGGAAGCGGTGTGCTGCCTGACCGGCGGTATTCGCCTCTACTTCCGCCCGAGCCACCTGGAAGGCACCCAACCCACCACACCCAGACGCAACAGCTTCCGATGCCACTGCTGAGCCTGAACCCACAGCTCACCGCCCCCGGGCAACGCGACCACGCAGCCCGCCGTGCCCGGCACCTGCATCAACCACACGCGGTGCACCCCGCACACCCGCGGGCCGGACCTACATACCACCGCACACCCTCCGGCCGCCCGGTACGCCGCACCACGCATCCAGGACAGCCCGGCCCCCACGGCAGGACGACTTCCGGTGAGTGATGGAACTGCGCCGCCGGCCCTGCGCCCACCCGCCGCCGCGGCTCCTCCTGGGCCCAAGCAGGCAATGCCCTCTCCAGGTGATGCGGCGCGACACGGCACAGCACAGCGACACCATCCCGTGCCTCCCCACTGAGATAGACCTCGCTGTCCGGCCGCATCCGGCCCATGACGTTCGACACCCCGCCTACCTCAGCCACGGCCGACAGCAGCTCCCTGACCTGCATGCCGTACCGGGCTGCCGCCCTGGCCAGAAACGACTGCGTCACCTCGCCGTGCACCGGCACCACCCGCTCGATCCGCTCGGGTGACAAAGCTGCGTCTCTGGACCGCTGATTACTCACCCATGCCCCCAGTCGCACAACGTGCTCTTCCTGGTCCTGGCCGGTGCCGCTGCCCTCGCCGCAGCTGCGGACGCCGGTGACGATGGGCTCGGTGGCACAGACCTGACCTCAGGAGTCTGGCGCCGCCGCCATGCCGACCTGCTGACCCGGGACACCGTCGACTACGGCTACCGCCTGCTCATCGCGGGCCAGTGGCTCCGGCCCGGCGCGACGCAGGCAGGAGCGGCCAGAGAGTACTCGTTCGCCAAGCCCAACCGGAACAGCGTCAGACTGCTCACCGGACTCGGCGTGGAGGGGGACGTACATGCAGGTGTGACAGTCAAGCACCGCTCACGTGTCGCGCAGGATCCCACCCAGCCGAATTTGCGCCAGGTGCACCTCATCCATGAAGAGCTCTTGGCCGAGGTCGGCGAAGAAGGGTTCGACGTGACGCCCGGCGAACTCGGCGAGAACATCACCACATGCGGCATCGATCTACTCGGCCTACCGGTCGGCACGTTGGTGCGCATCGGCGACTCCGCGGTCCTGGAAGTCACCGGCCTGCGCAATCCCTGCCTGCAGATCGACAACTTCCAGGACGGATTGCTGAAGCAGGTCGTCAGCCGCAACGAAGGGGAACATCGTGCGCGACCTGACCGACCGGCACGAGGACGACACGGCCGTGATTCTCTACACCTCGGGTACGACCGGTCAGCCGAAGGGCGCTGAACTGACCCACGCCAACCTCATCCGCAACTGCCGCATCGTGGCCACCGAACTGTTCCAACTCACCGCCGATGACGTGATTTTTGGTGGGCTGCCCCTGTTCCACGCCTTCGGGCAGACATGCACCCTCAACGCCACCGTCACCTCCGGCGCTTGCCTCACTCTGCTGCCCCGCTTCGACGCCGGCCAGGCACTGGAAATCCTCGACGAGCACGCGGTGACGGTCTTCGCCGGAGTGCCGACGGTGTACGGCCGGCTGGTGCGGCAGCCCGGCCGGGACGCCCACGACTTCTCCCGGATGCGCGTGGCTCTCGCCGGTGGCGCGGCGATGCCGCTCCACGTCCTGCACGACTTCGAAACCGCGTTCGACTGTGTCGTGCTCGAAGGGTATGGACTGTCGGAGACCTCACCCGTCGCCTCGTTCAACACCCTGCAGGCCGGCCCCAGGCCGGGTTCGGTCGGGACCCCGATCCCGGGCGTCGAGATGCGGGTGGTCGATGACGACAGAAGGAACGTGGCGCACGGAAAGACCGGCGAGATCGTGATCCGCGGGCACAACGTGATGAAGCGGTACTGGCAGCGCCCGAAAGAGACCGCCGGCACGATCCGGGACGGCTGGTTGCACACCGGCGACGTCGGATGGATCGACCAGGACGGATACTTCTGGATCGTTGGACGGACGAAGGACGTGATCATTCGGGGCGGGTACAACGTGTACCCCCGCGAAGTCGAGGATGTTCTGTACGAACATCCTGCCGTCGCCGAAGCCGCGGTCATCGGCCTCCCCGACGCCGATCTCGGTGAGGAGGTCGGGGCGGCGGTCGTTCTCAAGCCGGACGCGCAAGCGACGGCTGAGGAACTGCGCGAGTACCTCAAGCGCCAGGTCGCCGCCTACAAGTATCCGCGAAAGATATGGATCGTGGACACACTGCCCAAGGGGCCGACCGGCAAGATCGTCAAGAGGGGGATCGCCCCGCCGAGTGAGCCGGACGCGCGATGAGGCGTCCGGGCTCGTTCGTACTGGCCGACAGCAGCGACGCGAGCGCCGCACGGCACCGGACATCCATGTGCCGCCGGGTGCGCCGCCCGCGCCCCGGCCCCGAGCGCAGACAGGAGGCCGCGAGTGAGCGCCACACCTCAGGGCCGCGACTGGACCCGTATGCAGCGCGCCGACTTCGACGACTGCGCCCCGCTCGACCTGGTCGACGCGGCCGTGTGCCGACCGGTGCCCGCCGTGCCCGACGAGTGCGGGACCCAAGCACTGTTCGGGAAGGACCCGAAGCCGCCGCGGCCCCGCCGCCCCCGCACGCCGGCTCCGCCACCCACCGAGGACTCCGAGGACACTGACACCTTGTTCTAGAACCGGCACGTCGCGCCCGTAGGGTGCGGGCATGACCGACCCCGTCCCGCTCACCGGCCGCCAGGCCAACCGACTCATCACCGCTCTGCGGCACGGCCGGGACCTGGATGTTGCGGCCACGGAACTCGGCATCGAACTGCGCGCTGTGTGGGCCAGGGCACGTACCGACACGCGACTGGCGATCGCTCTGGCCGGCCGGGATCCCGACGTCCTCGAGGAACGCGGCCGCACCCTGCGGGCCGACTACCTCCGCCTCCTGGCCCTCGGCCTCTCCCCCGGCCGGGCAGAGCTGATCCTCGGTATCACCGGTGCGGGGGCATGGCGGCGAGACGATCCGACGTTCGCCGCCGCATGCGACGCGGTCAGCGCCGCCTAACCCCCAGGAGGGGCCAGCAGGGTCATCCGGCTCACTCCCCAGCGCGTGGCCCGCTTCCTCGAGGAACTGAGCGGGCACCACCGTCATCGCGGCCGCCGCCGCCATCGGCGTGAGCAGCGCAGCGATCTACCGGCGGCGGGGCCGGGACGAGGACGTCGCCAAAGCCATGGACGACGCACGGGAATCCGCCCGACAGGCCGACCCCAGCAGGCCAAGGTGAACAAGAGGCAGCTATAAGGTGCGCGCCGGCCATGATTTGGACTCGGCACGGCAGGCGTTGTGAGGATCTGCGCGCGGCCGGCCAGCCAACGTCCTTAGGATGCGGGGGCGGGGTTGTGCCGGCCCGCCGCCGCTAGAGCCCCGCAACCTCACACTCCCCTTTCGAGTGGGAGGCAGGGCTCGAAGCGCAGGGCGGCAGGCTCCCGCAGAAATCAGGCGCTCCACCATTCGCTGGTGCCGCAGCCGACTTCGTAGTGCCACCACTCCTCCGTCTGCCCCCGTGGCAAAAGAGCCTTGATGCCGGCGAAGTCCGCGTCTGCTGGCACGGTGAAAGCCACCATGGGGAAGCCCTCACTGAAGACCTCGCCTCCAAGCCCGAACTGCGCAAAACGCTGATGGACCGCCTGTGGGCTCTCGCCCAGGGGGCCAGTAGGTATGGGCACAACACGGATCGTGCAGTTACCGGAGGAGCTGACCTGCCCGACAGCCCAGTGGAGCCCGTCGGAGTCGGTCTGATACGAGCGCGCGGGCGGACTCCGGCCGCATCCAGCACGGCCAGGACGACGGTCTGGATGGCGATACCGCCGAGGATGTTGCCGACCGCGACGTCGAGTTGCCCGGCCATCGCCGCGCTCGCAGTGATGGCGATGCGCGATCCGATGCCCGAGCCGGGCCTGTCGGATAACTGTTACGCCGACGCCCGGGACCGAGTCGCCGAGCAGTGCGAGAACGGCGCCGGACCGTCAACGCGTCATGGGGTCGAGAAGGTGATGGAAGGCTGCGTCGCTGATCCGGCTGAAGATGTCCGTCTGAGTGGCCGTGATGGACCCCGGGCAGGTTTTCTCGTCGCCGTCGAGGCGGCGTGAGGCGACCTTGCGGTGGGTGCGCAGCTCGTAGACGTCCACGACATAGTGGCCGATCCGCAGGGCGACGACCCTGTCCGGCTGCTGCTGGCCGAAGAGGGGTGCGGCGCCCATGCCGTTGCTGAAGACGTACTTGCACTCGGTTTTCGTGGGGTCACCGACGGGATCGTCTCCGAGCCGTACGCAGGCGATCAGTTGCACCTTGTCGGCCGCCGCGGGGTTGATGGCCGACGACGCGGCCGCGGGTTCCGCGAGCGTGTGGTGGTAGTAGTCCTCGGTAGCCTTCTGATAGATGACCAGTGGCCGTGGCCGCGTACTGTCGTAGGCGGCTGCGGCGTCGTAGGCGACGCCCGGGTTGCCGCAGGCCGCGCCCAGACGGTCGATGCCGGGCAGCGCCTCCTCGTGGCGGGGATCGTACTGCCAGTGCGCCAGCCAGCCCAGCAGACCGACCCATACGGCCGTAGCCGCAACGATGCTGATGCCCCGCCTGTGGTTGGGAGGCGCCGGAGCACGGGTGACCAGGGCGTGGACGAGATCGCCGCGCCGGCCGACCGCACCTACCGGAATCTCCGTCTCTTCTCCCTCGCCCTCGCCCTCGCCCTCGCCCTCGACCATCAGCATGTCCGGGCTCTCAACTCCCGGTCTGGCAACCGCTGTCCGCCACTCCCCCACCTGCGCCCAGGTGACGGCATGTGCCGGCCGGTACTCGTGAGCGATCACCAGTCCGCCGTCGCACACCGCGATCCACTGCCGGCCCCCGCGGAGCCGGGACGGCGTGGCTGTGGCGTAGAGGAACAGCCCCGCCGGTATGAGCAAGGCGACGCAGACAGCCGCGACAGGCTGGCGTATCAGCAGGAGGGCCAGGCAGACGCCGCCCACCGCAGTTGTCAGTACCGGTGAGAACGGACGTGTCCACAGCGGCAGTCGCGAGCGGTGCACCCGTCGCACACGACCGAGGCCGGCCTCCGTCGCCTCGCCTTGGAGACCCCGGCGCCTCCGCGACGCCAGCCGGAAACGCCACCCCCTTGGGCTGTCGCCGTCCTCGCTCCTCCGCGCATCGCTCTGCGCCCCCGTCCCCGTCACGCCGTCTCCTCCCGATGCCTTCATCCGGCCCCCGTACTCGTAGTCGCACGCCTTTGCGAACGTGTGTCCGTCAACGTAATGCTCCGGACACGATCTGGGTGCGTAGTCGCGGTACCAAGCCTCTAGAGGAGCCGGGTTGTCCCGAAACCCACTGATCCGTGGTCCGCTCCCCAGCCCGCTGCAGGGCAGGCACGTGGCGCTCGGTGCGCATCCGGTCGGGAAGGCCTCCGGCCCTCCTGGAGGACTTCCCCGGGCGGAACCTCAGACTTCGACGGCCTACCGCTTCGCACCCACTAAACCCCGTTCCCAAAGCGTGTAGGCCGCACTGGCGACCGCCTCCGCGATGTGGTCCGGGGTGAGCAGCTGCTCGAGCTGCTTGGTGATGAGATGAAGCGTCGTCATGGCGCCGCGTCTCCGGTCGTCTCGGAGTTTCCACCCCTTCCGAGGCGCTGGCGGCTCCACAGACAGGAGCCGGGCGCATGAGTACGAGTTGATGCCGGGTGGCTTCCCTCCAGAGTTGCAGGATGGAGCCGATTTCACCGTCACGGCATGGCCGGCATAATTCCGCATCTTGAACAGATCGCCCATGCTGCTCTCGTCGGCGTCCGTGCTGGCGAAGATGACGTTGCCGTCCGTCTCGCCGGCGTCGAAAGCGCGGTACTCCACGACCTGCAGCCTCTTGGGGACGTGCGTGAACTCGGCGGCGGTGAGTCGGATGTCGCTGCTGGATGTGTCCCACGGAAGCGGCAACCCTGCCCAGTACTCGTGAGCGATCTGCGCGTGTTCGTAACCCACGTTGCCAGCGGACTGCATGCCTCCGTCAAGGGCGTTCCCCTCCCGGACGGGGCCGGTGGCGCCGCCCGCGCCGCTACCGATGAGTGTGCAGCCAGCCGCCAGGACAAGCAGGACGGCCGCACCCAAGGCGGCGATGCGCGTACGGCTAGTTCGAATAGAAGACGCCAGGGTTCTCATCAAGCGGCCCGTTCTTGCCCCAGATCAGGTGCGTGGCGTTCCTGCGCGTGCCTGCCGTGATCTTCTGCTTGTGGCTGTTGTCGTAGCTGGTGGTCGCGCTCAGGCCGATGCCGACGAGGCTGACGGCGTTGCCGAACTTGGTGCTCTTCTTGCGGGTCAGTTCGAAGAAGGTGCCGCGTTCGACCTTGCCCCAATTCCTCTTGAGGGCGCGGTTGTAGTTGCGGGAGCTGTCCTTGGCGGAGACGTCCTTGCCGATCTTGCCGACCGACCCGCCTGCAGGCAGTTTGTAGCGCTTGGGCTCCACCGTGTACCAGGTGCTCTTCACACCCATGGTGCAGATGTACTGCTTCTTGTACTTGCGGTACTCGATCGGCACCTTGTACTGGTGGGCGTAATAGGAGCCCTTGTTCGTGTAACCGGTCGACAGTCCGAACTCGTTCGACAAGTTGCGGCTCGCGCCGGCCTTCCAGCTGCCGTTGCTGTTGATGGCCAGTTCGACGGAGCTGTTCATGGAGGAGTCGTACTGGAACGAGGCCTTGGCGTCCCAGTTCGCGTGTGCCTCGCCGACCACGGTGTACCTGATCTTGCGCCACTGCTCGTAGGTCACCGTCTGGCAATCGCCGGCCCGCGGCGTCACCGCCTCGGCGCTGACGTCCTTGCCGCCCACGGCGTAGGGGTTGTAGTCGGCGGGCAGGACGCTGTGGTCGCTCTGCCACAGGGGCGTCTCCTCGCCGACTGCTTGGGGTTCGGCTTCCGCCTTCGCCGCCAGCGACTGCTGCTCCTGCTAGGCGGAGGGGTCCTTGGCGGCGGCGTCGTCCACCGTGTCGGGGACCAGCGGGACCGTGTGGTCGTCGTCGGTCGCCTCGGCGGCCTTGGCGTTGGCGGCGGTCCCGACGGTGAGGGAGGCACCTTGGGAGGGCACGGGCACGGCCGTGAGAGCGTCGACGCCGAGTACCGGCACACCGGAGGTCGTGGTGGCGGCGGTGGTGGCGTTGAGGTTGAGGGCACCTCCGTTGTCGTTGGTGGCCTGCTGAACGCCGGCGGGGAGCTTGGCAGGCAGGTCCAACCTCCACGTTCCGTCCGCAGCGGTGGTCGCGGTGCCCAGGAGTGGTTCGTTGACGCCGGCGCTGCTGTCGCTGCCTGGAGTGGCGTCGGCCGCGGTGACCGTGACGGTCAGGCCCTGCACGGGCTGCCCGTTGCCCAGGGTGAATTTACCGCTGACGGTGTTGGACGGTGCGGCCGGCGAGGAGTCCTCGCCGGGCTGCTGTGCTGTAGGCACATCGGTGTCGTCGGCCGGTGCCGTACCGAAGTACGGCACTGTCTCCGGATCCGGTCGGTGAGGCAGGGGCCGGCGTCGGCCATGATGTCGCCGACGATGCCGGAGCGGACGTCGTCGTCCGCGGTGGTGAGCGGGCCGGTGGTGTAGGACCGGACCTGGCCGGTGGTGTCGGGGTCGTCGGTGACCGCCTGTGTGCTCAGGGAGTTCGGACCCGGCGCCCAGGCCTGCGCCGCGTCCACGCCAGTGGCCATAGTGGTGGGCGTCTCCAGTCGGATACCTGGCGGGGTGATGCTTCCGATGCCAGGAGGCAGGTTGCTGATGATGCTCTGCTGGACCTTGCCGCCCGTGAGCCACTGAACGGCCGAGTTGACCATCCACACATCGTCGGCGGCCGCGAGCGAGGTGGTGACGGACGTCTTCACGTCATCCATGATCTTGGTGAGCGTCCCGTCACCGGTCGCCGGGCTCGACTGGTTGTAGACATCCATGGTGCCGTCGGAGCCGATCACCAGGATGCGGGTGCCGTTGGTCAGGATCCGCTTGGCCGCCGACCAGTTGAGGCTGTAAGTCTTTACCGGGGTGAGCAGGGAGCCGCCGGTGGCGGTGTTGTCCTTATAAGTCCTCACCTGCCCACCACTGGTGGCTTCGTAGACAATGCCGTTGCCGCCGCCGGTGAACACCTTGCTCGTCGCCGGCAGGGATGCCGTGTACTGCGTGTCCAGGAGGTCGGTGTCCGCGCTCCTGGGGCCCCATTCCATGTACTTGTGCAGGACCCGCTTGCTGGCGTCCGTGCCGCTGCCGGAGGGCTCGAGCACATAAGTGGGCACGGAGAGGTGGCGTCGGCTGCGGAAGCCGCATGACCCGGGGTCAGGGTCTGCGGGGCAGTTGCCAGACCGGCGGTGAGCACGATCGTACTCAGCACCTGAACGGCAACGGTGGTACCGCGCCGTTGTGCGACTGAAGACATTGGTTCCCCCAATGGCAGGCGAGTCATGGTCATTGCTCGCGTCGCCGCACATCGAACCATGGCAGAAAGCCCAGCTCACCGGCACAATCGGAACATACAACTCCAGTAACCACCCCGCGTGTCCGAATATGGAACCCGTGTGTCCGATATGAGAACACTGTTTGCTGAGCCTGATCTGAGGTTCGATCGTGACGTCTTCGCCGATTAAAGACCACAAGGACAAACTTCTTTGCCAATCTTGTTACCGATCAGTAGCTGCGGTCGCCTCACACCTGGATTGGCCTGAAGCGTTCTTCACGCGGCTAGCCGGCGGGCGACCGCCGAGTCCGGCGGTGGGGTCTGCCGCACGAACTGTGACCTCTGAACGGGCTCGTCCTAGGTCAACGAGAAGCGACCTCTGATGGCCCATGAGTCCGCTGACGACGGCGGCGCCTGGTCGGGCCGCCGCATCCTCGCCCTGGTCGGCGGCGTTCACGCAGGGCACCTCGATGTGTTCGTGCACCCCGATCAGCAGGCGGTCGGCGTCGCCGATCTGGAGGTCGAGCCCGGCTTTCGGCGGCAGGGGCTCGCGTCGGTGATGATGGACGCGCTGTATGCGGCCTACCCCACGGCGTGGAGCAACCACGGCGGTCGGTCCCCGCAGGGCACGCTGTGGTGGGACCGCTATGACGAGCCGGCGCCCGAGCGCACCGTGCACAACAGGCCCCGGCCGAATGGGCCGCCTACTTCGAGGTCGCCGGGCAGCGGGCGCGCAACACCTACCAGAACCGCTACCAGGGCACGGCCACCGCGAGCACGTCTACCGCTACGTCGAGGCGCTGGAGGCCGAGGCCCGCCGCTACGCCCCCGCCTTCCGTGAGCCGGACATTAAGGGACCGGACGTACGGCGGGACGATATGCACGGCACCCTGCGGCTCGTGCTCCCGCCCGGGCTGCACCGCATCGTCCACGACAGCCGCCGCGACGGCGCCGAGCTGCTACTGGACCACGTCGGCTACGGCAACCTGCCGCACGACTCCGCCTGGAGCAGCACCGAACGAGCGGCGTTCGAGGAACTCGCCCACGACCGTCTCTTCGACACGCCGCCCATCGAGGTGGACGGGGGGACTCCCGTGGGCCGGCGGGCCGCGCTCGAACGCGCCCAGACCGGCGCGCGGCCGCCCGAGACTCACCTGACGTTCCAGGTACGCGTTTCCGAGGGCGCGGATCTGCCGCTGCACGACGTCAAGGCATCGTGGGTGTCCTTCGTCGACTCCCCCGGCATCGACGTCCATCTGGCGGGCATGTCCTGGCGCCAGGCGCAGCAGCCGTGGCGCACGCACCGCGCCGTCTTCGGCCCGCCGCTGGACGCCGCGATCAAAACCGGCCTACCAGCGGGACGTCGGCGTCTCCTACCGGGCCCGCTACAGCGCGACCTCGGTGACCTGCTGCCCGGGCAGGGCCCACGCCGTGCGGAGACGGCGTCGCCGTTCGAGGGCCGGGAGGCGGACATCCACGCGATGGCGGCCCGCCTGCACGAGGGCGTCGCCCGCCGGGCGGAGCGACGCTCCGCCGGGCTCCCGGCGCCGGTTCCTCCCGCGGCCCCGATCCAGCCGGGCGCTGAGCGGCATCCCCACCGGCCCGGGCCAGGGATCCCGTAGTCGCGAGCCACCACACCCATGCACTGCTCTGCCTCGCACGACGCCGGGCCGGCGTCGTGCGAGGCGACGGAACCTCCGGCGGGCCTCAGCGCGTCAGGTCGGGCAGGTCCGCCCAGGACTCGCCGTGTGTCAGCCCACAGCTGCTCGAACTCTTCCGCGGAGATCTCTGCCGCCTGGGCTGCATCTGCCAGCCGTCCAAGGGGGCGTCGGCGAGATCGCCGTACTGCTGTTCATTGCGGTCCGTCGCCGGCGGATCGGCATGATCACCGTAATCGCCCGTCGCGTAAATAACAGCAGGTCAGAGCGTTGCGATCGTCGTGCAGGTTGCTCGTTTTATGGGGACCGTGGGGTCAGGAAGGCTTGACCGCCGAGACCGGGGTGACGGTCACCTTGTTGTCGCACTCGGCCCACACCCCGTCGTTCAGGGCGACCTGGTGCTTCCCGGAGTGCGGCAGCCCGATGACCATCGTCGGATACGTCACCGGGTCCTTGCCCGACACGCAGTAGCCGTCGGCCTCCCCTTGGACCTGGACGAAGGTCAGTTTCGCCCACGCCTTGCCGTGCGGCCGGACCGTCACGGTGGCCGCCCTGCCGGTGGGGGTGACCTTGAGCGGGGTGTTGTGGGCGGGGGAGCCGTTGCCGGCGCCCGCGACCGTCGGATGGCCCTTCAGGACGCACGTCCTCCGGGAGACGTTGGTGAACTGCACGACCGCCGCCCCGGTCCCGGTCCCGACGGGCCGGTGGGCGGCCTGCCAGGCGCTGACTTGGAGGGCGGAGGCCGGGCAGGCGGGCGGTGGGGTGGAGGTGGTGGTGCTCGCCGCCATGGCGGTGCCGGGCAGGATGCCGGTCACCGCCGCCGCGACGGCCGTGACCGCCGTCGTCGCCAGAGCCGCCCTGCGAATGCCGTTGCTGTGCCGCATGCTGTGGTCCCCCTGAGTCGTCTCGTCCGCGGGTTTCGGTCGTCGGTCGTTGCCCCGCGGTACGCGTGGTCGTGGTACGTGAGTGCAGACAGGGCGGGAGAGCGGCAGGGTTCCGTGCGGGGACTACTTGTGACGGAACGGTGACGACAGGATGCACCCGTGCAGATGGCCGTCAGGGCAGACAGAAGCACCTCCAGCGCGCCACGGGTTTTACCACGCCCCCGGCGCGCACCGAAGGTGCGCTGAGTCGCTGACCTGCGAGTTTCCAAGTTGCGCAAGTGCAGCACCTCTTCCAGGGAGGCCGCCGTCACCGGCCGCGCGTCTGTTCCCCGGACCTCGACGTGACGCGTGGCCCAGCCCTCGTCATCGGCCTCGTAGTAGGTGCGGAACCAGGTCGTCCCACGCTCATCCTGGCCCGCGCAGCTTTGCGCGCCCATCGAAGCGTTCCTCCCACTGAGGTGCTGCCGGACCTTCACGGGTTCGATGGTCTCGAGGGGACTTCCCCGCAGCGCGCATCGCGTCGGCCGGGTGGACCAAGTGGATGCCGGTCAGTGCCGCCGCGATCGGCGCCCACCTGTACGGCGGCGGCCTGCTCGCCGTCAACGCCCACCGCCTCGCCAAGCAGAAAGGCGTGGCCGCCTCCTCCGCGGCGAAGACGGTCGTCACCGCCGCGGCGCTGGCCGCCACCGCCTACGCACGCATCCTCGGCAAGAAGATCGACCTCGCCACCTCCGTCGACCCCCACGACCTCGAGATGGCGGCCCAGCACCCCAGCGCCACAAAGCCCAGCGCCACCTCGCCTGCGTGCAATGGGCGGTGCCCGCTCTCACCGGATGCCTCCTCTCCAGCAACTCCACGGCATGTGGGACCACGCCCGCTCCACCGCCCCGCTCATCCACTGATCAACCACCGCAGCCCTCGCAGAGTGCCACCGTGCCGCGGCGGTGGCACGATTTCGGTGTCATTGCACGACGGGGTCGCCGTGGGGGTCGTTCAGCGCCTCGTCACGGATGCGCGCGCAGCAGCGGTTGATGATGCGGGAGACGTGCATCTGGGAGATGCCGAGCTGTTCGGCTATGCGGGTTTGTGTCATGTCCTCGAAGAAGCGCATGTAGAGGATGGCCCGTTCGCGCTCGGGCAATCGGCGCAGTGCGTCCTTGGCGCTCTCGCGGTCGATGACGAGGTCGTAGGACGTGTCTTCTGCGGCAAGTGCGTCGCCAAAGCTTGGGCTGTCGTCGGCCGGGGACAGTTCCCTGTCCAGGGAGATGGTGCTGAAGCTGTCGAGTGCCTCCAGGCCGGTGGCCACCTCTTCTGTGCTCAGACGGGTGTAGGCGGCCAGTTCGGCAACGGTGGGCTCGCGGCCGCCGGGTGCGCACAGGAGCTCGAAGCGGGCAAGACGCACCTTGTTGCGCAGGTCCTGCACCCGGCGGGGCACCCGCACGGCCCACAGGCAGTCACGGAAGTGCCGTTTGACCTCGCCGGTGATGGTGGGCACGGCGTAGCTTTCGAAGGCCCCCCGTGAGGGGTCGAAACGGTTGACGGCCTTGATCAGGCCGATCGCGGCGACCTGGCGCAGATCCTCGGCGGACTCGCCGCGGTCACGGAAACGGCTCGCGATGCGGTGGGCCATGGGCAGCCACGCGGTCACCAGCTCCTCCCGCACGGCGTCGCGTTCGGGTCCGTCGCCGAGTTCTGCCAGCCGTGCGAAGAGGGCAGCGGTGTCGGGGGCGTCTTCGTGGCCGTGCCGCCTGGGAGCTGTGCGCGCGGTGGGCGCAACGAAGGGGCTCATCGAAGGACTGGCCGGCATGCGGAATCCCTCCTGCACCACGGAGGCCGGGCCTGGAGTGCCGGCTCGCCGGGGCCTGAACCAGTGCTGGTGGTTGGGGCTCGCCGCACGGGCGCCGTCCGGTCTGCCGGATTGAGGGCCGACAGCCGTTGTCGGACCCGCGAGGCGGACGCCTGCGGGCCGAAGCGCACATCCCGAATAACCCTTTTGACTTGTAGCAAACGGCCAGCGTCGGCCGATCAGTCGGCCGTTGGACGAGTGGGCGCGAGCCGTTAGCCTGCGTTGGGCTCGCGTCGGCCCGGGCTATGACCGGCGGCGCAGACAGACAGCTGAGGCGCGACGTGTGAGCCAGGCGCTGGCCAGACCGATGGCGGCGCCGGCAACGACGTCGCTGGGGTAGTGGGCGCCCGACTGCACGCGTTCGAGGGCCACCATGGCGGCCGGCACCGCACACAGGGCGCCCGCGGCCGGCCAGGCAGGGGTGACGGCGGCGGTGAAGGCGACCGCGGCCGCGGAATGGCCGGAAGGGAACGAGGAAGAGTCGGGGCGGTCGGCAACCTCGCCGTGCGGAATCCACTCCACCGGTGGCCTGGGGCGATCGGCGAGCTGCTTGCACACACCGTTCGCCGCCAACTGCGCGACTGCCAACGCCCCCAGCCCGGTCGCTGCAGCCCTGCAGCCTGGCCGCCCGCCCAGCCAGGCCATGGCGGCGGCAGCCGCCCACCACAGCTTCGTGCCCTCCGCTGCCTCCTCCACCGCCGACAGAGCCTTGCCGAACCCGCGCGGGACACGGGAAGCCGCCTGCCGGGTCAGACTCCGGTCAGCTCTCTGCAGGCCCGTCAGCAACCTCATGAACTGCGCATACCCCTCGAACGGTGCCAGGTAAGCAGCCCGGCCCCCACGATCAGTCCGGCGTCCGATGCGCAGCGGGCGCAGGCGGTGCCCACCTTCACAGCAGCGCTCGCTGGACGGGTCAGCCGCCGCGGGCTGCGGAACATCAGGATGTCGTCGCGGTCAGGCTCGTCTCGTGTACCGCAGCAGGGAAGGCAGCTCACCCGGCACGGTCCAGCACTCCGGCCCACCGCCCTGGTGCGGCCACACCTCAGGACCTCCGCCGTGCCACTCGATGAGGTCCGACTCGGCGACGTCCACCTCATCCCCGCCCAGACCGGCCTGCCGCAGGAGAAGAGTCAGCTCGTGCAGCGAGTGCGCCGTGCCCAGAACCTCGTCACCAAGGCACACCCGACGCCCTCCGGAGCCGCGAGGGACCTCCACGCGTACGGCACGCTCGACCATGGACCCAGCGTCTCACCAGCCAGCATCCGGCCGCACGCCCAAGCCCTCGCACGGCCACGACGGCAAGAGGCTACGAAGAGCGCCGCCAACGGGGCCACATGCCCGGTCGTCTCTGGCCACGCGGTGGGGACATCGTCGAGGGCGGTACGGGTCTCTGCAGCCAGCAGTTCGGAGCGCAGTCCCTGCATCAGGCGGAGCGTTTGATCATCGCCGCTCACCTGATCAGAGCGCTAGCGGGTGACCATGAGCAGTGTCTCGCCCGAAGATTCGATCGCAGCACCGTCAGGTCGCCCGAGACGGCTGCTTATCGGCTGCTTATCGGCTGCCGAGCGGGTCTTCTGTCAGAGCCAGGCGAGCGGTGAGGCGTTTGCCGACCGGCTCCCGCATGGCTTCGAAGCCCTGGCAGAGGGCCATGACGATCTCCAGGCCGTGCTGCCCGACACGCCCTGCATCAGCCGCCCGCGCCACTGGCAGGACCGGGTCGGAGTCCCACACCTGTACCTCCACCAGATCACCGGCGATCCGCAGGTCCAGCAGAATCGGTCCGGCGGCGTACTTCTGCGCATTGGTGACCAGCTCGCTCACCACCAGCTGCGTCACTTCCACCGCCCGCTGCGAGACGGCGACGTCGTGCTCGGCACGCATCCGGATCAAGAAGCCGGCGGCCATGTGGCGGGCCTCGGCGATGCAGGAACCGTGGCCGTCCAGAGCCAGCGTGGCACTCAAAGGAGCGTCATATGAAAAGGGCGTCGTGCTGTCCTCGCCCGGCCAGACTCGTTCCATCCGTGCCGCCTCTGCTACCGCATATATCCAGACGCAGATACCCGCGATCGGCTCGTCCATGCAACCGTGTTCGTGGACTGTTGCCTATGCCACACATCAGCGTCTCCTCGTACGATGCCGGGCATCGCTTCGGGCAAAATGCCAGCTCGTAGTGGTCGTCGAGGATGCTGAGGAAGTTGTCGTGGAGACCGAGCACCCATACCAGCCCCAACCGCTGAAGGTGACCTCCACCGCCGCCGATGGCGTCACCGTGGTAGTCGTGACCGGCGAGATCGACCACGCCAGCGCCGGCCCCCTCATCCAGGCCCTCGATCTCGCCGGGCTCGGCGAGCGACCCCGCGTGGTCATCGACATGCAGCACGTGCCCTTCATGGACTCCAGCGGCATCAACGTCCTCCTCGCCGCCCACCGCGACCTCACCCCGTTGGGCTGGCTGCGCCTGGCCGGCGTGACGCAGTCCGTGCTGCGCACCCTGCAGATCGTCGGCGTCGACACGGTCATCGACTGCTGCCCCAGCCTCCGAGAAGCCCTCGCCGCCTGACACAGCCACCAGCCCGGTACCGCCCAAGCGGCCCCGGCGTGGTTCTCGTCGATGACGCACACGCGCCCACGTGCCGATCTTCGTCGGGCCGACCGACGGGTGATCCCGCGCGCGGGGATCGTCGGCCGCGTCCTCGACCGTGAACCGCTCCCCCGCCAGGCCGACGAGGAAGTAGCAGAAGCTCTCCGACACCGGGTTCCGCCACTGACCGGCACCTGCGGCATCGACGCCGATGCAGGACTTCCAGAAGGAACGCTGATCATCCACCAGCGTGATGAACGCCCGGGCGCAGCCGTTCACGGTCGCCGCCATCTGAGCCAGGCTGTCAACCACCGGCGTTTCGCCGCTCTACCTCCGCATGTCTTCTCACCGAGAAAAGCCCGCCAGGCTGCCGTTCGTCGTCCCGCTGCTGGCTCTCGGTACGGTCGGCATGATCGTGGGCGCGCCCACGATCTCGATCGCCACGCTGCGCCTGCCCAGGCTCTTCACCCTGGTCCTGGCGCTTGCCGTGTTCGCCGTCGGCCACGTGATCGCCGCTCTCAGCTCCTCCTTCACCATCGTGCTCGCGGCCCGTGTGATCATCGCGCTGGCCACCGGTACCTTCATCTCCGTCGGCTCGGTCGTGGCCACCTCCGCCGCGGGACCGGCCGCCGCCTCCCGCGCCATGGGCGTGATGATGAGCGGCATGAGCCTGGCCGTCGTGGCCGGTGTGCCGCTGGGCTCCTGGGTCGGTCAGGCGATCGGCTGGCGCGGCACGTTCTGGGCGTTGGCCGCCCTCGCGGGCGTGGCTGCGCTGGTCGTCGGCCGGTTCATCCCCGCCGCGGAACGCGCCGAGGTGACCCCCTCCGTCCGCTCCCAGCTCGCCGTACTGCGCCATGGCCGTATGTGGCTGATCCTTGCCGCCACCGAGCTCGTCACGGGTGGCTTCATGGCCGCGTCCAGCTACATCTCTCCGCTGCTCACCGAGCGGACCGGGATCTCCGAAGGAGCCGTACCGCTCGTCCTGGTCGGCTTCGGCGTCGGTGCTCTGCTGGGCACGAACATCACCGGCCGCCTCGGCGACCGTAAGCCGCTGGCCCCGTTCATCACCACCTCCGTCGCCTCGGTGCTGGTGCTGCTCCTGCTGGTCCCGCTGTCCACCGGCCCTGCGGCGACCTTCGTCCTGGTGGTGTTCCTGGGCGTGACGGGCCTGGGCATCACATCGATCGCCACCCCGCTGGCCCTGCGCTTCGGACACTCCTCGCCCGCCCTCGCCGCTGCCTTGACGGTGTCGGCCTTCAACATGGGGATCGCCCTCGTCTCCTGGCTGGCGGGCAGGACCTTGGACACCTTCCTGGGCGTGACCGGACCGGAGGTGGTCGGCGCGGTCATGGCCGACCTGGGCCTGATTCCCCTGCTCGTCCTCGCCGCGATACGCGCCACCCGGAACGCCGTGCCTCAGGTGTCCCTGCCTGCGGTGGACGAGGAGACCTCGCACAAAGCCGCTCGGCGACTTCGCGCCCGAACTGGTCCGGCTCACCGACGACGTCCTGTTCGGCGAGGTGTGGGCGAGCGAGGGCCTGTCCCAGCGGGATCGCAGCCTGATCACCGTTGCCGCCCTGGTCGCCCTCTACCGGGCCGACCAGCTTGCCTTCCACCTGCCGAAGGCGCTGGAGAACGGGGTGACGATGGACGAGCTGGTCGAGGCCATCACCCACATCGCGTTCTACGCCGGCTGGCCCAATGCGATGTCCGCGATCACCCAGCTGAAGAACATCGCCGAGGGCGCCGACTCGAGCTGACCCCGCGCCGACCCGTCTGGAGCAACACCCCGTGCGACCACGCGGACCGACCATCAGGACCCACACCCGCCAGGGCGTTGTCCTCGCTCGTGGCCACTTGAAAGGAGAACGAAATGAAGAAGCGTGAACTGGGAAACAGCGGGCTCGAAGTGTCGTCGATCGGGCTCAGCTGCATGGGAATGACCTTCGGCTACGGCCCGGCCGCGGACACGGGTGAGGCCATCAGCTGATCCGGGCGGCCGCCGAGCGCGGTGTGACGCTCTTCGACACCGCGGAGGGGTACGGGGAAGCGAACGAAAGGCTGGTGGGCGAGGCCTTGGCGCCGGTGCGCGACAGGTCTCCATCGCCTCCTCCCGCCGCTCGCCGTACCCCTCAAGGTCACCACCAGCCATCGGGCCAGCGACCCGAACCAGCGACTGGCCGGGGTCCAAACCCTTCAGAAATACTCACGACGGCCTCGGCCTGATGGCCGCCCAACTGCTCTTGCGGCAGGGCCACACGGTGGCGCTCCACGCACGCGACAACACCCGGGCCCGCGACGCACACGCCGCGCTCCCGGACAACGGGGGCGTCGTCGCCCGAACCCGCGATGTGGACACCCAGGTCAACGACTTGGGCACCTTCGGCGCGAGCCTGGCAAAGGGTGAGGTGGTCTGCTCCAGACGGTGCGCGTGGAGTAACTCTGGTGTGCGGTGTGCGGGGTTTCATTGCGTGCCGGAGCAGCGTCTCCGTGTGGGGCAGCTAAAGGTAGTAACGGCGTGGGGGCACCGGGGACGAGGCCGATTCCTGGACCGCTCGCGGATGCGGGTCCTGGACGGTCGAAGAACGCGTCAGCTGACCCCAAGACCGACCGCCAGCGTCAGTTCGAGGACCCGGTGCGGCGACGCGAGATCCGGAAACAGCTCCCGCAGCTGCGACATCCGGTACCGGACGGTCTGGGGATGGACGTACAACGTCGCCGCCACCTCATCCCGCCTGCCCTGGTGCAGCAGCCACGCCCGCAACGTCTCCTCCAGCCGCCGTGCGGTCGCGACAGGCAAGGTCCGCAACGGTGCGAGGGCCCGGGCACGCAGGTCTGCGAACGCGTCCACGTCGGCGCTCAGCACCAGCTCGGGCAGGTGGTCCTCGGTGTCGCGAATATCGGAGGAGAGGGAGCGCGCGCGTACGGCTCGTGCGTAGGAGGCGGACGCACGAGTCCATGGCCGGGCCGGGCCGACCACGGCGGTGCGGTCGGTCAGCTGCCGCAAGAGATGTGATCGGTCGGCATCGGGGACGAGCAGCACACCGGTGGCGTCCGGCAGATCGTCGAGGACGAGGGTGCCTGGGTCGAGCGCGCGGTAGGCAGGCCGGGCCTGGGCGGCGGGCAGCAGGACCGCGGTCAGCGAAACGGGAGGCTGCCACCCGGCCCGTTGAGCAGAGGCCAGCAGCATGTCCGGGCTCGCGCCGGCGAGGAGGTCGCGGGCCAGGTGTTCCAGGTGGCGCTCGTGGGCCCGGCCCCGGGCGGCCAGTTCGTCGGCGTGGCCCGCGGCGCTCGCGGCGGAGAGTTCGTCGATGTAGGCGAAGGTCAGCTCGGCGAACTTGGCGACCTCGGCGGCGGGCAGGCCCGCGGGTACGGCACCCGCTGCCAGGCATCGCCAGGCCACGCGGGCGCCGACGCGGTAGGCGCTGAGCAGGGCGTCCATCGAACGGCCGTCGCGTACCTCGCCGCGGCCCAACTCGTAGGCCGCGTCACCGGCGTCGCCGCCTGTGGCGTTCCCGCTCGCGAGGTCCAGGTAGTGCCCCAGGGCGGTGCGGACCGCTCGGCGGATGGTGGCGCCCATGTGGCCCGACAGGGCGTTGGCGTAGGGAGGGACCTCGTCGATGATCGCCTGGACGACCTCGTCCGCGGTGCTCTTCAGCGCGGCCCGCAGTGCGGTGACCGTCGTCTCATCCAGGGCCAGTTCGCTGGCCCTCTGGATTGCATGGCTCACGTTTTTGTTCCCTGCGAACAATTCGGCTGACTAGCTTTACGTCCTGCGGTCAGGACTTTACGCCGTGAGGCGCAGCAAGCTGGAGTCATGACGAGTGCAGCCCTCCGCAGTAGGGCGTGGAAACTGCTGGAGATGGTCACGACACCGCTGCTGCCGTCGGACTACCTCGACCTGGTCAGCCCGCTGCGTGCGGGCGCTGACCTGCGTGGGCGCATTGAGGCCGTGCACCCCGAGACGGGTGCCGCCGCAACCATCGTGATCAGGCCAGGACGGGGCTGGAGCGGCCACACGGCCGGTCAGTACGTGCGGATCGGCGTCGACGTCGACGGGGTACGCCTGTGGCGTGCCTACTCCATCACCTCGCCGACAAACCGTCAGGACGGCCGCGTCACGATCACCGTGAAGGCGATCCCGGACGGCAAGGTCAGCAACCACCTGGTCCGCAGGGCGCAGCCGGGCACGCTGATCCAGCTCACTCAGGCGACCGGTGACTTCGTGCTGCCGCAGGCCAAGCCCGCCAAGGTGCTCTACCTGACGGCCGGCAGCGGCATCACGCCCGTGATGGGCATGCTGCGCGACACCGAGTTGAACGACGTCGTCATGGTTCACTGCGCGCCGCAGCCGCAAGACGTAATCTTCCGCAACGAACTGCACGACCTGGTCGCGGACAAGAAGCTGCAGCTCACCGAGGTGCACACCGACACAGACGGCATGCTCGACATCGCCCGTCTCGACGAACTCGTGCCCGACTGGGCCGAGCGCGAGACCTGGGCTTGCGGGCCCGCGGGCCTGCTCGACGCCGCCGAAGGGCACTGGAGCGAGCACGGCGTACGAGAGCGCCTGCACACCGAACGCTTCCGCCCCAGCGTCGTCGTCGCCGGCGCCGGCGGCGAGGTCACGTTCAGCGCCACCGGCAAGACCGTCGACGCGGACGGCGCCACGCCGTTGCTGGACGTCGGCGAGGAGGCCGGCGTGCTCATGCCCTCCGGGTGCCGCATGGGCATCTGCTTCGGCTGCGTCACGCCGCTCAAGGCGGGCGCCGTCCGCGACCTGCGCACCGGCGAGATCACCGAGGCCGAGCCGGGCGTCCTCATCCAGACCTGCGTGTCCGCCGCGGCGGGCCCCTGCGACATCGAACGGTAGGAGCACCTTGACCGCCATCGACCCCACCGCCCACCTGACCGCGGAGCAGATCGAGGAGCTTGGCCGTGACTTGGACGCGATCCGCGACGAGGTGATCGCCAGCCGCGGCGAGAAGGACGCCGCCTACATCCGTAAGGTCATCGCGGCGCAGCGCAAGCTCGAGCTGGTCAGCAGGGGCGTGCTGCTGTTCTCGATCTTCCCGCCCGCGTGGCTGATCGGCACCGCCGGTCTGTCCGTGGCGAAGATCATGGACAACATGGAGATCGGCCACAACGTCCTGCACGGCCAGTGGGACTGGATGCGGGACCCGAAGATCCACTCCACCACCTGGGAGTGGGATCACGTCTCGCCGTCCGAGCAGTGGAAGCACTCGCACAACGAGCTGCACCACACGTACACCAACGTGATCGGCAAGGACAACGACCTCGGCTACGGCATCATGCGCGTCGACGAGGACCAGAAGTGGCACCCGTTCCACCTCGGCCAGCCGCTGTGGAACTTCATCAACGCCTGCTTCTTCGAGTACGGCATCGCAGCGTACGACCTGGAGCTCGGCAAGAACCTGCACAAGCGCCGCCGCAAGAACCCGGAGTTCCGCGCGCGGGCCAAGGACGTGGGCCGCAAGATCCGCAAGCAGGTGCTCAAGGACTACGTGGTCCACCCGCTGCTGTCGGGCCCGTCGTTCCTGACCACGCTCGCCGCCACGTTCACCGCGAACCTGGTCCGCAACATCTGGTCCCACTCGGTAATCATGTGCGGGCACTTCCCCGAGGGCGTACAGGTCTTCGAGCGCCGGTCGATCCAGGGCGAGACGCGCGGCCAGTGGTACCTGCGCCAGATGATGGGCTCGGCGAATATCAGTGGCAGCAAGGCCATGCACTTCATGACCGGCAACCTGTCGCACCAGATCGAGCACCACCTGTTCCCGGACCTGCCGAGCAACCGGTACGCCGAAGTCGCGGTGAAGGTGCGCGCGTTGTTCGAGAAGTACGAGCTGGAGTACGTCACCGGGCCGCTGCCCAAGCAGGTGTTCTCCGCGTGGCGCAAGGTCTTCCGGCTCTCGCTGCCGAACAAGGAGCCCAAGGTAAAAACGCCGGCCCGCGAGCAGGAGCTCGTAGCGGCCTGATTCCCGGTATTGGTTGCGATCTTTCGGCAGTACCGGCGGCACCGCCGGGTTCGGTGAGATCTGTTGCGGACGGTGGGCGACCGCGACATCAGACCGTACGAGACGAGAGCCGGGACAGCCCGGCGTCCGGCTGCACTGCCACCTGGACGTGCGCCAGGAGCTCAACACACAGCCCCCGGCGAGACGTTGCAGTGCGCTGACCTGCCATGGTCGGGACGACAGTCGGGTGCGTACGCTCGCTTTGTCGACGGGCGGGCTCGGTGGAAGGCATGGGGCTGTGACGCGGGCGCTGCCGGAACTGATGCTCGCCGCCCCTGTGTCCGACCCGGCTCTGCTGCCGGGGTAGGGGGGTAGGCCGAAGTGGGACGGGTTCCGGGCAGCCGTCATGGTCGACGAAGGCCAGGTGGTGCTGCGAGGGCTGCTGGTCAGGGCCGGGGAAGCGGCGAAGCCCTCATGCTGGATGCTCCGATGAGGGCTGTCGGCGTGGCCGGTCTGGTCAGCTGGCCGTGTGACCGCGGGGGCGGGGGTCTGCGAGGCCCGTCCCTGGCCGGCCTCGTCCTCGCCGCCACCGCCCTGCTGCCGCTCGGCGTCCTCGCCGTCTCCCAGCGCACCAGGCCCACTCGCTCGACAGACAACGCAATGCCCCGTCACATCGCTGCCAA
Organism: Streptomyces sp. 1222.5; assembly: GCF_900105245.1. Lineage (NCBI taxonomy): Bacteria > Bacillati > Actinomycetota > Actinomycetes > Kitasatosporales > Streptomycetaceae > Streptomyces > Streptomyces sp. 1222.5. The sequence continues at coordinate 8,404,761 of NZ_FNSZ01000001.1, read as the reverse complement.
CACCCGCGTCGACCTCCACGAGACGCGGCACCGGCGCGCGGGGCGAGCACGTCGACGGGGCACGTGCCTTGCTCGAGGACAGGGAAGCCGCTGTGGTGGAGTGCCGTCGCGTACGGAGGCTCATCCCTCGTTGGTCAGGGCTTTCGTGAACAGCTCTTCGGAGTCCAGCGAGCGGAGCGCGCAAGGCCCCGCCGAGGAAGACCGCGGCACTCTCGACGCACTCCCGTAGCAGTGGTCGGGTGGTGGAGGGGCGGGTCAGCCGGTGGGTGGGCCGGTCGGGGGACGTACGGGGGCGGCCGGGTGGGCTGAACTGAAGACACGAAAGGCCGACCGGCCCCAGTCCCCCGAATAGCTTCCGAAGGATCTCTCATGCTGAACGCCCGACGTCACCTGGCCGCCCGCCTCGCCGGCATCTCCTGCATCGCCGCTGTGGCCGCCGGAACCCTCGGTGTCGCCAGCGCGGAGGCCGCGCCCATGCACCACAGCGCCTCGCACGCCAGCAGCCACCACCAGCAGCACCACGGCAAGAACAACAGCAACAGCAAGAACAGCGCGGCGAAGAACGCTGCTGCCATGCCGAAGGGCGGCAACACCCAGGGCGGCACCCAGGGCTCCGGGAACGGGAACACTCAGGGCGGAACCCAGGGCTCCGGGAACGGGAACACCCAGGGCGGAACCCAGGGGGGCGGGAACGGGAACACCCAGGGCGGAACCCAGGGCGGCGGCAACGGCAACACCCAGGGCGGAACCCAGGGCGGCGGCAACGGCAACACCCAGGGCGGAACCCAGGGCGGCGGCAACGGCAACACCCAGGGCGGAACCCAGGGCGGCGGCAACGGCAACACCCAGGGCGGAACCCAGGGCGGCGGCAACGGCAACACCCAGGGCGGAACCCAGGGCGGCGGCAACGGCAACACCCAGGGCGGAACCCAGGGCGGCGGCAACGGCAACACCCAGGGCGGAACCCAGGGCTGATCACTGACAGGTCGGTGCCCCGCGGAGACAGTATCCGCGGGGCACCGGCACGCTCTCTCTGGTGATCCGGAGCGGGCCACAACGGGACCGCGGGCTGGCCTGCACGGGGGACGCTCCTGGTCGCCCGAGGCGCGCGGTCAGACGGCCTGGACGGCTCGCCGTGCGACGGCTCGCCGTGCGCGGGTCAGCTGCCGCAGTTCGGAGCGTGCCGCGGGCACCGAGGGCGCTGTCTCCCAGTAGGGGGGCCACCACAGTAGTCGTACGGACAGGAGCAAGCAGGCGGCGGCGCAGGGCGGTGGTGTCGCGGGGGCGGGGTGCGGCAAGCGCGTCGTAGGTGTCGTTCCACGCGGCTTGTGTCTGCTGTGGCTGAGCACGGCACTTGGCACGGACGGACAACTCCGATGCTCAGATCAGCAGCGGCATAACCGACCGGTCGCCGCGCCCGGCGCTACCCAAAGGCACACCCTCCCGAGCCCGACGGCGCTGGGACGGACCGCGCGGGCGACGGCGGCACCCGCTCCTCTCCCTGGCCCCGAGCGCACTGCATCGGGTGTGACGCACTATCCCGTGAAGGGTCGAAGCGAGGGCCGCACCTGGCGCGGGGCTAAGTGGCGCTTACCGAATGTTCTTGAGGGTCCACTTCTGGGTCGGCAGTCCCTGGTTGTCGCTGGTCACGACCGGCGACTCGTTCGCGCCGTTCCAGCCGCGGTCGGGCTCGAGGACACGGCCGAAGAGGTTCGCAATGCGGGCCGGGTCGGACTGGGTCGCCGGGTCGACGTCGACGTTGGAGAAGGACGGGTCGCAGATGGACAGCCAGGTCGCCCAGCCGCTCGGACCCTGCGCGTAGCCCGCGAGGCAGCGGCCGTCCCTGCGGGTCACCATGTGATAGTGGCCCCGGCCGTCGGGGACCAGGTCCCAGAGCTGGTAGGCCTCCGTGGCGCAGTTCCACACCCGCATCCGGTCGTCACCGGCCGGCATCCCCAGGCAGCGGCCCGTACCGGTGTTCCTGACCTGGAACGGCCCGGTCGCGGCGGCGGCCGCCGGGGCCCTCTCCGCGCCGGCCTGCGAGGCGGTGGCCCCGGCACCCGGGACCGTTAACGCGTAGGCGGCTGCCACCGCCGTGGCAAGTACAGCGAGTCGATTGCGTTGCTTCACGAGTTTCTCCTGATCGTTTCGTGGGTGCCCCGGTTAACGATCAAGCAGTCCCGAACGCAACTGGAGGTCGGAGGATCCGGCGGAATGGTCAGGTCAGCCCTCCCGGCGCCGCCCAGGTGTCCGAGGCCAGCTGAAGGCCTGCTGGAACGCCTGGGGCCGCAGCTCCTCCGACAGCTGCGCCTGCCGGCCGTTGAGCTTCTCGAAGCGCGCCTCAGTGCCCCCGGACCCAGCGGTCCCGCCCCTCCCAGGGGCACCTGCGTGCGTCAGACACCATCACCGCTGCCCCCGCTGGGCCGGTACCGGCCTCACGCCGCCCAGCGGGCGCCTGCGGTATTCGGCAGGCGGCCTATCAGTTGCCAGCTTGGGCGTTGCGGCCCGTGGACAACTCCTACTCCTCCTCGGCGCGTCGGTAGCAGCCCTCCGGCAGCCTTGCGATACGCGAGTGAACCGGACAGTCGGCGGGCACATATCGCGATACATTGCTGCGCGCCGTTCCGGTTGTGACCGACCGGTCGAGTCCGTGGAAAACACGGACCCGCACGGCATCCAGCTGCGAAGTAAGCTTCTCCCGGTACTCCGTGACCACACGGTCCGCGCCCCCCTGTGCTCCCCCGAACGCCTCCTCCGGCAGGCCACGCACAAGGTTCTCGATCACGCAGTAGCTGCACGCGCCGCACACACGTCGCTGAACGGTACGGAAACGTGGCGAACGGCTGGTGCCCCGGGCCATCAACCCGATCGATCCATAAGACGAGGCAAGAAGCGTCAGCTCGCTGAACCCCGGCTGCCGGACGATACGCAGCACTTCTTCGGCCAGCTCCCGCTCGCTGCGGCGAAGGGCGATGTGCCGCGCCCTCAGGCGCCAGTCATAGTCCTCGGGAATCAGGTAGTGGACGATCGCGCCGCCGATGAACCAGCACATCACGAAAGACACGATGACGACTAAGACAACCATGTTGGGACGCCTCCCCCGAAGCAGAAAGCCGCAAGCATCGCGGCAGCGGCCCGACAGCACGAGTGTTTCGGGCCGTACGACTGCTGGCCTGCTCCGAGCCTGTCACCGGGTTAGAGGGAGGGCAAGGCCAATTGTCGAGCGCGGGCAACGGCCCCACTACCCCGTATCGGTACAGCTGACTGACGCTGCCCGACGCCGCACGGCGGGCACGCGGCCATGTCCGGATCCGAGGGCTGCCTGTCCCGTCCGCCTGCCATCGGCGCCCCACGGCACCGGGTTGTCACTGTCCGGCCGCGCCCCGCGGCCGACCGACCGCCCCCACGGGAGGAAGCATGATCGACCGCGAGCCGACGGAGACACCCCCGCGACAGGGGTGTCCCGGGATCCTGCGGACCCTGGGACTTCTGCACGGCGACCTGCGGGTACGGCACGGTCTGTCCCTGGGTGACTACCTCGTACTCGGCGCCCTCGCCGAAGCCCGGGGCGGACCGGTGCCCATCGCCCGGCTGACGGCGTTCGTCCGAGAGTCGGGCGACCGGATGTCCTACCTCCTCAAGGGCCTGCAAGCGGCCGGACTGATCGAGCGCAATCGCCGCGCCCGAGACCGCAGGACAGTCGAGGTGACCCTGACCGACGCAGGACACACCAAGTTCACCGAAGCGGAGTCCACCGCGCAGGCGCTGCTGCGCCAGAACCTCGGGATCGGCCCGGTAGCCGTTCCAGGACCGCGCCGCGTCAGGGCCGCCGCGGACGGCGGTCGGCCGGGGGGTGGCGGGTGAGGAGCCAGGCCGGTGCGGCCACGGCCGCGCCCAGGAACAACAGCTGCGGATAGCCGTAGGAGTGGACGACCGGCCCGCCGACCGCGCCGGCCAGCGAAAGTCCTACGAACAGGGCGCTGTTGTTCCACGACAGCATCCCCGTCGCCCGCTCGGGAAAGGCGTCCACCAGATGCCGCTGCTGAGCGGGGAAGAAGGCGTAGGCGGCCGACGAGAACAGCACGAGGGCCACCGTCAGTGCCCAGGTGGTCGGGAAGACGAGGGCGACCGCGATCTCGGCCACGGCCAGCAGGGCGAGAGCCACTCCCGTGACCCGTACCGCACCGGCGCGGTCGGCGAGCCGGCCACCCGCCTGCCCACCCGCGACGGCGGCGATGCCGTACACCACCAGCAGCCACGACACATCGGCCGCCCTGCCGTCGGCGTGCAGGGCGACGGCCAGGAAGGTGTACAGGGTGTAGACGGAGAACGCCCACAACGCGGTGACCGCGACCGCGAAGGCCGCCACGCCCCCGCCCCGCTGTCCGCTGAGCACCGATGGGCCGGCAGCCGGGGCATTGTCGGCAGCGGCCCTGTGCCCGGCGGTGGTGGTGCGGCCCGACCGCCAGACGACGGCATGCGGGACGGCCAGCACGCACGTGCCGGCGGCGAGGATGACGAACGCCGCCTGCCAGCCGGCGTGCCGGCTCAGCAGAGCTCCCGCCGGGGCCCCCACCCACAGCGCGGTCAGCAGCCCCGAGCCCACGACCGCCAGCACCTGAGCCCGGGCCGTGGCCTGCGCACGTGTACTGACCAGCGCGTACACGGTGGGTCCTGTGGCCGCCGCCGCGACACCGGCGACCACCCGGGTGGCCAGGAGCAGCCCGAACGACGGAGCCAGCGCGGTGGCGACATTGGCCAGCGAGAACAGCACAAACGCGGCCGACAGGATGCGGACGCGGTCGTAACGGTCGCTCAGCCGGCCCGCGAACGGCGAGGCCACCACGTAGGCCAGGGAGAACGCCGTGATCAGCAGACCGGTGCGGGCCGGAGCGACGTGCAGGGAGGCGGCGATGTCGGGCAGCAGCGGTGCCACCACGAACAGGTCGGTCCCCACCAGGAACTGCGTCACCCAGGCAAGGGCGACCAGACCGGCCGACAGGCGGGGCGTCCCCAGCGCGGGCCCGCTGGTCGTCGAGCGGCCGGGTCCGCCGCACGTCGAGTCCATGATCCGAAGCCAGGTCCGGCGTCGCACGTCCGCCACCGGCCCGCGCGGGCCGCGCCCGCGGCATGCGCGGCGGTACGCGGTCATCGGCCAGGGCCTGGCCGGTGCGTTCTTCACCGTCGCAGGGGGACGAGGTCATGAGGGGCGAGGGTGGAACGGCGCAGCAGCAACACGGCGTACGCGGCGGCGGCGCCCGTCAGCGCGGTGGCGAGGGGCGCGACGGCGCCCGCCGCGGTGCTCGCCAGGGCGGTGCCGACGGCCTGCCCCAGTCCGAGGCTGGTGATCATCCAGGCCGCCGCGGTGTGCAGCACGCCGGACGGCGCCACCTGGTCCAGACCCGCGAAGACGTTGATCAGCAGCGGAGCGAGGAACAGTCCCGGAACGACCGCCACAAGGACCGCGGCCGCCGGAGCCGGCTCCAGCAGCAGCGGAACCAGCCCGGCCAGCAGGCCGAGAGCAGCCACCCGGGCGTGGCCGGCCAGCGTGCCGGTCCGCCGCAGACGCCCGTACACCAAGGAACCGATCAGACTGCCGGCGGCCAGCGCGGCCGGCATCACCGTGGTCAGCGCCGGGGCGTGGTCGTGCTCGGCGAACGCCAGAGCCAGGACGTTGAGAGCACCCAGAGCGATCCCCGCGCAGAGCAGCGCCAGAGCCAGAGTCCGCGTTCCGGGATACCGCAGCGGGCCTACGAACCGGACCGGGACGGTGGGAGCGGCGGAGGTGGGGCCGGGCGCTGCGGGGGCCGGCCGCCAGTGGCGGGCGGGACGGGAGGTGGCGAAGGCCAGGGTGCCCGCCAGGCCCAGCAGACCGATCGCGGCCAGGGGCGCGGTCCCGCCGACGGTGACGCCCAGGGCGAGGACCAGCAAGGGCCCGGCGATGAAGACGACCTCCTGAGCGCAGGCGTCAAGACTCAACGCGGTCCGCAACTGCGCGGGTCCACATGTCACCTCGGGCCACAGCGCACGCAGCGCCGCTTCCAACGGCGCCGTGCACAGACCCGCCGCGACGGTCAGCACCAGTGCCCAGACCGGCTGCCCGGCCGGCGGTACGGCCGCCAGAGCGAGGAAACAGGCGGCCGACCCCAGTCCGCAGGCCACCAGGGTCATGGTCTGCCCGCGGCGCTCCAGCAGTGTCGCCCACCCCGGCTGGGCCACAGCCGCGCTGACACCGAAAGCGGCCGCCAGGAGCCCCGCCAGACCGATGGTCCCGCCCTGGGCGCGTACGGCGATCAGCAGCGCCAGCGGGGCCATCGCCACCGGAAGGTGCCCCACGACCGCGCCTGCCAGGAGGCGCGGGACATGCGGGGAGGACAGCAGTCGACGGTAGCCGGGGGGAGCGGATGCGGCCGGCCCGGCCGGAGCCGTGGTGGTGCGCGTCGGAGTGGTGGGCGGGTCGAGGACGGTGCTCGTCACGGCCGGTTCCTTCGTCCAGGGCGGCTTGAGGGGACGTACGACTTGGGACGGCCGCCCGGCGACCCGCTCACCCGCCGGCACGTGCACCGAGGAGGCATGTGCGCCGGGAGGGTGTGTCGCCGGGCGGCGTCACTCGCCAGACTCCCGCGGTGGACCACGGCCCACTGTCATCCGTCCGGAGGGTCGACCGGTGGAAGGAGACACGGGCCGGCCGGCCGGGCGAGGCCCGGTCGCGGTCAGGGCCAGGGGGCGGTGGTCGCCCGCTGCGGCCGTGCGCGGGCGTCGTCCACGACGGCGGCGATCGCTTGGAGGAGTTCGATGACGGGCCCGTACTCGCGGATCGCGGCGCGCGCCGGTGTGTCGCCCGTACGGCCGGCGGCCAGTTCCTCGTGGCGGCGGACGTGGAGTTCTTCCAGGTGGAGGGACATGACGTCGAGAGCGTCGGCGAGGGCGTCGGCGTGACGCGGGCTCTCCTCCGAGGAGGCGTCGGCGAGGGCCGGGCCCGCGTGGTCGGTGTAGGCGGCCAGGGCGGGGATGCGGGGGGTGTGGGGAGTGCGGTGCGTGGCCAGGGCCGCGACGAGCAGGTTGAGCGTGGTCAGGGCGTCCACCGTGGTGGCCGCGCGGTCGAGGGCGGCCCGGTCGTGGCCGGGCTCACGGTGGGCGTGCCGGGAAGTGGCGGCCGCCTGAGCGAGGGCCTTCTCCGCGGTGGTACGGGCATGACGCACGTCGGGGCCGGGGTCGGTGTCGCGACGGGGACCGGCCTGACCGAGGGAGCGCAGGGTGGTGTCCAGGTAGGCGGCACAGGCGTGGCGGGCGTGGGCCGTCTCGGTGTCCAGGCGTGGGTGCTCCCAGCTGGGCCACAGCAGGCGGCTGCCGACGAGGGCGGTCGCGGTCCCCACCAGGGTCATGGCGATACGGGAGGCCGCGTCCAGCCAGCTGCCGGGGTGGGAGACGTCCCCGATCAGCAGCACCAGAGGAGTGCCGAAGACGACCCAGAAGGCGTAGTTGACCGGCCGGAGCGTGAAACCGACCGTGATGACCACGAACAGGATCAGGGACAGCGCGGCCGGTTCGTGCACGGCCGCGATCAGCACGGCGGCGCAGGTGCCGCCGACGACGTTGCCGATGACCCGCTGGGCGACGCGTTCGCGGGTGACGGCGTACTGCGGGCGCATCACCCGGAGCACGGCCAGCACCGCCCACTCGCCGTGCGGCAGTGCGGTCCAGTGGACGAGGGCGAACACCGCGGTGCTCACCACGGTGGTCCGCAGCGCATGGCGGAACGTCCCGGATCGCAGGGTCATGGCCTCCCGCGGCCGGGCGCGGTCCAGGCGCACCGGTCGGGCTGGCGGCGCCGACAACGGGGTCGCCGCCAGCAGAGCCAGCGTGCGGGCCTCGGCCCGGGCTTCGGCGAGGGTGGCGGTGATGCGGTCCAGCAGGCGGCGCTGCCGGCCGGCGCGTGCCATCTCCGGGTAGGTGTGGGCGCCGGCCGGCATGTCGGCACGCATCCGGTCGCAGGCCTCCTCGAATCGTCCCAGCCCCGGGACCGGGGCGCCTTCGACGCTGTCGGTGGCTTGGCGGCGGCGCGTGAGGACGTCGGCGAGCTGGGAGAGCTGCCGGCCGACCGCGTCGGTGAGAGTGGCGTACGGGACACGGACGGCCGGCGGTGGGGGACCGGTGGCGGCGAGCGCGGTGGTCAGGTCGGCGAGAGTGGCGGCGTGTCGCACCAGCGAGTCGGTCAGGTCCGCGAGGTGCTCGTCACCGCGCGGGCCGCGCAGTTCCCGTGTGGCACCCTCGGCCCGGCGCAGGGCAGCCGTCGTGTCCGGATGGACGGTACCGACGGTGATGTTCGGCGGTGCCGGGCCCGCGCCGGAACGCGGGCGGGCGGCGCCGTGGGCGGTACGCGGCGTGCGGGCAGGGTCGCCCACCGCGTCCGGAGGGGTGGTGGAGCCGGGGGCGAGGGCGGTCAGGTGCCGGCCGATGAGGCGATAGGGCTGTGCGACGTGGGCGAGGACGTCACGCAGGCGGGCGGGCGGGGTGAGTACCGCGGTGGCAGCGGCGTACCACAGGCCCCCGGTCAGTACCAGCAGCGTGGCGTACTCCATGTCCACCCCGGCGGTGGTGCTGCCCGCCGCGACGAGCAGCGCGGTGGCGGGCATGGTGCCGAGCCGCTCCAGCACCGGGTGGACCGCCGAGCCCATCGAGGCGAGGAAGACCAGCACGGCGAGCACGACCCCCGTCAGGGGCACCAGCGAGATCGTCCCGACTCCCACCCAGAACATGGCGGCGTTGACGACGGCGGCGACGAGCAGGTGCCGGGTACGCGGTCCGCGGGGGCCGCCCTTGTTCGTGAAGGCCGTCACGTACGCGCCGAGCGCGGCCCACGCTCCGGCCGCCGCGTTCCCCGCGGCGATACCGGCCAGCAGCAGCACGCTGATCGCGACTCCGTTGCCCAACCCCGCGACCACCGCGGGCCGGCTCCCCGCCGCCGGAGCGAACAGGCCCGCCGTACGCCGGCGACCACGCCCGGTCATGCTCGGCACGAGCAACCCCCGGACACAGCCCGGCCCGACGCGGGTACGCCCGTCGGGGTCCGCAGCCGTCCCCGGCCGCCCGGGGCGTCTCCTGTCAGCCGGCGGTCATCGGCACTCCCGTGGCGCCGTACCGGAACCTCACCGCCGCCCCCGTGCCCGGCAGGGACCTGATCCGCGTGGCGGAAGGACGGGCTCCCGGTCTCCATACGGTCATGGTCCCCCACGCCCGGCAGCCGGGCCTGCCGTGACATCTCCCGGCCGCCGGCCCCGGTGCGGCTGTGCCGGCGCTGGAGCCCGGTGGGCCGGGGCGAGCGGCGGTCAGGCCGCGCGCCCGTGGCGGCCCGCACGGCCGGGCTCGGCGACGGTCCTCCGGCCGTCGCTCCTCGGGCTGTCGTCCAGACCCCCGGCTCCCCCCGTCGGCCCCGCCGTACCGACGACAGCGCGTCCCCCCGTACGGTCCCCCGGTCGGCTGACCGGAGGCGCCTGGGCACACGGCAAGACTGTCGGTAGCCCCACTCCCGCCCCCACCGCACCTGGGAAGGATCACCCACCATGACGGCTCAGTACGCTCCCGCTCCTGGCCGGAACGGGTTCACGATCCAGCAGATCGCCGACCGGTTCGAGGTCTACAGCCCCGACGGGGAATTCTCCGGGGAGTACCTTCTGCGGTCCTCGGCGGAACAACGGGTGACCGTTCTCGCCCAGCGAGCCTCGCACTTCGGCCGGACCGGCCGGTGACACGCCTGGGCGGTACGCACAGCCGCGGCCCGGGACGGCGGGCCGCGCGGTGTGCGGACCTTTCAGGCCGGGTTCGCGAGCTTCTGGCGCACGACGATCGCGTTGAGCCGTACCGCGAACGGTGCGGTGTCGGTGAGGCTCAGTGTGCCGACACGGGTCTTTTCCAGGCCGACGGTGACATCGGTGCAGAAGGCGACGCCGTACAGGTATGCGCCGGCTTCCTCGTCCTGGAGCGCGAAGAACAGGTCACGGTAGTAGCTCGTGTGGTCCGGCTCCTGTTCGTAGTAGGCCAGACCCGGTTCTCCCTCCTGGGCCGCGAGGTCGGTGAAGGCGTCCACGAGACCTCGCTCGACGGTGTCCCAGAACGAGGCCTTCGCCGCCTCGGGCGGGAGAGCCTGACGGACCGCCTCCTTCAGGGAGAGCGCCATGACCAGGATCGGCGCGTCCTCCCTGAGCCCCCAACCGCGGACCATCTTGACGATGTCGCTGTCCGGGAGCGCGGCGGCCGCATCACGGATATGACCGAAGTCGTAGTTGACCGTGGCCGGCGCGATCGCCTCCTGGAAGGCACGCCCCAGCGCCTCTGCTTGGGAGAGATGTGCCTCTCCCACCTCGGTGACCGTCCTGAAACAGGCTGCCAACTCCGCCTCCTTCAACATTTTGTTGCATCAGTGAGGGCGTCAGTATGCCCCAGGGGTGCCCCACCGCAATCCACGGGGCGCACGTGCGGAAGGCGCCACTCGTCGTAGAGGTGGGGGACGGCGGCGCTGATGAACGGGACGGATATCGTCCAGGCATGACACACCAGTTCAACCTTGCGGCGGCCCTCGCCGGAGCCGTGGAGGGCCGCAGCGGCGCGTGGGCCTTCATCCGGGGTTTCGCCGCCCATTGGGACGGCTCGGCCCTGGGAAGCTCCGACGGATGCACGCAGGCCGAACTCGACGCCGCCGAGGTGAGGTTGGGACTCAGGCTGCCGGCGGCGTTGCGCGAGGCGTATCTGCTGTTCGGACGCCGGCGGGATCTGACCAGCAACCACGATTCGCTGCTCGACCCGGCGAAGCTGTATGTCGACGACGCCAAGGAGGCCCTGGTCTTCCGTCACGAGAACCAGGGAGCCGCCTCCTGGGGCATCCTGCTCGACAGCCTTCGGAACGATGATCCCGCGGTGCTCGTCCGGCTCGACCTCGCCGACAAGCGCGCCGAACGATGGGAGGACTGGCTGGAGCGTCTTTCCCTCTGTTTCGTCGAGATCATCTTGTCCGAGTCCCTGCACGCCGACGAACGGCTCTGCGACTACCTCGACGCGGACGAACACAGCGTGGAACTGCTGGAGTCGAATGCCACCCGGCTGCCGATCCCGGCGTGTCCGCCCGGCGAGGAAGGGCGTGGGACCCGGTGGTTCCTGGGCCGGGACGTCCTGCTGCGCGACGACGACGGGATGGCCGTTCTGGCCCGCGGCCGAACGGCGGAAGACCTGGACCGCGTACGTGACCTGATCCCGGGCGACTGGCTCAACGACCACCGCTGACGAAGCGCGAGGTGCCCGCGGGCCGGCTGCTCACCGAGGACCCCACCGACTCCTGGATGAGCCGGATGAGCGCTGCCGTCGGTCGCACGGCGGATAGTCTCCGCCCATGGACGTGCGTGTGGAGATCGCCCGGGAAGCAGGTCAGGAACTGGTGGACGCCTTCGGCCGGCTGCTGCCGCAGTTGTCGTCGAGAGCCGAGCCGCTCGACCACGAGGCGGTCGAGCGGATGGTCACCAGCGACGCCAACACCGTGCTCATCGCCCGGACGGTGGACGGCATCGCCGGCACCCTGACTCTCACCCTCCTGCCCCTGCCCTCAGGTCTGCGGGGCCGGATCGAAGACGTGGTCGTCGACGGTGCGGCGCGAGGGCAGGGCATTGCGGGCCTTCTCATCCAGGAGGCCTTGCGGATCGCCGAGAAGGCCGGAGCCCGCACGGTGGACCTCACCTCACGGCCGGATCGCGAGGCCGCGAACCGGCTGTACGAGCGCCTGGGCTTCCACGCGCGGCACTCCACCGTCTACCGCGTGGAGGGCTTTCCGGCAGACCCGGCCGGCAAGCCCCTGCCGGCGCCGGCCATCAGCCCCTGAGCACAGCCGCGGTGGTGACCGCCGACATGCTCCGCGTGGCGGATCCGCGTCAGCCGATCTGTTCGGCCAGGGCGACGATGATGCCTGCGGGGCCGCGGAGGTAGCAGAGCCGGAAGATGTTCTCGTACTGCGCCACCTCGCCGAGGAGTTCGGCGCCGTGGGGGCGCAGGCGGGCGATGGTGTCGTCGATGTCGTCGACGGCGAACATGACGCGATGCAGGCCCAGCGTGTTGGGCGGAGGGTTCCGCGGTTCGGCGTCGGACACCGCTGGGGTGTGGTACTTGGTCAGCTCCAGCTTGCTGTGGCCGTCCGGGGTCCGCATCATCACGATGTCGCTCCGCACGCCGTCGAGTCCGACGGTGCGGTCCGCAAAAAGGCCTTCGATCTGTGCCTGGCCTTCCAGCTCCATGCCGAGGTCGGTGAAGAAGGCGACGGCCGCGTCCAGATCGTCGACGACGATGGCGACGTTGTCCATCCGCTGAATAGTCATGACGTGGAGCCTAGTTAGTCCCGGTCGAGACGGGTGCCGTCCTTCCAGGGCATGTCGCGCCGCACCACACCGGCCCACGCGGAGCCGGCACCCGCGGACGTCGTCCTCCGCGAGGTGCCGGCCCGTTCTGACACTCAGCCCTGTGTACCTCCCTGGGTGTTCCCGTCTCCGGAGCCCTGGGTGCCGCCCTGCGTGTTGCCGCCCGTCGACCAGTCGCCGGACCCGGAGCCGTCGTGGTCCGAGTTGTCGTGCCGCGAGCTGTTGTCGTACGAGCTGTCGTGCCGCGAGCTGTTGTCGTACGAGCTGTCGTGCCGGGAGCCGTGGTGATCGGAGTTGTCGTACCTCCACGAGTCGTCGGACCACGAGCTGTCCCGGTGGTGCCGGCAGTACGGGTGACGCCAGTGGTACTGATGGTGATGGTGATGGTCGCTGCTGGAGTACGCGGCCGGCTGCTGCTTCACCATCGGCGCCGCCTCGGCGCCGGCCACTCCGAAGGCTCCAGCCGCCAGTGCGGCGATGCAGGAGATACCGGCGATGCGGGCCATATGACGTCGGGCGTTGAGCATGAGGAGACCTCGTCGTTCTCGAGTACGGGATGGGTGAACCTGCTCATCCATTCCAGCCTCGGCGGCCCCTGCTGTACGTCCCCCGGCCGGAGGAACGACCGGTCGACAGGGCGGTCGACCGGGCGGGGAGGGAACGAGGGCACCGCCGGTCGTGAGCCGTCGCGGGGGAATCGGCCTTCCACCGGTCCTCACGGGTTCCGGCGCAGTCCCCGGTGCGGTGAAGCGACTCGCCCGAACGGTCATCGGCCGTCCCGGCGCCATTCGTAGCGCCACGCCGCGCCGAGGTGTGTCTCCTCCTCCGGGTGGCCCGGGCGCGGCGGGCCGAGACGACCGGCCCCCGGCACGCAGCGGTCGTCATCGACGAGGGCGAGCCCGTACACGGCGATGACCTGCATCCGGCGGTCGGTGTCGTCCAGCAGCGCGGCCAGGACGTCGGCGAGGGCGGGGTCCCTGCCGTCGGCCACGGTGAGGCAGGCGCGCTGCCGCACCTCCGGTTCCGGGTCGTTCAGCAGCTGGAGCAGCGCCTCGCGCGCGGGGCCGGAGAACGCGGGCGGCGAGGACGCCGCGCTGAGCCCGTGGGCCACCGCCCAGCGTACTCGGGCTTCGCGATGGCCGATGTGGGGCAGGATGGCCGCCTCCGCGCGGCGGCCCGGGTGTTCTCCGAGGGCTACCAGCACCTCGCAGAGCACCGAGGCGTCCGGCTCCTCAGCCGCCCAGTCGGTGAAGATGTCCAGCGCGGGGCCGGCGAACGGATCCTCCTCGCTCCAGTCGAAGAGGTGGGTCAGCCGCAGCACATGGGCACCGAACAACCTACGACGGGGATCGTCATGTGCGCGCAACGCCGCGGCAGACGCCCAGGTCGTTCCGTCGCCCCGGTTGCCCAGCAGGATGGCGGAACTCCCCCACGCGGTGTGGTCCAGGTCGGGGTGGGCCAACGCGCGGTCCATCAGGATCTCGAACGGGGCGCGGATGCGGAGCAGTTCCTCCAGTCGTGTGAGGATCGCCGCGTGCCCGTCCCGCACGGTCATCCCGCCGAGGGAGCACTCGTCGACGCTGTTGAACTCGTCGTCCCGGACCCGGGTACGGGCCACGGTGCCCTCGGCCCCGGTGCGGCGGCGCAGTTCTGCCTCGACCCCGGTCTCGTGCCACCGACGCGCGAGGTCCCGCATGTCCAGAAGCTCGGACCTGGGGTGACGTCCGCGCATCCTTTCCTCCAGGAGCACATCGAGGAGCGCCGGTGATCCCCAGTCGACCGCCGCGCGCAGCGGGAGCGGGCCCTCGGGACCATGCTGCCCGGGATCGGCGCCGCGGTCGAACAGCAGTCGGGCGACGGCCGCGGAGCGCGCGCCGACGGCCAGCCACAACGCGGGTGTTCCGTGGGCGTCGCGGGCGTCGGGATCGCTGCCGTCGTCGAGAAGCCTCGTCACCAGATCGATGTCGCCGGCCCGAACCGCTGTGATGAGAGGCGGCTCGCCGTCCACCGCGCCGCCCGTCGTCGTGTCCGCACCCATGGCTCTCCTCCGTCAAGTCCCCCTCGGCTCGCGAAGTCCGGAGCCGCACGATCCATTCGATGGGCGGTACGTGCCCGGCGGCGCCCCTGGCGCAGGCCCTGTTCCCGTGTACCCCGCCCGGCAGTCGGCGGTCGGCCCGGCTGCCCGGGTGGTGCCGCGGACTGCGGCCGCTACGCCTGCTCGACCTCGCGTTGATCGCTCAAGGCGCTCGGCTGATCCTCTCGCGTGCGGCGGTTGATGCCGTACACGTCCCGGACACAGAGGTTGAGGACGGCGGCAACGGCGATCATGCCGGCACAGGCCAGCAGCACCACCTGACTGCTCAACGTCTGGGCCGCGAGGGCGGTGATGAGGTACCCGAGGGGGATGGCGAGGCGTTCCCCGACACCGTTGAAGGCGCTCATGCGCCCTTGTTCCGCCTGAGGCACGTGCTGTTGGAACGCGGTGGTCCAGGCGACGATCGCGACATCGAGCCCGATACCTGCCAGCAAGGCGGCCACCAGCACCAGGGGCAACGGCAGGCCGCAGGCCATGGCCGCCAACGGGAGCGCGAGGGCACCGCTCGTGGCGATCGCGACCGCGAGCAGGCGGTACGGCTTCCACCGCAGGCAGACAAAGGTTCCCGCCAGTAGTCCGCAGGAGAAGGCCGCCTGGATCAGGCCCCAGTCGCGCGGTCCGGCGTACCGCTGGGCGGCGACAAGGGGGCCCAGAAGCTGGAAGCCGGCCAGCCAGGCCGCGACGAGGACCGTGCCTGCGGCCGTGTAGGTCCACAGCCAGGTGCGGGACCAGAAGCCCGTCCACCCTGCCCGCAGGTCGGCCAGGGCGCCGGCGGCCGCGCCGGGTGGGACCTCCAGGCGCAGACCGAGAAGCAGGACGGCGGCGACGGCGAACGTGAACGCGTCCCAGGCCAGCGCCCATGCGGCGCCAGTCGCGGCGACGACCAATCCGCCGACGACCGGTCCCAGTACCTTGACCGCGTTGCTCGGGAGCCTGAGCAACGCGTTGGCCTGCTGCAGATGCTCCTCGGGAACGATCTGCCCGACGGCACCCTGCGCGGCCGGGACGATGAACGACGCCGCCGTTCCCGAGACGAACCCACAAGCCGCGATCGACGCCGTCGTCGCGTGCCCCGTGGCCACGGTGACGGCCAGAGCGCCCTGCGCGCCCGCCGCCAGCAGGTTGCCGAGGAAGAGGATCCGGCTTCGGGACAGGCGGTCCGCGAAGAGGCCGCCCACGAGCAGGAACACGATCGTGGGAACGGTGTTCGTGGCAAGGACGAGACCGAGGGAGCCGGCTCCTCCGCCCTGCTCGATGACGGCGTAGGCCAGCGCGAGCGGGGCCATCGCCGACCCTGCCGCCGAGATGAGGTTCGCCGACACGAACCGCCGGAAAGCCGCCATCTTCAACGGCGTACTGATGACCTGCGGCTTCTCGGCGACAGTCTTCATGGCCCCCCTCGGACTCGGCGCAGCGAGCACCCTAGTGCAGTCCCGCGCGGCGCCCGGCGCCAGGTCGGGCTAAGGGCGGGTCAGGACGAGAGGATGACCCTGCGGCCGCTGTCGCTCGAGTCGACGCATTCCTGATAGGGGTTGGGGTCTCCCTGCCGCTCCTGGCACTTCCACGTGGCTCCGCCCGCGCGGACCGTGCCGGGCCCCTTGGGCGTGCCGGCCGCGGCCTTGGTGTAGGCGCTCGCCACTTCCAGGGCGGCGGCGCAGGCGTCGGCTCGGTCGCCCCAAACGGCCAGGCCGGAGACCGGGTCCGTGCCGCAGAACCTGCTCGCTCCCGGGGCGGTTCGCGGGCCGTCGAACGACTGGGCCGGGGATCCGGTGCAGAGCACGGCTGCCGCGACCAGGGTCGCGGCCGTTCCTGTCATGATCTTGCGCATCGCACACCTCGTCGGCAGTGATGACGGAGGGCGCAGGAGTTCCTGTCCCCGGTGAGAAGTCGTCATCCGTTCTCCTCGTCGATATACCACCAACGCCCCCGAGCATCCCACTCCACGCGTAGTACCGCATTCGCGCCGCTTCGCGCGGCTGTGGACCACTATTGGCCAAGAAGCACGGGCCGCACGGGCGGGTGTCGGCCGGTCGGCGAGCCTCAGGGCAGGGTTGCATGCGGGGGCCGATGGTGGATCACTACACACTCCCCCGGAAGGCGGTCGTCATGACGGACCGTTACGACACCGGCCGCACAGCGGTCCTCCTGGTGGATCCCTACAACGACTTCCTCTCCGAAGGGGGCAAGTTGTGGCCGCGCCTGGCTCCAGTGGCCAGTGAAGTGGGCCTGTTGCGCAACCTGCGCGCGGTCGTCCACGCCGCACGCACGGCCGGCCTGGTGGTGGCGTTCGTTCCGCACCGGCGCCACGAGGAGGGCGACTACGTCGGCTGGGACCACCCGAATCCCAGCCAGCAGAAGACGCGGCGCCTGCGGCTCTTCGCCCGCGGCAGCTGGGGAGGCGAGTTCCACCCGGACTTCCGGCCGCAACTGGGGGACCTGCGCATCGCGGAGCACTGGGCTCAGAGCGGTTTCGCCAACACCGACCTGGACTGCCGGCTCAAGCAGCGCGGCATCACGCACGTGATCCTGATCGGACTGCTCGCCAACACCTGCATCGAGTCCACGGGCCGCTTCGCGATGGAACTCGGCTACCACGTCACCCTCGTCACCGATGCGACCGCGGCCTTCAGCGCCGACATGCTGCGCGCCGCACATGAGCTGAACGGCCCCACCTACGCGCACGCCATCGTCACCACGGCGGAACTGGTCCACACGCTGTCGGGGTGAACCGCGGGCAGAGCGATCACCACGAGTGCGGGCCCGGGCGCAGGTGGCGCCCCCGAACGGCTCCCGAACGCGCTGCATACCCACCGCACGGCCGCCGCCCACCACCCAGGATTCAGCGCACATTGCAATAGCCAGCGTCTGCAAGTATTGTCATCGCACGTAAGGCGCGCCTGCAACTATATGGGCGCCACTCCGTGGACCACCCGCATCCCCGGCGCCCGCCCCGTCGACGGAGCCGCCGCGCCCTGGGGTTTCGCCCCACACCACGCAAAGGCACAGTCATGTCACTCACCGACCTCATCCCCGGCCGCCTCGGCTTCGGCACCGCCCCGCTCGGCAACATGTTCCGCGCGATCCCCGACGACGAGGCCCGCGCCACCGTGAAAGCCGCCTGGGACCACGGCATCCGCTTCTACGACAGCGCCCCCTTCTACGGCGCCGGCCTGGCCGAGCAGCGGCTCGGCGAGGTCCTCGCCGGCAAGCCCCGTGACTCCTACGTCCTGTCCACCAAGGTCGGCCGGGTCATCCTCGACGAGCACGAGACCTCCATCCGCGACCTCGGCGAGAAGGGCGGCCTCTTCGAACACGGCAACCCCAACAAGATGGTCCACCAGTGGACGGCCGAGGCCACCGAGCGGTCCATCGAGGACAGCCTGAAGCGCCTGGGCACCGACCGGCTCGACATCGTGTGGGTCCACGACATCGCCCAGGACTTCCACGGGGACCTGTGGCTCCAGAAGTACGAGGAGGCCCGCACCGGCGCCTTCCGCGTCCTGTCCCGACTGCGCGACGAGGGCGTCATCAAGGCCTGGGGCCTGGGCGTCAACCGCACCGAGCCCATCGAGCTGACCCTCACCCTCGACGAGCCGCGGCCCGACGGCTTCCTCCTCGCCGGCCGCTACACCCTCCTCGACCACGGCCACGCCCTCCAGCGCCTGCTTCCCATGGCGCAGGAGCAGGGCGTCGGCATGGTCGTCGGCGGCCCCTACAGTTCCGGCATCCTGGCCGGCGGCACCCACTTCGAGTACCAGCAGGCCCCTGCCGAGATCGTCGAGCGCGTCGGGCGGCTGAAGGAACTCGCCGCGCGGCACGCAGTCGGCATCAAGGCCGCCGCCCTGCAGTTCTCGCTCGCCCACCCGGCAGCGGTCGCCGTCATCCCCGGCGCCACGCGCCCGAGCCGTATCACCGAGGACACCGCCGCCCTCGACGAGCACATCCCCGCCGCGTTCTGGACCGACCTCCGCGCCGCCGGCCTGGTCAGCCCGGCCGCGCCGCTTCCCCACGGCGCCTGACCCCTCCCCTCCTCCCACACCCGGACACACGGCACGACCCTCAGGAGCACGACCATGGCCTCCACATCCGTCAGCCGCGTCCTGCCCGCCTCCCCCCAGCAGGTCTGGGACCTCATAGGCGGATTCGACGCCCTCCCCGACTGGCTCCCGTACATCCCCCAGAGCACCCCGCTGGAAGGCGGCCGGGTCCGCCGTCTGACCAACCCCGACGGCGACGTGATCACCGAGCGCCTCACGGCCTACAGCGAGGCGGAGCGCTCGTACACCTACGCCATCCTCGACGCGCCCTTCCCCGTCACCGGCTACCTCTCCACGCTCCGCGTCCGCCCGGTCGCCGGCCGGGACGACGTCGCCGAGGTCCAGTGGTCCGGCCGCTTCACGCCCGACGGAGTGAGCGACGCCGAAGCGGAGGACCTCTTCGCCGGGATCTACCGTGACGGCCTCGAAGCTCTCCGGAAGACCCTCACCGCCTGACACCACGGCCACGCGAAACCGGCGATCCCGCAGCCCGGACACAGTCACACGTGCCCAGGCTGCGGCATGTCCCGGCCTGCTCCCGACGGGTCACCGTGCCCTGCGCTGCCGCCTGATCGGCTCACCCACCCGGTGCAGATGGGTCAGGGCCTCACGGTAGGAGCGGATCAGTCCGGTCTCGTGGTAGGCCACCCCGATCTCCGCGCAGTACTGCCGCACGATGGTCCGGGCGCGCCGCAGGTGGGGTGTGGGCATGCTCGGGAACAGGTGGTGCTCGATCTGGTGGTTGAGGCCGCCGAGCATCACGTCCGTCAACCAGCCGCCCCGCACGTTCCGGGAAGTGAGGACCTGGCGCCGCAGGAAGTCGGGCCGCTCGTCACCGGTGAGGGTGGGCATGCCCTTGTGGTTCGGGGCGAAGGTGCAGCCGAGGTACACACCGAACAGGCACTGGTTCAGCGCCAGGAACGCGATCGCCTTGCCCGGGGAGAGGACCAGGAACAGAGCGGACAGCAGACCCGCGATGTGCAGGAGGAGCAGGGTTCCCTCCAGCATGCGCTTCCTCAGGTACGGCGCACGCAGTGCCCGCAGGCTCGACACGTGCAGGTTGAAGCCTTCGAGGGTCAGCAACGGGAAGAACAGCAGGGCCTGATGGCCGCCGATCACACGTGCCACTCCACGGCTGGCACGCGCCTGATCCGTGGACCACACCAGGATGTCCGGGGCGACGTCCGGGTCCAGGTCCTCGTGATTGGGATTGGCGTGGTGGCGTGTGTGCTTGTTCATCCACCAGCCGTAACTCATGCCCACGCCGAGATTGCCGAAGAGCCTGCCCATGATCTCGCTGGGCCGGCGCCGCCCGAAGATCTGCCGGTGGGCCAGGTCGTGTGCGAGCAGGGCGACCTGCCCGAACACGAACGCCAGGAAGGCCGCCACCGCCAACTGCCCCCAGGTGTCGCCCAGGAGGAAGAAGGCTCCCCAGCCCGCCGCGTACAGCGCGACCACCAGGCCGATGCGGGCCGTGTAGTAACCGGGGCGCCGGCGCATCAGACCGGCCGCGGCTATCCGCTGGGAGAGCCGGGCGAAGTCACTGCCGGTACCGGCAGAGCCCCGTTTCACGGCGGCGGAGGCGGACGCGGGCACCACGGAGACATCAGGGGAAGTCGTCATGCCCGCAAGTCTTTCGTCGGCCTCGGCGCCCGAAGAAGCCTGCCAGCCACCCTCTGCCCCCGAGGCATTCCCCCACGGACACCGGGGGCTATCCCCCGGACAGTACGGCTGCCGGCCGTCCGAGGTCGCTGCCCGCAGGCAGCCGGTCGGAAGTCCGCGCGCACCTCGGCCGCATGAGGAGCGGCGAGGTGGGCAACCGGTGATCACGTCTCGACGATTCGAGAGGAGATCACCATGCACAAGGGCAAGTGGATAACGGGCAGCGCCCGCAAGGACCTGGCCAAGACCTTCACCGAGGAGTACGGCGAAGGACGGTCGATCCGCGCGATAGCCGAGGCGCACGGCCGGTCGTACGGCTTCGTGCACCGCGTCCTCACCGAATCCGGCGCGCCGCTCAGGGCACGGGGCGGCGATGCGCGTAACGGCGCCGCCAAGTCGACGCGATGACGGCCGGCTTACCCGCGCCGGTCAGCCGATGGCGCAGACGGCGAGGTGGTCTGGATGGCCGTGCAGGCCGAGGTACCCCTCGCCGACCGTGCTGAAGGCACCCGGCGGCAGCGTGTAGCACGGGCCGGTGGCACCGTCCTGGTAGACGACCATCAGCCCCAGGGTGTCCGCGCAGCCGTTGGCGGCCTGGGTGTAGCGCCAGCTTTCGTACATGGTGACGCAGGCGGGGGCCGGCTCAGGGCTTTCGGAGCGCGCCGAGGCCGGCTCCGCGAGGGCGAACGGAAGCGTCAAAGACATGATGAACCCAGCGGTCCGAGCGGACCAATTCATCCAGTTCTGCACCGACTTGATTCCCTTGCTCTAGACAGAAGGTAGATACGTAGATCAAAGACATGGGGACGAACGCCAGTCATGCGTTCAGGTCTCGAAGGAATCAGGGGACGCGGTCGGAGGCAACACGCCTGGCTCGCCTTCGGACAGGGGGACGCTTGCACCGTGTGTCCGGCTGCTGCCCTGCACCCGGGCAGCTGGACCGCGTCCGCGTCCCGCGCGGTCCTTCAACCATTTCAGTGCTCTCCGCTGCGCCCGCTCCGTTTCCCCAGGCAGCGCGCCTCGCTGCCGAGTGCGCTTCGGAAGGGCTGCAAGCAGCACGGCACCGCGACGCCTCACCTTCGGCCGGAAGTGGCTGGACCGTCGGTCAACGGGTAGGCGAACGCTGCGGGGCCCGACGAGAGGGCACCCCTGACGAGAGGAGTGACATGCCGGGAGTTCTCCAACGACTCAAGCAGTTCGCGAGGAGTCCGCAGGGTCAGCGCACCATCGAACAGGTACGCCGTACCGCGGCTGATCCACGCCGCCGGGCCCAGGCCCAGAGGCTCTTCGGCAAGCTCCGTGCCCGCCGGTCGGGAATGTGACCCACACCCGGCTCGCGAGCGGCCGAGTCGGCGCCACGGCATGACTCCGCTCCCCCGGGCACGGCGGCGACCGTGATGCCTGCCGTGCGGCTCGTGCTCGGGCGGCCCCGGCCTGGAGACACCGGCATCCCGCCGACGAGGCCCGCCGCCCCCGCGCGCATCGTAAGGGGGCGGCGGGCCGACGGTGTCAGCCCTTGAGCTTCTCCGGATCCATGACGTCGCCGGCCGGCGGGGCCGTGACCGTCACCGGCTCGTCGAAGGCCGAGAAGTCGAACGAGCCGGGCTCCTTGCCACCGTCGACAGTCATCCTGAGCGCGTAGGGCTCGCCCTTGGCGGCTACGAGGAGGGTCTGGGTCGCGGCGCCGTCCTTCCCCGTGAGCGTCACGGCAGGCGTTCCGCCGACTTCGGTGTTCGCCTTCCTGGTCAGGTGGCCGTCCTTCTCATCCTTCTCGAACATCGCGCCGATGTCACAGAAGGGGAACTTGTCGTCCGCCTTCGCCTCCTGCGCGGGCATCTTGAACCAGCGCCCCTTGAGCATCTCGACGAGGGCATCCGTCTCCTTCGAGGAGGAGCCGCCCTCGCTGCCCATCTGCTGCCAGAACTTCTCGTCGCCCTTCATGTAGGCGGCGTCGCCGACCTGACGAATCTCCGCGGACGCACCCCCTGTGGTGAAGGTCCCCTGGCAGTCGCCCTTCTTGGCGACGGCGAAATCAAAGGTCATGTGCTGGCCGTCGGTGGACATGCCGCCCTTGACCTTGAACGAGTCCAGCTTCGTCATCGCCACGCGGGCCTTCTCGGAGATCTGAGCCGCAGTCAGCCCCTTGAACGCCTCCGCGGTGGCGGAGCCGGAGCCGCCTGCCCCGTTGGCGTCGTGCTTCTTGTCACCACCACAGGCCGTGAGGGCCATCACCGCCGTCACACACAGACTTGCCGCAGCCATGAGAGTTCGCTTGCTCATCTTTTGTTTCCCCTTAAACAAGACCGTCCGCTCATCGGACTCGGGGGCACCACAAAGGGATGTGACGCGCGGGGCATGATCCACATCACATCGGACCGGCTCCCGCGCCATCCAGCCTCTGCATGGGGGAACGGTCATGGTCGCGCTCGAACGGCCCGTCGCCCATGTCGGCCACGGCGATGACGACGGGCGGTGCCCACCGCCTCTCCGTTAGCCTGAGAACGTGAGTGAGTTTGCGCCTGAGACCGCTCTCCGGGAGTTCCTTCGGACCCGCCGGGCGCGCCTCACGCCGGAGCAGACCGGTCTTCCCGCACACCCGGGCCCGCCCCGGGCGCCGGGCCTGCGGCGCGAGGAAGTCGCCCAGCTGGCCGGCCTGAGCGTCGACTACTACGTCCGGCTGGAGGCCGGACGCGGCACGGGTGTATCCCCCTCCGCGCTGCGGGCCGTGGCTCGCGCGCTGCAACTGGGCGACACGGAGCGTGACCAGCTGTTCGCGCTGGTCGAAGGCGTTCGGCAGCGCCCCCGTGCCGCGGTGGAACAGCAGGCCCGGCTGGGACTGGTGCGGGCGCTGGACAACATCGGCGACGTACCGGCGCTACTGCTCGGCCATCGTCTGGACGTCCTGGCCACGAACCGTCTGGCCCGCGCCCTGCATCTCGATTTCGACGCCCGTCCGGCCGAGGAATGGAACATGGCTCGCTACATGTTCCTCAGCGAGGCCGCACGCGAGCTGTGTGTCGACTGGGCCGAGACGGCCCGGGAGATCGTGGGCATGCTGCGCCTGTACGCCGGCGACCATCCGCACGACCCGAAGCTCGACCAGTTGGTGAGTGATCTGTCCGCCGACGACCGGTACTTCCGCAGCTGGTGGGCCGATCCTGAGGTGTACCTGCCTCGGTTCGGCGTCAAGCGGTACCGCCATCCGCTGGCAGGGGACCTGACCCTCGGATTCGAGGCGTTCACCCCCCTGGGCGATGCCGATCAGACGCTCGGTCTGTACACCGTCGAGCCCGGATCGCCGTCCGAGAAGGCCCTGCTCCTGCTCGCCGGCTGAACCGGCCGGCACGGATCTCCCCACGGAACAACGTCCCGACCGTGCAAGGCGCCACGGACCGGCGCCCACGGCGTTTCCGGCCGCCGCCCCCTCACGTGTCACCGCGAAGCCGCAGGACGTACGCGGCGGTCAGCGCCACGGCGCGGTCCGGGTCATGTGACAGCTCCGCGAGGGCGGTCGACGCCCTCGTCCCCGGGATGCCCGCCAGGGCCTGGGTCAGCCGCCCGCGCGCCGGCGCCTCGGTGGTCCCGTGCGTGAGGCGGTCGACGAGTCCGCTCGCGATCCGGTCCGCCGTCTCGGTGTCTCCGGCCAGCACGCTCAACGCGTCGGCCGCGTCGGTGTCGTTCCTTCCGTCCACCACCATGTCGACGAGCGTCGGGACCGCGTCGGCCACACCACGCGTCCCGAGCGCAGGGCCGCATGGCGACGGACGACGACGTCAGGGTTCGCGAGAGCGTCCCGCAGCCGCGCGGTGGCCTGGTCGCCGGGAATCTCGGCCAGGGCCCGTACGGCACGTTCCCGCACCGCGGCCACCGGTGCCCCGAGGCCCTCCGCCAGCAGCGCCGAGCCGGGATCACCCGATCGCGCCAGTGCCCACCCGAGGGCCCCTGCGACGTTCGGGTCCGTCTCGCTGAGTACCGCCTCGACCAAAGCCTCCACCGGCACCGGAACGTCGTGGACGGAGGACAGGGCCGCGCGCTGGCGTGTGCCGGCGCTCGTCGACTCCAGTGCCTGGAGGAGCGCGACGACCTGCAGGACGTCCTCCCAGCCCGCGGGGTCCGTGGCGTCGATCCTACGCAGCCGGGTCAGCAGCTCGGTCTCCGCCGCGATGCGTTCGCGGGTCCGGCCGATGAGGTCTTCGACCAGCGCCGGGGGCGTGAAGCCGGGATCGTCGAGCGCCCGTCCGATCTCACGCAGGGACAGTCCGAGCGAGCGCAGGCTCTCGACCTGGAAGATCCGCTGGATGTCCTCCCCGGAATACTCCCGGTAGCCGGAGACGGTACGCCCCGAAGGACGCACCAGCCCGAGCGACTCGTAGTGCCGGAGCATGCGGGCACTGACCCCGGAGCGCCGCGCCACCTCACCGATCAGCACGTCCTATCGTCCCTCCTCGTCGGGAGCACCGAGGGCCACTACGCGTTTGGCCTCCTCGATCGCGAACTCGAATCCGGCATCAGGGTCGCGCAGCAGCCGGCGTGTGGCGAGTGCGTGGGCGCGTACGACCGGGTCGGGAGCCGTCGTCGCGGCCGACAGCGGAGGCACATCCCCCAGCGCGACCAGCGCTCTGCTGAGACTCAGTTTTGTCTCCCGTCCGCCACGCCCGAGCTGGGTGACCAGCACCGTGGCCAACACGCTTTCCTCCCCTTCCGGTACGAGTACGACCGCGGCCCGCCAGGCGCTCCGCGCCACCTCGATGTCGGGGTCGGACAGGAGTGTCCGAGTGATCGCCGGCCACACCCGCCGGTCCCCGATCTTGGACAGTGTGTGCAGTGCCTGGCTCCGTGCCTGCGCGGACTCCGCGCGGACCTCGCGAAGCAGTGCGGGCAGGGTCACGGCCACCGGGTGACGGGTGAGTGCCCACGTCAGCATGTCACGGACGAAGAACTCGGGCTCGATCGCACTCCGTTGGACGAGCGTGTCCACGAAGCGCGGCTCGGGCGCCGTGCCGAGCGCCAGAGCGGCCCGCAGACGCACGGACGCACGACCGTCCTCCAGTCCCTGGAGAGCTCGTTCCGCGTCCGATTCCTGTGCGCTGATCGTCATCTGCGACCACCTCCTTCGGCCAGGCAGTCAAGGCCTTGTCACCGTGTCAGGGTCAAGCCAGACCGATGGTGTGACGCCTGATGCCCACCGTCGCGCAGGAAACGCAGGAATACCGAAGAGACAATCACCAAAACAGCTCTCGAATAAGTATACGGGCGCATTTACATACACTTACTTTTTGAGTGCGGGCCTCGCGCCCCCCTCTGCGTACACTCCGCGCGCCCTGTCCGGCACGGTTCCCCTCCCTTACCTTCACATCAGAGGCCGCGAGCGGCGAAGCCACCACACGGTGGAGGCGTCCGCGACCGGGAACGTCATTCGCGATGTGGGTGGTCGCGAGAGCTCGTCACATCGGGGGTCGCTATGGACATGCGTTATGAGGCGTACTCATACGCCGACAAGCTGTTCTACGACTCGCCTGTCCGCTGGGCCACCGTCGAGGAGTTCGCCGCTGCCGGCGAGCCCTTACCCGACGGCTGGGTGGGCAGGGCGAGGGACGTATGGGTGGGCTGTCAGCCGGCGGACCTGGACCTGCCCGAACAGGGCTGGAAGATCCATGTGTCCGCATGCCTGGACAACGCCGAGCACATCCTCTCCGTCGTCAGCGCGTACTGCTTCGAGAACCGGATGGCGTTCAAGTTCCTGCGCAGCCCCGCACTGGTGCAGACGCAGAACGCGAAATACGCCTCGCGCGGTTCGAGCGGCAAGTTCATGACGCTCTACCCGGTCGGCGACGACGCACTGGAGCGATGTCTCCACGACCTCGGCGCGGCACTGACCGGACAGCAAGGGCCCTACATCCTCAGCGACTTACGCTGGCGCGAGGGACCGCTCCACCTGCGCTACGGCGGGTTCACCGAGCAGTTCTGCCGCTCGGAGACCGGAGAGCTCGTCCTCGCCTTCCGCGAGCCGTCGGGCCGCCTCCGCCCGGACGTACGGCGCGCCGTGTTCGAAGTGCCCGACTGGGCCCCCGTGCCGGCGGTCCTCGCCCAGGCCCTCGCCGATCAGAGCCGGGCCAGCATGGCGGACTTCCCGTACACCGTGGAGCGTGCGCTGCACTTCTCCAACGGCGGGGGCATCTACGTCGGCCGGCCCGTCGGCGGCGGCAGCCAAGTGGTACTCAAGGAGGCGCGGCCGCACGCCGGCCTCGACCAGCGCGGCGACGACGCGGTGCTCAGACTCGGCCGGGAGCGCGACATCCTCGACCGGCTGGCGGGATTGCCCGCCGTACCCGCCGCACTGGACTACCTGACGGCCTGGGAACACCACTTCCTGGTACAGGAGTACGTGCAGGGGGAACCCCTGAACCGCTGGTTCGGGCAGCGTTACCCCTTGGTCCACCCCGATCCGGACGAGGAGACGGTCACCCGGTACCGCGAGGAGGCACAAGCCGTCCTGGCGAGCATCGAGGAGGGCCTGCGCGCCATCCACGACCGCGGCGTCGTCTTCGGGGACCTGCACCCACGCAACCTCATCGTCGGTCCCGACGGCCGGGTGACGTTCATCGACTTCGAACTCGCCTCACTGGCGGCGGAGTTCGTCAGACCGGCACTCGGAGCGGCCGGCTTCGCTGCACCCCCGGAGCTCGAGGGATTCGCCGTGGACGAATACGCCCTCGACGCGCTCCGGCTCTGGATCTACATGCCGCTGATGCAGCTGACCTCGCTGGATCCCGGGAAGAGAGCGGAACTCACCACGGCCGCGGCCGGCCGATTCGGGCTGCCCTCCCCCCACCCTCCCGGTCCCCCCAGAGATCCCGAGCGCGCCGGACTCACCGCCCTCCTCCGCGGCGACAGCGCGATGTGGCCCGCCCTGCGCGACTCCATGACGGCGGCCATCGGCGCCAGCGCGGCCCCCGAACGCACCGACCGCCTGTTCCCGGGCGACCCCGGCCAGTTCACCCACGACGGGCTGGGGCTCGCCTACGGCGCGGCAGGAGTCCTCTGGGCCCTGCACTCCACCGGCGCCGAGGTCGATCCGGACCATGTCCAGTGGCTTTTGGACGCCGTCCCCCGCGAGCCGTGCCGGCCCGGACTGTTCATCGGTTCCCACGGCGTGGCCTACGCCCTGGACCGCCTGGGCCACGCCCCGCAGGCGCAGCACCTCCTGGACCGTCTGCTCCAGGATCCCCCGGACGGTCACGGCACCGATCTCGCGGGCGGTCTCCCCGGAATCGGCCTGACTCTCCTGCACTTCGCCGGCACGACCGGCGACGGGCGCCTGCACTCCGCCGCGCTGGACACCGCCGAACGCCTCGCCGCACGTCTGAAGCCGGCCGACGCGAGCGGTGATCCGACACCCGGCCGACGCACCGGGCTCATGTACGGCACTACCGGCGCCGCCCTGTTCTTCCTCCGTCTCTACGAGAGCACCGCCGACACCGGCCTGCTCGATCTCGCGGAACAGGCGCTGGAGCAGGACCTCGCCCACTGCGTCCTGGCCGACGACGGAACCCTGCAGGTCGACGACGGCACCCGGGTGCTGCCGTACCTCGAATCGGGCAGCGCCGGCATCGCCGCCGTGCTCCACGACTTCCTGCGCCATCGTCCGGACCCGGAGCTGCGACAGCACGTCGAACGGATCCGCCGTGCCGCGGAACCCGAGTTCATCGTCCAGCCAGGGCTGTTCAACGGCCGTGCCGGACTGATCTCGCTGCTGCACACGCTGCAGGACGGCACCGACGTCCACGGCCAGGTCATCCGACGGCACATCCGGCGGCTCGCCTGGCATCTCATCCCCTACCAGGGCCACGTCGCCTTCCCCGGCGAGCAGCTGCTGCGGCTGTCCATGGACCTGGCCACCGGCTCGGCCGGCATCCTCCTGGCGCTGGGCTCGGCACTCGCCGACACCCCGGCCCTTCCCTTCCTCACCGCCGAGCGGGCCGGCAAGCCGGCGTCCGCCCCGGTCCTGCAGGCGCCCTGAGCGCCTGGTCCACGCAAGACAGCGGCGGTCCGCCGCGACGACCGCACCGCGGTCCACAGATTTCCGGCGATCGCCGGAAAGCAGGAGCACCACACCATGCGATGGGAGAGCAACATGTCGATCCTCGGCCTGCAGGCACTGGAGACCCCCGAAGAGACCACCGAGTACATGTCGGTGATCAGCTCGCTGAGCGCGGTCAACTGCACCAACAGCACCGTCAGCACCCTGCTCTGCCTCTAGCGGACGCGACGGGTCGGCCACAGGCCCCGCCGGCCGACCCGGGTAGCACGGCCGGTCCGGACTGCATCGCAGCCCGGACCGGCTCCGTCTCGTGTCCGGACCCGTTGCGGCCGGCTCACCGAGGAGGCACGCATGGACAGCGACCGCGACCGCCGTGGCGAGCCGGCCCCTGGGCCCGGCAAGGGCCGGGCGGGCGAGCCGGGCCGGCCGGACCGGTTCCGCCGCACGCCCGGAGCACGTTCCTGGCTGTGGCCCACCCTGCTGGCGCTGGCGGTGACGACCAGCTCCCTGGCGAGCCTGGTCCTGCCCGCGGTACTCGCCAAGGCCGTCGACCAGGCCCTGTCCGACGGCACCGGCGCGGGCTTCCTGCCGCTGGCCGCCGTCCTCACCCTGCTCACCACCGCCGAGGCGACGGCGCAGTACGCCGGACCGCGTGCCACGGCAGAGGAGACGGCGCGTCTGCGTCGCGCGATGGTACGGCGCGTCATGGCGGCCGGTGCCTTCCCGCCGGGCCGGACCGCACCGGGCGACCTGGTGGCGCGCCTCACCGGAAGCGGCGCGGAGGCCGCCCTCGCCACCCAGGCGGTGGTGTACGCCGTCGCCCAACTCCTCATGGCTCTGGGCGCCGTGGTCGCGTTGGGCCTGCTCGCCCCGGAACTCGCCGCCGCCTTCCTCGTCACCGCCCCTGCGGGCTATGTGCTGGTGCGACGCCATCTCAGGCGTACGACACAGCAGGGCGCGGGCTACCAGCGCGCGCAGGGAGAGGTGGCGGCACGGCTGGTGGATGCGCTCACGGGCAGCCGTACCATCGCGGCCGCCGGCACGGTCGACCAGGAGATCGCGCGGGTCATGGGCCCTGTCCCCGAGCTCTCCCGGTGCGGGCGCGCCCTGTGGGACAGCCAGCGCCGCGTGGCCTGGGCCACCGGACTCCTGGCCCCCGCCACGCAGATCACCGTGCTCGCCATCGCCGGGTACGAGCTGTCCGTCGGCCGGCTGAGCGCGGGCGGCCTGATCGCCGCGCTCGGTTACGCCACCATCGGCCTCGGCGGGTTCGGTACGGCACAGAGTCTGCTGGACCACGCGCGCGCCCGCGCGGGCCGCGACCGTGTCGCCGAAGTGCTCGCCACGCCCGTCCAGCCGCCGGGCACCCGCGATCTGCCGCCGGGTCCGGGACTCCTCGAACTCCGCGGGGTGACCGTGCGCCGATCCGGCCGTGCCGTCCTGAACGGGCTGGACCTCACGCTCCCGGCCGGAAGTTTCGTCGCCCTGGTCGGTCGCTCCGGTTCGGGCACCTCGTTGCTCACCGCCGTGGCCGGCGGGCTCCTGGTCCCCGACACGGGGCTCGCCCTGCTCGACGGCGTGCCCATGGACGACATCCGACCCGACCGGCTGCGGAGCACCGTCGGCTTCGCCTTCGCCGACCCGGCGTTGACCGGGGACACGGTGCAGGACGCCGTCGGTCTCGCCGCGGACCCGGTTGCCGCCGACCAGGTGCGCACCGCGGCCCGCACGGCACAGGCGGACACCTTCGTCAGCCGCTTGCCCGACACCTACCGGACTCCGCTGTCCGAGGCTCCCCTCTCGGGCGGTGAGCGTCAACGGCTCGGGCTGGCACGGGCCTTGGCACGCGACAGCCGGCTGCTCATCCTCGACGACGCGACGTCCAGTCTCGACACCGGCACCGAGGCCCGGGTCCTCGGCGCGATGGCCGTCACCCACCGGGACCGCACCCGGCTGATGGTGACCCGCCGCGCTTCGACGGCCGCCCGCGCCGATGCCGTGGCATGGCTGGACGAGGGGCGCATCCGGGCATTCGCCCACCACGACGAACTCTGGGAACTCCCGGCCTACCGAAGCGTGTTCCGCGACGGCGACGACTGACGCGCCGTCACCACGCGAAGCGACGCATCGTCTCCGCGGCGACGGACGGCGGACGCGACCGGACGAAAGGAGACCGCCAGTGGGCGACCCCACGGCCGACACACTGCACCCCCAGCCGGAACCCGACCGGACGGCCCGACCGCCCGCCGACATCACGGGCAGCGCGATGCGCCTGGTGCGGGGCAGCCTGTCGCACAGCCGAGCCGCTGCCGTGCGCCTGACCCTGTGGACGCTGCTCCACGCCGCGCCCGCACTGGCCGCCGGCAAGACGCTCGCCCTGGCCGTCGACCACGGCTTCCTCCTGCACCGGCCCAGGACGGCAGCGCTGTGGCTCGGTGTGTTCGCCCTGGTCACCCTTGCCGGGGCCTGGGCGGGACGGCAGACCTACCCGTCGCTGGCCGAGATCGTGGAGCCCCAGCGCGACCGCCTGCTGCGCGACGTCGTCACGGGGACCCTGCGCCGAGCGGTGGCGCGGGGCCCCCGGCGGCGGGACGACTCCGCCTCTGTCGCGGTCGCCCAGCTCACCCGCCAGGTGGAGGCGGTCCGTGACTCGCTCGCCGGTCAGCTGATGCTCGTGTGGCAGTTCGTCCTCACCGTGGCCGCCGTCGTGGCCGGCACCGCCGCCATCGCCCCGGGCGCGGTACCCCTCGTCGCCGCACCGCTGGTGCTCGCTCTGACGGTGTTCGCCGTCCTGGCCCCCGCGACCGTCCGCAGGCAGCGCACGGTGTTCGTCGCGGAGGAAGTCCTGGCCCACCGCACCGTCGGGACCCTGCACGCGCTGCGCGACCTCGTCGCGTGCGGCGCCGCGGAGAAGGCGGAACGCGAGATGCTGGACGCGATCGACGCCCACCTGCGAGCGTCGCGGGCCCTCGCGCGGTTGGCGGCGGTCCGCAGGCTGATCGTGGCACTGGGCGCCCACGCCCCTCTCCTGCTCATCGTCCTCGCCGCACCGACCCTGGTCCGACACGGCATGACGTCCGGCGACGTCGTGGGCGTGGTCGCCTATGTGCTGTCCACCCTCGAACCCGCTGTCCGCCTGCTGATCCAGGGAGTCGGCGCGTCCTGGCTGCGCCTCGCCGTGGCCGCCGAACGCCTGTCCACGGCCGCGCGCCATCCCGCGCCGGGCACCGATCCGCAGCCCGGACGGACGCCCCTGGACGGTTCGGCGGAACTGTCGGACCTCACCTTCGCGTACGGGCCGGACGCGCAACCGGTGCTCGACCGGCTCGACCTCTCGCTCGCCGACGGCGACCACCTGGCCGTCGTGGGTCCCTCCGGGATCGGCAAGTCCACGATGGCGGACGTCCTCGCCGGCATCCTGGCGCCCGACCGCGGACAGGTCCTGCTCGGCGGCGTCCCCCTGGAGCACATCGCGCGCGGCGATCTGCACCGCGCCCGGGTGCTCCTTCCTCAAGATCCTTACGTCTTCGCCGGATCGGTACGGGAGAACCTGTGCTACCTCGCCCCGGACACTCCGGACGACGCCGTCGTCGCGGCCGTCGAGCAGCTGGGCATGGCCGGCGCGGTGCAGCGGATCGGCGGCCTCGACGCGATTCTCACACCGGCCGAACTGTCCTCGGGCGAGGCGGAGTTGATCGCCCTGGCCCGGGCCTATCTGTCCCCCGCCAGGCTGGTCATCCTCGACGAGGCGACCCGGCACCTCGACGCGGTGGCCGAGCACCGCGTCGAGGAGGCGTTCCGGCGCCGGCCCGGGACGGTGGTGACGATCGCCCACCGGATCGCTCCGGCCCGCCGGGCGGACCGGGTGCTGCTCCTGGACGGCGTACGGCCGCTCACCGGTACCCATGACACGCTGCTGGCGTCCGCACCCCTCTACGCCGACCTGGTCGGCCACTGGGACACCGGTGTTCCCGGGACGGACGAGGTGTGTCCCGGGAACGCCGGCCGCGCAGTCAGCGCCCCGGCCTCAGCATCAGATCGCTCATCGTCGTGTCCCTCGGCAGATCCAGCGCCGTGAGCACGGCGGCGGCGACGGAATCCGGGCTCATGTGGGCTTCGGGGTCGTAAGGGAGGCCGAACTGCTCGTGCAAGCGGACCTGCATCGGAGTGTCGGTCTCTCCCGGGTAGACGGTGGTGACCCGGACCCCGCTCCCGTACTCCTCGGCTCTCAGCGACTCGGCCAGCGCCTTCAGCGCGAACTTCGATGCCGCGTAGGCACTCAGTCGTGGCGGCGCGTGCAGCCCCGCACCGGAGTTCATGAAGACGACGTGGCCGCGTGCCGCGCGCAGTGCGGGAAGCAGGAGCCGGGTGAGTTCCGCCGGAGCGGCCACGTTGACCGCGAGCGCGTCCTGCCAGACGTCCGCCCCGAGTTCCGCGACCGTCCCGGACTCCGCGACGCCGGCGACGTGGATCAACGAGTCGAGCCGAGCGGGCAGTTCCTGCGCGGCCAGCCCAGCGCGGAGCGACCCCGTTGCCGCCAGGTCCGCCACCGGCGTCCGGCTGTGGGGAAACCTGGCCCGCAGCGCCTGCGCCCGCGTCTCGTTACGAGCCAGCAGCCACAACTCCTCACCCCGAGCCGCGAAAGCCGCGGCCAGGGCCGCTCCGATACCTGAACCAGCACCTGTGATGAAATGTACGCCCATGGCGGGGTATGTACCCGAAATGACGCCGCAACTCACTGAGCTCTGGCCAGTTCGGCCTGAAAGGAACGACGTTGGGGGCGGTCGGGCTGGCGCGTCGTCGGGCGGGACAGGGCTAGCGAGTGACGTCTCGGCGCGTCCTGCGCCAGCCGGCGGCGATCCCGCCGATCAGGGATGCGACCGTGTTGATGGCCCAGATGATGCCAAGTGCCACCACCACGAAGGCGATGAGGAGCAGGGCGACAATCACCACCATGTGCAGGATGCCGTTGCCGCCCTGCCCAGCCCGCAGCGAGCCGGCCTGGACCCCGGCGGCTCCGACGGCCGGGACGGCCAGAGTGGTGAGCAGGATCGGGCCACGCCGCGAGCGCTGACGGCCGTCGTCCTCCTCCGCCCCTCGGTCGTACCGGAGTATCTGCGCCTGCTCGTCCCCACCCGTCACAGGGCCATTGTGCAGTCTCACTACGCACTCTTGTCGGCCTGGGCGGCCGGAAGGCGGAGCAAGGTTAACGTCTCACCGAGAGGACCGCCCGAGAGTCGGCCATTTGCCTGCACACCCGGCATTACGCCTGGGAAGCTGCACACCGTGCATACCCTTCACGTGAGAAGCGCGACCGTTCTGCTGTGCCTGGGCCTGGCCACATCGACCGGCTGCTCGCATTCGTCGGCCCCGTCCCGGCCGGACTCCAAACCGTCCGGCACAGCGTCCGGCGGGCAGACGGCCGCCGCCGGCACCGACTGGTCGGTCACCTTCACCGCGTCGACGTCCGGGTCCGCGGACGGACTGGACCGGACCGCCGACCGAGTGCGGGAACGGGTCAGGAGTCTCGGGATGACAGGTACCCGGGTCACCACCGAAGGCACGTCCCTCACCGTCGTCGGACCCTATACGGCTGAGCAGTTGGAGAAGCTGGGAGCTCTGGGGCAACTCCGTTTCCGGCCGGTGCTGGCGCAGGAGACCGCCGGCGCCCGGACCCCCACGGCCGGTCCCAGCGCCAGTCACGCACAGGGGCGCGCGACCACTGGAGCACTCCGGGCTGACCCTGCCGCTTCCCCGTGGGCCAGTGCCTCCGGCGGGGCCGACGGGACGTCCGCCTCCCTCCTGGCGAAGTACACGGCATTGGACTGCTCCGCCGGCCACACGTACTCCGAGGCCGAACAGGACGCGAACCCTGACAGCCCCGCCGTCGCCTGTGCCACCGAACACTCCGCCGGCCAACCACCCTCGAAGTACCTGCTCGGGCCGGCCATTCTCACCGGCAGCGAACTCACCTCGGCCAAGGCGGTGAACGACACCACGAACGGGGCGGGTTGGATGGTCCAGCTGGACTTCACCGCCGCAGGAGCCAAGAAGTTCGCCGACGCGACCGGCAGGCTTGCCCAGAACCAGATGCCGCAGAACGAGTTCGCCATCGTCGTCGACGGCGGCGTGGTGTCCGCACCTTACGTCAACCAGGCGCTGACCGACGGTACCGCGCAGATCTCCGGAGGTTTCACCGAGAAGGAGGCACGGGACCTGGCCGCCAAGCTGAACTCCGGTGCGCTTCCCACTCCGTTGAGGTTCGCCAGTGCGACACACATCACCAAGCGCTAGGGTGCGTCCTCGGATCACTCCCACAGCCCTGCGCCAGGTTGCCCGCCATGAGTGAACTCGGACCCGGTGTCTGGCCGCCTGCGCCGATAAGGACCGAACGGCTCCTGCTCCGCGGGTCAGAAGCCCGGGACCGTGCGGCGTTCGTCGAGCTGTTCGCATCACCGGAGGTGGGTGCCTACACCGGTGGCCCTCGACCGCGTGAGGAACTCGAACGCGTGATGCCCGAGGTGCCCGGCCGGCGCCCCGGTTGCTTCGTGATCGACCTCGGCGGAGCGATGATCGGCATGGTCACGCTCGAGCGGCGGGACGCGGAGAGTCCACGTCATGTGCGTCCCGACGCCGAAGGGGCCGAACTCGGCTACATGTTCCTGCCCCAGGCGTGGGGACGCGGGTACGCCGCCGAGGCGTGCGCGGCGGTACTCGACTGGTTCGCCGGCGCGTCTCCCCGCGAGCCGGTGGTGCTCCGCACCCAGACCGCCAACGCCCGCGCGATGCGTGTTGCGGCGAAGCTCGGATTCTCGGAGGTGGAGCGGTACGAGGACCACGGCGCCGAGCAGTGGTTCGGCGTGCGGCTCTCGGCCACCCCACTGCGCTGAGGTGCACCCCTTCCGCAGTCGACGGGAACGCGCGCGAGCAGGCTGCGCGCCAGCGGCCCCACCTCGACGGCGGCGCAGGACATCGGGGGCGACGACGATCGCCCTCGCACCACCTCGTCGATCTCGGTCGGCAGATCCGTCGTCCTGCGCAGCCGACCGCGCAGGACGACGACGAGCCTCGCGACGCCGGCCCGACCGGCGTCGCGAGCGTGATCAGGCCAAGGCCTGTGTGTCCGCCTCGGACTCCTTCGAGGCGACGGGCGCCGTCCGGGCCGGTCCGCCGCCGCGACTGAGGCGCACGCCGATCACCGACGTCGCCAGGCTCAGTACGGCGGCGGCGCACCAGGCGATCCGGAAGTCCTGGCGGGAGTCGGTACCTACGTGGGAACCGACCACCGCGACGAGGACGGCGACGCCGACCGTGGCCGATATCTGACGGACGGAGTTGACCAGCGCCGACCCGGTCGCCGCGCGGTGGCCCGGCAGGGCGTGCACACCGGCGGCCACCAGAGTGCCCAGGGCCAGCCCGACACCGGTGCCGGTCATCACCTGGCTCGGCAGCAGGTCACGTAGATAGTCCGGGTCGACGGACGCGAAGCCCGCCCGCCAGACCATGCCTCCGGTGAACAGCAACCCGCCCACGGCGACCAGCGGACCGTGCCCGAAGCGCTGCGCGGTGCGGGCCGTCAGAAGGGTGACGACCGGGACCAGGGCGGGACCGGGCACCAGGGCGACCCCGGTGCGCAGCGCGCTCCAGTGCCAGACCTCCTGGCACCACAGCACATTCGACAACAGCATGATCGCGAAAGCGACGCCGAACAGGAAGCTGCCCGCGTTCGCCGCTCCGAAGCGCGGCAGCCGCAGCAGGTGCAGTTCGAACAGCGGGTGCGGATGCTGCAGGGACCTCAGGACGAACCCGGCGCCGCAGATCACGGCGACGGCCAGGAGCAGGACGGTCCTGCCGCTGGTCCAGCCCCAGTCGGGCGCCTGCACCAGCCCTCCAGACAGCGCCGCGACCGAGGAGACGACCAGCAGCGCGCCGAGGAAGTCCGGCAGCGGTCCGGCCTCCCGGGTGGTCGGCCTCGGCAGGACCGATCGGCCCGCGAGGAGCGCCGCGATGCCGATAGGCACGTTGACGGCGAAGACCCACCTCCAGTCGATCTCGACCAGCAGGCCACCGGCGACGGGCCCGGCGGCCGCGGCGAGTCCGCCGACCGCGGCCCAGCTGCGGGTGGCGTGGGTACGGCGCTCGGCCGGCACCGTCGCGAGCAGCAGGGCGAGGGACGTCGGGATCTGGGCGGCCGCCCCGACGGCCTGCAACACACGAGCCACCACGAGGGTCCCGAGGTCGGGGGCCAGGGCACAGCCCAGCGACGCGAGGGTGAAGACGGCTATCCCGGCGAGGAAGACCGGCCGCTGACCCATGCGGTCACCGGCGCGCCCGGCCACCACCAGGAGCGCGGCCAGGGTGATCGCGTAGGCGTTGAGGACCCAGGACAGCGAACCGAGGGTCGCACCCGCGCCGCCCCCGGAGAAGGTCGTCCCCATGGCCGGAAGCGCGACGTTGACGATCCACAGATCCAGGTTGGTCATGAAGACGGCCACCAGTACGACCGACGTGGCCATGCGAGGGTGCTTTGAAAACCGAAGCATCATGGGCATGCCGCAAGCCAAGCATGGGATGGTTTGGAAATCAAACCCCACGGGGTGATACTGGGCCCGTGACCAAGCACATCGATCCGCAGGGCATGAACGGACGCCCGTGCTCGCTCGCCGCCACCCTGGAGGTGGTCGGCGACCGCTGGGCCCTGCCGGCGATCCGCGAGGTGATGCTCGGAAACCACCGCTTCCGGCAGATCGCCAGGAACACCGGCGCCCCCACCGACCGTCTGGCGGCGCGCCTGAAAGCGCTGGTGGAGAGCGGTGTCCTCGAACGGCGCCCCCTGCCGGACGACGCACGCCACCAGGGCTACTACCTGACGGAGGCGGGGCGGGACCTGGCGGGCATCACCCGCGAGCTCATCGGCTGGGGCGACCGCTGGGCCGTCACCACGCCCCCCGTTCGCTTCCTCCACCGGGACCACGCACTCGCCACCCACGCGGTCTGCGAGACCTGTGGCGAGCAGGTTCACGCCGAGGACGTCCACCGGGAGGAGCTGATCCCCGGCTGGGACCGCTCCGGCCCGGTACAGACCCCGAGCCGGCGGTCGGGGTCGACCCGGTAGAGCCGCACCACCGTGGACGTGTCCGAGTCCACCTCGGCATTGCCACATGAGCGACGCGCGCCCACATGGCTCACGGGAGCTGGACGACGAACGGCATCGTGCGGTGGCACGCGGGACAGGACGGAGTCTCGTCCACCTGTTGTCCAGGCGGGACGTCCGCCGAGCCGTACAAGGACGCACGACTCGGGGCGTCCGCTTTCCGCCGCCCATGACTCGCGGGCCAGCGAACCTCGATTCCCTCCGGAGTCCGGCTCCCGATCGGCACACAGGGGATGCACCATGTGTGCCGGTCCCCCGGAGGCGGCACCCACCCCGCCGTCTCCGGGGGCGCAAACTCAGTCGAGACAGAACTCGTTGCCCTCGATGTCCTGCATCACGATGCACGACTCGTTGTAGTCGTCGGCAAGGAGCACTCGCTCGCGTACCGCGCCGAGCGCGACCAGCCGGTCGCACTCGGCCTGGAGTACGGCGAGGCGCTCCTCACCCACCAGCCCGGTGCCGACCCGCACGTCGAGATGCACCCGGTTCTTGACGACCTTGCCCTCGGGAACCCGCTGGAAGAACAGTCGCGGGCCGACGCCCGAGGGATCACCGCACGCGAATGCCGCCCCCTGCCGCTCAGGCGGCAGAGACCGATCGAAATCGCCCCACGTGGCGAACCCCTCCGGTGGCGGCGGGACGACGTACCCCAGCACCTCGCACCAGAAGCGAGCGACACGTTCGGGATCCGCGCAGTCGAAGGTGATCTGGACCTGCTTGATCGATGACATCGGCGCACCATAGCAGGGTGACTCCGTTGCTCATCTCCCGGTGTGTGTCCGCATGTTGCCGGGAGAACGACCGGAATTGCCCTGTCCCTGACCGTGCCGCCCGAAGCGGCCAGTCACCCTCCCACAGCGCCCGGCACGACAACGTGGTCCTCCCCCGCCCGGGGGAGACGGTCCCCCCCGCGCGCGGGATCTTTCTGCGGTGCCGAACGGCTGTACTGGAGCCGTCAGTCAATGACGGTCGCCATGACCGCGGTTCAGGAGGATTCACGATGCGCACGTGGACGAGACGACGGCTTCTCACCTCGACGGCGACGGCCGCCGGCCTCGCCGTCACGGCCGCCGCGCCCGCGACTGCCGGGACGCGGTCGCGCACCCGCCTCGGCGACGACGACATCCTGACCGCCCTGCACGCCCTGCCGGGGCTGCGGGTGATCGAGGAACGCCAAGGCGCCGAGCCGGGATACCGCTTCTTCGTCCTCGGGCTGCGCCAGCCGGCCGACCACGCGAACCCCGAGGCCGGCTCCTTCGAGCAGCGCCTGACCCTGCTCCACACCTCGGTCGATCGGCCTACCGTCCTGTTCAGCACGGGCTACGAGGCAGTGCTCACACCCCGTCGGGCCGAACCGACGGTGATCCTGGGCGGCAACCAGCTTCAGGTCGAGCACCGCTTCTTCGGTACTTCCCGCCCGGCGAACGCCGACTTCTCCCTGCTGACCATCCGGCAGGCCGCCGACGACCACCACCGCGTCGTACACCTCTTCCGTCGGCTGTACCGCGGCGCGTGGATCTCCACCGGCAGCAGCAAGGGCGGCATGACCAGCGTCTACCACCGCCGTTTCCACCCCCGTGACGTGGACGGCACCGTGGCCTACTCCGCCCCCGACAACGTCGACGACCGCGACGACAGCGCCTACGTGCGGTTCCTGGAGAGCGTAGGCAGCGCCGAGTGCCGCGAGGCCCTGCGGACCGTGCAGCGGGAGGCTCTGCTGCGCCGCTCCGACCTGGTCGCCCGGTACGAAGCCTGGGCCGCCGCGAACAGCACCTCGTTCCGCATCGTCGGCAGCGCCGACAAGGCCCTCGAAATAGCCGTCGTACGAGCCGCGTCCATGTTCTGGCAGCGCAACACCACGGCGGACGGCGCCTCCATACCCGGCCCGGACTCCGGTACCGACGAGTTGTACGCGTGGCTGGACGACATCACGGGCCTGGCCCTCTACGCCGACACGGCGCTGCAGCACTACGTCCCCTACTTCTACCAACTGGGCACCCAGCTCGGGTACGTCGGCTTTCCCGTCCGGCACTTGTCCGGTCTTCTCCGCTACCCGGACGCCG
Organism: Streptomyces sp. 1222.5; assembly: GCF_900105245.1. Lineage (NCBI taxonomy): Bacteria > Bacillati > Actinomycetota > Actinomycetes > Kitasatosporales > Streptomycetaceae > Streptomyces > Streptomyces sp. 1222.5. Next base: position 8,365,314 of record NZ_FNSZ01000001.1, on the reverse strand, counting down.
TCGAGCCCCGTACGTTCGTCCCGCGCGACATCCCGATGCGCTTCGATCGTGACGCCATGCCGGACGTCGACCGCTGGGTCCGCAGGCACGGCAGCCGGCTGCTGTTCGTCAACGGCGCCCAGGATCCCGCCGTCGCCGAGGCGTTCCGGCCGGGCCCGCGTGACTCCCGGATCCTCTGGGCGCCCGACAGCAACCACAGCACCGCGATCGCGGAGCTCTCCCCCGCCGACCGCGCGGAGGCCGTCGGCATGCTGACCCGTTGGACAGGGGGCCGACAGACTCCCTCCGTGTGAGGGGGCCGTACAGCGCGCTCCTGGTCGGCGGATCAGGTGACTACTAGGCTGCGGCGATGGAGCCCCCAGCCGATGAGCCTGTAGCCGATGAACCCGAGAGCTTTCCCCAGCCCGCGGATCCCGCGCGGGTGAACGACTACGACAGAATCGCCGAGGGCTACTCGGCGGCGACCGAGGACAACCTCGTCAACGCGTACTACGCGCGGCCCGCGACACTCGCCCTCGCCGGAGATGTGGCCGGCCGTCGCGTCCTGCACGCCGGCTGCGCCTCGGGCGCCTTGTCCGCCGCCCTGCGTGACCGCGGAGCGGTGGTCACCGGCATCGACGCCAGCGCCGGGATGCTGGCGCTGGCCGGCCGGCGGCTCGGTGACGGCGTGGCCTTGCACATGGTCGATGTGAAGGACCCCCTGCCGTTCGACGACGGTGTCTTCGACGACGTGATCGCCTCGCTGGTGCTGCACTACCTCGAGGACTGGGGGCCGACGCTGGCCGAGATGCGGCGAGTGCTCCGACCCGGCGGCCGGCTGATCGCCTCGGTGGACCACCCCATCGTGGCGTACACCTTCGAGGAGCCCCGGCCCGACTATTTCGCCACCACCAGCTATACCTTCGACTGGACGTTCGACGGGCAGTCCTCGACCATGCGTTTCTGGCGCAAGTCGTTGCACGCGATGACCGACGCCTTCACCACCGCGGGCTTCCGTCTTTCCGTCATCAGCGAGCCGCAGCCCGACCCGGCCGCGCGGGAACTGTTCCCCGACGACTTCCACGCCCTCTCCACCAGACCCTGCTTCCTGTTCTTCGTCGTAGAGGTGCCGCCGTCGTCCGCCGGTGCGAACGCGCCCGGCGGTGCCGAGTAGACGACGGTCCCGTCCGTGTGACCACATGCAGGATCGCCCGTTCGGACTATAGGGTGGCAAACACGTGCAATTCGTACCCCGTGGTCGAAGCAGTTCATCGGACAGGACTCGCTCCCAGGTGGGACCTGAGCCGTGCACGACCCATCCGGAGGAGGACGCGCATGGGCGATGTGGCGAGCTCGCGGGACGTTGACGAACGTCCCGCGATCACCGAACGGGTCGTGACACTCACCGTCAACGGACGGTCACACACACTGCGCCTGGACACCCGGGTCACCCTGCTGGACGCGCTGCGGGACCGGCTCGGCCTGGTGGGTACGAAGAAGGGCTGCGACCAGGGCGCCTGCGGTGCGTGCACGGTCCATCTGGACGGCAGGAGGGTACTGGCCTGCCTGACCTTGGCGGCTCAGGCCGAGGGCCGGGAGATCACCACGATCGAGGGCGTCTCGGGTGGGGACGGACGGCACCCCGTGCAGCAGGCGTTCATGGACCAGGACGGCTTCCAGTGCGGCTTCTGCACACCCGGGCAGATCATGTCCGCCGTAGCGCTGATGGCCGAAGGCCGCGCGGGCTCCGACCAGGAGATCCGGGAGTTCATGAGCGGAAACCTGTGCCGCTGCGGGGCATACAGCAACATCGTGGCGGCCGTACGCCAGGCCGCCTCCCAGGGAGGCCCCGATGCGCACCTTTGAGTACGTCCGGGCCACCGACACCCGCGAGGTGGTGCAGTTGCTGGCCGACGACCCGGCAGCTGCCTGCCTGGCCGGCGGTACCACGCAACTGGACCTGATGAAGGACGGGGTCCTCGAGCCGCCCACGCTGATCGACATCACCCGCCTCCCCCTGCACGGCATCGAACGGCGTGGCGAGACCCTCCATGTGGGGGCGCTGGTCACCATGGAGGAGCTGGCCGCCGACGCGACCGTGGACGAGCGGCTGCCCATGGTGCGCGAGGCACTTCTCCTGGGGGCCTCGGTACAGCTGCGGAACATGGCCACCATCGGCGGCAACCTGCTGCAGCGCACCCGCTGCCGCCACTTCCGCGACCCCACCGTCAGCGCGTGCAACAAACGCACACCTGACACCGGCTGCGCCGCCGTCGAAGGCGTGGCACGCATGCACGCCGTCCTCGGCGCGAGCGAGCGGTGCATCGCGCTGCACGCGTCGGACCTCGCCGTCGCTCTGGTGGCGCTCGACGCGGCCGTACACATCCAGGGGCCGTCGCACTCCCGCACCGTTCCCCTCACCGAGTTCTACCTGACGGCCGCCGAAAGCCCTCAGCGCGAGAACGTCCTGGAACACGCCGAGCTGATCACCGAGGTCGAGATCCCGCTGCCGCCGGCGGCGGCCCGGTCGGGATACCTCAAGGTCCGGGACCGCACCTCGTACGAGTTCGCCCTCACGTCGGCGGCGGTGCTCATCGTCGTCGACCACGCCACGATCCGTCAGGCACGCGTCGGCCTGGGCGGCGTGGGGACGAAGCCGTGGCGCGCCTACGAGGCGGAACACGTACTGACGGACGCGCCCGCGACGACGGCCACCTTCCTGGACGCCGCCGACGCGACGATGCGCGACGCCTGGACCGTGCCCGGAACGGCCTTCAAGGTGCCACTCGCCCGGCGCACCCTGGTGCGGGAGCTGCAGAACGTATCCGGAGTTGACGTATGAGCACCGTCGAAAGCAGGCCACTCGTCGGCACGGGGGTCAACCGGGTCGACGGCCCGCGCAAGGTCACCGGCACAGCCCCGTATCCGATGGACTTCAGCGTTCCCGGTCAGGCCTACGGCGCCTTGGTGCAGAGCACCGTCGCCGCGGGCCGGATCGTCCGCATGCACACCGACGCGGCCGAGGGCGCGCCCGGCGTGCTCAGCGTCCTCACCCACGAGAACCGCCCCCCGGTCGGAACAGGCCCCACGACCGCGCTCGGGGCGTCCCCGCCGTCACCCCTGCGCAACGACCGGATCGTGCACCACGGACAGCACATCGCCTTCGTGGTCGCCGAGACACCCGAGCAGGCGGTGGCAGCGGCACGCCTGGTACATGCCGACTACGACGCCACGGAGCCGCTGCTCGACCTCCGCGACCCGCGCGCCGAGACACTCGTGGACCCCTGGGGCACGGACACCGCACGCGGAGACGTCGCCGCGGCGCTGGAGTCCGCCGAGGTGACGGTGCGGGCCATGTACACCACGGCCGACAACACCAACAACCCCCTGGGGCTCTTCGCCACGCTCGCCGCCTGGGAGGGTGACACCCTCACCGTGCACGACACCAGTCAGTGGCCGTCGATGGTGCGCACCACCCTCTCCGTGGTGTTCGGCATCCCCGAGAGTTCGGTACGGGTCCTCGTGCCCTACGTCGGTGGCGGCTTCGGTGCCGGACTGCGCGCGTGGCCCCACGTGATCCTGACGGCCATGGCCGCCCGGATGATCAAGCGACCGGTCAAACTGGTCCTGACCCGACCGCAGATGTTCACCTCGATCGGCCATCGCCCCAGCGGTGTGCAGTGGCTGAGCGTCGGCGCCACCCGCGAGGGCGAACTGACCGCCGTCGACCACCGCAGCCTCAGTTCCCTGAGCATGGAGGAGACCGACTTCGAACCGTTCGCGTCGGCGAGCGCCTTCGCCTACCGGTGTGCGAACGTGGTCACGCAGGATCGGCAGGCCCGACTGAACGTCGCCGTGCCGACGTCCATGCGCGCCCCGGCGGAGGCGCAGGGCAACTTCGCCCTGGAGTCGGCACTCGACGAACTGGCCCTCGAACTGCACGTCGACCCGCTGGAGCTACGGCGCCGCAACCACACCGACGTCGATCCGCGCAACGGGCTGCCCTGGTCCGAAAAGGCGCTTCTGGAGTGCTACGAGGTCGGTGCGCGACGCTTCGGCTGGGCCGACCGGGACCCCGAACCGCGCTCCATGCGGGACGGCAACTGGCTCGTCGGCTACGGCATGGCGAGCGCGTGGTTCCCCTATTTCGCGCGGCCCTGCGCGGCGCAGGCCACCATCAACAGCGACGGCAGTGCGCTGGTACGCAGCGCGGCCACCGACATCGGTACCGGCACCTACACCGTGATGGCCCAACTGGCAGCGGGTGAACTGGGCCTGCCGCTGGACCTCGTCCGCTTCGACCTCGGCGACTCGGACATGCCGAACTCCATGATGGCGGGCGGCTCGGGGCTGACCGGCGGCCTGGGCAACGCCGTGCACGACGCCTGCCGGCAGCTCGTCCGCACCTTCGTCGAACTCGCCTGCGGCGATGCCGAGTCGCCCCTTCAGGGCGCCTCCCCGGACGACGTGGAGTGCACCGACGGAAGGATCCATCTCGCGGGCCGCCCTGACCGCGGGGAGTCGTACGCCGCCGTTCTCGCCCGGCACGGACTGTCCGAACTCACGGCGAACGGAAGCAGTACCCCACCGGACGCCGAGGACCTGGGCATGTCGCTGGCCGGCGCCTACGGCGCGAAGTTCGTCGAGGTCAGGGTCGACGCGGACCTCGGTCTCATCCGGGTCGCACGGGTGGTGTCCGCGATCGACGGGGGCCGCATCCTCAACGAGAAGACCGCGAGGAGCCAGATCATCGGCGGCACGGTCGGCGGTATCGGCATGGCCCTGTTCGAGGACACGGTCACCGACCCGCGCACCGGGCGCATAGCCAACGGCACGTTCGGCGACTACCTCGTGGCCGTGAACGCCGATGTACCGGACCTCGACGTGATCTTCGTCGGCGAGCCCGACCGCGGGACCGCCACCGCCACCAAGGGCGTCGGCGAGGTCGGCCTGGTCGGCATTCCACCCGCGATCGCCAATGCCGTCCACCATGCCACCGGGAAACGGCTCCGCGACCTGCCGATCACTTTGGACGCACTGCTGTGACCAGTGGAGTCTGCGACGCGTCCGCGGTCAGACCCGGCGGCACGCACGGCGACCGTTCCGCTCCGCCGCTCACCGGTGTGCGACGGAGCGGCTGACCTCGCTCCACGCGTGGGCCTCGGCCAGGCGGCCTTCCTCCGCCTTGAGCGCGAGGTCCAGGGCGTCACCGCCCAGCAGCAGCCGGCGCGGAGGCTGCTCCGCCGCCACCGCCTCGATGACCGCACGGGCCATCTTCACCGGGTCGCCGGACTCCTTGCCACTGTGGTCGGTCCTGCGCTCCAGCCACGCGCCGACCGTCTGCCGGTAGTCGGGAGCCACCGGTCCGGACGCCGTCGCCGCGCCCGCACCCCAGCCGGTGCGGATGGCGCCCGGCTCCACGATGATCACGTCGATGCCGAACGGCGCCACCTCGTTCGCCAGCACCTCGGAGAAGCCCTCGACGCCGAACTTCGCGGTCTGGTAGGCGCCGAGTCCTGGGGTGCCGCCGACCCGGCCGCCGATGGACGAGATCTGCACGATGCTTCCTGATCGCCGGCCGCGCAGCACGGGCAGCGCGGCGCGGGTCACGTTGATCACGCCGAAGAGGTTCGCCTCGATCTGCGCCCGGAACTCGTCCTCCGGAAAATCTTCGATGGAGCCGCTGGTGGCGTAGCCGGCGTTGTTCACGACGACGTCCACGGTGCCGAACCGCGCCACTGCGGCCGCCACCACGTCCCGCGCCTCGGAGGGCGACGTCACGTCCAGTGACACGGCCGCCAGCCTCTCCGGGTGCCTCGCCACGAGGTCGGCCAGCGCCTCGGGCTTCCGCGAAGTCGCGACAACGCGGTTCCCGGCCGCCAGCGCCTCGACGACCAGCGCCTTGCCGAGCCCCTGGGAAGCTCCTGTGATCAGCCAAGTCTGCGTCATGACGTACTCCTCACGGTGTTCTCTCCCTCCGCCCCGACGGGCAGCGGCACCACTTCAATGTAGCCGTTCCCGATATAAATGCAACTTCGATGTTGCAGTTAGACGGGAAGATGCTTCATTTACGGGTGCATAGTCTTACGAAACGCCACACTGGTAGGCTTCCGGTCACCATGAGAGCTGATGCCGCCCGCAACCTGGCCACCGTTCTCCGCACCGGCGCCCGCCTCCTCGCGGAGGATCCGAGCACGTCGATGGCGGCCATCGCCGCCGCCGCGGGGGTGGACCGCACCACCGTTCATCGCCGCTTCGCGAGCCGCGAGGCGCTGCTGCACGCGGTCTTCCAGGCGAAACTCGACTCGTCCGAACGAGTCCTGGACGAGGCGCGGTTGACCGAGGCACCGGTGCCCGTGGCGCTCCACCGCTACCTGGAAGGGATCATCCCTGTCAGCCGCGAGTGGCCGGTCGACACCCGGCAGATGATGCGGCAGGACCCGGAGGCACGGGCCCGCCGAGACGCGCTGAGTGAGCGGTTGAGCGCGTTCCTTCGGCGTGCCGCCGACGAGGGCCATCTCCGCACCGACGTCGACGCGGCCTGGACACGGGGGGTCCTCGACCGACTCGTCGACACCGTCGCCCACGACTTCCCGTCCATGGATGCCCCGCAGGCGGCCGACCTCGTCGCGGACACCTTCCTGCGCGGCGTCGGCGCACGCCGAGCCACGTCGTAGGCGCACGGTGATCCCCGGCGTAGGCGCACGGTGAGCAGCCGAAGCCGGCAGCTCGGCGAACCCTCGGCCGACGCCCGGAGAAGTGGGTCCAGCGACATGACACTTGTCATGCGCAATTCCGGACCGCGGACACTGGGGACCGGCTCCCCCGCGCCCATACGGTAGTTCCATGACGAAGAGCGGCGGAGCGGATCCGCAGAAGACCGATGTCAAGGTGAGCCTGATCGGCGGCCACCGCCTGGCGGGAGCCGCCCTTCACGAGCGGACCGTGACCGCCTCCCTCATCGGCGGGGCCGACATCGACCTGACGGACGTCGACATCCCGGACGGTGCCGAGCTGCGGATCACCAAGCTGAGCCTGATCGGCGGTGTCAGCCTCGAAGTTCCCCACAACGTCCGGGTGGACGTCCGTGGGCTGCGCCTGGGCGGAGTGAAAGACGACGGTCCCAGCGAACCCGGCGGCCCCACGGTCCGCGTGGACGCCTGGGGGCTGATCGGCGGCGTCAGCATTCGTCGCGCCTGACGAGCCGCCCGGTCTCTTGATCGGCGGTCGTTCGACCGGCACTCGCTCGGCGGACAGTCGCTCGGTCGGGCCTCCTCGCCCGAGCGGGGGGCCGGATGCCCCTGAACACCGGATCGGCTCCCGTCCCGCGTGCGGGAGGGAGCCGATCCGGTGTGCGGCCGTGCGCTGTCACGCGTGACGGTGCGAGTGCCGATTGCCGGTGACGAGGCGGTAGATGATGAGCAGGATGAGGGAGCCGACGATCGCGGCGACCCAGGTGGAGAGCTCGAAGAACCCGTCGACGGAGTCGACTCCGAAGATGACCTTGCCGAGCCAGCCTCCGAGCAGACCGCCCGCGATACCGATGAGCATCGTGATGATGATGCCCCCCGGGTCCTTGCCCGGCATCAGTGCCTTGGCGATGGCGCCGGCCAGCAGGCCGATGATGATCCACGCGAGGATGCCCATGTGCGTCTCCACTTCGTCGTATAAAGACTTTGTTAGCTCTTCGTGTGCACCGTCTCCGCCCGAACAAACGTCCCTTGTGGCGAGTTCCGAACCTGGGCGGCCGCGTGAAGACCTGTCAGGGGGGTCGCCGCCGATCGGCGGCCGGGCTCGTGCCCGACAGGCCGGTACCTCACACAGGTCGCCCTGTGCGAGGTACCGGCCTTCCTTCAACCGTCAGCCCTGCGTACCGCCCTGGGTGTTCCCGCTGCCACCACCCTGCGTACCGCCCTGGGTGTTCCCGCTGCCACCACCCTGGGTGCCACCCTGAGTGTTGCCGCTCCCGCCACCCTGCGTACCGCCCTGGGTGTTCCCGCTGCCACCACCCTGCGTACCGCCCTGGGTGTTGCCGCTCCCGCCACCCTGCGTACCGCCCTGGGTGTTCCCGTTCCCGCCACCCTGGGTCCCGCCCTGGGTGTTTCCGTTGCCGGAGCCCTGGGTCCCGCCCTGGGTGTTTCCGTTGCCGGAGCCCTGAGTCCCGCCCTGGGTGTTCCCGCCCTTGGGCATGCTCTTCGAGGAGTTGCTCTTCGACGAGCTGTTGGAGCTGCTGTTCTTCGACGAGCTGTTCATGGAGCTCTTGGAGCTGTTGTGGGAGGAGCTGTGCCGGTGGTGATGCTCGCTGGCGTGGGACGCCGTGTGGTGCCTCACCATGGGTGCGGCCTCGGCGCTGGCCACACCGACCGATCCCGCGGCCAGAGCGGCGAGGCAGGAGATACCGGCGATACGGGCCAGGTGACGTCGGGCGTTCATCATGAGAATTCCTCGGATTTCGATTTCTGAGTCTGGATGGATGCAGTTCCTGGTGAGCGACTGCCTACATTCATTTCAGCCATCTGGGCCGCCGCTGTACGTCCCCCGGCCGGTGGACCGTCCGGGGGAACGGGGTCGTCCCCTCGTCGGGTGACGCGGAGGGCAAGGGGACTCGGGACCACGAGCAGGGGCCCGGGACCGGGGAGACCGGCAGGGTCAGGTCCGGGGTACGACACGGTGCCCACGAGCCGAGGGCAGAGGGGTGCACGAACACCAAATGCGCGCCTGGTGGCGTCGGGGCTTCGCTGGCCCGGCGGCAAGGGGTCCCATACCCTTGAGAACAGTAATCAGAGACCGGAACAGCATTCGGAAACCCTGTCGACGGCCGAAATAGAGCAGCTCCGCGCAGAGGAAAGGTCGGGATTGCCGTGGCAACACCGAGCCCCGCCCGTATCAAAGTGGTCATCGCCGACGACCACCCACTGTTCAGGGAGGGAATCTCCCGCGCGCTGCAGCTCAGCGGAACCATTGATGTCGTGGCCGAAGCGGAAAACGGTCGGGACGCACTGGAGATCATTCGCAGGGAGCTACCCGAAGTCGCCGTACTCGACCTGCGCATGCCGGAACTCGACGGAATCGCCGTACTTCACGCCCTCGTCCGCGACCAGGTGAACACCCGCGTCCTGCTGCTCTCCGCCTTCACCGACAGCTCCTCGGTCTACCGCGCCCTCGAAGAAGGGGCCGCGGGATTTCTCACCAAGGACAGCAAGCGATCGGAAGTCGTGGAAGCAGTGCATGCTATTTCTCGCGGGCAAACCGTCGTACCGCCGGAAGTCACCGGAGGGCTGGCCGAGGAAATTCGTATGCGGCGATCCCAGAACACCCCGTCACTCAGTGAGCGTGAGCGCCAGGTGCTCGACGGAATGGCCCGCGGCCGCAGCATCCCGCAAATCGCCCAAGAACTCTTTCTCGGCACCAGCACCGTGAAAACACACGCCCAGCGGCTCTACGAGAAACTCAAGGTGTCCGACCGAGCCGCAGCCGTCGCTGAGGCCATGCGACGCGGCCTCCTCGAATAGTCGCAGCACCCGACATGGCCACGATCCACCGTCGCCCCGACACACTTGCCGTCGGGGTGCTCCTGGCAGTCGTCGGTGGCTTCCTGGACGCCTACACCTTCATCCGGCACACCGTGTTCGCCAACCTGCAGTCGGGCAATGTCCTGCTGTTCTGCGTCGAAGCCACCGCCCGGCACTGGCACCGCGCGGTCCTGCTGCTGATCCCCATCGCGGCCTTCTGCATCGGCGTGCTGCTCGTGGAGGTACTCGGCCTGTCCCGGGTCGAACGGGTCCTGCGTCGGCCGCTCCGGCTCGTCCTGACCCTTCAGATCACTCTGCTGACGGCGATCGCCGCCCTGCCCGACGACGCACCCGAACAGATCACCACCGTCACGGTGTCGTTCGTCGCCGCCTTGCAGTTCTCCACCTTCACCACTCTGCGCGGCATTCCGTACACCACCCTCGCGGAGAGCGGGAACCTGCAGAAAGGGCTCGCTGCCGCACATCAGTGGCTCACCCACAAACAACCGGAAGCCGCACATCGCGCCGCACAATACACGGCGATCATCACGGGGTTCGTCGGCGGCGCCGTCCTCGGCGCCGTTCTCACCCGTGTCCTCGGCCCTCCCGCGGTAGCCGTGGCAGCGGCACTGCTGGCGACCGTCCTGGCGTTGGTGATACGCGAAACGCGGCGACTGCAGCGCCGACAGGCCGCCCCACCCCGACAACCCGGTCCCTGACCGGAATCAAGCGGTCGTCCGGCCGTCACCGGTCCGCTCTCCCCTGCTGTGACGTGGTGCAGAACCGGTCGTCCAGCACTTCGGACGACCGGTCCGCACCCCGCCGCTCACCCCAGCGGTGTGCCGGGGCTTGCACGTCGCACCGCCGGCGTCAGTGTCCGGCGCTCTGGCCGCCGTCGACGTGGAGGATCTCACCGGTGACGAAGGGGGCGTTCTCCAGGTAGACGACGGCGTCGGCGATGTCGCTGACCTCCCCCATCCTGCCGACCGGGTGCAGGGCCGCGAGGGTCTCGTGGTACTCCTCGGCATGCATCGGCGTCCTGATCACGCCCAGGGCGACGGCGTTGCTGCGGATGCCGCGCGTGGCGTACTCGATGGCCAGGGCCTTGGTCGCCGACTGCAGGCCGCCCTTGGTCAGCGAGGCCAGCACGGAGGGCACGTCGGAGCTGGCGTGGTCCACCAGACTCGTGGTGATCTGGACGACGTGGCCGCCGCCCTGCGCGAGCATCCGCTCCACCGCGAGCTGGGTGATGCGGAAGAACCCGGTCAGGTTGATGCCGGTCACGGCTTCGTAGTCGGCCTGGGTGTACTCGTGGAAGGGCTTGGCCACGAATATTCCGGCGTTGTTGATCAAGGTGTCGATCCGGCCGAACCGTTCCACGCCCGCGGCGATGACGCGTTCGGCGGTGGCGGGATCGGCTATGTCTCCCCGCACGGTGAGGATGTCGGGGTCCTGCGAGGGCTCGATGGTGCGCGAGGTGGCCACCACGGCGTAGCCGAGCTTGCGGTACGCCTCCACGAGACCCGCGCCGATGCCCTGCGACGCGCCGGTGATGACGGCGACCTTCTGGTCGGGAGTGGTCATGAGCTGTCCTTCCGGAGGAGGTCCGGTCACCTTGACCGGTCACCGGACACAACTGGACGACCGGTCGACTACATTCCACCCCCGTTTCCGGCGGACTCGTACGGTCAAGCCTCTGACCTGCGTTGGGAGCCTGCGCCTACGAGGTGGGAGGCAACCGGTCCTGCCAGGCTGCCACTTCTTCCCGCGAAGGCGGAGGCCAGTACCACGCGCCGACCGGCGCGGGCTGCTCCAGTGGAGAGCCGGGAGTTGACCAAGCCGTTTCGTCGGTCAGGACAACCTGCGGGCCAACCCCGACATCGCAGCACCGTCGGGCCGGCTGACTCAAGGGCGCTGCCGTTGCACGGTGAAGATCCGGTAGTCGGGGGAAGCCGGGGACGTACCGTTGCGATCGCAGTGCAGAATCCGGCAGCGGCGTGCGGAAGTTCGCCCCGACCGGGGCCGCGCACAGGACGTGGGAATCCGTACGGCACGATGGGATGCCCCTGGGAGAGGTGGAGAGTTGGCCCCGGAGACAAGGAAGCGGCCGTACATCGCGAAGCGTTCGAGGCCGCCGTACGGCCCCGGCGCTCGTCGGTCACAGCGCGAGCAGGCGCTGTCCGATGTCCGCGCCCAGGGACGGTACGGACCTGAGCTGCGCGATGTACTGCCCGCCTTCGTCGGTCTCTGCCTGACCGCGCTCACGGCCGCTCTGCTGCTCACCTCGTTCCACCGCACGCTCGGCGTCACCGGACTGGTCCTGGGCGTCGTGGGCCTCGCGGCCGCCGGTACCGCCCTCCGGATCCTGCGCCGACCACTGGTCCGCAGGCGGAGCGGCCATTACACCCCGGCCGAGATCGCCGTGCTGAGCGACCGGGCCCTGAAGCTGGCGGCGTCGCGGATGCTTCAGCGCGACGGCTGGCAGGTCACCGACGTCAGCCTGCGCGACCGGCCGCGCCTGTACGCACGGGATGATCGAGACCGCCAACTGGAGATGGAACTCAGGCCGGTGGCCCCGGCGGCCGAGGAGGAGAACGCCGAGGCCCCCACTCTGCGCTGGACGGCGGCTCACGCTGGTGCCGACCGTGTCATCCGGATCGTGATCCATCCCGGCACCGTCAGCCGGGCGGACGTCGTCCGGGCCTCACAGCAGGGCGGCGTCCACCTCCTCGACGGCAGCCGGCTGCGGCGCTGGGCGAGCGGCGTCCCCCTGGATCACCTGGGGCTGTACGACGACACCGCCCGTTGACCTGCCGCGGCTCCTCCCCGTCGGCATGATGGGGGGGGCGGCACCGCCCTCGGAGCGGCGCGGCGCTACTCGCCCCGTCCCGCCGCTGCCCTGCACAGCGCCTCTCAAGCCGCCCGGTGATCTGCCCAGGCCTGGTCCAGTGCCCGCGTGAATGTCTCGGGCGGCTGGACGCCGGTCACTCCGTAGCGCCGGTTCAGCACGAAGGAGGGGACGCCTCCGGCACTCGGTTCGGCCGCGAGCCGCTCGTCCGCCCGTACCTCATCGGCGAACGCGGCCGGATTGTCCAGGACTTGCCGGGCCTCCACCCCGTCCAATTCCGCTTCGACCGCGAGACCCACTTGGGGCCGCCAAAGCGAGCTGATGGACCTCGCCTTCCGGCTGAATTTCGCTGAGAGGCGTCGGTCTACGACCGGGAACTGCTGTTCACCGGTGCGTCCGCACGGGGCGGCGACCGCGTCGATGATCGGCACATCGCCGTTCTCGGCCCGGGGCTCGAGTTCGTACGACCGGTGCACCACCTCCGGCTGGTCCCGGTGGGCCAAGGCGCCGAGTCCTTGATCGAAGCGTGCCTTGGCGACGAAGCACCACGGGCCGGCGATGTCGGTCCATATGTCGTCGCGCATGACCGGGCGCCTCCTTGCAACTGAGGGGTGACCCGATGCGCTCCACGACCGGGCTGGGCTGCGGAAGGTGTCGGGCGATCGACTCTCACCACCATAGGCGACCGACCGTCTAGTACCGGACGAACCTGCTGGACGGCGGGAATAGCCGATGTCCACCACCCGTTCAGCAAGGACCAGACAGATCTGTCTAGTGGTGGCTCCCGAGCCGTCAGAGCAGTCCGAAAGTGAGCCATGAGCTACGCAACCGATGTGAACCGAAGCGCTTCCACGCGCAACCCGGCCGGCCCCTCATCCGCTCACGCCGGTCCGAGAAGGCCCTTGCTGGGGCCCGTGGCCTCTGTCGGCCTCCTGGCCTCGATCATCGTCTCTCTGCTGGCCGCGTCGAGCGCCCCGACTCCGCTCTACGCGATCTACCAGCAGCGCTGGGGCTTCTCACCGATCACGGTCACCGTCGTCTTCGGCGTCTACGCCCTGGCCGTACTGGTGTCGCTCCTCGTGCTCGGGAAGATCTCCGATCACCTGGGCCGACGGCCGGTACTCCTGGCCGCGCTGCTGGGACAGGCCCTGGCGATGGTGGTGTTCCTCACCGCCGGCGGGGTGGACGCACTACTGACAGCCCGGGTCGTTCAAGGCCTGAGCACGGGAGCGGCGGTGGGCGCGCTCGGCGCCGGCATGCTCGACATCGATCCGCGACGCGGCGCGTTCCTGAACTCGTTCGCCCCTGCCGTGGGGACCGCAAGCGGCGCCCTCGCATCCGGATTGATCGTCCAGTACCTGCCCGCACCCACCCGCCTCGTGTACGTCGTACTGCTCGCCGTCTTCGCCCTGCAGGCGCTCGGCGTGCTCGCCCTGCGCGAGACCGTCGCCCGGAAGCCCGGTGCGCTGGCGAGCATGGCGCCCGAGATCAAACTGCCCGCGGCCGCCCGCTCCTCGGTGGCCGTCGCCGCTCCCGTCCTGTTCGCGGTGTGGGCCCTCACCGGCCTCTACGGTGCCCTCGGGCCGGCCATCGCCAGGACCCTGGAGCACTCGGACTCCGTCGTGTGGGGCGGGCTGCCGCTGTTCGTACTCGCCGCCTCCGCCGGCCTGGCCGTCTGGGTGCTGCGCCGAACCGCGACCCGCACGGTCATGGTGATCGGCATCGGAACGCTGATCACCGGCGTCGCGACCACGTTGGTGTCCATCGCCTCCGGGACGGGCGGCGCGCTCTCCGTCGCCGGGTTCTTCGCGGGCGGCGTGGTCTCCGGATTCGGCTTCGGCAGTGGCTTCCAGGGAGGTATCCGGATGGTGATGCCGCGTGTAGCCCCGCACGAGCGGGCCGGTGTGCTGTCCCTCCTCTACGTCGTGTGCTATCTGGGCCTGGGCGTGCCGGCGGTCATCGGCGGCATACTGGTCGTCCACGGCGGCGGGCTCGTCCCGACGGCCAGGGAGTACGGCGGGGCGGTCATCGCACTGGCGCTGGTCGCACTGACCGGGCTCGTTCTCAGCGGTCGCCGCGTGGAGCGCGTGTCGGTGGTGCGGTCGGCTTCCGGATCACCCTCCGGGACCTCGGTCGCCGTGAACGCGTGCATGGCCGACGCCTCGGCGCGGGCAGAGTGAACCGGACCGGCTGGAAGCAGGTGAATCCCATGGCCACCAAGGCCGCGGACAGGCCGACGGCACGCCGGCGTCTCCTCGACGCCGCCGACGAACTGTTCTACGGCGAAGGCGTGCAGACGGTCGGCATCGACCGTGTCATCGAGCACGCCGGCGTCGCCAAGGCGTCCCTCTACAACGCCTTCGGGAGCAAGGAGGGGCTGGTGTGCGCCTATCTGGAATCTCGCGGCGACCGCATCCGGGACCGGATCGCCGGGGCCGTGGCTCGCCGCGGGAACCCGCGGGAGCGACTGCTGGCCGTCTTCGACGCGCAGGGTGAGGCGTTCGCCGACCCGGGATACCGCGGTTGTCCGTTCATGCGGGCGACGGCCGAGGCGCCGGAGGACGGCTCGTTCCGCCGCATCGCCGAGCATCACCGGGCCTGGCTGCGCGGTCTGCTGACCCGACTGGCCGCCGAGTCCGGGTACGCCCACCCCGAGGACGTGGCCCGCCAGTTGCACTGCCTCTACGACGGCGCCGCCCACACCGCCCGCATGGACCGCGATCCCTCGGCCGCCGCGACGGCCCGCGCAGCCGCGTCCGTTCTCCTCGACGCGGCACCGATCGCCGAGCCCGGCACCACCGCAGCCGCAGCGCCCGTCGGCTGATCTCGCGGCACCCGCCGCACCGCCCCTGACCGCCGCCGGACTCGCACGCCTGACGCGTGCCCGGCCGGCCCATTCGCCGGCGTACGGCGGCACATCTTCGACCACTTGGACGACGGGGAGCTGGACGAACTCGCGGGCGCACTGGCGAAGATCGCCGACGGACACCCCCCGTCGCCGCCAGGGACCCGCCCGCCTGCACACATACGTTTACTTGACGCGTCAATCACTAATCATATTTACTTCGCTCAGCAAGTTCTTTGGTGCCGCAGACGTATTCTCGCGCTGCCGCCATTTCCACGGAAGGCTCCACCCATGACCAAGATCGGCATCATCATCGGCAGCACCAGGCCCGGCCGCAACGGTGAGGCCGTCGCCCGCTGGGTCCACGAGATCGCCTCGCAGCGCGCCGACGCGGAGTTCGAGATAGTCGACCTGCTGGACTACAAGCTGCCGGTACTGGACGAGGCCTACCCGGCCTCGCTGGGCAACTACACCCAGCCCCACACGCAGGCGTGGGCCGAGAAGATCGACTCTCTCGACGGCTTCGTCATCGTCACGCCCGAGTACAACCGCTCGGTGCCGGGCGCGCTGAAGAACGCCATCGATTTCATCTACGCCGAGTGGAACAACAAGGCCGTGGGCTACGTCAGCTACGGCTCGGTCGGCGGGACCCGGGCCGTGGAACACCTGCGCGGCATCGCGGCCGAGATGCAGATGGCCGACGTCCGCTCCCAGGTGGCGCTCTCCCTCTTCACCGACTTCGAGAACTTCACCTCCTTCAAGCCGGCCGACGTCCAGCGGGACACGCTGGTCACGACCCTGGACCAGGTCGTGGCGTGGGCCAAGGCCCTCGCTCCCCTGCGCGCCAGCTGACGCCGACCGCCCGCCGGTTCTCAGGGAGAGGCTGTGCCCAGCCGCCCGTGGGACGCATGCCGCCCTGAGAGCCGCGGTCGCCACGACTCGGCGCTCGACGCATCGACACACCCCCGACCCCATGCCCTACAGGTGGTCCGCCGTCCGGGACCACCGGAGGAGGACACCATGCCGGACCCGACATCGGCAGCCGCGACCTTCGAATTCGGCCTCAACTCCTTCGGAGAGGTCGCCACGGACGGCGGTCGCGTCCAGGACGATGCCGAGACCGCACGGCTGCTCGTGGAGGAGGCCGTACGCGCCGAAGACATGGGCCTGGACATCTTCAGCGTCGGCGAACACTACCGTCCGGACCACATCGACACGGCGACTCCCGTGCTGCTCGCCGCCATGGCCACCGCCACCCGTCGCATCCGCCTCGGCACATCGGTGACCGTCCTGAGCACCAACGACCCCGTGCGGCTCTACCACGACTTCTCGACCCTGGACGCCGTCTCGGACGGCCGGGCCCAACTCGTGGTGGGGCGAGCGTCCGCCACCGACTCGTTCCCGCTGTTCGGGTACGAACTCGGCGATTACGAAGCACTCTTCGAAGAGAAGCTCGACCTGTTCCTGCGTCTGCAGCGGGAAGACACGGTGACGTGGTCCGGCGCGTTCCGGGCACCGCTCGTCGGGCAACGGCTGCGACCCCGGATGCCCACGGGCGGCATACCCACCTGGATCGGCGTGGGTGGCAGTCCGCACTCCGTGCTCCGCGCCGCCCGCTACGGCCTCCCCCTCATGCTGGCCGTCATCGGCGGCCGACCGCAGCGCTTCGCCGGCCTCGTCGATCTCTACCAGCGGGCCCTGGCCGAGGCCGGACACTCTCCGCAGCCGATCGGGCAGCACTCCCTGGGACTCGTCGCCGACACCGACAAGGAGGCCGCCGAGACCTGGTGGCAGTACTGGAAGCCGGTCGTGACCAGCCTGGCGACGGAGCGTGGCTTCTATGCCCCGACCTGGGAACGCTACCGGGACGAGATCGACCACGGCGCACTCTTCGTCGGCTCCCCGGAGACCGTCGCACGCAAGATCGCCAGAACGGCCCGTGACCTCCGGCTGAACCGCTTCGACCTCAAGTACGACATCCTGCACCTCCCGCGTCAGGCGCGCGCCCGCACGATCGAACTGCTGGGCCGCGAGGTAGCCCCGCGAGTGCGGGAACTGCTGGCCGAAGAGCCTGCCGGCGCCTGATCCGCGATCGTTCGCGAGGAGGCGCGCTCAGCGCAGGAAGCCGGCGTAGCTCTGCTGCTCGATCTGGCTGTTGATCTGTTTGACGGTCTCCAGCCCGACGCTCACGATGATCAGAATGCTGGTGCCGGTGAGTTGATTCGCGCCGCCGAAACTCGCGAACGCCACAGTCGGCACCAACGCGATAAGACCCAGGTACAGCGAACCCGGCCAGGTCAGCCTGTTGAGGACGTAGCTCAGGTACTCGGCCGTGGGGCGGCCCGCTCTGATGCCCGGGATGAAGCCGCCGGCCTGTCTGACATTGGCCGCCACTTCCTCGGGGTTGAAGGTGATGGCCACGTAGAAGAAGGCGAAGAACACGATCAGCAGGAAGTACGCGACCACGTAGAAGGGGTGGTCCCCTCGGACGAAGTTGCGCGTGATCCACTCCGCCCAGCCCGCTTGCGAATGCGAGAACTGAGCGACGAGCGCGGGGATGTACAGGATGGACGAGGCGAAGATGACCGGCACCACACCGGCCTGGTTCACCTTCAACGGGATGTACGTCGCCGTCCCGCCGTAGGACTTGCGGCCCACCATTCGCTTCGCGTACTGGACCGGAACACGTCGCTGTGCCTGCTCCACGAAGACGACGAGCGCCACCATGACGAGCCCGACGAGGATGACGGCGCCGAAGCCGACCCAGCCGTCCGCGAGTTTGCCCTGCTGTTTCACGGCCCACAGCGCGGCCGGGAGCGTGGAGGCGATGGAGATGAAGATGAGCAACGACATCCCGTTGCCGACACCCCGCTCGGTGACCATCTCCGCGAACCACATCACACAGGCCGTGCCCGCGGCGATGGTCAGGACCATCACCACGGTCGTGAGGATGGAGGTGTCCGGCACGATGCCGGCCGCCGAGGGACAACCGGGAAACAGGGCACCGCTGCGCGCGGTCGCGACCAGACCCGTCCCCTGCAGTACGGCGAGGGCGACGGTCAGGTAGCGCGTGTACTGGGTGATCTTCCCCTGCCCGGCCGCGCCCTCCTTCTTCAGTGCCTCCAGCCTCGGGATGACCGCGGTCAGCAGCTGCAGGATGATGCTGGCGGTGATGTAGGGCAGGATTCCCAGGGCGAAGACGGTGATCTGCAGCAGAGCCCCGCCGCTGAACACGTTGACCAGGCCCAGCAGACCACCGTTGCCGGCCGCAGCGGCGTCCACGCACCGCTGTACGTCCTTGTAGGAGATCCCTGGGATCGGTATGTGCGACCCCAGTCGGTACAGGACGATGACACCCAGCGTGAAGAGCAGCTTCTTCCGCAGATCACTGGTTCCGAACACCTTGGTCAACGCGCCGAGCAAAATCCCTCCTTCGGCCCGCACCGAATCGCGAAACCATGGGGTCTCGCCAAGCCCACGAACGCGACGTGCCGCCAGGGCGGAAGTGGTCGCGGAACGACCGCGACACACACAATCCTCTGGCGGCCCCGTCCGCTCAGCAACCGGAGCCCGACGGACGCCGGCGGGATCCCTCGCCGCGCCGTCGGGCCTCCGGCCGGGCCGCGGGGACTCCGGGTCTCCTCACTTGATGATCTCCAGCAGGCGATCCGCCAGGACCGCCGCCGAGTGAGGGTTCTGTCCGGTGATGAGATTGCGGTCCTCGACCATGTACGGCTCCCACATGGGGCCGCGGCTGTACTCGACGCCCACCTGGTCCTTGAGCTCGTCCTCCAGCAGCCATGGCGCCCTGGACGCCAGACCTACGGCTTCCTCCTCCTCGTTGGTGAAGCCCGTCACCCGGTAGCCCTTGAAGGGCGACTCGCCGTGGATCCTGGTGGCCAGCAGCGAGGCGGGGGCGTGGCACACGATCGCCAGCGGCCTGCCGGAGGCGAGCTGGGCCGTCAGCAGCCGGCCCACGTCGGCGTCGTAGGCGAGGTCCGACATCGGGCCGTGGCCGCCGGGCAGGTACACCGCGTCGTAGTCCTCCAGGCGGACGTCCGAGAGCTTGAGGGGCCGACGCATCGCCTCGGCGGACCGGATGATCTCCTCCAGCTCCAGAGCCCCCTCCTCACCTCCGGCCATGGAGGGACGCAGGCTCATCATGTCGACGTTCGGGGTCACGCCGCCCGGTGTCGCGACCACGACCTCGTGGCCGGCTTCCGTGACCGCCTTGTACGGCATCGCGAACTCCTCGGCCCAGTAGCCGGTCGCGTACCTGCTGCCGTCCTTGAGCACCCAGTAGGTGGCCCCACTGACGATGAAGAGGACTTTCGCCATCGGTCTCCGCCTCCTTGTCCCCGCACGACGTGCAGGGGGATTCGACTGACTTCATTTCTCGGTCCCGGCCTTGCTCCGCGGTCAGGCCGGGATCCCGAACACCGGCGTGAGGCCCGCTCCTGCCAGACCGTGGGACACGAGCCGGAAGCCGAGCCACGCGGGGGTCGCCTCCGTGGTGATGTCGAGCCGGGGCGTAGGCAGCGCGTGAACAACGAACATGTAGCGGTGAGGGGCCTCCCCGGGCGGGGGTCCGGCACCGAGGAAGCCGTGCCGCCCGGCGTCGTTGGCCGGCATCCGGGCACCGGCGGGCAGCCTCTTTCCGCCGGTGTCGCCCGCGCCGGCCGGCAGTTCGTTCACGGACGCCGGAATGTCGTAGACCGCCCAGTGCCAGAAACCGCTGACCGTCAGCGCGTCCGGGTCGAAGCAGGTGACCGCGAAGCTCCGCGTCCGGGCGGGGTGGCCGTTCCAGGCCAGGTGCGGCGAGCTGTCCTGACCCGGCCCCCCGAAGATGGCGCTGGTCTGCGCAACGCCCAAGGTCTTCCCGTCGGCGATGTCGGAGCTGCTCAGCTCGAACGAGGGCACCGTCGGCAGCAGGTCGTACGGGTCGTGAGGCTCGGCCATGCCCGTCTCCTACTCGAAGCCGCCCACGGAGAGCCGCCCGCGGACACAGCCGGGTGACCATCTCCTGCCGGCGAGCTGCCGGAACAGCGGCCGGCGGCATCCCCGGCGACGTCTCGGGGCCTCTTCGGCCCGGTCGAGGTCCTGGGGGGTGAACGGACTCCAGCCTAGGTACGACTCCGGCCGGACGCATGCGGGGCCGAGGTCGGTCCGACCGCCTATGCACGACCGTCACCGGCTTGACCGGTGACGGGACATATTGACGAGATCCCACCGGTCGAACAGGTGACACTCACGAAAGGGAACCTCCCGGCGCTCGCAGTGCTCGATTCTCTTCGGCACCGGCGTCACCACGGCCGCCCCCGGCTCGACGCGGGGCCCGCACCTCGTCGTCCCGGACATCGAGGCGGCCCACGCCGAGCTCGTCGACCGCGCGATCGAGGTCGGCGGGATCTTCCACGACGCCGACGGGGTGTTCCGCCGCGGCACCGAGGAGGGGCGGGTAGGCGGCGCGCCACTGATAGTCGTTCGGTCGTATACTTGTGGTATGGGACGGACCAGCGATGCCAAGAACAAGATCCTCACCGCCGCTCGGACACTGTTCGAGCGGCGTGGCTACTCGGCCCTGGGCGTCGCCGAGATCTGCAAGGCGGCTGGGGTGCCGAAGGGGAGTTTCTACTACTTCTTCGAGTCCAAGGAGGCCCTCGCGCTCGCCGTGATCGACGAGCACTGGACAGCCGAACGGCGCGACTGGGAGCAGGTCCTGAACACCGACGCCGAGCCCTTGCAGCGGCTCCAGCGACTGTTCGAGGCCACCGAAGCCCGTCAGCAGGCGGCGCAGGACAGCTGCGGCGCGGTCCTCGGATGCATGTTCGGCAATCTTTCCCTGGAGATGAGCAACCAGGCCGACGCCCTGCGCGGCCGCCTGCAGGAGATCTTCGAGGCCCAGGTGGCGATGGTCGAGGCGGTCGTCACCGCAGCCCGGGAACGCGGCGAGGTGGCCGTGGCCGACGCCCACGAGGCCGCCCGATCGATGGTGGCCCAGCTCGAGGGTCAGGTGCTCTTCGCCAAGCTCTACAACAACCCCGCCCGCCTGAACACGCTCTGGCCGAGCTGCCGGGCATTGCTGGGCGTCCAGGACCCCAAGGTCCCGGTCCACGCCTGACGCGGCCACCGGTCTCCGCTGGGGCGCGGAGGGGCGGCGCCCCACGGCTTCACACCCGCATGCACGCGCTCTCTTCCGGGCATAGGGTGGCATTCGGTCGCCATGTGCCGCCTCTCCCGCACCGTTGTGCGTAGGTGACAGCGCCGGCGGACTCCCCGGGCGCTGCCCGGTGTCGACACGTCCGTGCAGTCCGGTGAGCCGAGAGAGGCGACTGGATCACAGGAGCGGTGATGAACGACGCCTCCCGCACGTACGACGTGATGGTCATAGGGGCAGGACCGGCCGGTGAGAACGTGGCGGAGCGAACACGTGCCGCCGGTCTCAGCACTGTGATCCTGGAGCATGAACTGCTGGGTGGCGAGTGCTCGTTCTGGGCCTGCGAGCCCAGCAAGGCGCTGCTGCGGCCGGTGATCGCACGGGCCGACGCCCGCCGTGTGCCCGGTCTGAGTCAGGCCGTGCAGGGGGCGCTCGACGCACCCGCGGTCCTCGCGCACCGCGACACCATGGCGGAACACTGGAAGGACGACGACCAGGTCGACTGGCTCAACTCCGTGTCCGTGGACCTGATCCGCGGTCACGGACGGTTCACGGGCCCGAGACAGGTGGAGGTGCGCACCGCCGAGGGCGACACCGTCCGGCTGACCGCCCGGCAGGTCGTCGTGGTGGCGACGGGCACGGGCGCGGCGCTTCCGGACCTTCCCGGCCTGGACGCGGTACGGCCCTGGACCAGCCGCGACGCGACCAGCGCCGACCACGTACCGGGCCGGCTCGTCGTCGTGGGGGGCGGGGTGGTGGCCGTGGAGATGGCCACCGCCTGGCAGGCGCTCGGCTCCGAGGTGACCCTGCTGGTGCGCAGCCGGGCAGGACTGCTCCCCCGGATGGAACCCTTCGCCGGCGAGATGGTCGCGGAGGGGCTGCGCGAACTCGGCGTCGACGTGCGTATCGGAACCTCGGTGACGTCGGTGGCGCGCGACGCGGCCGGCGAGGTGCGGACGACGGTGTCCGACGGCGACGAGATCACGTCGGACGAGATCCTGTTCGCCATCGGCCGCTCACCGAAGACGGAGGATCTGGGGCTGGAGACCATCGGGCTGACGCCCGGCCAATGGCTGCCCGTGGACGACACCTGCCGGGTCACCACCGTGCCCGAGGGGTGGCTCTACGCCGTCGGGGACATCAACCACCGGGCGCTGATGACCCATCAGGGCAAGTACCAGGCGAGGATCGCGGGTGCCGCGATCGGGGCACGCGCCCATGCGCGGCCCGTCGACGACGCCAAGTGGGGCGACCACGTGGCGACCGCGGACACCGAGGCCGTCCCGCAGGTCGTCTTCACCCACCCCGAAGTCGCGTCGGTGGGTCTGACCACGCGCGAGGCGGAGCGTACGGGGCGGCGGGTCAAGGTCGTGGACTACGACATCGGACTCGTCGCGGGTGCGCGGCAGTACGCCGAGGGGTACCGCGGCCGGGCCCGCATGCTGCTCGACGAGGAACGGGACACCGTGGTCGGCGTCACGTTCGTCGGCCCCGGCGTGGGAGAGCTGCTCTACTCGGCCACGGTGGCCGTCGTCAGCGAGGTGCCCGTGCGCAGACTGTGGCATGCCGTGCCGGCCTTCCCGACGATCAGCGAGGTCTGGCTGAGGCTGCTGGAGACGTGCCGGGGCTGACACTCCGCCGCCTACGACGGGTCCGGATCCGGTCCTGTCCGGCGTGGTCGCGGCGGCAGCTTGGCAGGGCAGGCGCGCACCGTTCCGGGCAGACGGACGCGGCGCAGGCGAGCCGGGCTCTCCTTGCACACCGATCGATTCATGGTTCTTCTCCTCGGTACACCGGCGTGCGGCGCAGCCGGCTCGGAATGAGGTGGGTGACCGGGAAACCGCAGCGGAGAACGCCTCATTCCGTGCGACGCGCGGCCGGCCGTGTGAGGCCTCTCACCGCGGTCGACCGGCCCGGCGCCCGCTCGTCAGCCTTCGGTGGGAGGTGGTCCGCGCGCAGCCCGACTCGTCGTCCCCACGTGCCCTCCGAGCCAAGGCGAGCGAGTGCGTCACCTTTTTGACTGGTGACGCACGCTGTGGAACAGTCATCGCACACTCGCAACGCGATGGCCCGAAGACGTCCGCCGGGAGCGCCTGCGACTGGCACCCACGCCTTCTCATCCGTACGACGGAGGGGTTTCTCATGATCAACAGGCGCACTTTCACCAAGGCCGCCGGCATCGGCACGGGCGCGGCCGCCGCCTCGCTGGCCGGATTCGGAACACCTGCGACCGCCGCGTCCGCGCACCGTGCGACGGGTGGCACACCCACCCCCACGGTGCCCGTCGTGGCCCCGGGCACCCACACGTCCTTCGACACGCTGAAGCACGTCAGGGCGGGTGTGCTGGACGTCGGCTATGCCGAGGCGGGTCCCGCGCACGGACCCGTCGTCCTGTGTCTGCACGGCTGGCCCTACGACATCCACAGTTTCGTGGACGTGGCCCCCCTGCTCGCGGCGCAGGGCTACCGGGTCGTCGTTCCGTACCTCCGCGGGCACGGGACCACGCGCTTCCTGTCCTCCCGGACCGTCCGCAACGCCCAGCAGTCGGCGGTCGCTGTCGACATCATCGCCCTGATGGACGCCCTGAAGATCGACAAGGCCCTCCTCGCCGGCTTCGACTGGGGCTCGCGTACGGCCGACATCATCGCGGCGCTGTGGCCCGAGCGGGTCAAGGGACTGGTCTCCGTGAGCGGGTACCTCATCACCGACGTCGAGGCGCAGAAGAAGCCGCTGCCCCCGAAGGCCGAGTACTCGTGGTGGTACCAGTACTACTTCAGCACCGAGCGTGGCCGCCTCGCCATGGAGGACAGAACGGACCGGCACGATCTGTGCCGTCTCGTCTGGGACACCGTCTCCCCGACCTGGCACTTCGACGACGCCACCTTCGAGCGGACGGCCGCCGCGTTCGAGAACCCCGACTACGCGGCCATCGTGATCCACAACTACCGCTGGCGCCTGGGGCTCGCGGACGGTGAACGCCGTTACGACCGCTACGAGAAGGTACTCGCGACGCGTCCCGTCATCGAGGTGCCGACGATCACGATCGACGCCGAGCGCGACCCGTTCACCGCGCCCGGCAACGGGGCGTCGTACCACGACCGGTTCACGGGCGAGTACGACCACCGCACCCTGACCGGCATCGGTCACAACGTGCCGCAGGAGGCGCCAACCGCCTTCGCCCAGGCGGTCGTCGACGTGGACCGCGCTTCCTGACACGCGACCAGCGGGTCGGCTTCGAGACCTGCCCACACCGGCCGTCCGATCTCGGACCGGTCCAGGACATCGCGTTCCACGCGGTAATTTGCGCGGCAAGTACAACAATGCGACCAGTTCGGCATTCACCTGCGCCCCGGCATGCCATTTACACTGAGGCCATGGCAGACGCGACGGATATCGAGCCCCTCGATCGTGACGAGGAGGCCTTCCTGCGGGCGCTGGGCAGGGTGATGACGCTCCTGCCGCGCCTGGTCGACGCGGACATGCTGGACGAACTGCCGATCTCCAGTTCCGAGTACATGGTCCTGGTGCACCTCTCCGAGGCGTCGCACAACCAGATGCGGATGAGCGAACTGGCCAGTATGTGCGGGCTGTCCTTGAGCGGCATGACACGCGTGGTCAACCGGCTGGAGTCGCAGTCCCTGGTCATCCGTGAGAAGGCGCCGGACGACGGAAGGGCCTGGCTCGCCATCCTCACCAACGCCGGTTGGAAGCAACTGAAACAGGCGTGGCCCACCAACCTCGCCAGCGTGCGGCGGCACGTCTTCTCGCGCCTGGACGGCTGCGACATCGCCGCGGCCGCAAAGGTGCTGGAGCGCATAGCGCCGCAGTGATCGACGCGGCCGTTCGAACGGCACCGCCCCAGCTCGGCTCCCCCTCACCCTAGGCGGTTCCACGCCCTCAGCGCCCTCGCTCCGCGGCGGCCACCGCCGCCAGTCGGGCCGCCACCTCCTCCGCGGTCGGCATGGCGGCCACCTCGTCACGCAGGCGGGACGCCGCAACGGTGCATGCCGCATCGGACAGCAGCCGACCGACGGCCGCCGCGATCACCGCGGGCCCCCTTCCCGGGCCGCAGGCCGATGCAGGCCCCGGTGACCGAGAGGGCGTTCCGCCTACCGCTGCCGTTCGGGCGAATCCGGGACGACGACAGCGGGTACGCCGTGCGCCGCGGCGGAGAGGGTTCAACGCCAAGACCACCGGCTCCAGTTGCGGCGACGCCTCCGAGCCGAAGTCGACCGGGACCCGCGGCCGAAGACCGCCCCCAACCTGCCTCGCCAGAAGCTGCGCAGCGGGCGTGCGCAATGCGGTCGCCGCCACCTCGGCCGCGGCCCGGGAAGCCCGCCCGGTGACCCGCCACGCGAGCATGCGCATTCCGGCCGCCGGGGTCGGCGGGAACACCCCGAGCCGGCCGAACATCGTGATGTCGTCGCGCACGGCCTCGTGCCGGATCACCTTGCCGTCACGCAGGTCGAGGACGTGAATCTGCTCGAAGTCGACCCCCCGCCCCGTAGGCGGCACGACTCGGTCCACGGCACCGTCCTTGAACAGGCGAAGGCCCCGGCATGGCGCCCCCGCATGCGCAACCGCAGCCACACCTGCCGCTCGTCGGCGACGGTCCCCCAGGAAGGGCAGTCGCAGGCCCTCGAACGCGGACCGCATCCACGCGCCGGACGCCGGCACACCCGCCGGGCCGGCCGTCCGGCACGCCGGAGGCGCCACGGCCGCCTCACGGTTCCGGAATTCCTCGTGCACCACCTCCGCTGCCAGGGCGGGATCCCCTGTTTCGAGGACTTCGAAAAGACCGGCGGCGAGGCCCTCTGCGGTCATTCCCAAGGCGTGGACGCTCCATCGGGGTGCGCGACAGGCGCCAGGGAGTGCGGCGGACTACCGAATCCGACGCTCATCTAGTTGATGAATCAAGTTTACAGCCCCAGATCGAGCGCGAGACACGAGAAGTGATTCCAGGACCCTTCCGGGTTGTACGAGGCAATCGCGGAGGTGTTCGGCTCGACCACCTTCTCCTCGACCATTTCGTCGAACCGGATACGCTCCGGCAGCTTGCCGAAGCGCGCGTGCCGCGCTGCCGCTGCCGCTGCCGTGTCCAGCGAAGGCTCGGTTTCCATGGTGGCTCCCTTTTCGTCGAGGCGACCGGCCCGCAGGGCTCGATCGCCTTCAGCCTGCGCCCCCAATCCGTCACCTGTCAAGGCGGTGACGCACCCGACCTGGTGCACCGGACGCGTCCCGTCAGGCGCCACCTCGGTCCGGGCCCGCCGTCGGCGTCGCTCCGGTGCGCCGGCCGTTCACGGCTCCGCGTGGAACCACGCCCTGGCTCGGGAAGCCGATGCGCAGCAGACCCGCTGCCCCGGCGGCCGCCAGGACGACGACGGCGGCCACGATCAGGGCCCGGTGGTAGCCGTGGTGGAGCAGTGGTGCGACGACGAGGGGTCCGAGTATCTGGCCGACGGAATACCCGGCGGTCAACAGCGCCACGGAGCGCGGGAACCAGAGGTGTGCGCCGGCGGCCAGCGCGAGGGTGCTGACACCGATGAACGTCGCGCCGAACAGGACCGCGGAGATCAGTGCGGCCGTCACCCCGCCGATCAGGGCGGGCAGGGCGATGCCGGTCGCCTGGACGACGAGTGCGGCGAGCAGCAGGTCGGGATGGGACCAGCGGCGCCCGAGCCCCGCCCACAACGCCGAGGAGGGTACGGCCGCCAGACCGACCAGCACCCAGGCGGCGTTGCCGACCGGGCCAGGCGAGCTCTGCTCGATCGCGGCGACAAGGAAGGTGCCCGCGACGATGTACCCGACGCCTTCCAGCGTGTAGGAGGCGAACAGGGTGGTGAACCAGCGGCGCGTGCGAGTCGTCGTCCGTTCCGCTGCCGGCGTGCCGGCTCCCGGTGCCGCCCCGGGCTCCTTCCGCGGTTCCCGAACAGGTGCCGTTTCAGGGCGCAGGCGCCACGCTCCCGCGGTGAACAGTGCGGCCAGTGCGGCCGAGGCCCACCAGGCGACCCGCCAGTCGGCTACGGAATGCAGCACGAGGACGAGAAGGCCGGACAGCGCGATGCCGGTACCCACTCCACCGAAGGCCCATCCGGACAGGTGGGCGGGGTGGCCGCGGAGGTTGCTGTGGAGAGAGCCGACCGCGAGGACGAAGACCAGGGCGCTGGCCGCTCCCGCCAGCAGGCGCAGAGTGATCCACAGGTGCGCGTCGTGCGTGGCGGGCATCGCGGCCAGGGTCCCGGTCAGTACGACCAGGGCGACGCGCAGGAGAGCCGGTGAGCGGACCAGCGCGGGAGCGAAGATGCCTGCGAGTGCGCCGGCCAGATAGCCGACGTAGTTGGCCGTGGCCAGGTTCGCGCCGGCACTCACCGAAAGCCCTGCCTGCGCGTGCATCAGCGGGAGGATCGGGGTGAAGACGAAGCGGCCGATGCCCATCGCCGCCGCGAGTGCGGCGGCGGTCCGGGCGACGTGGACCCGGGGCGAGGGAGAGAGGCCTCCTGTTCGGGCCGAGGCGGCGCGCAGGTGTCGTACGGGCATGGCGCATTCCTTGTGGGCGGGGGTCCGCGGGGGCTGGACTGGCAGGAATGGTCCCGCTCCGGAGCGGCGGGCCCGGGCGTGCGGTGTCCGTCCGCCGCGATGCGTGCGGGGCCGCCGGGTGCGGTCGTATGCCGTCGGGCTTCGGCTCCCAGCGTGCTCCCGTCGACCCGGCGCACGCCACGACCGGCTTCCTCGCTGCTGGTAGGGAGAACCTCCTACCGGACGTAGCATGGCGGGTGTGGAGCTGCGCCAACTGCGGTACTTCGTGGCGGTGGCCGAGGAGCTGAACTTCGGCCGGGCGGCCGAGCGTCTCCTGATCGCCGGCCCGTCCCTGTCCCAGCAGATCAAGGCACTCGAACGCGACCTCGGCGTACGGCTCTTCGACCGTGACCGCCGCTCGGTCTCGCTCACAGCGGCCGGTACCGCCCTGCTTCCGCAGACGCGTGCCCTGCTGGCACAGGCCGACGACCTCCAGCAGCACGCCCGCCGCTTGTCCGGCTCCGAGCCACTGCGCCTCGGCTACGTCAACTGGCTCCCCGCGGACCTGAGCGCCCGCACCTCCGCGGTGGCCCAGGTCCACCTCGACGCATGGGTCGCGCCGTCGCACACCCAGGCCGCCCGGGTGGCCGACGGCAGCCTGGACCTCGCCGTGTGCTGGGTGAGGACGGAAGACCTCGAGAAGCACGGCCTGCGTGCCCGGCTCATCGGCGCCGACCGGTTGTACGCCGTCGCCACCGGTGACGACACCGGCGACGTGGCGGCCCGGGACACCGTCGTCCTCCTCGACGACGACACCACCTCATGGTTCTCCTGGAACGCCTATGCCGAGCAGTTGGCGCGGGACACAGGGGCGCGCGCGATGCGCATCTCCGACAACGGCATCACCGGCCCGGCCTTCTTCGACCATGTCCGGCGCAACCGGCTGCCGGTCGTCAACTGCCCCAAAGGGCAGACCACACCG
Organism: Streptomyces sp. 1222.5; assembly: GCF_900105245.1. Classification (NCBI taxonomy): domain Bacteria; kingdom Bacillati; phylum Actinomycetota; class Actinomycetes; order Kitasatosporales; family Streptomycetaceae; genus Streptomyces; species Streptomyces sp. 1222.5. The sequence goes on along the minus strand of NZ_FNSZ01000001.1, from coordinate 8,336,475 downwards.
GTGCCGCCCGACCTGGTCCGGCGCACCGTCGTGGCTCCGGAGGTCTGGTGGACCTGGTCCCTGGTGTGGCGCCGGAGCGACGTCCGCGGGGTGGTCCGTGCCCTCGTGGACGCTCTGTGCGACGGCGTCGGAGACCTCGGCATCCACGGTCCGTCCGCATGGCTGCCCCTCGACGACCCGTACCGGGCCTAGCAGAGCATCCGCCGCGTCCATCGGGCCGGCGCGAGTACCGTCCACCTACTAGCCGACCGGTCGGCTACTATTCGGGTACGGGCGTGCCGATCCGCTGGAGAGCACCCGGCCGCAGCTGGTTCCGACCGACAGGAGCACGACGATGGGCAGCAGCACGACGGATACGGATTCGATCCTGCGCGGGGTCCTCGACCGGTGGAAGGCCGCCGTCGACGGTCACGAACCGGAGCGGGTCGCGTCGCTGTTCACCGAGGACGCGATCTTCCAAGGGCTGCGCCCCTACAGCGTCGGACGCCAAGGTGTGGCCGACTACTACGCCTCACAGCCCCTGGGACTGACCGCCGACTACCGCATGGTCGAGACCAGGCGACTCGCGGACGACCTCGCCCTCGGCTATCTGAGTGTGGACTTCTCCTTCACCGACCGGCCCACGCTCACCGTCAACCTGGCGGTGCTGGTCAAGCGCGCGGAGGACGGCTGGTACATCACCCACTACCAGGTTTCGCACCTCGCCCAGACCCGGACCCGCCGGCGGTGAGCGCGCAGGCGGCGGTGCCGCCCGGCAGTCGGTGGCGGTTGTCGGCGATGAGGCGGTAGACGCCGTGGGCGATCCAGCGCATCGGCGGCAGGCGGAGCAGGGCGCCGACGACCATCCATCCACCACCGGCGCTCGACAGGAGTCCGGCGACCGCCTGGGCGCCTCCGTGGACCGTCCCCTCCGGGGTCACCCACAGCGCTTCGTACTCGGCCCGCTGCCGGGTGACCCCCAGTGCCTCCAGGGGCGCGGCCTGCTGGGCAGTGATCTCACAGCGAGGCTTGATCCACTTCCGGGCGAAGGCGACCGAGGCCGTACAGAAGCCGCAGTCGCCGTCGTACACCAGCACTGGTTGCGTCCGCATACCCTCCATGGTGCCGTGGGCGACGCGCCCACTCGCCGGCGGGTGGGGTGCGCCGGGGGATCACGGCTCGTGGTGGTTCACGGTCGTGGCCCGGGAACGCCTGCGGGCTCAGGCGTCCAGCAGCCGCGTGACGGCGGTCATCGCCCGTTCCACGGCGGCCCGCGACTCCTCGGAGTGGTCGAGCAGCTCGAAGCCGTGCCGCCCGTGCGGCACGTCGAGGACCTCCACGGCCGCCCCGCACTCGGTGGCGGCGTCCAGGAACTGCCGGACCGTCGCGGCGAAGGAGGGGTGTTCGAGCCCTGCCCGGGTGAGAACCGTGTTCAACCGTCCGGCGCCGCGGAGGGCGGCCACGGGACGGAAGCGGGCGTCCACCGTCTCCCAACCGGGCGGTGGGGCGAGGACGGGGTAGGTCAGGGCCAGGCAGCGCAGCCACGGCGGAGGTGCCGCGACCCAGTCCGCCGCGAGGAGGCCGCCGGCGGAGAACAACCAGAGCGCGATCCGGTCCGGGTCCACCCGGGGATCGGCACGTACCTGATCGACGGCCGCCGCGACGTCCTCCGCCGCCTTCGCGTAGTCGGTGAGAGCGTGCAGGCGGTGATCGAGGGTCGCGCCGACGACCCCACGGCTAGCCGCGAAACGTGCGTAACCGAGGAAGAAGGGCGTGTCCCGCGGGGTGGGCCGGCGGGTGGGGTCGACGGGGCCGCCGTGGACGAAGAGGACGGCGGGCCGGGGGCGATCGGCCTCCGGGAGATGGAGGTCGAGGCGGCCGATGCGCTCCCGGGGCACCTCGGGCGGATCGAGGAGGAAGGTTTCGCGGGTGCCGCCCGGATCGTCGTCCGGTGCGGCGATACGGCGGCCCTCCCCCGCTGCCGCCTTGATCAGCACCTGGGCGAGCCCGTCCGGTCGGGACAGCATCGGCCAGTGCCCCGTGGGGAGTTCGAAGTAGCTCACGCGCGGACCGGCGAGCTCCCTGAACTGAGGGGGACCGGAGCGTACGAGCATGTCCACCGTGTCGATGCCCGGTCCGTCGGCGGTGCAGAGGACCGCCGTGGCGGGCAGCCGGTGGGCGGCGCCGGTGAGCCGGAGCGGCTCGGTGAAGGTGGCGGCGGGCTGCGGTACCGCGAGCCGGTCGAGTCGGGCGAGCGCCTCGGCGGACAGGCCGGCGGTGCTGCCCCAGCGCTCCCACGCCCGGCCCCGCGGCGGCCGCACCGGGGCGTCGTCGTGTGCCAGTCGGGCGCGTACGGTCTCGTCGCGCACGAGTCGGCGGGCGGTGTCGCCGTCCCGGGGCAGGCCGGCGGCGACGTGGACGACCCGGGAGATCCGCTCCGGGCACCGGTCGGCGGCGCCGAGGACGGGGTGGATGCCGTAGTCGTGTCCGACGAGCACGACCCGGGGCACCTCGATCCGATCGACGATCCGCGACAACTCCGCGATGTGGGTGGACAGTCCGGCGCCCGGTGCGCTGTCGAGCGTCACCGGCCACACCCGCTCCCCCGCCTCCCGCAGCCGTCCGGCCACGTCCTCCCACATCCAGCCACCGGTGAAGGGGCCACCCACCAGTACGAACGCCGTCATGCCGCCTCCTCGTAAGCACTACCGCGCGGCTCCGCGGTCGTCTGCAGGCTAGGAACTCCTCCCGGGGGAGCTTCAAGAACAGGTGGGACGGAGCACCGAATCCCCTCGCTAGGCTGGGTGTTCGGGCCGTCGAGACACCGAGGGGGAGCGTGTCGTGCAGTCGGACGGGCTGTGGAGCATCGGGGAGCTCGCCGAGCGCGCCAAGGTGACCGTCAAGACCGTGCGCTTCTACTCGGACCGGGGGCTGCTGCCGGAGGCAGGCCGCAGCGGTGGTGGGCACCGGCGGTACGGGCCCGAGGCGCTCGAACGGCTCCGGGTGATCCGGTCGTTGCGCGCCCTCGATCTCGCCGTGCCGGAGGTCGAGCGGGCACTGGACCGGGACGGGGCTCTGGAGCAGGTGCTCGGGGAACGGCTGCGGGGTGTCGAGCGGGAGCTGGCCGCGCTGCGGTGGCGGGAGGCCGCACTGCTGCTGCTCGCGGAGTCCAGCGGCGAGGAGCGCGACGAACGGCTCCTGTTGCTGGGGGCGTTGACGCTCCCTCCCGACATGGACGCCGTGTTCCGGTTCTGGCGCCGGGTGCTGCCGGTCCGGTTGCCGGCACAGCTGGTGTCCGGGGTGCTCGACGCGGTGGTGCCGGCCCTGCCGTCGGCGCCCGTCCCCGAGCAGGTCCTCGCCTTCGGCCGCCTGCACGCGCTGGTCTCGGATCCCCGCCTGGACCGCGTGCCATCACTGCGACCGCGGCCACCGCTGGCCGGGGAGACCTACCGGCCCACCGTCCTGTACGAAGCGCTGGACGAGGCGTACGGCCTGGCAGGTACTCAGGTGCGCGGTGGGCGTCCGCCGGAGGGCGGAGGCGCGCTCGACTGCTTCGTCGCCGCCTACGCGGCGGCGCTCGGAACCCGCGACAGCCCGGCCTTCCGGCGGCGGCTCGCCGAGCTGCTCGCGCGCGAGGACGGGCCCGTGATGGCCCGCTACTGGAAGCTGGTCGCGCCCCTGCTGTCTGCGGAGGAGCCGGGTCTCGGTCTGCTGCACCACCGGCTCTTCCTGGCGCTGCGCGCCGACAGCGCCGCGGACTCTTCACCGCCTCGGGCCCAGCCAGTGCGTTCCCACCCCTCACCTCCCCTGTGAGGCACTGTGGTTGACTACCTCGGTGTTGCCTGAAACCGTCTTCACCACCCGTGACCTGCCGGCGAGCGACCGTTTCGAGGCGTGGACGGAACAACTGGGGCGTACGCACGCGCCGATGCACCTGAGCAGCGAGCGCGCCGCCGACTACCGGGGGCACCAGCGCGTGATCGGCCTGGGCGAGGTGACGGTGTGGCCGGCGACCTTCGACCATCTGGTGTTCCACCGCACGCCGAGGCTCGTGCGTCAGTCCGACCCCGAGGTGTTCCACCTGTCCCTGTTGCGGCACGGCGACGCCGCGGCGAGCTGGGGCCGACAGCAAGTGGGGTACGAGGTCTCCGACTTCCACGTGAACTGCTCGTCCCGGTCGTACGAGATCTCCACCGGGTCCCAGCCGGTCACCATCATCGGGGTGGAGATCCCGCGCACCGCGGTGGGCGTTCCGGTCCGCCGGGCCGACGACGTGGTCGGGCGCCGGATATCCGGCCGTGCGGGCATGGGCGCGCTGCTCGCCGGGCTGCTGGTGCAGTTGACCTCGGACACCTCCTCCTACCGGGCGGCCGACGCCGAGCGGCTGGGAACGGTCGTCGGCGACCTGGTCACCGCCGTCTTCGCCCACGCCCTGGAGGCGGAACCGCAGCTGCCGCCCGAGACGCACGCCCGCACCCTGATGCTGCGCATCAAGTCCTTCGTCCGACAGCACCTGGCCGATGCGCACCTGACACCCGTGAAGATCGCCGAGGCCCACCACATCTCCCGCAGCTACCTCTACCGCCTCTTCCAGGAGGAGGGGTTGACCGTGGCCTCGTACGTACGGGGACAGCGGCTGGCCGGTGCCCTGAAGGATCTCACCGACCCCGGTGCGCGCGCAGTCCCCATCCAGACCATCGCCGCCCGTTGGGGCTTCCCGCGTCCAGGCGACTTCACCCGCGCCTTCCGCTCCGTGCACGGCAGCACTCCGAGCGAGGTACGGGAGCGGGCGCTGTGCCGCACGGCCGTGGACGGTGCGCACACGGCCGTGGACGCTGTGCGAAGGACAACTCCCGACCCCCGCAAGGATCATTGACCCCGGGTCGCTCACCAGGCCCAGTGCCGACGGCGCGCCAGGGCCACGGGGGTGCCCTGCCGCGCCCGCGGCGCGAGGGCGCCCGCCGTCGGCGGCGTCGATGTCTCCAGGGACCGACGCCGCCGGGGCGACCATCCCGACAGCCTTCGGAGTGCGCGCTCCGGCGTCGGCTCCCCGAGAACCCGGGCTCGGGACGGCGGCCACCGCGGGCGGACGGTACTCGTGACATGGACCCGCACCCTTCCTCGCGGGTGGCTCGACGGGCGGCGGGAGGATCCTGGCCGGTGACGGCGGCGGTACGCCCGCACCGCGTGAGGCGTCCGACGAGACGGTGCGCGAAGGGCCGTGGTGAGGAGTACCGCCGTCACTGCCACCCCCTCCGACGGGAAGGCGTGGGCGGGAAGACCATGCGCGGCGGCCCGGACAGGCGACGGAGCGTCAATCCGCCGTGTCCGCGTCGAGTCGGGCGAGGCCGTCCTGCCATCGTCGGCGGCGCTCCTCCTCGGACTGTTCCCACCACGGGGTGCCCCGCTCCCCCCAGGGCGACCTTCGCGCGCTGTACCCGCGCGCGTGCCGACCGCTCGGCTTCCGGATCGCCTGCCCCGGTGGCGGTCCGCACCGCGCGTCGGGCCGCCATGAGGTGACGCCGGAGCCGGGCGGCGCTCTCCTCCGGGAGGGACGGGTCCGTTGCTCGCCATCTGCGGCCGTCGACCACGATGAAGTGTCCGTCGGGTGTCCGCTCGGGGGGCTGCCGCGCGTTCATGGGAACGATTCTGCGTGCTGCCGCGCGCCCCTCGCGAGCGGTGGCCGCCCGGCCGGAACGTGACGGCCGGGATTGGGCGGGCTGAACTCTCGCGAAGGGGGTACCGGCAGGACGACGCGTGACGCGGCTGCTTCGAGGGGTGACGATGGGTTCGGCGAATCAGATGCGACAGCTCAGGGCCGTGTACGCCGGTGGTGTGGTCGCCTGGACCTTCTGCCTGCTCCTGAGCCTGGTCGGCGACGACGGCACGGAACGGCAGACGGTGTTCCTGCTGGGCCTGCTCGCCGTCTTCCTCGTCCTGCTGCTGTGGTCGACCTGGTGCCTCTGGGAGGCCGGGGGCCACCGCCCCCGGGACCGGGCCGAGGACGTGGCCACGACACCGGGCGAGCCCGTCTGACACCCGTCGTCAGCGGTGGGTGCCGGCCCGGCGGTGCGGTTCTATGCGGACGGGCTTGTCCACGGGCGCGTTCTCGATGTCGTCGAGCTGCGCGACGATCGTGCCGCGCAGGTCGTCGTAGTCCGCGAAGGTGTGGTCGTGGAACAGGGTGTAGCCCGTCCACATCAGGTTGGCGCACACCCGCGCCGGCACCCGGCCGGTCCGGGCACCCATGCCCACGAGTGCCACCGACCGGATGCTGCCGGGGGCCTTCTTGTTCTGCCGGTGGATCGCCTGGAAGGCCGCCGCGCAGGCCAGGGCCACGTTCAGGGTCTCGCTGACGTTCTGCGAGGACGTCTCCATCGTCGGCGTGGAGATCAGGAATCGCGGCTTGACCGCTCCCGAGGGGACGCACACCGCGCTGCCGACCGGGAGGGCGCCCGCGAACTCGTCGCGGATCGCCTTCTGCACCCGCAGCTGGATGCCCGCGCCCAGGTACCTCTTGACGACCGCGTCGACGCCGCCGTCCATCCGGCCACGGGAGTTGGTGGGGCTGACCCAGGCGTCGACGTCCTCGTCGAGGAGCGAACCGTTGCGGATCTCGATCTGAGGCTCGTCGGCGAACGCCGCTCGCCAGGACTCCACCACCGCGGTGTTGATGTCGGTCAGAACCACCCTGAGCGGCGACTGCACGCGGTCTTCGGTCACGGTTCACTCCTGTCGGAAGACGATCACTCGACTGATCGGAAAGCTACCGCGCACCACTGACAGTGACGCCGCCGACCAGCAGTGCCCGACACGGCGGGAGGGCGCTGTCAGTGGGCACCCCTAGGCTCGTGATCACTTCGTCAGCCAGGCCGTCCGCCTGCACAGTTCGGCTGTTTCGATCATTCGGAGTGCCTCCACCATGAGCGATGACCGCACCCCTGCCCTGCCCGATCCCAACGATCCGCTGGCCCTCGCGGAACTGTTCCAGGGCGGTGGTGAACCGTGGCTGCCGCTGCTGAAGCCGGTCATCGAGGCCCAGCCCGACGCAGCCGAGTTCATCGGCCCCGGCCGCGGTCCGGAGGTGGTGCCGGTGCGCGAGCTGACGTTCCAGGCGCTCAAGCCGAACGCGCCGGACAAGTGGAAGGTCGTGGTCTTCGGTCAGAACCCGTACCCGCGGCCGGAGAGCGCGACCGGCATCGCGATGTTCGACAACACCTTCCACGACTGGCGGGACAGCCAGTTCGGCAGGGTCGTGAGCATCCGCTGCATCATCAAGGCGGCGGCCATGTGGAAGTACGGCATCCCCAAGAAGACCCCGATCGCCGACGTCCGGGCGCTGCTGAAGAAGCAGGACACCGTGCAGCCTCCGGAGTGGTTCCAGGCGATGCTCACCCAGGGCGTGCTCCTGCTGAACGCCGCTCTGACGGCCGGCAGCGACGTGGCGAGCGGCACCGACCGGCACACCCGGTTCTGGCGGCCGGTCGTCGAGCGGATCGTCGAGGAGATCCTCAAGGCGAAGCAGAGCGCCGACGGCGAGGACCGTGGCGTCGTCTTCGCCTGGTGGGGCGCGCACGCGCGCAGTCTGAAGAAGGTCGTCCTCAAGCTGGAGGAGAAGTACCCCGACGTCGAGGTCCGGCACATCGACCACGCCAACCCCGCCGCTCAGGGTGACGTCTTCTGCGACGGCGACCACTTCCGGATGGTCAACGAGGCCCTGGCGTCGGTGGGTGCCGACGAGATCGACTGGCTGCCGAGCACCGGTTGGAACGCGCTCGCCGGGGAGGTCGACGGGCCGGACGGCGGCGTCGCCGGCCGCATGGGCGCCTTCATCGCGTCCACCATGGAGCTGCATCAGCTCTACCTGGACCGGCTCGCCGGCGTCAAGGACGAGGGCCTGGTCCTTCCCGCGATCACGGGCGTGTACGACACCCCGCTCATGGACTTCGGTGCGGCCGTCGCCCCGGTCGCCGCCATGCTGTCCGGGCTGGGCGGCCATGTCGACCGCTCCCGCGAGTTCGGCAAGCGGCGGGCCGACCAAGTGGGCGGCGGACTGTCCGCCGACGTGATCGCCGCCCTGTATCTGTACACCTGCGAGTCCACCTTCTACCGGGAGATCAACGCCATACTGCGCTCCCCGGACCGCGCCCGGCTCGTGCCCTATCTGCCGTACCTGCGGCTGCTGTTCTCTGCGGTGTCTCAGCTGCCCGTTCGCACGTCCCCGCTGTGGCGCGGAGTGTCGCTGGACCTGCGGACCCAGTACCCGCTCGGGCGGACCGTCACCTGGTGGGGTGTGTCCTCGTGCACGTCCGAGCCGGGGGTGGCCAGGTCCTTCCTCGGCAGCCGCGGCAAGCGGACGCTGTTCGAGGTGTCCCCGGCCCGGGCCGTCGGCATCCGGGACTTCTCCGCCTTCACCGGTGAGGAGGAGTTCCTCCTGCTGCCGGGGACGCAGCTGAAGGTGACCGACGTCAGGACCGAGCGCGGCGGCCTGTGCACCGTCAGACTGACCGAGCTGGAGGAGCAGTCGCAGGTCTCGTGAGGCCCGGCGGCCGGCCGCCGCGCCGTCTGCGGGCGGAGCACCCGTTCGGCTCCGTATGCGCACGCCGTCGCAGGGCACTCGGGGGTCGTCACGTGGTGCAGAACCGGGTGGCGCGGTGCCGTGGCCGACCCCCGAGACTCGGCCGCGGCACCGCAGTGCTCACGTCCGCTCGTCCGTCCTGCCCCGTAGCGGGGCCGCGGCACTCGTTCCGTCCGCGACAGCGCCGAACCGCCCGGCCGCGAGTGGACGCGGCCGGGCGGGGCGATGGTGCGTCAGAAGCGTGGCGGTGCCGGGGTGTTCCGTGGGGCGGGGAGGATGCGCTGCTTGACGCCGGCGCCCTGACGGCCCGACGGCTTGCAGGTGACGTCCCGGGCGGGCAGCTTGCCGTTGTTCAGGTAGGCGTTCACAGCGCGGTCGGCGCAGGCACGGGGGTCTCCGGCGTAGACGCCGTGGCCCTCGCCGCCCTTGACGTACACCATGCGCGAGCCCTTGAGGGCGCGGTGCATGCCGAGGCCGCTGGCCAGCGGGGTCTGGGAGTCCCACTGGTTCTGGACGGTGAGCAGACCGACCTTGTTGTCGACCGCTGTGACGGGCTCCGAGGGTTCGTTCCAGAACGCGCAGGGCGTGATGTTGGAGGCGAAGTCGCCGTAGAGCGGGTAGTTGGCCTTGTCCCGGACGGCGTCACGTTGGTACTGCTCGGGGTCGCGCGACCAGGCGGCGGTGTCGCCGCAGACCACGGTCCAGAACACGGCGGAGCCGTTGTCGGCCGGCGGCTGCGCGGCGGCCGCGAAGCGGCTCGGTTCCCGGTCGTCCGGGGTGGCGATGAGGTGGGACACCCGGTGGCCGGCGGCGGCCTTCTTGAGCTGGACGACGGACTCGGTGGCGTACTCGGGGCTGAAGAACTGCGCGCGCAGGGCGGCGCGGATGTCGTCGCCGTCGAGCTTCTGGCCGCCGTCGTCGATCGGGGTGCGGTCGGCCCGGGCGACCAGGTCCCAGAACGTCTTCTTCACCTTGGCCGGGGTGTCGCCGAGCTTGTAGGTGCGGTGACGCTGTGCGGCCCACTTGGTCCAGCGGGTGAAGGCCGGTTCCGTGCCCTCCGCCCAGATCTGGATCATGCCGCGCCACACGCGTGCGGGGTCGACCGAGCTGTCCAGCACGAAGCGGTCGGTCCGCCCGGGGAACATCTGGGCGTAGACGGCGCCGAGGTAGGTGCCGTAGGAGTAGCCCAGGTAGGAGATCTTCTTCTCCCCCAGGACGGCGCGTATGACGTCCATGTCGCGGGCGGTGTTGCGGGTGGTGATGTAGGGAAGCGTGTCACCGTTCTTGGCACGGCACTTGTCGGCCACGGTGCGGGCCCACTTGACGTCCTGGGCGAACGTCGCGGCCTTGTACGGCCGTTCGGAGTTCTGTTCCTTGGCCGTCAGGCCGCAGGTGACCGGGCTGCTGCGGCCCACGCCGCGCGGATCGAACCCGACGAGGTCGTACTGCTCGCGTACGTTCTTGGGCAGCATCTCCTTCATCATGACCGGCATGTCCAGCCCTTCGCCGCCCGGACCGCCGGGGTTGAAGAGGAGCACGCCGCGCTTCTTGCCGGGGACGCCGGTCTTCATGCGGGAGACGGCCAGCTTGATCGTCTTGCCGTCGGGGCGGCTGTAGTCGAGCGGAACCTTGATGGTCGCGCACTGGAAGGCGGCGGGCAGCGACCGGTCGCACCGGTGCCATGCCGGCTTCTGTTGCTCCGCTCTTTGCCGCGGTTCCGCGGCGGATGCCTGCGTGGGAGCCAGGGTGGCGACGAGCGCTGCCGCGACTCCCCCGGTGAGCAGGGGCGCCATGCGTCCGATCCGCACGATGGGCCGTTCCTTTCGATCAACTTCCGGGACGGCACCACCATTTCGTGTACGAGAGATGTGCGAATCCATCTGCGGAGCGGTCTTGCTACGACCTGCGGTGTACACAGAACGAGACGTGAGGAGGAGAACCTGAACGGGCCTTTCACCATCCGCACTTGAGCGCTGTGAGCAGGTGTCTCCGCCGAGCGCGGGTGTCGCGTGCGGATGGGGGGCGACCGGCGCTTCGCCGGGCTGTCACGCCTCTTGGGCGGTGCGCGGGCGCCGGTGGGTCACACGCGGTCACTACGACCGCTGTTGACGGGCAGGAGTCGACCGTTGCAGGGCACTAGGCGACATGCTGCCGCGAAACCATCCGAGTTGCGCTGGGATGGCCAGTCTCATGCTGAGTCTCGCGGCGGGAGTGGAAATGAGCGACTTGGCCGAAACTTTGGAGCCTCGTCCCGCGGACGGGCGGACCGTCGTGTCGTGCCGGTGCGGTGCCGGCGAACCGGCGGGTGCGCCCGGCGCCGCCGAGGAAAGGTTTCGCGGTCTGCTGGAGGCGGCACCGGACGCCATGGTCATCGTCGACGACGGCGGAATCATCAGGCTCGTCAACGCCCAGACCGAAGTCCTCTTCGGCTACCAGCGCGAAGAACTCCTCGGCCACCCCGTCGAACTCCTCGTACCCGGCCGCTTCCGCGGCCATCACACCCACCACCGCAACGGCTACGCCCACAACCAGCAGGTCCGCCCCATGGGCGCCGGACTCGACCTCTACGGACTGCGCAAGGACGGCACCGAGTTCCCCGTCGAGATCAGCCTCAGCCCCCTGGAGACCACGGACGGCCTGCTCGTCTCCGCCGCCGTACGCGACGTCAGCGAACGCAAGGCGGCGGAGGAACGCATCAACGAACTCGCCGCGCTCGTGGAGTCCTCGCAGGACGCGATCCTGGCCAAGACCCTGGACGGGCACATCACCTACTGGAACGCGGCGGCCCAGCGGCTTTACGGGTTCACCGCGAGCGAGGTGCTGGGGCGCCACGTCTCACTGCTGGCGCCACCCGACCGGGAGGACGAGATCAGCACGCTCCTGGAGCGGTTGCGCCAGGGCGAGAAGGTGGAGCACTTCGAGACGCTCCGCGTCACCCGCTCCGGTGCCCTGCTGGACGTGGACGTCACGCTGTGGCCGACCCGGGCGCGCAGCGGAGTCGACGACGGTCTGCTCGTCGAGGGCGTCGAAGACGTCGTCGATCAGCCGCGCTGCCATGCGCGGGGCCTTGGGCCGTATGACTTCGACGAGCTTGCGGCGTCCGGCTTTTCGCAGGGCGGCGGGGGATCCGTAGCGTTCCAGCAGCCAGGTGACGGCCTGGTGGTCGAGCCGGGGGCCAAGGACGCGCTCCAGGCTGGGGTGGAACTGGGTGAGCAGGCCGCGGATCCGGTTGCTGGTGCGGGTGGCCTCGGCCGCCAGTTCCTGGTCGAAGCCGACCAGGACGGTCAGTTCGGCGGTGATCTCGTCGGTCAGTTCCAGCGAGCGCAGGGTGTGCGGCATTGTCCGGGCAGCGTCCGCGATCACGGCCGCGTCGCGGGCGTCGGTCTTCGCCTCGCCCGGATATAGGTCGGCGATCCGGCGCATGGCCAGTCCGGGCAGGTAGGCGACCTGACAGTTAGCGTCCTGGGCGACCGTGAGCGGCAGGGCTCCGACGGAGGCCGGTTGGTCCACGATCACCAGCACGGTGCCGAACTTGGTCTTCAGCTTGGTGAAGACCTCACGCAGCTTGGGTTCGGTGTTGGGCAGCTGCTTGTCGAAGACCTTCTTGCCAGCCGGGGTGAGTCCGTGCCCGTGATGGTTCGTCTTGCCGACGTCCAGGCCCAGGAACACGCCTATCTCGTCGCTGCCGTACAAGCCGTCCTCCCGAACGGATGTCGTGCGTGCTGGCCGGGGCGTTGGCGTCGTGCGCGCATCCACGTCATGCAGACCTGCCGCCCGCAAGCGGCCGGGCGTTGCGCCAGGCCAGGCGGTAGTCGGACCTCTCATCAGCGTCTCCAACGGCGCCTCTCGGGCCCGGTGGCACCACCCCCAGGTCATCCGTTCGACAGGGGGAACAGCCATGCCGGGCCCGGAGGCCAGCGGCCCTCTTTCAGGACCGCGAAGAACATAACGGGGGGCCGGAGCCGCCGGGAACTGAACGTGAGTTCCCGTGTGAGGTGCCCTTTGGTCACAGCTCCCTGGGGCAGATGCGCGTCACACGTGGGCGGTGTCGATACGGGCTCGCCGTAGTGGCGCTCCTGCTCGGTGGAGGCTGGCGAGTGCTTGCCGGTAGGAGGCGATCAGTCCGGTTTCCAGGTAGTCCACGCCCAGGTCCTGGCAGTAGTGGCGGACGATGGACCGGGCCTTGCGCAGGTGGGGGCTGGGCATGCTGGGGAACAGGTGGTGTTCGATCTGGTGGTTCAGTCCGCCCAGGGCGAGGTCGGTGAACCAGCTGCCGCGTACGTTGCGTGCGGTGAGGACCTGGCGGCGCAGGAAGTCGGGGCGGTCGTCGCCGGTCAGGATGGGCATGCCTTTGTGGTTGGGGGCGAAGAGGCAGCCGAGGTAGAGACCGAACAGGCCCTGGTGGACGGCCAGGAACGCGATCGCCATGCCTGGCGGGAGGACGAGGAACACCGCGGTCAGGTAGGCGGCGATGTGCCCGTAGAGCAGCGTGCCGTCCAGGGCGCGGTTCTTCAGGGCGCGGTTGCCCAGTGCCCGCGCGCTCGAGACGTGCAGGTTGACCCCTTCCAGAGCGAGCAGGGGGAAGAAGAGGAACGCCTGCCAGCGGCCGAGGAACCTCGGCAGCCCGGTCGCGACGCGGGCCTGGCCCTGGGACCACACCAGCAGGTCGGGGGCAATGTCGGGATCGAGGCCCTCGTGGTTGGGGTTGGCGTGGTGGCGGGTGTGTTTGTCCTGCCACCATCCATAGCCCATGCCGATCGCGGCCCCGGCGATGCGGCCGGACGTCTCGCTGGGCCGGCGTCGGCGGAAGACCTGACGGTGGGCGACATCGTGGGCGAGCAGAGCGACCTGCCCGAACATCAGGGCGAGGAACGCGGCGACCGCCAGAGTCCACCAGCCGGCGCCGATGAGGACGAACGCGCACCAGCCACCGGCATAGGCGACGGCCACGGCGATGGAGCGGACGGTGTAGTAGCCGGGGCGCCTGTCCATCAGGCCGGCCTCGGCGATCTTCTTGGACAGGCGGGCGAAATCACTGCCACCTGCGGGGGGAGGCGGGAGACGGCGCGGGGTATGCGTGGTCATGCTGTCGGAGTGTCCTTCCCGGCCAATGGGCCGCGTCCGTCCGTGCGCCGGATGCGACGCGGCAGCCGGGTACCCACATCCCTGCGGCCGGCACCCCAGCCGGGGTGCGTGTCAGAGTTTGCGAGCGTCGCCGGGCTCGACGTAAAGGTTTTCCCCGGGCGGGTGGCCACTGCCGATGGTCTGGGCGCGTTCGAGTTGGGTGTGCCACTGACAGAATTCCGGGCCGAGCAGGATGGCGATGTCGGAGATCCACATCCGGACCAGGTAGATGGTGATCGCGGCGAAGAGCAGGACCACCACGGGCCGTTTGGCGATGCTGTGGCCGCGAGGATCCACGACGTGGTGATTACGCCACTCACGTTATCGGCTTCCTGGATCATGGCCTCGTCCTGAGCCGTTCGGGAAGCTGCGTCGCGCCCTCGCGGGCCGCCGGTGTCGACCGTGGTAGTCGACAGGCATGCCGATGAAGACCCCGGGTGCCGCAGGCCGTTCCTCTCTGTTCGAACGGCTGGGCCGCGTGATCAGCTGGTGCCGCTGCTGATCATTGTCTCCTCGGCCGATCCAAAGCATGGGCGGGGATTCGCGCAGTGGCTGGGGGAAGGACTCGGCGTGTCGATGACCTCCAGGGAACATGTGGAGCAGTTGTTCACTCGTCCCGGTCAGGCTCTGCGGACCACGACCGCGTTCGGAATCGCCGTCCTCGCCGCTTTCGGCCTGGCCTTCGGAGCAGCGGTGCAGTCCGGCTATGAGAAGGTCTGGGATCTGCCCCCGGCCCGCTGGTGGGCCAGGTGGCGCCATGTGGTGTGGCTCGGCGTACTCATCGGCTACCTCTTCGCTTCCGCCACCACCACGCTGCGACCCGAATCCCTGGCCGGCGCGTTCGTCGCATCGTTGAGCGCCGTCCTGTTCTTCTGGTGGTCGCAGCGCATACTGCTGGGCGGGCGGGTTCGCTGGCGCGCCCTGGCGCCCGGTGCGGTGGCTACCACGGTCGGGCTGCTCGGTCTCAGGATCTTCTCCCGGCTCCTCTACTCGCCGCTGATCGCCTCCAACGCCGTCACCTACGGCCCCGTCGGAACCGTCCTGGTCATCCAGTCCTGGCTGGTCGGTGTGGGCGTCGTCGTATTCGGCGGTGCCCTGGTCGGCCGACTGCTGCACGAGGAGCTCCCACGCCTGGCACGTGCCCTGAAACGGCGAGGATGAGAGGGGAACCTCGGAGCCCGGAGCTGCTCACGCCCGAACGCCCGGCGCCGGGGCGTGCGCCTGGTCAGCGCGCATCAGGCCGCATCCTCGCGCGGACGACGGCCATACACGGCGAGCAGTAGCGTTCGGCCGGCGTGTCATCGAGGACCGGTCTGGCACCCACGGTTCGTGCGACCTCCTGTCCGCACAGTGTGGTGCGGGCATCACCCTTGGTCCTGACGTGCCACATGACCCCGGCACCGGTCGTCGCAGGGTCGGCGATCATCTCTTACATCGGCCTCTCCTCTGGTTGAGACCCCCGTGGGCGGTGAGTCGCTTAGTCCGGGGCGAGCCGGGACGCGCTACTGGCCGGGGAGCCCCACCCCACTCGCCCCTCGGTGGGTGGCGGTGGGCACTCGCCGCAAGGGGCGGGTCGGTGACCGCTCGATATCAGGGCCTGCGCGGTGTTGTTGGTGGACCGCCGTCTTCCGCTGCCCGCTGGGGTTCGTCGGTCACTGCGGGTCCGGTCCCGGGAACCGGGACCTCACCTGCGTCTGCTTCGCTGGGCTGCGCTGCTGTGTCCGTCGCCGTCCAGGCGGCGCAGTACAGCAGCAGCCTGGCCATGAGGTTGATCCACAGCACGACGGCGACCGGGACGGCGAAGGCGCCGTACATGCTCTTTCGCGCGACGCCCTGGAAATAGCCGGTCAGCAGCAGCTTGAGCAGTTCGAAGCCGACCGCACCGATCAGACCGGCGACCACGACCGCACGTCGGCCGGGATGCACCCGCGGCAGCCGGGTGAGCAGGTAGACCAGGAGCAGGAAGTCGACGAGCAGGGCGATGGCCAAGCCCGCGAAGAACAGCAGCACCCGTCCCGCCCCGCCCTCGATCCCGACCTTGTCGGCTGCCCAGCCGACCGCGCTGTTCGCGAACACCGAACTGCCCATCGCGACCAGCCCGACCACTCCGAGACCGACCAGCACCCCGGTGTCCTTGATCCTGAGCAGGATCGGATTTCCCGGGTCCTGCTCCTTCTCCCAGACCGCACGCAGACACCCGCGAAGGGCGCCGACCCAGTTGACGCCGATCACGAGCAGCAGCGCGCCCGCAATGAGCCCGACGGTTCCTGCGTGCGCGACGAGGCCCTTCAGGTTCAGCAGGCTGGAAAGACCCGGCGCCTGGCCGGCAATCTTGTTCTCAAGCTTGCTGAGCTGGTCCTCGCTCAGCAGCTTGGCGCCGATCGCCGCGCCCGCAGTGATCAGCGGAAAGAGCGCGACGAAACTGATGTAGGTGACGGCGGCGGCGAGCCGGGCCCAGTGGGTCTTGGCCAGCCGCTCGTACGCCCGCCACACGTGCGTACGCATCAGCCGTGCGATACCAGGAAGCCTTGTCAGCCAGTCCATGGTGAACACCTACTCTCAGCGGACCCACGGCGGGAGAAGAGGCATGTGGCGGCGAAACCCGCTATGCCGTGCCGAGACCGTTTGGCCGCCAGTTCAGGGACAGGGCAGTCGCGGTGACCGACCTGCATGCACGGCGCACCCGATGGAGGACCCGGAATGTCGGCGGAAACCGTGATCTCCCCGGTGGCGGAAACGATCACCCACCCACGGCCGGACACCAAAACTCCCCACTGTGTACGGCTTCCACCCCTGGCGGAACCGGCCCAACCGAACCAACGACGCGTACTTCGCCGGCCCGGGGCGGAGTGGTCAGTGCTTGAAGGCGTCCCTGATCTTCGCTCCGGCCTGCTTGATGTTGCCCTTGACTTGGTCTCCGCGGCCTTCGGCCTGCAGGCGCCGACTGCCGGTGGCGCGGCCGGTCGTCTTCTTGGCGCCGCCCTTCATCGCTTCGGCCTTGTGCGTGATCTTCTTTGCGAGACTCATGGATGGCCTGCCTGGGTGAGTTCTCTGCTGGGGTTCGGTGGCAGAAAGATCCGGGGCGCTGGCCGGCCACCGATCTGCGCGTGGGGGCGGTCTACCAGGGGGCGGATCGGTGCCCGCACAAGTGCAGTCTGCTCCCAGGACCGCCGTTTGGGGCGGGAGCGCGATCACGTGGGGTGAGCCTCCCTGCGCCTTCGCGTCCGAGGATGACGATCATGACCCGCTCCAAGGATCTACCCGCTGCTCTCACGGTAGAACCGCACCGTCCGCGAAGCCACCGCGGCAGGGACGGCAGGATTCCCCGGGACTGGCGGCTCACTCGCTGCAGACCCCCGACCGCGACACCGCTCGATCTTCTAGGTGGCCGTACGCGAGAGAGGGCTTGGAGAGTCACACTTGTGTTGCCGCTCGAAGAGCACCCCAGCCGGGGCGGGCCTGGTGAACCGGCCAGTGAACTACTCCCCGCTGCCGGTCAGCACCTTGCTCGGATGGCATTCGGGAATGCCACATGGCTTCGGCGAACGCTGCTGCGGGCCGCCCGGCCCGACGGCTCCGCCGCGACCTTGGCGGTCACGACAAAACGGGAATGATCATCGATCCGCGTGATCGGCTTGCACTCCCGGCCTCCGGCCGGAAAACGGTTCCACACCCGGAGACCGGCGACCGCCGCAGCGAAGGCATCTCGCCCGGACGGCCTGACATATCAGGAGGTCAGCGGGATTCGGAAGCGGTTGCCGCAGGGGTGTGCGAGCGCCACAGTGGGAGGGAGAGCATTGTGCGAGATCGGAGGACACCGTGATCGCCTTGGGAGTCATTCTGCTCGTCATCGGGTTCCTGGCCAAGGTCGCCATATTGTGGACGATCGGGATCATTCTGCTCGTCATCGGACTGATCTTGTTGCTCCTGGGCGCCCTCGGGCATGGAGTCCGCGGGAGGCGGCACTACTGGTAGAGGGCCCAGGGCCCAGGGTGCCGACACCCGCACGGCGATCGACGTGTGCGGCATCCATCGCTGCCCGCTCACCCGTGAGATCCAAGAACGTGCGAGGAAGCCCGATGAGAGCGCGGCGCACCGCGTGCCTGGGCATACGCCGCCGGGTGGCCGCTGAAGCCTGTCGTGCGGGGCGCGCCAAGCTGCGTTACGTGCGGATCAGTCTGTGAACGTGGCTGCCGGTCGTGGGCTGTAAGTGAGTGGAGGATGCGATGTCGACCATCGTCGTCATCGTCGCTGTCGTGGTCATCCTGGCCGTGGTCGCGCTGGTCCTCCGGACCACGATCCGGCGCCAGCAGTTGCGGGAA
This sequence comes from Streptomyces sp. 1222.5, assembly GCF_900105245.1. Lineage (NCBI taxonomy): Bacteria > Bacillati > Actinomycetota > Actinomycetes > Kitasatosporales > Streptomycetaceae > Streptomyces > Streptomyces sp. 1222.5. The sequence goes on along the minus strand of NZ_FNSZ01000001.1, from coordinate 8,318,472 downwards.
CGTTTCGGGCCGGAATACGAGCGCGCGGTCGAGGCGAAGCGCAGCCGTGGCGCGGCCGTCCGCGACCTGAGGGCGAGGGAGGAGCGGCATGAAACGCTGGAGATCAGGCCACTGCCCTCGACGGTGCGGGACCGCTACGCCCGGGACTGGACCAGCGTGCAGGAACACTTCGTCGACCGTCCCGACCAGGCCGTGGGCGAGGCGGACCGGCTCGTGACCAGGCTCATGAGCGAGCGGGGCTACCCGTCCGAGGATTACGAGCAACAAAAGCGTGACCTCTCGGTCGAACACTCCCGAACGCTGCAGCACTACCGCATCGCCCACGAGATCAACGAACGCGCCGGCGGCAGGGACACCTCAACCGAAGAACTACGGAGCGCGATGGTCCACTACCGGGCGTTGTTCGAGGAACTGCTGCACGACGGCGGCACCGCTTCGTCGGACAAGGAACGCCGATAGTGCCCAGCAACCGCAGGAGCTGCCCGGCGGCGCGATCACCGGTCGGCCGCTTGCGTGGTGTCTCCCGGCAGGATGTGCCGCGCCGCGGTCAGCTGTCGGCGAGCATGCCTTCGCGCAGGCGGGCGAGGGTGCGGGTCAGCAGCCGGGAGACGTGCATCTGGGAGACGCCCAGGTGTTCGCCGATCTGCGCCTGGGTGAGTTCGTCCACGAACCGCAGGTGCAGGATCCGCCGGTCACGCTCGCCGAGTCCGGCGATCAACGGGGCCAGGGTGTGGAAGTCCTCCACCAGACCCATGGCCCGGTCCTCGGCACCGATGAAGTCGGCCAGCGCGGCCTCGCCGTCCTCGCTGCCGCTGATGGTGGCGTCCAGCGAGGTCGAGGTGTAGCCGTTGGCGGCCAGACGGGCCTCACGCACCTCCTCCTCCGGCAGACTCATCAGCTCCGACAGTTCCCCGTCCGTCGGGATCCGGCCCAGACGCCCACGCAGCTCCTCGGTCGCCCGCGCCAGCTGGACCCGGGCCTCCTGCAGCCGGCGCGGCACGTGCACCGCCCAGCTGGTGTCCCGGAAGAACCGCTTGATCTCACCCACGATGTACGGAATGGCGAACGACGTGAACTCGACTTCCCGGGACAGCTCGAACCGGTCGATCGCCTTGATCAGACCGATCATGCCGACCTGGACGATGTCCTCCATCTCCTCCGCACCCCGGCTGCGGAACCGGCCCGCGGCATACCGGACCAAGGACATGTTCATCTCGATCAGCGTGTTGCGCGCGTACTGGAACTCCGGCGTGCCCTCCTCCAGCACCGCCAGCCGGCCGAAGAACAACCGGGACAATTCACGGGCATCCTGCGGCGCCACCTGCGAAGGGTCGGCAACCTCGGGCAACTCGGCCGTATGTGTGTCCGTCGTCAGGCTCATGAGCGTCATGCTGCATCCCCTCCCAAGATCGAAGTCGATACCGCCGACCCGGTGCCGGGCGACAGCCGATGACCCAGCGTACTCGTGATCCTGCTCGGCGCGCCCGCCGACCCGGCGGGCGCGCCCCTCAGGCCGCCCGGATCCACGCAGGGCGTCCCGCGGCAGTACCTGCTGGTCAGAACCTCGGAGCCGGCGACTGCGCCTGGACGAGCCCGGCGGCCTCCGCCTCCGTTTCGACCGAGGGCGGGGAGCCGGCCAGCGGCTTGTTGGCCGTCTCCCTCATGAGCAGGACGGCGACGACGCCCACGACCGCGGCGGCGGTGGCGTAGTAGGCCGGCATGAGGTTGGTGCCGAACGCACTGATCAGGGCGGTGATCACCAGCGGGGTCGTACCGCCGAAGAGCGAGGTGGAGAGGTTGTACGCCACCGACAGGGAGCCGTAGCGGACCTTGGTGGGGAAGATCGCCGGGAGCGCCGCCGACATCGTGCCGAGCATCGCCACCAGGGAGAGCCCCATCAGGAGCAGGCCGAGGGCGATGAGGACGACGCTGCCCTGCCGGATGAGCAGGAAGGACGGCACGGACAGGAAGAGGAAGCCGAGCATGCCCGTCATCAGCAGCGGCTTACGGCCGAAGCGGTCGGAGAGCCGTCCCACCTGGTTGATGACGCACATCTGGACGACCATCACGACGAGCAGGATCAGCAGTCCGTGGTCGGTGCCGTAGCCGAGCTCGTCGGACAGGTAGGTGGGCATGTACGAGAGCAGCATGTAGTCGGTGATGTTGTACGCCGCGACGAGCGCGATGCACAGCAGCAGCGGCCGCCAGTAGCGGGTGCAGATCTCGGCGAGGTCACCGGTGGCGGAGGTCTCCACCGCGTCGGCGGCCTCGCTCGCCCTGTCCCGGCCGCCCTCCAGCTTCTGGAAGGCGGGCGTCTCGTCCAGCTTGAGCCGCAGGTACAGGCCGATGAAGCCCAGCGGGGCGGCGACCAGGAAGGGGATGCGCCAGCCCCACATCAGCATCTGGTCGTCGCTGAGGAGACTGCTGAGGACGACGACGAGCCCGGAGGCGGCGACGTAACCGGCGAGCGTGCCGAGCTCCAGGAAACTGCCGAAGTATCCGCGCCTCTTGTCGGGCGCGTACTCCGCGATGAACGTCGACGCGCCGCCGTACTCCCCGCCGGTCGAGAAGCCCTGCACCAACCGGAAGAAGATCAGCAGGACCGGCGCCCAGAGGCCGATCACCGCGTGCGAGGGGATGAGGCCGATGGCGAAGGTCCCGACCGCCATCAAGATCATGGTGAAGGAGAGGATGCGCTTGCGGCCGACCTTGTCGCCGAGCGGCCCGAGGACCATCCCGCCGACGGGACGCACCAGGAAGGCGACCGCGAAGGTCGCGAAGGAGCTCAGCAACTGGACGGTGCCGCTTCCCGACGGGAAGAAGACCTTTCCGAGCGTCGCCGCGAGATAGCTGTAGATCCCGAAGTCGTACCACTCCATGGCGTTGCCGAGGGCGGCGGCCTTGGTGGCGCGTTTGACCGCGGCCTCGTCGGTGACGGTGATGTCGCCGCGGCGCAGTTTCGGATGACGTCGCCTCTCGATCGCACGGAACAGCACGGGGTGGCGTTTGACCGCTGCGCTGTTCATCGACTCGTCGGGCGCCGCCATGACGGGGGTTCCTTTCTCAAGACACGTTCCACACACCGGGACCGCGCGCCGCTTGACACACAGCGGCCGCGCGGGTCCCGTGACACCACGTGTGCGCAGTTCTCACCCGCATAAACGACACCCTTCGCACGGCACGCGGTCCGCTACGCAGGGTGACAGGGCTCCTCGTCGCGGGCCGCGGTGTTCGCCGGTACGTCGTCCGGGGAACCTGGTCAGCCTGGGTCCTGCCCTGAGTCGCTCGGGTGCCGCCCCGGTGAGAGGAGCCCATGTGACAAGGTCGGGATCAGCGGCGGACGGCCGGGGCCCGGCATCCGCTGAGGCCGGTTACGAGCCGGACCCGCGCCGGTGGCGTGCCCTGTGGGTCACCCTCGTGGCCGGCTTCATGAGCCTGCTGGACGTGACGATCGTCGCGGTCGCCCTGCCCACCATCCAGCGCGAGCTGCACGCCACGTCCGCGCAGGTGCAGTGGGTGGTGTCCGGGTACGCCCTCACCTTCGGCCTCGCCCTGGTCACCGCGGGGCGCCTCGGCGACGCGCTGGGCCGGCGCCGTATCTTCCTGCTGGCTCTCTGCGGTTTCGTGTTGTTCAGCGCCGCCGGTGGAGCGGCCCCGAACATCACCCTGCTCGTCGTGGCCCGCCTCGCACAGGGTCTGGCGGCCGGATTCATGGCGCCGCAGAACTCCGCGCTCATCCAGCAGATGTTCCGCGGTGCCGAACGCGGTCGTGCCTTCGGGTTCTTCGGAGCCACCGTGGGCGTCTCCTCCGCTGCCGGGCCCCTCACCGGCGGCCTCATCCTGGCCCTCGCCTCAGGGGCGCAGGGCTGGCGGTGGATCTTCTACGTCAACGTCCCCATCGGCGTTCTCGCCGTCCTCCTCGGCCGCCACCTGCTGCCCCACCTGCGCCGGTCCGGCCGGGGGCACGTGGACCTGCCGGGCGTGCTGCTGCTCGGCCTCGGGGTCCTCGCGCTGATGTTCCCGCTGGTCCAGGCGGACTCCCGAGGCATCGGCCGACGGTGGTGGCTGTTCCCCGTCGGTGCCGCGATCCTCGCCGTCTTCGTGCGCTGGCAGTACCGCCTCGTCGCCCGCGGCAGGCAGCCGCTGCTCGACCCCCGCCTGTTCACCACCGTGCGCGGCTACGCCGTCGGCGCGGGTGTCGGCACCCTGTACTTCATCGGCTTCAGCGGTATCTGGCTGGTCTTCGCCCTCTTCTACCAGCAGGGCCCCCTGCACTTCTCGCCGCTCCGGTCCGGTCTCGCCGTGACCCCCTTCGCCCTGGGTTCGGCGAGTGCGGCCGTGGTGGCCGGACGGCTGGTGGACCGGTTCGGCCGGCTGCTCACCGTCTGCGGCCTCTCGGGGGTGATCGCCGGGCTGGGCGGTGCCGCGCTGCTGCTCCGCTTCGCCCCCCTCGATTCCGCCCCCTGGCTCGCCGCGCCGGCCCTGTTCCTCGGCGGTATCGGCAGCGGTTTCGTGGTCTCCCCCAACATCACCATGACCTTGCGGGACGTGCCCGTGCGCATGGCGGGCGCGGCGGGCGGTGCCCTGCAGACCGGGCAGCGGCTCGGCGCCGCGGTGGGCACCGCGGCGCTGCCCGGCCTGTTCCACCTGGTGCTCGGCAGGAGCCACGACTACCGCGGTGCGTTGGTCACCGCGATGGTCACCGCCCTGGTCGGCATGGCGGCGTCCCTGGCTCTCGCGGCGTACGACTGGCGGGGTGACCGGCGAAAGCGCGCACCGCACCGAAAGTGCCCGGACGAGGTCGCCAACGATCCGGTGCACTCCCGCCAGACGTGACGCCTGCCCGCCTCAGCGTCTGCGGCTCCGGACCGACCAGCCGCTTCCGACGCCCGCGAGGTGCAGGGCGAGCACGGTGAGTCCGAGGAGCATGACGTTCGTCGAGGTGAAGGTGTCGTTGGTCGAGATGTCGGCCGCGTTGATCAGGAAGGCGATGAAGAACAAGACCGCCGAGACGATGGACAGCATGGTGTCGATCCCTTCGATGCCGCGTGGAAACGCACTCTGGTGCACAGCGGATGCCCCTTGCCGGGCACGGCACACCCAGGCTCTTCCGGGCGCCGGGGCCACGGACCTTCCCTGTGGGGCGAGTTGCCCCCGACCGGGCGTTTCGCGGGGTCAGAACCGTAGGACAACGCGCACCGTCTTGCCCGCGGGATACCGTAAGAGCCGCTGCTCGTCGGCGAGTCGGGCGACGAGCAGGAGCCCGAGGCCACCGGTGCCGTGCACATTGTCCGGCTCCCTGGGGCGCGGCGGCGTGGTCGACGCGTCGTCGACGTCCAGCACGAGACGGCCCCGATGGGCGTGCACGCACAGCCTCCACCAGCCCGTGGCGTGCCGGTAGGCGTTGGTGCACAGCTCCGAGACGATGAGTTCGACGTCCTCCGCGTCGACCGGCGAGCAGCAGGCCGCGGTGTACCGCGCCGCGGCACGACGGGCCTCGCCGATGGACGAGCCGTCGCTGTCCAGCATCAGCAGGGCGGGGAACTCGCCGTGGACGCGGCGCCACACGCCGCCCGTCCACTCGCAGCGGCAGACGAAGCGGTGTCTGTCGTCCGTTGCCACACCACCCTTCGACCGTGGCCGCCACCCGACGCTGTCGGCCCTCATGCGGGCCCCTCCTCTTCCAAGCCGCAGAGACGGAGCCGCTCCAGGACGCCTGTGAGGCGCATGAGCTTGGCCAGTTGCGGCCGGAGCGGGCCGATGAGCCGGACATCGAACCGGTCCGTCATGCGCAGCAGCAGATTGAGCAGTGTCGAGTCGGCGAACCGTACCTCGCCCACGTGCAGTTCGACGGACACAGCGGAAGTGGCGACTTCGAGGACGAGTTCCAGGTCGAGTTCGCATTCGACGTCGAACTCACCGCTGAGTCTGATCACCATGAGCCGCCCGTCGCACGCGGTGTCCACCTCGACCGAACACCTCTGCGACACATGGCCCTGACTGTCACCTCGCTTCACCACATCCACGGTGAACGCTTCGGCCGCCGAGGGAGACCGCTTTACGCGTACGGACGACCGATCGAACATCTGACACGGCGGCCGGGCTTGTCAGTGGTGCCCTGGTCCGAGCCGGGCCCGGTCGCGGTCGCGGAACCACGCGACCGCGCCCACCAGGACCGCGGCCCCCAGCCCGTACACCGGCAGCCACAGGGTCGTCGTGGCCGCCAGGCACTCCGCGACCGCCCGGCCCGCCTGCGTCTCCTGCGCGAACGCCAGGGCGGCGCCGTCGCTGCCGCCCAGGTCGCCCAGTCCGGCCTTCGCCTGGAGGCCGCGTACCTGCCCAGCAGTGCGCACTCGCCGCGCGTGCCCGGCATCGGGAACAGCCAGGCGCGGCGCTGCAGCAGGGGTGCGAGGGCGATCGCCATGCACAGCCCGACGACCAGTGCGCAGGCGACCAGGCCGCGCAGGTACGGCGAGCGGAGGCCGGGCGACCAGTCGGCCCGCCGCTGGAAGGCGAGCAGCACCGCGAGGAGCGTCACCCCGATGAACGTGGCGAACCACTGCCACGAGCCCTGGGCGAGGGCGAACGTCAGCACCGCGGCGAGTCCGATGCCGATGACCCCCGGAGCGGGAGAGTCGTCGCTCGTCACGACGGACGTCGGTCTCGGGGTCACCCGGGCTCTGGGATCCCTCACGGGCCTCTCCCGGTAGGGGGAGACGTCAGGATCCGCCGCGGGGCGCCCCGGCCGTGGGCACCATGCCGTACGGGGCCTGCACCTCGCCCGGATGGCTCGCGGGAGGTTCGTTCGCCGGCGGAGGGAGTCCCGCTCCGGGCATGGCGCGTGCGTGTGTGGGGCGTGGCCGACCCGGCACCCCCGCATCCGTGGAGCGTCGTCGGCGGGAATGCGTGACAGGCCCGGTGCGGGTCCCGGGCGTGAGGGAGGACCGGCGTTGCGGAGTGGACGAGACGCGGAGTCGTACGACGTCGTCGTCGTGGGTGCCGGGCTGGCCGGACTGGCCTGTGCGCGGGACCTGCGGGCACTCGGGCTGCGGGTGCGGGTGCTGGAGGCCGGGGACGGCGTCGGCGGCCGGATGCGCACCGACCGGATCGACGGCTGCGTGGTGGACCGCGGATTCCAGGTCTTCAACACCGCCTACCCGCAGGTGCGTGGGCGCCTGCCGCTCGGCGAGCTTCGGTTGCGGCCCTTCACCCCCGGGTTCCTGGTGCACACGGGGGAACGACGGCTGAGGTTCGCCGATCCCACGCGGGCGCCCCGGCAGGCGCTGAGCGGGCTGTCGGCAGGCCTGGCCGGACCTCGTGATCTGGCCGCGCTGGCCGCGCTGACCGGCTGGGACACGCTGGCCCCTGTCGGACTGCGGCGGCGGTCCCGGGACGTCTGCACCCGACGCGCTCTGACGCGGGCCGGCTTCAGCGACGACTTCGTCGAACGATTCTTCCGCCCATTTCTGTCGGGGGTCTTCCTGGAGGACGAACTGGCGACCTCCAGCCGGTTCTTCCACCTGGTGTGGCGCAGTATGGCGCGCGGCACCATCTGCCTGCCCGCCGCCGGGGTGGGTGCCGTACCGGAGTTGCTGGCGTCCACGCTGCCGCCGGGGACCATCGCCCTGGAGTCACCGGTGACCCGAGCTCACCGACGACGGTGTGCTCGTCGGCGGTGCCGGCGCCGAACGCGCGCTCGCGGCGCGGGCCGTGGTGGTCGCCGGGCCGGCGGCCGCGTCCCGGCTGCTGCCGGGCGAGGCCGTGGGGCCGTACCGCAGTGTCACCACCTACTACCACCTGGCGTCCCGGTCCCCGTTGCGCGAGCCGACGCTGGTGACGGACGTGCGGCGCCGGTTCGCCAACAGCTGTGTGCTGACCGAGGTGCACCCCGGTCACGCGCCCCGCGGCCACGCGCTGGTGGCGACCTCCGTGCTGGGCGACGACGCCGGGGGCCGGGAGCGGGCGGTGCGGGCGGCGCTCGCCGAGTGCTACGAGGCCGACACGAGCGGCTGGGAGCGGCTCACCGTCCGCACGGTGCCCGACGCGCTGCCCGTCATGTCGCCCGGCCTGCCGCTCAGCCGTCGCAGCCGTGTCGCTCCCGGACGGTACGTGTGCGGCGACCACCGGGCCACCGGATCGGTGCAGGGGGCGCTGGCGTCGGGGGCGCGGGCGGCCCGGGAGGTCGCGGCCGACCTCGCGCGGCACTGAGCCGTCGCGGGAGCCGTCAGGGCGGCCCCTCGCCGCGGCCCCGCTCGGTCCGCAGCACCTCTTCCAGGTCTCCGAGCCGGTCCAGGCCCTGCACGGCGCGGAAGGTCCGCATGTTGCCCGAGAGCAGCGCGCGGTGGCGGTGGACGAAGGACCAGTAGCCGGTGGTGAAGGGACAGGCCCGTTCGCCGGTGCGGTCGCCGGGCCGGTAGACGCAGCCGTCGCACAGGTCGCTCATGCGGTGGATGTAGGCGCCGCCGGAGGTGTACGGCTTGGTCGTCATACGGCCGCCGTCGGCGTACTGGGACATGCCGGTGACGTTGGGCAGCATCACCCAGTCGTAGCCGTCGACGAAGCAGCGGTGGAACCAGTCGGTCACCTCCCGCGGGTCCCAGCCCCGTTGCAGGGCGAAGCTGCCCAGCAGCATCAGCCGGGGGATGTGGTGCGTCCAGCCGGTGTCGCGCACCTGGGCGAGGACGGTGGCCAGGCAGCGGGCGGAGACGGCGTCGGCGTCCAGTTCGAGGAACCACTCGGGCAGTGGGGCGTGGTGGCGCGGAGCGTTGTGCCGGCGGTAGTCCTCGCCGAAGTACCAGTACAACTGCCACACGTACTCGCGCCAGCCCGCGACCTGCCGTACGAAGCCCTCGACGCTGTGGACGGGAGCGCGCCCGGCACGCCAGGCGTCCTCGGCGGCCGTCACGCACTCGGCGGGGTCGAGCAGACCGAGGTTGAGGGAGGACGACAGCAGGCTGTGGCTCATCACCGGGTCGCCGGCGAGCATCGCGTCCTCGTGCGGGCCGAAGCCGGCGAGCCGGTGCTCGGTGAACCGGCGCAGCGCGGACAGCGCCTCGCGCCGGGAGGCGGGGAAGCGCCTCGGGCCGTCCCGGCCGACGAAGCGGATTCCCTCGTCCTCCCACTGGTCGAGGTCGGCGCGCACCTCGTCGTCGATGTGGTCCTCACGAGGCCGGTACGGCTTGGGGGCGCCCAGGGCCCGCGCCCCCTTGGGCGGGGGTTCGCGGTTGGCGTGGTCGTGGTTCCAGCGTCCGCCGACCGGGGAGTCGCCGTCCATGAGGAGGTCGAGTTCGTGGCGCACCCAGTGGTAGAAGTCCTCCTGCCGGAGCCGCCCCCGGTCGTGTTCCCCGGCCCAGGCGCGGAAGGCGTCCTGCGACAGCAGGAAGCCCCTCGCCGGCAGCAACCGCGCCTGGTCCAGGGAGTCGACCAGGCGCAGGGCGGCGCGCGAGGTGGGGTGGTGCACGGTCACCGGGGCGTCGCCGATCGCCTTGCGCAGTCCCTCCCGGTAGGTCTCGGCGCGTACGTAGCGGACGCGGTCGCCGAGTTCGGCGGCCCGGTGGCGCATCGCGGAGAGCACCAGGTGGGCCTTGGCCCGGTGGAAGCGGCGCCGGCGGAACACCGAGCGGGCCTCGATCATCACCACCCCGGCGTTCCGGGCGGGTCCGCCGTCGCCCGGTGCGAGGAAGTGCGGGCCGAGCTGGTCGCCGAACAGCCAGTGCCAGTCCGTCATGCCGGCGGCCTCCCTGGGGCCCGAGGTGGTGCCGGTCCGCCCCGGCGCGCCTCCGGGCGGTGTCATCGGCGCTTCATGGGCTTCTTCGGTTCAGGGGGCTCCGGCGGATGCGAGGGCGCGAGTGGCCGTGCCAGTCGGGTGAACCCGGTTCCGGTCGGGCGGAAGCCGGTCGCGCGTGAGTGCATCCGTGGGCGCCGGGACGGCCGTAGTCGGATCGGGTTCACCGGTGCCGATCCCGTCGCCGGGCCCCGCAGTCCGTTTTCGTGAAGGAGAACGATGTCGACCGTCCGGCGTGCCCGCTGGTTCGTCCCCCTCGTCCTGCTCGTCGTGTGGCTCGGCGCCGGTGCCGCGTTCGGGCCCTTCGCCGGGCGGCTCGGCGAGGTCGCCACCAACGACCAGGCCGCCTTCCTGCCGCGCAACGCCGAGTCGACGCGGGTGCTGCGGGAGCAGGAGACGTTCGCGCAGGACGAGTCACTGCCGGCGATCGTCGTGTGGACCGGCGGGGACCGTGGTTCCGCTGCCGGGCTGGAGCCGCGCGCGGCGCGGGCGCTGGCCTCGCTGAACGGCGACCCTGCGCTGGCCGGGCCGGTCTCCCCTCCGCTGGTCTCGAAGGACGGTGAGGCCCTCCAGGGGGTCGTACCGCTGCGACCGGACCTCGGCGACCGGCTCCCCGACACCCTCGACCGGGTGCGGGCGGCGGCGGAGCGGGTGCCGGGGGCGACGGTCCGGTTGGCGGGCCCGGCGGCGAGCCAGGCCGACCTGTCCGACGCGTTCGCCGGCATCGACGGGCTGCTGCTGGTCGTGGCCCTGGTCACCGTGCTGGTCATCCTGCTGGCGGTGTACCGCAGTGTGCTGCTGCCCCTGGTGATCATCCTGGGGGCGGTCTTCGCGCTGGGGGTGGCGTGTGCCGTGGTCTACGTCCTCGCCGACCGTGGCGTGGTGCGCGTGGACGGTCAGGTGCAGGGCATCCTGTCGATCCTCGTCATCGGCGCGGCCACCGACTACGCCCTGCTGCTGACCGCCCGGCACCGGGAGGAACTCGGTGCCGGACGGGACCGTTTCGCCGCGGTGCGGGCCGCGGTACGACGGTCGGCGGGTGCGGTGGTGGCCAGCGCCGCCACCGTCGCCGCGGGTCTGCTGGCACTGCTGTTGAGCGATCTGACCAACAACCGCGCTCTCGGACCGGTGGGCGCCATCGGCATCGTGTGCGCCCTGCTGACCGCAATCACGTTCCTGCCGGCGGTGCTCGCGCTGCTCGGGGGTGCCGCCTACTGGCCGGCGCACCCTTCCCGGCAGGGTCCGGGCGAGCGCGGCCGGCGGCTGTGGGAGCGGGTCGCGGGCCGGGTCGACCGCACCCCGCGCCGCGTGTGGGCCGTCTGCCTGGTGGCCCTGTTCGCCCTCGCCGCGCCCGCCCCGACGCTGGCCTCGAAGGGGGTGCCACTCGACGAGATCTTCGTGAACGACGCGCCGTCCGTCGCCGCTCAGCGGACCCTGGCCCGGCACTTCCCCGGCGGATCCGGCAATCCGACGCTCGTGACGGCGCGGGCCGACCGCCTCACCCGGGTCGCCGCGGCGGCGCGGCGCACTCCGGGCGTCGCCTCGGTGGCGCCGCTGACCCGTGACGGCCGTCCCGGCTCCGCCCCGCAGGCACGGGTCGCGAAGGGCCGGGTGCTTCTCTACGTCACCCTGCGGGACGGCGCGGACAGCGAGGGGGCGCGGGAGACGGTGGTCCGGCTGCGGTCGTCGGTGCGCGCGGTGCCGTCCGCCGATGCTCTGGTCGGGGGATTCACCGCGCAGCGTCATGACACCGAGCGGACCGCCGAACGCGACCGGTCGCTGATCGTCCCGGTGGTGCTGGCCGTCATCCTCGTCGTACTGATCGGGTTGCTGCGGTCCCTGGTGACCCCGGTCCTGCTGGTGGCCACCGTGGCCCTGAGCTTCCTGGCCACCCTCGGGGTGTCCGCCCTGGTCTTCCAGCGCGCGCTCGGCTTCACCGGCACCGATCCGTCCGTACCCCTCTACGGATTCGTCTTCCTGGTGGCCCTGGGCGTCGACTACAACATCTTCCTGATGTCCCGGGTGCGGGAGGAGTCGCTGCGGCACGGCGTACGCGAGGGAGTGCGACGCGGACTGGTCGCCACGGGTGGCGTGATCACCTCCGCCGGGGTCGTGCTCGCCGCGACCTTCGCCGCACTGGTCGTGATCCCGCTCGCCTTCCTGGTGCAGATCGCGTTCATCGTCGCGTTCGGGGTGCTGCTGGACACCCTGGTGGTCCGCTCGCTGCTGGTACCGGCCCTGGTACGGGACCTGGGCCGCGCCGCGTGGTGGCCGGGCCGGCTGAGCCGTCCGGCGGGCACGGAGGCCTCGCCCGTCGTCACGCCCGATGTCAGGCCGTCGGCCAGGAAGGTCCCATGATCTCGCCGAGTACGGTCTCCGGGTCCCGCACCGCCGACTGCGCGAGCACGGCCTCGTAGCGTTCGGCGCCCAGCAGCGCACGGGTGGCGCGCTCGCACTGTGCGCGCACCGGGCCCAACTCCGGTGTGCCGCGCTGAGGATGGCCGACCGCGCTCCACAGGACCTCGCCGAGCGCGTAGGCGGCCGCCGCCGGCTCGCCCCTTCCCTGCGCCGCCAGGGCGGCCGCGAAGAGGTCCAGGCCGAGCGCCATGCCGAACGTGTCACCGATACGGTGCTTGCCCTCCACCATGGACCGGGCGTGGTCCACGGCGTCCGTGCTCCGGTCCTCGAACAGCGCGATGAGCGCCAACTGGTAGTCGGCGTAGGACCGGCCCCACCACTCCCCCCGCTCCGCACAGTCGGCACGCAACTCCAGTGCGCCTGTTCGCGCTTGACCGAGGAACCCCTGTCCGGTCAGTGCGAAGACCCGGGCCAGGCGGCACAGCACCGTGGCCGCCGTGACATCCGTCGAGCCCGTGGCCCTCTGGAGCGCCAGGTCCACGGTGTGGCCGGCGGCCATGGGGCGGCCGTCCAGCAGATGGATCAGCGCGAGCAGGTACGCGGCCCGCAGGCTCCCGTCGGCGTCGTCGCAGCGGTCGGCCTCCCAGGAGCAGCGCTCGGCCAGTTCGCGCGCGGCGGCGCCGTCACCGCACAGGACGCGGGTGACGCCCAGCGCCCACAGAGCCCTGACGCGCACCCGGGCAGGGGCCTGACAGACTGCCAGGCAGTCCTCCAGGTACCCGGCGGCCTCCCGGAGGTGCCCGCCGCAGCTCCAGAAGAAGCCGAGGCGGCCGCTCATGTCGAGAGCCGCCGCCGCTCCGGTCGAGGACAAGTGGTCCAGCGCGGCACACAGATCGGCGTGGCAGTCCTCGATCCACCGGTACCAGTGCGTCTGGGCGGCGCTCTGCCACTCCTCGTCGGCCTTGCGCACGCGCGCCTGGAAGTACCGCGCGTGCCGCCTCCTCGACTCCGGTTCCTCCCCGAGTTCGCCGAGCCACAGGTGTCCGTACTCGCGGACGGTGTCGAGCATGCGGTGGCGGTCGCCGTGCCGTGTGAGGACGGACTTGCGTTCCAGCGCGTCCAGGCCGGCGCGCACCGCCGCGGTGGGGAGCGTGTCGTCCGCACACACGTTCAGCGCCGCCTCGGCGTCGAAGGGCCCGCGGAAGACGGAGAGCCGGGCCCACATGAGGCGTTCGGACGGCTCGCACAGTTCGTGGCTCCAGCCGATCGTCGTGCGCAGCGCGCGCTGGTGCGACGGTGCCGCCGGACCGTAGGTCGCCGCGCTGAGGTCCATGCGTGAGCGGACGTGGTGTTCGACCTCGCCCACGGTGGCGCCGGCCAGTTGGCCCGCGGCCATCTCGAGGGCGAGCGGAATGCCGTCCAGCCATCGGCACAACCGTGCTGCGGTGACCCGGTCCTCGGGACGGGTGAGCGGCACGCCCAGGGCGGCCGCTCGGCGCATCAGCAGGTCCACGGCATCCGTGTCGACCGGCAACGGCTCTATTACGACCACCTGTTCACCGCTGACACCGAGCGGTTCCCTGCTGGTGGCGAGCACGGTCAGCCGCGGGCACGACGAGCGGAGCCGGGTGACGAGGGCACGGCAGCTGCTCGTCAGGTGTTCGCAGGAGTCCAGTACCAGGAGCAGGTCCTGACCCCTCAGCCAGCCGGCCAGGGCGTCGACCGGTTCCCCGTACGTGTGGTCGGCGAAGCCGAGCGAATCGGCCACCAGGGGTAACAGGAGCCGGTCGTCCCGGAGCTGCCAGAGATCGGCCCATGCCACCGCTCGCCCGTCGGATCGCCGCACATGGTCGGCCGCGTGGAGCGCGAGCCGGCTCTTGCCGACGCCTCCCACGCCCGTGAGAGTGACGACGCGTCGCCCGCCCAGGCCTCCGGCGAGCAGGGCCGATTCGTGCGAACGGCCGATCAAGTCGTCCGGTACATCGGAGAAGCGGTTCAGCATTCGCACAGTCTGGCGTGTCCGGTGACCCGTACGGGGGGTGTTGTCACGGACGGGCCCCGGTTCCCGCCGCGGACGCGGGATCGGTGCACCGTTTGCCGCGTACGGGGCGGGAACGGTGCGACCAGAACGCTGCAAAAACGATGCGGGTTGTTGGGTGCATCGTTTCGGCGTGAGGCTGTGAGGGACGGACAGCCACAGGTGACCGTCGGCGATCCGCGAACAGCGCGGGACGTGCCGTTCTTCGCACGGGAGTGGCCGACCATGACGACTACGCAGACAGTCCCCATCGACTGCGGCCGCACGCCGGAAGCCGCCCACCCTTCCGGTGCCGCTGAGGTGGCCGATCGCTTCGTCTCCGGCGACGAGGACGCGCTGGCCGAGGTCTACCGGGAGTGGGGCACGCTGGTGCAGGCGCTCGCCCGTCGCGCCCTCGGCGACCCCTGCGAGGCCGAGGACGTCACCCAGACGGTCTTCCTCGCCGCGTGGCGCGGCCGTGGCGGTTTCCGTCCGGAGCGGGGCTCACTGTCCTCGTGGCTGGTGGGCATCACCCGCCGGAAGATCGCCGATGCGCTGACGGCCCGCACCCGCCGCACCGAACTGGTGGCCACGGCGTCCTCCCTGCTCGCCCTGGACGACGGCCGGCCGCTCACCGATCCGCAGACCGTGCTCGACCGCGTGCTGATCGGGGAGTCGATGGCGGAGCTGACCGAGCCGCAGCGCCGGGTGCTGAACCTCGCCTACTACGAAGACCTCACGCAGGCGCAGATCTCCCGGGTCACGGGCTGGCCCCTGGGGACGGTGAAGAGCCACCAGCGGCGTGCGCTGCACCGTCTGAGCCGCTGCCTCCAGGAGGACGCGCTCGTCTCCTGTGCCGCTTAGGAACGACGGTCGACTGGGTGTTCTGGAGGCCGGACGATGACGACGACCGAATCGCGGAGCGGTGAGCATCCCGGTGACGAAGCCGGCGTGACGACCGGGTTCCTGGCCCGGAAGCTGGGCGTCTCCCCCACGACCCTGCGCTCCTGGGACCGCCGCTACGGGCTCGGCCCGGCGGCTCGCGTACAGGGGCGCCACCGTCGCTGGTCGCCGGACGACGTGGCCATGATGCAGGACATGTGCCGGATGACCGCCGCCGGCGTGCCACCCGCCGAGGCGGCGAGGGTCGCGAGGCGACGCGCGGTGCCGGAGGGCATCGGGGCGCCGACGTCCACGGCAGGACGGGGGCCCGCCGTGGAGCCCGGGTCTCCCGGAGAACTCCCCACGGGACAGGCGTCCGCTCCGGGGTGGCCCTCCCCTGCCGAACGGCCGCCCGACGGCGGGCGGGTGTCCGAGGACTCCGGGAGCGGCGAAGCGTCCGAAGGGGCCGGGGCGGGGCGCTCCGGCGGTGGGCTGCCGCTCGGCAGCGTGTGGCAGGAGTGCCGGGGTCTGGCACGGGCCGCGGTAAGGCTGGACGCCGTAGCGGTGCAGGAGCAACTGAACCGGACCGTCACGACGTACGGGATCATCACGGCCTGGGAGGAGATCCTGGCGCCCGCGCTGCACGCGGTGGGCCGCAAGTGGGAGTCGGCCGGTGACCAGTACGTGGAGGTCGAACACCTGCTGTCCTGGCACGTCTCCGCGACGCTGCGGCATTGCTACGTCCGCTCGTCGCAGGCACCGGGGCGGAGCGGGGAGGCGCTTCCCGTCGTACTGGCCTGCATGCCCGGGGAGTTGCACACCCTGCCGCTGGAGGCGCTGAGCGCCGTGCTGGCGGAGCGGGGGCTGCCCGTGCTCATGCTGGGCGGCGCCGTTCCGGCCGAGGCCCTCGTGGCCACCGTGCGGCGGATCGGATCCACGGCGGTGGTCCTGTGGTCACAGTCCCGGTCCACCGCGAGCCTGGCGCTGGCCCGCCACCTCGCGGCCACGCGGTGGGGCGTGCGTGGCGCCCGCACACACACGGCCGTGCATGTCTGCGGACCGGGCTGGGGTGCCGCCAAGCACGAGACCCAGCTACGGCGCCCTCGGAGCCTGCGGGAAGCGGTGGCGGTGCTGGCCGGTGACGGGCCGTCCGGCACCCCCTGACGCCTCGCGGACGGGACGTTCGGTGGGGCGGTGGTGCATCCGACCGCGCAGGTGCGCCCGAAATATGTATGACTTAGCGCTCGATCGGCCTGTCGCTCGTCTCCTGGCTCACCTCCAGCAGGACCGAGGGACTGGAGCGCGCCGACCGCTGGGGCATCTTCGTCGGCGAGTGGGCCCCGAACGAACCGACCGAACCACCCTGGAGTGATCATGACCGAGTCACTGCGTCCTCCCGGTGAGACACCCCCCGTGGAGGGGTCCACGGCGGGGGCCCACCCCGAGCGGCCCAACGGCGGCATCTGGGAGCACCCGCGCCTCTGGTTGTCCCTGATCGTGTTCGGCTGCCTGTTGGTCGCCGCGTTCTTCGTGGTGCGCGTCATCGACCTCTGAGCGCAGGTGCGGGTGCGGGTACGGGCCGCCGTCCGCGCCCGGCGTTTCCGAGACTGACCGCACAGCACCAGCGGGTGCGGAAAGCGAGGGTGGGCTGTGGAGTTCGAACTGCGCGCGGAGTACGCGGAGGGCACGCCGCCACGGTCGGGCGAGGCCCGCGACACGACCTGGCACATGACGAAACGGGCGGGGTCAGGGCGTTGTGCGGCCGCGACCTCGACCCCGCTTCCGAGGCCCGGCCCGCCGAGGCATGGGGCACGGACGCGGCGGAGCCCTTCTGCCGGAGCTGCGGTGCCCGATATCTACGGCAGGGGCAGTAGCCTTCGGTGCCGCTGAGGTTATCCGGCGCTCCTGATCAGCCCCTCGTCCGGTCCCGGGGTGGTCATGCACAGCCCGCTTTCCAGGCTCAGCCACACGCGGCGATGGCGAGCGCTATCAGCGTTCGTCGCACGTCCATCGGGCAACTCTCCCTGAGCGACACGGCAGTTGGCGGCAGATCCGCGCGGATCGCATGGGACTCGCACGGTACATGCCTTCCCTGCCGGAAGCTTCCATTCGACTCCCCTTTGCCCGAAGGCCACACCGGCGGCGGCAAGAAGTCGCCGCCGGGCCGCCGAGTTCGCGGGTCAGCCGCGGGGACGTGCGGCGGGCGAGGCGGAGGTCGCCTCCCGGGTTCCGACGAGGATTCCCTGGACACGTTGCCTGCGGCGGGCGGCCAGGGACTCCTGCGCGGCCTCCCGTGCGTGCCGGCGGCGCCAGTACGGGTTGTCGTGCGGGAGCCCGCCCGACACACGTCCGTACATCCCGAAGGTCGCGATGAGCAGCCCCATGACGAAGGAGAAGAGGACGTTCGCCAGGCCGAAGTCGAGGATGTTCGCCGGCCGGTCGAGGATGAAGAGGTGGACGAAGCCGCTGAGCAGGAACAGCGCCCCCACCGTCATGTTGAGCGCCGAGGCGATGTTGCCCCCGATCACCGCGCCTGCGATCAGCAGCACTCCGAAGAGCACGGAGATCAGGCTCAGCAGTCCGTTGGTCGACATTCCGGCGACGTCGGTCCCGGCGGTGTCGAACGGGCGCAGTTCGTCGGCGAAGCCCAGACAGCCGAAGACCAGCAGGATCACTCCGCACAGTCCGGCGCCGTACCGGTAGACCGTCGCGAGCCTGTGGTCCACGGGCATCTCGTCGCGAAGCCTCATTGCGCATCCTTCCCTAGCGGACAGGGGCCTGTGGCGGAGCGGGCACCGCGAATCACGGGTGCGCCCCACCGCCAGAGACGGTTCCGGTCGAATCCGGCGAAAGGATGCACTCCTGCTCGCATCACTGGGCGGTGCTCGTGCGGGGCCGCGCGAGGGAGGCGCCGCCCGCCTTGACCGCTTCCACGGCCGCCTGGTGCAGTTCGCGGCTGTGCTGCTCGGAGCCGCAGGGCAGCGGGCTCCCGGTGAGGGTGAACCAGTCCAGGGTGCCGGTGTACTGGACCTTCACCTGGGCCTCCTTGCCGTCCCACGTGGTGTGGACGGTCAGTTCCCCGGTGACGACCCCGGCCTCGTCGGTCAGTGCGCCGCCCCGGCCGGTGAAGACGCCGGGGGTGGTCCATGCTGCCCAGACCATGACATCAGCCTCTCTGTGCGGGTGCCCGGCTCTCGCCTGAGCCCGGTGGCTTCGGGCAGCGGCACTCCCGGGCCGCTCGTGGCGGCAGTGGAGGCGCCGCGCCCTTTCAGGCTCACCCGGCCGGCGGCGGCTGTCATGTCGCCGAACGGGCCTCACCGGGGTCCGATGGCCCCGGATCCGGGCGTGGCGGGCGGATCCGTGCCCTTCCGCGCCCCGGCCCGGCCAGCCTCTGCGCAGTGCCGTGAGCGTCGCGGCGAGGTCCGCCGGGCGCGGGCGGTTGTGGGGCAGCCTGCCCAGCAGGGCGGCCACGCCGCAGGTGTCGGTGACCGCGGAGACGACGAGGCCGCCCGCGATGCCGGCGGAGAGGATCTGGAAGGCCGGGTGCACGAGCAGGGCGAGCAGCAGGCCGAGGAGCACGGCCGCGCCGACGGTGAGGCGTACCCGGCGCTCCATGCTCCAGCGGGCGCGGGGGTCACAGGCGGCGGGCCGGTGCAGCTCGTAGCCTTCGCCGGCCCACGCGCCGGTGCCGCCGGCGAGGGAGGCCGCCGGAACATCCGCCTCGGCCAGGAGCTTGCGGGCGGTGTCCGAACGGGCGCCGGAGGCACACACCAGGAGCAGCTCGCCGTGCTCGGCCGCCTGCCGGAGTCCGGGCAGGGCGTGCCGGATCCGGTCCAACGGGATGTTGAGCGCGCCGGGCAGGTGTCCGGCGGCGTGCTCGCCGGGGGTTCGTACGTCGATGACGGTGAGTTCGGGGAGCCGGGCCGCGGCCTGGGCGGGGTCGAGGACGAGGGGGGCATGGCGGGTGTGATCCTTGCTGGTCGTCGCCGTCCCGTACCGGGACGTACAGTACCCCTAGGGGTATTCGAGGAGTGAGCGTGGAACTGGAGCTTGAGGGCGCGTCCCTGAAGGCAGTGCTGAACCGGTTGCGGCGGGCGCAGGGTCAGATCTCCGGTGTGATCCGGATGATCGAGGAGGGGCGGGACTGCGAGGACGTCATCACGCAGCTGGCAGCCGCCTCACGGGCCCTGGACCGAGCCGGTTTCGCGATCATTGCCACGGGCCTGCAGCAGTGCGTGACCGACATCGAGTCGGGCCGGAAGAACGGTGAGGACACGGAGGCGATGCGCGCGCGGCTGGAGAAGCTTTTCCTGTCCCTGGCGTGAGGGAAGCGGGTCGCTGCTCCCTCACGTGATCGCGTCCACGAGCATGAAGCCGGCCACCGCCAGCAGGGCGAGGGCGAAGGCCCGCTGAAGGGTGCGTCCGGACAGCTTCGCGGACAGCCGCTTGCCGTCCCAGGCGCCCAGGATCGCCGCCCCGGCGAACGGTCCTACGACGGTCCAGTCCAGGCCGTCGGCCGCACCGGCGCGCATGGTCAGGGCGGCCAGGGCGTTGACCGTGATGACGAGCAGACTGGTGCCCACGGCCTCGCGCATCCGCATGCCGAGGACGTCGACCAGGGCCGGGACCGCGAGGAATCCGCCGCCCACGCCCAGGATGCCGGTGACCGCGCCGAGGCCCGCTCCGGCGGTCGCCGCCGGTCCCGGCCGTACGGCGACGACGTCGTCCGTCGCGGTGTGCGGTCTGAGCATGCGTACCGCCGCGGCCGCCGCGGCCGCCGCGACCGCGGCGACCGCGGCGAAGGCGACGGTCAGCACGGCCGCCGGCAGATGTCCGGCGAGCGCGCCGCCCAGCAGCGCCGGGCCGATGCCCGCCGCAGCGAACAGCAGTCCCGTACGCCAGCGGACGTGCCCTTCGCGCGCGTGGGCGGTCAGGGCGGTGGCCGAGGTGAGGGTGACGATGACGAGGCCGGCCGTGGTGGCCGCCACGGGGGTGAATCCCAGCAGGTAGATCAGGGCGGGGACGGCGAGGACGCTGCCCCCGCCACCGAGTGCCCCGAGGGCGAGGCCGATGACGGCTCCGGCGGCGAGGGCGAGGAACAGTGTGCTCACGCGACGGTCCCGTTCCCGCCCCGCGCGTCCACGACCGGCAGGCCTGCCTCGGCCCAGTCCCGCATACCGCCGATGACGTCGACGGCCTCGACGCCCCGGTCCCGCAGCAGCTCGGCGGCCCGGCGGGAGCGGTTGCCAGAGCGGCAGATCACCACGACGGGCCGCGACCGCGCCGCCGTGGGCAGCCCGTCGCCCGCGGCGAGTGCCGAGAGGGGCAGGTGGACCGCGCCGGGGGCGTGCCCGGCCTGCCACTCGTGGGGTTCGCGTATGTCGAGCAGGACGGCGGTCCCGGGTTTCCGGTCGTCGGCGTGTGCCCGGTGCGGGCGGGAGCAGCGAGCCGCCGGTGAACACGGCGACGGCCGTCCCGTCCTCCTCCAGCGCGTACGAGGTGTGGTGCGGGGTGTGGCCGGGCGTCACCAGCGCCCGCAGCGCCAGGCCGGCGCCGGCATCGATCTCATGGCGGTCGCCGTCGTGGACGGGTGTGCGCCGGTGGGCGACCCGGGCCACGGCGGGCACGAGGTAGGCGGCGCCCGTGACGCGGGCCAGTTCCGGGCCGCCGCTGACGTAGTCGTTGTGGACATGGGTCTCGACGACGTGGGATATCCGCGCTCCGCGCCGAGCCGCCGCCGCGATCACCTGGTCGATGTCACGCGGCGGGTCGACGGCCACGGCCGTCCGCTCACCGCCGGCCAGGTAGCTGCGGTTGCCGAGTCCGGCCAACTCGATCGTGTCGACGAAGAACACGAGTCTCTCCTTCCTTGAAAATTACCCCCGGGGGTATGTGTGGACCGTAACACGAATACCCCCAGGGGTATTTTTGCGGGCGGTGGGAGAGGCCCCTGGGCAGCTGCGACCGTTCGGCGGACGGCTCGCCGGACGGCACGAGACACCTGCTCACGAACGCGGCCCGGGCCCCGGTGGGGAAGCGGCTCCGGAGCATGGGCCGAAGAGCCCCCGACCGGGTCCGGGCGGCCCGTGGTGCCCGGGCGCGGGGACCCGCACCCTGGGATCACAACCGCATGAAGGGAGCCGGTGCGATGACCTCCGCCACCACCATGACGACCGCTCTTGAGCTGGTGCACCGCGAACAGCTGATGCGCCTCGCCCGCGAGGTCTCCTTCGACGCCGGTACCCGTCTGTTCGAGGAGGGCCGCCGTGCGGACCGCTTCTGGATCGTGCGTACCGGCACCGTCGCCCTCGACCTGCGCGTGCCCGGACGCCGGCCCGCCGTCATAGACACACTCGGCCACGGCGAACTGGTCGGCTGGTCCTGGCACTTCCCGCCGTGCATCTGGCACCTGGGCGCCGAGACGATGAGCCCCGTACAGGCCTGGGAGTTCGACGCGGACGAGGTACGCGCCCTGTGCTCGGCGGACGCCGAGTTCGGCCGGTCCATCGCCGTCTGGGTGGGACGCGTGATCGCCCAGCGACTGCACACCTCGCGCGTCCGGTTGCTCGATCTCTACGCCCCGTACGGCAGCGGGGACTCGGCGTGAGCGCACACCCGATTCGGCCCGACAACGCCGGGACACGGCCACGAGAGTGCGAGGAGGACGGCATGGACAGCAGTCCGCACCGGGTCGGCGACGTGATGACGCGCGCCGCAGTGGCGGTGGGCCGCAGGGCCTTGTTCAAGGACATCGTCGAGCGCATGTACCAGTGGCAGGTCAGCGCGCTGCCGGTGCTGGAGGGCGACGGCCGGGTGATCGGGGTGATCTCGGAGGCGGACCTGCTGCCCAAGGAGGAGTTCAGGAACAGCGACCCGGACCGCTTCACGCAACTGCGGCGGCTGCCCGACCTCGCCAAGGCCGGCGCCGCCTGCGCCGAGGAGTTGATGACCGCACCGGCCGTGACCGTCCACGCGGACGCCGGTCTCGCCGAGGCCGCGCGCATCATGGCCCTGCGGCACGTCAAACGGCTGCCCGTGGTGAACGCGGAAGGCATGCTCGAAGGCGTGGTCAGCCGTGGTGACCTGCTGAAGGTGTTCCTGCGCCCGGACAACGAACTCGCCGACGAGATCCGTCGGGACATCCTCGACGTCCTCTTCCCCGCACCGATCGAACCCGTGCACGTCGTCGTGACCGACGGCGTGGTCGTCCTGACCGGGCGCGTCGAGGACGCTTCCCGCGTTCCACTGGCCACGCGTCTCGTCCGGGGCGTGGAAGGCGTCGTGGGCGTGGAGTGCCATCTGACCGCCGCGGACGTCGCCTGACACCCCGATCCCCCTCGCGTCTCCAGTTTCCCGCGGGTCCGCGCTCGCCTCCTCGTTCCGGCGGGCCGGCGGGTCCGCGCGGTCTACTGGCGCCGGGCCGGGGCGGACCGTTGCGGGTCCGGCAGGTCCGGGTCCAGATCAGGGCGCCGGGGCGGCCCGGTCAGGGCGCACCGCACGTCCACCACACCGGCCACGGCCCGCGTGAGGTGCGCGGCGAGGGGGACCAGCGCCGTTTCCCGGACCTGGCCGGTGAGCGTGACCGCACCCTCGCACACCTCGACCCGCACCCTTGCCGCGTACGCGCCGAAGAGCCGGTCCACGACCTCGCGACGGACGTCCTCCGCGATGTCGGCGTCGTCCCGCAGGAAGACCTTCAGCAGGTCGGACCGGCTGACGATGCCCTTCAGGACCCCTTCGTGGTCCACGACCGGCAGCCGCTTGACCCCGCTGCGGGCCATGACGCGCGCCGCGTGGGCGAGGGTGGAAGCCGGTGCCACGGTGACGGCGGGCGTGGTCATCAGATCTCCCGCGGTAACCGCCATCGCCTTGCGGACGTCGGCGAGGCGCCGCACCCGCTCGTACGGGTCGAGACCGCCCTCGCTGTACTCCTCCTTCGGCAACAGATCGGCCTCGGAGACCACGCCCACGACCCGAGCGCCGTCGTCGAGGACCGGCAGGGCACTGACCCTCCACTCCTGCATGGTGCGCACGATCTCCTTGAACGCCGCTCCCGCGCGCAGGGCGACCACCCGGTGGGTCATCACGTCGTCCACGACGGTCGGGGTGCCGGTCATGGCTTCCTCCCAGAGGCTGGATGCCGTTCTGCCACACTTACAGACTGCGCCGGCCTGTCGTCGCCGGGCATGGGCCGAGTGGCCCGTCCCGCAGGCCCATCGACCGGCTCGGCAGCGCCCGAGCACCGTCATCCGGAGTAGGGGACACGAGGCCCCCGTCCAGGGCCCGTCCGGCGGATCGTGTGACCGTCCGTGGGCGGCGCTGCTGATCACGCCGGGCCATTGGGGCGACGACAAGGCGTAGTCCTCCCGGCGCAACCGCCGCTGCCTGAGACGTCGCCAGATCGAGCACACCATTCCCGAGCCCCGAGATCAGCGGGCCCACCGCAAAAGACGCCGGAGCAGGGGCGGACAGCCCCACACGCGCCCACGTCTTCCGCGGGGCCGTCACCCTCGCCTCCCTTTCCCGTCTCGGCGCGGCGGAACCTACGGTTTGCGGGTCACCCAGAGCAGTTCCGCCGGCCAGCGGTGTGCCCAGTCGGGTGGGTCGGTTTCGTTGTAACCGTTGAGTGTTCCGAGTTCGGGCCGTGGCTCGATGAGGTCGTCGATGATGAGACCCGCGCCGCACAGGACCTTGACCCAGTCGCCGTAGGTGAGCTGATAGCTGGTCGCGCCGTCGTCTTCGGCGATGGTGTTCAGCCCGAAGTAGTCCTGCTGCAGCGTCGTGGTCACGCGGCCGGCGGCTTCGTCGTAGCAGGCTTCGAACCATGGGCTGGCGACGTTGAACACCAGGCGCCCGCCTCGGCCCAAGACGCGTGCGGCCTGCGGGACGGCCAGGTGCGGGGGCGCCCAGCTGAGCCCACCGAAGTCGCAGAACACCAGGTCGAAGCTGTCGGCGGCGAAGGGGAGCTGTTCGGCGGCGCCTTGCACCAGCGGGTAGCGGGCCGCTCCCATCGCGCGGGCCGCTGCGGCGAGTTGGGCTTCGGACAGGTCGAGCCCGACCACGGTGGCGCCCTCGGCGGCGAGCGCCCTGGACCACTGGCCGGCGCCGCAGCCGAGTTCGAGGACGCGCTTGCCGGTGACGTCGCCCAGGGCTTGCAGGTGCGCGTCGGGGATGGAGTACATGCCCCACAGCCGGGGTGCGGCGCCGATTTGCGGGTCGTGCTCGTGCTGGTAGGCGCTGCTGATCTGGTTCCAGAGCCGCCGGTTGGCGGGGATGCTGTCCACGTGCCGACTCCAGCACTGCCTGCCGGGGGCAGTCAACACGATCAGGGCACTGGCCGGCCCTCACGTCGGTCCGGCCCCGACTCGGCCCATGATCCGCCGGACGAGCCCTGGGCGTCGGGCAGGGGTACCCGCCAGCGCAGAGTGGCCCCTACCTCGTCCGGGTGGGACGTGTCGAAGTTCCCGCCCAGCTGTTCCGCCCGCTCGGCCATGTTGCGCAGCCCGCTGCGCCGGCCGCCGGGCGGGAAGCCCACGCCGTTGTCCGACACCGTCAACGACACCTCCCGGCCGCCGGCCGTCAGCACGACCTGGGCCCGGTCGGCGTGCGCGTGACGGGCGATGTTGGTGAGTGCCTCGGACAGGACGGCCACGACGTGGTCGGCGATCTCGCGCGGGACATCGGTGTCCAGCAGGCCCTCCATGCGCACGCTGGGCGGGAAGCCGAGCACGGGTGTCTCCTCCCCCACCACGCGCATGACCCGGGCCCGCAGCCCGTCGTCGGGTCCCCCCGTGCGGGAGCGCAGCCCGAAGATGGCCGACCTGATGATCTTGATGGTCTCGTCCAGGTCGTCCACGGCCCTCAGCACCCGCTCGGAGGCCTCCGGGTGCTCGATGAAGCGTCCCGCGCTCTGCAGGGTCATGCCCGTGGCGAACAACCGCTGGATGGCCAGGTCGTGCAGGTCACGGGCGATACGGTCCCGGTCCTGGAGCACCGCGATCTGCTCGGCGTCCTCCCGGCGGTCGGCCAGCTCCATCGCGATGGCGGCCTGCGCCGCGAACCCTTGCAACATCTCGGTCTCCTTGCCCGAGAACACCGGCCGGCCGGATTCCCGGGCCACCAGCACCACGCCCCGGGCACCGCCCTCCCCGGTGCCGATGGGGACGGCGACGGCAGGGCCCAGCCCCTCGAAGCGCGGCGGCTCCGGGGAGACCCGCTCGTCGCGCTGCACGTCCTCGGAGGCGACCGGCGCGGCGGCGGCGAACGCGAGACCCATCAGCGTTCCGGACGGGGGCAGCACCAGCCCGCGATGCGCGTCCGCGTCCATGCCGACGGCGATCTCCACACTGAGGGACGCACCCGCGCCCAGCGGGATCGCCACCGCCGCCAGTGCCGAGCCCATGAGCTCGCGGGCTCGTTCGGCGATCAGCTTGAGGGCCTCGGCCCGACGACTGCCGGACATCAGACTGTGACTGATCTCGGCGTTCGCCAGCAGCCCGCGCTCGCGCAGCCGCGAGTCCTCGTACAGTCGGGCGTTGTCGATGGCCACGCCGGCCGCCACGGCCAGCGTGGACAGCACCGACTCGTCCTCCTCGTCGAACTGCGCCCCGCCACGCTTCTCGGTCAGGTAGAGGTTGCCGTAGACCTGATCACGGACCCGGATCGGCACGCCCAGGAAGGTGTTCATGGGCGGATGGTGGGCCGGGAAGCCGTAGGAGGCCGGGTGCTGCGCGATCTTCTCCAGCCGGAGCGGCGCCGGGTGCCGGATGACCTCGCCGAGGATGCCGTGTCCCTCCGGGAAGGGGCCGATCTCGGCGATCCGCGCCTCGCTCACGCCCACGGTGTGGAAGGCCGACAGGGATCGTCCGTCGGGGCCGATGACGCCCAGGGCGCCGTACTCGGCGTCGACGAGCACGGCGGCCGCCTCCACGATGGAGTGCAGTGCCTGTTCGAGGTCCAGTTCCCGGCCGACGGAGAGCACCGCCTCCAGCAGGCTGTGCACCCTCTTCTGCGTGCCCCGGGCCGCGTTGATCCGGGCCTGCAGTTCCTCCAGCAACTCGTCGAGCTTGAGCTGCGGCAGCCGAACGCGGGACTCCTCCGGGTGTGCCACCACGTGCCTCCGTGTCCCCTCGCGCGCGAAGGGTGGACTGTCGGGGTCACTGCCACAGTAGCCTTCGCCGGCGCTGCCCGGCAGCGCGGCCTCCCCGAGCGGGGCCCGCCGGTCCGGTTCGGCCGCCCCGTCGGGGGGACGTACGGCCCCCCATCAGGTCCGACCGGCACTGGAGGGCGGGTGCGCCGTGGACGACAGTGAGGACAGGAGCGGCGCCGGTCCCCCGCGGTGTCGCTCCGCCCGCAGAACGCCTCGGTCTCCGCGACCGCGCCCCGGCACCCACGGAGCAACGGGCCCCGCCGGCGGAACACTTGCCCCCTCCTGGAGAAGCAAGGCCATGACTCCTCACCACGACCCGGTGCGCCGGCGTATCGACCTCGACTCCGCCGAGGCGCTGCGGTTGCTGGGCAGCGTGTCCCTGGGAAGGATCGTCTTCACCCGGCAGGCCCTGCCCACCGTCCGCCCCGTCAACCACGTCCTGGACCGCGGGGACATCGTCATCCGCACCCATGAGGGCGCGGCACTGACGGCGCACGCTCAGGAGGCCGACGGCGCGGGCGTGGTCGTGGCGTACGAGGCCGACGTCATCGATCCCGACACCCATCTCGGCTGGAGCGTGGTCGTCACCGGTTACGCCCGCCTGGTGACCGATCCGTCCGAACTGGCCCGCATCCAGACGCTGTTGCAGCCCTGGGTCCCCTCCGAGGGCATGGACCATGCGGTGCGCATCCGCCCCGAGCTGGTCGCGGGGGTCCGCCTGGCGGGGGCCGCTGAGACGGCGCCGGCGCCCGGCTGACGCTCTGCGGGGACCGCGCGCGTCCACGGCGGTGCGGCCGTACGCGTGCCGGGAAGCCGCGCTCATACGGTGATCCGGCGTCCCGAGACGACATCGGGCTCGATCCGGATCCACACCTCGCGCACACCGCCCGCCCACGGCCTGCTGTGTGCCCGCTCGGCGTAGCGGCGCCGTCGCTCTGGGTCCGTCACGGTGCGTGCGACTCCGCGTACCAGGACGCTCCAGCCCTGGCTGAAGGCGTCGTCGATGCGGTCGACCTCGAAGGCCACCCGGCGGCCGTCGGCCGGCGCGGCCGGGGAGCCGGCCGCGGTCCGGAAGACGATCGCACCGTCCACGATGCTGTAGTTGACCGGCAGGATCTCCGGACCCGAGCCGGTGGCGACCGCGAGCCTCCCCACTCCGTGCGAGCCCAGCAGCGCCTGGCACTCGGCGGCGCTCAGCTCGGTGAGGCGGGATTCGCGGGCGGCGCGTCCGGAGCCGGGCGGTGTGTCGAGGGCGCCGCCGGTCAGCTCGGTTACGGTGGTCTCCAGGGCCTCGGCCAGCCGGTGCAGCATCCCGGTGCCGGGGGCGGCGCCGGGGTGCTCCTCCAGGTAGCGGAGGTAGCCGGCGTCCATGCCGGCCCGTGCGGCCGTCTGCCCGCGCGTCAGGCCGAGGCGGGCGCGCCGGGTGGCCAGGCGGCGGCCCAGATCACCGAGGGGCGCCTCCGTCGTCGTGTGTGCGCTCGGCGTTCGGTCATGGCCGTCACGCTCCTTCTCGCTCAGGCCGCGGGGACGGCCACTTCCGCGTGCTGCTCCGGACCGAGCACGACTTTCAGCGCGCCGGTGTCGGCGGCTCTGGCGAAGACCTCGTAGGCCTCCTCCATGTGGTCCAGCGGGAAGGTGTGGGTGACGAGTTGCCCGGTCGGCAGCCGCCCCGCGGCGGCCATCCGGAGCAGGGTGGGAGTGGAGTAGGTGTCCACCAGGCCGGTCGTGATGGTCACGTTCCTGATCCACAGGTCCTCGAGGTGGAGCGTGGCCGGTCCGCCGTGGACACCGACGTTGGCGACGTGCCCGCCGGGCCGGACCATACGGGTGCACAGTTCGAAGCTCTCCGGCACACCGACCGCCTCGATCACCACGTCGGCGCCGAGACCGTCGGTCAGATCGGCGACCAGCTGGCCGGGGTCCTCGTTCGCGTCCGCCACGGCGTCGGCGCCGAGGCGATGGGCGGCCTCCAGCCGGGCCGGGGCCAGGTCGACGGAGATGATCCGCTCGGGCGCGAACAGACGTGCCGTGGCGATCGCCGCGAGTCCGATGGGGCCCGCTCCGACGACGGTGACGGTGTCCCCTGGACGCACCTGCCCGTTGAGGACACCCACTTCGTAGGACGTCGGGAAGACGTCGGCGAGCAGGACGGCGTCCTGACCGGGAACGGCGGCGGGCAGAGGGTGTACGGAGAGGTCGGCGTGCGGCACCCGGACGTACTCGGCCTGGGTGCCGTCGACGAGGTGGCCGAGGATCCAGCCCCCGCCGCCACGGCACTGGCCGTAGGAGCCGTCCCGGCAGAACCGGCACCGGCCGCACGAGGTGATGCAGGAGACCAGCACCCGGTCGCCGGGGCGTACGGTCCGCACGTCACCGCCGACCTCGACGATCTCCCCGACGGCTTCGTGGCCGAGCACCGTGCCGGGGCGGACCTCGGGGACGTCGCCCTTCAGGATGTGGAGGTCCGTTCCGCAGATGGTCACGGCGTCGACCTGCACGATCGCGTCGGTGGGTTCCTTGACGGCCGGATCCGGGACGTCCTGCCAGGACGCCTGTCCGGGACCGTGGAAGACGAAGCCTTTCATGCTGCTCCTCACCCTGTTTCGGTGTGCTGTCCGTGGTCCGGCGGGGCGGGTGCGGGACCGTCGCGGCGCCGGGTCCGGTCCCCCTCCCAGGCCGGCTCGGGTACGACGGCGACGGGGCAGTCCGCGTGGTGGAGTGCCCGATGGGCGGCCCGGCCGAGCTGGAGCCCGAAGTGGCCCGGGCGGCGCCGGGCGCCGACGACGAGCAGGTCGGCTCCGTGCGCGGCGGCCGGCAGGACGTCCTGGGCGCGGCCCTCGACCGTACGGCATCGTTTCTGGAGGCCGGCCGGGCAGTCGTGAAGGGCCTCCTCCACCAGGTCCCTGGCCTGTCGCTCCTGCGGATGGGCCGGACCGCCGGTGGTCGGCGGCTGTGCGTGCTGCTCGTACGGGTGCCGTCGGCGCCACGCCCGTACGGCCTCCAGCGGGACGCCGCGCAGCAGGGACTCCTCGACCGCGAAGCGCACGGCGGCGGAGCCCGCGGGGCTGTCGCCCACCCCCAGGACGATCCGGCCGTGGGCTTGCGGGCGGGCCTCGCCGGAGTGGTTCGCGCGCAGCACGATGACCGGGCAGTGGGCGTGGCCGGCCACCGCGACGCTGACCGAGCCGAGAAGCGCCTCGGCCATGCCGCTGCGGCCACGGCAGCCGAGGACCAGCAGGAGGGCGCTGCGGCTCTCCCGTGTCAGGGCGTACTCCGGCTCTTCGGGCAGCACGTCGGTGAAGACCTTGATGCCGGGCTGCCGGCGGTGGGCGCGCCGTTCCGCGGCCTCGACGACGTCCTCGGCCATGAGCTCCTCGGACGGCTCCTCGGTGTCGGCGGTGGGAGTGGTGCCCTCGTAGCGCTCCCACAGGGAGGCGTGCACCAGGCGGAGCGATGCGCCGCGCAGGGCCGCCTCGTCGGCGGCCCAGTCCACGGCGCGCAGGCTCCGCTCGGAGCCGTCGACGCCGACGACCATCGGGAGGTCCAGGGGTTCGCCGAAGGCATGTGCGGTTGCTGCGCTCATGGCTTCTCACTCCTCGGGGACGGTCAACCGTGCGCGACGACCGCGACGGGCGCGGCGACGTGGTGGAGGGCGGCCTGGGTGACATGGCCGATGTGGGCGCCGAACAGGCCCGTGCGCACACGCCGGCCGACGACCACCAGCGAGGCGTCGTGGGAGGCGGCGACGAGGACCTGTGCGGCACTGCCGCACCGGCTCGCCTCGATCACCTCGACGTCGGTGAACTTCTGCCGCCATGGCTGGAGCGTCCTGGTCAGCAGGGCCGCCTGTCCGCGTTCGAGCGAGTCGTGGACGTCGACGTCACCGGGGACGTCGTCGAGGTCGTGGAAGGAGGTCGGCGGCTCGGGCCAGGCGTGGACCGCCCGCAGGGGTGCTCGGCGGCGTGCGGCGGCGTCGAAGGCGAACTCCGTGAGTGTGCCGTCCGGGCGGTCGAGGTCGAGGCCGAGGACCACGGGCCGATAGGGCGCCGCCGCGGAGGGCACGCCCGCCGGGTCCGGCAGGTGTTCGTCGGCGGCCTGCTCCCCGGCGCGCACCAGCACCACCGGGCGCTCGGCGCGGGCGACGACGGCGAGGGCGACCGATCCGACGAGGTGGCCGCCGAGCCGGCCGAGGCCTCGCGAACCCAGCACCAGCAGCTCGGCGTGGCCCGCGGCCTCGCACAGGACGTCGGCCACGGTCCCGGTGAGCACCTCGGCGGTCACGTCGAGGCCGGGGTGGCGGAGCCGAATGCCCTCGGCGGACTCGTGTGCCGTCCGCTCGGCCCACTGCCGGTACTTCTCCAGGTCCAGCAGCGGTGTCCGGGCCACCCTCCTGGGCGACGGCTCCTGGACGAGGAAGATCTCGAGGGGCAGACGGCGCAGCAGCGCCTCGCGGGCCGCCCACTCGGCCGCGGCCCGGCTCTCGGGCGAGTCGTCGAGGCCCACGGTGACGGTCGGCGCCATGGTCTCCTCCTCCCGGGTCCGCGTCCCACACCAGCGTGGCGCCGGGGCCGGCGGCGGGGTCAGGGGCCACACGGCCCCATCGGGGGCCGATCGGCCCGCCGTGGCGCGGAAGCCGGCGGGCGGCGGGGGCCGGGCGGCCCATGGCACCTTCCGGGTTCTCGGCCCACCCTGGAAGGAGCCGGACATCGTCGAGGCGCCTGTGGAGTGACCATGCACGGCTTCCCGCACATCGTCAGTGACGTGATGACCTTGACGGTCGCCGCCGTCGGCCGCCGGGCCCCGTTCAAGGAGGTCGTGCATCTGATGCAGGACTGGCGGGTCAGCGCCCTGCCCGTGATCGAGGGTGAGGGCCGGGTGGTCGGCGTGGTGTCCGAGGCCGACCTGCTGCCGAAGGAGGAGTTGCGGGACGGCCCCGACCGGGCCTATCTGGCGCTGCGCCGGCCCGTCGACGTGGCGAAGGCCGATGCCCTCACCGCCGGGGACCTCATGTCCTCGCCCGCCGTCACGGTGCACGCCGACGCCACCCTCGCCGAGGCCGCGCGGATGATGGCGTGCGCGGGCGTCAAGAGGCTGCCGGTGGTGGACGACGACGACATGCTGGCGGGTGTCGTCAGCCGCGCCGACCTGCTCAAGGTGTTCCTGCGCGACGACGAGGACATCGCCGAGGAGGTACGGCGCGAGGTCGCGGTGTACCTCTTCCCGCCGCCGGCGTCGGCCGTACGGGTGGAGGTGCACGACGGTGTCGTGACGCTGACCGGCAGGATCCGCGACAACGCCCTCGTTCCTGTGGCGGCCCGTCTGGTCAGGGCCGTCGAAGGGGTCGTGGACGTGGAGTTCGACCTGGCCCACGACAGGGTGACGCACTAGCCGCGGGGCGACCGGGGCGCCGCCGGGCCGCGGGGCGACTGGGGCCGGTCGGCCCTGGTGCGACCGGCGCCGACCGGCGATGATCGGTCCGCAAGGGGCAGTCGGCAGGCTGTCGTCGTCCGCGAAACGTGGGATCGCCATGACCGAGACGCGCGTCTTCAGCGAGCAGCACCCGATCCGTGTGTTCCTGCTCGACGACCACGAGGTGGTGCGGCGCGGCCTGTCGGACCTTCTCGACGCCGAACCGGACATCTCCGTGGTCGGCGACGCGGACACCGCCGAGCACGCGCTCGCCCGGGGCCCCGCCCTGCGCCCCGACGTGGCCGTCCTCGACGTGCGCCTGCCGGACGGCGACGGCATCTCGGTCTGCCGGGAGCTGCGCGACCGGATGCCCGGGCTGGCGTGTCTGATGCTGACCTCGTTCGACGACGAGGAGGCGCTACTGGACGCGATCATGGCCGGCGCGGCCGGATACGTCCTGAAGCAGATCAAGGGCTCGGACCTGGTGTCGGCGGTGCGCACGGTGGCGTCGGGCCAGTCGATGCTCGATCCGGCGACCACCGCCCGTCTGATGCGCTCCCTGCGCACGGACCCGGCCGCGGCCCCGTCGCTGCCTCCGGAGCTGGCCGGTCTCTCTCCGCGGGAACGGGGCATCCTCGCGCTGATCGGTGACGGTCTGACCAACCGTGAGATCGGCAAGCGGCTGTTCCTGTCGGAGAAGACCGTCAAGAACCACATCTCGCGGCTGCTGGCGAAACTCGGTGTGCAGCGCAGGGTCCAGGCGGCGGTCCTCGCCTCCCAGCTGGACACTCACGGAGCCGACCCGCACGACGTGCAGCGCGCTCGTGACGCCCATCAGGCGCGGGACCGCACGTCCTGGTGACCGCTGTTATTTGAGGCCGCTGAGCATGACGCCGCGGATGTAGTACTTCTGCAGCAGCAGGAAGAGCACCAGGACCGGCAGGACGCTCACGACGAGGCCCGCCATGACGATGGGCATCGTGCGGGTCGGGTCGACGTAGTCCTGGAGGAGCTGGATACCGACGGGGAGTGTCATCACCGCCGGGTTGGCCGTCGACACCAGCAGGGCCCAGATGTACTCGTTCCAGGCGTCCACGAAGGTCAGCAGTCCGAGTGTCACCATGACCGGTTTGGTCTGCGGCACCACGATCCGCCACCACACGGTGAACTCCCCCGCGCCGTCGATGCGTGCCGCCTCCAGCACCTCGTCGGGAATGGAGACCATGAACTGCCGCATCAGGAAGATGCCGAAGCCGTTGACGAGGAACGGCACGGCGAGCGCCACGATGCTGACGGTGAGGCCGGCGCCGCCGCGGCCGAAGAGGTCGTTGCCGCCGGCCAGCGGCCAGTGCACCAGGATCAGGAAGTGCGGGACGAAGAAGAGGAACGGCGGGAACATCATCGTCGACAGCACGAGCCGGAAGACGAAGTCGCGCCCGGGGAAGTGGAGTTTGGCCAGCGCGTAGCCGGCGAGCGACGAGGTGAGCAGGACCGACCCGGTGATCACGGCGGTCGCGACGACGCTGTTGCGGAAGAGCACCGGCAGGTCCAGCTGGTCGACCGCCGCACGGTAGTTGGACAGGTCGAACGCCTCGGGCAGGAAGTGGTACGGCAGCGTGCCGGACTCACCGGGCCCCTTGAAGGACGTCATCACCATGTCGAGGAACGGCACCACCGTGAGCACGGCGCCGGTCACGACCAACAGGTAGGAGAACCAGGGGAATCGGCGGCGGATCATGCGTCCTCTCCCTTGCGCCGGAAGATCCACAGCTGCACCAGGGTGACCGCGAGGACCACCACGAACAGCACGAAGGCGGCGGCGCTCGCGGTGCCCCAGTCGCCGTACGAGAAGGCCTGCCGGTACATCTCCAGCGCGGCCACGTTGGTGGCGTCCCCCGGGCCGCCCTTGGTCATCACGATGATCAGCGCGAACGACTGCAGGCCGGTGAGGAACTGGGTGACGCACACGAACAGCAGGGAGGGGCGCAGCAGCGGCAGCGTGATCTTCCACAGGACGGTGACGGGGCCGGCCCCGTCGAGCGCGGCGGCCTCGTAGTACGACTCGGGGATGGACTTCAGCCCGGCGGTCAGGATGAGGATCGCCGAGCCCACCGAGGCCCACGCCTGGACGACCACGACCGACGCCAGGGCGGTGTCCGGGTCCTGGAGGAAGGCCACCGAGCCGAGACCGAAGGCGTTGAGGACGCCGTTGACCAGACCGCCCGGCTCGTACATGTACTTCCACACGTTGCCGACGGCGACGACGGTGGTGACGATCGGGAGGAAGTACAGGGTGCGCCACAGGCCCTGGAAGCGGAGCTGGTCGATGCAGGTGGCGACGAGCAGGGAGCCGGCGAGAGCGAGTGTCACGGTGCCCAGGGCGAACAGCAGGGTGTTGGTGAGGATCGGCGTCAGGAACGTCGAGCCGGCCGAGAAGAGGCCGGTGAAGTTGTCCAGGCCCACCGGATCGATGTCGCCGAGGTCGAACCCCGCCCAGCGGGACATCGACAGCAGCAGCGCGAAGCCGAGCGGCAGGATGAGGAAGACGGCGAAGAACAGCAGCGTCGGTGCCAGGAAGAGGTACGCGACCGTGGCCTGGCGGCGTGGGATCCGGCTGCGGCGGTCGACGGCGGGCTCGGTGACGGGCGGGGTGTGCGCCGGCCGCCCGGTCGTCTCCGGCGCCAGGGTGTTCACCACGAGCGCGACACCTCCTGGTCGACCTGTCGGCGGGTGGTGCGCAGGGCCTCGTCGACCGACTGCTGGCCGGTCCACAGCGCCTCGATGTTCTTGCGCAGCAGCGACTTGGCCTGCTGGGCGCCCGGCCCGTTCGGCTCGGGCACCGAGTACGCCAGCGCGTCGAGGAACGGGCGCAGGTTCGGGTCACCGCCCTGGCCGAGAAGGGCGTGCATGTCGTCGGCGCGGCCGGTCAGGGAACCGACCGAGACTTGCAGGGAGCTCATCCTGGTCGCTGTCGTGTGCTGTGCGGTGTGGCTCGCGCGCGTCCTGTCGGTGTTGAGCCAGCGCAGGAAGTCCCAGGCTTCTCGGGGGTGTCGGGCGGTGGCGTTGACGCCGAGCATGAAGCCGGTGGAGAGCGTGGCGTTCGTGTCGCCGATGCCGGGTACGGGCACGGGTGCGACCCCGACGTCCCGATAGGCTCTGCCCATCAGTGACTTGAGGTTCGCGGTCCACCAGCCGGCGCTGATCACCATGGCCACCTGTCCGGAAGCGAACGCCTTGTAGACGTTGATGCCGGGGGCGCTCGCCCCTTCGGCGATGAGGCGGTGCTCCAGATCGAACACGGCCCGGCCGGCGGGCGAGTCGATGGCGGTGCTCCTGCCGTCCGGGGAGACGAAGGTTCCGCCGGCGGCGTTGAGCAGGGCGAGTGTCTGGCCGACGGTGGTGGAGTCGTCGTAGGTCGACAGCCCGAACCCCTGGACCAGCGTGTTGCCGTAGCGGTCGCGCGCGGCGGTGCGGTGGGCCGCCTCCTCCAACTCCCGCCAGGTGCGCGGCGGACGGGTGATCCCGGCCTCGCGGAGCAGTCGTCTGTTGTAGTAGAGGGCGTACGTCTGCACCTCGGTGGGATAGCCGTAGATCCTGCCCCCGACGGACGCGGAGCGGACGGCGGCCTCTCCGTACCCGCGTCGGATCTCCTCTGCGTGCTCGGGTGGGGCGGGTCGCAGGACGCCGGCCTGGACGAGCTGGCCGTTCCACAGGCAGTACGGATGGAGGATGTCCGCGCCCTGCCCGGCGGCCTGCCGGACCATGAACGTGGTCAGGAGGTCGGTGAATTCGACCGCTTTGGTCTGCACCTTGACCCGGTCGTGCGAGGCGTTCCACTCGTCGACCGGGCTCTGCAGGGCCTCCTTGAGCTCTCCGCTCGTGTAGTGGGAGAGGAGGGTGAGGACGATCGGGTCACCGGGACGACCGGTGCCCTGGTGCGGTGCGGCGCATCCGGCGGTGAGCAGCGCCGAGGGCAGCGCGAGCGCGAAGTGCCGGCGGCTCGGGCCGCTGCCGCGGCGTGGTGGTCTCATCGTGCGGCCTCCCGGCGCATGACGCGGAAGACCCGGGTGGTGGCGAAGCCGCTCTTGCGGTACAGATGGCCCGCCGGGGACTGCTCCCCGGTCCACAAAAACCACGCGGAGTGCGCGCCACGTGCCCGCATCCGCTCCAGGACCAGGTGGAGCAAAACCTTGCCCAGCCCGGTACCGCGCGTCTCCTCCAGCACACCGAAGGGACCGAACCGCTCGTCGGCCGACTCGTACGCGCCGTGCATCGCCCAGCCGACGAGGCGGCCCGCCGGGTCCCGGACACAGACGATCCGGTCGAGCGGCGTTCCCGCGGCCAGGCACTCGCGGATCGCACGGGCCCAGTCGGGGGCGAAGTGGTTCCCGGCGAGCGCGACCAGTTCCACCAGGTCGTCGTCGGACGGGGTGCCGAACCGGTGGCCCAGTGTCCGCAGTTCGTCCAGGCGGAGCGCGACATCCTCCGGCAGGCGGTAGCCGACCAGGCCGCGGTCCATGGCCGCCGCCTCGTACAGGGTGTGGAAGCCGAGCGACTCCAGGAGTCCGGCGGCCTCCGGATACGTCTCTGCGTCCAGGCCGGGCAGGATGTAGTTCGGGGTGTACGACGAGAAGTCCACCCGGGTACGGCCGTGACCGTGCAGCCAGTCGAGCGCTTCGGTCAGCAGCCGGCGGCCGAGTCCTTGCCCGCGGGCGGCCGGGTCGACGAAGAAGAAGGGGATCCAGCCCTGCTCGGGTTCCAGGTCGGTTCCGGTCATCGGCGTCAGGCGGCGCACGGCGTAGGCGGCGCCGACCAGGCGGTCCTCGTGGACGGCGACCCGCAGCCCCTCGGGATCGAAGTTGGCGTCCAGCAGCACCGACGAACGGAAGCGGTCCGGGGTGAGGGGGTCGGCGGGGGCACTGCGGCACCACGTCTCGACCAACCGCGGCCCGTCACCCGCGCGGAAGCCGCGGACCTCGGCCCGGCAGTACGTGGTTCGGTCGATCTGCTCGGTCATCGACGGCGTGGTCCTTCCGTGCACGGGCGGCGGGCGTGGCGGGGGCAGGGCGGGCGCGCGGGGCGCAGGGGTCGGCGGCGCTCATGCGTAGAGCAGTGCGTCGTCGCCGGCCCACCGGGCGGGCGGCGCGGGCGGATCACACAGCTTCAGCGGGTCGTCACCCGCGTCGACGGCGCGCCGCAGCCGGTCGGATCCCCACAGCAGGTCGATGAAGTGCCGGTGACCGGTCCCCGCCGCGCCGCCGTCGGGCGTGAGCCAGGCGAAGTCCTCCGGGTACAGGCCCCGCAGCGTGGCGAGCATCGCGACGGCGGTGCGTACCGGGGCGAAGGTCTCGCGGTCGGTGACATGGAGCTGGACGCCGCGCAGCGGCCGTCCGGCGTGCTTGTGGAAGGTCGGTACGAACCGCAGGTCGCGGAAGTGCACTCCGGGCAGCGCGAGTTCGGCAAGCGCGGGCGCGAACCGTGCGTCGATGTACGGGGCTCCGACGGTCTCGAAGGGCTGCGTGGTGCCCCGGCCCTCGGAGAGGTTCGTGCCCTCGAAGAGGCAGGTCCCGGGATAGACGGTGGCGGTGGCGGTGGTCGGCATGTTCGGCGAGGGCGCGACCCACGGCAGGCCGGTGGCCTCCGCGTCCATCGCTCGCCGCCAGCCGACCGCTTCGATCACCGTCAAGTCCGCAGCGGTGCCCGCCGCGTCGAGGACGGCGGAGGTGTTCAGGTACCGCGCGAGTTCACCGCAGGTGAGCCCGTGCCGGACGGGCACCGGGGCCCGCCCGACGAAACCGGCATACGCCGGCTCCAGCAACGGGCCCTCGCTGACCAGCCCGCCGAGCGGATTGGGCCGGTCGGCGACCACGAACCGTACGCCGGTGCGGGCCGCCGAGACCATCAGGTCGAACATGGTCCACACGTAGGTGTAGAACCTGGCGCCGATGTCCTGGAGGTCGTACACCAGTGCGTCGACACCGCTGTCGATGAGCAGTTTGTCGAGGCGCTCGGCGTCGCAGCCGTAGGTGTCGTGGACGGGCAGGCCGGTTGCGGGGTCCGTCCGGACGGCCTCGCTCTCCCCGGCCTGGCCGGTGCCGTGCAGTCCGTGTTCGGGGCCGAACAGCGCGACCAGCCGAGCGCCGGCTTCGAGCAACGCGGACGGGGCGGGGCGCAGGTCGGGGAGGACGCCGGTGTGGTTGGTGACGAGTCCGAGCCGGCCGGGCCCGGCGAGGCCCGGTGACGCGTGCAGTCGCGCGATCCCGGTCGTCACGGTGCCGCGGTGGTCCGTGGTCATCCTTTGCCCCCGTCCGCCGGTGACACCTGGAAGCGGTGGTTCTGGAAGCCGGCACGGTTCCTTGCGGCCGGCATGGTCGCCAGCTCGGAATTCTGCACCGGTTCGACCCCGTTCAGGGGGAAGGTGGCCGCGGAATGTCGCGCGTCGCGCAGCGCCGCCCGGCGGCCGTGTGGCGCGCCGAGCAGGGGGTCGGCGACGCCGCCCGCCTTCTGGCTGCCGGCACACCCGGCTTCGCCCAGGACGGCGACCACCGCACCTGAAAGAGCGAAGGGGAAGCCAATCGGGGTATTCCGGTCAACCGCCGTCGGAAAGTTTCCGAACAATCGAGGGGAGAGCGGTCAGAAGTCCGCCGAGACCAAGGAGTGTCATGAAGCTGCGCCCCTCCACCACTCGTGTCCGCCTCGCGGCGATCGCCGGTGCCCTCGTGTTCGCCACCCTCGCGCTGGCGCCCTCCGCCCAGGCGGCCGAACTGGTGACGACCAAGTGGTCCTGCAACGGCGGCCCCGTGTTCACCATCACCACGACACCCCAGGCCACCACCCTGATCCAGCGGATCTACCCCACCGTCGGCTGCCGGCAGGTCGGCTGACGTCCGGTGCCGCGCAGCGGTCCGCCCACGACCGAAGCCGTGGGCGGACCGACCACTACCGATGACGTGTGCGGTTCCGTCCCCGTGTCAGGCGCAGCCCGCCGGCACCGGTCGTGACGCGTCGTCGATCAGGGCGGTCTGTGCCGCCTCCAACCGGGACACATCGGGTTTGACCACCTTGCGGTCGTACGTCAGCAGGCCGTTGAGCTCGCCCTCGACGTCCGAGATCTGCGTGTACACCGCGCCGTTGCCGCCGCGGCAGGCGAGCGCGTGGACCTCGGTCAGCTTCTTCAGGTAGTCGTCGGTGTACGTCGTCGGGTCGACGTCCACGTAGGACTGCTGGACCGACCAGGCGTGGCCCGGTATGCCGAGGCCCAGACCGCCGTACTCGCCGCTGACCAGGGCCCGCTGCCCGTCCGGACGGGGTGGCAGGGCGGGGCTCGGATAGCCGTGCTCGTCCATGATGTCACCGGCCCCGCCGTCGGCTCCGAGGTTGAGGCCCGACATGTTGTTGACCAGGCGGGTGGGGTCCCAGGACTTGGCCTGGGAGGCGACGCGGCCGATGTCGTACTGACCCCAGCCCTCGTTGAACACGACCCACATGACGACGGACGGGCTGCTGATGTGCTCGTCGATCATCTGCTTCATCTCGCGTTCGTACTCGGCGCGTGCCGGGGGGGACGGGTTCACGCCCGCCGTCATCGCCGGCATGTCCTGCCACACCATCAGGCCGAGCCGGTCGGCCCAGTAGAACCAGCGGTCGGGCTCGACCTTGATGTGCTTGCGGACGGAGTTGAAGCCCATCTTCTTGTGCATCTTCAGGTCGTAGGCGAGGGCCTCGTCACTCGGTGCGGTGTACAGGCCGTCCGGCCAGAATCCCTGGTCGAGAGTGGCCATCATGAAGACCGGCTTGCCGTTGAGGAGGGTGCGCGGGACACCGTTCACCTTCTGCACGGAGATGGAGCGCATCCCGAAGTAGCTGCCCACACGGTCGTGGCCGACGCTCACCTCGAGGTCGTAGAGGTACGGGTCGTCCGGCGACCAGAGCCGGGCGTGCGGGATCTTCAGGGTGAGGGGTTCACCGGTGCGTCCGGTCGCCGTGGCCACCTTGCGCTTTCCGGCGTACGCCGTGGCGGTGACCGACAGGCCGTCGCGTGTGCCCCGCGGTTCGACCGTGAGGGTGCCGTCGTCGACGTTCGGGGTGAGTTTCAGCTGGTCCACGTGGTCGGAGGCCACGGGCTCCAGCCACACCGTCTGCCAGATGCCGGAGGTCGGGGTGTACCAGATGCCGCTGGGGTCGAGGCGCTGCTTGCCGATCGGCGGGTTCTCACCGTTCGCCGCGTCGGTCGGGTCGTAGACGCCGACGATCAGCTCCTGGGTGCGGCCCGGCTCGAGGGCGTCGGTGATGTCGGCGCTGAACTTGTCGTAGCCGCCCTGGTGTTCGGCGACCTTGGTGCCGTTGACGTACACCTCGGCCCGCCAGTCGACGGCACCGAAGTTCAGTTGCAGCCGCTTGCCGTCACCGATCTTCCAGCCGGCCGGGACCGTGAAGGTGCGCCGGTACCACATCCGGTCCTCGTGCCGTTCCAGGCCCGAGAGCTGGGACTCCACCGGATAGGGGACGAGGATCCGCTCACCGAGGGTGCGGCCCACGGGCGGTTGCTCACCGGCCTTGGCCGCGGCGAACTGCCAGCTGCCGTTGAGGTTCTGCCAGGCGTCGCGGGTGAGCTGGGGCCTCGGGTACTCGCGGTGGGCGTTGGCCGGAGTGACCTCGTCGGCCCACTTGGTGCGCAGCTCGTGGGTGGAGTGGTTGGCGCCGCTGCTCCAGAAGGCGTTGACAACGTTGCCGTCCTGGGATGCGAGGCTCCCCTCGCCGTCGTAGCGGACGTCCGCCAGACCGGGCGCGGTGCCGGTCTTGTTGCCGACGACCGGCTCCTTCAGCGAGACCAGCAGCGACGTGGAATCGTCCGGGGCGAGCCGGACGGCGCCCAGGGGCCACTTCGCGCCGCCGATCACGGCGTCGAGGTGGTCGGTGATCCCCTTCGCGGGCGTCGCGAGGGGCTGCGCGAAGTCGAGGCGCAGGGTCCGGCCGTCCCGCAGGACGGTGGTGGCTATGGCGCCGTCGTAGGCGTAGCCCTCGGGCAGCAGGAACGCCGACTGCGGTACGGCGGCCTCGGTGCCGCCGGGCGGCGTCCAGCGCAGGTGGAGGTTGGAGCCACCGTAGTGCTCGAAGTACTCGACCTTGATGTCGTAGGCCTTGCCGGCGGTCAGTTCGACGGGGGCGCTGGTCT
Source organism: Streptomyces sp. 1222.5 (assembly GCF_900105245.1). Classification (NCBI taxonomy): domain Bacteria; kingdom Bacillati; phylum Actinomycetota; class Actinomycetes; order Kitasatosporales; family Streptomycetaceae; genus Streptomyces; species Streptomyces sp. 1222.5. The sequence goes on along the minus strand of NZ_FNSZ01000001.1, from coordinate 8,277,698 downwards.
GTTCGCGGTCCCAGTCGTCGACCCAGTGGTCGATGGTGAGCTTGCCGTCGACCCAGAGGCGGAAGCCGTTGTCGCCGGTGATCGAGAAGGTGGTGGCGCCGGTCTTCTCGGGGACGATCCGGCCGGTCCAGCGGACGCTGACGTCGTCCGACTGGCCGGTGGCCGAGTTCAGGCGTGACTCCAGGGAGCCGAAGTCGAGCTGCGGGTCGAATCCGGTGGCCTTGAGCTGGGCGAAGTCGAAGGCTCCGGGGGCGGACTGGGTGTAGTACTCGCCCTTGAGGCCATGGACCTCGGTGCTGTCCGCGGCCGTGGCGTCGGGTACCGCGGCCAGCCCGGCGAAACCCAGGGCGGCGGCGAGCAGAAGGGACAGTCGGTGTCGGAGTGGTCTGATGCGCACGGTTCTCCCTTGACTGAGGGGAAGGGTGGCGGCTCACTGCTTCAGTCTGTACAACGTTGGAAGCAACGGCAGTTGGCATGAGAGCACGGCTCCCGGCCGCTGTCCAGGGTCATGACAAGGCTCCGGCCCCCGGAGCCTCCGTCGACGTCGAGGAGTTCCCTTGCGGGTGAGTCTGAAAGACGTGGCCGAACGGGCCGGTGTCTCGATCAAGACCGTGTCGAATGTCGTGAACAACTATCCGCACGTCACACCGGGGATGCGGGCCCGGGTCCAGGAGGCCATCGACGAACTCGGCTACCGGCCCAACCTGACCGCGCGGCACCTGCGCAAGGGCCGCACCGGCATCATCGCGCTCGCCGTACCGGAGCTCGGCAACCCGTACTTCGCGGAGCTGGCGAGCGCGGTCATCGACGCGGCGGCGGAGCACGAGTTCACGGTGCTGCTCGATCACACACGTGGCAGGCGCGAGCAGGAAGTGCTGGTCAGCCAGGGGTTTCGGGCCCGGGTGATCGACGGACTGATCCTGAGCCCGCTGGAGCTGGAGGCCGAGGACCTGCAGGGGCGGTCCGACGACGTGCCGCTCGTGCTCCTCGGCGAGCGCGAGTACGACACCCCGCACGACCACATCGTCATCGACAACGTGACCGCGGCGAGGGTCGCCGTTCGGCACCTGCTGGGCCGGGGCCGTACCCGGATCGCCTACCTGGGCGCGCGGACCGATGCCGCCAACCGGCCCGCCGACCTGCGACTCCTCGGCTGGCGGCAGGAGTTGGCCGCCGCGGGGGTGCCCGCGCCGGACGACCTGGTGGTCCCGGTCGGCGGCTGGGACCGGGACGACGGCGCCCGTGCCATGGCCCAGCTGCTCGACTCGGGGGTACGGCCCGACGGGGTGTTCGCGCTCAACGACCTGATCGCGATCGGGGCGATGCGGGTGCTGCACGAGCGGGGGTTGCGGGTGCCCTGGGACGTCGCCGTGGTCGGGTTCGACGACATCGCGGAGGGCCGGTTCGGTGCCGTGTCGCTGACCACGATCTCGCCGGACAAGCAGGCCATCGCACGGATGGCCGTGGCTTCGCTGCTGCGCAGCCTGTCGGGCCGGGGCGAGACGGGCGGACGTGAACTGAGCGCGGAGTTCCGGCTGGTGGAGCGGGAGAGCACCCTGGGCCGGCGTTGACGGTGGCGGCGGCGCTGTGGCCCGGAGTTCGAGCGGGAGGGGTTTACACCACCCTTCCAACGATGTAAAAACCTCCCCGAACGACGTGCACATCGAGTTGACCGCAAGAGCCGTCCGACCCCGAGAGCGCTCCCAGTGCGCCGGGGCCACGCCGTCTGGGGACTTTCATGAAGCCCATCGCAGCACAGCGCCGCGTTCACGTGCGGAACCTCCTCACCGCCGGCCTCGTCACGAGCCTGGCCCTCGTGGCCGGATGCGCCAAGTCCGAGGACGACTCCGGCGGTGACAGGAGCGCCTCTCAGAACCCCGATTCCGGCCAGGTCGTCGCCTCGCCCAGCGGCGGATCCGGACCGACCTGCGCCATCGACGCGTACGGTGGCGAGAAGACCGACCTGAAGTCCGCCACCGTGGGCTTCTCCCAGTCCGAGAAGGAGGCCAACCCCTTCCGCATCGCGGAGACCGCCTCGATCAAGGCGGAGGCGAAGAAACGGGGCGTCAAACTTCTCACCGCCAACGCCCAGTCGCAGTTCTCGAAGCAGATCAGCGACGTCCAGGACCTCATCGCCAAGGGTGCCGACCTGCTGGTCATCGCCCCGCTCAACTCCGACGGGTGGGAGCCGGTGCTGCGCGCCGCCTCGGCCAAGCACATCCCCATCGTGACCATCGACCGGAAGATCAACGCCACCGCCTGCAAGGACTATGTGAGCTTCATCGGCTCCGACTTCGTCGAGCAGGGCAAGCGGGCCGCCGACCAGATGATCGAAGCGACCGGCGGCAAGGGCGAGATCGCCATCCTGCTCGGCGCGGCGGGCAACAACGTCACCACCGAACGCACCAAGGGCTTCGAGGACCGCATCAAGGAGAAGGCGCCCGGGCTCAAGATCGTCTTCCGGCAGACCGGTGACTTCGCCCGCGAGAAGGGGCAGTCCGTCACCGAGAACCTGATCCAGTCCAAGCCGGGGATCAAGGGTGTCTACGCCGAGAACGACGAGATGGGACTCGGCGCCGTCAACGCCCTCAAGGGGGCCGGCAAGAAGCCCGGCGAGGTCAAGATCGTGACGATCGACGGTACCCGCAACGCCGTGCAGGGCATCGTGGACGGCTGGATACACGGCGTCGTCGAGTCCAACCCGCGCTTCGGGCCGCTGGCGTTCCAGACCCTGGACACCTTCACCCAGGGCCAGAAGGTGTCTCAGGACATCGTCATCCAGGACAGCTCCTACACCGAGAGCAACGCCAAGTCCGACCTGGGCAAGGCCTACTGAGATGCTCGCGGTCACCGGACTGTGCAAGACCTTCCCCGGCGTGCGGGCGCTGTCCGACGTGGACTTCACCGCCCGGGCCGGGGAGGTGCACGCCCTCGTCGGCGAGAACGGCGCCGGCAAGTCCACCCTGATCAAGGTCCTCACCGGCGTCCACCTGCCCGACGCCGGTGAGGTCACCTACGACGGCGCCCCGGTCCGTTTCACCACTCCCCTGCAGGCCCAGCAGGCGGGCATCTCCACCATCTACCAGGAGGTCAACCTCGTCCCGCTGATGAGCGTGGCCCGTAACCTCCTGCTCGGCCGCGAGCCGCGCAACCGGCTGCGCCTGATCGACTTCGGCCGTATGCACCGCGAGGCGGACGAGACCCTGCGCGGCCTCGGCATCCGGGTCGACGTACGCCGTCCCCTGCGTGAGCTCGGCGTCGGTGCCCAGCAGATGGTCGCCCTCGCCCGGGCCGTGGCCATCGACGCACGAGTCGTGATCATGGACGAACCCACCTCGTCGCTGGAGCCCCGCGAGGTGCGGACGCTGTTCGAGGTGATCCGCACCCTGCGCGAGCGCGGCATCGCGGTCGTCTATGTCAGCCACCGCATGGACGAGCTGTACGAGATCTGCGACGCGGTCACCGTCCTGCGCGACGGCCGGGTCGCGCACACCGGCCGCCTCGCCGACCTCGACCGGCTGCATCTGGTGGGGCTGATGCTCGGGCGGGAGATCGGCGAGGTACGCCGCGAGGGCCTGACGAAGTTCAGCGGGTCCCACGAAACGGCGGCCGAACCGGTGTTGACGGCACGAGGGTTGACGGTTCGTCATCGGCTGTGTGACGTCTCGCTGTCGCTGCGCCCCGGAGAGGTGGTCGGGCTCGGCGGGCTGCTCGGCTCCGGGCGCAGCGAGACCGCCAAGGCCATCGCGGGCGCCCTGCCCGTCGACGGCGGCCGGGTCGTGGTGGCTGGCGCGCCGGTGCGCGCCGGGTCCACCCCGGCGGCGATCCGGGCCGGGATCAGTCTGCTGCCCGAGGACCGCAAGACCGAGGGCATCGTGCCGGGCCTGTCGGTGCGGGAGAACATCGCGCTCGCCGCGCTGCCGGGCCTGTCGCGCTTCGGGCTGGTGGACGACGCCCGTATCGACCGCGTCGTGGAGACGTTCATGAAGCGGCTGCGTATCAAGGCCTCCAGCCCGCACCAGAAGGTCGGCGAACTCTCGGGCGGCAACCAGCAGAAGGTGCTCCTGGCCCGCTGGCTCGCCCTGCACCCGAAGGTGCTGCTGCTGGACGAGCCCACGCGCGGGATCGACGTGGGAGCCAAGGCGGAGGTGCAGGCCCTCGTCGACGAACTCGCCGGCGAGGGTCTGGCCGTCCTGCTGATCTCCTCGGACACCGAGGAGCTGATCGAGGGCAGTGACCGCGTGGTCGTCCTCCGGGACGGTGCGGTGGTGCGGGAACTCACCGGTGACGCCGTCACCGAGGACGAACTGCTGCGCGCGATCGCCGACGTACCCGAAGGAGCAGCCCGTGACTGATCTGAGCCTCGCCCGCGGCACGGTGGACCGCGACCGGGCGCTGCGCCTGCTGCAGAACTACGGGGTCTACGGCGGAGTCGTGGTGCTGCTGCTGTTCAACTTCGCCTTCACACCGCACTTCGCCTCCGCCGAGAACTTCCGCACCCAGGCCGTACAGGTCGCCCCCGTGCTGATCGTCGCCCTGGGCATGGCCCTCGCGATCGGCACCGAGGGAGTGGACCTGTCCGTCGGTTCCGTCATGGCCCTGTCCACCTCGCTGTTGTCGCTCTACCTGGGCTACGGGCCGTGGATCGCCACACTGATCGCCGTGGCCGGGGGCATGCTGGTCGGGGCGGCCAACGGGGCGCTGATCGCTTTCATGGGAGTGCAGCCCATCGTGGCCACGCTCGCCCTGATGGTCGGGTCCCGTGGTCTCGCCCTGGTCCTGCTCCCCCAGCTCAAGGACGTCCACGATCCCGGCATGGCCTCTCTCGGCTCCGGTGACGTGCTGGGCGTCCCGTACCTGGTCCTCATCGCGGTCGTGCTCGCGCTGCTGGTGGCGTTCGCCGTCAAGCGCTCCACATTCGGCCGTCAGCTGCTCGCCATCGGCGACAGCCGGCCGGCGGCGCGCCTCGCGGGCCTGCCCGTGCGACGGGTCCTCGTCATCGTCTACGTCTGCTCGGGCGCCCTGGCGGCGGTCGCGGGTGTCCTGGCCACGGCCCGGCTCACCGCGAGCGACCCCACCTCCCTGGGCACGCTGATGGAACTGTCCGCCATCACCGCGGTGGTCGTCGGCGGCACCCCGCTCAGCGGCGGCCGGGTCCGGATCGGCGGCACGGTCGCGGGCGCCCTGCTGATCCAGCTGCTCACCACCACGCTCATCAAGCACGACCTGCCCCCGTCGTGGACACAGATCGCGCAGGCCGTGGTGATCGTCGGTGCCGTCTACGCGGCGCGCGAACGGAGGAAGCGATGACCACCGACACCGGGGAGGCAGCCATGGGAACCACGACCGCCGCCGTCACCCAGGACGCGCCACCCGGTGCGACTCGATCCGAGCGCCTGAGCGCGCTCGCCCAGCAGCACGGCGCGCTGGTCACCCTGGTGATCGCCATGGCCGCCGCGTCGCTCGGCTTCGACACCTTCCTGACCGGCGACAACCTGGCGAACATGGCGCTGTCGTCGGCCTTCCTCGCCGTCGTCGCCCTCGGCATGACCTTCGTCATCGTCACCGGCGGGATCGACCTGTCCGTCGGCTCCCTGTTCGCTCTGGGGGGTGTCCTCGCCGCGTGGGGGTCGCAGTACGGCACCGTGGTGGCGCTGCTGCTGCCGCTCGCGGTCTGCGGGCTCGTCGGACTGGTGAACGGACTGCTGATCGCGCGCTCCGGGCTGGCCCCGTTCATCGTCACCCTGGCCGCCATGCTCGGGGCGCGCGGTGTGCTGCTCGCGCTGACCGACGAGGGCTCACGCACCTATCTCGTGGAGACGGACTCGTTCTTCGCGAAGCTCGGCCAGGGCTCCCTGCTCGGTGTCGGCGTGCCGGTGTGGATCACCGTGGCGCTGTTCGTGGCGGGATCCGTGGTGCTCCGGCGCAGCCGCTTCGGCCAGTACGTGTACGCGGTGGGCGGCAACGAGGACGCGGCCGCCCTGATGGGCGCGCCCGTGGCCCGGACGAAGGTCGCGGTGTACACCCTGTCGGGGCTGTGCGCGGGTCTCGCCGGTGCGCTGAACGCCGCGTGGCTCGTGTCGGGGGTGACCATCCTCGGCTCCGGCATGGAGCTGGAGGCCATCTCGGCCGTGGTCATCGGAGGCACGCTGCTCACCGGTGGCTTCGGTTTCATCAGCGGCTCGCTGGTGGGCGTGGCCCTGCTGAAGGTGATCCAGAACGTCATCAACCAGATCGGTTCACTGGACTCCGCCTACCAACAGGTGGTCAGCGGGGCCTTCCTGGCGGCCGTGGTCGTCGCCCAGACGTGGCTCGGACGCCGGCAGCGGGTCCTGTGAGCCGGGCGCAGTGGTGTGCCCGAGGTGTCCAACCGGGTGAAAGGTGAGCCCCGGACGAACCCCCCACACCCCGGAAGGCGTCGTTCCGGTCATGGATGTGATTCACGAGGTGCACGTGGCGGAGCCCGGCCTGGTGGTGGTCGACATCGCGGCCGCCGACGACCGGACCGCGTTCGCCTTCCACGCCGCTCTGGCCTCGATGTGGGCCATCACCGCCGTCGAACGTGCGAGCCGGGGGCCCGGGCAGGTGGGCGTCCGGCTGCGCTGCTACCTGGACATGCGCCAGCCGCTCACGTCATGACGGCCGGGCCGGCGGGCCCCGGGGCGTGGGTGGGGTGGCATGCGGCGGGGCGCCCCGGGGTCGGCCCGGAGCGCCCCTTCGCGGCAGCCGCTTCCCTGTACCGCGACGACGCCCTGCCTGACCGGCGCCGAGGACCCAGGGTCTCGTACCGCACGGCCGTACGGACACCGTTCGCGCCACCAGGTCATCGGTTCGTAAGGCGGAGGGCGCTCAGCAGCGGGCCGGCGGGAGTCCGCCGTCCTCCCCCCAGATGGTCACCGTCGCGGAACCGCCGCCCTCCGCGTACGCGGCGGTGACTACCTGCGGGCCCACGGCTTCGGCGGCGCCCGAGTGGTTCGCCCGGGTGGCGCGCCTCCGGAGCGATCCGAAGGTGAACCGCGCCTACCGCTCGTTCTCCGCCTGTCTGGCCGGAAACGACGTGGACGCCGACGACTAACGGGCCTTCTTCGCACTGGCCGACCAGCGGCTCCAGGCAGCCGACCGGGCCGACACCCGAAGGCTGTCCACCGTCTACGTGACATGCATGAAGCCGTCGAGGAGGTGCGGGAACCCTTGCGCAAGGTGCTCCGCCAGCGGTTTCGCGCGACGCACAGGTCCGACATCGCCACCGTTCGCGCGCGACTCCCCGCTTCCCGGTCCCCCGCCTCCAGGCACCGCCGCCGCGGGCCCGGCCCGCAGCCGGTGCTTCGGCGGTGCCTTCTCACCCCTTCGCGTCCGGCACCCACCCGGGCGGGCCGAACAGATAGCCGGCGCGGTCGCGCCAGCGACGGGCCGTGCGGACGTCGCTCCACGCCGAGGCGAACTCGTGGAAGGCGACCCGCACCGGGTTGTGGGTGTCGATGTTCTTCGTGAGGCCGTACACCACGCGCTCGCCCTCCGGTTCGAAGGTGCGGAAGAGCCGGTCCCAGAGGATGAGGATGCCGCCGTAGTTGCGGTCCAGGTACGCGTTGTTGGAGCCGTGATGGACACGGTGGTGGGAGGGCGTGTTGAAGAACCACTCCACCGGCCGCCACAGCCTGTCCACCCGCTCGGTGTGCAGGAAGAACTGGTAGACCAGACTGAAGGCCTGCTGGAGCAGGATCATCCAGGGTGGGATGCCGAGCAGCGCCAGGGGCAGCCAGAACGGCAGGCCCGTCATCGGAGTCCAGCTCTGGCGCAGGGCGGTGGAGAGGTTGAAACGGACGCTGGAGTGGTGGACCACATGGCTCGCCCACAGCACCCGCACCCGGTGGTGGGCGCGGTGGAAGGCGTAGTACGCCAGATCGTCGGCGAAGAACAGCAGCAGCCAGGTCCATGCCGAGGACGCGGAGAGGTGCCAGGGGGCGACGGTGAACAGGGCCGCGTACAGCACGAGCGTCACGACCTTCCACGGCACCGCGATGACCTGGCTCCCGGCGCCCATGGACATGCTGGTGACGGTGTCCCGCAGCTCGTACCCGCGCTCGTCGTCGTCCGGCAGGAAACGGTAGGAGAGTGCCTCCACGACCACCAGCAGCACGAACGCCGGTATCGCGTAGACCACGGTGGGGATCATGTCAGCGCACCGCCTTCCGGGGCGTCGAAGGCACACTGCGGGACAGCAGCTCGCGCGCCAGTCTCTCGGCCGCCTCGGACTCGCGTGCCGCGATGAGTTCGGCGAGCCGCACATGCGTCTCCACGTCGAGCAGTTCGGCGGTCCGCAGGTCGTCCGGTACGTCGGCGACCGGGAGCGTGCCGTCCACCAGGCTGTTGAAGGCCAGGAGGTAGGCGATGTTCGCGGCCCCCTCCACGATCAGCCGCCACCAGGCGACGTCCGCCAGGCCGAGTTCCTCCAGATCGGGCCCGCTGCGCGCGTACCGCCACGCCGCCTCGACGATCTCCCGGGCGGTCGACTCCGAACACCGGATCGCGCACAGCCGGGCGGCGTCCGCGCCGATGCACGCCCGCATCTCCAAGGCGTCGCGTGCCAGGTCCGCGACCGAGGGTCCGCCGTCGGACGCGGCGATCCCGACGGCGAGGTCGAGGCCGGCACTGCGCCGCCAGTCCAGGACGAGCGTGCGACCCCCGTGGCTGACCTCGACCAGCCGGGCCTGCTGAAGCCGTTTGACGGCCTCGCGCACCGCGTGCCGGTTCACGCCGAACTCGGCCGCCAGGTCACGTTCGGCGGTGAGGGGGGAGCCGGGAGGCAGGCCACCGCCGAGGATCCTGTCGCGCAGTACGGCGAAAAGCTGGTCCGAAACCGCCTCGCGCCGGATGTGTCGCTCGGTCATGACGCACAGGGTGGACGGAGGTGGGCCACTGGTCAACTGGTTGGACCAGATTTCCTCCACGGTCGCCGAAGGCGACTTCTGTACCGCGGTCGCCTCCGCGCCCGGTCTCGAGGTGCGGGTACCGACCTGCCCCGAGTGAACGCTGTTCGATTTGGTGCGGCACCTGGGCGAGGGGCGACATGGTGGGGCCGACTTGACGGCGATCACGGTCGGTTCGAGCTGCTCCGCGGCTGGGATCCGGATGCGTAGGCGGTGGCGCGGCGCGGCCGGGGCGGCAGCACGACCTGCCGCCGCCCCGGCACCGTCGGTGAGGCTACGACTGGGTGGGCATCGCCTGGTAGCAGGCCGGGCCGTCGAGGTCACCGGCGATCCACGCCCAGTACATGCGGCCACCGGTCACCGGGCCGACGACACCGTCGGAGTCCAGGCCGGAGGCCTGCTGGTATCTCCTGATGAGGCCCTGGCGCTCGCGGACGACGTCCCCACGCCGTCAGCCAAGATCATCTTTGGTCGCGAGGGTCACCGTGTCCGCCCGGCGTCGCCGTGAGCCGTACCCGTCGACAGGGGGCGGGGCGCCTTCCGGGGTGCCGCCCGGCATCCCCCTTTACCCGGACGGCGTAGCGGCCGTGCATACGGTGAGAAGCGCGACCGCGACCGGTACGAGCGTCGCCTTCGGGGAAGCACTAGCAGCATGAGGCTGATCAGGCGGCACGGCGGCAACCGGCGATGGACAGGATCCTGGCCGTGCTTCGCCGCCACCGGTGCGGCCGTCGCCGCCGCTGCCGCCACGAGCGCGCGAGCCGTCGACGCCGACGGCGACTGGTACCGGTCCCTGCGCAAGCCCCTGTGGGAACCGCCGCCCCGGGCCTTCGGCGCCGTCTGGACACCGTTGTACGCGACGATCGCCTACGCAGGCGGCCGTGCGCTGGACACCGCCTCCCACCGGCGGGAACGCGGACTGCTGGCCGCGAGCCTGGCGGTCAACCTCACTCTGAACGCGGGGTGGAGCCGGCTGTTCTTCGGCCTGCGCAGCACCAGGGCAGGCTTGCTCGGCACGGTGCTGCTCGACGTCAGCAACGTGGAACTCATCCGCCGCGTGGCACGAACCGACCGGACAGCGGCCGCCGCCCTGCTCCCCTACGCGGCATGGTCCGCCTTCGCCACGGCCTTGAACGCGTCCATCGTCCGTCAGAACTGAAGGTGACGGAGCCCATGCCTGAAGCTCAGTGGGCGTGGGAACCACCACGCGCCTACGCGAGGTGCCGGACGCCGTGTTGCCCCGCCCCACACCGCTCCCGGCGTCGCCGATCTGCGCCAGGCCGGCCACGACGAGGACGGGAGCGACGACGGAGCCGTACGGTCTGGGCGGTTGCCGGACTCACACGGCCTGCTGGACCGGTGCACGTCCATGGCACGTGCCCTGGACGATGACCTCGTGGCCGGCCTGACGTGGGAGCAGCGGCAGGCGCTGGACGAAGCCCTGCGCGTGATGGCGCACCACGCCGGACTGCCGTAGACCACAGGAGAACCGATCTTCGCCGACCCGGCGACGGGAGCCCGGCGGACGGCTGTGGGAGCCTGGCAGGAGGGACGAGACCCACCTCAGGAGGAGGAGTTCGATGCGAGGGGCCTACCACGAGGAGCTGGCCTCGCTCGCCGCCGGCCTCATGGAGATGAGCCGCCTGGTCGGCTCGGCGATCGGCCGCGCCACCACCGCCCTCCTGGACGCCGACCTCACCCTCGCCGAGAGCGTCATCTCCGGCGACACCGAGGTCGACGACCTGCAGCGGGACCTCGAAGACCGGGCCATCGCCGTACTCGCCCGGCAGCAACCGGTCGCGACGGACCTGCGGACCGTCGTCACCTCCCTGCGGATGAGCGCGGACCTCGAACGCTGCGGCGACCTCGCCGCGCACGTGGCGAAGCTCGCCCGGCGGCGCTACCCCGACCGTGCCGTGCCGGGGGACCTGCACCGCACCGTCCTGGAGATGGGACAGCTCGCCCAGCGCCTGATGGCTCAGGCCGCCGAAGCGCTCCTCACCCTGGACGTGGAGGCCGCCCTCCGGTTGGAGCAGGAGGACGACCGCATGGACGAGCTGCACCGCATGATCTTCCAGCACCTGCTGGACGACCGGTGGCAGCACGGCGTGGAGACGGCCGTCGACGTCACGCTGGTCGGCCGCTACTACGAACGCTTCGCCGACCACGCCGTCTCGTTCGCACGTCGCGTGGTGTACCTGGTCACCGGCGAGCACGCCGACGAGTACGTCCCCGACACCGAGCCCACGTGAACGCCCGTCGCACAGAAGGAGGTCGAGCGACCCGGGCACTTCCTCGCCCGCACGGCCGACCGCGGGCACTCCACTCATCTTGAGCACGGAACGGCCACGAGACGTTCACATGACGAGGTGGACGCGGCATGATGCATGCTGCAACGACATTCGTGTGGGGAGACGATGAGCAGAGCAAGAAGACGAGCACGCCTCGCACTCACCCTGCTGGGGCTGGTCATCGCCGCGATCGGACTGATCATCTACCTCCAGGCCGACAGCGACAGCGTCACCGCCGACCAAGAGGCCATCGACGCCTCGGCTGCCGACTGGGCCGACACCCTCGGCTACGAGGCCGATCAGTCCGCGCGGGACGCCAGGTTCGAGGCCGAGCAGGACAAGCGGATCGCCGAGGAGGACAAGACCTTCGGCATGGTGCTCATCGGTGTCGGAGCCGTGGTGTTCGCCGCCCGCTGGGCCGTACGTCCCGAGGCCGGTGCCACCGTCAAGTCGGCGCCGCCCATGCCCGTTTTCGCCCCGGCCGCACCGCCGTCCCCGGCGGACGAGATCGCCAAGCTGGCGGCACTGCGCGATCAAGGCGTCCTCACCGACGCCGAGTTCGAGCAGCGGAAGCAGCGGTTGCTCAGCACGTGATCCCGGCCTCGTCTCCTCTCCTTCGCGGCGGGGCGAGTTGCACACGCCCCGCCGCGAGGAGCCGTCACGAACCCTGTCCGGCGTCTACCTCCGCCACGGACCGGTGACCGCGAAAGTGGTGCCGGGCGTGTAGCAGTTGACGTACATCGTCCGCCCGTCCGGGGCGAAGGTGACGCCGGCGAACTCGCCCCACTCGGGCTTGTCCGCGGTCCCGATGTTCTGGCGGCCCCGGGCCATCGCGTACACCTCGCCCTTGCGGGTCACGCCGAAGACGTGCTGGGCACCGTTGCCGTCCTCGCAGACCATCAGGCCACCTCCCGGGGCGAGGCAGATATTGTCCGGGGACTCCCCCGGCAGCTGCACATCGGTGTCCGGGCCGAACACGACGACCAGGGTCAGTCGGCGGCGCGCCGGGTCGTAGCGCCAGATCTGCCCGTAGTGGTCGGCGGTGGACCCGTCCGCGCTGCGGGCGAAGGACGACACGAAGTAGACGCAACTGCCGCCCCAGTAGCAGCCCTCCAGTTTCTGCGCGTGGGTGATGCCCCCGGGGCCGTAGTCCTGCAACCGGGTGGGGGTGGAGGCGGCCAGCGGATCGGGTACGTCCACCCACTCGATGCCGTCGAAGCGCGCGCCGGTCTCCTGGACCGTCGACAGGTCCGGAACGCCGGGCACCCGCATCGCCTGGAGCCGGCCGCCCGCGCGGAGCGATCCCACTCCGCCCAGCGGCTTGTCGGGGAGGAAGCGGTAGAAGAGGCCGAAGGGCTTCTCGAAGGCGTCCTCCGTCTCGTAGACCACGCCCTTGTGGGGGTCGATGGCGATGGCCTCGTGCTGGAAGCGGCCCATCGCCGTGAGCGGTACGGCGCCGGTGCGGAGGGGATCGGTGGGATGGACCTCGAAGATGAAGCCGTGGTCCTTGGTGTAGCCGTTCGTGCCCGCCCGGTCCTCGGTCTCCTCGCAGGTGAGCCAGGTGTTCCAAGGGGTGCGTCCACCGGCGCAGTTGACGGCCGTCCCGGCGATGGCGACCCGTTCGGACAGCACGCGCCGATCCGCGTCGAGTGTCAGAGCCGTACAGCCGCCCTTGCCGGCCGGGTCGTACGTGAGACCTTCGACCGTGGGGACCGCGATCGCCGCGGTGACGCGGTTCTCATGGTTGCGGACGAGGTGGGTACGGCCCCCGCCGCCGGCGAACGCGGCCATGCCGTCGTGGTTGGAGGGGACGCGGCCCTCTCCCGAGCGGAGCCGGTCGCCCTCGCGGGAGAGCACGTGGTAGCGGAATCCTTTCGGCAGATCGAGCAGGCCGTTCGGATCGGGGACGAGCGGGCCGTAGCCGGTGTGGCCGAGGCCGTGCGCGGCGGCGGTACCCGCGAACAGCTCGGACAGGGCACCGGTGAAGGCGATCCCCGCCCCCAAGGCCCCTGTTCCGGCGAGGACCTGACGTCGTGTTGCGGACATGCGGCAGCAACCTTCCTGCTGGCGGACAGGAACTGTGACCTTGCGTGTCTACCACCTGCCACGGACCACGGGAACCACGCGCGTAGCGTGTGTCACGGACCGAGGCGTGCTCCGGGCACCGGAGAATCGCCCGAGCGGACCGCCGCTGTCGCTCGCTGCGCCGGCCCTACGGAATCAGCTGGACCGGCCCGTTGTCCCCACCCAGGTTCTCGCCGAACTCCGCTTTCGCGGACGGCGCCCGGAGGTCCACCGGGTTCTCAGCGAAGGCCTTCGCGGCCGTGAGGCCGGAAGCCGTGCCGCGCAGCAGCCACAGAGCACCGCCGTTCACGACGGTGCCCAGGTTCTCGCCCGGAGCGCCCGCGGCCAGGTCGGCCTTCCTGTCTCCCGTGACGTCCAGCAGCCGTACCGAACCGCCGAACACGTCGCCCTTCTCCACCGCCCCCGGCACACCCGGGGTGTTCTGGTGGAACGCCTGCGCGCCCGTGCCGGTCAGCCCGCTCCTTCCGCCCTCGAGCAGCACCACCGAGCCGGCCTTCGTCACCGTGCCGATCGCCTCGCCCGGGACGCCCACGGCGAGGTCCGTGTATCCGTCGCCGTTCACGTCGCCCGCGCTCAGTCGCCCCCCGAACTGGTCGCCCTTCTCGCTCGCGCCGGGCACGCCCGGGGTCTCCTGGGTGATGGTCTTCGTGCGGGTCGTGCTGGGCCCGGTCGGCGAACCGTAGTAGATCTTGATCGTCCCGGGGTCCTCCTCCAGGTACGTCTCGCCGTTCGGGTAGACCCGGGTGGCGAGATCGGCGTAGCCGTCCTTGTCGAAGTCGCCGACGGCGGCGGCGTTCGCGGAGTTCAGCCGTTGCGGGACGGTGGACAGGCCGTGGTCCGTGCCGAGCCACAGCTTGCCGCCCTCGGCGTGGTCCTCGTAGACGTAGAAGGTCGCGAGGTCGTCGATGCCGTCGCCGTCGAAGTCGCCCGCGGCGGTGGAGCAGATCGTGTTGTCCGTGCTGAACACGGTCAGCCGTTGCTCACGGGCCGGTGCTCCGCCCCGGTCGAACGGACCGTAGAGCACCGCCCGGACGTCGTAGTCCTCGGCGTCGCTCAGGAAGAGATCCGTGTGGCCGTCGCCGTCGAAGTCGCCGGCGGTGATGTCCTCGCCGACGAACGCGTTGGCGGGTGCGGGGACACGGACGGCGCCGGTGCCGGACAACCCTGTGGTCCGGCCCCAGAGAATGATCACCGAACCGCCGATGTTGTCGGCCGGCTGGTACTCGTGCGTGGCGACAGCGAGGTCGGTGACGCCGTCGCCGTCCAGGTCGCGGGGGAACAACTCGTAGCCGAAGCCGCTGTTGTCCGCGGAGGTACCGGGCACACCGGGGGTGTCCTGGGTGATGACCGTGGTACGGGCCGGGCCGAGGCCGTTCGCCGAGCCGTAGCTGATCGCTATGTAGCCGGCCCAGGTGTGGCCGCCCACCGTGGCGGCGGGCGCGGCGACGGCCAGGTCCTGGAAACCGTCGCCGTTGAAGTCCTCGCGCACCGGGGCGGCCGCCTCCCCCGCGGATGCGGTGCCCGCTGCGAGCGGCACGGTGAACGCGCCGATCAGCGCGGCGGCTGCGGCGGTGGCGAGGGCCGGCCTGCGGATGCCCACGGTTCCTCCTGGGAGCACGAGTGGTGTCGAAGCGCGCGTACGCGGGTGAGGTTCGACGGTGAGACACCCGGGACGAACGGATGGTTGTGCGGTGAACGGCGGATGAACGAGGGGACGACCGCCGCTTCGGGAAGGTCTCCCGCGTGGGCGGTCCGGTCCTGCCCGCGCCTCCTTGCCAGCCCGCTCTCGGTATGGTTGCGGGGTTCGTGTTCGGTCAGGAGTCGAGGATCAGGGAGGTGAGGTTGACGACCGTGTCGAAGGCCACCGTGCGTGCCCGGGTCTCCCTCGCGTCCTGGGCCGTGGCCTGATCCTGTCCGCCCTCGCCCAGAGCGTGAGCTCGCGGGGAAACCACACGAACATCTCCTGAAACGGATCTCCCATCGTCATGGGCAACACCTGGACCACGCGCGCCGAGACCGGCGCCGACATCGCCGCCGTCCGCGACATCAACCTCGCCGCCTTCCCCACCCCGGCGGAGGCCGATCTCGTCGACGCCCTGCGCGCCGACCCGACCGCCTGGATCGAGGGTCTCTCACTCGTCGCCGTGGACGCGGCCGGCCGCCCGGTGGGCCACGCCCTGCTGACCCGCTGCCACATCGACGACGTACCCGCCCTGTGTCTGGCTCCGTGCGCCGTCCGGCCCGAGCATCAGCGCACCGGTGCGGGTGCGGCGGCCGTCCGCGCCGCCCTGGCCGCGGCGAGGTCGGCGGGCGAACGCCATGTGGTCGTCCTCGGGCATCCCGCCTACTACCCCCGGTTCGGCTTCACCCGCGCTTCCGCCCACGGCATCGGCCTGACCATGGAGGTCCCCGACGAGGCTCTGACGGCCCTCGGCCTCGACGCCGGCCATCCGCTCCCCGGCGGAACCGTCCGCTACGCCGCTCCGTTCGGCATCTGACCCCACCGTTGCCGCGCGGGTACGTGAGGACACCCGCGCGGCAGCGGCAGCGGCCGCGGCTGGGTTCGCCGGTCAGTCGGTGTGGCGCTGCGGCGGCGGGGTCATGGCCCAGCGGATGGTTCTGGTCAGTGCCTGGCCGGCGGGGCGTACCGCGAGGTCCTCGAGGACGGGGATGCGGGGCAGCAGCAGCATGCTCCGGGCCCAGGACGGGAGCAGTGCGACGGCGTTGGCGGCCAGGCCTGCGTAGAACGGCCGGGCCATGAGGGGGAGCGGCGGCTGGAGCAGCAGGAAGCGTGCCGCGGCTCGGGCCTCCCCGGTGGCGCGCAGTTCGGGCCGGTAGGCGGCGAGGCTGCGCGTCAGTCCTCGGAGGTCGCGGGGCGGGTCGGTCACGCCGAGCGACTCGGCGATCCGCGCGGTGTCGGCGACGTAGGCGTCGCAGGCGGCGGTGTCGAGCGGGCGGGCCCCGTAGTGCTGGTGGGCGCGCAGGAAACTGTCCGTCTGGGCGGCGTGCACCCAGCCGAGCAGGTGGGCGTCGGCCGCGTGGTACGCCGATCCGTCGCCCGTCCGCCCGCGGATCCGTTCGTGGATGGCGCGGACGTGGTCGACCGCTCCCTGGGCGTCCTCGGCGGTGCCGTAGGTCGTCACGGCGAGGAAGGTGCTGGTGCGCTGCAGTCGGCCCCACGGGTCGCCCCGGTAGCCGGAGTGGGCCGCGACGGCGGCCATGGCGAGGGGGTGCAGGGACTGGAGCAGCAGGGCGCTGATCCCGCCGATGAACATCGACGCGTCACCGTGGACCGTGCGGATCGGACGGTCGGGGGCGAACCAGCGCGCTCCGGGGGTGCCGTGGATCCGGGCCCGGTTCACCGGCCCGTCGGGGCCGGCGACCCGGTGGAACAGGGCTCTGCCCAGGTGTTCACGCATGTCCGTCAGCATGGTGGCCTCCCGTCCTGCTGACAGTGTCCTGCGCCGAGGCGTGTCCTGGGGAGCGGGCGAGCCGGCCGGGTATGCGGCCGGGCGGCGCCCGTACCCCTGACGCCCGTACCCCCTAGGTCTCCGTCTTGTACGGCGTCGCCGTGGTCCGGCGGTGGGCCAGCTGGAGTGCCGCGCCCGATGCCAGGAGGACCGCGAGGACGGCGTAGCCGTGGGTGAGCGTGGTGGACGTGGCGACGGCGGCCACCAGCAGCGGGCCGCCCGCGTCACCGAGTTCGCGGCCGAGTTCCGCCGCGCCCATGGTCTGGCCGATCCGCGCGGCCGGGGTGGCGGTGGCCAGGGAGGCGAAGCCGAGCGGGGTGATCAGGCCGGTGCCGGCGCCGATCAGGGCGGCTGCCAGGAGCACGCCGGTCAGGCCGGGCAGCATGGCGCAGGCCAGGCCGACGGAGGTGGTCAGCAGTCCGGCGGCCAGGCCGGCGCGGGTGGTGAGGCGTCCGTCGTCCAGCGCCCGCCCGGCTCGGGGCTGCACCAGTGCCGCGCAGGCGGCGAGCACGGAGACGGCGGCGCCGGTGGCGACGGTGCCGAGACCGGCGACCCGACCGGAGACCGGCAGGAATCCCACCCCGACCGACAGGGCGGCGGTCGCCGCGGCGAGGGCCGCGGTGGGGGCGAGGAAGGAGGTGTCGGCCAGACGGCGGGCCAGGTCGAACACGGTCTGCCGGGCCTTGGGCAGCGGCGGTACGACGGGGACGGCGAGCGCGGCCCACACGGCGACCGCGGCGCCGAGCACCGCCAGGATGGCGAACAGCAGCCGCAGGCCGCCGGCCCACACCAGGACGCCGCCGAGCAGGGGGCCGAGGGTGTAGCCGATCGACTTGTAGAAGCCGTAGCTGCCGAAGGCCCGGCCGTGCTTGGCGGCCGGGTTGAGCCGGGCGACCAGGGCGGAGGCGGACGGCGAGAACGCGGAGGCGGCGGCGCCCTGGCCGAGGCGGGCCGCCCACAGCCAGCCGGGGCTGTCGGCGACGGTGTACAGCGCGGAGGCCACGGCGAAGGCGATCAGCCCGCCGACCATGACGGGGCGGCCCCCTACGCGGTCGGCGAGGGTGCCGAAGACCGGCTTGAGGACGACCTCGGCGCCGTCGTACAGGGCGAGGAGTCCGCCGAGCACCAGCAGGGAGGTGACCGCGTCGGTGGCGTCACTGCCGAGGCTTGCGGCGATGCCGTGCGCGCCGAACGCCGTGGTGAACCCGGCGGCGTACAGCGGCCACATCTGCGGGGCCGGCGCACCGGCGGCCTGTGCACCGGTCGAGGCGCTCACTGCTCGCGCACCGGGACCTGGTGCAGGGCCGCGAGAACGCGTTCGGCGTAGTCCTCGCAGGCGGCGGCGCACTGCTTGAGCCGTTCGCCGGCGTCGGCCGCCTCGGGTGCGCCGAACACGTCGCGCGCGGTCAGGTCGCGGTGCCAGCGCCGCAGCCGCTCCATCGACTGCTCCTCTTCCTCCAGGTCGGCCAGGGTGAACTTCCGGTTGCGGATCTCCTTGGCCAGTTCGGCCTCGAACTTGCCGCAGTCGGCCAGGAACTCCGCCCAGTCCTCGGACCGTGCGGCGGTGAACATGGCCTGGAAACGGACCGCGTCCTCGGGGCCGCGCCCGGCGGCGCTCAGGGTCACGGCCTGACCGCCGGACTCTTCGGTCAGGGTGAGGGCCCGGGCGGTGCCGTCGGCGAAGGCCGGAACGTCGGGTACGGCCCACACGCCCTGGCCGAGCGAGAGCGCGCCGATCTTGCGCAGCTCACGCCATACGGCCACCCGGTGCCGGGACGGCTCGGCGGGCAGTTTGATCACGAGGATGAGCCAGCGGATTCCGGATACCTTGCTCGACACATCTGTGAATGTAGCAGCGGTTACATCTTTCAGGTCATCGAGGCGTGTATGCCGTCAGCTTGGTGCCGGGAAGCCGGTGCTTCTTCCAGTGGCGGGCGTAGTGGGGTGGTCCGGAGTGGGCCCTGGTGAGGGCGGCGGCGGGTACGCGGGCGGCCCGGTGCAGCAGGGCGTGCGCGCTGGTGTTGCGGTTGTTGCCGCCGACGTTCGCCGAGGCGCAGCCCGCGTAGTAGCCGACGGGCGGCGCGAGTTTGCCGCTGACCACGCACGGCGGGCTGAGCCCGAGGCGGCGCAGGTCGCGCGCGGCGGTGCGGTACTTGTCGGCGGTGGCGCGGGCGTCGGCCGCGTTGCGGTCGAGGACCTCGTACTGCGCGGACAGGTGCAGGCCGAGCAGGAGGACCGCCGCCGCCGCGACCAGGCCGCGCGCGCGGGGCGGGCGGACGGCGCGCAGCGCGTGTGCGGCCAGGGTGGCGAGCGGCAGGGAGAGCAGGGCGTAGGCCGGCAGCAGGAAGCGCGGTGCGGAGTAGTCGATGAGCAGCAGGTACGGAACGCTCAGCGCGGCGGCGCAGGCGACGGGCAGCAGGGTCACGGCGAGGTGCCGCCCGGTGCGCCAGGCCACGGCGCAGGCGATGAGGGCGAGGGCGGGCAGGGCCAGCCACCACAGGGTGAGTTCGGGGTGGCCGAGCCGCACGGTGCAGGGGCGGCACAGCAACGGGCCGTTGAGGCTCTGCCAGGCCAGGCCGCCCGCCCAGTGGGTGCCCATGCCGCCCTCGGTGGCGCTGGAGGCGTGCAGCCGGGCGCCGATCCCGCCCCAGCGTACGTACGCCTCCGTGACCCACTGGGCGCTGCCTGCGGCGAGGCCGGCGGCCACGGCGAGCGCGGGCGCCGCACGCCGCCGGCCGGGGACGATCGCGCAGGCCGCGAGCAGGGGCAGGGCGAGCCAGACGCCGTCGGAGAAGCGGAAGCAGGTGGCGGTCGCGACCATGGCCCCCAGGCCGAGCAGGTACCGCCGTCGCGCCCAGGAACGTACGACGCGCAGGAGGCAGCCGACCGCCGCCACCGCGGACAGGGCCACCCACAGGTTGGGCATGTCCTGCGGCCCGTACAGCACGGTGGTCCACAGACCGGCGAACAGCAGCGCGGCGAGCGCGGTCCGCCTGGGGCCGATCAGCGGCTGCCAGATGCGGTAGGCGCCGTACAGGGCGGCCGCGGACAGCAGCGCCAGGACGATCCGGAGCGCGGTGGTGGAGCCGGTGACGGCCAGCACGGGGGCCGCCAGGAAGCTGATGCCGCGCGAGCGCGGGGCGCTGAAGTAGGCGGCCGGGTTGCGTGGGTCGACCTGGGACAGGTACACGGTCTCGTCCCAGCCGAGCCCCAGGTGCGGGACCACGAGGACGAGCTGGGCCAGGGCGTAGGCGGCGGCGACGAGCGCGAGCCACGGGACCGGGCGCGACGGGCGGGCCCCGGCGGCGGGGCGCGGCCGGGTGAGCGTGTCCAGGATGGTCATGCGGTGAGCACCCCGCTTCCCAGCAGGCCGAGCAGTAGCACGCCGACGGCGATCCGGTAGACGACGAAGGCGCTGAAGGTGTGCCGGGCGACGAATTTCAGGAGCCAGGCGATGGAGGCGTAGGCGACGACGAAGGACACGGCGGTGCCCACGGCGACCGGCAGAGGGCTCATTCCGGCGCCGAGCGCGTCCTTGAGCTCGTACAGGCCGGCGCCGGTCAGCGCCGGGATGCCGAGGAAGAACGACAGCCGGGTGGCCGCCACCCGGTCGAGGTCCAGGATGAGCCCGGTGGACATGGTCGCCCCGGAGCGGGAGAAACCGGGGAAGAGCAGCGCGAGGACCTGCGAGGAGCCGACCAGCATCGCGTCCTTGAGGCCGGTGTCGTCCTCACCGCGCTTGTGCCGGCCCAGCCGGTCCGCCACCCACATCAGACCGGATCCGGCGATCAGCGAGCCGGCCACCACCCACAGCGAGGCGAGCGGGCCGGCGATGAGCGGCTTGGCCGCCAGACCGACGGCCACGACGGGCAGGGTGGCGTAGACGACCCACCAGGCGAACTTGTAGTCGTGGCGTCGGCGCTGCTCGGGGTCGACGATGCCGCGGCCCCAGGCGGAGACGATCCGCACGATGTCCTTGAAGAAGTACACCAGCACCGCGGCGATGGCGCCGACCTGGATCACCGCGGTGAACCCGACGACGGCCGCGTCGTCCACCGGGATGCCCATCAGCCCCTCGGTGATCTTCAGATGGCCGGTGGAGGAGACCGGGAGGAACTCGGTCACTCCCTCGACGATTCCCAGGACGGCTGCCTGGCCGATGCTGATCGCGCTCATGGAACCATTTCTGCGGTGGGCGGACATGTGCTGCTCGGGAGGGCACGGAACGGGGCTCGTACCCAGCGGTGCGCGGTTCAGACGCCCTCGTCAGGGGTGTGATCAACCGCGCAGTCGGCGTAGCACACGGCCGGCCCGGGCGCGCCAGCGGGCCTTGTCGCGCTGCCGGCCGCGGGACCGGCGCGTGGCGGTGAGCTCGGCGAACAGCTCCTCGTAGACGGCCGCGATACGAGCCGGGTCGAAGCGGTGGGCCGCGGTGCGGGCGGCCTCGCCCATGCGCCGGCGGCCGGACTCGTCGGCCATGAGGTGGCACAGCTCGGCCGCGAGCGCCTGCTTGTCGCCCATGGGCACCAGACGGCCGTCGACGCCGTCTTCGATGATCTCGGCGGGACCGAGCGGGCAGTCGGTGGCGACCACCGGCACGCCGCACCGCATCGCCTCGACCAGCGTCATCCCGAAGGACTCGGCGTCGGAGGCGGAGGCCACGATCGACGCCCGGACGAACACGTCCTCGATGGGTGAGACCACTCCCATCAGGGCCGCCTGGTCGTCCAGTCCCTGTTCTTCGATCAGCCGCAGCAACCGTTGCTTGTCGGTGCCCGCGCCGTAGATGCGCAGGGACCAGTCCGGGAACTTGCCTGCGACCTCGCCGAAGGCCTCGACGAGCAGGTCGAACCGCTTGGCCGGCACCAGCCGTCCGGCCGCGGCGATCACCTTGGCGCTGCCGTCGGCGGGCGGGAGGCCGGGGTCCGGCACGCAGTTGGGGATGGCGAGGGTCCGCACGCCGGGCAGCGGCATCCGGGACCGGTAGACGGCGGCGTCGGCCTCCGTGGTGGTGACCACCGCGTCCAGGTCGCGGTAGTGCCGCGCGAGGTGGGCACGCAGTTTCTTGCTGTGGGAGTCGTGGGTGAGGTGTTCCTGCGCGATGCGCAGGGCGCGCGGCGAGCCGAAGCGGGCCAGGTAGACGTTGACACCGGGCCGCGTTCCGATCAGTACGTCCGCCTCGCAGGCCCGCAGGTACTCCTCGGCGCGCCGGTCGGTGAGGCGGCTGTACTGCTTGTACCGCTTCTCGGCAGCGGGGAAGACCTCGGCCGGCTGGTGCAGCAGCGGATCGGCCGCGTCGGCGCCGTGCTCGCGGGTGTCGACCAGGGGCACCACCGTCACCCTGGGGTCGACCGCGAAGCGGGGGCGGGCGCGGTGGCGCAGCATGGAGACGATCGTGACCTCGTGCCGGCCCGCGAGTGCGGCGGCCAGGTTGAGCGTGGTGCGGACGGTGCCGCCTATCCCGTAGACGTTGTGGATCAAAAACGTGATCTTCACGCTGCTTCCTCCCCGTTCGGCTCCGTGGTCGTGTGGGCGCGGCGCCTGGAGCGGAGCATCTCCAGGGCCAGCGGCAGGAGGGACACGGCGACCAGCGCGCCGACCAGCGGCAGCAGGTAGTGATCGACGTTGGGGACGCTGTTCCCCAGGGCGTAGCCGGCGAGCACCAGGCCCACCGTCCACACCAGTCCCCCGGTGATCTGCCAGAGGGCGAAGGTGCGCGCGGGCACCTGCGCGACGCCGGCCAGCGGGTTGAGCACGGTCCGTACCACCGGGATGAACCGGGCCAGCACGATCGCCTTGCCGTGGCCGTACCGGGTGAGCAGCGCCTCGGCCTTGGCCACACCGTCCAGCAGGTGCCGGTTGCGGCTGCGGCCCAGCAGGGCCCGTCCGGCGCGGCTGCCGATGAGGTATCCGGTCTGGGCGCCGAGCAGTGCCCCGGCCACGGCGGCGGCGAGCACGCCGGGCAGCGACAGGTGGACGCCCGAGGCTCGGGTGGTGCACAGCAGGCCCGCGGTGAACAGCAGTGAGTCGCCGGGCAGGAAGAACCCGATGAGCAGCCCCGTCTCGGCGAACAGCACCAGGAAGACACCCGCGGCCCCGACGGTCGTGAGGAGCGAGGTGGCGTCGAGCACGTTCAGGGCCTGGGTCACCCGGCGGTCCTTTCCTGCCCGCGCTGTCCTTCGGACCTGAGCGCGTGGCACACTCGGAAGACGGCATCTTTTACACCGCCGTAGAAGTTCTACACGACTGTAGAAGATGAGGGAGAGATCGACAAACCCATGACCCCGGATGCCCATGAGCGAGTCCCCAAACGGGCCAACGGCGAACGAGAGGCGGAGGTCCTCGATCTGCTGCTGCGCGCCGACGGCGCGCTGACGCCCGGCGAGGTGACCGAGCGCCTCGGCGGTGAGCTGACCTACAGCAGCGTGGTGACGATCCTCACCCGGATGCACGCCAAGCAGCTGCTCGACCGCACCCGGCGCGGCCGCGCCTACGCGTACGCCCCCGTCACCGACGACCCCGGCTTCGCCGCCCGCCGCATGCGCACCGTCCTGGAGGAGCGACCCGACCGCGAGGCCGTCCTCGCCCGCTTCGCCGACAGCCTGTCCGCCACGGACGCCGACCTGCTCCGCCAGCTGCTCGGCCCCGACCAGGACGACGACCGGTAGGAAGAGCCCACCCGGATGCGCATCGCCGTCTACCTCCCGCTGCTGCTCCCGCTGCTCGCCCCGCTCGGCGCGCGGATACTCTCCGAGCGGTGCGAACCCCGCCTGGCCACCTGGCTGCTCACCCTGTCCGCCCTGGTGCTCGCCACGGCCAGCACCATCTCGCTGGGACTGCTCGCCGTCACGGGGCTCATCCGCATCCCGGCGCTCGCGGGACTCGGTCACTGGTCGGTGCACACGGCGCAGCACGACGACCCCACCGAGCTGTCCGTCGCCCTGGTCGCAGGCCTGCTGCTCGGCGGTGCCGCGGTCACCGCGGCACGCATGCTCTGGCGTCGCGCGCGCTCGCTGGCCACCGCCGCGCTGCGGGCGGCATGCATGCCCGCGCCCGACGACGGCCTGGTCATCGTCGAGGACGAGACCCCGGACGCCTACGCGCTGCCCGGCCTGCCCGGGCGTGTCGTCGTCTCCACCGGCATGCTCCACACCCTCAACACGTCCGAGCGCGGCATTCTGCTCGCTCATGAACGCGCCCACCTGGCCGCACACCACTATCTCTTCGTGGCGCTCGCCCAGTTGGGCGCCGCCGCCAACCCGCTGCTGCGTCCGCTGGCCACCGCCGTGACATACACCATCGAGCGCTGGGCCGACGAACACGCGGGCACGGTCACCGGCGACCGCGTCCGCGTCGCCCGCACCGTGGGCAAGGCCGCGCTGGCCGCACACGACACGGTGGCCCGCGCCCCCGGAGCCGCCATGGGCATCCTCGGCCGCCGCGGCCCGCTGGCCGGCGCCGGGCCCGTGCCCCGCCGGGTCGCCGCCCTGCTCGCCCCTCCCCTCGGCCGACACCCCGGGCTCGCCGCCGCGACCGTGGCGATCCTGGCGGCCGCAACCCTGTCCACCGCCGAGGCGGCCCACGATCTGCACGTCCTGCTGGAGGCCGTGGGCGCGTCGTAGCCCGTCGGCGGGGCGGAGGACGGGCCCCGCGCCACAGGTCACGGGTGACTCGGCGGGTTCTTCGGGGGGCGAACGCAGGCTGCTATAGATGGCAGCGCGCCTCGGCCGCACGACCGCCGCGACCGAGCAGGAGCCCGGAGGGTTTCGTATGCCCCACTGCGACGTCCACGGCTGGGAGAACGGCAGCGCCGGGGGTATTACCGAGTGCAACTCCCCATGCGGAGCCTTGCCTCCCTAGGGCACGCCACCGCCAGCGGCACGGTGATGCCGACCGGTCTGCTGCACGAGAATCCGGACATGATCGTCGTCGGGCAGCGGATCCTCGAACCCCGAGCCAGCCGGCTGTGGCAGGAGATGGCGGCGGCGGAGTCTGCTCGGCCGGCTGCTGCCGAGCGACGCCGTCGTCACCATCTTGAGCCGTGAGATCAATGCCGCCGCCCGGGGCGGGGCCCGCTCCGGAAGCCGGGACGACGCCCGGGCGAACGGACTGTGGGAGCACCTTGTCGCGGATCTGGACTCGGTGCCCGAACGGGAGCGGGAGCGGCTGCGCCGGGTCGGCGCGCTGCGCGGGCACAGCGTCGAGGACACCCACCCGCCGACCCACCTGCGTCAGCAGTGCCCGCTCGTCGGCGAGCCCGTGCCGGCGACCGTCACCTGCGACGAGGAGACCACCCGTGCCATCGCGGCGGAACTGGCGGAGGCCCGGCGGAAAGTGGCGCGGCAGGTCCTGCGCGACGGTGTGGCGCGCTCAGCGCGGCAGTGGATCGACGACTGTCCGGGCGCGATCACACCGGTTTGCAGGCTCCCTGAGCCGACCGTGCGCCGGAACCGCCTGCGCAGCGGCCCCGTAGAACTTGGAGGCGCAGGTTCCACTGCTGATTCCGCGGGGCCGCCGCTCTGCTCGCCTACCCCGCGGTGCGTCCGATAGGCCCGCCTCCCACCCATCGGGACCGATTTCATCCAGCCGTCTCTGCCGTGCCGGATCTCCACGCGAGTGAGGCCCGGCCGTGTCCGGCCGGGCCTCACTCCTACTTCCCTTGCGGCGCGCTGCGGTGCCGAGCGCCCGCCTCTACCAGCGGTACCAGCGACCCTTGCGGCCGCCACTGCCGGCCGGCCGGACCACGAAGCCCAGCAGCCACAGCACCAGCACGATCACCGCGATCCACCACAGCGCCTTCAGTGCGAAGCCCGCGCCGAAGAGGATCAGAGCCAGAAGAAGAACCAGAAGCAGGGGAACCATTGTTATCAACCTCCTGGCCACCGAATGCCCTTACTTCGCCCCTACAAGCACACAAAATATGAGTTATTTTCACGGGACGCGGGGCATGGGGGTGGGTCGCGCTGTTCCCCTTTCTCCCGCATCCCGCGTGCCACACCTCCGCGGGCGTGGATCATGCCTTGAGAAGGTCCGGGCCAAGGCCGAGCAGGCAGTCGGCGAGGCCGCCCAGGCAAGCCGGACGCGCCACGGGCAACGAGGCGCTGACTGCCAAGGGACGCGCGGCCGGGGCCGCGGGCAGGGTCCGTGAAGCGAAGGAGTCGGCCAAGGGCGTCGGCCACCGGCGGATTCCCGTGCGCCACGGGGGCGGCTCCGAGCATCGGGGCCGCCCCCGTCGCATGCCGTGTGACCTCCTCCGGCGCGGCACCAGGAGGACGATTCCCGACGGACCAATCCGGGCGGCGCCTGGTACCGGATTACGCGGGCATGTTGTGGCTTGTCGCACCCGTGAGAGGAACGTTGTGAAGGAAGCCGTGTTCATCGGCAGGAAGCCCTCTCCCGGGCCTGATCTGCAACAACTGCTGCGGGAGGTGGCCCTGGGCGACCACGAGGCGTTCGCCGCGCTCTACGACGCGGTGGCCGGCTCCGTCCTCGGAGTCGTCCGCGCGGTCCTGCGCGACCAGGCACAGTCGGAAGAGGTCGCCCAGGACGTCCTGGTCGAGGTGTGGCGCACCGCTCCCCGCTACCGAGCCGAGCGCGGGTCGGCCATCAACTGGATCCTGACCGTGGCGCACCAGCGGGCGGTGGACCGGGTCCGCTCGGTCGAGGCCGCCGCCGCACGCGACACCAAGGCCGCCCTGCTGGAGCGGACACCGGCTTACGACGAGGTGACCGAGCAGGTCGAGAGCCGCCTGGAGCAGGAGCAGGTACGCCGCTGCCTGCGCACCCTGACCGAGCTGCAGCGCCAGTCCGTCACCCTGGCCTACTACCAGGGGCTCACCTACCGGCAGGTCGCCGAGGCGCTGGCGCTGCCGCTGGGTACGGTCAAGACCCGCCTGCGGGACGGTCTCATCCGGCTCCGCGACTGCCTGGGGGTGACCGCATGAGCGTCACCGATCTGCACAGTCTCACCGGCGCCTACGCCCTGCACGCGCTGCCCGACGACGAGCGCGCCGCCTTCGAGCACCATCTCACCGGCTGCGAGGCGTGCGAGCAGGAGATCGCCGAGTTCACCGCGACAGCGGCACGCCTGGCCCTGGCGGCCACCACGCCGGTCCACCGCGCCATGCGGGATCAGGTTCTCGGCCGCGTCACCACCGTGCGCCAGGTGGACCCCGACGTCGCCCGGGCCGAGCAGGTCCGCCGCCTGGTGCCGCGGTGGCGCGGGCCGGCCCGGTGGGCGCTGGCCGCGAGCGTCGCCGCCGCGGTCGCGTTCGGTGGCACCGCCGCATGGCAGTACGAACGCGCCCAGGACGCGCACCGGCAGGTGGTCCGGGCGCAGCGGCACGCCGACGAGCTGGCCCGTGTGCTGGCGGCTCCCGATGCCCGGAGCCGCTCGGCGAAGGTGGCCGGAGGCGCGGGAACGCTGGTGGTGTCCGCCGGACGCGATGAGGCCGTGTTCGTCGCCTCGCGCATGCCGGCCCCGCCGCACGGCAAGGTGTACCAACTGTGGTTCGCCGACGGCGGGAAGATGCGCTCGGCCGGGCTGATGAACCCCGGCCGCAGCAGTCAGGCCGTCCTCATGGAGGGAGCGGTCGGCCGGGCCTCGGGCGTCGGCATCACCGTCGAGCCGGCCGGGGGATCCGAGCAGCCGACCTCCGCACCCCTCGCTCTGCTGCGAATGCCGGCCTGACCACAGGGGAGGCAGCCGGTCCCCCGGCCGCCTCCCCGCTCCGCGGCGCCCGCGGACTCGTCCGACCGTGTCAGTCGGCCGCCGGTGCGGCCACCCTGATCGTCTCGAGGTCCGGGGAACCGGCGTCGGGCAGGTTCATGCCCGCCTGCCGCCCGGTGGACGGACAGCACAGCACCGGTTCCGTGAGGCGTTCACCGGGCAGTACGGCGGGAATCCCCGGGGGGGTAGGGCGTGATCATCTCCGCTGCCACGCGCCCCGCGGCCGCGGCCGTCGGCACGTGCTCCGCCGGCCCGAAGAACGCTCGGCGTGGACGGCATCCGCCAGCAGCTTCTCGGCCCGTTCCAGCACCCGTCCACGGGTGAGCCGGTCGTCCGGACCGCCCGAGGCCAGGACGTCGCCGAGGAAGACGCCGTCACCGAGGATCTCCCGCAGGAGGGATCGGCGCCGCGTGCCTGTTTGTGTCCGGGTGGGCTGAACGACGTCTGCCGAGTGCGACCGTACTCGACGAGCGCTTCGAGAACGGGTGCTCGGGTGTGGTCGACAGCCATGGCCGCACGGGTTCCCCGGGCCGTCGGTGTCACTCGGGCGGCTCCGGACGCGTCCGGACCTGCTGCCAGTAGCCGTACACGTGCTGTTCCGCCTCCAGCACCGGGGAGAAGGCGTCGTCCGGGACTCCGGCCGCGGACGGCGCGCCGTGCACCGTGCCGGAGGTGAGGCGGCGGCGCAGCCGCCGGACGGCGCGGGCGGTGGGGCTCAGGCCGCCCTGGTGGAGGGCCGCGGCGCGGGCGACCAGGACGACGGCGACGACCGCTGCGGCCATCAGAGCGGTGGAGGCTTGCTGATCGGACATGAGGTGGGCGTCTTTCGTCGGGTGCTGATCGCAGGGGCAGGGCCGGGTGTCGGTACCGGCAGGACACGAGGGCCGGGATCCGTACCGGCCAGGTGGGAGGGCCGGGTGTCCGTACCCGTCAGATGCGGGTATCCCTGCCGGCCCTCCTCCATTCCTGTGCGCGCCGGCCATGGCGGGGAACGCCGGGGCCGGCCGACCGGGCCGCGGGCGAGACGGGTCGCCCGCGGCCGGCTCATCCCTTCCGGCGGCAGGCCAGCCACACCACGGCGGCCACGCCGGCGGCCGCGAGCAGCACGTTGCGGTTGTCCCGCGCCGCGCGTGCGCCCCGGGCCGTCTTCTGCCGTACCGGTTCGGGTGCCTTCTCCTCCCACAGCTGACCGGCCCGGGCCGCCTTCGTCCGGGCCTGCTCCGCCGCGCGGGAGGCCTTGTCCTTCACCGGGTCGGGCAGACTGTCCTGCGCCTGCTGCGCCAAGTCGGCAGCCTTGGCCTTCAGTTCACCGGCCTTGAGTGCGGCCTGCACCTTCAACTCGCCTGCCTTCGTGGCGACCTGTTCCTTGACCTCGGCGGCTTTCTCCTGCGTGCGCGCCTTGACGTCGGCCTTGGCAGCGAGCGCTTCGACGGTCTGCCCGAGTTCGGTCCGGGTCTGCTCGACCTGCTCGCGCAGTTCCTCGGGGCTGGAGGCCGAGGGCTCGTCGTGGGGCGGCTGGGTCATCGGTGCGCACTCTCCTTGATCGTGGCCACATCGGCCTTCACGTTCTCGACGGTCTTCTCGGGCGCGGGCGGCGCGGCCTGGTCGACCTGCTTCTTTCCGCTCATGGCCATCACCGCGGCGATCACACCCAGCACCGCGGTGACGATCAGTGCCGCCGCCCACACCGGCAACGGCACCGCCAGCGCGGCGATGGCGGTGGCGACCAGCGCTTCCAGCATCAGGAAGCCGACGACGCCGGCGCCGCCGAACAGGCCACCCCCCTTGCCGTAACGCTTGCCCTTCTCCTTCATCTCCGCCTGCGCCAGCCTCAGCTCACCCCGCACCAGCTCCGTCAGCTGCTGCGACGCCCGCTGCACCAACTCGCCCACCGGCTCCTGACCTGAGCGGTCCACACTGCCTTCGGATGCGGTGTCGTGCGGCTGCGTGGTCGACACGGCGTCACCTCCGTTCCTCTGTGATTCCGCAGGCCGGGCTGGAACCCTCGCCCGGCCGTCCGACGAGCGCGCGAGTACCCCGAACGGGCGAGTCAATCGTCGCTCGGCGTCCCGGACGGGACGGAAGCCCGATGCGGGACTCGACCGGCGTGCCGGAAGGTCCGCGCGAGGGGGTGGGTGGCCGCCCTAGGCCCGGTGGCGCGCTGTCGGACGCGGAGCTCGATGCGTGAGCCAGGCGCCGGCCAGGCCGATGACGGCACCGCCGGCGACGTCGGTCGGATAGTGCGCACCGCTCTGCACCCGTTCGAGCGCGACCAGGGCGGCCGGCAGCGCACATACGGCCCCGGCGGCGGGCCAGGCCGACGCCACGGCCGCCGTGAAGGCCACGGCGGCCGCGGTGTGACCGGACGGGAACGACGACGAGTCGGGGCGGTCGTCCACCTCGTCGTGGGGGAACCATTCCTTCGGCGGCCGAGGCCGGTCGGCCAGCCGCTTGCCCAGGCCGTTCGCGACGAGCTGGCCGAGGAGCAGGGCGGTCAGGCCGGTCACCGCCGCCCTGCGGCCGCGCCGCCCGCCCAGCCATGCCATCGCGACGGCGGCGCCCCACCACAGCTTCGTGCTCTCGGCGGCTTCCTCCACCGCCGACAACACCCTGCCGACATCAGGGGGAATGTGTGCGGCAGCCTGTTTGGCCAGCGACCGATCAGCGTCGTACAAACCCGCCGGAATCCTCATGAGAGGCGGGTATCCCGAGGTCACCGCCGTATGCCTGGCCCGTCCGTCGCTCGGGGGGCTACGGCCTGTCCCCCGCGCGCCCGGGCAACCGGGCGGCGAGTGCCTGCCCGAGCGCCAGCACGCTCAGGGCGAACATCGTGACTCCCAGCGGCACATGGAGCGACGGCATGTGCGCTATGCCCAACACCACCTGCACGGAGGCGAGTACGAGGAAGCCGGAGGCGTGCAGGACGGGACGGGGCGACCCTCCGCCCGGCTTCCACGCCAGGACCGCGGCAAGCACGTACAGCATCGACGCGCCGTACATCACGCGCGCCCCGACACCGTGCAGCACCTCTCCGTGGGACGAGGAGAGCAGCACTCCGGCGGTGACCGCCTGGAAGAAGATGCACAAGGTCTGCAGGGCGATCGCGACCTGAAGGAACGTAAGGCCGCGCTGTTCGGCCGTAGTCCGGGTGATGGCCATGGCGTGGTCCCCTTCTCTGCCTCACGGCGGTGATCGGTAGTGTCTCGGTGGTCCGACGACGCAGGCCCGGAAAATGTGAGGCGACATGAGCACCCCACCCGAGCAGGGGCACGACGGATCCGGGCCGGGGACGGCCGTCGGGGAGCGGCGCCAATTGGTCAACGTCGCCTATCGGCTGCTCGGTTCACTGACCGAGGCCGAGGACGCGGTGCAGGAGGCCTACGCCCGCTGGTACGCGATGTCACGGCAGCAGCAGGAGGCCGTCCGGTCGCCCGGCGCCTGGCTGACGACGGTGGCCGGCCGTGTCTGCCTGGACCTGCTCGGCTCGGCGCGGGTCCGGCGCGAGCGCTACGTCGGCGAGTGGATACCCGAGCCGCTGCCCGACCGTACGGAGTGGATCAGCGGGCCGGCGGGCGGCGACGGGGCCGACCCGGCGGACCGGATCACCCTGGACGAGTCGGTCGACATGGCCTTCCTCGTCGTGCTGGAGTCGATGACGCCGGCCGAACGTGTGGCGTTCGTCCTCCACGACGTCTTCCGGTACTCCTTCGCCGAGATCGCCGAGATCGTCGGCCGTACCCCCGCGGCCTGCCGGCAGCTGGCGTCCTCCGCCCGCCGCCGTGTTCGCGCCGCACAGGCACCGGCGGTCCCGAAGGCCGGGCAGGCCGGTCTCGTGCGGCTCTTCAAGCAGGCGTGGGAGGCACGGGACATGGAGGCCCTGGTGGGCCTCCTCGACCCGGACGCCACGATGGCCGCCGACGGCGGCGGGATGGTCGGCGCCGTCCGCCGCCCGGTCGAGGGCAGCGACCGCATCGCCCAGTACCTGATCCACATCGCCACCCTCGCCCCCGGGCTGACGCTCCTGGAGCGGACGGTCAACGGCCGGCCCGGCCTGGTCGCCCAGCGCTCGGGCGTCACCGTGACCGTGGCGGCCTTCGACCTCACCGGCGACCGCATCACCCGCATCTGGGCGGTCCGCAATCCGGAGAAGCTCCGCCCGTGGACGGAAGACGGTCGGAGCTGACCTCTCCCTGTCCGCGAGCGGCGAGGGGGTGGGACCCGGCGGACCGCCTACGACCGGGCACCGACGGCCACCCCGCTCAGGGGATGTGCGGGAACGGGCGCGCCCTCAGCGCGTGGGCGACACGCCCTCGTCCGCGGAGTCGTCGGTGCGCAGCCAGATGGTGCGCTGCGGGAACGGGATGTCGATCTCGGCGGCGTCGAGGGCGTCCTTGGCCCGGCGGCGCAGTTCGCGGGTGACGGCCCACTGCTGCAGGGGGACGGTCCTGGCCGCGATACGGACGACCACCCCGTCGGCGTCCAGTGACTGCACGCCCCACACGGTGGGGTCCTCGAGCAGCAGGTCGGTGAAGGCGGGGTCCTGGCGCACGGCGCGTCCCGCCTCCTCCAGCACGCGGTAGACGTCGTCGAGGTTGGCGTTGTAGGCCACGGCGACGTCCAGGACGGCGCGGGCCCAGTCCTGGCTGTCGTTGCGGACGCGCAGGATCTCGCCGTTGCGGATGTGCCACAGACCGCCGTTGAGGTCACGCACATGGGTCAACCGCATACCGACGTGTTCGACCTCTCCCACGGCTTCGCCCAGATCGACCGAGTCACCGACTCCGTACTGGTCCTCGATCATGATGAGCAGCCCGGACAGGTAGTCGGCGACGAGGCTCTGCGCACCGAAGCCGATCGCCAGGCCGACCACGCCGGCGCTGGCCAGGAGGGGCCCCAGGGCGATGCCGACCTGATCGAGGATCATGGCCGTCCCGATCAGGAACAGCACGATGGTCACCGCGCTGCTGAGCACGGAGCCGATGGTGCGGGCCCGCTGCTCACGTCGCTGCCGGGCGCGGGAGCGGTCGCGGTGGAGGACGGCGACCCCATGGTCCGAACGCGGCCGCCGTGCAGCGCCGTCGCCGCCCGAGGGCTCCAGGATGTGCTGGACGACACGCGTGATCGCCCGCTTGGCGACCGAGCGGACGACGGCCAGGACGACCACGATGAGCGCGATGCGCAGCGGGACTTCGACCCAGGCCGCGGCGTGCTCACGCATCCAGCCCGGCCACGCGACGGCGAGCCTGTCGGCGGCGACGGGACCGGTCGGTTCGAGCGGGTTCGGTGTCGGCACAGTGCCTCCGTTCTTCGAATGGTTCACGATTCACCGGCCGTGCCTACCCCGTGTCACACGGATCATGATCGCCGAATGCGGCCGGATCGTTCCGCATGGCCCGGGCGGCGGGGCGAGGACACCGGCCCGGACTGCTGTTCCAGGGGTGAACGGGGGAACTCCCACGGCCCGTCGGATCACGCTGCTCTGGGTGAGGTCGTCAGCGTGACAGGGGGCGCGAACGGTGCATTTCGGCACAGTGACGGCAGCCCTCCGCCTCTGGCCGCACTCTGTTCCGCACCGCCTTCCACCACGACATGGACGCCGCCGACGGCACCTACGGCCGGAGCGCCTTCATCAACGACTTCCTCGCGTTCATGTCGGGCCGGCACCGCTCAGCCCTCTTCGATCCACTCCTCGCGGACACGTGAGCGGCGTCCGGACAGCCCTCCGTGGACCTGGTCGGGCCCGGCCCACGGCCGCCGCGCCCGTCCCGTGTGACAGCGGCGTACGGAACCTGTCACAGGGCGCGTACCACCGGGCACCGTCGCTTCCCTGCCGCTCCGCCCGGTGGGATCTTTACCGCCCGGAGCGGCCCGCGGGGGGCCGCCGGGAGGAGACGGGGTGGACACCTTGACGTACCGACGGCACCGCGACGGAAGACCCGCCGGAAGGATTCGGAGCATCGGTGGATCCGGAGCGAGCGGCACGACACGGCGCTTGCGGGCGACGGTCGCGGCCACGGCGCTCGCCATGGCCGTACCGCTGACCCTCGGCGGGGCGGCGGACGCGGGGGCGGCTACGGACCACTCGATCGTCTTCGCCCGCTACACCGCGACCGCGCCGGTCGAGGACCTGTACGCGATCTCCCCCGGTGGCGGGGCGCCCGTCGCGCTCACCCACACCGCCACCGTCAGCGACGTGATGCCCAGCTGGTCCCCGGACGGGAAGCGGGTGGCCTTCGTCCGCTACGGATCAGGGGGCGCCGTCGACGGCATCTGGACGATGAAGACCACGGGCGGCGGACTGAAGGCCGTTCCCGGCACCGAGGGCGCCTCCGACCCGGCGTGGTCCCCGGACGGCAAGCGCATCGCCTACGCCAAACCGGTCGGCACCCAGCGCGAGATCTACGTGGCCGACATCGACGGCTCTCCGGCCGTTCGGCTCACCCACACGGCGGCGGACGATCTCCACCCGACGTGGTCGCCGGACGGCAAGTACCTGGCGTTCAACCGTGCGGACGCGAGCGGGCACAGCAGGGTGATGCGGATCCGGCTGTCCACCCTGGCGCAGACACCGGTCACCGGGTCCGGATCGCACGACTGGACGCCCGACTGGTCTCATGGCAACCGCATCGCGTTCAGCCGCGTGGACTCCTCCGGCTTCGCCCGTCTCTACCTCGTCCGCCCCGACGGCACCGGGCTGCACCGCATCACCGCGTCCCGCCGCAACGACAAGAACCCCTCGTGGTCGCCGGACGGCAAGCGTCTGGTCTTCACCCGGGGCGGTGGCGACGACGCGGACCCCGAACACCTTTATCTGGTGCGGGCCGACGGCACCGGCCTGACCCAGCTCACGAAGACCGACTCCCACGACCTGGAGGCGGACTGGCGTCCGTGAACCCCTCGTCCGGAGCGTGAGTGCAACACCCGGGCGCCATCCGGGTGTTGCGTTCATGGACGGGTCCGCCCCCGGGGCGGCCCCGCCTCGCCGGGGCGGGACACACTCGGCCCGTCGGCAGGGAAATCCCCGAGCAGTCCTCCAAGATCCGTAATGGTGT
Source organism: Streptomyces sp. 1222.5 (assembly GCF_900105245.1). NCBI lineage: Bacteria > Bacillati > Actinomycetota > Actinomycetes > Kitasatosporales > Streptomycetaceae > Streptomyces > Streptomyces sp. 1222.5. Next base: position 8,243,144 of record NZ_FNSZ01000001.1, on the reverse strand, counting down.
GAGGGAGCCGTGGCCGTAGCGCGCCACCCTCACCTACGCTGTTCCATGGATCCACGGAGGATGACGGTGGAGGGCACCAGCACACCTGCGGTCCGCCTCGACGACGGCATGACCGGCCGGGGCGACGCCGCCGCCATGCTGCCGCCGTTCCCCGGGCCGCCCGACGGACCCGTCTACCTGGACTACAACGCCACCACGCCCGTCGACCCACGGGTCGTCCAGGCGATGATCCCGTACCTGACCGGCTTCTTCGGCAATCCCTCCAGCAGCCACCCCTACGGCGCCGAGCCCCGGCGCGCGCTGGGTGAGGCCCGGGCCCGGGTCGCCGCCCTCATCGGGGCCCGCACCGGCGAGATGGTCTTCACCGGCTCCGGTTCGGAGGCCGATCTGCTCGCACTGCGCGGCGCGGTGCTGGCCTCCGGGCGCTCACGGCCGCATGTGATCACGCAGGCCACCGAGCACCCGGCCGTACTGGAGAGCTGCCGGTCCCTGGAGCGCCTGCACGGAGCGCGCGTCACCGTGCTGCCCGTCGACGGCGACGGGCAGGTCGACCCGGCCGCGCTGGCCTCCGCGCTCACCGAGGCGACGGTGCTGGTGTCGGTCATGGCCGCCAACAACGAGACGGGCGCCCTCCAACCGGTCACCGAACTCGCCGCCCTCGCGCACGAACGCGGGGCTCTCTTCCACTGCGACGCGGCCCAGGCCGCGGGGAGGATCCCCCTCGACGTCGGCGAGCTGGGCGTGGACCTCCTCACCGTCGTGGGGCACAAGATGTACGCGCCGAAGGGCGTGGCCGCGCTCTATGTGCGCGACGGCGTGCGGCTGGAGCCCGTGGTCCACGGCGGCCCGCAGGAGCAGGGGCTGCGGGCCGGCACGGAGAACGTCGCCCTGGCGGTCGCCCTCGGCGCCGCCGCCCGTATCGCGGCCCATGAGCTCGACGACGGCACACCGGACCGGATCGCGACCCTGCGCGACGACCTCCATCAGCGGCTGAGGACGGCACTGCCCGGCCGCGTCCATCTCAACGGCCCCGAGAAGGCGCGCCTGCCGAACACCCTGAACGTCCGCATCGACGGCGTGCTCGGACACGAACTCCTCGCCGCCGCGCACGGCATCGCGGCCTCGACGGGTTCGGCCTGCCACAGCGGCACCCACACCCCGTCGCCGGTGCTGACCGCCATGGGACTCGAACCGGCCCGCGCGCTCGGGGCGTTGAGGCTGACGCTGGGCCGCTGGTCCACGCCCGCAGGCATCGAGACGGCTGCCGACGCGCTCATCGAGGCGGTTGCCCCGCACTGACCAGGCTCGGCTGGACCGTCGACGCTCCGCGACCGTTTCCCCGCCCGCGCCGTCCGTGACCGACCGGCCGTCTCGGCGGCGCCACGGGTTCTGTCGGTGTCATCACCACCGCCCTACTGGACGACCCCGTCGTACTGCTCACAGCGCTGTGCGTCCACGGCGCCGCGCCGGGCGCCGTCGTCCACGTCATCGCCCGCCAGGCCGTGGGACGGGAGGAGCCGCTGACACCCCGCGTGGCGTCAGCGGTCGTCGGCCCCCGGGTCGCCGTGGGCGGTGTCGTCAGGGGCGGTGTCGTTCGGTCCCAGCCGTACGCAGCACTCCCCCGGGTGCGGGGCGAGGACGGCCTCGACCCCGTTGACCTCGAGGCCGTCCAGGTACCCGCTGAGGAAGGCCTGGTTCATCCCGCAGACCAGGTCCGGAGCCTTCGCGGCCAGCGGGTGGAAGGGGCAGTTGCGCAGCCGCAGCCGGGTGGGGGTCTCCCGGACGGGCTCGTAGCCGTACGCGTCGAGCAGGCCCTCGCACGCGGGCAGCCCACGCTCCGGGCCCAGACGGCCCGGGCGGGTCTCCTCCCGTGCGGCCGCGCCCAGCTCATGGCCACGCCGGCCGGCGGTCCGTACCGCGGCCTGCTCCGCCTTCTCGTCCGCGCCCTCGGTCAGCACCCCGCTCCTTCGACCTGACGACTTCCTCGCGCTCACCGGCGCCGCCCGCTGACGGGGAGAGGTGTCGGACCGGGCCCCCGCACCGCCGTGCAAGGGGGCCCAGGAGCGCGCCGCCTCCCGTGCATCCCACATGGCAGCGGGCGCTCGGACGGGTAGGTCGCCCCGTCCCCTCACCCGTAGTTCCGTACGGACCTGAACGCCGGATGCATCCGACGGGGAACCCGTCTCCGCAGCGCCGCCGCGTCGGGCGACGACTGCGCACTCGTCTCCGACCAGCCCGGACCGCCCGTCCACCAAGATCGCCGGACGGCACGGCTGGTTCTTTCGCGACGGCTGGGCATACGAGGGGTGAAGGCGTGGGAGGACAGAGCCGGGCGCCCGGCGGACACGGCGCCGAGGTCACGGGCTCGACATCCAGGAGGCGAGGGCATGACGGGGCAGGACAAGGCGGATGTTCCCGGGGTTGAGTCCGAGGCGATACCCACCGGCCAGATCACCCTGGAGGCCATCGGCGTCGCCGCCTACGCGGTGGACGACCAGGGCCGTATCGTCGCCGTCAACACCGGCGCCGCACAGCTGCTCGGCCGACGCACCGACGAACTGATCGGCCAGGACGCCCACGACCTGCTGCATCGCGGGCCTTCGGGGCAATCGCTGCCCGCGACGCAGTGCAGTATGCGGCAGGCGTTCCACGCCGGACGTCCGGCACAGGCCGACGAGGACTACTTCGTCCATGGCGACGGGTCCCTGCTGCCCATCTCCTGGATGATCACCCCGTACGCCATGGGCGATCACGGAACCGGCGCGCTCGTGGTCTTCCACGGCCTCGACAAGGCGCACGGCACCGGACCGGGCACGGACCAGGCCGCCGAATCGCTGACCGACCTGGAACGGCTGTCCCTGCTCGCCGAGACCACCACGAGACTGACCTCCACCCTCGACGTCGACGAGGCGCTGCGCCGACTGGTGGCACTGCTCCTGCCCCGGCTGGCGGACTGGGTCGTCATCGATCTGATCACCGAGGCCGACGAGGTGTGGCGGACCTCGGTGGTGCAGGCGGACGGTGACGTTCTGGTGCGGCACGAGGACCTCCAGGGACCGATGCCGCCGATTCCCGAGGAGTCGCCGATGCCGCTGTCCCGTGCCCTGCGCGGTGTCGCCTCCACCCTGGCCGGACCCGAGACCTACCGGGGCGCCCCGGACTCCGGCATCGCGGTCGAACAGCGCCGGCTGTTCGAGGCCACCGGAATCCACTCGGCGGCCATCGCGCCCATCCGCAGCACCCGGGACGTCCTGGGTGCCCTGACGCTGGGCCGCGCCCGGAAGCCGGGACACTTCACCGTCGCCGACCTGTCCCTGCTGGAGGACATCGCCCGCCGGGCCGCCCTCGCGCTGGACAACGCCCGCCTCTACCAACGCCAGCGAGCGGTCGCCGAGACGCTGCAGAAGCACCTGCTGCCCCAGATGCCGCGCGTGCCCGGGCTCCAGTTGACCGTCCGCTATCTGCCCGCTCCGGACGCCTCACAGGTCGGTGGCGACTGGTACGACGCATTCACCCTGTCCGACGGGGCCACCGCCCTGGCCATCGGAGACGTCGTCGGCCACGATCTGGAGGCCGCGGCGGGCATGGCTCAGGTGCGCAACATGCTGCGCGCCTACGCCTGGTCCCAGCAGGACACGCCCAGCCGGGTCACCGAGCGGCTCGACGAGGCGATCCACCACATCACCGACGTGGCCATGGCCACCCTGATCTTCGCCCGCCTCGCCCAGACCGCCGACGGACACTGGCAACTGTCCTGGACCAACGCGGGCCACCCCCCACCGCTGCTCGTCACCCACGACGGGCTGGCGGATTACCTCACCGACGGCCACGGCCTGCTGCTGGGCACCGGGGTACACCTCCCCCGCCCGGACGCCACCACCGTGCTGCCACCCGGCTCGACCCTGCTGCTGTACACCGACGGCCTCATCGAAGCGCCCGGCGAGCCCCTCGACGAGGGCCTGCGCCGACTGCGGCAACACGCCGCCGCCCTCGCCCACCGCCGCCTGCCGTCCTTCACCGACCAGCTCCTGCGCCGTGTCCGCCCGCCGGGCCACGACGACGTCGCGCTCCTCGCCCTGCGCATCCCTCCACGAAGCGGTGCGGGCGACGGCTGAACGGCGTGACTCCAGCGGGCGGGCGGTGCCTCACGGCCGGCCGGAGCGCGCACCCGGGTCGGCGAGCAGCTCACGCGCCCCGATGAGGTCGAGCAGCCTCCCGACCGCGGGGCCGGCGGCGGAGACGGTGAGGGTCTTGTGCTGCCGGAGGGCTTGCCGCCGCAGGTCCAGCAGGACGTTCAGACCCGCGCAGTCGCAGAAGTCGAGTCTGGTGAGGTCCAGGTCGAGGCCCTCGGCCGAACCGGTCAGCGCTCGGTGCAGCGCTCGTTGCAGTTGGCGACCGGCGTTCAGGTCGAGTTCGCCGCGGACCGTCGCACGTGTCCATGGCCCGACCGAGGTGTACGAGACGACCAGCCGGCCCGGCGGCAGGGGGCCGGGGCCGCTTCCTCCGTCTCGCGGGAGACAACCTCGCGTCATGAGGGACTTGTGGTACTCGGCCGGCTTCTGCATGGCGCCCTCCGACACCTGGTGGCCAGATTCCCCGGGAGCCAAAATACGTCACCCAATGCGCGAAATAAAGTACGTGTTTTTGAATGCGTGAACCGTGGACCCTTAGACTTGGCGGCATGGACGCAGTGCCCGAGCCACACAGTGGATGGACCTTTCTGACCAACCATGCCCGCGTACTCGCGGCCATCGCGGACGACCACAACGCCCGCATCCGCGACATCGCCGCGCACTGCCGGCTCACCGACCGCGCCGTGCAGAAGATCATCACCGATCTGGAGCAGGACGGGTACCTCTCCCACACCCGCGAGGGCCGGTCCAACACCTACCGGATCGACCCCGGCAAGATCCTCCGCCACCCGGCGGAGGCCGGGCTGGGACTGACCGTCGCCTCGCTCCTGTCCCTGCTCGCCCATGACGAGGCCGGCCGGACGGCGCCGTCCGACGAGGGCGAGGTGGGCGCATGACCGACATCGGGACGATCACGGTGCCGGGCCGGTTGCGGGGCTATCCGGGGGTGGCGTTCGGCGGGTACGTGGCGGGAGTCCTCGCCGGGCGCGCGCCGGCCAAGACCGTACGGGTGGACTTCCGGCGGCCGACGCCGGTGGAGGTGCCGGTGGAACTCACCGGGACCGACGACGGCGGCGCCGTACTGACCGGCGCGGACGGCCTGCTCGCGGTGGCGACGCCCGACGAGGTGCGCCTCGACGTCCCCGAACCGCCCTCCTGGGACGAGGCGTACGCGGCGGCCGAGGCGTACCGCGCGGCTCCGCCGGCAGGTGCCGTGGACTGCTTCGGATGCGGACTCGACCGTACGCCCGACACCGGGCTGCGCCAGCACTGCGGAGTGGTACCGGGACGGGATCTCGTGGCCACCGCCTGGACCGCCGGACCGGCGCTCGCCGACGCCGAGGGGGAGCTGCGGCCGGAACTGGTGTGGGGGGCGCTCGACTGCCCCGGGAACGCTGCGGGCCGACTGCTCGGCAGCATGCGGGAGGGGGCGGTGACGGCGTCCCTCACCGCGCAACTGCTCCGGCCGGTGCCGGTGTCCGCGCGGCTGATCTCGTACGCGTGGGTCGTCTCGGAGGAGGGGCGCAAGCATCGGATGGGCGTCGCCCTGACCACGGCGGCGGGCGACCTCTGCGCCCACGCCTCGGCGCTGTGGGTGAACCCCCGGTAGCGCTCCCGGCCCGCACCGAGGCCACGAAGCCGTCCCCCGCGTGCGCAGGCTCGTCACGAGTCGGCAACGACCCCCCGTCCGCCGCAACTGGTCCTGGCCTGAAATCATCCGTCTCTGCGACAGGCATCAGCCTCGCAGGGGCTGCGACCAGCAGGAGCAGAAGGGGGCCACCGTGGCCAGAAACAGACAGAACGTCCGCCAGAGACCCATCGCCGTTCTCCATCGGACCGTGGTGAGCGCGTCCGCCATCGCCGTCCTGGCGTTGACGCTCACGGCCTGCGATGGAGACGGCGGCACGGACACCTCTTCGGCCGGCGGCCCCACCGCGACGGCCGAGCCGGCGGCGGACGGTACGAAGACCGGCTCCACCACGGCCGGCGCGAAGCCCGCCGCGACACCGACCAGGGCGCCGGGCAGCGCCAAGTCGCCGTCCGCGGCCGCCACTCCGGCACCCGCCGAGCCGGCCGCTCCGAGTGCCGCGGACGGTACCAGCGGCTGCGACCACAAGATGCCCATCTCCCCCGACGAGATCGCGGTCTACCGCTACACCCCCGAGGGCGGTTCCCTCGGCCTGATCGTCAGGTACGGCAACTGGGGCTGTGCTCCCGCCGATTCCGACGGTGCGCCGTTCGAAACCGTGGGCAAGGAGGTCTACCTGCCCATGGACCAGGCCGCCTACGTCACCGCCACCGACCCCATCGTCGCCGGCACGGAGAATCAGCACATCGGGGTCCAGGAATTCCTCGACTGGCTCGAAGCGCATCCCAACAGCGGGTTGGTCTTCAAGTACCACCTGGGCGACGACGGAGCGATCGACCACCTCGACGAGGTGTTCACGCCCTGACCGACGGGCCCGTCACCGCCTTGCCGGACCGCGTGAAGCCGGTCCGGCGGGCGCACTCCCGACCTCCGGCGCGCACACCCGGGTGAGCCGGGCCCGGTACGTCACGCGCGCTGTTTGCCGTCCAGCGCCGTCACCAGCTCCGACCGGCCGTCACCGCCCACGATGAGGGCCAAGTGGTCGTGGTGGTCGCGGCTTTCGACGATCAGACCGTCATGGACGCGCAGCACCTGGATGTTGGCGGCCTCGAAGGTCCGCCGGTCACCCGGTGGTGGACCCGGTGGTCCCACTCGGCGACGAAGCGACTTCGTGGAGGCGCTGGCCGCGGCCGGGGGGGGGACGTCCGATCGGCTCTGCGGGAGTCGAGTACGGCGATCCGGGATCGGCTGGGCGAACTGCTGACCGGAGCCCAGCGGGCCGGGGCGGTCCGCCCGGAGCTGAGCCTGCCGGAGCTGCTCGCCCTGCCGGCCGGCATCGGCAGGGCGATGGAGCAGCTCGGAGCGGACCCCGCCGGACAGGAGCGGTTCTTCGAGGTGGTCTTCGCGGGGCTTCGGCCGCACTGACGAACTACGGTGAGCGTCCGCCCCGCGGGCCCGGGCCCCGGCACCGGCTCACCGGTGGACGTCCTCCGCCACGGTCCTGGTCTCACCGCCGGGGTGCCCGGCGGCCACCAGTGGCGCGCCACCCGCCAGCCGCAGGACGCCGAACGCCACGAGTCCGGCCGCGCCACCGAAAGTGAGGGCGGCTGGCACGTTCTCACCGAGCTTCGAGAACAGATAGACGGGACCCCACACGGTGACGGTGTCGTCCATCGCCATGTGCAGGAGCTGGCTCGCCAGCAGGCCGAGCACGGTGGCGCAGACCGCGCCCACCGCCATCGCGGGAACCGTGGTGCGGGTGAGCAGGCCGGGCAGCAGCCGCAGCGCCCACCACACCACCGCCAGCATGACCACGTCGGCCGCCCGGTACAGCAGCCAGTGGCCGAGCGGCGTGGTCGACGGGCCCGTCCAGCCGCCCAGCAGCAGCCACTGTCGCAGCAGGTCTCCAGGCTCGGACAGCAGCCCCGAGCCGCCGGCCGAGGTCTGGATCCGGGCCGCCACCGACTCGTACGACAGGATCACCAGCGAGAACGCGATCACCGCGGTCCCGGCGCTCGCCGCCAGACGAGCGGCGCGCGGCGGGGCACTCTGCCGGGGCACGGGATCGGTGCCCTTGGCGGTGACACGCGCTACGGCCACGGTGAGCACGGAGGCCACCAGCGCGGCGAACACCACGACCGGCCCGCTCGATGCGGTCACACTCGCCAGCTGCGGCAGGACCCGGAAGCTGCCGCGTCCCATGGAGGCGATCAGCCAGGGTGCGGAGACCGTCACCGCCAGCGTTCCGGCCACCGGCCCCCAGGCCCACAGCGCGAGCAGCGTGGCCGGCGTACGGCCCCGCGTCGGCGGAATCCTGCGGAGCAGAAGCAGCGCGCCCGCCAGGAAGAACGCGAAGACCGCCACGTACCTGATCTGCATGGCGGTGCGGTACAGATCGGCGTACTGGGTGCTTGCGGTCCAGGTCGTCTCCGTGGACCCGCCGGACAGCGGCATGCCCCGGGACGGGTACGCCCAGGGCGCCAGCCAGCGTCGCAGTTCGCTCGCGGACTGGGCGTCGAACACGGTACCAGTTCCGGGCAGTTGCAGTGCTCGCGTGCTGGCCCCCGCCCACCACAACAGCAGTGTGATCAGCAGTCCACCGACCAGTGCCGGTATCACCGCGCGCCGGTACGTCATGTGCTCTCCCCCGCCCAGGCCCCGAGGTGCCCCTCCGGCCGGCTCTCCCGACATCATGGCGGGCATTCTGCCGGTTCCCGGCCGGCCCCGCCTGAGTACACCTACTCAGGCGACACCACTCCCCCGGCCGAACGGCCGGGCCTTCGGCCCGACGGTGCACCCGCAGCGCTCGCAGCGTCCGACCGTCGGGCGGCTCCGGACAGGCCACGCCGGGGCGCGAAGCGGCCCCGCCCACCGTTAGGGCGTGCCGCTCGTGAGGCATACGTCGATTGACGGCTGCGTGATCCGGCAAACTGGTGGATGAGGACGACACATGCGCGACATCTTCGGCGTGGGCGGGCACCGCTCCGCAGCCCTCGCACCCCTGCGTGGGCGGGTCGCGGTCGTGACCGGAGCCGCGCGCGGGGTCGGTGCGGCTCTGGCGAGGCAGCTCTCCGACGCCGGCATGCGCCTCGCTCTGCTGGGACGCGAGGAGGAGACCCTCCGCCGGACGGCGGACTCCCTGCCGAACCGGAGCATGTGTGTGGAGGCCGATGTCACCGACCGCGCCGCGCTGGCGGCCGCCGCCCGACGGGTGGCCGACGAGCTGGGCCCGGCCGACGTGGTCGTGGCCAACGCCGGCATCGCCGCGGGCGGCCCGTTCGCCGATACTCCGGCGGACCTGTGGGAGCGGGTCGTCGACGTCAATCTCGTCGGATCCGCCAACACGGCCAGGGCGTTCCTCCCCCAACTGGCGGCCAGGCATGGCTTCTTCCTCCAGATCGCCTCCACCGCGGCCTTCGGTTCCGCCCCCATGATGAGTGCCTACTGCGCCTCCAAGGCCGGTGCGGAATCCTTCGCCCAGGCCCTGCGCGGCGAGGTCGAGCCCGACCGGATCGCCGTCGGTGTCGCCTACCTCCACTGGACCGACACCGACATGGTCGCCGGCATCGACGAGCATCCCGTGCTCAAGGCCCTGCGCCGCCACCAGCCCGGCTTCGCACGCCGCGTCCACGCACCGGAGCAGGTGGCCGAGTGGCTGACCACCGGCATCGCCCGGCGCGCCCCCTACATCTACGCACCGCCGTGGCTGCGTTGGTGCCAGCCCCTGCGGCCGTTCTTCCCGGCCGTGGTCGCCCGGGTCGCGCGACGCGAACTGCGCACCCGTCCCCGCACCGAACTCGCGGCCGACGTGAGCGTGTTGGGCGAGGGCGGCCGGGCCGACTGGAACTCCTACCGGTCGACGACGCGCCCGCCCACCGAGCCATAGGGCACGTGCGGGGCCACCCATGTTCCGGGGTGGGAGTAAGGCCACCGGGACCACTGGGATAGCGTCCCTCTCACTCCGAACGAGTGAGAGGGGCGTTGTGCAGGTGCAGGCGCGCGGGCGAAAGGCCCGCCGGTGGATCATCTTCGGGACGATCGCGTTCGGGTCGGTGTTCCTGGTCATCGGACTTGTCCTCGCGGGGCAGTCGATCTCGCTCCTGAGCGACGCGAAGCGCGCCCAGGGAACGGTGGTCGACCTGGAGTGGCGGAAGGACCACAGCAGTTCCTCCCGGCGGAACCGGAGCGACGACCGGCCCGCGGCGTACCCGGTGGTCGAGTTCACACCGGCGCAAGGCACACCGACGCGGTTCCGCAGCTCCACGGGTGCCAACCCGCCCTCGTACGAGGTGGGTGAGCGGGTCGAGGTGCTCTACCGCGCTGACGCCCCCGAGGACGCGCGGATCAACGGGTTCGCCTCTCTCTGGCTGCTGCCGCTCGTCTTCGGCGGGCTCGGGCTGCTGGCCGCGGGGATCGGCACGGTCGTCGCGCTGGTGACGCGCAGACGGAGCTAGTGCCGGTCGCGGGGACGCGTTCGCACCGGCCGACGGCACAACGAAACGTAGACGGAGGAAGACCTTGTCGTTCCTGTCCTTTCCGCCCGAGGACCTGTTCCCCGGCGAACACATAGTCCTGCAGAAGAACGCCAACGCGGTGATCGACGTGCGGGAGTCGGGGCTCTCCCGGTTCGCCTTCGACGACCTGATGTGGCTGGTCGGCATGGACGGCAAGGAAGCCATCGGCGGCCGCGCCTTCCTCACCAATTACCGGCTGGTGTTCAAGGCACACTCGGTCAACCGTATGCGCGGCTCGTTCAGCGTCTTCCTCCCGTCCGTCCTCGACGTCCGCAACAGCTCCGTCGCCGTCACGCGGAAGGCGACGCTCACCACGGCTCTGCAGGAGCTGACCCTGGTGCTGTGGGGGGTGCCCCGCTTCATCGACGCGGTGCGCACCGCCTGCACCACGCTCGGCGCCGAACAAGTGCGGCAGCTCATCCCCCTGGTGCTGGCCGAACCGTGGAAGGCAGGCGACGGGCTGAAGACCGCCGTACGCCTGGAGCAGCTCAACAGGGTGCTGAACATGGCGAGAGGCGGGGCGGAGTTCGACGCCGAGCGGCTGGCCGCAGCGGTCGCCGGTCTGATCGACGGCAGCTGCGGGCGTACGGACACCGCGGTCGTCCTCGGCGTGGTCGACCTCCTCCGCAGCGCGTACCGCGGCGGCCTCTAGGCCACCGGGCCACCGGGCCACCGGGCCGTGATCGGCCGCGGGTCACCACAGCACTCCGAAGATCATCACGACGCCGACGAACAGCCAGAACAAGGACCCGAGGATCAGCACGACGACCCGGCCCAGCACGAACGGCAGCCAGTCCGCGTGTATGGCCCGCCAGGACGCCTGCGGGTCGTACAGCACGTGGATGCGCTGCCGGTTCCGCTTGCAGGAGTACGTACGGTCGGCGCCCTCGACGGTCGTGTACCGGTACACGACGTTCTTCTTGCCCTCCCTGCCGACGGCCTCGGCGAGAACGGTGATGCCGCGCCGGGCCAGCACGATCCGGCGGAAGGCCTCCTGCACGCCCGTGAACAGCATGGCGGCGCCGAACAGGAGGGGCAGCAGACCGATGATCACTCCGACCACCCGCGCTCCGTGCGAGCGGGTCACCCACACCGCGTACCCGATGTAGCCGAGCGCCAGAAGTGCGAGCAGGGCCCCGCTGACGTAGAGGACCGGGTCGCGCGGCGCGCTCGTGTCGGTGACCACGGCGCGGCTGGACGGGTCCCGTTTCTCGGGCAGTACGGAGCTCAGGGCATCGACGAAGGCGGTGGTGGCCGTCGGGTTGTCTCCCTCGACGCGGTGGACCGTACCGTCGGTGAGCACGATCTCGACGGTCCGGGCCTCCGCGGCCCGGACGGCCTCGATCGCGGGAAGCGGTATGTCGACCTGCTGGCCGGAGCGGGTGATGCGGACGCCGTCCGAGTCGAACTTCGCGCTGGAGCGACGGCCGTTGAGAATCTGCGACATGATCGAATGACGATCGGGATCGGCCGAAGGTTGTCCTGGTCCCGCACGGAACTCGCCCTGCCCGCGTTCGGGTTCGCCGCCATCCGGGGGACACCGCCGCCCGTCGCCCGCCCGCCCCTCGGAACTCACGCCGACACTGGTGCATCGCGGCTCGGCCGCCGGCACACGGGGCCCCTTCTGACGAGGGGTGGGAAGGAGTTGCAGTGGAGGGCGGGCACTACGGCGAAGACCTCTTCCCCCCTGACCGGGCCGGGGAGGCCGAGCGTATCGACTACGGCGCCCTGGCCTACGACACGGTGAGCCGGGCGCGCCTGGCCGCCCTGGGCGTCGGCCCCGGGTGGCGCTGCCTCGACGTGGGCGCCGGCACCGGGACGATCAGCCGCTGGCTGGCCGAGGAGGCCGGCGCCGACGAGGTGCTGGCCCTCGACCGCGACCCCCGATTCGTGCGCCCCGCCCAGGACAGCGGGCTGCGGACGATGGCCGGGGACATCACCGACCCGGCGCTGGACCCGGGCCGGTTCGACCTGGTCCACTGCCGATTCGTCCTGATGCACCTGCCCCAGCACGCGGAGGTGCTGGCGCGCCTGGCCGGCTGGGTGGCCCCGGGAGGCTGGCTGGTCGTCGGCGACGCCCTCGACCTGACCACCGCCGACTCGCCCCACACCGCCTACCGGCGGGCCATGGAGGCGATGTGGCAGGTGCTGCGGGACACGATCGGAACCGACATCACCTGGATGACGGACTATCCCCACATCCTGAGCCGGCTGGGGCTGGCCGACGTCGGCGCCGAGGTCGTCCTGCCCCCGCTGACCGTCGACGCCCCCATCACCGCGTTCTGGAAGAACACCTGGCTGAGCATGCGCGACGCCCTCGAATCCGGCAGCGCACTGACGGCGGGCGAACTGGACGACGCGCTGGACTACCTCTCCTCACCCTCGCTCGCCGACCTCTCCCCCGGCATGATCACCGCCTGGGGCCGCCGGCCCGGACCGTGAACCGCGGCCGCCGCGGCTCCTGCCTCGGCGTTCAGTACCAGCTGTGGGGGCTCGCCTCGGTCCCGCCCGTGCCCAGCAGGTTCTTCAGGAACCGGCCCGGTGCTTCGAGGAACTCGCGGGTCAGACGGACGGGGAGAGCCTGCTCGAAGGCGACCCGCTCCAGTCCGCCGTCGTCGGAGATCTCCAGGATGGTCGCGCCCGGGAGGGCGAGGAGCACCGGCGAGTGGGTGGCCACCAGGAGCTGGCTGCCCTGCGCGGCGAGTTCGTGCATACGCGCCAGAAGGGCGAGGCAGCTCTGGACGGAGAGGGCGGCCTCCGGCTCGTCCAGCAGATACAGTCCCGAGGGTCCGAAGCGGTGGGTGGCCAGATCGAGGAACGCCTCTCCGTGGGATCGCTCGTGCGGGGACACTCCGCCGTAGGCCGGCAGCAGTGGCCGTCCTCCGGCCGCGTCGAGCCGTTCGATCTCGCTGGCCACGTTGTAGTAGGACTCCGCCCGCAGGAAGAAGTCGGTGCGCGGCTTGCGGACGTCCCAGGCCAGGATCAGGTGCTCACCCAGCTCGGATTCGGTGGCGCGGGTGGCGAACCTGAAATTGCGGCTGCCGCCCTCCGGGTTGAACCCGGCGGCCACGGCGATCCCTTCGATCAGCGTCGACTTGCCGGCACCGTTCTCCCCCACCAGGAACGTGACCCCCGGCGGCAGGGTGAGCGCCCCGGAACGCGCCAGCCGCCGCACGGCGGGAAGGCTGAAGGGGTAGCGGCTGTCGTCGACGCCCGGGGTCAGCCGGATCTGCCGGATGAACCTGCCGGGAGCGGACGCCATCGGGAACACACCACACTTCACGGGCCGGGGTTGCGCTTCGCCGTCACGCTACAGCCCCTCCCGCACCCACGGGGTGTGCGGCTCGGTCACGCAGGGTCCTGGCGAGTACGGAGCCGAGCACGATGAGGGACAGGCCGCCCCATGTGTCCTCGAGGACGAGGACGGCGATCCCCACCGGAACGAGCAGGCCGGCCAGGGGCAGCAGCAGACCGGAGAGCCGGGGCTCCTCGGCGACCGGTTCCCCGTGCTCCCGCAGGACCCGGGCCCGGACCACCTTCGGGTACCAGTCGGTGAAGCGAATGGCCGCCACGATGGCCCAGTATCTGGATGATCCAGCCGGAGAAGACGATCCAGGGAGACATCCCGACGATCGGGCTCTCCAGGACGCGGTTCGGGCCGGTCGCGCCGTGCGGACTGTCGCTGTCGCTCACTCCGGTGTGTTCAGGACTCGAGGAACGCCAGGATGTCGGGGTTGACGGTGTCGGGGTGGGTCGACAACATCCCGTGCGGCAGCCCGTCGTAGCTCTTCAGCGTGCCGTCGCTGAGGAGTTTGACCGACAGCGGCGCGGCGTCTTCGTACGGGACGATCTGGTCGTCGGTTCCGTGGGCCACGAGGACAGGGACGTCGATCTGCCGGAGGTCCTCCGTGAAGTCGGTCTCGGAGAATGCCTTGATGCACTCATACTGGGCGTTGGCAGCGCCCGTCATTCCCTGCCGCCACCAGTTGTCGATCAGCCCCTGCGACACGTTCGCTCCGGGACGGTTGAAGCCGTAGAACGGCCCCGTGGGAACGTCGATGTAGAACTGGGCGCGGTTGGCGGCCAGGGCCGCCCGGAACCCGTCGAACGTCTCGATCGGCAGGCCGCCCGGGTTGGTGTCCGACTTCACCATGATCGGCGGCACCGCGCTGACGAGCACGGCCTTGGAGACGCGGCCCGGCTTGGCGCGGGCGACGTAGCGCGCCACCTCACCGCCGCCGGTCGAGTGCCCGATGTGGCAGGCCCCCCGCAGATCGAGCGCGTCGGTCAACGCGGTCACGTCGGCGGCGTAGGTGTCCATCTCGTGGCCCGTGGCGGGCTGACCGGACCGACCGTGTCCACGACGGTCGTGGGCGATGACGCGATAGCCGTGCGACAGGAAGAACACCATCTGGTTGTCCCAGTCGTCGGCGCTCAGCGGCCATCCGTGGTGGAAGACGACGGGCCTGCCGTCGCGGGGGCCCCAGTCCTTGTAGAAGATGACCGTGCCGTCGTCGGTGGTGACCGTACCCATTGCCGTACCTCCGCTCGACCGCGCGTACCTCGGTGATGGCTGACTGATCGGACGCGCGCAACCGGCGAATGCGCGCGTGGGGGCGCGAGATCATTCGCGGGACTTCGTTCCCGCATCACGCTACGCGGGGGCCGAAGGCGCTGCATCTTCGCACCGCGGCCGGTCACCAGGTCGGGATGAAGCCACCGTCGATGATCACGTCACTTCCGGTGATGTTGCGCGAGAGGTCGCCGGCGAGGAAGAGGATCACCTCGGCGACCTCCTCCGGGCTGGAGAAGCGGCCCGTGACGGTCGAGGCGGCGGCCTGCGCGACCACGTCGCGCGGCTTGACGCCGGCGGCCGCGGAGATGGTCTCCGCGACACCTCCCTCGGCCAGCCAGAGGTCCGTCTGCACCGGACCAGGACTGACGGTGTTGACGCGAATGCCCTGCGGACCGACCTCCTTCGACAGGGCCTTGGAGAAGGCCACCACCGCGGCCTTGGAAGCGCTGTAGTCGATCACCATGGGGTCGGGCAGGGTCGCGTTGACGGAGGCGACCGTGACGATCGAACCCTGCCGGGCCTCCGCCATGAGCGGCAGGGCGGCACGGGTGACCCGTACGGTGCTGAGCAGGTTGATGTCGAGGACGTGCTGCCAGTCGTCGTCGGTCACGGACAGGAAGCCGCCGGTGCGGGCCGGCGCGGCACCCACGTTGTTCACCAGAACGTCGACGCGGCCCTGTGCCGCCTCGACGAGTTGCTCGGCCCCCGTCGACGTGCCGAGGTCCACGGGCACCCAGGTGACCGTGCCCTGCTCGACCAGGGCGTCGAGTTCGCGAGTGGAGGTGCGGGAGCCGGCGACGACCGTGGCCCCGGCTCGGGCGAGGGCGCCGACGGCGGCCAGTCCGATGCCCTTGCTGGCACCCGTGACGACGGCGGTGCGTCCGTCCAGGCGGGAGTTCATGGGTGCTCCTTACGACGGTGGCGCGCGGGCGCGGTGAACCCTAGAGGTAGGTACCAGCCTGCGACGCCGTCACCTGTCACGGCGAGTCGAGCGCGGCCCGTCGAGCCGACGACGGACCGCACCCACTCTCGCTGCCGGCTTCCCGGCCGGTGCTGGTGGGCTGTCCGACCGTGACGGTGACGCTGGCGCCGTACCAGCGGTGCGCGGGGCCTGAGCGGTCGTCGGGCTCAGGCCACCGGCCCTTCGAGGGGTCCGCGCGAATCGCGGCGGAGGTGACGCCGGCGAGGTGCTCGATCTCGCGGGCCGTGCACAGGCGGCGGGGCTCCGGCTCGACGGCCTGGCGGTCGACGTGGGCGGTGACGCACCGGCCACGCCGGGTCCGGTCAGGCGCTCCCCCACCGGGCAAGCGTGCGCAGCACGGGACCTCGTCCCCGGTCCGGTACCGTCCAGAGCGTCTGCCCCCGCACTCCCCACCGCTCCAGCAAGGCGTTCGCGGCGAGGAACCCGCTCGTGGCCGCGCGTTCCATCAGGGCCACCGGCAGGTCCGTGCGGACGAGGTCGCCCGCCAGGACGAGTCCGGGTTCGGGTGTGCGTACGGGCGGCCGGTCGAGGTAGCCGCCCACGGGGAACAGCGGGCAGTCCTCCCGCCATTCGTGGCGGACGTCGACGGTGCCGGCTTCGCGGGTCTCCGGGTACACGCGGTGCAGCTGCTCGATCAGCCGCTTCTCCTCGACGTCGCGCGCGGCGTCCGGCCGTACCGCGTACGCGTGGAGTTCGACGACCGAACCACCGGTCCGCGCCGCCCACCGGGCCGCGTCGTCCTCGTAGCGTTCCAGGACGCTGATGTTGTCCAGGCCCCCGTACCCGCTGGTGCCGAGGAAGCCGGGCCGGTCACGGCGCACGGGGCGGTCCAGCCAGAGGCGGGTGACGAGGAACGGCGGCGCGTTGCGCAGGCGTCGGACGCTCTCGCGCCACTGGCGGTCGCCGAGACGCTCCGAGCTGCCGATGAGGGAGCGCAGGCCGGAGGCGTCGAGTGCGAGCACGACGGTGTCGTGACGCCGTTCCCCGCCCGCGGCGGTGAGCACGTAGCCGCCGTCCGGGGTGGGCGTGATGTTCTCGACGGGTGTGCCGGTCCGTACGTCGGCGCCGTGCCGCCGCACGTAGTCGGCCAACGGTTCCCACAGGGCCGCCTGGAACGGGGCTCGGGGGACGTCGAACAACAGTCCCTCGGCGGACCCGAGGAAGTAGATGTGGAACATCAGCACCATCTCCGCCGCCGACAGCTGCCGCGGGTCGGCGAAGAAGCTGCGGGAGAAGACCTCGAAGGCCAGGTGGCGGGCCATCGGGGGAAAGCGGACGGCTTCGAGGAAGTCGTGGGCGCTGGTGCGGTCGAGGCGCGCGTACACCTCGGGGACGCGAACGTCCAGCAGAGGAAGGGCCGCGACCGGGTTCATCGCGCGCAGGTCCCGCAGGCCGAAGGACGGGCTGAGTGCGACGAAGCCGAGCGCGGACCACGGCGGGGTGCGCGGGACGTGGCGGAAGCTGTCGCGCATGCCCTCGCTGTGCCGCAGCGGGTAGTCCGGGAGCCCGGTGAGGCGTTCGAGCCGGGGGTCGGTGCGGCGCAGCAGACCGCGGAGGTTGTAGTACTGGCGGAAGAAGGCGTGGAAGCCGCGGCTCATGGTGGTGGAGGAGCCGTCCGCGAGGTCGATCGGCCATCCGCCGGCGCGTCCGCCCAGGCAGGGCTCGCGCTCGTACAGGGTCACCGCCACCCCCCGTTCGGCCAGTGCCGTGGCCGCGGCCAGTCCGGCGATGCCCCCTCCCACGACGGCGGTCGTGGGGCGGGGGCCGGTGACGCGCGCGGTACCCGGGCGTGCCGGCAGCAGGCGGGCGCGGCGATCGCGGCCGCGGCGGGAGCCGTCGGGCCGGCGGGCGGCGTTCATCGCGCCGCCCGGCGCGTACGGTCGGCGCGGTCGGCGCACGTCCCGCCGCGTACCGGGGGTGCAGCGGCCGCTCGTCCCGTGGCCTGACCGGAGCGGTTCATCGCGCCTCCCGCGGCACCGAGTCGGCGCGCCGGGCGACGAAGGTGTGCGCGATGCCCGTCTGCCAGCCCGGCAGCGGTAGCGTCCTGACCTGTTCGAAGCGCGCGGCACGCAGCCGTTCGGCGAACCGGTGTGCGGTGTCGAACTCGACGACGCTGCGCCACAGATGACGGTAGAGCCCGCCGTCTCCGAGCACGGTCGCCACAGGCTGGACGATGCCCCGGCAGACCGCTGTCCACACCGCGCGGTCGACGGGCCGGCCGCTGAGCGTGTACTCGTGCACTCCGAGCCGTCCGCCCGGCTCCAACAGCGCGCTCACCGTGCTCAGTACGGCGTCGGGGTCGGCGAGGTTGCGGAAGAGGTAGGCGGCGAAGACGGCGTCGAAGGGGCCCCGCACACCGGCCTGGGCCAGGCGCTCCGCCGGCGCGTGCACGAAGGACACATCGGCCGCCCAGGGCTTGGCCGCGGCGCGTTCCAGCATGCCGGCGGAGGCGTCGACGGCGGTGATGTCGGCGGCCGGCAGCGCGGACCGCAGCGCGGCGGTCGAGGCACCGGTGCCGCAGCCGAGGTCCAGCACGCGCAGCCCTTCGCCGTGTCCGGGCAGGCCGAGTCGGCGCACCGAACGGCGCAGGTGTGCGTGGTATCCGGGGTTGGCGGCCACCAGCGTGTCATAGCTGCGGGCGGCGTGGTCGAACGCCGTGGCGAGGCTCTCGTCGTGCAGCAGGGTCATGCGGTCTCCAGGAAGGCGGGGTGCGCGGAGGGGGTCAGGGCTGGTCGAAGGGGCGGCGGGGCAGGACGGGCAGTTCCAGCGCGGATCGGAGCATGGGACCGACCGGCGTGCGCAGGCCGATGGTCAGGTCCTCGGTCAGGCGGGTTCGGCCGTCGAGGAAACGCAGGAGGCGGTTCATGGGCAGGCTCGCGAACAGCCGCGAGAAGAGCGCCGGGCCGTCGACCCGACCGCTGTCCAGGGCTCGCAGCAGTACGGCGTCCATGGCCCGGGAGCGTGCCGAGTGGGCGGGTGGCGGGACGGGACGGCGGCCCCGTCGCAGGGCGGCCGCGATCGACCGTGTCTGTCGCTGCAGTCCGGCGAAGGTGTACCCGGTGGACGGGCGGGTGGCGCCGCCTGCGGTGCCGATGCGGAAGACGGACTGCCCCACCTGTCGCGCGACCGGGCCGTCCGTCATCGGGATGACTCCGGTCTCGGTCGAGATCACCTCGATGTCGCCGAGCCGCAGGACGTCCTCGGCGTAGTGCCGTACGGCGTCCTCGTAGCCCTCCGCCGTCAGGACGCGCGGGGAGAACTCGGTGTACTCCACCAGGGCTTCGCTGGGGCTCATGGGCAGCACGTAGCCGAAGGAGAGGCCCTGGTCGGGCTGGGGGGTGCGAAAGTCCATCAGCTCCGCGGTGTCGCGGTCGAAGACGGGCTGGTCCGTGCGGACGAACCAGCCGTGGAAGTGCTGGAGCAGGGTGGTGCGGGCGGCCGGGACGCTGTGCAGGGGGCGCGAGTCGAACACCCATCGGGCGTGCAGGACGCCCGGCCGTCCGTCGGCCGTCCGGAAGCGGATCTGGGCTCCCCCGCTGACGTCCTCCACCGTTTCGACGGTCGCTTCCCGGCGCCGCACGTTGGGGCTGAGCAGCAGGTCACGGTCGACGAGGGCTTCGAAGTCGGTGGACCGGATCAGCTTGTAACGCAAGGGGGAGATGTCCCCGGTGACGGGCGCGCCGGTCGACGGGCGCACCCGGAGGGAGCGCCAGCTGGCGGTGACGGCGGCTTCGAAGCGGTTCATGCCGCTCTCCCAGAAGCACCACGTCCGCCGCGGAGGGCGCAGTGGTCCGGGAGGGGCGTCCAGCAGGACCACCGAGGGCATGCGTCTGCCGGGCAGGTGCCCCGACAGACGGTGCGCCAGGGAAAGGCCGGCCGCCCCCGCCCCGACGATCGCCACATCCGTCCGCTCCACGACGGCTGCCTCCCTCTGCTGTTGCGGCCCGCTTCTGTGATCGCGCACCTGGCCGATGTTCCCGCCCGTGTGCCCCTTCGGATGCGGGTCACTCGAATGCGACAGGCGATCGTCGCCGAGTCGGGCGAGTCTGGAGGGAATGTCATGCGCCGTCCGCCCGCCGCGCTTCGGCCCCCTCTTCCGCATCCGTTCGCGGAGCGCGGAGCGAATGCCTGCTCAACGGAGCTGTCCGCGATCAGGACGAAAGGAACCGCGATGCGTCCGACACAGGCGACGGACCACCATGAGGCCGGGCCGCCGCCCGCCTTCCGACTGGTCGCCCTGGCCCGCTCGCCCGTCCGGGAACGCTCCGGCGGTCCCGGTGGGTCGGACGGCTCCCACGGGTCTCCGGCGTCCGACGCCGCACGGGGCGGGCCGTCGGCCGACCGCCCGGAACCGGATCGACGCGGTGGGCGGGACGGGTCCGCGGGGGCCCGTGCCGCCGACCGGGACGTGCGCGCGGCCGTGAGTCGCGTCCTGGATCAGGAACTGGCCGAACGGCTGGAGCGGTCCCGGGCCGTGGACCCGGTCTTCGCGGACGACCTCGCCCTGCGGGTCGCGCACTTCACCCAGCGGGGTGGCAAGCGCGTCCGCTCGCAGCTGCTGTGGTGGGCCATGCGCGCCTGCGGCGGCGGTGACGACACGTCGGCCGTGGCGGCCCTGCGGCTGGGAGCCGCGGTGGAACTCCTGCAGACCTGCGCGCTCGTCCAGGACGACGTGATGGACCGTTCGCCCCGCCGCCGGGGCAGGCCGGCGCTGCACGCCGACATCGGTGCCCAGTACGGCGCGGCCGTCGCGCCGGATCGTGCCGGGCGGTTCGGGGAGGCGGCGGCGGTCCTCGCCGGGGATCTCGCTCTCGCCTGGGCGGACGACCTGGTCGCCGGGACGGCGCTGCCGGCCGGTACCGGGCACCTGGTGCGGCGGCTCTGGGGAGATCTGCGGACGGAGATGGTGGCGGGCCAGTACCTCGACCTCAAGGGGCAGATCACGGGCTCCCGCTCACTGCTGCGGGCGCTGCGCTCCGCCTGCCTCAAGAGCGCGCTGTACTCGGTGGAGCGCCCGTTGGCGCTGGGTGCGGCGCTGGCGGGGGCCGACGAGGCCACGACGGGCGCGCTGTGCTCGGCCGGCCGCCGTATCGGCATGGCCTTCCAACTGCGGGACGACGTCGGCGACGTCTTCTTCGACGGCGAGGAGACCGGCAGGCCGGCGGGCGGGGACATCCGCGAGGGCAAGTCGACGTGTCTGACGGCACTGGCCCGGGCCCGGGCGGAAGCGGCCGGGGACCGCCTCGCCCTGACGGTGCTGGAGCGGGCGCTCGGCAAACACGATCTGTCGCCGGCGGACCTCGAGGAGGTGCGCGACATCCTGCGGCGCACGGGGGCGCTGGCGACCGTCGAGGCGAAGGCCGGCCGACTCGTCGCTCAGGGCCTGCGCCGTTTCGACGCCGTCCCCCTCGACCCCGCGGGCGCGGGCCGGCTGAGGGATCTCCTCGTGGCCGCGGCGGGCGGCACGCAGCTCGGTCCGGCCGGCCCGCCCGAAGGAGCCCCGGCGAACCGTCCGGGCGCCCGTGCGCAGGGATCCCCGCCGAACGGCGCGACCGCCGACCCGCACCCGTCCGCGGCGAGCGCTTCGGCCGGCCGCCCGCACGCGTCGCCGCCCGACGGTCAGGCCGCGTCCACGACGACGGGTCCGGCCACCCGCGCCACGGCCCCCGCACCGCATCACGGCACACCCCTGTCCCTGGTCGCCTCGCACTCGGAGGACTCCCGCGCATGAACCGCGTCCTGCCCGGCCGCAGCGATCACGTCGTCGTCGTGGGCGCGGGACTCTCCGGACTGTCGGCCGCCCTGCATCTGCTCGGCGCGGGCCGCCGCGTCACCCTGGTCGAGCGTGACCCCCTGCCCGGCGGGCGTGCCGGGCGGCTGGACCTCGCGGGCTATCGCCTGGACACCGGTCCCACCGTGCTGACCATGCCCGAGCTCGCCGACGAGGCCTTCGCGGCGGTCGGCGACAGCCTGTACGACCGGGTCGACCTGATCCCCCTGCACCCCGCCTACCGAGCCCTGTTCGCCGACGGCAGCTCCCTGGACGTGCACACCGAGGGCGAGGCCATGGCCGCGGAGGTGGAGCGCTTCGCGGGCAGCGCGGAAGCGGCGGGCTACCGGCGACTGCGGGCGTGGCTGGAACGGCTCTACCGGGTGCAGATCCGCCGCTTCATCGACGCCAACTTCGACTCCCCGCTGGCCCTGCTCAACGGCGACCTCGCACGACTGGCGGCACTCGGAGGGTTCGGCAGGCTGGACGCGCGCATCGGCCACTTCCTGCGCGACGAACGGCTGCGCCGGGTGTTCTCCTTCCAGGCCCTGTACGCGGGGGTGCCGCCGGCCCGGGCCCTGGCGGCGTACGCGGTCATCGCCTACATGGACACCGTCGCCGGCGTGTACTTCCCCCGGGGCGGCATGCACGCGCTGCCGCGGGCCATGGCGGACGCCGCCGCCGACGCGGGCGCCGATCTCCGCTTCGGGCAACGGGTGACACGACTCGAACGCTCCGGAGAGCGGGTCACGGCGGTCGTCACCGACCAGGGGCGGATCCCGTGCGACGCCGTCGTCCTCACCCCGGACCTGCCCGTCGTCTACGGTCTGCTGGGTCGTCGGCCCCGCCGCCCCCTGCGGCTGCGCCACTCCCCCTCCGCCGTGGTGCTGCACCTGGGCACCGACCGCACCTGGCCCCGACTCGCCCACCACACCATCTCCTTCGGCCGGGCCTGGCGCAGCACCTTCGACGAACTGACCCGCCAGGGCAACCTGATGAGCGATCCCTCGCTGCTCATCACCCGGCCCACCGCCACCGATCCCGGGCTCGCTCCAGCGGACCGGCACCTGCACTACATCCTCGCGCCCTGCCCCAACACCGACCTGGGACCCGGCGCACGCGCCTGGACGGACCTCGCGCCTCGCTACCGTGCCCATCTCCTACGGGAGTTGGAGCGACGTGGCCTCGACGGCATCGAGGCCGCCATCGACAAGGAGTGCCTCGTCACCCCGGCCGACTGGCACGCGCAGGGCCATGCGGCCGGCACCCCGTTCTCGGCTGCCCACACCTTCGCGCAGACCGGCCCGTTCCGCCCGCGCAACCTGGTGCGCGGCACGGAGAACGCCGTCCTGGCCGGCTGCGGCACCACCCCGGGTGTCGGCGTACCGACCGTGCTGCTGTCGGGAAAGCTGGCCGCGGCACGGATCACCGGCGTCGCCCGGCCCGCCTCCGCCTCCCCGCACACGTCGTCGCGCACGTCGTCCTCGCGGCCCGCACCGGGGTCGTCACCGCACCCGCCACCGCCGGCCGCCTCGTCACCGCCGCCCGCCTCGTCACCGTGCACGAAGGAGACCGCCGTATGACCACCCGTGAACTCTCGGCGGCAGGCATCACGGACGAGACGCTGCGCGAGGCCTACCGCCGATGCCGGGCACTCAACGCGCGCCACGGCAAGACGTACTTCCTTGCCACCCGGCTCCTGCCGATCGAGCGCAGGCCCGCCGTGCACGCCCTGTACGGCTTCGCCCGCTGGGCGGACGACATCGTGGACTCCCTCGACCCGGACTTCGACGCCGGCCGGCGGGTGGCGGCGCTGGCCACGCTGTGGGAGAGCCTCGCCGACGGACTGCGCAGCGGGCGCAGCCGCGAACCGGTCGTGCTCGCCCTGGCCGACACCGCTCGCCGCTACGACATCCCCCACCGGCACTTCGGCGACTTCATGGCCGCCATGAGCGCCGACCTGGTCGTCACCGACTACCCCACGTACGCCGACCTGCGCGGCTACATGCACGGTTCCGCTGCCGTCATCGGACTCCAGATGCTCCCGGTCCTGGGAACCGTCGTGCCCCGTGCGGAGGCCGCGCCGCACGCGGCCGCCCTGGGCGTGGCCTTCCAGTTGAGCAACTTCCTCCGGGACGTGGGCGAGGACCTCGACCGGGGCCGGGTGTACCTGCCCGCCGATCTGCTCGACTCCCACGGGGTCGACAGGGCGCTGCTCCACTGGAGCCGGGACACCGGCCGTACCGACCCGCGTGTCACCGCCGCGCTGAAGGACTTCGAGGCGCTGACCCGGGGCGTGTACCGCGAGGCGCTACCGGGTCTCGCCATGCTGGATCCCGTGTCCAGGCCGTGCATTCGTACCGCGTTCATCCTGTACAGCGGCATCCTCGACGCCGTCGCCCGGGACGGGTACACGGTGCTGCACCGCAGGGCCGTGGTTCCGCGCCGACGACGCGCGGTGGTCGCCGCCGACGGGCTCTTCCGGGTGATCGCGGCCCGGCTGCGCGCACGCGAGGACGCCCGCCGCACCCACCGCTCCGCCGGCGCGGTACCAACACCGCCGACCGCCCTGTCCACGGAGTCCGTACGACCGCACACACATCAGGAGGTCGCGTGAACCCCATGCGGCCGGGACGGCGGAGCCGCCTCCCGCTCTCCCTGCGCCGGCAGCCCGTCTCCTGGGAGCGGCAACGCCCCACGTGGCGCGAAGCGAAGCCCGCGTTGATCGCCGACGCGCTCAAGCGCGCCCAGGCACGCCCGTCGGGCAACTGGTACGTCGTCGGCGCCTCGCGCGGTCTGCGGGACGACCGTCCCCTCGCCCGTACGGTGGCGGGACGCGAGGTGGTCGTCTGGCGTGCGGCCGACGGCCGTCCCGCGGCGGGCCCCGGGATCTGCCCCCATCTGGGCGCGCCGCTGAAGGACAGTCCGGTGCGCTGCGGCACCCTCGTGTGCCACTGGCACGGTCTGAGCCTGGACGGCACGCCGTTCGCCGGGTGGCAGCCGCTTCCGGTGCACGACGACGGGGTCCTGCTGTGGGTACGGCTCGACGACATCGGGGACGAACCACCGCTGGACGCCCCGGTCCTGCCCCCGCGTCCCGACCTCGCCCGTTCCCTCAGCGCGGTCTACGTGGGCACGGGCGTCTGCGAACCCGAGGACGTGGTCGCCAACCGGCTGGACCCCTGGCACGGTGCCTGGTTCCACCCCTATTCGTTCGTCGACCTGACGGTGGTGGACCAGCCGGAGAACCCGGGGGGCGCGGAGGACGGCTTCACCGTCGACGTCTCCTTCAAGGTCGCCGGCCGGCTGGTCGTTCCCGTGCGTGCCGTGTTCACGGCGCCCGAGCCCCGCACGGTCGTCATGCGCATCACCGACGGGGAGGGGCAGGGCTCGGTCGTCGAGACCCATGCCACCCCTCTCGGTCCCGACGGCCGGGGCCGCCCGCGCACGGCCGTCGTCGAGGCCGTCGTCGCCACGTCCCACCGCCGGGGGTTCGCGATGGCGCGCCGCGCGGCCCCGGCTCTGCGTCCTCTCGTACGCGGTGCCGCGGGACGCCTGTGGCGCGACGACCTGGCGTACGCGGAACGACGCTGGCACCTGCGCTCCACGGGACGGTTCCCGGGCTGACGGCCCACCGACCGCGAAGGTCACCGGGAACGGGCGAGCGGTCCGGTCCGCGCTGCGTGAGCGGGCGGACCGGACCGCTCGGGCACATCCCTAGGAGGAGGTGCGGCGGCCGCCTCGGCGGTCGGAGCCACGGCCGACCGCGCCTGCGGCACCGCCCGTGGCCCCGCCGCCGCCCGTCCTGCGGGGGGAACGGCGGCGGCCGGTCGCGGAGGTGCCACCGGCCGCTGCCGCCCCGGCGGCGGCCCGGCGGTCCGTTCCCCGCTCCCCCGTCCCGGCAGCCGCGGCCGTCGCCGCCTTGGCCGCGCCGCCGCTGCGGCGCCGACGACCGGGCCGGGCGCCGGGCTCGGTGCCGGCCTTGCGGTTCGGGCGGGACGCCGCGGGTGCGGTCGGCTGGGGGATCTCGATGGTCACGGGCACGCCGGAGGGCTCGCGGGCGCCGGTGATGGTGATGAGTGCCGTGTCGCTCGACTTGACGCGGGCCGCCCGGGGGCGGATGCCCGCGTCCGACATGAGCCGCGTGACGTCCCGCTTCTGCTCCGGGAGCACCAGGGTGACCACGCTGCCGGAGCCGCCGGCACGGGCCGTACGGCCGCCCCGGTGGAGGTAGTCCTTGTGATCCGTCGGCGGGTCGACGTTCACGACGAGGTCGAGGTCGTCGACGTGTATGCCACGGGCCGCGACATTGGTCGCCACCAACGCGGTGACCTGGCCGTTCTTGAACTGCTCCAGGGTGCGGGTGCGCTGCGGCTGCGAGCGGCCGCCGTGGAGCGCCGCCGCGCGGACGCCGACGGCCAGGAGCCGCTTGGCGAGCCGGTCGGCGGACCGCTTGGTGTCGAGGAAGAGGATGACCCGGCCGTCGCGGGCCGCGATGCGCGTGGTGACGGCCTTCTTGTCGGTCTCGTCCTGGAGGTGGAGCACGTGGTGCTCCATCGTGGTCACCGCGCCGGCGGACGGGTCCACGGAGTGCACCACGGGGTCCGTCAGGAACCGCTGCACGAGACGGTCGATGTTGCGGTCCAGGGTCGCCGAGAAGAGCATGCGCTGGCCGTCGGGCCGCACCTGCTGGATCAGCTTGGTGATCTGCGGCAGGAAGCCCATGTCGGTCATCTGGTCGGCTTCGTCCAGCACGGTGATGCGTACGGCGTCGAGCACGCAGTCCCCGCGTTCCACGAGGTCGTTGAGGCGGCCCGGAGTCGCCACGACCACCTCGGCGCCGCGCCGCAGCGTGCCGGCCTGCTTGGTGATGGACAGCCCGCCGACCACCGTGGCCAGCCGGAGGTTGACCGCCGTCGCGTAGGGGGTCAGCGCGTCCGTCACCTGCTGGGCGAGTTCGCGGGTGGGCACCAGCACGAGGGCGAGGGGTGCCTTGGGCTCCGCGCGCAGGCCGGCCGTGCGGGCCAGCAGCGCCAGCCCGAAGGCGAGGGTCTTGCCGGAGCCGGTCCGTCCGCGTCCCAGCAGGTCACGGCCGGCGAGCGAGTTGGGCAGGGTGGCGGCCTGGATGGGGAAAGGGGTGGTCACGCCCTGCGCGGCGAGGGTCTTCAGCAGCCCTGCGGGCATGTCGAGACCGGCGAAGTCCTCGACGGCGGGAAGCGCGGGCGTCGTGCTTTCCGGCAGCCGGAATTCCGTCGGCGCCGACGAGGACGGTGGGGGTGACGAGGCTCGCCGGTTCGACTTCTGGGGCCTGCGGGACATGCGGTTGTCTGCCTTCCTGGAAACAGCACAAACCGGGATCCGCACCATGTCGGTGCGGACCCCGGTGAGCGGATTACGCGTCCGGCGATCAGGCGGGGACGATGTTCTCCGCCTGCGGGCCCTTCTGGCCCTGCGTCACGTCGAAGCTGACCCGCTGGCCCTCCTGGAGCTCACGGAAGCCCTGGGACGCGATGTTCGAGTAGTGGGCGAAGACGTCGGGGCCGCCGCCGTCCTGCTGAATGAAGCCGAAACCCTTTTCAGAGTTGAACCACTTCACGGTTCCCTGTGCCATGACGTTCTCCTTCTGGTAGGCAGAGGCCCCATCCGGAAACGCCGGGAAAACAAATAATGCGCCTGAAGGATAAGCATTCCCGTCAGGCGCACATAGGTTCATGGGTACCACAACTGCAACGGGTAGACCTTAGCACAGGTCGGCGGTGACCTGCCCCGCGCTCCGCGTCGATCGGGCCCTCACGCCGCGAAGGCATTCAGCAGAAGGATTCCGCCCAGCGACAGCAGCGAGATCAGCATGTGGGAAACCGTCCAGGTGCGCAGCGTGCCGCCGACGGAAAGCCCGAAGTACTCCTTGAACATCCAGAACGACGCGTCGTTGACGTGGCCGAGGAAGACCGCACCGGAGCCGAGCGCCAGGGCGAGCAGGGCCGCGTGCGGGGCGTTCAGGCCGTGTGCCATCGACGCGACGATGCCGCCCGCGGCGACCGTGGCCACCGTGCCCGAGCCGGTCGCCGCGCGCATGAGGGCGGCCACCAGCCAGGCCAGCAGGATCAGCGGGATGTGGAGGTCCCGGGCGGCCTCACCGATCACGGCGTCGATCCCGGCGCCGCGCAGCGCCGCGGAGTATCCGCCGCCCGCGCAGACGATCACCAGCACCCCCGCGATCGGCGGAAAGGAACGCGTCAGCGTCTCGTGCACCCGCCGTCTCGAAGCTCCCGCCGCCCAGCCGAAGACGGCCAGTGCCACCAGGACGGCCAGGAGCAGAGCCACCACGGGGGTGCCCGTGAAGGCGATCGCCCGGGCCACGAATCCGTGCCCCAGGCGGAACGTGCCGGACGCGGCCTCGAGCATCATCAGCACGACGGGCAGGAGGACGGTACAGAGTGTCACCGCGAAAGGCGGTGTGCGCCGGCCCCCGCCCGGCGCCGTCCGGTCCTCGGCGCGAGGCTCGCGCGCCGTCCGCTCGGGCGGGCCGGCCGGGGCGGCCGGGGGAACGACGGCCGCCGACACGGGCGGGCCGCCGGCGGCGGCCATCGGGATCGGTGACGCCGCGGCCGCCGGTACGGGTGCCACGGCCGGCGCCCTGAGCCGGACCACCCGCCTGAGAGGCACGGCGGCGGGTGCCGGGGCATCGGCGGTGAAGGCCGCGAGCGCGGCCTCCGGCACGTGGGCGGCCACTCGGGGCCAGATGTAGGCGGTGAACAGCGGGCCGGCCACGACGGCGCAGGGAATCGCGATGACCAGGCCGTAGAGCAGGGTGAGGCCGGTGTCGGCGTGCACGGCCGTGATGGCCGCCAGGACGCCGGGGTGCGGCGGCACCAGGGCGTGCACGGTCGCCAGGCCGACCACCGCCGGTACGCCGATCCTCAGCACCGGCTGGCCGGCACGGCGCGCGATCTGCAGCACGAGCGGCACCAGCATCACGAACCCGACCTCGAAGAACATCGGCAGTCCGACGAGGCAGGCGATGCCGGTCACGGCCCAGGGCAGTCGTTTCGGGCCCACCCGTCGCGTGAGCGCCGACACCAGTTGGTCGACGCCACCGGAGTCCGCCAGCAGTCGTCCGAACACCGCGCCGAGGACGATGAGGACGCCCACCTGGCCTGCCGTGGCGCCGAAGCCGGTGGTGAAGGCACCGGCCGCCCGGGCGACGCCCTGCCCCGACAGCACCGTGACGGCGAAGGCGCCCAGCGTCAGGGCGAGGAAGGCGTGCAGCTTCGCCCAGCTGACGAGGACGACGACCAGGACGACGGAGAGACCCACCACGGTCATCAGCCAGGTGTCATGAGCCGACCAGGAGGCCGCAGCGACGGCCGCGGGCCCGGAGCGTGATGCCAACGCTGCCATCATGCGCGTACAGCTTTCTGTCGAAGATCCTTCCCCGGGTCCGATGGGTCCCGGACCCGATGGGGGAAGTGCTCACGCCACGATCGTCGGGTCGCCGGTACGCGCGGGCAGTCCCCCGATCGGCCACCCCGGAGACGACATCCCCCTCGACCACCCGGTCACCGATCGGGACGACACCGGCAGCCGGCACCGGCATTGCGCCCTAGTCATGTGCGAAGGGGCGCACGAACACCAACCGGCCTCTTTCGCGCCTGATTCGGTGAAGGACTTGCGGTTCGGGTGGCGGTATATGATCAAATCTACCGATGCGTACCCCCCACATACAGACGCATCCACCTGCCCAGTCGGACGGCCCTGCCACCGAAAGGGTTCCACCCAGCCGCAATCCCTACGACGAACTGGCGTCACTGGCGGACGATCCGCTGGACGACCTCCTTGCCGACGACGCCACCGGGCCCCGGGGCGAGGACGACTCCGAGGAGCCGTGGGCGCCGCCCAACCACCGGCGGGGCAGCCGCCGTCGCAACCGCGCCACCGGCCTGCCCACGATCGTGAGGCTCCTCGCCTGGACCCTCACCCTCGCCTGCCTCGTCACCCTGGCCGATCGCTGGGCCCTGCTCTACGCGGAGCACAAGGCCTCCGAACGGCTCAAGGACGAACTGGACCTCGCCGCCGCCCCGGAGGTACGGATCGGAGGCTTTCCCTTCCTCACCCAGCTGGCCGCACGGCGCCTGGACTCGGTCCAGGTCACCGTGCCCGACATCCCGGCCCGACGGGTCACCCTCACCAAGGTGACGGCCGACGCCGACGACATCCGCATCGACGGTGACGGGCCAACCGCCGTCCGTGGCGCCCTCGTTAGGCGGATGCACGGCCGCGTCCTCCTCTCCTTCGCCGACATGAACCGTGAACTCGGCGCCTCCCAGGTCGCCTTCACCGCCCACGGGCCCGGCAGCGTCCGGGCTCGGGGATCGCTGCGCATCGCCGGACGCGATCTGCGGGTACGGGCCGACACGCGTATCCGGCGCGACGGGGATCGCGGCATCGCGGCCTCCGTGGACGGAATGCGGCTCGACATCGGCGATCTCGCGACGTACCGGCCCGGCACCGGGCCCACCGAGGGGCTGCACCTGACCCGCGCCTCTGCGCGCCGGCTGACCCGGGAGGCGGAGAAGATCAAGGCGTTCCTGTCGATCCCGGAGATCGTGCACCGCCTGGGCGTCCCCGACAGCGCGGTGCGGGCGGCGCTGCACGACGAGGACCGGCTGCACCGGCTGACCGGTGCGCCGCGCTTCCTGCACCGCCTGACCCGCGTCAACCTGGTGGACGCGGCGCTGGCCCATCCCCGGCTCCTCGAACGGCTGGGCCTGGATCTGTCGCTGCTCACGGCGCTGACCAAGCTCACCCGCCCGCAGATCGCGGACCGCTTCTCCTTCGCGTTCCAGTTGCCGAAACCGCCCGCGGGCGACCTGCGCCTCCAGCGCGTGGCGGTGGGCAAGGACGGCATCCGCGCCGACGTCTCGGCGTCGGGGCTGCTGCTGGGCCACTGATCGCGGTCTCCGGAGCCGGCTCGGACGGGCGGGGGAGGCGGACACCGAGGGCGGTGCCCGCCTCCCCCGCCCGCGGAATACACGAGCCTATGGACGCGGACTCCAGCAGGATGTGCGCGTGAACCACCTTCTGTACGGCCTCGCCGGCAACCCGTCCCTGCCGCCCGACCTGCTCGACCGGCTGATATCCGCCGCGGACGCCGACCTCGGCGAGGAGCTCGCCGCTCGCGGGGATCTCAGCCCTGCGCGGGTGGCCGCACTGGCCGCGCGTGGTGAGGACATCGCCGTACGACTCGTCCGTGAAGGCCGGCTGACCGCCGATGACGTCGATCCCGTCAACCAGCCGTACGCCGCCCTCGCCCTGCTGGACGAGGGAGCCGGCCGGCCCGAGTGGGCCCGGCTCCTGGCGGCGCATCCGGTCGCCGAGCACCGGGAGAAGCTGGCCTCCTGCGCGGCCCTGCCCGCGGACGTGACGGAGACACTCGCCGCCGACCCGGACGTACGAGTCGTCGCGGAACTCGCGCTGTGGACGACGCCGGAGACGGCTGCCCGGCTGGCGGGACATCCGCATGCCGAGGTCCGCCGTGCGGTGGCCGCCAACGAGGTGGCACCCCCGGCCGTACTGGCGATGCTGATCACCGGCGAGGGGATGCCACCGGTGCGGCGCTGCCTGGTCTGCGACCGCGAACGGACGCCCTTCGTGCACCCCCGGGACTGCCCGCGGCCCGACTGCGATCTGCCCCCGGACGCCGCCTGCGACGGCTCCCACCAGTCCACCGTGCACGGAACGCTGTACGCGGCTCTGCGGAATCCCGCCACGCCGATCGACGCCGCTGTACGGCTCGCCGGTCACCCCTCGACGGAGTTGCGCTCCGCGCTCGCGGCCCGGCCCGATCTGCCGGCGACGGTCGGCGCACGGCTCGCGGAGGATCCCCTGCCCGCGGTCCGGGCCGAACTGGCGGCGAATCCGGGGATCGACGGCACCCTGGCCCGGGTGCTGGCCGTCGACCAGGGCCACGAGGTACAGCGCAGCCTGGCGCACAACCCGAACGTCCCGATCGACGTACTCACCGCCGTGGCCGGTGCCACGAGGATCGGCCCGACGCTGCTGCCGCGGATCGCGGCCGCCACCGCCGCGGAGGTCGCGGAGCTGGCGGCGTCCGCGCATCCGGTCGTACGCATGCTCGTCGCCCACCGCCGCGATCTGCCGGCCGAGGTCCGTGACGCACTCGCCGCCGACCCGGACGCCAAGGTGGTCAAGTCCGTGGCGCCGCACCCCGGTCTGTCCGAGGGACGGCTGCGGGACATGGTCGCCCGGCACGGCGCCCGGGTCGCGGCCAGGGTGGCGGCTAACCCGGATGCCTCGCCGGGCCTGCTGGAGGAGCTGACCCGGCACGAACCGCCGGTGCAGAAGGTCTTCCGCGAGGTCGCCCGGCACCACGACGCCACGGTCCCGGCGCTGCTCGCCTGCCTGACGGACAGCCGGGCGAGGCAGGTGGCCGCCGCCCACCCCGCGCTGCCGCCATCGGTCCTCACCGGACTCCTCGCGGACGACGACCACCAGGTGGCCGAGGCGGCCGCCGCCAACCCGTCACTGCCGGCCGGGGTGATGGCGGATCTGCTGCGTGACCTGCACGTGCCAGGGCCGGCTCCGATGGCGGCGACGCCTACGCGGCACTGATGCCCAGCACCTGGGCGGTGCCGTCCGGCAGGGCGGTGATGCGGACCTGGCCGGCCGGGAAGGGGTCGATTCCGCTCGGGCCGGCGATCTGGGCGAAGCCGGACCAGGAGACGTCGTCCTTGCGGATGTTGTGCCGGACCGTACCGTCGCGGCCGACGACGACCACCTGTGCCGATCCGTCGTGCATACCGGCGATGTCGACACTGCTGGCGCCCATACGGCCGGCGCCGACGCCCGCCGGAGGTGCGAAGCCGTCCCACCGCCCGTCGGGGTGGCGCACCTGGTGGTAGACGTTCCCGTCGAGGCCGATCGCCACGACTTGGGAAGAGCCGTCCGGCAGACCCGTGATGGACAGGGCCGGACCGGAGAAGGTGGCCGCACCCCCGAACCCGGCCGGACGCGTCCACGGCGTCCAGGACCCGTCCCGGCGGCGGATGATCAGGTGCATCGCCCCGTCGGTGTGGTACGCCAGGACCTGGGTCGAGCCGTCGGGCATGCCGGCCAGGGCGACCTTGGTGGCACCCCAGGTGCTGCCCGGGGTGAAGCCGGGAACCGGGCGGAAGCCCGCCGAGGTGCCGTCGGCGCGGCGCTGCTGGTGGTACAGCGTGCCGTCCATGCTCGTGGCGACGATCTGACTGGTCCCGTCGGGCAGGGCGCCGACGGCCGCCTCGCGGGCGGTGAAGTCCTTCTGCCCGCCGGGGCCGTCGAGGCGCTGCCACGGCCGGGACAGGGACGGGCCGTCGAGAGTCGCCCACCATAGGCTGTTGTCCGTTTGCAGCCCGAGGACCTGCACGGACCCGTCGGGCATCCCGGCGGCGGAGACCTGGATCCCGGCGAAGGCGGACTCGCTCGCGACACCGCGCAGGGGTCTCATGCCGGTCCAATTGCCGTCCGGTTTCCGGGCGCTCTGGAACAGGACCCGCTTCTCCACGGCGTACGGCGGCCGGTTGGCGGCGTAGAACCAGACGGGGTTGGTGATGGCCACCATCTGGTCCAGGGTGCTGGAGCCGGGCTGCAGGCGGCGCACTTCGGCACGGGCGAACAGCGAGGCCTTGCCCCAGCCGCGCCAGCGCAGTTGTCCCGTTCCGCCCGCCCCGATGGCGGTCGATGCCATGATCCCCCACTCGGTGTAGAGGGTGACCACGGTGTCGGGGGCGCCGGAGACCGAGGCGGTGACGTCGACCGCGTCGAAGAAGCCCAGGGGGAGTTCCTCACCCGGCCCCGCGGTGCGGCCGGCTCCACTGGCCGTGAAGTCCACGGTGACGGACGCCGACTCGGCGGCGTAGGACCTGCCCTGCCGCAGCGAGGTCAGGATCGCGGTGGTGGACAGCGCGGAGGCGTGGACGACGTTGTGCGGCAGGCCGATGGTGTCGGTCGTGGCGTGGGAGTCGCTGTTGCCCAGACCTGGGAGGCGCTTGCCCGCACACAGGACGCCGTGCCAGAGGGCGACGTTGGCCGCGTCGTCGAGGGTCCAGGGGCCGTTCCACACTTCCATGGCATCGACGTGGTCCAGGCCGAACTCCCAGAAGGAGCCGGGCCCGGGAGTGGTGGGATGGGCGGCCACCACGAGGCCGCCGAGGCTGTGCACCCGCTGGACGTGCCGGTCGAGTGCGCCCCGGTCGCCCGGTGCGTACCGCCAGTCCACCCACTCCCCCTGCGGCAGTCCCACGGCGAGCCAGTGGCCATGACGGGTGGTGACCTCCTCGGCGTTGATCACCAGGAGGTCCGAGGGGATGTTCCCGTGCCAGGACACGCCGGTGGAACTGGTGTTGTGGTCCGAGGTGGCGATGAAGTCGAGCCCGCTGCCGCGGGCGTCCACGACCATCCGGTCGACGGTCCGCGCGCCGTCCGAATGGACGCTGTGCAGGTGCAGGTCGCCGCGGTACCAGCCGGCGGTCCGGCCGCGCACCGAGTCGGGCAGGAGGTCGTAGGGGGTCTGCCGCAGCGGGGGGCCGTATTCGAGGGTGACGCCGACCTCCCACTTCATGCCGGTGGCCTTGTAGACGATGGGACCGAGGGCGACGGTCCACTTCCCGGCTTCGACCGGCCCGGGCACGTAGCCGGGGGTGGCGTCCGCCGCCGAGAGGGTGAAGTCCCGCCTGGCTCCGCCGGACCAGCCGCGGAATCCCGACGGGCCGAAGATCCCCAGGTCGAGGACGTTGGACATGACGCCCGGGACGAGGACGAAGGGTTCGAAGGCCGAGGTGACCGAGATGCGGTTCACGCCGGCCGGGACGTCGATGTCGAGGTACGCCCATTGGTCGAAGCCCATCGGGGAGTGACCCTGGTAGGTCCGGGTCACCTTGCCGCCGTCCCCCTGGGTGTCGGCCCTGGCCACCTCCGCGGGCAGCATGGCCGCGAGGCCGCCGGCGGAGAGCAGTGTGCCCAGGCGCAGCACGTCACGGCGGTGCACACGGCGACTCGCCGGCCCGCCGGCCTCCTGCGCCGCGTATCTGTCGGCTCCCTGGTCGTTCGGCACCGCGCCACCCCCTACTGTCGCGTACCTGTCAAGCAAGGCTTTTTGTTCGTTCGAACGACCAGCAGCGTACCGGCAGAGCGCCGGCCGAGCCCCTTCCGCGCGCGAACCGTCGCGCCCCGGCCGTTCACACGGCCGCACACGCGCAAGAGCCGGTGTGGGCCGTACGCGACGCCGCGCTAGGCGCCCGCGGAACGGCGGCTCATGACGGGCTCGGCGAGCAGTCTCGCCATCCCGCAGAGGGTCTGCCCGTGACGGGTGAAGAGCTCGTCACGTGAGTCGAACTCGCCGAGGTCGGCCAGGACGTACCCCGACAGGTCGCACCCGGCGCCGCCGGCCGGGCAGACGGTCGCGCCGTCCCAGTCGACGGCCGTCCTGGACAACGCCTCGAAGAGGGTCTCCGCGCCGGCGTTGGTGAAGCCGCCACCGCCCGCGACGCCCAACTCGTCGAGTCCACCGAAGAGTTCGGAGACCGTCAACCAGGGCGCGCCGCGACGGCCGGCCGACGACGGTCCGTCCAGCCGGAACTCCGGCCACGCGAGGACCACTTGGTCCGGAACCAACCGGTGGAACCGGGGAAAGCGCGGATACCAGAACCGTCCGTCGACCAGCAGACCACGCACCCGCGTGGGCACTCCCGACGCACGCGCCACGGACTCCAGCACCGCCAGCCGCTGACTGCATGAACCCCGACGGCGGCGCAGCACCTCCGACACCGGCAGCTCGTCCCGAACCGAGTACACCGGCCGCACCGCCGCCGCGATCCATCGGTGAGCCCGGCGCAGAGCCGTGATCCGGTGGGCGGAAGCCGGGACTTCCGGCACGTCGATCTTCCGAAGCAGCGCGGAGACCTCCGGATGCCGCCAGTCGAGGATCCGCGTCGCGGCCGTGCTCCCCGCGGCCACGGCTCCGTCCGCCGCAGGCGTGCGCACACGGCCTCGCGGGGTGAGAAGCGAGCTCGTCATGTCGGGGTCCTCTCGCCAGTGTCCGGCCGACAGACCGCATGGTGACAGGAATTTTGAACGCGTTCAACTACATCCCGCGGGCCGGATCGTGCGCGTCCGGACGCGCCCTCCCCGGAGCCGCATGGCCCGGCCCTCGGGCTGCCGTGACCCACCTCACCCGACCCGCTCCCTGACGCAAGTTCTTCCGCTCAGGCTCCCCCTGCATCCCCAACAGGCCACCAGGAATTGTCGAAGCAGGACGCACGTGGAGATTCCCCGATCGGTGGGCTCGTCCTGCTCGGTGGGCCGCCCGGAGCCGGAAAGTCGACCGTGGCCGAGGCTTTGGCCGGCACGGCGGGGCGACCCACCGTCCATATGCACACCGACACCTTCTTCGTCTGGATCCGTTCCGGATTCGTACCGCCCTGTCTCCCGGAGGCCGAATCGCAGAACGATGTCGTGCAGAAGGTCATGCATCGATTCCAGCGCCCGGACCGTGGAGCGGACGACCGCTGAACTGGCCGCCGGCCTGGAGACGGGCCGCTTCTCGGTGGGCTCGGGAGTGCCGTCGCGACGGCCTCCGGTGACCGCGAAGCCACCGGGCGCCCGGAGAAGGCGGCCGCCCGGCCGGACGGGTCAGATGTTGCACAGACCCCGTTCGTAGTCGACGGTGGCGGCCTCCTTGGAGTGGGTCCACTGCGGGGTCAGCAGTTCGGTGTCGAGCTGCCGGGCGGCGTCGGGGCTCTCCACGATGTAGCCGAAGTCCTGCAGCCACGCCGGGTAGAAATTCTTCGAGCCGATGTAGAACGCGGAGCCGTCGACCGAGACGAGCTTGTGGTGCTGGGCGTACGGGTGGCCGTCCGCCCACTTCGCGCTCGCCGAGCCGCGGAAGGAGGCGAGCTGGAGGTTCGAGCAGAGTGCCGCCGTGGCGCTGCGGCCGTCGCCGGTGACCCGGGCGAGCCGGTCGCGCAGCACGTCACTGATCTCGGACAGGGACTTGATCTGCGAATAGCCACCGCTTCCCACGGCGCCACGGTTGGCGGGGTCGCTGACGACGATGCGTACCTTGACACCGGCCGCGAGCTTGGCGGCGAGGGCGTCGTAGACACGGGTGTCGTAGCGGGGCAGTGGGGGGCAGGTCGCGTTGAGGTCCTGCTGCGAGATCTCTATGTGGCCGGTCGCACTGGAGATCAGCGAACGCAGGGCGCTCTCTTCGGGATTGACCGTGTCGTAGTCACGGTCGGCGTTGGTGTTGTCGTGCAGACCGATCCCGCAGCGGGTTCCGGACGTGCCCGGCAGGGCCGGACGCCAGGTGGAGGCGGGGTCGGCGTGCTGGATGCCGACGCCGAGACCGCCTACGGCGATCACCGGTACGTCACCCGTAGGGCCGACGGCACGGGGGTTGGTGTCCTGCTCCATGCCGGCCATGCAGTCCGCGTCGGCTGAGGCGGCGTACCAGACGGCGGCGACGTTGCCCTTGTTGTCGCAGGTCCACTTCCAGAGCCGGTCCAGGTAGCGGCCGGCCGTACCGGCGCCGGGGCCGGTCAGGGCGAGGTCCACGTCGGTGACCGGATGATCGGTGTCGAGGTAGTCGCCCTTCCAGTCGTTGATGCCGCCGGTGATGGCGGACCGGCCGTCGATGACCAGGAGTTTGGAGTGGTTCCACGAGAAGGCCGTCTTGGACGTCGTCATCGACGCGACGTTGAGCGTGACGGCGTCGGCGGCCGGGCCGAGCTTGCCGCGCAGGTCGTCCCGGTACTTCGAGGGCAGCACGTTCATGTGGTAGACGGGCGCGGCACCGACGAGGACCCGGACCTTGAGGTGGTGGCCGGACGCGACGGCGGACCTCAGGCCCGCGACGACGGCGTCCTGGAACGCGCCGTCCGGGAAGGGCGCGAGGGTGGAGATGTCGACGGTTCGCGTGGCCCGCGCGATGTTCTGGGTCATCCTGGCCAGCAGGCGCTCGGTGCCGGTGCGGTTCTCGCAGGCGTCGTCGCCCCAGCAGCCGGGAGTCTGGAGCAGCCATCCGGTCCGGTCGTCGTCCGGGGCGTCGAGCCGGTTGCCGCTCGTCCGCTCCCACACGTCCCCTTCGAGGCCGGGCGAGACGTCGCGCAGCGTGCGTTCCACCGCGTCGAGATGCGGAGTCGCCGGGTCGGCCGCGGTGGCGGGCGTGGCGGGCAGCACGGCCAGGGCGAGGGCGGCGGTCGCCGCGGCGCAGGCGGGTCGGGTTAAGCGGAGCGAAATGATCATGACCAGAAGTTACCAGGGAGTACAGGCCCCCTCGGCCAGGGAACCGGCAAGGGCCGCCGCTCGGCGACCGGCTGGCGAACCGCCACCCGACGAGCCGGTCGCGGCCGCGCTCCCTGCGGCTTTAAGGATTCATGACATGGTCTTGGTTCGGGCGCAGGGTGATCGCCCGTAACGTCACCGGCGCATCCGCCACGCGCACCGGCACGGCGCACCTGCGTGCCTTCGGAACACCGCAAGGACCCTCATGAACACCCGGCGCAGGCAGCAACTGCTCCAGTCCGTCACCCCCCTGCTCGTCGAGGGCGAGCAGGTCGAGGCCACCTCCCTCGCCAAGGTCGGCTCGGTCTCCGTGAAACGCCGCGTGCTGACCACCGCGCTGGTGGGTGCCCTCACCGCGGGGACGGTCATCGCCACCGTCCAGCCGCGTCCGATGTACTGGGCGCTCACCGACCGGCGGCTGATGTTCTTCGACGCGAGCACCACCACGGGCCGGCCCGGCAAGCTGTTGATGGCCCTGCCGCGCGAACTGGTCGCCGCCGCACCGGTGAAGAAGGCGCTGCTGGGCCTCGGACTGCAGACCGTGCTCAGCGTGCACGGGGAGGAGCAGGGTCTGAAACTCACCTTCCCGCCCGCCTACAAGGCCGCGGGCCGGACCTCGCCTCCCGCCTCGCCGTGACCGCGGGCTGACAGCGGTCGGCCGCCCCGGGTCCCGTCCGGACCCGGTGGCCGGCCTCAGAGCACGCGCAGGACGCCCACGACCTTGCCGAGGATCTGTGCCTGGTCGCCGGGGATCGGCTCGTACGCCGGATTGCGCGGCATGAGCCACACCCGCCCGTCCCGGCGCCGCAACTGCTTCACCGTGGCCTCGTCGTCCAGGAGTGCGGCGACGATGTCCCCGTGATCCGCGCTGTCCTGCCGTCGCACGGTCACGATGTCGCCGTCGCAGATCGCGGCCTCGATCATGGAGTCACCGGAGACCGTCAGTGCGAACAGCTCGCCCTCGCCCACCACCTGGCGGGGCATGCTGTAGACGTCCTCCACCATCTCCTCGGCGAGCAGGGGCGCGCCGGCGGCGATGCGGCCGACGAGCGGTACGTCGACCGGCGTCTGACCCCGGGCGTCGAGATCGGGGGCCCAGGAGGGCCGCACACGGTAGGCGCGGGGCCGGTGCGGGTCGCGGTAGAGGACGCCCTTGCGTTCGAGGGCCATCAGCTGATGGGCGACCGAGGAGGTGCTGGCGAGCTGTACGGCCTCGCCGATCTCCCGCATGGACGGTGGATAGCCCTGGCTCCGGACGGCACGGGCGATGAACCGGACGATCTCCTGCTGGCGGACGGTGAGTTCACCCTCCGGCGCGCGGCTCCCAGGTGGCCTGCCCCGGCGAGTGCGTGTGTTGTCGTGCATCCGGGGCACCTCCGTACAAGATCGCTCAGAGCACGACCCTACCTGGCACACCCCGTCAAAGGGAACAGTCTTTCGGTCAGGTGGCGCCGGAGGGGTGTGCCGGAGCCGCCGGGACGGGAGCGGGAACGGGCGGGACCCCTGCCCGGCCGTGCTGGCGGACAGGGGCCCCGGGGCGGTCGGACGGGTCAGCCGTCGGACTCCGCCGAGGGGAGGTAGGCGCCCGGTACGTCATCCGGCGCGTAGATCCTGTGCTCGCCGGGGTACGGCTTCCGCCACTCGTGCGTCTCGTACCAGGTGAGGTGATTCATCTGTGCGGGGTTGGCGAAGTCGGGCACCGCGTGGGGTCCGGTCAGCCGCTGCTTCGACTTCCACTTGTCCCACTTCGCCGCGAGTGCCTGCTTGTCCGCCGGCACCTTCGCCGACGGCACGGCCGCCGCGTGCGGGTCCTGCGGTGCCGGGGTGTCCAGGCCACAGGACGGCGGGGTCTTCAGGCCGTCGGTCAGGGAGGTCCGGTTGGGCAGCGCCTCGAACGGCGTGTAGTCCGGGTGCCGGGTGAACGCCCCGCGCATCGGGCTGGCCGCGCTGTCCTTCTGGTTCATCGGGTGGATCCCGAGGATCTGCTCAATGGTCCGGATCACGGTGATCTGGGTGTAGTAGCGGCTGTCGACACCGCCGTGCCGCGCCCAGGGGCTGATGATCTGGATCGGGGCGCGGTGGCCGTCGACGTGGTCGAGGCC
Source organism: Streptomyces sp. 1222.5 (assembly GCF_900105245.1). Classification (NCBI taxonomy): domain Bacteria; kingdom Bacillati; phylum Actinomycetota; class Actinomycetes; order Kitasatosporales; family Streptomycetaceae; genus Streptomyces; species Streptomyces sp. 1222.5. The sequence continues at coordinate 8,203,138 of NZ_FNSZ01000001.1, read as the reverse complement.
GGCCTGGGAGTCGTCCTCGACGACGAAGATCGCGGAGTCCTTCCAGTACTCGCTGTGCGTGATCTCGTCCACGATCCGGCCGACCGCCAGGTCGTTGTCCGCGACCTGGGCGGCCGCGCCCGCGGGACCGCCGGTGTGGTCGCTGGAAAGCCAGAACATGTTGAGGTTCGCGGGCCCGTTCCGCTCGAAGTCGCGCTTCCAGATCTCGGTCCGGTAGACGTCCGGGACACTGGTGTCGAACTTCGGGAACCCGTGCACGGACACGTCGTTGAGGGAGGGGATCGGCGAGGAGGAGTTCAGCGGGTAGGCGGTGTCCTGCCCGGTGGACGCCATGTTCTTGGCGTCGCAGTACAGGTTCTGCCAGCTCGCGCCCGACGGTTTGGTCAGGAACTGCTGGAACTCGCCGAAGTCGCGCACGGACCTGCCGGCCGCCTGCGCACCCGTCCAGATGAACCCGGTCCGCTGGTGGCCCAGGGCGTCGTCCTCGGTGTCGTAGCTGCGCGCGTACTCGCCCGCGGAGGACTCGGTGTACTCCGGGTCGTCGGCCTGCATCAGCCAGTTGTGGCCCTCGGCCGAGTTCGTGCCGATGTCGTAGGTGTTGTCGTACAGGCCGAACTGCTCGGCCAGCGCGTGCTGGTTCGGCGTGACGTTCGCACCGAACTGCGCCAGCGACGGGTCCCCGTTGCCCTCCGGGACGTCACCGAAGACCTGGTCGTAGGTCCGGTTCTCCTTGACGAGCAGGAAGACGTGCTTGATCGTCGAGGGCTCGCCGAGCCGCGCCGGGACCGGCACCGGCCGCGCCTTGCCGTGGCCCTTGGTGAGCTTGACCGAGCCCGGGGTCCAGCCGTTCTGCTGGAAGACCTTGGCCGTCTGGGACCGGACGACGCTGTCGCGCGGCAGCGTGAACCGCTGCACGCTCGACGTCGTGTCGTGCGTGCCGTGACCACCGCTGGTGGTGGGGCGGCGGGCGTCGACACCGCGGGTGTTGGAGACCACCACCTGGTCGCCGACGGTGGCGATCTCCGCGGGGAAGTAGTCCGTCGGGAGCAGCCCGACATAACTCACGGGCTCTTGCGGGGACTTGTACCGGTAGACGGCGACCGCGTTGGCGCGGCCGAGCGTCACCAGCAGATGGCCGTCGTCGGTGAGGGTGACCCCGTCGGGCTCGTAGCCCACCGACGCCTCGGGCCACGGCTGGGTGGCGATGGTCTGTACGACCTCGTCGGTGGCGGTGTCGACGACCGACACGTCGTTGGTGGCGGTGTTCGTGACGAACAGCGCGCCCTTCTTGGCGTACAGGGCGGTCGGGTGCAGTCCTACGTCGATGCTCTCGACGGAGGCCGACGGGTGCGCCACGTCGATGACACTGACCGTGCCGGTGGTGGTCGCGGCGGTCTTCGGGTCGGCGGGCACCTGGGTGCCGTACGAGTTGATGGTGGTGTCGCCGGGCCTCGCCGGGCGCCCGCCCTCGTTGCCGACGTACAGCTTGGAGCCGACGAGGGCCATGTCGCGCGGGGCGTTGCCGACGGCCCAGGTCTGTTTGACGGCGCCGGTCGCCGCGTCGATGGAGACCACCCTGTTCTGGCCGTTGACCGCGGAGTACACGGTGGACCCGTCGGGCGAGAACACGGCCTCGCCGACCAGCGCGTGCTTGGCGCCGTCCGCCGGGATGCTCACGGCCTTGGGGTCGGCGACGCTGCCGTCCGGGTTCACGGTGAACCTGGTGTAGCCGTCGGTCTGGCCCAGCCACAGCTGCGAGCCGTCGGGCGAGTAGGTGGGGCCTTCCTGGCCGACTGAGTTGCTGCTCAGTCGCGGGGTCGACGCCGCGGAGGTGCCGACGAGCTGCTGCACCTTCCAGTCCTTCAGGTCGACGACGGCGAGCGCGCTGCCGCCGTCGGTGACCGAGGCGGCGAGGTGGCTGCCGTCCGGGCTGACCGAGGACGACATGATCTTGCCGTTGTCGACGACGAGGCGGTCGCCGTAGGGGGCGATGTACTGGTCGCTGGAGACGACCTGACCGCGGTCGGTCGTCTGGCCGACCTGGTCGGTACCGAATTGGTGGGTCTGGGCGAAGGCGACACCGGCTGCCACGAGGGCGAGAGCCGTGGTGCCTGCTGTCACCAGAGGTATCCGGCGACCGATGCGTCTACCGAGAAGGCCGGGCAGGTCGTCCTTCCCGACACGCCGACGACGGCGTGTTACCTGCATGGAGTTATCCCTTCGACGGGGCGAGCAGCTCGACGTTGCCGTCGAACTGCCACAGCGGGTTGGGTGCGTCCCCGGTCGGGGTGCGGACCAGGAAGTAGCCGTTCACTTCCTTCGGTCCGTCGCCGTCGGCCATGAAACGACCGTCCGGGGTGACGTCCAGCTGGTAGATGGCCGACCCCACTGCCTCGACACCGGGGAGGTGCCAGGAGACGACACACCGCCAGTCATTGCCCGGCCCCTCGGCGGCGACCCTGACACTGCCCTTGTCGCACGTCGCCGTGGCCTTCAGCTGCGTTTCGGCGACGTCCGGGCGGTTGAGCTCGTCGGTCTGCAGCCGGTAGAGGTGCGCGAACGCCGTGGCGACCGAGCGCTGCACCTTGTCCTGCTCGATGCCGGACCCCTCCGCCCCGGTCGTCACGGAGACGACCGCGACCGTCACGGCGGTCAGCCCGGCGAGGGGCAGGACGCCCGCGGTCACCGCACGGCGCCCGGAGCCGTCGTAGCCCGGGTTGGTGAAGTCGCGTCGTAGGAAGAGCAGATGGGCCAGTACCGTCGCGAGCACGGCCCAGACCAGACTGACCGTGACGCCGATCAGCAGCGGACCGAGCTGTGCCGGGTGAGTGAACAGACCGTTCCAGGCGATGAACGCATAACTGGGCAGTGCGATCCGTACGGCGACGGGCAGCGGCAGCATCTGGGCGAGCTGCATGACGAACGCGACGAGCGCGGGCAGCAGCAGGCCCATCGGGGACCGTCCCAGCGTGACCGACCCGAGCAGACCGATCGCGGCGAGGGCCAGGGTGGGGGCGATCACGCAGACCCAGGCGAGGAGCACCTTCCCCGCGGCCTCGCCCGGTGCCAGCAGGTGGCCGTCGAGGCCGACCAGGGGCTGGTTGCCGACCGCAGCGATCCCGCCGGCCACGCTGGAACACGCCAGGCCGGCCACGAGAAGCAGGATGACGGTGAGGCTGGCGAGTGCCTTCGCCGCGAAGATCCGCCGCGGCGAGCGGACCGCGACGAGCAGATGGCGCCAGGTGCCGAGCCGGTCCTCGGAGGCGAAGACGTCGCCGGCGACCACCGAAGTCAGCAGCGGGAGTGCCCAGGTACCCGCGAAACCGAGCACCACCAGCGGTCCGGCCCATCCCGTGGCGTGCATCCAGCGGCCGAAAAGGGTGTCGGAGGGGAGGGTGCCCTGTTGGCTCACCCCGGCGACGAAGAGCGCCGGTGCGACCCAGCAGGCGAGGACCAGCAGGCGGATCCGCCATTGGGCGACCAGTTTGGTCAGTTCGAAGCGGTAGCCGCGGGAAACCGGGACGCGGCGGGCGGGGGCGACGTCGTCCTCCACGGCGGTCGCGCTCATCGGCCGGCCTCCTGTTGCTCGGTGAGGGCGAGGAACGCGGCCTCCAGCGGCGACACCACGGGGGCGAGCTCCCGCACGGCGACTCCCGCCCGCACGAGCCGCGCCACCAGTTCGTCGAGGGCGGCCACCAGCGCGCGGACGACGAGGGCCTCGTCGCCGGGCCGTGTCCCGGTCTCGACGACGACCCCCGGCGCGTCGGCGGCCAGTCGGCGTGCGGTCCGGGGGTCGGACGTGCGGATCCGGTAGTCGAGTTCGCCGTTCTCGGCGGCCAGCTTGCCCAGCGGCCCGGAGAAGACGACCCGGCCGGTGGCGAGGATGGTGACGTCCGAGCACAACACCTCGAGATCGTCCATGCGGTGGCTCGACAGCACGACGGCGGTTCCGGCCTCGGCCAGCCGGCCGAGGACGCCGTGCACATGCTTCTTGCCGGCCGGGTCGAGGCCGTTGGAGGGCTCGTCGAGCACGAGCAGCCGGGGCCTGGTGAGCAGGGCGGCGGCCAGGCCGAGCCGTTGGCGCATGCCGAGCGAGAAGCCACGGGTGCGGTCGTCGGCGACATCGGTGAGGCCGACCTGTTCGAGCGCAGCGTCGATGCCCTTCCGCCTGTCACGGCCATGCAGGGCGGCCAGTGCGACGAGGTTCTGCCTGGCGGTGAGCGAAGGGTAGAGGCCTGGCCCGTCCACGAAGCCGGCGACACCCTCCGGGGCCGAGAGCGCCCGGCCGACCGTGGTGCCGAGGATGTCGAGACGGCCGCCGTCGGCGACGGCCAGACCCAGCAGGAGGCCCAACAGGGTCGTCTTACCGGCGCCGTTGGGCCCGGCGAGACCGTGGATCCGGCCCTGTCCGACATCCAGGTCGACGCCGTCGAGTGCGACGACTTCGCCGAAGCACTTGGTGATCCCGCGCGCCCGGACCGCTAGGAGTGCGTCCATGAGTCCCTTCTTCCGCAACGCTCAGGAACCTTAGGGAGCACACACAACGCATACACAGACAGTCAGTTGAACGCTCAGGGAACGGATCGTCAAGGCGTCGGCAAGTCGCCCGCACGATTGGCTGTTTTCGCATCGCACACGGGCAAACCCGGAACGCACCCAGTTCGTACGAAGTGCTGTGCCCTACCGGCGAGTCGGGCTCACTGCCCGGTGCGGATCTCGTCGAGCTCGTCCGCGAGGGCCTTCGTCTCCGCGACCAGGAGCTCGTGTGCCTTCGCCCGCGCCCTGTCCCCCCGCTCCTCGAACGCCTCGGGTGAAATGCGGCTGCAGCTGGGTCCACCAGCCGTGGTCCAACATCGCCCATGCCTGCGGACACAACAGGGCACGGGTCTTCGGCAGGTAGCCCGCGCCGACCAGGGGGTCGTCGTACTTCTTCGGGTCGCTTCCCGCCAGGTGGCAGAGGAAGGCGAAGACCCGCTGCTGGGTGACGGGGTGATCGCTGGAGAGCCCCTCCAGTGTCAGTTCGCCTTCGTCACGGGCGAGTTGGTCGAAGAGGAGGGCGGCCGCCGGCGACGGGCCGGCTCCGGAGTCGTTGACGGTGGAGAAGGAGGCGAACCCGTCCGCGGCATCCTCCTCGAAGCCGAGGTTCGCCAGTTGGAGCCGGCGCCGCAGGGCGTGCCCCAGCTCGTGGCCGAGGACGAACTGCACCGAGAGCGCTGTCGGGTCGTGGGTGTCGTACCGGGCCTGCGGAAGGACCGCGGGACGTTTGACGGTCTCGACCACCCCCCGGGCACGCCTTCGATCTGGGTCAGGAACGCCGGGGGTACGTAGATCGTCCTGCCGTCGGGCTGGGTGACCGCTTCCGTGACCCCTGGGGGCACCTTGCCGGTGACTTTCACGGTCAGGTCGTGCGGGAGCGCGACCCGTTCGTTCACCCGGTCGGTGGACGACCGAGACCCTGCCGTGCGCGTCGTCCTTGCCGTCGCCGGCGACGGCCGGGGCGGCCGCGAGGCAGGAGACGAGCACCGCCCCGGCGAGAACGGCACTCGTCGCAGCCGACCGCCCACCGTTGCACCACACGCTGATCAACCTCCGGAAAGATCCAGTTCAGGCACTTTCGCCGGAACGGGACGAGTGACGGGAGCGGATCTCGGACCGCGGTCGTCACCCTCGGCCGGCGGGGTACCCGTCGCGCGGGTCCGTCGGGACCGGCGGGCCTTCCCCAGTCGCCCGGCGACAACGGAGGCACACAGATGAGCACGGTCAAAGAAGCGGTGGACGTCGACGTCCCGGTGCACACGGCCTACAACCAGTGGACGCAGTTCGACCAGTTCCCGCAGTTCATGGAAGGCGTCGAGGAGGTAAGGCAGCTCGACGACCGGCACAATCACTGGACCACGAAGATCGGCGGAATACGGCGGGAGTTCGACACCGAGATCGTCGACCAGCTTCCCGACGAACGCATCACCTGGCGCACCACCACCGGGGACACCAGCCAGCGGGGCATGGTCCACTTCGAGCGGCTGGACGACGACCACACCAGGGTGGAGCTGGTGATGGAGGTGCAGTCCGGCGGGGCGGCGGAGAAGGCCGCGGACCTGCTCGGCACGATCGACCGGCGCGTCAAGGGAGACATGAAGCGGTTCAAGCGGTACATCGAGGAGCGCGGGGCGGAGTCCGGTGCCTGGCGTGGCCGGATCCGGCCCGGAGACGCGGGTCCTTCCCGCTGACCGCTCCGAGCACCACGGGTTCACGGTCGCCCCGGCGGTCCAGGCGGCTGCCGGGGCGGTCGTACGTCCGCAGGCAGGTGGAGGAGAGCCCAGCCGTGGGGGGAGGGTCACGGGGTTCGTGGCTGTCTCACCCAGTCCAGGGACCGTTCCACGGCTCGTTGCCAGTCCTCGTACTCGTACTCCCGCCGGCCGGGGTCCATAGCGGGCAGCCATTGCGCGGCCCGGTGCCAGTTGCGGCGCAGCACTTCGAGGTCCGGCCAGTAGCCGGCGGCGAGGCCCGCGGCGTAGGCGGCGCCGAGGGAGACCGTCTCGGCGACCATCGGGCGGACCACGGGGACGTCGAGCACGTCGGCGACGAACTGCATGAGCAGGTTGTCCGCCGTCATCCCGCCGTCTACCTTGAGCTGCTTCAGCGCGACCGAGGAGTCGGCGTTCATGGCGTCGACGACCTCGCGGGTCTGCCAGCCCGTGGCCTCCAGGACGGCTCGGGCCAGGTGGCCCTTGGTGATGTACGAGGTGAGGCCGACGATGACGCCTCGCGCGTCGCTGCGCCAGCGGGGTGCGAACAGGCCGGAGAAGGCGGGCACGATGTAGCAGCCGCCGTTGTCCTCGACGGTCCGGGCGAGGGTCTCGATCTCGGGCGCGCTGCTGATCAGGCCGAGGCGGTCGCGGAACCACTGGACGAGGGAGCCGGTCACGGCGATCGAGCCCTCCAGGGCGTAGACCGGCGCCTGGTCCCCGATCTTGTACGCGACGGTCGTGAGGAGTCCGTGCCGGGACCGGATGAGTTCCGTGCCGGTGTTGAGCAGCAGGAAGCTGCCCGTTCCGTACGTGCACTTGGCCTCGCCCGGGGAGAAGCAGGTCTGGCCGAAGAGGGCGGCCTGCTGGTCGCCGAGGGCCGCGGTGATGAGGACACCCGGGAGCAGCGAGCGTGCCTCCCCGTAGGTCTCGGCCGACGGTCTGATCTCGGGCAGCATCGGACGGGGCACGCCGAAGAGCGCCAGCAGCTCGTCGTCCCAGGTGAGGGTGCGGATGTTCATCAGCATGGTGCGACTGGCGTTGGTGGCGTCGGTGATGTGCAGTCCGCCGTCGGGACCTCCGGTGAGGTTCCAGATCAGCCAGCTCTCCATCGTCCCGAACAGCACCTCGCCGTCCCGTGCGCGCTCCAGCAGCCCTTTGACGTTGTCGAACAGCCAGCGGAGCCGTAGCGCCGAGAAGTAGGTGGAGGGCACCAGGCTGCAGCGTTCCATGAAGTACTCGTCGCCGGGGTCCCGCCGGAGCTCGTCCACCAGGGACGCGGTGCGGGTGTCCTGCCAGACGATGGCCCTGCCGATCGGGGCGCCCGTCCGCCGGTCCCAGACCACGGCGGTCTCCCGCTGGTTGGCGAGTCCGACGGCGGCGATCCGGTCCGCTTCGACACTCGCGACGGACAGCGCTTCGGGGACCACGCGTTGCAGGTTGTGCCAGATCTCGACGGCGTCGTGCTCGACCCAGCCCGGCCGGGGGAAGTGCTGCTGGTGTTCGTGCTGGGCGACCGACACCAGCCGCCCGCGGTGGTCGAAGAGAATGCATCGGGTGGAATTGGTGCCCTGATCGATGGACATTACGTACCGTTCCACCATGACCGGTCTGCCTCCTGGCGGTCGGGGACGAGCGGGCCGGGCCTACCAGCGGGCGGCGCCCAGCTCTCTGGAGATCGCCCGTGCGGCCTCTCGGAGCAGGGTGATCAGACTCGACCGGGGGTGCCCCTGGCTGTCGCAGATCCTCTCCACCGGGCCGGACAGGCCGATGGCACCGACGACGAGGCCGCCGTGCCCGCGGATCGGCGCGGCGAGCCCCGCCTCCCCCATGCTCATTTCCTGGATCTCGGCGGCCCATCCGACTTCCCGGACCTCCGTCAGGGCCCGGCCGAGCTGCTCCGGCAGGACCAGGGTGTGCCGCGTGTACGCCTCCAGCTCCACGTCCTTGGCCGGCTCCAGGGACGTGGTCCCGTAGGCCAGCAGTACTTTGCCGAGCGACGAGGCGTGCATCGGCAGCAGTGCGCCCACGTCCAGGGTCTGGAGGGTGTCGTCCGGCCGGAAGACGTGGTGGATGACGAGGACCTCGCCCTCCAGCGGGGTGCCCAGGCGTACGGCCTCCCCGCTACGGGCGGCCAGGGCGTCGGCCCAGTTGATCGAGCGGGACCTGAGCTCGTTGACGTCCAGGTAGCTCGTGCCGAGGTGCAGGAGGGCGGCTCCGAGCTGGTACTTCCCGGTCGCCGCGTCCCGCTCGACGAAGTCCACGTGCTGCAGGGTGCGCAGGATGCCGTAGGCCGTGCCCTTCGCCAGACCGAGTGACGCCGCGACCTCGCCGAGCCCGAGGCGGCGCGGTCCCCCGGCGAGCAGACGCAGGATCGCCGCCGCCCGTTCGATCGACTGGACCGGTCCGGCCATGAAGCGAGCCTATTACTGCCGGGAGGGGTTCGCCGGTCGTGCATGACGGCGGTTTCGTTACTTCCGAAATGCGGTGTTCGGTAATGCCGACCGCCGTTCATTGACCGCCACCGTTCCACTTCCTAGCGTGCATACAGGTCGGCATCCTGCCTCGGCCCGGCGCCCCCTCACCGGGGCGGTGATCACCCAGGAGACAAGCATGGCGATACAGCTGGATACGCTGGTTCGGGAGGCATGCGAGCATGTCTGTCCGCTGCCGCACGTCGCCGGGGCCGTCTCGGCCGTTCGCCGGCGCGTGGGCGCGGTCCTCGCCGAATGGAACGTGTCCCCCGAGATCGTCGAGGACTCGCTCCTCGTGGTGTCGGAACTGGTCACCAACGCGCTGATCCACGCCGTACCCCCGGCCGTACTGCGGCTGTCGTGGGTCCAGCTCGACGGTTCCGGCACGCTGCGCGTCGAGGTCACCGACGCGGGGCCCGCGCTCCCGGCGGGCCAGCCCGGACTGGGCCTCGACCCGGACGAGCACGGGCGCGGCGAGGAGATCGTGCACGCGCTCGCCGCGCGGCACGGGATACGCGCCCACGCGGGAGGCTTCAGCCGATGGGCGGACCTCGTCACGCACTGACCCCCAGACCAGCCGGCCGGGCCCTACGATCCCCAGGGCCCGGCCGGCTTCTCCATGCCGGCTGCCTTGCCTCGGCTCGGCCTTCCCGGCCGGTCACGAGCACGGTGCCGGTCACGAGCACGGTGCCGGTTACGAGCAGGGTGCCGGTTGTGCGCAGAGTGCCGCTTGCGGCACGGGCTCCTTGCGCAGCAGAAGCAGAGCCGCGTCGTCGTGGAGGCGGCCGCCCACGTGCGCCAGCAGCTCGTTGTGCAGCCCGGTGAGGGTGCGGGCCGGATCGTCGGAGACGTGCCGGGCCAGGCCGTCGGCGAGCGGATAGAACTCGCGGGTGTGGTCGCGGGCCTCGGTGACCCCGTCGGTGTACAGCAGCAGCTGGTCCCCGTCGGCCAGGGACAGGCGCTGGAGGCGCGGCGCCTCGCCGGACAGGGCGCGCAGCCCGAGCGGCGGAGCGGGATGGGTGGGGTGCACCGCGTCGACCTCGCCGGAGGGGGATATCCGCAGCGGGGGTCCGTGTCCGCAGTTGACCACTTCCAGTTCCCCGGGGCGCGGGTAACCGGCGACCACCGCGGTGACGAAGTCGTCGGTGCCGAGGTTGCGCGCGAGGCTCCGCTCGATCCTGCCGACGACGGCGAGGAGGTCGGGTTCGTCGTAGGCGGCCTCGCGGAAGACACCGAGCACGAGCGCCGCGGTGCCCACGGCCGGCAGCCCCTTGCCCCGCACGTCGCCGACGATCAGCCGGACCCCGTACGGCGTGGGCACCAGGGCGTAGAGATCACCTCCGATACGGGCCTCCGCCGCCGCCGCGCTGTAGCGGACCGCCACCTGGAACGGACCCACCGTCTCCGGGACGGGCGCCAGCAGGGCCTGCTGGGCGGCCTCCGCCACCGAGCGGACGGCGGCGAGCACACGTTCCCGGCGCCGCCGCAGCGCGCTGGCGAGGCAGCTGGCCAGGGTGACGGCCAGCAGGGCCGCGAGCAGCGCCGACAGTTCGCGGCCGGGAAGGCCGTCACTGCCGAGCGCGACGCCCAGGGCGGCGGCGAGCAGGCCGACGAGGAGGACACCGCGCGGCCCGTTCGTGGCGGCCGCCAGCGCGGGCCCGACGACCAGGACCGGAAGGCAGATCATCCCGGCGCCGCCGACGGCGTCCACGATCACGATGCCGACCACGACCAGCACCGGCAGCACCGGCAGGCCGGCGGCGAGCTGCGGGGCGGCCCGCCCTCGCAACCAGGAACCGGACCTGCCCACCTCGTTGCCGAACGGCCACCCGGGGCGGTGGCCGTGACCAGGGTCTCGGGTGTGGCTCATGGGTCCGCGCGATCCTCACCTGTACGACGGACACCCCCCGAGAGGCGGAAGGTGTTCCCGAAATGTCCGTGTACTCAAGCAAACGGGTTCGGGTGAGGTGCTCACAAGGAGCGGGATTTCAGATAGTGAGCGAGAGGCTCCTGGTGACGCGGTCCGCGGTGGGGAGCAGACGGGACCGGATCTCCGGCAGCCGGGAGTGCTGCTCCACGGGCAGCGAGACGCCGAGCGAGCCGAGCGTGTCCCCGCAGTACACGGGTACGGCGACGCACACCGTGCCGAGTGCGTACTCCTCCAGGTCGGTGACGGCCGGGGCCAGGGGGGACCCCTCGATCCTGCGGAGCAGTTCCGGGCGGCTGGTGATCGTCCGCGGGGTGAGGTCGGAGAGGTGGTGCCTGGACAGATAGTCCCGGCGGGACTCCTCGTCCAGCTCGCGGAGCACGGACTTGCCGAGGGCGGTGGCGTGCCCGGCGTCCTCGAACCCCACCCAGAGGTCGACGCGGGGCGCCCGGGGGCCGTCGACGATCTCGGCGACCCTGATCTCGCCCTCTTCGTAGAACGTGAGGTAGGTGGCGGTCGCCAGTTCGTCGCGCAACGCGGCGAGGGTGGGGCGGACGCGGCTGAGGAGCGCCTGATCGCGTCCCGCGACGTGCAGGGCCTGCAGTTTGTCGCCCAGGACGAAGCCGCCGTCAGCGAGCTTGCGCACGTATCCGTCGTGGACCAGCGTGCGCAGCAGGTGGTACGCGGTGGCCAGGGGCAGCCCCGTCTCGCGCGCCAGCTGTTTGGCCGGCGCACCGTTCTCGTGCGCGCTCACCGCTTCCAGCAGGCGAAAGGCGCGCTGTACGGAACTGATGAGCGTGGGGCCGTCCTGACCGCCCATGACACCAGCCTGCGCCGGGCACCGTGCACTGGCAAGACACGCCGATCGCCTCGGGTGCGCCGCCGCCGGACACGGGGAGCCTCGTTCCGGCCGACGCGTCGGGTACGCCCCGTCGACCGGCGCCGACAGCCTCTCCCTGTCCGCTGCGGCGCCTCTCTGCCGACAACGAACGCTTGCGCCGCCGGCCGGGAGCATCAGGGCTCCTCCGGCACACGCACCTGGAAGCCTCCCCGTCCGTCGAACCGGACGTCGTACACCGCGTCGAAGCCGTCGGCCGGCGTGGGTCGGCGCAGGCGTCGTAGCGTGGCGTGGACGCCGATGTCGGGCACCCGGACGCGTCCGGTGCGCGCGGCGTTGCGGCGCAGCGAGCCCGCGAGGTCGGGCGGGAACCAGTAGGCGCTGACCGAGGCGCCGTGGGCGCGGGCCGCGGCCAGCAACGGGTCCCACTCCTTTGGTGAGGGGTTGGTGTTGTCGACCACCACGGACCGCCCGGCCGCGAGCGCCTCCGTCACGAGCCGCATCTGCCGCTTCTGCTGCCGGGCCGACCGCGGGAAGGCGTCCTTGCCGACCCGCACGTGACCGTCGCGAAGGCACCGCTCGTAGAAGGTGGACTTCCCCGACGCCTGCAGGCCGACGAACACCACCAGTTCGGCCACCGCGCCCAGCCCTCCCCGCCCGGCCCCGACCGCCCGCGGAAGAGCCGGGCCGCCGTCCCCGGCTACTCGACGGCCGGATCCTCCTGCGCGCACCGCACCGCCCGCTGCACCGCACGCTCCACGTCCGTCCGGCCGGCGCCCGTGGCCTCGGCGTGCGCGCCGATCGCCGCCTGTACGGCGTCCTGCGCGGCGCGCCAGCGACGCACCTGCGCCTCGTACTCGTCACCGGTCAGGCCCGCCAGACGAGCGCGTGCCGCCTCGGCGGTGCACTCCAACGCGATCAGCTCATCGGGGATGTCTGCCACGTACCCGAGCCTACGCGTCCGGCGTGGCCCGCCGCCCGTCGAAGCCACCGCCCGGGCGGCACCCTTCCGGGCCGGGGCGGGCCGGACCGGTCCGGCCGCCTCAGCCGCGGGCGGCCACGTACAGGCTCTGGGTGCTGCGGCCGAGCGGGCCCTTCTCGTCGTGCAGCTCCGATGCGGCGAGGCCGATGCCCGCGCCGTCCACCATCGTCCGGGCGTCCAGGCAGACCCACTCGCCCTCGGGGTGGCGGTGCAGGCCGACGGTGAGGTCGGCGTTGACGAAGACGTAGCGGTGGAAGTCCAGCGCGGCGCTGACGCCGTTGCCCGAGTCGGCAGCGGTGAGCACCCGGCTGAGGGGCTTGATCTCCTCGCCCGCGACCAACGGGACCCGCATGCGCATCCAGGCCGTGGCGGGGCCCGCCTCCAGGAACGACCCGGCGGCGAAGCGCACCTCCATGGCCGTGTGGTAGCCCTGGTCCCACGGAACGGGGAAGAACGCCTTCGCGGGCGCGGCTTCGGGCCCGGGCACCCGGCGGCCCGGCGCCACCTCCGGCACCGAGCCCGGCACGGTCTTCATCAGCAGGGCCGTCGCCCGCATCACCTCCGGGCCGCCGTCGGGTGCGACCACGGCCTCCACGAGTTCGACGCTGCGCCCGGCACGCAGTACACGCGTGGTCACGGTCAGCGGACGGATCGGGACCGGGCGCGTGATCTCGTAGGTGAGCCTGGTGATCCGCATGTCCGGCCGGGCGCCCGGCCGTTCGTCGACGGCCAGGGCGAGCAGGGCGGCCGGGGGGCCCGCGTGCTGGGAGTCCGCGTCCCAGGGACCCCGCGTGCAGGCGGTGGGAGAAAACCGGTCGGCGGCTTCCCGTACGTAGAAGGCCTCGGCCTCCGGCACCGGCGTCATGGCGGTTCCTCCCTGTCGCGTGGATCATCCGTCGCCCATGTTACTAAGCGCTTGCTCATTGCGGCAGGGGAAAACGGCGACGCGGTCACCCGCGCCGGTGTGCCCGGACCGCACTCCGGCCGTCGCCCGCGCCCGCCCGGAACCGGCTGGAAAGCTGCGTTCCCACTTCTTGACGGACCACCGACAACTCCCCTAGTTTGCGACCGCATCAAGCGTTTGAAACGTTTCAATCCCTCTTGGCCCCACTCCGCTCCGCCCCGCCCGAGTGAAGGAGTACTCCGTTGGCCGGTCAGCCCACACCCCCCGCACCGGACGCGTCCGCATCGAAGGACCGGCAGCCGCTCAGCCGGCGCCACTTCCTCGGCACGGGATCGGCACTCGCCGTGGGTGCCCTCACCGCCGGAACCTTCGGCGCGCTCTCCGGCCGCGCCCAGGCGGCCGCCCGCCCGTCGGACGCCGAACCCGTCGCCCTGTCCCCCGCTCGGTGGATCTGGTACCCGGAAGGGGATCCGCGCAGCGACGCACCCACCGGGCACCGCTACTTCCGCACCCGGTTCACCGTCGCCGAGGGCGAGGTGACCGACGCCCATCTCGTCGTCACGGGGGACGACACGGTCGACGTGTGGCTCAACGGAAAGCCGCTGGCCGCCTCCCCCCGAGTGGCCGACTCATGGCGAGACTCCCTTTACGTGGACCTGCGTCCCGCCGTGACGTCCGGGACCAACACCCTCGCGCTGGCATGCCGGAATCAAGGCGGGCCGGCCGGCGTCATCGGGCGGCTGCGGGTCCAGACCGCCGGCGGCACGGCCGATGTCGTCACCGACGCCCGCTGGTCGGCCGCCAGGACGGTGACCGAGGGGTGGGAGCAGCCCGGCTCCGGCGACGACGGCTGGTCCGCCGCCCGGGACCTGGGCGCCTACGGCATCGCCCCCTGGTACTCCGCCGTGGCCGCTCCCGACCTCTCGGGCGCGTCACCGCTGAGCGTGGCCGCCCGCACCGTGGAGCACCGCACGCGTCCGCTCGGCGTCGACGCCGCGAAGCCGCGGTTCGGCTGGAAACTCGACTCGACGGCACCGCAGCAGCGGCAGGCGGCGTACCAGATCCAGGTCTCGTCGACGGCCGACGGCACGGGCGACGTGTGGGACAGCGGCCGTGTCGCGTCCGACCGGCAGGTCGACCTCGTCTACGCGGGTGGGCACCTCGCCGGCCTGACCCGCTACTTCTGGCGGGTACGCGTGTGGGACACCCGGGGCCGGGCGAGCGCCTGGAGCGACCGCCAGTGGTTCGAGACCGGGCTGCCGGCGGCCGGTGACGAGTGGCGGGCCGCGTTCATCGGCCGGCCTCCGGGACCGGACCTGTCGGGGGCCGCGTGGATCTGGTACCCGGAGGGTGATCCCGGGGCGGGACGCCCCGTCGAGACCCGGTACTTCCGGCGCACCTTCACGGTGACCGGCCCACCGGCCGGCGCCACGCTGATCGTGACCGGTGACGACACGGCGGACGTCTGGGTCAACGGAGTGCTGGTGAGCGCCTCGACACGCGTGACCGACTCGTGGAAGAGCGCCGCACTCGTCGATGTCACCGCCCAACTCACCAGTGGCGCCAACACGATCGCGATCGCGAGCCGGAACTCGAGCCAGTCCCCTGCCGGTCTGATCGCCAAGCTGACGGTGACCGGCGGTCCCACCGTGGTGACGGACGGCTCGTGGAAGTCGTACCGGGACGCGCCGTCCGGCTGGGAGGGCACGGGATACGACGACCGGAGCTGGCCGGCCGTACGGGTGGTCGCGCCCTACGGCGGTGGGCCGTGGGGATCGAACGTACGCGTCGTGCGGCCCGCGCCGCTCCTGCGGGGAACCTTCACCGTGCGCAGACCGGTGGCGTCCGCCCGGCTGCTGACGACGGCGCTCGGGCTGCACGAGACCCGGCTCAACGGTGCGAGGGTGGGCGACGACGTGCTCGCCCCCGGCTGGACCGACTACACCAAACGTGTGCAGTACCAGGTCTTCGACGTCACCGAGCGGATCCGCCAGGGGAGGAACGCGCTCGGCGCCTGGCTGGGCAACGGCTGGTACTCCGGCAGCCTGGGCTTCGCCGGCAGCCAGCGGTACGGCACACAGCCCTGGTACTCGGCACAGCTGCTTCTCACCTTCACCGACGGCACCACCCAGTGGGTGACGACCGACGGCAACTGGAGGACGGCGACCGGGGCCATCACCGCGGACGATCTGTACCAGGGCGAGTCCTACGACGCCCGTCTGCACGTCGACGGCTGGGACGCGGCCGACTTCGACGACAGCGGCTGGGCCCCCGCGACCGTACGGGACGGGACCGCGCCCCACCTGGTCGCCCAGGTGGACAATGGGGTCACCGTGCAGCACGAGTTCCGTACCGTGTCGGTCACCCAGCCGAAGACCGGGGTGTGGATCTTCGACCTGGGGCAGAACTTCACGGGCTGGAACCGCATTTCGGTCCGCGGGGCCGCCGGTACGACGGTCACCGTCCGGCACGGCGAGGTGCTCGATCACGACGGCACGCTGTACACGGCCAACCTGCGCGCCGCCCAGGCCACCGACCGGTTCACCCTCGCCGGCACCGGGGACGCGGAGACGTACGAGCCCCGGTTCACGGTCCACGGCTACCGCTACGTGGAACTCACCGGCCTGCCCGAGGGGTTCACACCCGACGAGTCGACCGTCACCGGTCGCGCGGCGTGGACGGACGCGGGACAGCCGGGCTCGTTCCAGACCTCCGAGCCCCTCCTCGACCGGCTCCAGCACAACATCGTGTGGGGCGAGCGCAGCAACATGCTCTCCATCCCGACCGACTGCCCCCAGCGGGACGAACGTCTGGGCTGGACGGGCGACATCGCCGCGTTCTGCGCGACGTCCACGTTCAACCTGGACACCCACACCTTCTTCGCCAAATTCGCGGACGACCTGGTGGACGCCCAGCAGTCCAACGGCGCCTTCACCGATGTCGCTCCCGCGGTGATCAACGGTTCGGGCACCGCCGGCTGGGGCGACGCGGGCACGATCATCCCCTACACGCTGTGGCAGCGCTTCGGCGACCTCACCGTCGCCGACCGACACTTTTCGGCCATGGCGAAATGGGTGGACTACCTGCGCGGCACCGCCGGCAGTGACCTGATACGCAATCAGCAGACCTACGGCGACTGGCTCAACGTCGACGACAACACCGCCCAGGACGTCATCTGCACCGCCTTCTTCGCCCGGTCGGCCCGGCTGGTCGCGCACATGGCCGCCGCCACCGGCCGCAAGGCCGAGGCCACGTCGTACGGGCGGCTCGCCGACCAGGTGGCGGCCGCCTTCAGCGCCCGTTTCGTCTCCGGCGACGGCACGGTGCGCGGCAACACCCAGACCGGCTATGTGCTGGCCCTGGCCTTCGAACTGCTCCCGGCGTCCCTGGTCCAGCCGGCCGCGGACAAGCTGGCCGCCAAGGTCACCGCGAGCGGCGGGCACCTCAGCGTGGGCTTCCTCGGCGTCGAGAACCTGCTGCCCGTGCTGGCCGACCACGGGCACGCCGACACCGCGTACCGCATCCTGCTGCAACGCGGCTTCCCAGGCTGGGGCTACATGATCGACCACGGTGCCACCACGATCTGGGAGCGCTGGGACGGCATCCGTGCCGACGGTTCCTTCAACGATCCGGGCATGAACTCGTTCAACCACTACGGCCTGGGCTCGGTCGGTGACTTCCTCTACCGGTACGTCGGCGGACTCGGCCCCGCGAGCCCCGGCTACGCCTCCCTGCGCATCGCTCCACGGCCGGGCGGGGGGCTCACCTCCGCCGACTGCACCTACGACACGCCCTTCGGCACCGCGGCGAGCACCTGGTCGGTGACCGGCACCCAGCTCACCCTGCGGGTGACGGTGCCGGCCAACACCTTCGCCGCGGTCACGGTCCCCACGTCCCGACCGCAGTCGATCACAGCCCCCGCCCAGGCCGTCCCGACGGGTTCGGCGACCTATCACGTGCCCGCGGGCAGCTACACCTTCACCGCGCCGGTCTGACCGGACCGGCACGGCGCCCTTCCGGCGGCCGGCTCACGGGGTCGGCAGCAACACACCGGGATTGAGGACGCCGGCCGGGTCGAGGGCGGTCTTGGCGGCCGTCAGTGCCGCGGCGAAGGGGCCGGGGCGCTGGCGGTCGTACCAGGGGCGATGGTCGCGGCCGACCGCGTGGTGGTGGGTGATCGTGCCGCCGTGCGTCTCGATCGCCTCGGACACCGCCGCCTTGATGTGGTCCCACTGGCTCACCATGCTCCCCCAGCGGCCGGGGGCGTACACGCCGAAGTACGGCGCCGGTCCGTCCGGATAGACGTGGGTGAACCGGCAGGTGACCACGCCGGTGCCGGTGACCTCGTACATGGCCTGCCGGGCCGCCTCGGTGACCGCCCGGTGAAGTGCGTCGAACCTGTCCCACGTGCACGCCGTCTCGAACGTCTCGGCGATCACCGCGTGACGGGCCATCGCGTCGCGCTGGTAGGGCATGCGCAGGAACGACGAGCGCCAGTTCTCCGCCGCGGACCCGGCGCCGGAGTGGCCGTCCGGCTCTCCCCCGGCGTGGCCGGGCGCCTCGCCCGAGGTGATGCCCGACGGCTGACCGCCGTGGTCACGGCAGAGTTCCAGGGCCCTCTCCAGTCGGGCGTGGACCGGGTGGTCCGCCGACTCGAAGGCGAGGACGAGCAGCCCGCCGCCGACGTCCGCGCCCGCGTTGAGCAGGGCCTCGGCCGCGTCGAGGAGGCGGCAGTTCGCCGGGTTCAGCCCGCTCTGCGCGATCGCCCGGGTGGCGGCCACCGCCGCCGCGTACTCGCCGAAACGGACCGACGCCCTGGCGCGCCACCGAGGACGTCGCTGCACCCGCATCCACGCCTCGGTGATGATGCCCAGCGTGCCCTCGCTGCCGAGGAAGAGGCGGTCCGGTGACGGTCCCGCGCCGGAGCCGGGCAGCCGCCGCGACGCGCTGACCCCGCTCGGCGTGACCACGCGCATCGACTCGACCAGGTCGTCGATGTGCGTGTACAGCGTCGCGTAGTGCCCGCCGGCGCGCGTGGCGAGCCAACCGCCGAGCGTGGAGAACTCGAAGGACTGCGGGAAGTGACGCAGGGTCAGCCCGTGGGGGCGCAGCTGGTCCTCCAATCGCGGTCCGAACACGCCTGCCTGGATACGGGCGGCCCGGCTCGTCCGGTCGATCTCCACCACCTGGTCCAGTCGTTCCAGGTCCACGGTGACCACGCCGGGGCGGCCGTCGAAGCGCGGCTCGACCCCGCCGACCACCGAACTGCCCCCGCCGAACGGGATCACCGCGATGCCCTCGCGCGTGCACCAGTCGAGGAGGTCGACCACCTCGCGCTCGTCGCGCGGCCGTGCCACGAGGTCCGGCACATGGCGCAGGTCGCCCTGGAGGTTGCGCACCACGTCCCGGAACGCCTTGCCGTGCGCGTGCGCCGCCCGGTCGCACGGGTCGGCGGAGCACAGGCCGGCCAGGGAGGCGGGCGCGGTCACCCGGGGCGCGGGCAGGCCGAGCGAGGCGATGTCCGGCGGCTCGTGATCCGCCAGTTCCCCCGGCATCAACATGCGCGCACGTTCGAGCAGCGCCTCGAGTTCGGCGCCTTTCACCGCGTCCTCGGCATTGCCCCAGCCCCACCACGAACGCGTCATGACACCACTCCCGCCAATTGACCCATGGGTAAATTACTGTGCGGTCATATCGTGGGGTAGGATCGGGCCCATGGGCAAGGCCGGAACGAAGGGCGTCTCCCGCGCCGACCGGGAGCGACAGATCGTCGACGTGGCGCTGGAGGAGTTCGGCAGCAAGGGCTACACGGGGGTGTCCGTCGCGGCCGTCGCGCTGCGCGCGGGGATCTCCAAGCCGCTGGTGTACAGCTACTTCGACTCCAAGGACGGCCTGTACCTCGCCTGCGTCCACCGGGTGGGCGGCCTGCTGGTGGACGCCGTGGCCGCCGCCGGGACGCGCAGCGGATCGGCGCAGCACGCGCTGGACACGCTGTCCGCGATCTTCACCGCGGTCGAGGACTGCCGGTACGCCTGGGCGGTGCTCTACGACCCGGCCCTGCCGCCGGCCGGTGAGACGCGCGACGCCGTGCAGTTCTACCGCGGGCGCCTCGCGGCCATGGGTGCGGCCGGCGCGGCGGTCCTCCTCAGCCACGCCGGGCACGACGACCCGCTCGACCACCAGCTCCTCGACCACGTCTGGCAGTACACGGTGGCGGCGGTGATGCGCTGGTGGTCCGACCACCCCGACCAGAGCGCGGCCGAGATGACGGCCCGCTGCGCCCGCCTGCTCACCTCGCTGGGCGCCGGCTGACCCGCGCGCCCCGGCGCCGGAACCGCAGCCGCGCCCGGGCCCGGTCGGGCGACCGCGCGACCGGTCAGCCGACCCAGGAACCCGTGAGGGACTGCACCGCGGAGCCGTCGACGTCGGCCAGCTTGGTGCCGACGAAGGCACGGGCCCAGTCGGTGGTCTGGATCCGGAACGCGGGCCGCTCGGCGTCGAGGGCCTCCATGACCGCCTCCGCCGCACCGGCCGGGGTCTGCGCGGTGCCGTCCAGGAACTGCTCCACGGTGCGGTCGATGTAGTGGCGCAGCGCGTCGGTGTACGCGCCGGCGTCGATACCGGCTTCGAGGTCGACGCCGATGTTGTTCACGAACTCGGTCGCCACTGCGCCGGGTTCCACGACGGACACGCTCACACCGAGCGTCCCGGCGACGGGGGCAAGGCTCTCCATGTAGCCCTCGACGGCGAACTTGGCGGCACAGTAGGCCTCGTTGAACGGCTGGCCGACGACACCGCCGACGCTGGTGACGGTGATCAGGCGGCCGCCGACGGCGCGGAGATGCGGCAGCGCGGCCTTGGAGACGCTGAGCACACCGAAGAAGTTGACCTCCATCACCTTGCGGACGTCCGCGAGGGAGTCGTTCTCCAGGGTGCCCAGGTGGCCGGCGCCCGCGTTGTTGACGACGGCGTCCAGGCGGCCGTAGTCGGCGATCACACCGTCGATCGCGGCGGTGACCGAGGTCTCGTCGGTGACGTCGAGGCGGCGGATGTCGAGCTCCACGCCCGCTTCGGCGGCGGCCTTGCGCAGCGCGTCGGCGCGGGTGGTGTCGCGGAGGGTGGCGACCGTGCGCCAGCCCGCCCGGGCGGCGGCCACGGCGGCGGCCAGGCCGATACCGGAGGAGGTACCGGTGATGAGGACGGTGCGGGGGGTGGCGGACATGGGGGGCC
The DNA here is from genome assembly GCF_900105245.1 of Streptomyces sp. 1222.5. Classification (NCBI taxonomy): domain Bacteria; kingdom Bacillati; phylum Actinomycetota; class Actinomycetes; order Kitasatosporales; family Streptomycetaceae; genus Streptomyces; species Streptomyces sp. 1222.5. The sequence goes on along the minus strand of NZ_FNSZ01000001.1, from coordinate 8,182,538 downwards.
TTTCGAGCGATCGGAAGCACGTGGTTTATGTGCGTGCACACACAACATAGCTTTATGTGTGTGCACACGCAACCCCGCCTATACTTCGACGCATGCCGAAGAAGCTGCCCCAGGCCGAGATGGCCGCCGCCGACTACGCCTTCTACGGGCTCGTCTGGGCCGGCACCGTGATGACCGAACGCGTCGACCGGGCCCTCACCAAGGCGCACGACCTCCCGGTGTCCTGGTTCGAGGTCATGCTCTGGCTGGCCTCCAGCCCCGATCCGGTGCCCGCGTCCGTCCTCGGCAACAGCACCATGCTCAGCCGCAGCCAGGTCTCGCGGGTGGTCGACGCCCTCCAGGCCCGCGGCCTCGTCAGCCGCACCCCGTCCGCGCGTGACGCACGGTCGGTCGAGATCTCGCTGACCGACGAGGGCCACCGCCTCTTCGAGCGGGCCGACGCCACCCGCCGTGAGGTCCTGGCGCCGGTGTTCACCGATCTCCTCGACGAGCACGACCTGGAGGCGCTCGGCACGGTGTGGCGGAAACTCAAGGCGGACAAGGAGCGGCTGGCGCAGGACCGGTGACCGGGCCCGCCGAGCGACGCCGCTGAACCGCGCCGACAAATGAGGTGTCCCGCGGGGCGGCCGCGCACTAGGGTGGTGCTCGTTCAGGTGCGCAGGCAGCGGCTACTTCGCCTGCACAGCGGGAAACGCGGGTTCGAATCCCGTCACCGGCTTCCTGCCGGTGTCGTCCAGCGGCCCAGGACACCTCGGCCGCCGCCGACCTCGATCTCTGAACGGCTACGGCAGCAGCCGCCCGCCCGGGGCATACCCGGCGGGCGGCTTCGTCGTCCCTGCGCCCTCGCCCTCACCACACCGGTGGCGGCGTGGGCCGCGGAGCCGGGCCTCAGCCCTGCTCGCGCAGGCCCCAGGGAGTGCCGTACTCGGTGAGCAGGTCGAGGAAGGGGCGGGGCGGCAGGGCCTCGGGGCCGAGGACTCCCTTGCCCGACCAGGCGCCGGTGGCGAGGAGTTCGAGGGCGACGACCGGATTCACCGCGGTCTGCCAGACCACGGCCTGGGAGCCGTACTCGTCCATCGACCACTGGTTGTCGACCACGTGGTAGAGGTACACCTCGCGGGGAGCTCCGTCCTTCGTGCCCTTCACCCAGGTGCCGGCACACGTCTTGCCGGTCATGCGGTCGCCCAGGGTGGCCGGGTCCGGCAGGCAGGCGGCGACCACGTCCCGCGGGGAGACCCGCACGGCCCCGCCCTCGCCCGGGACGCCGACCTTCGCGGTGGAGTCCAGGCCCAGCTCGTGGAGGGTCTTCAGCTTGGCGATGAAGTCGTCGCCGAGGCCGTACTTGAACGTCACCCGGCGCGCGTCCACCCAGCGCGGGATGAGCAGCACCTCCTCGTGCTCCACGTTCACGCACTCGACCGGGCCGATGCCCTCGGGGAAGTCGAAGACCTCCGGTTCGCTGAACGGCGCGGTGGTGAACCAGCCCCGGTCCCTCTCGTAGACCACCGGCGGGTTCAGGCACTCCTCGATGGTGGTCCAGATGCTGAAGGAAGGGGCGAAGTCATAGCCCTCGACGGTCAGGTTGGCCCCGTCACGGACGCCGATCTCCTCGATCTCGTCGAAGAGTTCGTCGGCGGCGTACCGGGCGAAGACGTCGGACAGGCCGGGTTCCACCCCCATGCCGACCAGCGCCAGCCGGCCCGACTCGGCCCAGTGGCCGGCCAGTTCGAACTGGTCGTCGCCCAGCTTGACGCCGCACTCCTCGTACGGGCGCTCGGCGTGCGGGGCGGACAGCGACATGGCCATGTCGACGTAGTGCGCGCCCGTCGCGAGCGCCGCGCGGAACAGGGACATCACGAACCGCGGGTCGGTCGCGTTGAGCAGGACGTCGCAGCGCTCCTCCGTGAGCAGCCTGCGCACCCCGTCCTCGTCCGAGGCGTCCAGGCGCCGGGCGCTGAAGCGGTCTCCCCGCTCCTTCAGCGCGGAGACGGCCGCCTCGGCCCGGCTCAGGTCGTAGTCCGCCACGACCATGCGGGTCAGGAAGCCGCGGCGGGCCGCGATCCGGGTGACGGCGGTTCCGACACCGCCCGCGCCCACGAGAAGTACTCGCATGTCCGACACCTTTCTCCGCAAGGCACCCGCCTTTGCGGGACGCCCGATGCAACGGGACCGCCCAAGGTAAAGTCAACTGCGTTGGCATAAGGAGTGCCGCCGTGGCGCGCCGAGGAGGAGTGGTCCGTATGGCCAAGCAGGTGGTGCCCGAGGCGGCGCGGCGCAGGCGCCGGCCGACCCAGCAGGGCACAGTGCTGTCCGAGGCGCTGATCGTGCGGACCGCGCTGCGGGTGCTGCGCGAACACGGCAGCGCCGGCCTGACCGCACGCCGGCTGGGCACCGCGCTCGGCGCGGACCCGAGCACCCTGTACCGCTACTTCGGCGGTATGGACGACCTGACCCGGGCCATCGGCGAGGAGCTGATGGGGCGGGCGCTGGACAGCTGGACCGCCACCGGCGCGTGGCGCGCGGACCTGCGTGCCCTCGGGCTCGCCATCCACTCCGCGTACCTCGCCCACCCGCACGCCGCCGCCCTGACCGCGAGCCGGGTGACGGGCCGGCCCCGGGAGATCGCGGTCGACGAGACGATCCTGGGCATCCTGCGCTCCGCGGGCTTCCCCGACCCCGCCGCCGTCCGGCTCTACCACGCCTTCATCGACCTGAGTCTGGCCTTCGTGGCCCTCGACGCCGGAGCGCTCGCCCTGACGGAGGAGGCACGTGCGGCGGACGAGGACATGTGGACCTCCACCTATGCCCGACTCCCCGCGGAGAGCTACCCGCACATCGCCGCGACCGCCTCCCTGCTGGCCGCGCGCATGCCGCACAGCGCCTACCCGGCCGTCCTGGACACCCTGCTGGAGAGCGCCGCCGCGCAACTGGCCCCGGCACGGTCCGCGGGCACCGCCCGTGGCCGGTCCGCCCGGCCGGGCGGACCGGCCGACGCCAGGTGAGCAGGGCGCGCGCCGCGGGTCGGCGCGCCTCCTCACGTACGGTGGGTGCTTGGACCTGGTTCAGGCCATTCCTCCCCCAGCCCGAGCGGAGCACCCGATGCCGTATCCCGCCGCCGGACCGGACGGCGACTCCGACGCCCTGTTCGGTCTCGACGCGCTGGCCGGTACCGCCACGCCCGGCGGGGACGGCACGACCCCGGCGCGCCTGCCGGAGGGCCGCCCCCCGTTCCGCGACTCGCCCGCGGCGCACCGTCTGCTGCCGGTGCGGCACATCTACGCGGATCTCGCGGCCGCGGCGTCCCGACGCGGCCGCGAGATCCTCGCCCGGTTCCCGGCCGCGAACGTCGTGGAGGTGGACTCCCACTGGCGCATCCCGGGGCTGCACGGCAACGAGGGCAACGTCGAGCGCTGGGTGCGGGTGAAGGGCGAGACCCTCGTCCTGGGTGAGCGGAAGTCGCTGACCACCCGGCCGAACGGACGGCCCGCCGACTGGATCGCCCCCGGCGCCTCCAACGGATGCGCGATGGCCTGCGCCTACTGCTACGTGCCGCGCCGCAAGGGGTACGCGAACCCCCGTCACCGTCTTCACCAACATCGACCGGATCATCGCCCACCTGGGGCGGCACATCGCGCGCCAGGGCCCCAAGCGGGAGCCCAACCAGTGCGACGAGACGGCCTGGGTCTACGACGTCGGGGAGAACGGCGACTGCTCCGTGGACGCGCTGATCTGCGACAACACCGCGGACCTGGTGCACGCCTTCCGTCAGTGGCCGACCGCGAAGGCCTCCTTCGCCACCAAGTACGTCAACCCCGACCTGCTGGCGCTCGACTCGCGCGGCCGGACGCGCGTCCGGTTCTCGGTGATGCCCGCCGAGGACTCACGGCTGCTGGACGTGCGCACCTCACCGGTGGGCGAGCGGATCGCCGCCGCGGCGGACTTCCTGGACGCGGGCTACGAGGTCCACTTCAACCTCTCGCCCGTCGTCCTGCGCCCCGGCTGGCAGGAGGCGTGGGCCGAGTTGCTGCGGCAGCTCGACGACGTCCTGCCGGACCGGGTCAAACAGCAGGCGGCCGCCGAAGTGATCATGCTGACCCACAACCGGGAACTGCACGAGGTCAACCTCGGCTGGCATCCGCGCGCCGAGGAGGTGCTGTGGCAGCCGGGCCTTCAGGAGGTGAAACGCTCCGAGAACGGGGCGGTCAACGTCCGGTACGACCACCGCGTCAAGGCGGAGGCCGTACAGACCCTGCGCGCCCTGGTCGCGGCCCACGCGCCGTGGCTTCGCATTCGTTACGCCTTCTGACCGCCCTGACGGAGGGCTGAGCGGACGGGCCGGTCAGTAGCGCTGGGCCTTGGCCAGTCGAGGGGTGAGATTCTGCTCGGACTGCTGGTGGCTGAAGACGATGGGCTGTTCCTTCTTCCCGGGTTCGAGGTTCTCGGCGCCGGTGTACCTGGTCTCCACGACGTGGTGGTCCGCGTCCTCGAAGTCGATCTGCACGGCGTAGGACGCCTTCTGGCTCGTCTTGTTGGTGATGGTCACCAGCACGGCGAGCACTCCCCCGGTCTGCGCCTTGGGAATGCCGGTCATGCCGACGTCGGACACCGCGTTGCCGCTGCCCTCGACCCCCTTGAGCGCGTTCTGGGCCGCCTGGGTCCTGCGCTCGAACTCGGCCGACACCGAGGCCTCGAACTCCGAGGCGCGGGCCGACGCCGAGGAAGCGGCCGCCGAGACCGACTCCCGGGCGGAGGCGATGGCCGACGACGCGGAGGAGGCCAGCGCCGAGGGCGGCGCCCCGCTGAACGACGCCGTGTCCGGGGCGGTGGGCGTCGCGCTGGCGGTGGAGCCGGTGCCACCGCCGCCGTTGCCGCAACCGGTGAGTACGCCCGCTGCCGCGAGGCAGCAACACGTCAAGGTGATCGATGCCAGGGAACGAGGACGAACGCTGTGGAGGCCGGTCCGGCGGTGGGAGGGCATGCGGTCTTCCTTGCAGGTGGGGAACGTGCACGAGGAGATCTTGGACTCATCGTCGGTGCTGCCGCGCCGCCGCGCGAGTCGGACTGGTGCCACCGGACGCCCCTCCCCCGTCCCGGCAGCCCCGGCTCACCCATGGACCACCGCACGACAGTGGCTTGATTGATCGGCTGACGGGCCGTCGAACACGGCGATACTCGGGCTGGGCGAACCGCCCTCACTCGCGAATTCGGAGGCCACCCATGTCTCAGAACAGTGTGCGCACGGCCGCGGTGCTCGAAGCCTGGTTGTCGGGCGCCGAGACCGCGTACGGCGAGGTCAACCCCGCCGGCCCGCTGTACGTCGGCGGCACCGCCGCGGAGGCCGCGCTCACCGACCCGAGCGACTCCCTGTACGGCTTCTGCTCCAGCCCGAGCGGGTCGCGCGGCAGCTGGTGCTGCTGACCTCTCGTGTTTTCCCGGCACGCGTCCGACGGGGCGCGTGCCGTCCGAAGAGACAGGGAGGGTGGAGGGTGAACGCATCGGCACCGGGCGACGGAGAACGGGCGGAGTGGTTCGACGGTCCCGTGCGCGGCATCGCGCGTCCGTGGCGGGAGGGCCTGGCCCGGCGGCTGGCGGCCGCGACCGCACTGCACGGGGAGGAGCGGGACGTCCTGCTGGAAGCCGGGCACACGGCACTGCTCGACTCGCTGCACGCGAAGCTCACCCGGCTGTTCCTCGTCGAACTGCACGCCCTGCGCATGGCTCAGGGTGTCCCGGACAGCGGGCGGTCCGGAGCGCCGGACACCGCCACCTGGAACGCGTTCATCGAACAGGCCGGCGCGGAGGGCTACCTGGACAAGCTGGCCGGCCGCTACCCGAGCCTCGGGCGGCGCATCGCCGTCGTCGCCCGGATGTCGGTGGCGGCCACGGCCGCCCTCGCCGAACGCCTCGCCGCCGACCGCGGCCTGCTCGCGCCGATGCTCGGCGCACCCGCGGGCCGCCTCCGGGCCGTCACCTTCGGGGCGGGCGACAGCCACGGAGGCGGCCTGACCGTCAGCCGGGTCGACCTCACCGGCGGAACGGTCATGTACAAGCCACGCCGGTCCGAGGTGGACGTCGCCCTCGGCGCGCTGCTGGAGGAGCTGTTCGCGGACTTCCCCGATGCGCCCCCACGCAACGAGCGGATCCGGGTGCCCCGCACCCTCCCGCGGGAGGGCTACGGATGGGCCGAGTTCGTGCGGCACCGTTACTGTGTGGACGACACGGAACTCACCGCCTTCTACCGGAACATGGGGCACTGGCTCGCCGTGCTCCGCTTCACCGGTGGCACCGACATGCACGCCGAGAACATGATCGCGGCGGGTCCGGTGCCGGTGATCGTGGACGCCGAGACGCTCTTCGACGCGCCCGCCCCCTTCCCGCCCAGCGGCCGCGGGGACGCGGTCGACCTGGCGGCGGCGGCCATCCGCCGGACCGTGCTGCGCACCGGACTGCTGCCCGTGCGGGGCACCGGATTCGCGCTGGGCGGGGTGGACATCTCCGGCGTGGGCGCGCTGCCCGGCCAGCAGCCGCTGATCCCCAACCCGTTGGTCGCCGAGGGCGGCACGGCGGCGGCCCGCTTCGAGGTGGACCTGGTGGCTATGCCCACGGCGGGCAACCACCCGAGCCCGGCCCCCGTGCTGAGCACGTACTGGGACCGGATCCTGGACGGCTTCCAGGAGATGACCGCCCATCTGCGGCGCGGCGAGGTGGACCCGCTCGGGCTGCTGCACCGCTTCGAAGGGGCCCGCGTGCGGCGGATCCGGCGGCCGACCCAGGCCTACGTCGACATCGGCCGGATGCTGTGGCACCCGGCGTCGCTGCACGACGAGGAGACGGCCGTGGAACGGGCCCGGGACATCCTGCGACGCAACGCCGAGGTGCTGCCGGGCGCGCCGACGGACACCGGGACCATCGACGGCGAGATCGCCGACATGCTGGCCGGTGACGTGCCGATGTTCGGCTTCACCGTGGACGCGGCCGTCGTACGGACCACCGTCGAGGACTGGCGCGCCGCCGACTTCGCGCTGGAGGAGTCGGTGATCCAGGACGCCCTTGTGGGCGCCTACCTCAACGAGCGTTCGCTGCCCGCACGGGTGCAGGCCGCCGCCGAACGACCGCACGCCCGTGACCGGGAGCCGCGCCGGCGACGGCTGGCCGCGGCGATGGTGCGCCGGCTGTGCGACGGGGCGGTGCGCGGTGCGGACGGCACGGTCACCTGGATCAGCCCGGTCTTCACCCCGGCGGGCTGGTCCATCAGGGTGCTGCCCGCCGACCTGTACACCGGGCAGGGCGGGGTGACGCTCACGCTCGCGGAGTACGTGCACGAGGTCCGCGCCGGCCGGGCGGACGACGTAGCGGGCGTCGAGGAGACCTTCGAGGGCGCGCTGCGCGTGCTGATCGGCACCGAGGACCGGACACCCACTCCGTCGGCGGGGGCGTTCAGCGGGGCCGCGTCGCAGGTGTGGACGTGGCTGGCGCTGCACCGGGTGCTCGACGAGCCGTGGCCGCTGGCGCGGGCCGCCGAACGGGCCGTACTCCTCGAAGGGCGCCTCGTCGACGACGACGTCGAGGTGGATCTCCTCAACGGGGCCGCCGGTGGCATCGTCCCGCTGCTCGGCCTGGCCGAGGCCACCGGTCAGGACCGCTGGCTGTCCGTCGCCGCGCACATCGGCCGCCGGCTGATCCGGCTGGCCGCCGTCGACTCCGGCGGCGCCCGCTGGACGACCCGGCTGAACCCCGAGGGCATCGGCGGGTTCGCGCACGGCGCCACCGGCATCGGCTGGGCGCTGGCCCGGCTCGCGCTCAGCGGGGCCGGCACCCCGGCGGAGCGGCGGGCCTGGCGGCACATCGCCGAGCGGGCCTTCGACTTCCAGGAGTCCCTGTGGCAGCCCGGCGAGGGCAACTGGCTCGACATCCGCGACGGTGCCGAGGAGGACTTCTTCACCAGCTGGTGCCACGGCAGCGCGGGCATCGGCATCGGCATGCTCGACCTGCACCGGCGCACGGGCGAGCCGGCCCACCTGGACATGGCCCGCCGGGCCGCCCGTGCCTGTGCCGCCGAGGGCTTCGGCTGGAGCCACACCCTGTGCCACGGCGACCTCGGCCTCTGGCGGTTCCTCACGTCCATGAGCGGTGACGGCGCCGATGACCTCGGCACTCCCGACGACCTGGACGGTGAGATCCTCACCGGTCTGGAACAGCGCGGTCCCGTCGGCGGGCTGGCCCGCGAGGCGTTCTCCCCGAGCCTGATGTCGGGACTCTCGGGCGTCGTGCACAGCCTGCTGTGCATGCACCGGTCGGCGTCCCTGCCCGATCCCCTGCTCCTCGACTGATCCGCGCCGGCGCGGGGCGGCGGCCGGGGCGCCCCTCAGTCGTCGGCGGGCATCACCCGTACGACCTTCCCCTTGCGATCCGCCTGGAGGTAGCCGGTGCCGTAGTCGTCGCTGAGGTACACGGCCATGCCGTCGGGGGTGCCGAAGGCGTCGTCCGCCAGTTCCAGCACCAGGTAGCGCGTTTTGGGATGGTCGACGTTCAGCTTCTTCCCTGCCTCGCGGATCAGCGCCGGGACCGCGTCCCAGTCGAAACCCTCGAGGGTGATGGCGGTCTTCCCAGGGAACAGCTTCGAGTGGATGATGCTCTCCTCCACGCCCTGCCCGGGACGGTAGGTGTACGAGTCGTACTTGGTGTCGCTGCCCTTCACCATCACGTCGGCGGAGACGTACTCCGGGTACACCGTGAGACCTCCGAAGCGGTCCCGGCCCGTCGCCTTCTTGATCGCCTCGACGGCGGTGCGGATGCCGTCCGGGGTCAACAGGCTCTTGCCACCCGTCTGTTCCTTGCCTGCGGGAGAGGCGGAGACCCGTGCCGATCCGGACGGTGTCGCCGCCCCGGTGGTGGCGTCGGCGGAGTGCGAGGGCCCCGACCCGGAGGAGGAGTCATGGGTGCCCCCGTGCGGCCGCAGCGTCCACATGAGGGTGCCGGCGAGCGCCACTCCCACGACCGGCACGGTCACCAACGTCCAGCGCCGGCCGCGTCCGCGGCGTACGGGCATGGTCGTCGACCCGGGCCGCGCGTCCTCGGGACCCGGTGCCACCGTGTGCCCCGGGCTGTCGTACGGCCCCGGGAGCATCACGGGCGCCGGGCCGAAGCCGTCCGCCGCCGTGGCGTGGCCGGGACCCGGCACACCGGGAGTCACCGTCGCCGGGGCGGGGAGCGGTGGTACGACGGGCGGGGGCCTCAGCTGGTACGAGGTCGGCGGTGTCCCGGCGTCACGGGCCGCGGCCGCCAGCATCCGCTCCAGTGCCTGCGCGCCGGGACGTGCGGCGGGGTCGCGGACGAGGACCCGGGCCAGGACGTCGGTCAGCGCGCCGGCGTGGACCGGCGGCGGGATGTCCTCGCTGATGACGGCCGCGAGGGTCGCCAACGTCGAACCCCTTCGCAGCGGATGCCGGCCTTCCACGGCGGTGTACAGCATCATGCCCAGCGACCACAGGTCGGAGGCGGGCCCGCCGTCGTGGCCCGAGACGCGTTCCGGGGCCATGTAGTCGGGTGTGCCGATCACCGATCCGGTCGCCGTGAGCGCCGTGGACTCGCGGATCGCCGCGATGCCGAAGTCGGTGAGCACCGGGCGCCCGTCGGGTCGCAGGAGGACGTTGGCGGGTTTCACGTCACGGTGCTCGATGCCCGCGGCGTGCGCCGCGCTCAGGGCCGCCAGCACCTCCCGTCCGAGCAGTGCCGCCTCCCTGGGGTCCATCGGCCCGCGGGCGAGGCGGTCGGCCAGGGAGCCGCCGGTGACGAGCTCCATCACGATCCAGGGGAAGCCGCCCGTGCCGCCGTCGACGATGTGGTGGATCGTCACCACGTTGGGATGGTCCAGCCGGGCCAGGGCGCGGGCCTCCCGCAGGACCCGTTCCCGCAGCTGCCGCGCCGCCTCCGGGTCGTACTCCGCGAGGTCGGGGTCGGCCGGCCGGACCTCCTTGACGGCCACGTGCCGGTGCAGCATCAGGTCGCGGGCCAGCCAGACCATGCCCATACCGCCGCCGCCGAGCCGTTTCTCCAGCTCGAAGCGCCCGTCCACAACCCGTCTACCGCTGGTGTCGCTGCCCGCATCGCTCATGCGCGGGAGCATAGTTGTCGCCGCCGACACCCGTGGCACGGGCCTCGTGGCCAGGCGGGCGGCCCCGGCGCACGGTCGCCCTGCGGCGCCCGCGTCACCCGCTGCTCAGCCGCGTCCGTCGGTGCCCGTCACCTCGTTCCGCGGCGCCTCGGCGAAGGACCGCACGAAGGACTTGGAGGCGTTGCAGACCGGCTGGAAGGACCCCGGCGACGGAGGACGTGAACACCATCCGGACGAGCGCCGGCTCGACGATCAGCAGTGGGCGCTGGGGGCCGCCGGTCTCGCGGACGCCTGGGCCGGACAGCCCGGTCTTCGTCGGCCGAGCGGGGGCTCGGCGGCGCGGTCGAGCGTTACGAGCGGCACGCGTGCCCGTTCCAGCCACTCCCGGTAGGCCGGAGCGTCGCGGGCCACCGTCCAGTACGACTCCTCCAACTCCTGGTAGACGCTGTCCAGCTCGGCCTCCGTACGGGCCGCGAGCAGGAGGCGTACGCCGATCGGGTCGCCCTCCAGGGGGCGGATCGCGAGGTCGGGACGGGGGTGGGCGGTGGGCTGGCTCACCGTGACCACCTCGCCGGTGGCGGCCAGCGAGTACGCGGTGAGGTAGTCGCCGTGCAGCATCTCCGACTCCAGTCCGGCCGCGCGCAGTGCCCGGCACAGGGCGTCCCACTCCCCGTCGACCGTGGAATCGACCATCCAGCGGTCGCCGGCCAGGTCGGCGAGCGGTACCTGCCGACGGGCCGCCGCCGGGTGGTCCGCCGCGAGCGTGACGAACTGCGGCTCGCGCTCGACGAGGACGCGCAGGCTGAGCCCGGGCGGTATGCGCAGCGGACTGCCCTCGACCTCGTGCACGAACGCTATGTCGAGCCGCCCCGCGGCGACCATGCCGAGCAGGAAGTTGGCGGAGACGTTCATCTGGAGGGTGGGTTCGATCCGTGGGACCCGGGCCCGCAGCAGACGTAACCAGCCCGGGATGGCCCGGCTCGCCGTGGCGCCGATGCGCAGCTGGAAGCCCCCAGCGGCGCGGGCGGCCGCCGCCCGGGTCTCCGTGACGATCGCGGCGAACTCCGCCACCAGGGGCCTGGCGCGGCTCAGCACCGCGAGCCCCAGCGGGGTCGGCCGGCAGCCGGTCCGGGCGCGCACGAAGAGCGGGGCGCCCAGCGCATGCTCGATACGTCGCAGCTGCGTGCTCAACGAGGGTTGCGCCAGGCCGAGTTGCCGGGCCGCCTTGTGCAGACTGCCGGTGTCGGCGATGGCACAGAGAACGCGCAGGTGCCTCACCTCCAACTCCATGGAGGGAGCGTAGGGCGGCGCGGGTCGGTACACCAGATGTTCAAGTTCCAACGAATCCGGACGAGTCGGCCGAGCCGGGCGGCACGAGTGTCGAGCCGGCCGCCGATAGCACCGCGCTATCCCCAACTGCCATCATCCGCAGCGCCGTTGGACTGAAGGAGACTCCAGGGCAACCGATCGTTCAACCCCACAGGACGAGAAGGAGCCCCCCACATGGCTTCGTTCCCCATGCCCGACCGGCCGAAGAACTCCAGGAGACTTCTGGCCCTCGCGCTCGGCCTGGGTCTGGCCTCCGCCGCGCTCGGCACCGCGACGCCGGCGAGTGCCCGGAGCACCGCCGAGGCCCCGGCCCGCACCTCCGCCGCCGGCTACGTCGGTTCGGCCGAGAACTCCGGCAACAAGGCGTTCTTCGACGCCGTTCTGAAGTCGGTGGCGAAGCGGCAGGCCGCCCAGCCCTCCCTGAAGGTGGTGACCGTCTACTACAACGCCTCCCAGGCGCCGAGCTTCCGCTCCCAGATATCGAGCGCCGCCTCCATCTGGAACAGTTCCGTGTCGAACGTCAAGCTCCAGGCGACCTCGGGCGGCGCGGACTTCGCCTACTACGAGGGCAACGACTCGCGTGGATCGTACGCGTCGACCGACGGCCACGGCAGCGGCTACATCTTCCTGGACTACGCGCAGAACCGGCAGTACGACTCGATCCGTGTCGCCGCCCACGAGACCGGTCACGTGCTGGGTCTGCCCGACCACTACAGCGGCCCGTGCAGCGAGCTGATGTCGGGCGGCGGCCCCGGCCCGTCCTGCACCAACCGGTACCCGAACTCCACGGAGCGCGCCCGCGTCAACCAGCTCTGGGTGAACGGTCTCGCCAAGGCCGTCGCGCGGCTGAGCAAGACCGGCTGACCCCGGTGGACGAGGCGGACCGGCCTCCGGCACCCGCCGGTCCGCCCGCCCCGGTACGGACCGCGGCGCCGACCGTGGTCCGTACCGCTGCCGTAGGAACGGCCTGGGCCGGCCCACTGACCGCACGACGGCAGGGCCCCGGCCCACCGGCCGTGCGACGGCAGGGGGCCGGCCCACCGCCGTCTGGTGCGACGGGGATGGGCCGGCCCTGGTGCGTCCGGGAGAGCGGGCGTGTCCTGTTCCACCGGTGGACATGTCGGACCGCGTCCGTGGACGGGTCAGAAACGTCCGCTGGTGAGACGGGTGAGCGGCCCGTGCGTCTGGCGCTCGGCCCGTCGCCCCATCGCATAGGACGCGGCGGTCCACGCGGTGAGCCCCGCGCCCACACCGGCGGCGATCACCTTGCGGTGGGCGATGACCGTCCAGGCCGTCTTGGCCGTGGCCGCGACCTGGCCGGATGCCGTGATCAGCGCCTGCCGGCCCGATTCGACGCCCTGGGCCGCCGTACGGGCGGCCGCGCTCGTCGCCCCGGCCGCACGCTCGGTGCCGGCCTTCGCGGCCGACACGGCACCGTCGGTGGTCGTCACGGCCTTCTTCGCCGCCCGGCCGGCCGGTGCCGTCGCCTTGTCCGCCGTCCGCCGCGCCTTGGACGCGCTCTCGCGCACCGCCGCGGACTTCCGGCTCGAGTCATCGTTCGATTCAGTCATGGACTTCGCGTTGCCCGCACCCGGCGGAACAAACGTGGCACCGCCGAGCCGGCCCGGTATGCCACCCCTTGCTCCCCTCCGGACTACTCCGGTGTCTCCGGCCGGAGTTGTTCCTCCTCGGTGGCGAGGCCGGCGGGACGGCGGCCACGCGGCTGTTGCGGCTCGGGACGGACGGTGGCGGGCGGCACCGGGCGCTCCACCGGTGCTCCGGCGGTCACGGTGAGCGGCTCCCCGTGGTGCAGAACCTCCAGTGGTTCGCCTTCCACCAGTCGGTAGCGCACATGGGTGGGCCCGATGTCCACCTTGAGCCGGCGGCCGCGCATCAGCACGGTGAACGCCACTCGGGAGAGCGCTTCGGGCAGGCGGGGCGAGAATCCCAGCAGGTTCGGCCTGCCGTCCTCGCCGATGTGGCGGCGCATGCCCCCGAAGCCGGCGACCAGCGCGATCCACGTCCCGGCCAGCGACGCGATGTGCAGACCGTCGCGGGTGTTGTGCTCCAGGTCGTCGAGGTCCATCAACGCGGCCTCGCCCAGGTAGGCGTAGGCCAGACGCAGGTGCCCGGTCTCGGCGGCGAGCACCGCCTGGCAGCAGGCGGACAGCGAGGAGTCACGGACGGTCAGCGCGTCGTAGTAGGCGAAGTTGCGTGCCTTCTGCTCCTCGGTGAAGGCGTTCGGGAACTCCATCATCGCCAGGACCAAGTCGGCCTGCTTGACGACTTGCTTCCGGTACAGGTCGAAGTAGGGGTAGTGCAGCAGGAGCGGGTAGTTCTCGGGCGGGGTCGCCTCGAAGTCCCAGCGCTGGAAGTGGGTGTAGCCGGCGGACTGTTCGTGGACGCCGAGGGTCTCGTTGTACGGCATGGCCATGCGGGCCGCGGCGTCCCGCCAGACGGCGGTCTCCTCGTCGTCGACCCCGAGCTCCGCGGCCCGGTCCGGATGGCGCGCGACCGCGTCCGCCGCGGCCACCAGGTTCTGCCGGGCCATCAGGTTGGTGTACAGGTTGTCCCGCGCGATGGCGCTGTACTCGTCGGGTCCGGTGACCCCGTCGATGTGGAAGACGCCCGCGGCGTCGTGGTGACCCAGGGAGCGCCACAGCCGGGCGGTGTCCACGAGGAGGTCGAGTCCCTCGTCCCGGTCGAACTCCTCGTCCCCGCTGGCCATGACGTAGCGGACCGCGGCGTTGGCGATGTCCGCGTTGACGTGGAAGGCGGCCGTCCCGGCCGGCCAGTAGGCGGAGCACTCGGCGCCCTCGATCGTCCGCCAGGGGAACACCGCCCCGGCGAGCCCCAGTTGGCGGGCGCGTTCGCGTGCCGCCGGCAGGGTTCCGTGCCGCCATCGCAGTGCCGGCGCCACGGCCTCCGGTGCGGTGAACGTCAGCAGCGGCAGGACGTAGGACTCGGTGTCCCAGAAGGAGTGCCCGTCGTAGCCGGTTCCGGTCAGCCCCTTGGCGGGGATGGCCCGGTTCTCCCCGCGGGCCGCGGCCTGGAGCACGTGGAAGAGGGCGAACCGCACCGCCTGCTGGATCTGCGCGTCGCCCTCCACCTCGACGTCCGCGCCGGCCCAGAACCGGTCCAGGTAGGCGCGCTGCGCGGCGACCAGCCCGTCCCAGCCGGTGCTGACCGCGGCCGCCACCGCCCCGTCGACCTGATCGTGCACGGCCGGCAGGGAACGCTCCCCGGACCAGCCGTAGGCCACGAACTTGACCAGCCGCAGTGGCTGCCCGGGCTCCAGGTCGGCGGTCACCGTCAGACGGCTGACGTCGGGCTCGCACTGGGCCGTCCAGTGGGTGCTCCCGGGACCCTCGACGAGATGGTCGGCCGCCGCTCCGACCCGCAGCGCGCTGGCCTCGGTGCGGTGCACGAGCCGGAGCCGGGTGTCCTGCGCGAAGTACTCCTCGCCGACGAGCGGTGACCTGGTGGCGGCGGCGACCCGTGGATCGCCCGTGATGCTGGGCAGTTGTTCGTTGGCGACGAGTTCGGACTGGACCGCGACGCTCGCCGGTCCGTCGACCGGCTCGACCTCGTAGACCACGGCGGCCACTGCCCGCTGGGCGAAGGACACCAGTCGCCGCGAGGTGATCCGGACGGTGCGGCCGCCGGGTGAGGTCCATCGTGCGGTACGGCTGAGCACACCGGTCCGGAAGTCCAGGACGCGCTCGTGCTCCAGCAGTTGGCCGTAGCGCAGGTCGCACGGGTGGTCGTCCACCAGCAGTCGGATGATCTTGCCGTCGGTGACGTTGATCATCGTCTGGCCGGACTCGGGATATCCGTAGCCGGCTTCGGCGTACGGCAGCGGGTGCCGCTCGTGGACGCCGTTGAGGTAGGCGCCGGGCAGCCCGTGGGGCTCGCCCTCGTCGAGGTTTCCGCGCCAGCCGATGTGCCCGTTGGACAGGGCGAACACGGATTCGCTCTGGGCGAGCACCTCCAGGTTCAGCTCGGTCTCGCGCAGGCACCACGGCTCGACCGTGAAGCTGGGATGTGTGATCACCGCGACTCCAGGAGTTCCGCCAGGTCACGGACCACCACGTCCGCCCCGTGGGCCCGCAACTGCTCCGCCTGGCCGACCCGGTCGACCCCGACGACGACACCGAACCGTCCCGCCCGTCCGGCCTCGACGCCGGCCAGCGCGTCCTCGAAGACCGCGGCCGCGTCCGGCTCCGTGTCCAGTCCGCGTGCCGCCTCCAGATAGGTGTCCGGGGCGGGTTTGCCGCGCAGCCGGCGGTCGCGGGCCACGACGCCGTCGATGCGCTCGTCGAACAGGTCCTCGATACCGGCCGCCGCCAGGACGTCCCGGCAGTTCGCGCTGGACGACACCACCGCGCAGCGCAGCCCGGCCTCGCGTACCGCGTGCACGAAGCGGACCGACCCCTCGTAGGGCTCCACCCCGACCTCGCGGATCCGTCGGAGCACCAGGGCGTTCTTGCGCGTCCCCAGACCGTTGACGGTCTCCGACTCCGGGGGGTCGTCCGGCGATCCCTCGGGCAGGTGCACCCCGCGCGCGGCGAGGAAGGTGCGCACCCCGTCCTCGCGGGGCCGTCCGTCCACGTACTCGTCGTAGTCGTCGACCGCGTCGAAGGGCACGAACGGCGCCCCCTCGCGGGCCGCGCGCTCGTGGAGATAGCCGTCGAACATCTCCTTCCAGGCGGCCGCGTGCACCTTCGCCGTCTGGGTGAGCACCCCGTCGAGGTCGAACAGGCAGGCCCGGATGTGGGGAGGTAGCCGTAGCATGCCGTCGAGGCTAGGAGGTGCCGGCGTCCGACGGCGGGGCGACACCGTCCGGCGGGGGGGAAGGCACCCGCTCGGTCCACGTCAGGGAGACGGAGCCGGCACCTCGCCGAGCGTGCGCAGATACGTCAGACCGGGGTGGCCGGACAGGCGTGTCTCGCCGACGACCGCGAACCCCGCCTTGGCGAGTACGGCCTGGGACGCCGCGTTGCCGAGTGTGGTCGCCGCGCGCAGGTGGGTGAGTCCGTACCGGCCCGCGGCCCGGTGACAGAGTTCCCGCACGGCCCAGGTGGCCAGACCCCGGCCCGCGGCCCGTTCGGCGATCCGGTAGCCGAGGTCGGCACCGCCGTCCCCCACGTCCACGAGATTGATCCGCCCCAGCACCTCGCCCTCGCCGCCGAGCAGGACGTGGAAGTAGCAGACACCGGCCTCCTGCTCGGCGAGCAGAGCACGGAGCCGTTCGCCGAAGCGGGTGAAGAAGTCGTCCCCGCGGTCGGGAACGGATCTCGCGAAGTAGGCCCGGTTCTCGCGTTCGAAGGCGAGGAGTGCGGGGGCGTGGCCCGGGTGGAGCAGCCGTATCTGCGGCAGGGACTGGGTCATGGGAGATCAGGACGTGGCGGGCTCGGCCTCGGACCGTGCCGAGGGTACGGGGTGGGAGGTGGTCCGGTGGCGGCCGCGGAACTCGGCGAGCAGTTCGTCGGTCGCTTCGGCACCGGCGCTCACGGCCGCGTGCACCTCGCGGAAGTAGTTCTCGTAGCCGGCCGGGGTGTAGAGACAGAGGGCGCGCGCGACGACCGGTCCCGCGTTGCGGAACCCGTGCGGAGTGCCGCGGGTGGCGGCGAGGAGGTGGCCGCGGCCCGCGGTCACCTCTCCGTCCCCGGTGTGCAGGGTCAGCTCGCCTTCGAGGACGTAGAAGTACTCGTCGTGTCCTTCGTGCACGTGGGGCCTGGCTCCGATGGTGCCGGGGGCGAGAGCGAACTCCTCGAAGGCGAAGCGCCCGCCCGTGTGCTCCCCGGTGAGCCGGAAGAAGTGCGCGACGCCCGCGACGTCGATGAGCTCACCGTCCGACGGGCGGCGCAGCAGCGGAGCCGTGGGCATCCGGGAGGGATCATCGGTCATGTCGGCATTGTGGCGCAGCGCGGGGCCGGCGGTCAGTCGAATTATCCTGAGGCTCGCGCATCGAGGTGACCCCTCCCGCGCCGCCCTCGGGCGATCACCCGTAGAGCGAGCGGGCTCCCGGGCTGTTTCCCTTGAAGCGCTGGCCCGCGGCGATCTCCTCGCCGACCACCGACCAGACCGTCTCGTCGTCCTGGAAGGGGAGCGGGTCGATGCGGCTCGTCTCCTGGCTGATGCGCTCGACCTCGCCCTCCAGGCGCTCGAAGTCGGCTTCCTCGTCGGCGTCGTCGCCGCTGAAGGTGAACTCCTCCAGCAGGCGCTGGAACCGGAGGGTGACCTGGACGAGGGAGGAGACGTCCGTGTGGAGCTCCCGCACGGTCTCCTCGTCGGCGTCGAAGGCGTGCACCGTGCCGGAACCGGGGTCCAGGGCGAGATGGGCGTTGAGCAGCCAGCCGATGACGGGCCATTCGCCCGCGTCCTCCGCCGCGTCCTCGAAGTCCTCGACGTCGACGACGTCCTGGACGAGGGGCAGCCGACCGGAATCCTCGTCGGGCTCACGCAGGTGGAGCGTCCCGGTGGGGACGCCGACGGTCTGCAGGAGGCGGGCGCCCTCCGTGTCCGCGGCGGAGGGCGGGAAGGCGGTGGCGGGCACGGTCGCGAGCCGGTCCTCGCCGAAGATGCCGGCGAGTTCACTGCGGGTGACGTCGAAAAGCACTGGCAGAACTCCGAAGTCGGCGGCGCCACGGACGCCGTAGGACATTCAATGGATTCTTGAATGGATTCTCAGGGGACGAACTTGTTGTCCGAGGGCGAGAGGTTCATCACTGTATCAGTGCGGCCGCCGGAGACACCGTGCTGGTCCCACTGGTCGTGCAGCCATTTGACATAGGCGCGGTGCTCCCGGTCCTTCTTGTATTTGCTGAGCTCGTCGCCGTTCAGATCCTTTTCGGACTGGTCGTATTTCGAACTGTGGGTGACCTGGAGGTCGTCGGGGAATTCCCTCGCGAGATATTTGTCGCATTTGGGATTCTTCTGGCAGGGCTCACGTTCCGTGTACAGCTCGCGGACGTTTCCCTCGTGCCCGTTCTTGATCAGCGGGTGTCCGATGGAACGTTCGGAGTGGGCCTCACCGCTGGCGCCGACCAGGATGAAACGGTTCCCCTTGCCGTCGTCGTGCAGCGCCGAGGCGTAGTTGCCGCCGGGGACGTAGGAATCGGGGCGCTCGGTGCGGTTGGCATAGCGGCCGAGCTGGGCCGCGCGAGCCAGGTCGGTGGAACCGGGGGCGACCTTCGTGGAATTGACCGTGCCGTTGCCGGGCTTGTTCTTGCGCTGCTTCTCGCCCTTGTTGTTCCACGGGTACCAGGCCTTGTTGCCGAGTACGTCGTTCACTCCGGACGAGTCGGTGTGATGGACGGGGCTGGTGGTCCCGTCGTGGTGCAACTGACGGATCGAACCGTCGTCGCTGAGCAGGTACATGGGCGTGTCGTCGTCATGCTTGGCCTTCTTGACGTCGACCTTGTCGGCCTCGTCGCCGACATCGTGGTCCTTGCGCTTCTGGTGCCGGGAGGCGGCCTTCACACGCTCCGGGATGGTGTCGGTGACGTGGTCGCTGACCTTCTTGGCGGCCTTCTCCATGCCGTCGATGGCATCTTCGAGAATGCCGTCGAACGCCTTGGTGAAAACGTCCTTGCCCTTGGTCCTGCCGAAGGTGTGCTTCGACTTGCCCAGGTGGATCCGGGACTGGCTGCCCAGGTCGCTGCCCTGGCGGGAGACATGGCCGGCGCCCTCCTCGAACTCGACGTGGTCGATGACCGTCTTCTTGCCCCCGCTGCCGGAGCCGCCGCTGTCGGAGTCGCCCGCCGAGGCCAGTTGCATACCGCCCGGGTTGTCACCCGGGTTGAAGGCGCCCTCGGCAAGGTCGAGGACCATGTCCGATATGAGCTGCTGGAGTTTGCCGGTGACGGGCTCGGTGACCTTCGCGATGAGCGCGTCGACTATCTGGTCGACCGCCTCGTCGACGAGCCGCTTCACGATGGTGCGCATCAACGCGATCTCACCGGCGGCAGCGGCGGCGGAGAGGCCCAGGGTCACCGGGGCGGCGGCGAGTTCGGCCACGATGGTCCCGGCCAGTACGGCGAGTTCGACACCCGCTTTGACCTTCATGCCGCGGATGATCTGGCCGACCCCGTCACAGGCGTCCGCGAACAGCCGCGCCACCTCGGGGATCTTCTCCAGGTGGTTGACCTTCACGTGCGACCAGTGCTTCTGCATGGACTCGACGGCCCAGCCCTCGGAGGAGGAGAGGATGCGGGTCACGGCTTTGTGCGCGTTGCCACCGTTGCCCTCGAACTGATCGGCGAAGTCCCGCATGGACGTCGCCATCTCGAAGTAGTCGTCCTCGTCGACGTTGGGCCAGTTGACCCCGATGAGGTCGAGTGCCTCGTCGATGATGCTCGGCAGTACCAGCCCCATGGCCGCGCGCTCCGTCCCCCGTCGACTACTGCGTCTCCGGCTCCCCAGCAAAGGGGCACGTTGTCAGGTACACAAGGGTAAACCGGCCGCGTCACGACTTCGTGACGAGGGTCCCATCCGACGGTGACGGCAACGGAGTTGACCGGGACTCACACGGATGCGGAATGCAACGAGCTGCAACTGCGGGGCGGCGTGGCGGTGGCGGTCCGGCGCGTACCCCGGCGGTCGGCGCCATGGAGGCGTCGGCGGTTCACCCCGCGGTGGTCGTTCCCGCGGGGCGGCTGTTCACCGCGTGGTGGCCGTCATCGCCCCCGCAGCCGCAGGAGTGCCTCGTCCGTCCCCACCACCAGGTCCCCTTCCGCCGTGAAGGCGAGGGCGTGGGCCCTGCTGCCGGGGTGGAAGGTACGCAGCCTGTCGTCGTCCAGGGCCCGGTGTTCGACGAGACCGTCGGCCCAGGCGATCGCGAGGACGAGCCCGGCGTCGGCCGTCGCCACCGCCACCGCGTCGACGGCGCAGTTGCGGGCGGCCACCGGCTCGGGCATGGCGTCGGTGTGGGGGGCCCATGCGCGTACGGTGCCGTCGGCGCCGCCCGTGTACAGCAGGAGGACGGTGTCTCCCGCCGCGGAGACGGGCAGGGCGGTGCCGGCGACCGCGGTGACGCGCCCCCGGTGCAGGGTGGCGGTACGCGGCTCGGCGCCGACGGTCACGACGTGCACCGTCCCGGCGGCGTCGCCGAGGACGACACGGTCCCCGGCGCCGGTCAGCGCGGTGACCGTCTCCTGCTGACGCTGTGTGTACTCCTGTAGGGCTGCGCGCAGTCGCTCCTGCGCGGAGGGGCCGTCGTCGAGGAGGGCGGCGAGGCCCTTGGGCTTCGTGGACTCGGCGGCGCACTGGGTGTGCAGGAGGCCGTGCTCGTCGAGGACGGTGACGGTGCCGTCGCCGTGCTCGGCGGTGGCGCGGACGCCGGGCGCGGGGTGCGGGAGGCGGCCGGTGGCGCGGGCGCTCTCCGCGTCGAGGACACGCACGGTGCCCTGATGGTCGGCGACGACGAGCTGCCCGGCCAGGGGGCCGGTACCCGCCGCCAGGGCGCGCACCGGGCCGGGCCACGGTGGCGTGACGTCGCCGCGCACCCGGTGCCGGACGAGGGTCCAGGAGGCGTCTCGGGCAGCGGAGTCGAGGGCGGCGGCCAGTCGTGGATCACCGGCGTCGCCGAGGGCGGCGCGGAGGACCAGGGCGCGTTCGGCGGCCGGCTGCTCACGGGTCAGGGAGGCACCGGCACGCAGCCAGGCGGCGCGCAGGCCGCCGTGGCTGTCCTGGGAGCGTTCGTACGCGGTGGTCACGCTCCAGGGATCGGCGGCGCAGACCGAGACGGGGTCGTCCAGGTCGAACGGATCCTCCTGCCCCGGGTCCTGTTCCGCGTGCCCGGCCGGCTCCACGGGGTGGGCCGCGTCCCAGGACCGGCGGCGGGCCTCGTCGGTCCACTGCGGCTCGTCCAGGTCCATGCGGGCGCAGGGCCCGGCACTGAGCGCCTGCTCCCATCGCGTACCGGAGCGGACCTCGACGAGCACCCGGACATGGTCCAACGCGGCGAGTCGCAGAACGAGTTCGACGAGGGCGTCGGGCTGTTCGGCGGAGTGCAGTTCGGGCAGCGCGATGACCGTGCGGCGCCGGTCGGCGGCGAGCGCGGCCACCAGGTCGCCCGGGGAGCGTGCGGCGATCGACAGCTGGTCGCCGAGCATCCAGGCGGCCGTGGTCGCGGTCTGGCCGGGCAGCGGCACGAAGCCGTGGATGCGGCGTTCGCCGGCGGTGCCGGGCCGGGTGCCGTGGCCGATCAGCCAGGCGAGGAGCCGCGACTTGCCGCTGCCCTCGGCGCCGGTGACGACAGCGAGGCCCGGGGCGCCGGGATCGCGGAGCCAGGAGAGCAGGGCGGCAGCGGCGGGCTCCCGCCCGGAAGCGGGCCGGGACCAGCGCGGGGCGGGATTCGCGGTCATGGACCGGCCTGCGCTCCCGCGGCGCCCGGGCGGCGCGTCACTGCCGGGCCTGCTGTGCGGCATGGGTGATGAGTTCCTTGAGGCCTTCTTCGCGGGACTCCGCGGTGGTGCCGTAGTCGAAGCTGTGCGTGAACTCCGCGTGCGGGAAGACGGCCTGGAGCCAGGCGGCGCAGTAGTGGCCGGGCATCATGCACGGTTCGAGTTCGCAGTAGACGCGGCGGACCTGCTCGGGCTCCACCCCGGCGGACGAGAGCTGCTGCCACAGCTGCTCCTCGGGGTGCAGTCGGCCAGGACCGGTCTGGGCGGTGACGATCTGCTTCGCGCCGTCCTCGCCGACGTACTCGAAGGCCGACGAGAAGGGGAAGTTGAGGGTGTGGCGGATGTCGTCGAGCACCCGCGACCACCAGTTCTCCCGGTCGGCGACGGCCTCCGGGTCGATCTGCCGGATCTCCCGCACCAGTGCGGCGAACGCCTCGGCGGCCGACCGGAGTCCGTCCGAGGCGGCGATGACCGGCAGGGCCCGGTCCAGGACGGCGGCGCAGTGGGTGAAGGCGGCGACGTCCGAGCTGACGAACAGGGTGGCTTCCCCGCGACCGAGGAAGAGGGCCTGTACGGAGCCGTCGGTGCGGACGCACAGGTCCGCCAGCCGGTCGGTGCCGATGCGCACCCACTCCGCCCAGTCACCCTGCAGGGCGACGCCATGGTGACCGGTGTACATCCCGAGGGTCGGCCCGTCGGTGTCGTCCGCCGCGATGAAGTACGGCCCGACGTGCAGCGGCACACCGACCTGCGCGAGGTGGGTGCGGGCCGAGGCCGGCACGGTTCCGTAGGAGGCGGGCACACTGATGCGGCGCAGCCCCTGGGGGCCGAACTGTGCGACGGCGGGGTCCGAGGGGAGCTCGGGCATCACAGACCTCTCACGGTGGTGGACTTACCTGCTCCACCCTATGCGCAGGCAGGGATTCACTCACGGTGGGGACCGTCGGCCGCAGGCAAGGCCCGCTCGGCGATCCTCGGTTCGGCCGGTCTACGCCTGGAACTCGGTGAGATCGATGGCGTGGACGCGCAGCGGGTAGCCGTGGACCGGGTGTGCCGTCTCCCGCTCGGGCTCCATGCCGAGCTTGCGGATGACGTTCTCGGAGGCGTTGTCCCCGACGCGGTCGATGGCGATGACACGGTCCAGGCCGCGGTCCTGAAGGGCGAACTCCAAGGTGGCGTGCGCGGCTTCGGAGGCGTACCCCTGGCCCCAGTACTGTGAGCCGAGCCGCCAGCTGATCGCCACCGCGGGCATCACTTCCGGCAGGAACTCGGGCACGGACAGTCCCGTGAAACCGATCAGTTCGCCCGAGGCCAGCAGCTCGACGGCGAAAAGTCCGAAGCCCTCCTCGTCCCACTCCTCCTCCCACAGCTCGATGGCCTCGGCCGTCTGGTCCAGGTCGCGCACCGAGCCGTCGTCGATCCAGCGCATGACCCGTGGGTCCGCGTTGATGTCCGCCATCGGCACGAGGTCGTCGTCGTGCCAGCGTCGGAGGAGGAGGCGGGGTGTACGGATCTCGGTCATGTGCCCATCCTGCCGAAGGCGGACGCCGCATCGGTAATCCGGCTCGGTGATCCGGGCTGGTGCCGGCTCCTCCCGGGCACCGGCCGGCGGTGGTGCGGGTCGGGCGACGTGCGCGCGACCAAGGAGGCGATCCTCCGCCGGCCCCCTCAGGAGTCGTAGCAGACGTAGGCGCCCTCGGGCCCTTGGGCGATCCTGGCCGAGCCCCAGCAATGGAGCATCGGTCCGACGCGGTAGAGGGCGGCCACGCCCGCCAGCAGGACGACGGCGGCGAGCGCGGCGGTCACGAGCCGCATGGTCCGCATCCGGCGTACGAGCCAGCCGGCCCCGACGACCGCGAGGGTCCCCAGCGCCAGCATGACCGCCGACACCGGGGCGGTGTTGTGCTGGATCCCGGGAAAACGGTCCGGGTCCGCGGCCTGCTGGACGGCGGCGAAGGCGAGGAAGTACAGCAGCAGCCCCAGCAGAAGGAGTCCCGCGGAGCCGGTCCCGCGGCCGACGGCCCCGCGCCGGCTCCGCGGGCTGCCGGACGCCACGGCGTCGTCCGCCCGCACGAGCCGCCGGTCGAGGACCGCGCGCAGCCGGTCCACCTCCTCCGGGTCCGCCACGGCCCGCTTGGGCAGGACGACGAATCCGACGGCTGACCTGTCGGCGCTGAGCAGCACGAACAGTTCCGGCGTCTCGGCATAGCGCGCGTAGAGGTGCCAGTCATGGCGGGCCGAGCTGTGCGCGGTGGTGAGCCGGAGCCCAGTGCCGTCGACGCTGCACCGGATGTCCCCCTGCCGTTCGGCGAGCCGGTGGAGGCGGCGCGCCTTCAACCACGGCACGGCGGTCATGAAGGCGACGAAGGCCACCACGCCCGCGTACAGCGGCCCCGGCGTGTCCCGGTGGCCGGGGCCGGCCGCCGACAGCAGGGCACCCACGGTCGTGATCGCCAGCGTCCAGGCCAGCACCACCCGCTGGAACCGTCCCGCACCGGTGCTCCGCGCGCGTGCCCGCAGCGCGGACGCCAGATCGCCGACGGTCGGCCGGTAGGCCAGCTCCACCGATCTCTCGGCAACCGCATCCGTCTCCCGGCCCTCGGCCATGTCCCCTCCCAGTTCGGTGATCATCCGGATCGTAGAGGCACAGATCGGTTCGGCATCGGCGGTGCGCGGTCCTGCACCCCGTCTCCCCTCTCTTCTCGCGGACCGATCACCCCGCGCGATGGTGGGCCGGGTGATTTCGGGGAAGGTGCGTCACAGCCCGCCCGCCGGCCGGTGTCCCTCGAAGTGAAGCCCATGGTGGCCCCCGCGCGTGTGACACGGGTGCCCGGGGAGAGGAAGTGCGCATGACCACCCAGCAGAGACCACCGGAATCCCATGCTCCCCCGGCCGGCTCTCGTCCCCGGCCGGCGGCGGGCGAGCCGGCGGCGGGAATCGTCGAGGCCGCGGACATCGCGGCACGGGAGACAACCCGGGACTGCGGCACAGGCGGTGCGCTCGCCGCGGAGGCCGAACACTCCGCTGCCGCGCCGCACACCCTCGACGTCCGCCCGGCCTACAGCCACTCCTCCCTAGGGATGCCGCATGTCCGCTGAGTCACCACCGGCCCGGCGGCCGCGCAGCGCCGGCCGCCACGTCCCCCGGCCCGCCCGCTCGTGGTGGCCGGCCCTGCGCCGGACCCCGGTGCGGATGTGGAACGACGACATCACCGACTACGCGGCCGCCTTGACGTACTACGCCATCCTGGCGGTACTGCCGGCGCTGCTCGTCACCGTCCTCGCCTTCGGGCTGATCAGCCCCGGCACCGCCGAACAGTTCGTCGCCCACGTCACCCACTACGCTCCGGGCCAGTCCGGCGCCGAACTGCACGGCGTCCTCGGTCGCATGCTCGCCCGGCAGTCGGCCGCGTGGACCCTGCTGGCCGCCGGCGCCGCGAGCGCCCTGTGGTCGGCCTGCAGCTATCTGGCGGTCTTCCGCCGGGCCCTGCACCGCATGCACCGCATGCCCGATCGCCGCTCGCCCTGGCGCAAGGCCCCCCGCATCGTGGCCACCGCCCTGATCCTGCTCACCCTGCTCGTCCTCAGCGCCCTGGTGCTGATGCTGAGCGGGCCGATCGCCCAGGTCGTGGGCCGCCTGCTGCATCTGGACCACACCGTGCCGCTGATCTGGAGCATCGCCCGCTGGCCGTTGCTGCTGTGCCTCGTGGCCGTCCTGGTGGTCGTCGTCTTCCACACCGGCCCCGCCGCGGCCCGCCGTGGCCGCAACAGCCTGCCCGGCGGCGGCCTGGCCGCCGCCCTGTGGCTGACCGTTTCCGCCGGTTTCGCCCTGTACACCAGTCTGCTGGGCACCTACAGCCGCCTTTACGGCTCCCTCGCGGGCGTCGTCGTCTTCCTCATCTGGCTGTGGCTGTCCAACCTCGCCCTCCTCGCCGGTGCGCAGTTCACCGCCGAGCTGAACAGCCTGAACGCCCCGCGCGCGGACGGCTGACCGGCGTACCGGCAGAGAAGTCGAAGAACCCCGGCCGCCGCTGCGACACAATCACGGCATGATCGGAAAGCGGAACACCTATCGCGTCGCGGACGGTGTCCGCATACCCGGGACCTGGCGGCACGCCTTCATCCGCAACGGGAGCCACTTCCTGACCGACCTCTTCATCTACGCCGACGGACTCGTCGACTGCTGGGGCCTGGTCACCATCGAGGAGTTCGAGGAGAAGGTCCGGTCCGGGTGGGTCGCCACGACCCTGCCGGACGGTGCCAGGGCGTCCGCGCACGGCCTGGCGACCTGGAGGTTCAGTGAGCCCCGCGGTCGGCTCAGCCCCGAACTGCTGGTCGCCGAAGTCCGCGACACCGTCGACCAGCTCAACGGGCGCCCCGACTCGACGGGCCGCTGCCTGGCCGCCGTCGACGTCTTCCTCGCCGATCCGACGGAGGAGAACCGGGCCGCGGCACGCGCCGCGTTCCTGGCCGTCCCCGCCTCGCGGCGGCGGTACGCGCTGGGCGACATGGACAGCAAGGACTGGCCGCTGCGGACGCTGGTGGCGGGGCCCGGAGGGCGGACCTACCTGCCGAACGACCCGCCGGTCACACAGGAGGCCTACGACCGGGCCCTCGCGTACTTCGAGGAACGGGCCCGCCGGAGGGCCGAGCTGCGAGCCCGCGACGCAGCGGACGGGCCGGCGGCGCCGCAGGCCCCCGCGGTCCACCTCGACGACTCCTGTCCGGACCAGCCGGTGCCCGACCCGGGCCGACTCGGCCTGCGCAACGACTACCCCGCCCCGATCACCGTGGGGAAGGTGGGCCACCCCTCGGTCACCCACGCCTACTGGGCCCTGTCGGTCGCTCAGCCGGAGATCGCCGTGGCGGTGTCGGCGGCGGACACCGCTGCCGCGGCACGCGGGATCGCGGCCGAGGCACCGCGCCGCGAGGGGTGGGAGCAGGCCCGCGTCGCCGTGATGACCAGGCTGCTGCACGCCAAGTTCGCTCAGCATCCCGCGCTGGCCGACATCCTGCTGGCGACGGGCGACGCCACGGTGATCTACGACGACGTCCACTCGGCCTTCTGGGGTGACAACGGCGGCCGGGGCCGCAACTGGACCGGTCGTCTCCTCGAACTCGTCCGCTCCGAACTGCGCATGCGGCGAACCGGGTTGTCCGGGCTGTAGGCGGCCACCGCCCCCCGTCCCTCAGGCCGCGAGGAAGTCGAGGAGATGGCCGGCGACCTCGTCCGGGGCCTCGACCTGCGGGTAGTGGCCCACCGCGGGTGGCCCGGCCAGTTCCGCCACGGTCGCGGACGGCATGCGGCGCCGGAGACGGTCGAGGACATGGGCGCCGCTGATCGGGTCGGCCGGCCCCCAGAGGAACAGCGTGGGGCCGGAGTAGCCTTCGAGCGCCCGTACCCAGCGCGCCTCGTGCGTGCGGCGCTCGTCGATGTAGCGCAGCAGCCGCGGAGCCAGCAGGCGGCCCCCGTCCCGGCGGACGCTCTCCCACATGGTGTGCAGATCCTCGGGCGGGACGGGTCGGCCCAGCACCTGGCTCATCGTCGCCCGGAACCCGCGTTCGGTGACGGCGTGGGCGAGGAGCGGGCCGAACGGTCCGTGCAGCAACCGCTGCACCCGGACGGGCCGGTGCAGGTCCGGGTAGAGGCCGCCGTTCAGCCAGGCCATGCGGGTGATCCGGCCGGGGTCGCGGGCCAGCAGCTCCTGCGCCACGCTCACGCCGTAGTCGTGGGCGACGAGCGCCGTGTCGCCGATGCCGAGGCCGCTCCAGAGGGCCTCCACCAGGTCGGCCTGCTCCAGCACCGAGTAGGTGTGCCGGCGCGGTTTGTCGCTGTGGCCGAAGCCGAGAAGGTCGAAGGTGGTGATCCGGTACCCGTGCGCCGCCAGCCGGGGCACGGTCGACGACCAGTCGTGGGAGGAGGTGGGGAAGCCGTGCACCAGTGTCACCGGCGGACCGTCGGCCGGACCGTCCTGGCGGACGAACAGCGTGTGCCGGCCCGCCCGCCCGTCGACGGTCGTACGGCTTCCCCCGGCGGCCCACTGGTCGCCGGTGGGCATGGCGGTGCTGGGCATCAGTGGCTCTCCCGTGTTCCGGCGATGCCGTCCAGGAGGCAGCGCAGACCGAAGGCGAACTCGCCGTCGCCGTCCACGCCGTTGAGCAGCGCCGCATGGGCGGTGACCAGAGGATGTGTCCGCGCGGGCAGCGACGTGAACAGGCCGGTCATGGCCGCGCGTTCACCGGGTGTGCGGGCCGCTCCCCCGGTGTCCAGGAGCACGGCGCCGACGACGTAGTGCGTG
This sequence comes from Streptomyces sp. 1222.5, assembly GCF_900105245.1. Lineage (NCBI taxonomy): Bacteria > Bacillati > Actinomycetota > Actinomycetes > Kitasatosporales > Streptomycetaceae > Streptomyces > Streptomyces sp. 1222.5. The sequence goes on along the minus strand of NZ_FNSZ01000001.1, from coordinate 8,154,388 downwards.
ACCGTGAGGTAGATCCGTACCGCGCTCTCCGCGGACCAGCCCGCCTCGGTCAGCAGCCGGAGGCCGTGTTCACGGGCGCGCAGGGCATGGGGCCCGAGCAGTTGTCCCCGGGTCAACAGGGGCACGAGGGCGCGGTGGGCAAGCAGCACACGCCGGTACTCCCGGGCCCCGGCCGCCGTCCCGGCACGCCAGTCGGCGGCTGAGCCGGAGTCCGGCAGGGCGATCTCCCCCAGCATGTGATCGACCAGTTCCACGAGCAGTGCCTCACGGCTCGGGACGTGCCGGTACAGAGAGGTGTGCCGCAGCCCCATCCGCTCGCCCACGGCGCGCATGGTCAGGGCGTCCAGGCCCTGCTCATCGGCGATGCGCAGCGAGGCGTCCATGATCGCGCCGAGCGTGATGCCGCCGGCCCGGGACCGCTGTCGCGCCCGGACGGCGTACCGCTCGCCCCACCAGGCCGCCGAGCCCACCGGGGCGCTCTGCTCGCTCGGCGGCTCGTGCCGTGGGTTCGGCTGCTCGGGCATCCATCCGCTCACAGGTCCAGGGAGTACGCGTCCACCGGACGCACAGTACGCGTCCAGTGGACGCATCACAAGGGAGGCGTGGATCCGGGGATCGGCCGGCTCCCCTCGACCGGCCCCGCCTGACATGATCAAGGAGTGACCGGTGAAACCGCGCGGCCCGACCGCGGCAAGTACGTACTGTTCGACGTCGACGGCACGTTGATCGACGCGGTGAGCAACCAGCGTCGGGTATGGGCGACATGGGCGCGGCGGTACGGGCTGGACGCGGACGAGGTCCACCAAGTGGCGTTGCGCACCCGTCCGCTCGAGACCTTCGCCCAGGTCGCCCCCGACCGGGACCCGCAGGAGTGCCTGGCGGCTCTGCACGACCTGGAGGACGACGACGTCCGGACCGGCGTCTACACGGCCTTCGACGGCGCGGCCGAGTTGCTGCGCGGACTGCCACCGCGGTGCTGGGCGCTGGTGACCTCGAACTACGCGCACCGCGTACGGGGCCGGTTCCGGCGGACCGGGCTGCCGGTGCCGGAGTTGATCGTGGACGCGGCCGCCGTCGAGGAGGGCAAGCCGTCTCCGGTGCCCTACCTGCTGGCCGCCGAGCTGCTGGGCGCCGCACCGCGGGACTGTCTGGTCATCGAGGACGCCCCGTCCGGAGTGCGGTCGGGACGGGAGGCGGGCATGACGGTGTGGGGCGTGAACACCACCGCCGCGGTGGAGGGCGTGCACCGCCACTTCCGCAGCCTGCGCGAGGCGGCCCCGCACATCCTGTCCTTCGCGGAACACCGCCGACCGACACGACCGCAGGAGCAGGCGTATGCACACCGCACAGGATGACGTGGCCGATGCGATCCAGGGTGAGCTGCGGCTCATGGACCCTCGTGTACGGGTGTCCCGGGAACTGGCCGGGCGGCTGCTGGACCCCGAGTTCGTGGAGGTCGGAGCCTCGGGCCGGCGTTGGACCTACGAGCAGATGCTCGCCGCGCTGCCTGAGATGTCCGGCAACACCGAGGACGGCCCACGGTACGAGCCGTCGCGCATGATTGGTGCCGTACTGGCTCCGGGGCTGGTGCATCTCACCTACGAGACGACGATCGCCGGCAGGCGGGCGCGCCGCAGTTCGCTGTGGCGCAGGGGCGACGGGGAGGCCGGCTGGCGGATGTACTACCACCAGGCCACCCCCGTCCCGCCCGGGACCGAGTAGTCGTAGCGGTGCGGCAGGCGCTCGGCGGGCTGTCGGCGGCGCAGTTCTACGGCGCGGCGATGCGCATCCCGGGGCCCGGATGCGTCGTGCCGCGACCTCCCGGCAACAGCCCCAGATGGTTGAACAGTTAAGCAGGTAGCGGCCGTCGAGAAGGGCGGCGAGCGCACGGGTAGAGTCCATGATCGCCGATCGGAACCGCCGCTCGCCGGCGTCGTTCGATCGGTCGACTCCGGGCCGGAGCCAGGGGCACCGGTCCTCGACCGCGGCGGCACACGCCCCGAAGAGGAGGCATCGATGATGGACGAGCAGGACGACCACTTCGACGTGGTGGTGCTCGGCGCCGGCCCCGGCGGCTACGTCGCCGCGATCCGCGCCGCCCAGCTCGGCAAACGCGTCGCCGTCGTCGAGCGGAAGTACTGGGGCGGCGTCTGCCTGAACGTGGGCTGCATCCCCACCAAGGCCCTGCTGCGCAACGCAGAACTGGCGCACATCTTCACCCGCGAGGCGAGGACCTTCGGCATCCGCGTCGACGGAGAGGTGTCCTTCGACTACGGCGAGGCGTTCCGCCGAAGCCGCAAGGTCGCCGACGGCCGGGTCAAGGGCGTCCACTACCTGATGAAGAAGAACCGGATCACGGAGATCGACGGACACGGCACGTTCCTCGACCCGCACACCCTCCAGGTCTCCGGCTTCGAGGGCGACACGCGCACCATCGGATTCGACCACTGCATCATCGCCGCCGGCGCCACGCCCAAGCTGCTGCCCGGCACCCGCCGCACCGCGCGCGTGGTCACCTTCGAGGAGCAGATCCTCGCCGAGGACCTCCCGGAGTCGATCATCATCGCGGGCGCAGGCGCGATCGGCGTCGAGTTCGCCTACGTCCTGCACAACTACGGCGTGAAGGTCACGATCGTCGAGTTCCTGGACCGCCTCGCCCCGCTGGAGGACGCCGAGGTCTCCACCGAACTCGCCAAGCAGTACCGCAGGTTGGGCATCGAGGCGCTCACCTCCACGCGCGTCGACGCCATCGACGAGTCGGGACCCCGGGTCCGGGTCACGGTCACCGGCAAGGACGGCGCCCAGCAGGTCCTGGAGGCGGACAAGGTCCTCCAGGCGATCGGTTTCGCCCCCAACGTGACCGGTTACGGCCTGGAGAACACCGGCGTACAGGTCACCGACCGCGGCGCGATCGAGGTCGACGGCCGCTGCCGTACGAACGTCCCGCACCTCTACGCCATCGGCGACGTCACCGCGAAGCTGATGCTCGCGCACGCGGCCGAGGCCATGGGCGTGATCGCCGCCGAGACGCTCGCGGACGCCGAGACCATGGAACTCGACTACGCGATGATCCCGCGCGCCACGTACTGCCAGCCGCAGATCGCCAGCTTCGGCTACACCGAGGCGCAGGCGCGCGAACGCGGCTACGACGTCAAGGTGGCGAAGTTCCCGTTCACCGCGAACGCCAAGGCGCACGGATTGGGCGACGCCACCGGCTTCGTGAAGCTGATCAGCGACGCGAAGTACGGCGAGCTGATCGGCGGGCACCTCATCGGCCCCGATGTCACCGAGCTGCTGCCCGAACTGACGCTGGCACAGCAGTGGGACCTCACCGTCCACGAGGTCGCCCGCAACGTCCACGCCCACCCGACGCTCGGCGAGGCCGTCAAGGAGGCGCTCCACGGCCTGGCGGGCCACATGATCAACATGTGACGCCTGGGCAGCGACATCAGAGGGATCAATCGCCGACCAGCAATGTGGCGCCGCCACCACGGTCGTTGACGGTCGTTACTGGTCGCTGTGGGTCGCCCTCGGACGGCCCACAGACGGCCCGGCTTTCTCCGTGAAGCACGAGGTCGGAGACCCGGACACAGTGTCCGGGTCTCACCGTCTTCAGCTCAATACGCTCGGACTAGGGCGAGCGGTAGTCAAGGCCTGCTACCCGCCCGGTCACCGGCTCGATACGGTGAAATCGGCCCCTTAGAGTAGTAGGAGGCAGAACGCCATGCGTGGTCTCGGAGATCACCTCAGCATCGGTGAGCGGATCGCGTTCTACCGCAAGCGGCGCGGCTATACCCAGGAGGTCCTGGCCGGCCTGGTCGGCCGGAGCACCGACTGGTTGGCGAAGATCGAGACGGGGCGCCGGAAGCCACCTCGTATCGACATGCTCGCCGAGCTCTCTCGCATCATGCGCGTTCCGCTCGGGGACCTGCTCGGACAAACTGTGCTCGTAGAAGACGAGCGACAGCAAGACGACGTGCCCGCGGTGCGTGACGCGCTCATGAGCCCCCGGCGGCTGTCTCGCTTGCTCTTCGGGCCTGAGGCTGAGGCTCAGCTTCCGACGCCTGCCCCGGTAGCTGTGCGCGTGGAGCACGCGTGGAACGACTACCAGGGAGGACGACTCGGCAGCGTCATCGCGGCCCTCCCGGCTCTTCTGCAGACCGCGCAGGAATTGGAGGAGCGCGCGGCACGACGTGGCGAGGATCGTGGCGAGTGCTGGGCTGTATCTGCTCGCACGCACCACCTCGCCGCAACGACTCTGGCCAAGATTGGCGAGTCAGACATCTCGTGGCTTGCTGCTGAGCGCGCCATGCGGGCTGCTGACGAGTCAGATAATCCCCTCGTACTCGTATCGGCCGCGCGTTCCGGCACCCATGCCCTGCTCGCCAATGGCCGTTACGACGACGCTCTGGAGCTCGGTAACACAGCCGCCGCGTGGCTGTCGTCCCAGATCACCGAGCACGACCCGGCAGCCTTGAGCCTGCTGGGCATGATTCACTTGCGAGCCGCCGTGGCGGCTGCTCGCCGCCAGGATCGCACCACCGCGACGAGCTTGCTGAATCGGGCCGAGGAGCTTGCAGAGGACCTCGGGTCCGATGAGAACTACTGGCAGACCGGATTCGGGCCCACGAACGTGATACTTCACCGCTTGTCCGTGGAGCTTGACCTGGACAACGTTTCGTTCGTGGTCGATAACGGTCAGATCGACGTCGACCACATGCCGCAAGAGCGCAGTGTCTCGCACGGAATCGACTACGCACGCGCGCTGTCACTGGCCGGGCGAGGTGACGAGTCCTTTGCGACGCTGCGCACGGCTGAGCGCACGTCCCCGCAGCTCGTACGCAACAATCCCAGGGTGCGCGAGACCTTGCGTGACCTGATCAAGCAGGCCCCCGTCTCTGGCGGCTCGCGTTCGTCTGAAGTATTTGTGATGGCTCAACGGTGCAGGGCGGTGCAGTGAGTTCAAAGACCCGTGGGGTTCTCGGAGTCGTTGGGTCAGCGGCCGGGGGGGTGGAGGCGCTACGCACCGGTTTTGTGGAACCCGCGATCGAGCGCGGATGGCAGGTCGCCGTCACACTCACGCCGACCGCCGGTCACTGGCTGAGGCTCAGCGGTGAAGCCGAGCGACTCGAGGTGCTGACGGGTCTTCCCGTCCGCCACGAACCGCGACTACCTGGCGAGACTCGGCCGCATCCGCAGGTCGACTGCTACGTGGTCGCTCCCGCCTCGGCTAACACGGTGGCAAAGCTCGCTCTGGGACTGATGGACAACCAGGCGTTGACGCAGGTGGGTGAGGCGATCGGCACGCTCGCGCTGCCCGTCGTTGTCTTCCCTCGCGTAAACGCTGCGCACGTCCGCCACCCGTCTTGGCAGCACCATGTCCAGACCCTTCGATCCGGCGGCGTGCACGTCGTAGACGGCCCGGCCGTATGGCCCCTCTATGAACCGCGCGAGGCGCCGGCAGGCCGCGACCTTCCATGGCAGGCAGTACTGAACACGGTGGAAGAGGTCAGCAAATGACACATCGTCAATCCTCCTGACCTGCAACGACAGAGGACCCGGACACTTTGTCCGGGTCCTCTGTCGTTCTGGGCCACATCCTCATTGGCATGTCAGGCATCAATGAGCATCGCGACGAACTGCAAGTCATGTCAGCCGCCGAATTTGCTTTGATCACAGCACATCTGAGCGAGGTGCGCGTCGCAATGGAACGACTGGTAAGGCGCACCGACCACCTCACGACACGGGTGGAGGCTCACTACCGACAAGCTGCTCCAGGCGGTCGAGCCGCTCCCCAAGTACCCGCAGGGCGTCATGGATCGTGCTGAGCTCCGCAGCAAGAGCGGAAAAGGCGGGGCTACTTCCCGGCTCGGTGCCGAGGGGTACGGACGGGTCGCGAACGAAGGTGCCACGCCCTTGCTGACTGAGGACGAGCCCTTCGTCACGGAGCTGGCTGTAGGCGCTCTGAACTGTCATGAGCTGAACGCCACGCTCTTTGGCGAGCGCGCGAGCGGCAGGAAGACGGTCACCCGGTCCGTACGCCGGTTCAGTGCCGGTGATCTTCCTGCGGAACTCCGCCGCGATCTCTTTGGCCGTAGGCGTCTGCTTGGGCGCTTCGGGGCTCTCGGTCATGCCTCCGAGAGTAGCCGGACCTAGGTCAATCTCCGACTCCCTCGGCGCATGCGCTTGACAGGCAGATTGACTTAGGTCAATCTGAAGCCAGGTCGAAATGCGGGGCCGGAACGGCCTCAAGCATTCCGACGGCACACCTCTGACCTGCACAAATAATTCGGGATCGCCCGTATGGCTGCCGCTTGCGGTGGTCGGAAGGCGGCCGCTTAAGCGGCCGCGCGCCGCGGGCCCCGGGTTGGTCGTTGTTTGAGAACTGAACAGTGGACGAGGATCTGCCGCCTGTCCTCAGGACAAGAAGGCGGCCAGCGCGGCTGAGGCCCGCGCATTCATCGACCTTTCCGCACTCATCGCTGCGGCCGGTTGCCTCCCTCGCCCGTCCGGTCCCGCACGCGTTGCGGTGTCGTACGGGCGGGGCGAGGGGAGCCGCGGGCCGGTACGCCGGCCGGGTCCACCACCTGCCCAAGACACGTCAGGAGCCCTGATGAGTGGCGAGAACGTGCAGGACTCGATCGACCTGACCAGCCCGGAGAGCTTCACCGCGGGCCAGGAGGTCTACGACCGGATCGAGTCCGGCCAGTGCCAGAACGTGGAGGCGGAGCTGGACTGCGCCCTCGGAATCACCTCCGAGCAGAACTAACCCCGCCCAGCCAACAAACGGCGCACCCCTCGGAGCTTAGGCCCTCCGAGGGGTGCTGTCGGGCCGTTCCAGAGCAGAAGGAGTCACGACCCATGAAGCACATCGTTGCACTTCAGCCGGTTGTTACCGGCAGCGAGTACGACCGCGAGCCCACGGCCGCGGAGCTGGACGCGATCGAGCGGGAGCTCCCGCTCATCGCGGCGGAGGTCGAGTTGCTGGACGTGCAGATCAGCACCTTGGACCGTCCGGTGACGGAGGTGGACACCCGGCGGCTGCGCCGGGCCCGCCGCAAGGTGCTGGCCGCCCGACGCGCCCTGGCGAACCGCTACAGCGTGGGGGAGGCAGCGTGATCCGCCTCGTTACCGCCGGCCGTCTGCGTCGACTGCGTGAGGACGCCGACCAGGCCCTCGCTCACGCCCGCAAGGTGCAGGGGCAGGCGAACGCCGCCTGGTCCCAGCAGATCCGGGAGCTGTACGCCGTCACCGACCGTGCAGAGCGGGCGGAGGCCGCCACCTCCGAGGTCGGCACCATCCTCGCTCGTGCCATGGAGCAACTGTCCGCTACGGAGCAGGAACTGCTGTTGAAGGCCATCGAAATCCGTCGGCTCCGCACGGAGCTGGAGGCTGGGCCAGCGGAGGGCAGCACGCTGACGGTGCTGCTGCACTACGGCGAGCCGCACACCGTCTACGCCTCTCGCGAGGACGCCGTGGCCGACACGGGCACGCATGGCGTGGCGGCCGGGACGCCGTGGGTGCCTGCGGATGAACACCCCGCGTCCGCGTCCATGTGGCGCTTGGCGGCGTTCATTTACAACGCCGAGTCCAAGGGTTTCCGCCGGGCTCAGATGCCCGCGCCGCAGCCGGTTGAGGGGGCGGCATGAACAGCGTTCAGACGCGTTCAGCAGAGCGCGCCCTGTCCGGCGGGACGTGGCTGATCGTGTGCGGGGCGATGCTCTACTCGATCCTCACCGTCACGCCACTCATGGCCGATCACACGGCGGACGACTGGGACTGGACGGCCCCGATTCTGCCGCTGGTGGTGGATGCTGCGGTGGTCATCGTGGTCAAGCTCGATGACGTCCTCGCCCGCCTGGGCGGCCACGGCGGACGCTGGCCCGTCGTGCTGCGGTGGATGACCGGTCTGATGACCCTCGCCCTCAACACCGCCGACTCCGCACTGAAGAAAGACCTGGTCGGCGTAGCTGTCCACTCCGTGGCACCCCTGCTTCTGATCGCCACCGCGGAGACTTCGCTGGCCTACCGGCGGGCGATCGCCACAGCGGTCGCACGGCTGGAACAGCAGCAGCGTACCGAGCGGGAAGCAGCCGAGCGGGCCGCCCGCGAGCGGGCGGAAGCCGACCGCTGGCAGGCCCGTGAAGAACGCGAACACACGGCGAAGCTGGACCGTGAACAGCGCGAGCATGAGGCCGCCCTGGTCCGTGAGCAGGCGGAGCGGGAGGAGCGGCGCTGGCGCGAGGAGCAGCGGCGGCAGGCCGAGCAGCAGGCTGCGGAGCGGGCCGAGCGTGAACACCGTGAACAGGTACGTGAACAGCGTGAGCGGGAGCGTGAGCAGGCCGAGCGCGACGCCCTCGCCCGCCGCGCTCGCGAGCACGCGGAGCGGCAGGCGCGTGAACGCCGCGAACACGAAGAGCATGCGCGGCAGGCCGAGCGTGAACGCGCTGAGCTGCTCGCGCGCGGCCCGGCTGAGAGCAAGCTCCCCGAGGACGAGGCTCGTCGGATCGTGTCTGCCGCGTTCGCCGCGGAACTGTCGGTGCGCGCTGCTGCGGAGCTGTGCGGCTGGTCGGTCGGCTGGGTGTCGGCCCGGTATGCCGAGCACCGGCCGCCGGGTGGGGCTGAGCTGGCCATCGCGAGCCGGTGATGGGTGCCGTCCCGGTCTACCGGTGGCGGCTGGCACCTGACGGCTTGGCCACCCGCCGGCAACTCCGTGCCCTGGGGTTGCGGCCGGGTGGTCAGGACGTGACCGCCCAACTCGAGCGGCCCCGACGCCGCCGTAGCCCGCTCATCGCCTACCTGTACGCGATCGACCAGGCCAAGCCCGTACGCCCGATGACGCCCGCGAAGTGGGCGCCCCTGGCGAAGGCGAACGCCGCACGGCGCCGGTGTCCCGAGTGCGGCCGGGATGCCGGATACGTCATCCCTACCTCACTCGGCATGTGCAGCCCGTGCGCTTATCCCGAGGAACAGCGCGTCGCATAGGCCCTGTTGGCGAGCCCGGCCGGACGGACCTCTCACAGTCCCGGCCGGGCCCTACTCCCATGAGGAGTGCTCTCAGCATGACGGAACTCAGCACGGAGCCGGTAGCCGTCGAGGCTTCCGCCTCCGAACCGCCCCGCCCGCCCGCCCCCGCACCCACCGAGAAGTCCGAGACCGCGAAGGAGGTGGAGCACACGCCCGGCGGCTGGCCGGTCGTCCCCCTGGCCCTGTCCGGAGCCAACAGCACCGTCGGCGCGGTCGGCGCCGCCGCCCTGGCCGGCGGGCCGATCGCCGCGATCATCGCCGGAACCGGCGCGGTAGTCCTCGGCACGCTCGCCGCCGCCCGCTCCCGCAAGCCCAACCCCCGCCGCGACGCCAAACGCACCGCGGCCCACACTGCCGGACGCACCGCCGCACGCTCCGCCGCCCCCCGGAGCGGCGGGGCGGGTGCCACTGGCCGGTCGGGGGACGGTCGCTCGGGCGGTTCCCGTGCCGGTCGCGGGGGTGGCAAGCCGTCCGGCAACACCCCGAAGCGGGGTGGCGTCGGTACTGTCGCCCGTCACGCCAGCACGACGGCCGGGCGGACCAAGCGCAACGCGTTGAGTCGGGGCGCCGCCAAGCGTCCGGCCGGTACCGGGAAGGCCGCAGCACGGCTGGGGCAGATAAAGGCCCTGCGTGCCGGGCAGCAGTCCGCGGCCGGATCCCGTGGCGGGCAGCGAGCGCAGACGACGAACGCCCGGCGCGCAGTCGCCGACGCCCGACGCAACGCCAAAGCCGCAGCGGGCAGCACCAACCGGTTCGGCAAGCCGAAAGGCCCGGCGGGCCGCCTGCTGGGCGGTGCCGTGCGCAAGGCCCGTTCGGTACGGGACAAGGCGATCGGCAAGCAGCGTGACCGGCGAGACAAGAAGGCGGCCGGCACAGTCGCCGGACAGCGCGACAGGGTGCGTAAGGCGCCGCTGCGCAAGGCGGCCCGGAAGGCGTTGCGTCGGTCCGCGGCCCGCTTCCACGGTCGCCGTCTGCTCGCCGCCTTGCTCGCGCTGCCGCTCGGTCTGCTCGGGCTGATCACCACCCCGATCGGCCGGAAGTTCAACATCCCCTGGCTGATCCACCCCGGCCGCCGCCTGTACCGGCGGCTGGTCGGCGTCGCAGCCGAGGAGCGCACCGAGCGGGACGCCGCGATCCGCGAGGACCTGGCCGCCGATGAGGCCGCCGTGGATGCGGAGGCCACCAAGGACGGCACCGAGGGCCTGGGAGAGCAGGTGCAGCGCCCGGCCGAGGAAGTACCCGCCCACACCACCGAGGTGAGTGAAGGAGAACAGTTCGTGTCTGGTTTCCAGTTCGAAGAGGCCGCTGCCGAGATGGAGCAGGCCGCCAACGCCTACGAGCCCGAGAACGCCATGGAGATCCTGGCCATGGTCGAGGGGCTCCCGGCCGCGCTGACCAGCGTGGCGAACGTGATGAAGATCCTTGCCGAGCGCTCCGACAGCGAGTTTCCGCTGGAGAAGGAAGTCGCGGACGGCTTCACCGACATCTTCGGCGCCCTGATGAGCGCCGTCGCTGTCGCCGAGGACATGGGTCCGCTGTTCCGGCAGGTTCACGCCCAGGACATCGCCCGGCACGAGGACCCCCGCAACGGCCACGACGCCGAGAAGGGCTGGAACGTCTGAGATGAGCACCACCGCCACGCACGAGAGTGGCCCGGTGCTGGACTGGGCGGCCGGTCACGGACCCGTGACCGGCGCCCTGTCCGCCACCACCGGAGCCTTCGCCGTCGCCACCACCGGCGCCGCCACCCACATGCCCCCCGGCTGGGCCCTCGCCGTCGGCGCTGCCGGCGCTCTCGGACACACCATCGCCGGGATCCGGGTGCGCAATGCCGGCCGCACCCTCGCTACCCGCGCTGCCAGCTGGCTGGTGGGCGCTGGTTGGACTACCTGGGCCATGGCCTACGGGCCCCTGACCTGGGCCGCCCTCGGGTCGCTGGCAACGATCGGCGTCGGTATCGGCGCCACCGCTCGCTCGGTCGCTCTCTACGAGGAGGCTCGGGAGGAGGAGGCGATCGCCGCTGAGCAGCGGGCCATCGCCGCCGAGTTGTCGGCCGAGCGCCGGGCGATCGCTGCGGAGTGGGTGGAGCGGATTCAGCGGATCTGCCAGATCAAGGTGCGTGTCCTCGCGGTGGAGATGTGGCCCACCGCCACCGGATACTCCCTGGACTTGGAGCCGCAGGGCGGCATCACCTACGACCGCATCGCCCAGTACTCCGTGCAGCTCTCCGCGGACGCCCGCCTGCCGCACGGCTGCACCGCCACCGCGACCCCGGGTATCCACCAGGGGCGGGCCATCCTGGATGTGACCACGGTCAACGTCCTCAAAGACGACTGCCCTTACCCCGAGGACTACAGCCCCCTCTCGGTCCTGACCGGCCTGCCCTGGGGCGTCCGCACCAACGGCGACCCCGTCTCCGCCTACCTGCGGGAGCAGTGTGCTCTCGTGGTCGGCCCTACCGGGTCGGGCAAGACGAACATGATTCACACGATCCTCGCCGGGTTCGCCCGGGCCCAGGACGTGCTGACCTGGGTGATCGACCTCAACGCCGGCAGCGCCGGGCTGCCCTGGGTACTCCCGGCGCTGAACGGTGAGCTGAAGACCAGCGACGACAAGCCCGTACGCCCGGGTATCGACTGGCTCGCCTCCACTCACGCCGAAGCCCTGCTCATGCTCGACGCGGCGTTGGCCGTGGGGCTGCACCGCAAGAAGGCCTACCAGGAACTGCTGGCGAAAGCGGACACAGATCTCCTGCCGATCAGCGCGAAGATTCCTCAGATCCTGCTGGTCATTGATGAGGGTGCGGAGATCCTGACCAGCAGTGACCCTCAAACCAAGCAGCTCGCGAAGAAGATCCTTGAGGTCATCCGGATGCTGCGCGCCATGGGCATCCGCACCGTCCTCACCGCCCTCGGAGCCACCGGCAGCGTGCTCGGCAACCTGATGATCCGCCGGGAGGCCAAGGTCCGCGCTGCCCTGACGGGTGGCGAGACCGAGGGCATGGACCTGGGCAAGATGTTCCCCGGCCGCCGCGGGCTGCGGGTGGAGCAGGCCCCCTACAAGGGCGCCGGGTTCATGGGCACCCCCGAATCCCCGGCCGCGCTGTTCAAGGCATGGCGGATCAAGCCCAGCCAGATTCGCGAGATCACCGTCGCCACCTCCGACCGGCACCCCCGACTCGACACGGTGTCCGCCAGCGCGGCCGGGACGGCCTACGCCCGCCGCTGGGACAGCGACCGCACCGCATGGATGCACGACCTCACCCCCGCCAACGACACCGAGCAGGCAGACCAACATCCGGCGGGCGGGGCAGGCACGCTCAACCTGTCCGCGCTGCGCGGACAGGGAAACGAGAAGCCGTCACCGGATGAGGAGGTGCTGCGCCGGTTCCGGGCGCAGATCGACGCCGAGTTCGCCACCGCACCCGAACCCCACACCAACACCGAGCCGGGTCCGCCGGCCGGGACGGGTGGGCTGAACCTGTCGGCACTGCGCGGCGAGCAGGCCAACCCCGCGCAGCAGGCCGCGCTCGCCGCGCTGCTCGCCGCCGGCCGCGAGGGAACCGGGGCATCCGCGATCGCCCGCGCACTCGCCGACCCGTACGGCACGAACCGTCAGACGGTCGTCGGCTGGCTCAAGGCATGGACCGACGACGGCACCGCCATCCGCATCGGCGAGGGCACCAAGTCCCGCTACGTCCACCGCCAGCACGCACCGAAGGATCCGGGCGAGAGCTGATCGCTTGTCGCTTGTCACCCCCACGCGGACAGAAGCCGCCTAGGCCGCTCTGGAGGCCCGGAAACGGCTTGTGACCTGCAAGGCGACAAGCGACAAGACAAGACAAGCGACAAGCCGCACGACAAGCCAGACGACAAGCGACACGACAAGCAAGCAGCGGGCAGCACCCCCACCCGGCGGGTGCTGCCCGCCCTGTTTCCCGGGAGGCCCACGGTGATCGTGACCCTGTCCGCCGTCGCAGTCTTCGGGCTGCTGACCCTCGTCCTCATGCGCGGCCGCTACGTCGGCCCCCTCAGCGCCCTCGTGCTCTTCCTGTTCGGCTTCTTCACCGCCCGCACCGGCGCCGCCACACCCATCCAAGCCGTCTGCCGCGCCCTCGCCGACGCCGCCCGCCACCTCACCTGAGGGAGCCCCCATGAGCGACCACGACCAGCCCGCCGCCCGGCACCGCTGCCTGAGCGACGCCGAAGCCGCCGCCGAGGCCCGGCGCATCATCGCCGAGGCATGCCAGCCCGTGGCGCAGATACCGACCGCCTACCGCGACACCGTCCCGCTGCCCGCCTACGGCACCACGCCCCCGATCACGCAGCCCGAGAGCCGAATCGTCCCCGCCTGGGCCGCCGGAACCGCGGTCGCCGGCATCGGCGTGGGGGCGGCGTTCGTCGGCATCGGCTGCGCGATCTGGCTCGCCTGCCAAGGATTCGCCGCCGTGACCCTCACCAGCGTCCTGTTCATCACCCTCCCCATCGCCGCCCTCGCCGCCGTGATCACCGCGATCGGCTCCGCGGCGCGGGCCGTGAAGGCGACCCGCACGACGACGCACCACCACTACGCCGGACCGGTCCGGCAGGAGACCAACACGATCACCGCACCCGCGTACGGGCTGATCGCCCGCAACCGCAACGAACTCCGCCCCTGAGAGGACCGCATTCGCTACCGCGGTCGATCCGCCCCGGTGCGGGGGCGACCGTAAGGCCGCACTAGCCCCTCCCCCCTCTGCACCCACTTACGTCGTCAGGTGGTCTTTCCGTCGCTCACCCGGAAAGTGAAGCCAAGGAGATTGCAGTCGGAATACTTGTCGGTTTCTCCGTCGTAAAGGCAGGCCGAAGCCCAAATGGTGCTGTCTTCGTAGTAGTCATTGTTACAGATACCGGACGTACCGGCCCCGTGGCTCTGGATGCACGTACCGTTCCGGTACAGCTGACCGTTCCGGTAGTTGTACCACTTGACTGCCGCAGACTTTCCATCTGCCTTCGTGTCGATCAGGTACCAGAAGTCGCCGTCGGAATTGAAGGAAATCATTGCAGGTCCGTTGCCTGTGGGGCCAGCCATCTGCATCCACCAGCCGTCGGCCGTCTCGTTATACGACTTCCAGGTCTGCACAGCGTGATCAACCTCCCAACTAGTAGCGGAGGCAGTCCCCATGGAAAAGGTCATTGCCGCCGCAGCGGCAACTACCATGGTCGTCGTACGAAACGCAGCCTTGCGTGAAATCTTCATTTATACCCCTCAGTTCCGGACTCTTCGCTTCCCTTCACGAAGAGGTCATGAACCTGTCACATGACCTACATGGGCGGGAAGCTTCTTGAGCAACTTCTGAGGTTCGCGTCCTTTCAGGACCGCTTGATCGAAGACAGCCCTGCCGGGCGAGCGAGGCGACGATTCGGCCGTCCGGCACGCCCAGGTCGACGGCCCCGGGGCCAAGTAGTCCGGCCCAGCCCTATCGCGGGTCGGGCCAGACGGCCGGCACCACCTCCATCCTCGCCTCGTCGGTGAGGGTGACGCGGGCACCGGGCACGGAACCGTACTCCCTGACCCAGCACCGGAACTTGTCCCGCACGACCTTCGCACTGCCCCACCGGCCGGCCGCCGGCTTCGAGCAGCACGTGATAGCGGCCAGGATCGATCATGCGAGGCGGATCCTTCTGGACCGGTCTGACTCCCGGACGATCGCGCCCATCGTCGCTAGCCCGGCGACTTAGTAGTGGACGGAGGAGCGGCTGCGCATGCCGCCTCTCCGTGCTCGGTGGCAGCTACGCCAAGGGCGGCCCCCCATCCCGCCAGGAACCGGGGCCGCCCTTGCTCTCAGCACTCCCAAGAGAACTGGAGACCTCCAGCATGCCCGAACCTCCCAGCATCCTCACCGCCGACCTGTCCTGCCTGCCCCTGCTCGCCGCAGCACTGACAGCGGCCGAGCGCGGCTGGCCCGTCATCCCGCTACGCCCCAACGGCAAACGCCCCGCCGGGCACGCAGAGGAGTACTGCCCCGGCAACGGACGCTGCGCAGACGGCCACAAAACCCCCGAGCAGCGGGCCACCACCGACCCGAATCTGATCCACGCCGCATGGGCGCACCAGCCCTACAACGTCGGCATCGCTACCGGCCCGGCCGGGCTGCTCGTCATCGACCTGGACCCGGTCAAGCCGGAAGAGCCGAAAGGAGCGCCTGACGGCGCAACTTCCCTTGCGGCGCTCTGCGAGCGCACCGGGCAGGTGCTCCCCGCCACCTACCGGGTGCGGACCGCGCGCGGTGAACACCTCTACTTCACCGCCCCCGCCGGGGTGCGGCTGAAGTGCAGTGCGAACCGTCTCGGGCCGCACATCGACACCCGTGCGTGGGGCGGCTACGTAGTCGCCCCCGGCAGCACCACCCCCGCCGGCACCTACGAGGTAGCCGACGATGCACCGGTCGCGCCTCTCCCTGAGTGGCTGGCCGCGCTGCTCGCCGAGCCCGCCAGGCCCGCGACCGTCATTCCGGTGCAGCCCAGGGACGGCACCCGGGCCGCGCGCACCGCGCTGGAACGCGAATGCGCGGTCATCGCCGCGGCGGGCGAGGGCGGGCCGGACGGCCGCAACAATACCCTTCACAAGGGCGCCTGCAAGGTGGCCCGGTTCGTGGCGTGGGGCGACCTCCCGCGCGAGGTGGCGGAGCAGGCAATCCAGGGGGCGGGGGAGGCGACCGGACTCCCGCCGGCCGAGTGCCGCACGACCATCCGCAGCGCCATGGACTGGGTCATCGCCCACGCCACACCGCGGAAAGCCGCATGACCGGCCCCAACTCCCCCCACCTGGATTGCACAGCCCCCGCTCCCGCCGGGCCGCAAGCCGCTCCACAGCCCGTGCATTCACCGGCAGTTGGCGAGCCGAAAGAAGCCGCCCGGAAGGGCGTCGTCGCTGCTCTTAGCACTGACCGGTCATGGAACCGCGACGTACGGCCCGGCATCGATCCGACGCCGGAGCAGCCCGGTATTCGCATCTACGCCCCGCCGGTCTACCGCGACCACTACGACGGTGCTCGCCGGTCTACCCGCACCGCCCACGCGCCCACCGCCGCCTACGCCTGCACCTGCGGACAGACCGGCACCGCCCGGGGCGCCGACAAGGTGACCGTCCTGATCGCCGAGTACAGCGCCCACAAGGCCGCCTGCACGGGTGAGCCCGCACCGATTCTGGAAGGGAGGACCGCCGCATGACTGCCCCCGACACGGGATCGGATCTGTGGGAAGGGTTCGACCACATCGAGCCCGAGCAGATCACCGGCCCTGCCTGGGATGAACCCGTCCCCCTCAAGGCACGACCCGCCCTCCCCGCCTTCCCCGTCAACGCTCTGCCCGACTGGCTGGCCGCCATGGTGCAGGGAGTCGCTGAGGAGACCCAGACCCCGACCGACCTCGCCGGGTGCCTGGCGCTTGCCGCCATCGCCACGGCAGCCGGCGGGCGGGTGAAGGTGTGCGTGCGCGGGCATTGGCGCGAGCCGGTGAACATCTACACCGCCGTCGCGCTGGACCCCGGCAACCGCAAGTCCGCCGTGTTCGACCTGCTGATGCGGCCTTTGCTCGCCGCTGAGAAGGCCCTCATCGAGCTGTCGGGCCCGGCACGAGCCGAAGCCGAGACCACCCAGCGTCTGGCCAAGGCCGCAGCCGACAAGGCCGCCGCCAAGGCCGCGAACGCCGACCCCGAGCAACGCGGCCAACTGACTGCTGAGGCCGTCTCCCTGGCGCAGACGGCCGATGAGATGACGGTGCCCGCAGTGCCGCAGCTCGTGGCCGACGACGTCACGCCTGAGAACGTCGGCACGCTGCTCCACGAACAGGGCGGGCGGATCTCCTGCCTCAGCGCCGAAGGAGAGCTGTTCGACATTATCGCCGGCCGCTACACCGGTAAGCCCAACATGGGCATGTTCCTCAAAGGCCACGCAGGCGACATGATCCGCGTCAACCGCCAAGGCCGCGAAGCCCAGCACATCGACGCCCCGGCCGTCACCATCGGCCTGGCCGTCCAGCCCGAAGTGCTGGACGCCCTCAACCGGATCGACGGAGCCGACGGGCGCGGCCTGCTCGCCCGGTTCCTCTACTCCAAGCCCCTCTCCCTGGTCGGGCGGCGCAACCTCACCCCCGAGCTGCTCGACGAAGAAGTGGCCGCCACCTACGCCAAGCGGCTGGGCGGTCTCACGATCGCCCTCGCCGGATGGACCGACCCCGCTCTCCTGCAGCTCACCCCGGAAGCCGATGCGGTGCTGCTTGCCTTCCAGCGGGTCACGGAATCCCGGCTCGGTCCGGACGGCTCCCTGGCCCCCATCGTGAAGTGGGCGGCCAAGCGGGACGGGGCCGTGGCCCGCATCGCCGGACTGCTGCACCTGGCCGCCCACCCCGAGGACGGCTGGCACAAGCCCATCGCCGCCGCCACCATGGCCGCCGCAACCGAACTGGGCGACTACTTCACCGCCCACGCCCTGGACGTCTTCACCGTCATGAGCGCCGACCCCGCCCACGACGCAGCCCTAACCGTCCTGACCACCCTCGCCAGCAACCGGCCCGAGCAGTTCACCAAACGCCAGCTATTCCGGATGCTGCGCCGGGCCGACTTCCCCGCCATCGGCGACCTCGACCCCGCCCTGAGCCTGCTCGAAGAACACGGCTGGGTCCGCCAACTCCCCGCCCCACCACGCACCGGGCGCGGCGGGCGGCCACCCTCCCCGCGCTACGAAACCCACCCCCGCATCACCCGCGCCCTCTGACACAACCCCCAACCCGCTGACACAACCGACAGAACCCCCGGCGCAGGCCACTGACCTGCACAAACAACCATGATCGCCGTTTTGACAGAACTGAATTAAAACCTGACAGAACCTCCCCGGGCCCTGCTGAGCCGCGCTGACACAACGCCACCCAGGGAGGTTCTGTCAGCAAAAAATTCAGTTCTGTCAAAGATCATCAATGCCATGAAAGAGCACGTCAGCGGCCTGAACGGGAGGTTCTGTCATTTCTGTCAGCGGATCCCCCTTCCCGCCGAGGAGGCAAAGCCAGATGAGCACGGCCTCTCACACGGGCGCCGACCCGCGCGCCACACTGCGGGCCGGCCTCCCGGACCGGTATCTCACCCCAGACGACATCGCCGAGATGTTCGAGGTACCGAAGGAAACCGTCTACCAGTGGCGGAAGAAGCGCATCGGTCCTCCCGGCTTCCGTGTCGGCAAGTACGTCCGCTACGACCCGGCCGCCGTACGCGACTGGGTCGCCGAACGGAGCGCCATCGCCGACGCAGCCTGACGCGGCGACACACCGCACCGTCCAACTCTCCGGGGAGGGCCACAGGGTGGCCCTCCCCGACCCATGCCCAGAAGGGATCTCGCATTACATGGCTGGCCACATCCAAGACCGCTGGTACAAGACTGAGGGCGGCCCCGACGGTAAGTCTCGCCGAGTCAAAACCGACCGCTACGGGAACGGTATGCGTTACCGCGCCCGATACATCGGCCCCGACGGCAGTGAGAAGTCCAAGAGCTTTCCCGATCGACACCGGAGAGAGGCTGAACTTTGGCTGGCTCAAGTCCGCACAGACATGGAACGCGGCCAGTACATCGACCCTAAAAGTGCGCGCATGACCTTCCAGCAGTACGCCGAGCGGTGGGTTGCCTCCCAGACCATCGACTCCCTTGACACAGCAGAACGACAGATTCGGCTGCATGCCTTTCCGTACATTGGCTCAAGGCCTCTTGGCACTTTCCAGCCTGCTCACATCAGGACCTGGTTGCGGCAGATGAAGGACGCAGGGATTCCGGGCACCTACGCTGTCCATATTTACGGCAACGTGCGCGCTGTCCTCGCCGCAGCAGTTGACGATGGATTCCTCGCGCGGAACCCATGCAGCGCGAAGTCTGTCCGACCGCCGACGGCAGAAGCCAAGCGCGTCATTCCCTGGCTGCCAGAGCGCGTCTTTGGGATTCGTGCCGCCCTGCCTGAGCGCTACCAGGCCATGACAGATGTCGGTGCCGGATGCGGCCTGCGACAAGGCGAAATCTTCGGACTCGCCGCAGAGGCGGTGGACTTCGACGCCAACACCCTGCACGTCTTTCGCCAGGTGAAGTTGGTGCAAGGAGGAAAGCCGGTGTTCGCACCGCCCAAGTGCAACAAGGATCGGAATGTGCCGCTGCCAGCGGCTGTGGCTGACAGGCTGCAAGCCCACATGCTTCAGCACACACCGACCGAGGTCACTTTGCCGTGGAAGACGCTCGATGGCCCGCCTGTAACCTGCCGCCTGATCTTCACCGGGAAGTTCGGGGCCATCCGACGAGGCACCTTCAATGACTCTGTCTGGAAGCCCAGCCTGGTCGCTGCTGGTGTCATCCCTGAACGAGAGAGCGGCGAGCGGTACCCGGCGGCCCGAGAGCATGGCATGCATGCTCTGAGGCACTTCTATGCCTCGGTCCTGCTCGACGCAGGGGAGAACATTAAAGCTGTCAGTGAGTACCTGGGACACGCTGACCCCGCGATGACGCTTAGGGTTTACGCGCACCTCATGCCCAGCAGTCGCGATCGGGCCCGACGAGCCCTGGACACGGTGTTCCGAGATGCCGAGGCGAACGCCTGACGGCCCCTGGACGGCCCAGGAGGGCAGAGAAAGTCTCTTCCTGGCGGCGTCACCGCTGGTCAAAGGCTTCCAGCCCGGCTGTAGCGCTCAGAGGATCAACATGTGACGCGCCCGTGCCCGCGCCGTCCCTCAGAGGCTGCTGAGCAGTGCGTCGAGCGGGGCGGGCACCTGGTCGGCGTCGAGGGCCTCGACGAGGACGCGGCCGTAGTGGATCTTGCGGCCCTTCTTCGTGCCGAGGAAGCGCCGCAACTGCTGCCGGGAGGTGCGGCCTTGCTGGGCGGGCTGACGCAGGAACGTCTGCAGGGCCCGCTCGTCCCCCTCCGCCCCGATCAGCTCCGCCACCCGTGTCACGCCGAGTGCGCGGATGAGCTCGTCCTCCAGGTCGGCCGCGCAGACGAAGAATTCCTGCCGCGCCACATCGGCCCGCTCCCAGCCGCGGGCGTAGTAGCGACGCTCGGCCTCGTCGCACAGTCCGGTGAGGCGCAGGCCCAGACCGGGCGGTCCGAGGAGGCCGGCGAAGCGGCCGACGTTCATCGCGCCGCCCATCGACAGGACGCAGACTCCCTCGGCCGCCGGGTTCCGGCCACGGCGTGCGGCGAGAGCGCTCACCGCCGCGACGTCGCTCGGCCCTTCCAGGAGTACGACCGCCCCGACGGACAGCCGCGCGGCCAGCTCCCGTGCGGGGTCGCCGGGAGCACCGGCCGCCCATGCCGTGACCGCGTCCCGGAACTCCCCCATGTCAGCCATGGGACGAGTGTTCGCTCTCGACGGGTGCCACGCCAGGGAATTTCCGAGCTCAGTCCGTGGCGCGTTCCGCTGCGCTGCGTTCCACGCAGAACTCGTTGCCCTCGGGGTCCCGCAGTGTCACCCAGCCGGTGCCGTCGGGCCTGCGGTGGTCGCCCTGGAGCGTGGCGCCGAGTTCGAGCAGGCGCTCGACCTCCTCGTCCCGGGTGCGGTCCTGGGGCTGGAGATCCCAGTGCACGCGGTTCTTCACGGTCTTGCGGTCGTCGACCCTGACGAACAGCAAGGTGGCCGCCGGGGTCGTGACCAGCGCTTCGGGATCGCCCGGGAAGTCGTCGTCGGCGAGCGAGCCGTCCAGGGCCCTGGCCCAGAAGTCCCCGAGGGTGTAGGGGTCGGCGGCGTCGATGGTGATGTGGCGGATCAAGGAGGTCATGGCCGGTAATCCGATCATGAACACCTGACGCCGTCCAGGCGATTTCGGCTCGGTGCCGGCAGTGTCACCCTGCGCGTGGGTACCGCCGAACGGGTGACGGCTCACCGGGTGAACTCCGGCGGGACGGGGATGCCCGTCGCCGGGGCTGCGCCGAGGCGGTTTCCCCGGCCGTGCCGGGTGGCCGCACCAGCACCGGTGTTCGGCAACAGGGTCACGGAGCGTGGCCGGTCAGGTCGGGCCGAGCGGTCCGGGCCGCGCTATCAGGGGGATATGAGACAGTCCCGCACAGCGTCCCGCGTGTCCTCGGTCCTCCTCGCCGCCGTGTGCACCGTCGCCGGTCCGGCGACCGCGCGTCCGGCGCCCGGCCCGGCAGCCCTGGCCTACGTGGCGCTCGGCGACTCCTACTCGTCGGGTGTCGGGGCCGGCGACTACCTCTCCGCCGGCCTGTCCTGCCTGCGCAGCACCCGGTCGTACCCCGCCCTGTGGGCCGCGGCCCACGCGCCGTCCTCGTTCAGCTTCACCGCGTGCAACGGCGCGCACACCGGCGACGTGCTGAAGAAGCAACTCGGCCCGCTGGGGCCGCGCACCGGACTGGTCAGCCTCACGGTCGGCGGCAGCGACTCGGGCTTCGCGAGGGTCATGGCCACCTGCGCGCTGCCCGGCCGGACCGCCTGCCTGTCCGCCATCACCGCGGCCCGCTCGTTCGTGGCGGGCACCCTGCCGGGCAATCTCGAGGTGCTGTACTCGGCCATCAGGGCCAAGGCGCCGGCCGCGCGTGTCGTGGTGCTCGGCTACCCGCACTTCTACCAGCTCCACGGCGGCTGTTCGCGCGGTCTCCAGGACGTGGAGCGGGCCGCCCTCAACGACGCCGTGGACGGCCTGAACGCGGTGATCGCCGCCCGTGCGGTCGCCCACGGGTTCACGTTCGCGGACGCCCGGACCGCCTTCGCCGGGCACGAGATCTGTTCGGCGAACCCGTGGATGCGCAGCGTCGACTGGCTGGATCCCATGCAGTCGTACCACCCGACGGCCCCCGGGCAGTCCCTCGGCTATCTGCCCCTGCTCAGCGGCGCGGTGTGAGCCCGGCGCCGCGAGCCCCGCTGTGTCCGCGCACGAGGGGTGCGCGGGTCAGCGGGCCGGGCGGCAGCTGTGCCGGGCTGACCCGTTCGCCCAGCACCTCCGCGCGGGCATCGGCATCTGGGTCGCCTCCTTCATGGGCCTGCTGCTGGTCTACGGCCTCAACACCTGGCTGCCCAAGCTGATGAACGACGCCGGCTACCCCGTCCCCACGTCCGTCACCCAGCTGCTGATCCTGAACGTCGACGGAGTGGCCGGCCTGGTGCTGGGCGGATTCGTCGCCGACCGGCGCGGGATCAAGCTCACCACGCTCGGCTGGTTCGCGATCTCGGTGGTCATGCTGGCCGCCCTCAGCGTCAGGATGGGCAGCGACCTGCTGCTCGACACCGTCGTCTTCCTCACCGGTGTGTTCGTCTTCTCCGCGCAGGTGCTCGTGTACGCCTACGTGACGAACTACTACCCGGCGTCCGTCCGGGGCACCGCGCTCGGCTCGGCGTCCGGTATCGGCCGCATCGGCTCCATCGTCGGCCCGTCGATCACGGGTGCGCTGGTCACCGCCGGGGTCGGGCACCCGTGGGGCTTCTACTTCTTCGCCGCCGTGGCCGCCCTCGCCTGTCTGGCCGTCCTCACCCTGCCGGCCCATGCCCGCGGCACGGAACAGGAGGCCGTCGAACCCGCCGTCTGACCCGGTCGCTCCCGGGAGAGCCGGCCCGGCCGCCCTGTCACCGTCCCGCTCCGGCGGGACCGTGACAGGGCGCGCCCGCCCGGCCCGTGGCTCAACGGCCGGTGTGCGCCTCGGTGATCGCCAGCGCCGCTGCCATGATGCTCACCTGCGGGTTCACTTGCGGGCAGCTGGGAAGCGCCGAGGCGTCGGCGACGAGCACCCCCCGCACACCGCGCAGGCGGCCCTCCGGGTCGGCCGGGCAGCGCTGCGGGTCCGCGCCCGCGGCGACCGTGCCGGTGGGGTGGTACGCCGTCAGATGCAGTTGCCGCGCGCTGGTACCGGCGAGGACGGTGTCCAGCTCCGCGAGACTACGCACCCGGGGCGTGGCCGGAATGCCGGTGAGCACTTCCTCGGCGCCCGCGGCGAACAGCAACTCGCCCATGGCGCGTACGGCGTGCATCAGCCGGCCGGCGTCCCGGCGGTCCAGGTCGTAGCGGAGCAGGGTGCGGTCGCGGCCGAGGACCCGGCCCGAGGGACGGTCGGCGATCATCGCGCCGAGCGTGGCGAGCCGGTCGGCGCCCTCCAGTTCGCGGCGCAACTCGGCTCCCAGTCCGGGGAGGACGAAGGAGCCCATCCCGGGCGGGGTGGCGGTGGCCTCGATGAGGACGCCCCGCGAGTGGTGCTCCTCCACTCCGACGCTCTGCAGCACGCCCTTCCACGCGGTGACCGGTTCGGCGAAGCGTCCGGCGACGCTCGTGGCCGGGTGGACGCTGAGGTTGTGACCGAGGCGCGGGTGCCGGCCGAGGCCGGAGCGGCGCAGGAGCTGGGGGGACTGCAGGGCGCCCGCGGCGACGACGACGAGCGGCGCGAGGATCTCGAACCCGGCGCCGTCCCGGCGTACCCGCACGCCCGCCGCCCGCGGGCCCCCGGGCCGGTCCGCGTCGACGAGGACGCGCTCGGCCCGCGCCCCGGTGACGATGCGTGCTCCCGCGGCGCAGGCGTCGGGCAGTACGGAGAGCTGGACGCTCTGCTTGGCGCCGGTGGGACAGCCCACCACGCACTGGCAGGAGCCCCGGCAGCCCGGCGCGTTGCGGCGCAGGGGGGCTGCCCGCCAGCCGAGTTCCCGGGCTCCGGCGAGCGTCAGACGGCCGTTGTCGCCGAGGACGTCGAGAGGCTGGACGGCCACCTTCAGCGCGCGCTCGGCCTCGTCCAGGTACCGGTCGAAGCCTTCGGCGAGCGTGAACCCGAAGTCCTTGCTCCAGCGGTTCAGGACACGGTCCGGAGTGCGGTAGCAGGTACCGGAGTTGACCACGGTCGTACCGCCGACGGCGCGGCCCACCGGCAGCAGCAGCGGCGGGGCGCCGACGGCGACGGTCGCTCCGCCGTCGCGGTACAGCTCGGTGAACCGGTCCAGGGGCGGGCGCCGGCCGAACGACTCGGTGCTGTGGTGCCGTCCCTCTTCGAGGACGACCACGTCCAGTCCCGCGCGGGCCAGGGTCCGGGCGGCCGTCGCCCCGCCCGCGCCCGAGCCGATGACCACCGCGTCGGCGGTGGAGCGGGCGGGCCAGTCGGACGCGGGCGTCAGGTCGAGGGGCGGGTCCGCGCGCGGGACGGCGCGCGGGGAGGGGCCGTCCTGGAGCATCCGCTCGGTGCCGGCCGCCATGAGGACGGGCACCTTGAGCACGTCCAGCAGCGGCTGGAGGCCGGGGCGCGCGGCCAGTTCCGCCAGCACGGACTCCCTTTCGGGGGCGGTCAGGGCGCTCAGGGTGCGGCCGGTGCGCACGACGGCGTAGGCGTCCATGCCGCGCGCCGCCGCCCGGACCCCGGCCCGGGCGGCGAACGGCAGGGCGGCGAGCGTCGTCTCCAGTCGGGCGGGGACGCGGCGGGTCCAGTCGGCGCCTCCGTCGTCGGCGATGAGGGCGGACACGAGTCCGGCGAGGCTCATCGGGTGCCCACCTCCGCGTGGGCGGTTCCGTCGAGGGTCCACTCGGCCTCGGTGCGCCAGCCGCCGAACCACCACCGTTCCAGCAGGACGTGCGCGTCGGCACGCTCGCTGTTGCGGCACGTCGCGTGCCGGCCGTCGGGGTCGGTGTAGTCGAGCGCGAGGGTGCGGTCCGCGGGCTGGGTGACCTCGACCCGGACCCGGCGCAGCCCGCTGCGGCCGACGACGGTCCAGGTGGGCAGGGCGATGTCGGCACGGAAGCGTCCCGTTCCGGCCCAGCCGGCCGCGGGCCGCTCGGCCCGGCGGGGCCAGGTGCGACCGTGCCGGCGCAGCCGGAGGAACACCAGCGGAGGAAGCCGGCGCAGGCCGGGGCGCATGGAGACGGCGGCGACGATCTCCAGGACGTCTCCCCCGCCGAGGTCGGCGTGCAGCCAGGCCCAGCGGCGGGCGTTGCCGTGCCCGTAGATGCGCGCCGACGCGCCCGGTGCCGCGCTCAGCGTGAGGGTCTCGCCGTCGTGGGCGAACGTGCCGTCGTAGCGGGCGCGCGCGGCGGGGAGCATCTGGGCGGCCGGCAGCATCGGGCGGCGCCAGGCCCAGCGGGGGAAGGTGAACAGCGGGCCGTCGGTGGGCTTTTCGGCCAGGTCCCAGCGCAGTGCGCCGCCGTCAGCCGAGCCGGAGAGGCGCCCGGGCCGCACCTCGACGCCGTCGGCGCTGAACCCGGTCTCCCGGGGGCTGAACCCGGTGGGGCCGAAGCGGGCGTGCCGCACCGGACCGTCCTTGGGGAAGAGCGCGGCCCAGCCGTGCGCGTACGGCTCGGATCCGTCGTCGGGGGCGGTCAGCTCGTGGTGCAGCCACAGCCCCGCGCCCGTGGCCGGGTCGGTGACGGTGGTGTACCAGACCTCGGTGCGTCCCGGTTCCCCGCGCCAGCGCGGCCGGAGGAACTCGGCGGGGTCCTCCCGCTTGGGGAACCGGAATCCGGCGAGGAAGGGGAGGAGCCGGGTGGCGAGGGGGAAGCGCAGGGTACCGGTGCCGATCCGCACGCCGTCCTCGAGGAGGGTGTACGGCAGGACGGTCATGGAGGTCACGGGCCTGCGTGCGGTGACGGACTTCCAGCCGTCGAGGGTGAACCGGCGGCCGTCGGCGGTGAAGTCGAGGCGATAGCGGATACGGCGCCGGGCGATTGGCGAGATCTCCAACTCGCCCTGGACGTCCGGGTCGTCGGCCCATCCGGCGACGCGTATCCGGCCGGTGGCGCGGGCCTCGGTCGTGCCGAGGGGCCGTAGCACCCGGTCGGCAGAGACGGTCAGGTCGAGGCGCGTCCGCCGGGTCCGGTCCTCGCCGTCGAGCCGCAGGGTGCCGAGCATCGTCTCGCTGAAGACCGTGCCGCGAACGGGCGAGCCACGGTGCGCGGCCGGGTGCGTGGAGGTGCCGGTGCTCATGCGAGACCCTCCAGCATGATCCGCTCGGTGACCGTCAGATAGTGTTCGGCGGCCCGCCGGGCGGCCGCCGCGTCACCGGCCGTCACCGCGTCGACCACGGGTTCCAGTCGCTCGTGGGCCACCTGGGGGTCCGTGAACGGGGCCCTGAGCGCGGCACGCACCGGCAGGTAGGCGTTGAAGAGGGTGTTGGTCAGCAGGACGTAGACGCGGTTGCCGGTGGCGCGGGCCAGGGCGCGGTGGACCTCGATGTCCGCGAGCTGCACGGCGTCCGCGTCCACCGCGCCGCCCACGGCCACCAACCGGGCGCGCAGTTCCTGCCGTTGCCGGTCGGTCGCCCGGAGTGCGGCGCGCTCTGCCATCAAGGCGCCGATGCCGCGCCGTACTTCGAAGACCTCGCCGACCCAGTCGGGGCTGTGCCGTACGAGCATGGGCAGCAGGTCGGCGCCGCCCAGGCGCAGGTAGTCCCGTACGCGGGTGCCGACGCCGTGCCGGGTCTCCAGCAGCCCCGCCTGCGTCAGACGGCCGAACGCGTGCTTGAGGGTGGTGCGGGTGACGCCGTATCCGTCGGCGAGCGTGCGTTCCGGGGGCAGGTAAGTGCCCGCCGGATGGCGTCCGTCGAGGATGTCCTCCCGCAGTCGGCCCTCCAGGACGTCCACGATGGTCTCTCGGGGCAGTGCCTCCACGCCGTCCTCCCAGTGGCTCAGTGGATGAGCCACTGAACCAGTGCGGCGCGGTGGAGTCAATGGGCACGGCACGGCCGGCCCGGCCTCGCGTGGTGTGAACTGGGCGCGTTCCGGCGGGGATCGGCCCTCAGTGATGTCCGCCGCCCGGGTCCGGCGCGCCGCTCATCATGCGGAGCATGGCCGCCCCGCCGGTCCGCAGGAACCGGACCACGAGCACGGCGGCGAGGGCGAGGAAGACGATGTTGAGCCAGGTGGTGTAGTTCCAGCCGACGCCTTCCATGGGGACCTTCGCGTCGGCCTGGTCCGGGATCAGCCCGAGGCCGCCGAAGACGAACTCCACGAAGTACCCCGCGAGGACCATCGCGACGTAGAAGGTGCCGAGGAGGAAGACCGCCATCCCGCGGCCGTAGTACTTCCGGTAGATGTTCAGGATCGGCAGGATCAGCAGGTCGGCGAAGATGAACGCGACCACGCCGCCGAAGCTGATCCCTCCCTGCCACAGCACCACCGCCAGCGGCACGTTGCCGATGGAGCACACGAACGAGGCGATCGCCACCACCGGACCGATGAGGGGTCCCCACAGTTTGGCGGCAAGAGGATGTCCCTCGAAGAAGAAGGCGCGCCAGAACGCGTCGGGCACCCAGGCGGCGACGGCACCGGCGATGAGCAGGCCGACGGCCAGGTCGCGCAGGATGGCCGCCCACTCCATGACGAACACGTGGCTGGTGGCGGTGAAGCCCTCGCGGGAGAACAGGCGCTCGGTGAAGGAGCCGCCGCGCCGCACGGACATGTCCATCGCGGCGTGCCCCTCCATCGACCCGGCGAGACCCTGTTCCGCCTGCTCACGCGCCTGCCGCAGCAGCCGCTCGCGCAGGAACAGCCGGAACAGGAAGGCCAGCACGAGGATCATCACGGGGCCGCCGACGAACTCGGCAGCGGTGAACTGCCAGCCCATCAGGAGCGCGAGGATGACGCCCAGTTCGACGACCAGGTTGGTGGAGGCGATCTCGAAGGCCATGGCGGCGGTGAAGTTCGCGCCCTTGCGGAACAGCGAGCGGGCGAGCGCCACGGCGGCGTAGGAGCAGGAGGAGGACGCCGCTCCCAGACCGGCGGAGACGGCGAGGGTGCGGGGCCGGTCGTCGCCGAGCAGTGAGACGACGGTGGACTTGCGGACCACCGCCTGGACGACGGCGGACAGGGTGAACCCCAGGACGAGGGCCCAGGTGATCTCCCAGGTCATGGACCCGGTGATCGACAGTGCGTGCAGTACGGCGTGCATCCTCGCAGCCTCCCGTTCGGGGCACCGCGCGGGCGAAGGACACGCCGCCGCCGGGGGACGGGCGGGGACCGGCGTTCGCGGCTGACCGGTGCACCGCCGGGCGGCCGGCCGCTTACCCGAAAAGTAATCGCCCCCGCGTCCCACCCGATGGCATGATCATCGACGTCAGACGCCGACCGGCCGGAAGGATGCCATGACCGCCTACGTGATAGGCCACCTGCGGGAAGCCGCCCCGCACCCGGAGATCGCCGAGTACATCGCCCGTATCGCCGCGACCTTCGAACCGTACGGCGGCCGGTTCCTCGTGCACGGCGCACAGCACGAGGTGAAGGAGGGCGCCTGGCCGGGGCACGTCGTGGTGATCGGCTTCCCGTCGATGACCGAGGCGCGCGCGTGGTGGGACTCGGACGCATACCGGGCGATAG
The DNA here is from genome assembly GCF_900105245.1 of Streptomyces sp. 1222.5. Taxonomy (NCBI): domain Bacteria; kingdom Bacillati; phylum Actinomycetota; class Actinomycetes; order Kitasatosporales; family Streptomycetaceae; genus Streptomyces; species Streptomyces sp. 1222.5. Next base: position 8,126,070 of record NZ_FNSZ01000001.1, on the reverse strand, counting down.
CGCCGCTGCGCTCGCGCCACATCGAGGGCGACATCGTCTTCGTACCGGGAGTCGCCGAGGACTATGACGCGACGGCCACCGCCAAGGCCATGCTGGAGGCCCTCCCCCACCAGTGACCGGCCGCCACGCCGGGCTGGCACGGCTCGACGCGCGGCCACAGACTGGAAAGGCGCGCGGCCGGCCGTGGCACCGAGCGGCCCCGCGTCGCCGTGGCGGGCGGGATCCGCGTCACCTCGGCTGTCACAGACCCGGCAGCTGTCCTGTCCTGTTGATGTGCGGGTTCCCGCACCGGGTCCGGTGAGGCTTCACCGGGGTCCGTCAGCCAAGCCGAATCAACGGATGGAGACAGTGATGAAGATCGTGGTCGTCGGCGGTACGGGGCTCATCGGCTCGCAGGTGATCGCGCTGTTGCGCGGTCGGGGTCACGAGGCGGTGGCGGCCTCTCCCTCCTCGGGCGTCAACGCGCTCACCGGCGAGGGTCTGGCGGACGCCCTCAAGGGCGCGGACGTGGTCGTGGACGTGTCGAACTCCCCGTCCTTCGACGCCGAGCCGGCGCTGGACTTCTTCACCCGGTCGGGACAGAACCTCGGCGCGGCCGAGCAGGAGGCGGGTGTCCGTCACCATGTGGCGCTCTCCATCGTCGGCGTCGACCAGGTGCCGGACTACGGCTACTACCGGGCCAAGGTCGCCCAGGAGGAAGCCGTCCGGGGCAGTGGCGTCCCGTACAGCATCGTGCGCGCCACCCAGTTCTTCGAGTTCGTCGCTCCGGTGATGGACATGACCAGCGAGGCCGGGGAGGTGCGGCTGCCCTCCCTCCGGCTGCGTCCGATCGCCTCCGCCGATGTCGCCGGTGCCGTGGCCGAGGCGGCGCTGGCCGAACCGTCGAACGGCGTGCGCAACATCGCCGGACCCGAGGTGCACGGACTCGACCGGCTCGGTGAGATCACCCTGGAGGTGAAGCCCGACGGCCGTACCGTCGTCACCGACGAGACGGCAGGGCTGTTCGCGGGGATGCCCGACGTGCTCACCGGCGACGACACGGTGGACGTCGTGACCACCCGCTACGAGGACTGGCTCAAGCGGAACTGACCCTCGGACCGGGGGTGCGGCACGTGTGTCCACGGACCCGCACGGGCGCGCGTGCCGCCCCACACCACAGCCTTCCCGGCCTCGGCACACCACGCCGGTGCCACGGCCCGCCGGCGCCCCCGTGGCCCGCTGGAGCTACGGATGCCCGGTGAGCCTGTGTGCCGACCGCTCGTACGCCCGTAGCTTGTCGGGCGCCAGCACCCAGTAGAGCCCGTCGATCCCGTCCGGTCCCACGGTGACGCTCACCAGGGCGACGGCGGCTCCGTCCTGGGCGAGCAGCACGGCGGGCCGGCCGTTCGCCTCGACCACGTCGTACACGGCCCGCGGGAAGAACTTCCGCGCGAACGCGCTGACCCTCGCCACCCGCGCTGCTCCCCCGACCTCCAGGCGTGCCACACCGCGCATGCCGTTGCCGTCCGCGTACGCCACGACGTCCGCCGAGAGCACGTTCTCGAGTGCGGCCACGTCACCGTGGCGTGCGGCGGCGACGAACGCGTCCAGCAGGCGCCGGTGCTGGGCGGTGTCGACGGGTGCGCGGCGCTCGGCGGCCAGGCGTTTGCGGGCCCGGCTGACGATCTGCCGGGTGTTGGCCTGACTCAGTTGCAGGATGCCGGCGATCTCGTCGTAGGCGTAGGCGAACGCCTCGCGCAGGACGTAGGCCGCCCGCTCCACGGGATTCAGCCGCTGCAGGACGAGCAGCACGGCCAGCTCCAGGGCCTCGCCGCGCTCCGCACCGACCTGGGGATCCACGCTGGTGTCCACGGGTTCGGGCAGCCACGGGCCCACGTAGGCCTCACGGCGGACCCGTGCCGACTGGGCCACGTTGACCGCCAGTCGGGTGGCGATCCTCGCCAGGTACGCCCCGGGGTCGAGCACCACGCTCCGGTCGGTGCCCTGCCAGCGGACCCACACGTCCTGCACCACGTCCTCGGCCTCGGACACGCTGCCCAGGACGCGGTAGGCGATGCCGAACAGCCGTGGCCGCAGCCGCTCGAACGCGTCCGCCGCCGCCCGCAGCGAGTCGCCGGTGAGGGGCTGCCGCTCGTCCATGGTGCCGATGCCTCCGCGGGTCGCCCCGGTGCCCTCGCGATGGTGTGCCTGCGGCACGGGGAGGACCTGCCGTGATCCTACGGCGGCCTGTCGCCGGGGCGCGCGGTGCCGGGGCCCGCCATCCAGGTCAGGACCCGGATTCGGGTCCCCGCAGGACGGCCCGGCCCGCCGCGCGGTGCTCGGCGGCCCCGGCCGGGTCCGTGCCGTCGAGCACGACCGCGATGCCTTCGTGGGCGAGCGCTTCCGCGTACCGGTTGCCGAGCCTCGGAGCCAGTTCCAGCGCCTGCCGGTGCAGTCGCAGCGCCTCCTCGGGCAGGCCGGCGAGGCGGCAGGTCTCGCCGTAACCGTACAAGTAGTGGATCTTCCAGTGTTCCTCGAACAACTCGTCCAGCAGCGCGAACGCCGCCCGGTGGCTGGCCAGTGCCTCCTCGTAGCGGCCCATCCGGCGCAGAGCCACGCCCAGGCTGTTCAGGCACCACGCCTGGTTGTCGAGGTGCCCGTCCTCGCGGGCGATCGTCAGCGCCTGCCGCAGGTGCCCCGCGGCCTCGTCCGGTTCCTCGTGGGCGATGGCGACCCCGAGGGTGATCCGGGCGGTCAGGGCGGGCGGCCAGCCGGGGTCGTCGTGCGGCAGGCTCAGGACCTCGCGGGCCAGCCGTGCCGCCTCCGTACGGTGGCCCAGCTGGAGCATCGCCCAGGCCTCGGAGGCGGCCGCGTGCGCGGCGCCCGTGGGGCAGCCCGCCTGCTCGTACAGCTTTCCCGCCAGACGGAAGAGGTCGAGCGGCTCCTCGACGTGCCCCGTGTCCCAGCTCAGATAGCCGCGGCGCAGGGCCAGCTCGGCGTCCGCCCGCACGTCCCCGGCCCGGGACAGCCGGCGTCCGGCCGCCTCGTAGGACGCGGCGGCCTCGGCCGTCCGGCCCGCGTTGTACCGGGCGAAGCCGAGATCGCTGTGCGCCTCGGCCAGTCGCACCGGGTCCCCGAGGCGTTCGGCGGCGGCGAGCGACCGTTCGAAGAGGACGTTCAGGTGAGTCGTGCCGCAGCGCCGCGCGAAGAAGGCGCGCAGGAACCGCGGCAGCTCGCTCACATGTGCGTCGGCGCCGACGGCGGCCGCCGTCTCGAAGGCGGCGATCAGGTTGCCGTACTCCCCGACGAACCAGTCGAAGGCCGCGTTCTTGTCCGCGAACCGCGGCAGCGCGGCCGGGGGCCGGCCCGCCGCGACCGCACGGCCCGCCGACAGGAACGGCATCGCGGCATCGGCGGCGGACGCCGCGTGCACGTAGTAGTCGAGGACCCGGCCCAGTGCCCGTTCGCGCTCGGGCGCGGGGTCCTGCTCCGCCGACGCCCGCCGCGCGTGCTGGTGCACCAGGTCGTGCAGCCGGTAGCGGTCCGGGGCGGGCTGCTGGACGAGGTGCGCGTCGACCAGGTCCTCCAGCATGTCCTGCGCGCTGTGCAGGGGCACGTCCGCCAGCGCCGCCGCCACGTACGCGTCGAAGGTCGCTCCGGGCAGCAGGGCGAGCATCCTGAACAGCCGGGCCCGGGGCCGGTTCAGCTGGCGTACGGACATGGCGAACGCGGTGTCGAACTCGCTCGCGCCCTGCGCCAGCCGCTCGACGAGGATGCCCACGGTCCATCCGGGCCGGTGCCGCAGCCGGGCCGCCGCGAGGCGCAGGGCCAGCGACAGCCGGCCGCACAGCCGCAGCACCTCGGCGGCCGCCTCCGGCTCACGGGCCAGTCTGCCGTCGGGGCCGCCCGGGTCGCCGCTCGCCCGCGCCAGCAGCTCCGCACTCTCCCGCGGGGTCAGCACATCGAGGGAGACCGGCGGCACCTCGTCCAGACCGAGGAGCCGGTTGCGGCTCGTGATCAGGGCGACGGAAGGACCGGCGCCGGGCAGCAGCGGGCGGACCTGGTCGGCGTCGGCCGCGTTGTCGAGGACCACGACGACCCGTCGGCGGGCCAGCTCCGACCGCCAGCAGGCGGCCAGCTGCTCGAGCCCCTCCCGAGGGACCCTCTCGGACGGCACGTCGAGCGCGCCGAGCAGCATCCGCAGGGCGGAGTCCGGGTCGAGCGGGGGCCGGCCGTCGGTGAAACCGTGCAGGTCCACGTAGAGCTGGGCATCCGGGAAGTCGACGGCGAGGCGGTGCGCGGCGTGCACCACCAGGCAGGTCTTGCCGACGCCCGCCATGCCGTCGACGGACACCACCCGGTGGCTGTCGACCGCGGCGAGCAGCTCGGCGAGCCGCTCCTCGCGTCCGGTGAAGTCGGGGACGTCGCGCGGCAGGTCGTTGCGTGGCACCGGCCGCACCTGGCGGCTGCTCTTCGGCGGCGCCGGCAGCGGGTTCGACGTCCGTTCCCACAGTGGGCGCAACGGGCGCGGGTCGCGCTGGACGAGACGGCAGAGGGCGACGACCGCGGGCCACGGCGGCACGGTCTGCCCGTTGAGATAGCGGGACAGTGAGGAGGAGCTGAGGCCGGTGTCCCGGGCGAGGGCCCGTACCCCGAGGCCGGAGAGTTCCTGGAGCAGGCGCAACCGGGCCGCCAGTTCCTCCAGTGGGTCCGTCTGGGTGTTCCTCTCGTGCGCGTCCACGTTCCCCCGCCTCCCCGTCCCGTGACGGCGCAAGTCTTCCCAGCCAAGTCCCGGCTGGTCAAGGCTGTTTCAGCTGTCCCACGGTGTCCCGTCGCCATGGTCGTGGGGCGCCGGCCGGGCTGTCATGGAGTCACGCCCCGCCGCAACGGGGCACCGACCCGAGAGAGGGAGACCGATGCAGTCTCGTATGCAGAACCCCGCCGTCGTCCTGTCCGACGCGATGCGGCCCGTTCAGGAGATCTTCAAGGCCGTGCACTCCGGTGGGGTGGACGGGCGGACGCTGGAGCTGGTGCATCTGCGGGTGAGCCAGATCAACGGCTGCAGCGCGTGTGTCGACGCCGGGGTCAAGTCCGCCCGCAAGGCGGGGGTGGACGACGAGGGGCTGGCCACGGTCGCCGCCTGGCGTGAGGCGCCGTACTTCAGCGACGAGGAGCGTGCGGCCCTCGCCCTCGCCGAGGCCGCGACGCGGCTGGCCGACCGTCCCGACCCGGTGAGCGACGAGGTCTGGGACACGGCCGCCACCTACTACGACGAGAAGCAGCTCGCCGCGATCGTGCTGATGATCGGCGTCACCAACCTGTTCAACCGGCTCAACGCCACGACCCGCCAGATCGCCGGCGCTTGGGGCTGACCGGTACGGCGGCGGCGATGCCGCCGTACCCGCCCGGAAGGCCGTCGTCTCGGCACCTGAACGCCCTGAAGTCGTATCCCACCAGCAGCAGTCCGGGAGGACGCACCGTGAAGAACGCACAGAAGCCGGCCGGTACCGCCACGTCCGAGGGATTCACGGACGAGGAGCGCGCCGCGATGAAGGAGCGTGCCCGGGAGGTCGGGCCGGCCGCACGCGGAGGATCGAAGGCGGACCGGGCGGCGGCGGACCAGGCGGCCGTCCTGGCGAAGATCGCCGAGATGCGGGACTCGGACCGGGCCATGGCCGAGCGGCTCCACGCCGTCGTCAAGGCGCACGCGCCCGGCCTCGCGCCGAAGCTCTGGTACGGGATGCCCGCGTACGCCGAGCACGGCAAGGTCGTCTGCTTCTTCCAGAGCGCGAAGAAGTTCGGCGCCAGGTACGCGACGCTCGGCTTCAGCGACAGGGCCCGCCTCGACGACGGCACCATGTGGCCGGCCGCGTACGCCCTGAGGGAACTGACCGCCGCCGACGAGGCGAGGATCGGCGCGCTGGTACGCCAGGCGGTGGGCTGAGACCGGTGCACGGGAGCCCCCGACGGGCGGCCGCCCAGGAATGGCAGGCCGCCCCGGGCGCCGGCCGGCCCACGTGGGCCGGTCGGGCGAAGGGCCGCCGCTCAGAGCCGGATGCGTGAGGAGAACACGCCCAGCCCGGCAAAGGCGGCCTCCCGCCACACGCGCAGGGGGCCGTCGAGGAGCTGCCGAGGATCCTCGTCCCCCGGCCGGTCGCCGATCCGGGCCAGTGCCCGGGTTCGTTCCTCGCCGGCCAGGGCGAGGACCGCTTCGACACCGGGCAGGTGGTGGCGTACGGCGGGGGCGCTCAGTACGGGGTCGCCGGGCCGGCCGGGCAGCGTCCCGGCGCGCTCGGGGCCGAGTCCGTGGAACAGGGCGGCCACGGGATTGTCCTTTGCGGATCGCCGCGGCGAACGGTGCGACGCGTGCGTCGAACCGTTCCCACCGGACGAGGACGTGGAGTGCGCCGTCGTCGGCCGGGGCGTCGAGGGCCGAGTCCTCGAGCATGTCGAGCAGGCGCAGCGCCTGCTCGGTGCCGCCGCCGTCGGGGCGCCGGACGGGCACCGCGCCGCCCGCGAGCGACACGTCCTCCGTCCACCGTGCCCACGCCCGCACGGTCGACTCCCGCGCGGCCGCCGCCTCGATCGCGGCACCGCGGCCGGCGCGAGCCGGGCCGCGTCCTCGTCGTCGAGCGCCCCTACGACCCAGAATCCGGACGATCCCCTACCGGGCACCCCTCTCTCTCGTCCCCGGCCCCGGCGACCCCGCGCCCCGGCGGCGCCGCCCGTTCCGCAGGGAGGCGGCACCACCGGGTCACGGGGTCCGGTCGGTCGGGTGGGAAGGGAACCTACTCGATGACCTTGAGCAGCTTGTTGGCCGTGCCGCTGCTCGGGTTGGTGATCTTGTCGGCGGTCGCACCGCCGGTGAGGGCGGAGGCGACCTGGGCCGGGGTGGCGTCCGGGTGCCCGGCCAGGTAGACGGCGGCGGCGCCCGTGACGTGGGGGGTGGCCATCGAGGTGCCGGAGATCGTCTTGGTGCCCTCGTCGCTGTCGTTCCAGTCGGAGGTGATGTCCGAGCCGGGGGCGTACAGGTCCACCGTCTTGCCGAAGTTGGAGAAGTCCGACTGCGCGTCGTCCTTGGTGCTGGACGCGACCGTGATGGCCTCGGGGACTCTCGCCGGGGAGCTCTGGCCGGCGTCCGCCGACTCGTTGCCGACGGCGACCGCGAACGTCACGCCCGAGGCGATGGCCTTGCCGACCGCCGCGTCGAGGGCCTGGTCGACGCCTCCGCCGAGGCTCATGTTGGCGACGGACGGACCCTTGTGGTTCTTGGTCACCCAGTCGATGCCGGCGACGACCTGCTCGGTGGTGCCGGAGCCGTTGTCGTCGAGGACCCTGACCGCGACGATCTTGGCCTTCTTGGCCACACCGTGGGCCGTACCGGCGATGGTTCCGGCCACGTGGGTGCCATGACCGTTGCCGTCGTCGGCGGTGTCGTCCTTGTCGACCGCGTCGAACCCGTAGGCGGCACGGCCGCCGAAGTCCTTGTGGCTGATGCGTACGCCGGTGTCGATGACGTACGCGGTCACCCCCTCGCCGCCCTTGTCGGGGTAGGTGTACTTGCCGTCGCCCGCGGTGTCCTTCTGGTCGATGCGGTCCAGCCCCCAGGACGGCGGCTTGTCCTGGGTGGCGTCGATGTGGAACTTCTTGTTCTGCACCACCGTGGCGACCGCCGGGTCGGCGGCCAGGCGTTTGGCCTCCGTCTCGCTGAGGCTGTCCGCGGAGAACCCGTTGACCGACGAGCCGTAGGTCCGGCTGATCTGGCCGCCGTACTCCTGGGCCAGGTCCTGCTTCTCGGCGCCCGAGGTCTTCTGGTCCAGCAGGACGATGTAGCTGCCGGACACGGCTCCTTCGGCGTTCAGGCCGTAGACCACGCCTTCCGCGGGCTGGTCCGCCTGCGCGGCGGGGGTCACGTACAGGGCGGTGCCCGCGACGGTTGCGGCGGCCGCGATCGCGGTGACGGTCTTGGCCCTGCCTATGCGTTTGTGATGCGCCGTCAAGAGGGGTCTCCTCGTGCTGTGTGTGGGGGGATCGGCGCGAGCGGCGACGTCCTGCTCGCGCCATGGAGCGTGCCTACTTGTCGCGAGCAGATCAATCCCCGCATCCCGCGACGACGGCCCGGCCGAGGCCGATCTCCACAGGACTCACGCATCCACGAGGCAACCCGCACGCATTCGCGCAGCCCGTCGCGTTGGTTGAATCACCAAGGAACGATCAAGAAAAGTCCGTGACCATTCCTTCACCGGCCGTCCACGGAGGGACGCGCTCCGGCACATGAATCCGCACTCGTGCGCGACACCGAGGGTGTGTGCCCGTATGGGTTGCAACCCCTGCCCCGGGGTCGTTAGCTGGTAAGTACCGGCGGTGAGAAGAGCGCATGGGGGCCACGGCATGGACCGCGGGCCCACGCTCCACCTGTGCGTCCCCCGGGCAGCGGCCTTTCCACCGCCGTCGTCCAGCGCCAGCCGCGGAGGTGGTCAGGGTGAAAGCCGTCGTCTACGAAAAGCCGTTCAGCGTGACGGTGAGGGACGTCGATGATCCGCAGATCCAGCACCCGAACGACGTGCTGGTGAGGGTCACGTCGACCGCGATATGCGGTTCCGACCTGCATATGTACGAGGGCCGCACCGCAGCGGAGGCCGGCATCGTCTTCGGGCACGAGAACCTCGGCATCGTCGAGGAGGTCGGCAGCGGTGTGACCTCCTTGTCCCAGGGTGACCGCGTGGTCATGCCGTTCAACGTGGCCTGTGGGTTCTGCAAGAACTGCCTCGCCGGGAAGACCGGGTTCTGTCTGACGGTCAATCCGGGCTTCGCCGGCGGAGCCTACGGCTATGTCGCGATGGGCCCCTACAAGGGCGGCCAGGCCGAGCTGCTGCGGGTGCCGTTCGCGGACTTCAACTGCTTGAAGCTGCCGCCGGGCGACGAATTCGAGACCGACTTCGTGCTGCTCGCCGACATCTTCCCGACCGGGTACCACGGATGCGAACTCGCCCAGGTCACCCCGGGTGAGAGCGTGGCCGTCTACGGCGCGGGCCCCGTGGGTCTGATGGCCGCCTACTCCGCGCTGTTGCGGGGCGCGTCGAAGGTGTTCTCCGTGGACCGCGTGCCCGAGCGGCTCGCCAAGGCGGAGGAGATCGGGGCGATCCCCATCGACTTCACCAAGGGCGACCCGGCCGAACAGATCAGGGAACAGACGGGAGGCGAGGGAACCGACAAGGGCGTGGACGCCGTCGGCTACCAGGCCCAGTCGCACGACACGAGCCACGAGGAACCGGCCATCGTCCTCAACGAACTCGTCATGACGGTCCGGCCCACCGGCATGCTCGGCATACCGGGTCTGTACGTGCCCTCCGACCCGGGCGGACCCGACGAGCACGCCAAGCAGGGCCAGCTGCTGGTCTCCATCGGCAAGATGTTCGAGAAGGGCCAGCAGATGGGCACCGGTCAGTGCAACGTCAAGCGGTACAACCGCCAGTTGCGCGACATGATCATCGCCGGGCGGGCCAAGCCCAGCTTCGTGGTCTCCCACGAGCTGCCGCTGGAGGACGCCCCGTTGGCGTACGAGAAGTTCGACAAGCGGATCGAGGGCTACACCAAGGTGGTGCTGCACCCGGGTCACGCACTCGCCGCGTGAGGCGGTCGTGACGTCCGCATGACGCGGAAGGTCCCGGCGCACGGGGTGCGCCGGGACCTTCTCGGCAGGTGCCCGAAAGGGCGGCCGGGCCTCAGTTCGTGGCGGACGGAGTGCGGCGCGGCAGCTTCCAGTTCGGGCGCGGGAAGTGGCAGGTGTACCCGTTGGGGTAGCGCTCCAGGTAGTCCTGGTGCTCGGGCTCCGCCTCCCAGAAGTCGCCCACCGGCTCGACCTCCGTGACGACCTTGCCCGGCCACAGACCGCTCGCCTCGACGTCCGCGATGGTGTCCACGGCGACGCGGTGCTGCTCCTCGTCGGTGTAATAGACGGCGGACCGGTAGCTTCGCCCGAGGTCGTTGCCCTGGCGGTCCCGCGTCGTCGGGTCGTGGATCTGGAAGAAGAACTCCAGGATGTCGCGGTAGCTGGTGGCCGTGGGATCGAAGAGGATCTCGATGGCCTCGGCATGGTCGCCGTGGTTGCGGTACGTGGCGTTCGGCGTGTCACCGCCGCTGTAGCCGACGCGCGTGCCCACGACACCCGGCTGCTTGCGGATCAGGTCCTGCATGCCCCAGAAACAACCGCCCGCCAGCACGGCTCGCTCGGTTCCCACTGTCATCGGTCGCTCCCTCACGCTCGACCCACGGTCCGGCGCGCTCGTCGGCGTGCCGGCCCCACGGTCACTCGGCCTCTTACTGTCGACGAGCGGCCGGTCGACGGCCGCTCACGACACATTCTGCAACCGGGGATCGGCGCGTTTGATTCCCGGTCGCCGCCCCTCGGGGGGCCCTTTCCGCCCAGGTGTCAGGCGGCCTCCCCGTCTCCCTTCGGTGTGGGGCCCGCGGCTATCGAGAAGTCCAGGGCGAGGCCGTCGCCGGTGGCGTGGGCGGAGGTCAGCGCTACCCCGCGGGGCAGTCCGGTGACGGCGACCGTGCGGGGCTTCAGCCGGTCCCTGAGCCCGGACGCGGCCGGCAGGGCGTCGAGGTCGTCGACCGGCACGTTCCGGCCGAGGACGCCGACCGTGGTGGGCGTGATGGTGAAGGCGTCGGACGTGGTGGACACCTTCGCCCGCACGGTGACCGGCAGCCCCAGGGTCCCGACGCTGCCGCCGAGGACCAGGTCCCCGTCCCGGCCGCCGGCCGTCAGCCCGTCACCGAGTGCCCCCAGGCGCCGGGTCACCTGGTCGTATCCGACGGTGGCGGTGGCGGTGCCGCCGGCGCTGCGGCCGTCCGTCGTGACGTCCTTCAGCCGGACGGTCACGTCCATCACGGCGTGCTGGCGGTGTACGCCCTCGGCGCTCACCTCCACGTCACCGACGTCTCCGCCGAGGGTGCGCAGTCCGGCGAGCGAGGTGGTGAGGTCGACGTGCACCGGCCCGTCGGGGCGCAGACTGCGCGACGCCTGGTCGGCGACCTTCGCCTCGGTCCGGTGCTCGACGAGGAGATCGGTCGCGCAGACGACGGCGGCCAGTGTCGCGGCGGCCGCGACCAGGGTGAGGGTCCTGCCTCGGCGGTTGAGGATCACGTGGGTTCTGCTCCGGTTCGGTCGGGTGGATGCGGGACGGTCAGGCGTGCACGTGCGGCAGGAGCCGGTCGAGCCGGCGGGGTATCCACCAGTTCGCCCTGCCCATGAGGAACATGGCCGACGGCACCAGGACCAGCCTGACCACCGTCGCGTCGACGATCACACTGATCGCCAGTCCCAGCGCGAGCATCTTCACGACCACGGTGGGCGAGGCGGTGAACGACAGGAACACCGCGGTCATGATGAAGGCGGCGGCCGAGATGACACGCGCCGTCGAGGACAGCCCCTCCCCCACGGAGAGCCTGTTGTCGCCGGTGCGGTTCCAGGCTTCCGCGATCCGGGACAGCAGGAAGATCTCGTAGTCCATGGACAGTCCGAAGACGATGGCGAACATCATCATCGGGACGTACGACTCGATGGGCACCGGCTCGGACAGGCCCAGCAGCGAGTCCCCCCAGCCCCATTGGAAGACCGCCACGAGCACGCCGTAGGAAGCGGCCGTGGTGAGGAGGTTGAGGACGACGGCCTTGAGGGGGATCACCACACTGCGGAAGACGGTCGTCAGCAGCAGGAAGGCGAGGACCAGGACGATGCCGATGACGAGGGGCAGCCGCTCGCCGATGGTGGCGCGGAAGTCCGCCTGGCCGGCCACACTGCCGGTCGGACAGGCCTTCGCTCCCGTGCCGTCGAGGGCCTTCGGCAGCGTCCGCCCGGACAGGGTGTCGAGCAGGGCGCCGGTCTCCTGGTCCTGCGGGCCGGTGGCCGGGGTGACCGTGGTGGCGAGGACCTTTCCGTCCGGGCTCGCCCTGACGGGGCTCACGGACGCGACGCCGGGGGTGCCCCGGAGGGCGGCGGTCAGGTCCTGGGAGATCCGGTCGGCGGGTGTCGTCGCCCGGCTCACGTCGACGACGACGAGGACGGGTCCGTTCGCCCCCGGTCCGAAGCCCGGCCCGTCGGCGTGCGCGATCCAGTCGTACGCCGTACGCGTGCTGCTGCCGGCCCGGTCCGCGCCGGCGTCGACGTGGCCGAGGCGCATCGACAGCAGGGGCACGGAGCACAGGCCCAGGACCGTGAGGCCGACGACCAGGAAGGTCCACGGGCGCCGGGAGACGAGTCCGGCGTAGCGGTGCCAGCCGTCGCGCGCTCCCGTGCTCTCGGCCACCGGGCGGCGCACCCGCAGCCGGTCGATGCGCCGGCCGACCAGTCCCAGGGCGGCCGGGACCAGGGTGAGGGCGGCAGCGGCGGTCACGACGACGGCGAGGGTGGCCGCCAGCCCGATCTTCCCGATGAAGGTCAGTCCGCAGGCGTAGAGGCTGAGCATGGCGACGGCCACGGTCAGGGCGGCGATGAGCACGGCACGTCCGCTGGTGTGGGCGGTGCGTGCCGCGGCCTCGACCGGATCGCGCCCCTCGACGAGGTCCTGCCGGAAGCGCGTGGTCAGGAACAGGGCGTAGTCGATGCCGACGCCTAGGCCGATCATGCCCGCGAGGGTCGTGGCGGAGGTGGCGAGGGAGAGGGTGGCGGCGACGACGCCCACGATGCCGAGACCGACGCCGACGCTGATCAGGGCGGTGACCAGGGGCAGCAGCGCGGCGAGGACACTGCCGAAGGCCAGCAGCAGGATGACGAGGGCGGTGGCGACACCCACACCCTCGCTGAGCTTGTCGTCGGCCGGTTCCCGCACCACCTGTTCGAGGTCGCCGCCGTACGCGACGCCCAGCCCCGCCGCCCGGGCGGGCGCCGTCGCCTCGTCCAGCCGCGCGGTGTAGTCGTGACCGAGGCTCTTCAGCTGCTCGTCGAAGGAGACGGTGGTGTACGCGGTACGCCCGTCGTCGCTGGTCACGAGCGCGGAGGCGGCAGTGACGTGCGGCAGGTCGCGCAGCTCGGCCACGGTCCGGTCCACGGCGGACCGCCGGTCGCCCACGGTGCCGGAGCCGGTGTGGAAGACGACCTTGCCGTTGGGCCTGCCCGCGTCGGGCAGGGACCGGGCCAGGAGGTCGGCACCGGTGTGGGAGGCGGTGCCGGGCAGGCTGACCTGATCGCTGAACGTGGGGGCGGCCAGGTGCCGGCCGGCAAGGGCCGCGGCGAGGACCAGCAGCCAGCCGGCGATGACGGCTGCGGGGTGCCGGGCGCAGAAGGCGCCGAGGCGGCCGAGTCCGCCGGGCGCGGGCGCGGGTCCGGCCGGTGGACGCGGACCGGCGGGCGCTTCGGCCGGCGCCGGGAGGTGGGGCGAGGAACGGGGCACCGTGGCCTCCAGAGGAAAGTGTCACGACTGACGCGAACTCTAGAGAAGAAATGGCATGCATGACAATTGGCATGGATGACATATGGCTGATGCGGGGTCCCCTGACGTGACACGCGTGCCGATTGACAGTCGCGACAGCATGGCGGAGGCTCGCCCCATGCCGAACGAGATCGCCCCCGCCGGACTGCGCGAGCGCAAGAAGGCGGAGACGCGGCGCCTGCTGCTGGAGGGAGCCGCGCGCCTGTTCCGCGAGCGGGGCTTCGAGGCCACGACGGTCGCGGACATCGCCGCTCACGCGAACGTCTCGGTACGCACGTTCTTCCGCTACTTCGAGAGCAAGGAAGCGCTGCTGCTGCCCGACGGCGTCGAGATCTTCGCGTACGTGGAGAACGCCCTGGCCGGGCGTCCGGCGGACGAGGAGCCCCTGGACGCGGTGTGCAACGCCCTGCTGGAGGCGGCCGAGCCGTTCGCGGCCTCCACCCTGTCCGCCCTCAGTCATCCGCTGGAGGACATCGAGAACGTCGTCACGGCCCGCCTCGTGCAGGCCTTCTCCGACTTCGAGGAGCGGCTGACCGCCCTGGTCCGGCGCCGGCTCCCGCCGGACGCTCCGGACGCCGACCTGGAGGCGGCCGTCATCGCGTGCGCCGCACTGTCCGCGGTACGTGCCGTCCTGCGGACGCGCCGGGCGCGCCGTGCGACCGGTCCGACGGACACGGGCCCGGCGACCCTGCTGCGGGCCTTCCGCATCCTGCGGGGCATCGGCACCCGGTAACGGGGCGAGCGGCGGCCGGTCTCCCGGCCGCTCGCACGGGGCCGGGGTCCCGCGCGGCACGGTGGCCCCGCCTCCGGTGTCCCTGTCCGCGTCGGCCCCTGTTGCCGTCAGACCGCGGGCATCACATCCGGGTACCGAAGTCCTGTGTCCACCACGGACCGCCCGCGCCCTTGTGGACGCCCACGCCGATGTTCTTGAAGGAGCAGTTCAGGATGTTCGCGCGGTGCCCGGGACTGTTCATCCAGGACTCCATCACGGAGGCGGCGGTCTGCTGCCCTTGCGCGATGTTCTCGCCCTCCGTGGACCAGCGGTAGCCCGTCGCGGTGATGCGCTGCCCGGGGTCGGCGCCGTCGGGGTTGGTGTGGTCGAAGAAGCCGCGCGCGGCCATGTCGTCGGAGTGGTTCTGGGCCGCCTTCTCCAGTTGCGGGTCCTCGGTGAGCGGACCGCAGCCGGCGGTCGCGCGTTCCTTGTTCACCAGGGCGACCACCTGCCCGACGGTGTCCGACGGCGCCGGCTGGGACTGCGGTGTACCGGCCGGCACGGGAGCCGGCGGGGTGGAACGCCTGGGGGCGGGCGTCGTCTTCTTCGGGGTGGGGCTCGGTGAATTGGAGGCGCGTGCCTTCTTCGGCTTCGAGGCGGAGGGCGACGGTGACGCCGAGGCCGAGGGCGAACTCTCCTCGGGGCTGGGCGCCGAGAGGTCCACTATGGGGGTGGCTTCCGCGCGCTCGGCGGTCGTACCAGCGGCGCCGTCACCGGAGTCCGTGCCGAAGTACCAGAAGCCGCCGCCGGCGACGCAGGCCGCCACGACGGCGGCGCTGACGGCCCGGCGCCGCATGCGCCGCCGGCGCAGCGACTCGGTGCGGGAGGCCGCGCGGCCCCGGCCCGGGCCCGTACCGGCGGACGCGCCGATCGGGGTCGCGGAACCGGCGGCGGCCATCCCGCCGGTGGTGGAGCGCACGCTCGCGAGCAGGGCGGACGAGACTCCGACCAGCGCCAGTCCGGCCAGCAGCCCCTCCGCGGGCATCAGTCCGGACCACAGGCCGGAGCAGCGCACGCACTCGCGGGCGTGCCTGGCTATTCGTTTGCGCCACAGCGCCGAGGGCAGGCCGTCCCAGGACGCGAGCACGACCCCGAGCTCCTCGCACTGGGGCCGCGCGTCGAGCGCCCGTACCACCACGCGGGCGGCCTCGAGCTGCGCCTTCATCCGCTGCACACGGACGGCGGTGTGCTGGGTCGACAGGTCCAGGGCGGCGGCGACCTCGGTCCGGGTCAGCTCGCTGGCGCACTCCAGCCACCACAGCGACAGCAGACCGCGGTCGTCCGGCTCCAGCCAGCGCGTCGCGCGCGCCGTCTCCTGGCGCTGCCCGGAGAGCTGGAGCTGCATCACCGTCAGGTCCACGAAGTCGGCGCCCGGGTCCGCCAGTTCCTGGGCCTCGTCCACGGCGCCCGGGGCGTTCTGCCGGTCCTGCCAGTGCGTGCGCACCTGGTTCATCGCGATCGCGACGAGCCAGGAGCGGAAGCGCTCCGGAGTCCGCAGCCCGTCCAGGCCGTGCAGGGCGCGCAGCATGGTCTCCTGCACCACGTCGTCGACGTCCACCGAGCCGTTCAGCGCCCGCCCGACGATGTTGTAGACCAGCGGGAGGTACGCGTTGACCAGGGCGTCCTGGGCCTGCGTGTCCCCCTCTCGCGCGGCGATCACCAACGCCGCCGACCCCGCCCCGTGCTGTGCGCTCATCAAATGCTTCCCGTCCTCGACGCCGAACGATTGTGTCCGATGCCTGGGAGACCGCCGGGGGCGCCCCGGATAACACTTGTTCGAAAACTCGCCTCAGGAATTTCCGGCCGGGCCGCGCTCGCCACGGTGGGCCGCGGTCCGGTGACGGAAGGTGAGGACGCGAGGGCGTGTGTTCGCCATCAGGACACCTGTTCGTCACCTGCTCTCGGTTGCCCCTCACCTAGGGTGGCGCCTGTGTCGGAAGGTCACGAACCGCTCGGCGGGCGGGCGACGGTGCCGCCGACCGGGCCCGATCGCAGGTCCGTGTCCGTGGCCGGTACCCCGTCCCGGCTGGCCGCCCTGCGCACCGCCGCCTCGCGCATCGGCACCACGCTCGACGAGGACACCACGTGCGCGGAGCTGACCCGTGAGGTCGCCGGGCAGGTGGGAGGCGCCGCGGCGGTGCTGCGCCTCGGCCGCCGTGCCGGTTCGCGCTACGAGGCGGTCGTCGGCAATCCGGCGCTGCTGCCGGGCCTTCCGTGGGCCGAGGGGGTGGCCAGGGGGTCGGCGGCCGGGACCGCGGGGAGCAGGCTCGGGCAGCCGGTGGCGGGCCATGCCGGACAGGTGCTCTGCGTGCCCGTGGTCGCGGGCGGCCGCTGCTACGGCGCACTGGTCGGCGCCCGGGACACGGCACCGTTCACCGCGGCGGAGGCCGAGGTGCTGGCGTTCCTCACCGAGCATGCCGCCTCCCACGTGCGGCACGCCCGGGAGCACGACGCGGTGAGTGCCATCGTCGGCAAGCTCCAGCGTGCGCTGCTGTCGGAACCCGGCCGGCCGCACCCCAACCTGGACGTGGCCACCCGCTATCTCCCCGTGGGGCAGAGCACGCTGATCGGTGGCGACTGGTGCGAGACCGTGCGGCTGCACTTCGGCCGCACGCTCCTCGTGGTCGGCGACGTGATGGGGCACGGTCTGGAGGCCGCCGTCGACATGACGGCCTACCGTTCGGCCCTGCGCTACGTAGCCTCCGCCGACCTGCCCCCGCACCGTGTGCTGCGCCAGCTCGACGCCCTGGCCGCCGGGGAGCCGGAACGCCGGCCCGCGACCTGCCTCATCGCCCAGGTCGACCCCAATCGCGGTCAGGTGACCTTCGCCTCCGCCGGTCATCTGCCCCCGGCGGTCACGGACGAGCGGGGCCGCACCTCCCTGTTGCCGGTTCCGGTCGGCCCGCCGCTGGGCACCGGTCTCGGCGGTTACGAGCCGGCCACCTATCGGCTGGACCCTTCGCAGACCCTCGTGCTCTTCACCGACGGACTCGTCGAGCGCCGCGGTGAGGACATCGACCACTCGCTCGGCCGGCTGGCCGGCGTCCGTTTCCGCCCCGCCTCACCGGTGGAGGACGTCCTCGACACGGTGCTCGCCCGCCTCGACGCCCGGCACGCGGAGGACGACGTGGCGGTTCTGGCCGCCCGGCTGCGCGACCGCGGCGCGCACCCGGACGGCTCGGCGCCCTGAGCCCGGGGCCGGGCGGGGACGAGCGTCAGAACTGCTCGACGAAGTACGGTTCCACGGTCATCCAGCCGTTGCCCGCGGCTCCGTCGAGCCGGCCCGTGGAGTTCTTGGACAGGGTGTACCAGGACTCCACGTAGTCGGGGTCGTCGGTGAACCAGGAGTCCGGCATCGCGCTCAGCACCGCGTTCACCAGGGGGATGTACGCCCCCTGGTCGGTGACGGTGAGCAGGGCGGTGGTGAGGGCCTGGGCCAGCGCCTTGTAGTTGGTGCCGTCGTCGTCCTCCATCATGACGACGTCGGCGAGGTTGTACTTGTAGCTGGACCAGTTCACCAGGATCTGGTTCGGGTGGTAGACGGTGCCGTCGTCGTCCAGGTACGGCATGTCGACCGAGTCGACGCGGGCCTTGCCGTCCGGCCCGAAACCGGTCACCAGGGCGAACATCTCGGCGCCACCCTTGAACCAGGGCTCCTCGTCGTCGTTCACCTCGACGGCCGTGACCTTGGTGGCCCACCAGCCGGCCGCACCGGCTCCGTTCGCGGCCCGGTCCCGCGGGGCGGCGAGTCCCTTGTCGGCGAGGGCCGCGCGCAGCACCGCCAGTCCGGCGCGGTGGGCCTTGGAGACGTCGATGTCCAGGACGTAGAGGGGGCGGTCGGGGACCCGGGTGGCGTCCACGGCGTGCGCGCGGCCCTGGCTGTCGTAGGCCGTGATGGTCCTGGTGTGCTCGTCGGCCGCCGCGACGGCGACCCACGGCGCGGCGCCGGCTTCGAGACGCCCGCGCATGGAGGGTGCGCCGAGGCGTACGCGCAGCAGGGACCCGGTCGTCGCGGGCAGCCCCTTGAGGGCGGCGATGCGCCGGTCCGCGGTGGTGACCACGGCCTCGAGCCGTTCGCCCGCGGGGTCCGCGGTCCGGGCGGCGAGGGCCCGTAGGTCCACCTCCTGTGTGCCGAGCGCGGCCGTGCGCACCTGCTCCCTCCACTCGGGCGCGGCCAGCGAGGAGGACAGGGACCGTGCGATCCGGTCCTCGACGTCGTGGACCTGGGCGTGCCGCGTCGCGGTGGCCGGGCGCGCCGGGTTCGGTGCGGGCGAGGCGATGGCGGGCTGGGCCGTGCCGATGACGGCGGCCAGCGTCATGCCGATCAGGGCGCCGCGCCGCTTGCTGGGTCTGCTCACCGTGCTCCTTCTGTTGTTCGGCCGCCGCACCGCGGGGACGGGGTACGGCGTGTGGGGGTCGGCGATGCCGTCTCGATTTGGCGCGCGCATGACAACCAGGCGGGCAGCCGCACGCGCGCCCCTGCGACGGCGACCGGCCGGGAAACGGTCCCGGCCCGTCGCGGGAGCGTGGTCGAGGGGGGCGATCCGCTAGCCGGGGCGGCCGCCCGCTTCCCTGCGCCGGGCCGGCTTCAGCGAGTTCAGCATGAGCTTCTCGGTGGTGCGCAGGTACGTCTCGGCCGCACCTCGCGCCTCCTCGGCCCGGCCCTCGGCCACCGCGTGCACGACGGGTGCGAGCCGCGCCGCCGCCCCGGCCGCATCCTCGAAGGGGGACCGCAGGGCACCCCGCACCGGGAGATAGGCGTTGAAGAGCGTGTTGGTGAGCAGCAGATAGACCCGGTTGCCGGTCGCCCGGGCCAGTTCGCGGTGCACCTCGACGTCGGCGAGCTGGGTGGCGTCGGCGTCCGGCGCCTCGGCCACCCGGCGCAGCAGCTCTTCGAGCGACCTGGCCTGCCGTGCCGTGCGCCGGGCGGCGGCCCGGCCGGCGATCAGCGCGCCGACGTGCCGCCGCACCTCGAAGACCTCCCTCAGCCAGGCGGAGTCCTGCGTGGCCAGCATTGGGAGCAGGTCGGCACCGCCGAGCCGCAGGTAGTCCAGCACGGAGGTGCCGACGCCGTGCCGGGTGCTGAGCAGCCCGGCCTTCTCCAGCCGGGTCAGCGCGTGCTTCAGGGTGGTGCGTGTGACGCCGTATCCGGCCGCCAGCTCCCGTTCGGGAGGGAGCAGGGAGCCGGGTCGGTGGGTACCGCCGAGGATGTCCTCGCGCAGCCGGTCCTCGAGCAGGTCGACCACGGATCGGCGGGGAAGGCTTTCGACGGCCACGCGGGGTCTCCGATGCGTCGGTGCGGCGGTCCGGCGGTTCACCGGAGGGCGACTCGGTGGTTCAGTGGCTCAGCCACGGCGCCAGTGAAGCAGCTGCCCACGGATGCCGTCAATGCCCTGGAAAACACGCGGAGTTGACCGGGTCCTCGCCACGGGGCGGCCGCTTCGCACCGCCTCCTGGGGCGGACGTTCGCGGAGTGCGCCGTACGCGATGAAGTAGGCGGGCAGGCGCCGCGTCCAGGGCATCCCGGCGATCAGCCGCCCGACACGCCGGGCGCGCTTCGCACTGCCGAGGGGCGGCCGGCCCCGCAGCAGAGGAGCGATGAAGCGGGCGTGCGCCGTCCGCTGGAGCGCCTGCGTGGCGACCGTGGTGAATCCGCGCCGGCGCTGCACCCGGCGCACGTCACGCAGGCTCACCCGCCCGCGCAGGAGCGGCCCGGCCAGGATGCGGGCGGTGGCCACGGCGTCCTGGACCGCGAGGTTGATGCCGATGCCGAACACCGGGGACATGGCGTGCGCGGCGTCGCCGATGCACAGCAGGCCCGGCCGGTGCCAGCGACGCAGCCGGTCCAGGCGTACGTCGAGCAGCTTGACGTCGTCCCACGAGGTGAGCGCGCCGGTGCGGCCGGCGATCCAGGGGACGGCGGCGGTGAAGTCGGCCAGGAAGCGCCGGAGTCCGGCGGAGCGGCGCTCGGCGTCGGTGCCCTTGGGGATGAGCGCGGCGCACTGCCAGTAGTCCCCGCGGTCGATCATCGCGGTCAGGAAGCGGTCGCCGGCTCCGCCGAAGAGTCCACGCGGGTCGCTCTCGTGCCGCGGGAGCCGGAACCACCAGGCGTCCATCGGGCAGGGGAAGCCGCGCAGTCCGAGCTCCGGCCGCAGGCGTGCCAGTGATCCGCGGCCGTCGCAGGCGACGGTGAGGAGGGCGCGCAGTTCTCCCGTGCGGCCGTCCGACGTCCGGTAGCGCACACCGCTCACGCGTCCCGACTCGGTGAGGAACGAGGTCGCCTCGGTGTTCATCCGCAGTTCGAAGCCCGGCTCACGGCGGCCCTCGTCCGCGAGCAGGTCCAGCAGGTCCCACTGGGGCACCATCGCCACGTAGTTGTACGGACCGCGCAGGACGGCGAGGTCGGCGACCGTGACCGCCGAGCGGCCGGCTCCGACCGGCAGCTGGACGGTGCGCACCCGGCGCTGCGGCAACTGGGCGAAGCGTTCGGCGAGCCCCAGGTCGTCGAGCAGCGCCAGGGTGGAGGGGTGGACGGTGTCACCGCGGAAGTCGCGCAGGAAGTCGGCGTGCTTCTCCAGCACCGTCACGGCGACGCCGGCCCGGGCCAGCAGCAGGGCGAGCACCATGCCCGCGGGGCCGCCTCCCACGACACAGCACGTGGTGCGTTCCATGGCGGTCCTGCCCTTCGGGGAGAGCAGAAATTCATCGGTCGATGAATATCGTACGCCTCCCGGCGGGGGTCCGGCCACTCGCTCCCCCACCCGCGGAGACGGCGCGTCCGTGGGCGGGCTCAGGCCGACTCGCGCACCACCAGCCGGGGGTCGAACACGATCGACGTGGGCTCGGCCAGGGTGCCCCCGCAGATGTTCGTCGAGCAGGCGGGCCATGTCGGCCGCCATGTCCTCGACGGGCCGGCGGACGGTGGTGAGCCCGGGACGGCAGGCGGCGGCGACCGCCGAGTCGTCGAAACCGATCACCGCCACGTCCTCCGACACCCGCCGGCCTCGCTCCCTCAGCACCTGGCAGGCGCCCTGGGCCATGAGGTCGTTGGCGGCTAACACCTCGTCCGGCTCGGGGTGTTCGGCCAGCAGGTCGCCATCGCCGCCACCCCCGCTGTCCAGGGTGAAGCCCCCTTCGGCGACCGGGACGTAGGGCTGTCCGTGGCGGGCGAGGGTGTCACGGAATCCGGCCAGCCGCTCCTGGCTCGCGGCGGCCGCCAGGGGCCCGGCGATCGTGGCGAGCCTGCGGCAGCCGCGGGCGAGCGGATACTCCGCCGCGAGCCGCCCGCCGTCCCGGTGCGCCAGGTCGACGTAGCCGAGCGGCACCGGGCGGGAGGGGGCGGGCGAAGAGCACCGCGGGCAGCCGGGCCTCGGCGAGGAGAGCGGGCAGCGGGTCGTCGGCGTGACCCGACACCACCAGCGCACCGTCGGCCCGCCGCTGCCGCAGGTACGTCAGCACCTCCTGGCGGCCCTCGGCGGCCTCCGCGAACATCAGCACCGGGTGCACCGAGCGCGGCCTCAGGTGGCCGACGAGCCTGGCGACCACCCGGCCGAAGAAGGGGTCGGCGAACACCCGGGCGGCGAAGGCGGCTTGAGCCTCGTCCGAGGCGTCCCCGGCACCGGCATCACCGGGGCCACGGTCTCGGCCCGCCGGGTGACCAGTGAGCGCGCGGCGCGGTGGGGCGCGTACCCGGTCCGCTCGATGGACTCGTTGCCGACGTCCCACATCAGCACGCCGGGGTTGTCCTTGTACGCGCCTCGTCCTACCAGGCGAGTCACGGCGACTGCCCGTGCACCGCCGCCAAAGCGGTCGACGGGCGACCCCGGCACCCGCTGGGCGAGCGCCTGGAGCGACCCCCGGTGGCTCCAGGTCGACCTCGGCACCCGCACCCGGTTCCGGCACGTGCAGCTGCTGTAGGAGGCCTCCTACGCGAAGGCGCACACCGTGCGGATCTCGGACGACGGGCAGAACTGGCGGACCGCGCGCACCGTGACGGACGGAAACGGCGGCGTCGACGAGCCCGTCCACGGTCGTGTCGTACCCCTGAGGGCCGAGGCGCCGCCGGCCGGACCGTCCGGCGGTCAGACCGGATACCCCTGGGCCGCGAGCCAGCGGTGCACGCACTCCTTGTCCGCGGGCGTGATGCGCGCGGGGCCCTCGACCTCCGGGCCCTCGTCCTCGTTGAAGGCCGTGTCGGTGACCCGCGCGGTCACCCAGGTGGCCAGGTCCTGCGCGCACTCGCCGCCCAGCGTGCCGTTCCGCCAGCCCTCCCGGGCCCGGCGGGCGGCCCCGGGATCGTGGCGTTCCGTCTCCGCGAGCCAGACGGGCACCAGCCGGTCCACCACCTGCCGGTCCAAGGGGAAAGGCTCCTGCCGCTCCTGTGCTGCCATGCCGCCCGGGTTTCCCGCGGGCGGACGGCTGACACCCCGGCGGCGCGCCCGGCGGTCGAGAGCACAGGCCGCGCTGCTCAGAAGGCTGTGTGGGCGACCCATCGGTCGAGGACCCCGGTGTCTCCGGTGACGTCGAGGGCGGGGTCCCCGTACGACAGCCGGCCGTAGAGGAACAGCAGCAGATCCGCCGCCCGCCCGCGCACCGCCACGGTGTGCGACGCGGGAGCGGCCGCCTCGCCGTCGGCCGGGGGCAGCAGGCGGAAACCGTCCGGGCCCAGCCGTACCAGCCACTCCTCGACGACCCCGTCCGCGGCGTCCGCGCACCGGAAGGCGACGGTCTCGCCGTCGCCGCGCAGCTTGTCCACGCCGGGCGCGAAGGGACCGGCGTAGGGGAGGTTGACGAGGAACTCGTCCACGCCGTCGGCGGCCAGGGCCGGGTCGACGTCGGACGTCCGGCCGACGGCGCGCTCCGCGTCCGTGCGGTGGACCAGGGTCTCGAAGAGCATCCTGCGGGCCCAGAACCGGGCGTGCTGGTCCTCGCCCCACGCCCACATCACGGCCAGGGGGTCCGTGGCCTCGAGCACGTCCGCCACGCCGGGGACACCGGCCGCCACCCAGGCCGGCCGGTCGCGCACGTCGTCCGGCAGCCCCAGGTCCACCTCGCGGCTGCGCGGCGGCTCCTGCACCCGCCTGGTCAGGAGTGCGGAGAACCAACGCTGCACCGCCCCCACGTGAACGGTGAGGTCGGCCAGGGTCCAGTCCGGGCAGGAGGGCACGGCGGTCGCCGGGTCGGCGCCCGCGACCGTGTCGGCGAAGCGGCGGGTCTCGCGTGCCACGGCCTCGCGGTAGGTGTCGTACGGCAGCGGGTGTCCTGCCCTGCTCGTCGTTGCCATCGGTGCCGCCGTTCCTGTCCTCGAACCGTGCTTCGTCGCGCCCAGTGTGGCTGCTGGAGTCCACTCGAAGGCAAATCCGGGCCGGCCCGCCGCCCGCGGTCTCAGGGGATCTCCTGCTCGGCCCAGATGATCTTTCCGTCCCCGGTGTACCGGACGCCCCAGCGGTGGGAGAGCTGGGCCACCAGGAACAGGCCGCGACCGCCCTCGTCGGTGCTCCGGGCGTGCCTGAGGCGGGGCGCCGTGCTGCTGGCGTCGGAGACCTCGCAGGTCAGCCGGACGTCGCGCAGCAGCCGTAGCCGAATGGGCAGGGCGGCGTACCGGATGGCGTTGGTGACCAGCTCGCTCACGATGAGCTCCGTCGTCATGGCGAGTTCCCCGAGGCCCCAGTCCTCGACCTGGCGGATGGCCCGGGTCCGGAGATCGCCCACGGCGGCCGGGTCGGGGGGCACCTCCCAGGTGGCGAGCCGGTCGGCGCCGAGGCCGTGGGTACGGGCCAGCAGCAGGGCGATGTCGTCGGGCTGCGGCACGGGGACGAGTTCGTGCACGGCGGACGCGCAGAGCGTGCCCAGGTTGTGCCCGGTGCGCGCGAGCACCGTGCCGAGCCGGGACATGCCCCGCTCCACGTCCTGGTCGCCGCCCTCGATGAGGCCGTCGGTGTAAAGGCCGAAGAGGCTGTTCTCGGCCAGTTCGATCTCGGTCGCCTCGAACGCCATGCCGCCGAGCCCCAGCGGGGGCCCGGCGGGGATCTCCGGAAAGTAGGCGTGTCCGCCGGGGGCGACGACGACGGGGGGCGGATGCCCGGCCCGGGCCATCTCGCAGCGCCTGGTGACGGGGTCGTAGACGGCGTAGAGACAGGTCGCGCCGATGAAGGTGGTCGTGCTGTGTTCTCCGGAGCCGGCGGCGTTCTCCTCGTCGCTCAGCCGCAGCACCAGGTCGTCGAGGTGGGCGAGGAGTTCGTCGGGGGGCAGCTCCATGTCGGCCAGTGTCTGGACGGCGGTGCGCAGCCTGCCCATGCTCGCCGCCGCGGCGATGCCGTGGCCCACCACGTCCCCGATGACGAGACCCATCCGGCCGCCGGACAGGGGGATCACGTCGAACCAGTCGCCGCCGACGCCGCCCGTCGGGTCCGCGGGCAGGTAGGACGAGGCGACCTCCAGGGCCGTGCCGCCGGACAGGGCGGGCGGCAGCAGACTGCGCTGCAGCGTCACCGCCGCCATGTGCTCCCTGGTGTAACGGCGGGCGTTGTCGACGCAGACCGCCGCCCGTGCGACCAGCTCGCGGGCCAGCAGGACGTCGTCCGGCCCGAAGGGGACGGGGTTGAGCGACCGGGCGAAGGTGGTGAGTCCGAGGGCGGTGTTCCGGGCCCGCATCGGCGCCGCGATCATCGTGTGCAGGCCGAACTCGCGGATCCGTGCCGCCCGCACGGGCTCCTCCGTGGCCCACAGGGCGTCCGACGGGTCGAGGACCGGGATGAGCCTCGGCTCTCCGCTGATCAGCATGTTCACGTCGCGGGGCGGGGGAAGGAAGCCGACCTCCTCGCCGATTCGGGCCACGGCTTCGGGGCAGCCCGCCCGCACCGACTGCATGCCGGCACGGCGCATCGCCGGGGTGGCCGGAGGGGGCCCCGCGTCGGTCAGCCACGCTCCGTGCCCCTCGGTGCTGAGGACGGGTTCCAGCAGGTCCACGACGACGAAGTCCGCGAAGCGGGGGACGGCGAAGTCGGCGAGTTCCTGGGCCGTCCGCAGCACGTCGAGGGTCGTGCCGATGCTGGTGCCGGCCTCGTTGACGAGCGTCAGCAGCTGCCGGGCGGTCCAGCGCTCGGTGATGTCCTGGACCAGGTAACAGATGCCACTGGCGGCGCCGTCGGCGTCCACCAGCGGGAAGAACGACGTGGAGAAGGCGTGCCGGCGGTGCGGGTCGGCCCAGCTCCATCCCGCGTACTCGTAGTCGGTCACCGGCACTCCGGTCGCCAGCGCCTTGCGCATCAGCCCTTCCAGGGCCTCCGCCTGCAGTCCGGGCAGCACGTCGCTCACCCTGCGGCCGAGCCGCTGCTCACGGGGGACGCCGCCGAACTGCTCCAGGGTGTCGTTCAGCCACACGTAGCGCAGGTCCTGGTCCATGACGGCCATGCCGACCGGCAGGCGGGTCAGGAATCCGTCGAGGACGGACCGGGCGACCGTCCACTGCGGTCGCTGCTCACGCGCCGACACCAGGAAGCACTCGTCCGCGCCGATCCGGAAGGACGCCGAGACCAGGAGGTGGACGTCGAGGCAGCGGCCGTCCCGGTGCCGTACGGCGATCAGCCCGCTCCAGCCGTGACCGGCGCGGCACCGTTCGGCGACGGCCGCGGCTCGCAGGGGATCGTCGGGCATGGCCAGCAGGTGCGCGGCGGGGCCGCCGACGACCTCCCGTGCCGGGTAGCCGAGCAGTGCCTCGGCGCTCAGGGTCCAGCCGAGCACGACACCGTTCGGCGCGATCACCGCGGCCGCGTCGCTGGACGCGTCGAAGAGGTCACCCGGTCCCGCGGACGTAGATGCGGAGATACCCTTTCGCGGAGATTCCATCATGTAGACCCTTACACCACAATGGTCTTATTTATGCACGCGATGGGCTTAATGTTGGCCATCAGTGCGCCCCGGCGGTGCCGGGAGGACCATGGGGGTACCGGCCCTCAGCACATACCCGCACGGCCGTGCCGGCACCGACCGCGAGACCGGCCGACCGGCCGGTGGAGGTGGATCCGGGATGGCAGTGGAATCCTTCGGGACCGGCCACGAGGACGAGCGGCCCGAGCCGCCGCGGTCGACCGGTCTGCTGGATGTGCTCAGCGTGGCCGCGGTGGCCCTGGACACCCGCGGGCGCGTGGTCTTCTGGACGCCGCAGGCCGAGGACCTCTTCGGTTACACGGCGGAGGAGGCCCTCGGCGAGAACGCGACGCGCCTGCTCGTGCGTCCCGAGCATCTACAGGCTGTGTCGAGCCTGTTCACGGAGGTGCTGGAGACCGGCCGCGGCTGGGCCGGCGCCTTCCCCGTACGGCACAAGGACGGCAGCACCCGGCTGACGGAGTTCCGCACCATGCGGCTGCTGGACGACCTCGGGGACGTCTACGCCCTGGGCATCGCGGCGGACCACACCCTGCTCCAGCGCGTCGAGACGGATCTGGCGCTGTGCGAGCAGCTGGTGAACCAGTCCCCCATCGGCCTCGCCCTCATGGACCCCGACCTGCGCTACCTGCTGGTCAACCCGGCGCTGGAACGCATCGACGGCATCCCCGCCGAGGACCACATCGGCCGCCATCTCCGGGAGACCCTGCCGTTCCCGGACGCCGACACCGTCGAATCGGCCCTGCGTCAGGTGCTCACCACCGGCACGCCCCTCATCGACCAGTACCACGTGGGCCGTCCGCCCGCCGATCCCGAGCACGATCACGCCTGGTCGCTCTCCTTCTACCGGCTGGCGGACCCCGGGGGCCGGATCCTCGGCGCGGCCGTCTCGGTCGTCGACGTCACCGAACGGCACCGCGCGGCGGCGGAGGCCGACCGGGCGCGACGGCGCCTGGCGCTCATCGCCGAGGCCTCGACGCGGGTCGGCACCACCCTGGACGTGCAGCAGACCGCCGACGAGCTGGCGGAGATCGCCGCTCCGGCGCTGGCCGACGTGGTCGCCGTGGACGTCCTCGACTCCGCGCTGGCCTGCCGCCGCATCCGCAAGCCCGACAACGGCCCCGAGCTCTTCCGGGCGCTCGCCCTGAAGGCCGCCCACCCCACCGTCGCCGAGCGTGCCGCCGACCCGCCCGGTGATCTCGCCACGTACGACGGCGACCGTCTCGTCACCCTGTGCGTGCACACCGGCCGGCCGGTGCTGGTCCGCTACGTCCGGGCACAGGACCTGCCACGCATCGCCCGGGACGCGGAGGCCGGGGCGTTGCTGGCCCGGGCCGGCGTCCACTCGTACCTCGCGGTTCCGCTGATCGCGCACGGCGAGGTGATCGGCGCCCTCGATCTCAAACGCACCCGCAATCCGGCGCCGTTCGACGACGACGACGTGGTCCTCGCCGGCGAACTCGCCGGCCGGGCCGCGGTGGCCATCGACAACGCCCGCTGGTTCCAGAGCGTCCGCAACACCGCGCTGACCCTCCAGCGCAGTCTGCTGCCCGACCACTCGACGCACCACACGGGCCTGGAGGTCGCCTCCCGTTACCAGCCCGCGCAGGCCACCAGCGAGGTCGGCGGCGACTGGTACGACGTCATCTCGCTGGCCGATGACAAGACCGCCCTGGTGGTCGGCGACGTCATGGGCAACGGGATCGACGCCGCCGCCACCATGGGCCGGCTGCGCACCGCCACCTGCGCCTACGCCGAGCTCGACCTCGCTCCCGCCGAGGTGCTCCAGCACCTGGACAAGGTCACCTGCGACCTCGAGCACTACATCGTCACCTGCCTGTACGCGGTGTACGACCCTCGTACCAGGCGGTGCACCATCGCCAACGCCGGACACATGCCGCCCGCCCTAGTCCGGGGCGACTCCCCCACGCTCCTCGATCTGCCCGCCGCTGCCCCGCTCGGCGTCGGCGGCATCGCCTTCGAGGCCACCTCGTTCGAACTGCTCCCCGGTGACCTGCTGGTCCTCTACACCGACGGTCTGGTCGAGACCCGTCAGCACCCCATAGACGACCGTCTCGACGTTTTGCTGAGCTTCCTGGACGAGCCCCGGCGCCCGTTGGAGGAGACCTGCGACCTCCTCCTCCACGGCCTGCGCCACCCCGACGACCACGACGACGTGGCCCTCCTCATCGCCCGCGCGCTGTAGAGGGCGGGGCGGGGCGCTCGTGATTCGCGGGGCCCTCTCGGATCTCCCACCGGGGAAGGCCGGCCGGTCCCGTTCCGGCGCCGGCGGGGCGGGGCGGGCGGCGGACAGTATTCCCTGGACACCGGCGGCGACGGAGGACTTCCCCGAGGCGCTGTTGCCGCGCAGCACGATCAGCCGGGGCTGTCCGGTGTCCGCGCTCGTCCGCCGCAGCGCGCCGGCGCCCTGGCTCGCCGTGGGGGCGGCGCGTGAGTGGCGGTCGTCGCACGGCCGACGCGCCGGCTACTCCAGTCGGGTTGGACTGTCATGCCGAAGGGTGCAATTCGGCCGCTCCGCGCCGCCATCCGGCCCCCGGCCCGGAAAGGATGGCGGCTTACGCACGATGTGAACCGCGAGCATCTGGAGACACCTTCTTGTGAGCATCCTCAACGACCCCCACGGTGCCGCGGCAGCCGAGGACTCGTACGAGAACGAGCTGCCCATCAAGCGGAGGCAGCCCGGGAACGTCGTGGTGAGGTGGCTGACGACCACCGACCACAAGACGATCGGCACGCTCTATCTGGGCACGTCGTTCGCGTTCTTCCTGATCGGCGGCGTGATGGCGCTGCTGATGCGCGCCGAGCTGGCCCGCCCGGGTATCCAGATCGTCTCCAACGAGCAGTACAACCAGCTGTTCACGATGCACGGCACGATCATGCTGCTGATGTTCGCGACGCCGCTGTTCGCCGGCTTCACGAACTGGATCATGCCGCTGCAGATCGGCGCGCCCGACGTGGCGTTCCCCCGGCTGAACATGTTCGCCTACTGGCTCTACCTGTTCGGCTCCTCCATCGCGGTCGGTGGCTTCCTCACCCCGCAGGGCGCGGCCGACTTCGGCTGGTTCGCCTACTCCCCGCTGTCGGACGTCGTCCGGAGCCCGGGTCTCGGCTCGGACCTGTGGATCATGGGTCTGGCCTTCTCCGGCTTCGGCACCATCCTCGGCGCCGTCAACTTCATCACCACGATCATCTGCATGCGCGCGCCCGGCATGACCATGTTCCGCATGCCGATCTTCGTGTGGAACGTGCTGCTGACGGCCGTCCTGGTCCTGCTGGCCTTCCCGGTCCTCGCGGCCGCGCTGTTCGCCCTGGAGGCGGACCGCAAGTTCGGCGCCCACGTCTTCGACGCCGCCAACGGCGGCGCCCTGCTGTGGCAACACCTCTTCTGGTTCTTCGGCCACCCGGAGGTGTACATCATCGCGCTGCCGTTCTTCGGCATCGTCACCGAGATCATCCCGGTCTTCTCCCGCAAGCCGATCTTCGGCTACATGGGCCTCGTCGCGGCGACCATCGCGATCGCCGGTCTGTCCGTGACGGTGTGGGCCCACCACATGTACGTCACCGGCGGAGTGCTGCTGCCGTTCTTCTCCTTCATGACGTTCCTCATCGCCGTACCCACGGGCGTGAAGTTCTTCAACTGGATCGGCACCATGTGGAAGGGAAGCGTCTCCTTCGAGACACCGATGCTGTGGGCGGTCGGCTTCCTCGTCACCTTCCTCTTCGGTGGTCTGACCGGTGTCATCCTGGCCTCGCCGCCGATGGACTTCCACGTCTCCGACTCGTACTTCGTGGTGGCGCACTTCCACTACGTCGTCTTCGGCACGGTCGTCTTCGCGATGTTCGCCGGCTTCCACTTCTGGTGGCCCAAGTTCAGCGGCCGGATGCTGGACGAGCGGCTCGGGAAGATGTGCTTCTGGACGCTGTTCATCGGCTTCCACGGCACCTTCCTGGTGCAGCACTGGCTGGGCGCCGAGGGCATGCCGCGCCGGTACGCCGACTACCTGGCGACCGACGGCTTCACCGCCCTGAACACCGTCTCCACGATCAGCTCGTTCCTGCTCGGCCTGTCGATCCTGCCGTTCCTCTACAACGTGTGGAAGACGGGCCGGTACGGCAAGCTGGTCGGCGTCGACGATCCGTGGGGCTACGGCCGTTCGCTGGAGTGGGCCACTTCCTGCCCGCCGCCCCGGCACAACTTCGTCACCTTGCCGCGGATCCGCAGCGAATCCCCGGCCTTCGACCTGCACCACCCCGAGATCGCCGAGTTCGAGCACGAAGCGAACCTCGCCAGGCGCGACGTCGTGGACACCCACGGACCGGAAAGCGGCCGGTCTTGACGTCGCCACGCGGTCAGGGGGCCCCGCCGGACCGGAGCAGCGGGGAACTCGCCAACGAGGTCGAGGGGTTCCTCCTCCTGCAGGCGGAACGGGAGCAGGCGCAGCGCGAGGCCGAAGCCCTCTGCGCGCGCCTGCCCTGGCTCACCACCGGGCAGGCCGAGGACCTTACGCGCCACTACACCGAGCAGCGTCTCGGGCTGACCCGGCAGGCCCTGCAGGCGTTCGCCGACCGGGCGGGGCGCCTGCGCGGCGAGTACGAGGCCCGGTACGCAGACCTGCGCCGCACCCTGCTCCGACGGCACGCCGTGTGGGCGTGTCTTCTGCTCGCCTCCTCGATCACCGCCGGCACCGGTGCCGCCTGGCTGACCCGCTGACGCGAGCGGTACCGGCTCCGGCCCACGCCCGCCGTCGCAGCGGGGCGGTGAGGCGGGAGCCGGTCCTCGGCACCCCGGCGTCCCGGCTACACGTCAGCGATGATCTTCGTCAGGTGGTAGTCGGTGCCGTAGCGGACGACGCCCCGGAGTATCTCGAGGGGGTCGCGGGGGCCGGCCTTGCGCTTGTGGGGCTGGTGCGTGAAGGGGATGCCGGACCAGGGGTTCTCCGCGTGGTGGTGGCTGCCGCGCGGGGCGTCCGGCTCGATCGCCCAGTACACCCAGGTGCTGTCGTGGTGGCGGCAGAGGACCTGCCCCAGGTACCAGACGGCGCCCTGCAAAAAGGGTCCCTCCCGATCGGCGTCGAAGTCGGCGAGGGTGCCGTAGCGGGCGCGCAGCCGCTGTTCCAGCACGTCCAGGCCGGCGGCGGTGAAGTCGCCATCCCCCGGGTCGTCGGATCCGAACAGTCGGTGCGCCCACTCCGGGTGGGCCTCCTCCCGCTCGGCGAGCCACAGTTGCAGCCATGCGTCCGCCGGCTGGGGGCCGATCGGGTCCAGCGGTGAGCGTTCCTTGTGCGGCTCCCAGCCCGGTACGGTACGGCGCCGCTCGGACACGGCGTCGGCGAGCTGGTCACGTTCACGCGTCAGCACCTCGCCGGAGCCTTCGGCGGGGGCGACGTCGACGAGGGTGCCGACGGACAGCGGGGGCAGGCCGAGGGCGGGGTCGGGGCTGACGAGCGGATCGCCGTCCTCGCCTCCCGTCGCGGGATCGATGTCCCACCGGCCGCCGCAGACGTCCATGAGCACTTCCCCGATGTACGCGGTGGCGGCACGGCGGAAGGCGTCGTCGTGCTCACCGTCGAGCAGGGCCTGCTCCAGGACGGCCAGGGAGCCGGGCGAGTAGTCGAAGGGGAAGTCGGCGGGCAGATGCACCTGTTCGAGCCGTGCGGCGAGCACCTGCAGATCGTCGAGCCAGCGGTCGAGGAGGGTCGCGTGGGTGGGCGTGGCCGGATCGGTGGTCATGGGTGGGAAGCGTAGGCCGAAGCGGCGCGGGGGTTCCCAGCGGTCCTGAAGATCCTGTGGTTGTTGTGCGTCGCGGCTGTGCATCAGCTGTGGGTGACGGGGCGTCAGAGGTTATTGTGCTGGAAAAGGCGGTGGCATCAACGGGGGCCATGCACCGCCCGGTTGACCTTCCTCGCCCTGCGCACAGGGGTTCAGACCCGCCCCCACGAGCTGATCTCGGACGCCTTCTTCACCCGGCTCGCTCTGACGCCCGACCACTTCTGGGTCAACCTCAACCCGGACGACCCGGACACGATCATGAAGGCGCCGTTCGACAGGACCGACGCCGGCCGTGTCCTGCTCGAGGCCGACATGGAGATGAATCACGACTTCGGTCGCGCGGAAGACCCGAAGACGGACGCCGGGAAGCGGTTCTGGGAGGGGATCACCAAGGTCGACGGGAAGCCCTGCATGGGCTCCACCCGGAACTGGATCACCCCGAAGAAGGCCGAGGTCCGCTTCGAGGACGACGGTGCCTACATCCTCAGCGCCCCGCTGGAGGTCCAGACCGTCGCCCAGGACTACAGCACACCCGGCCCCGGCGGCGGCATGCCCTGCACCCTGGCCAAGGAGCAGACGGCCCACAACATGGACGTCTACCGGCAGACGGTACTGCCGGTGGTGGAGGAGCAGATCAACGAGGACGCCAAGTACGCCGATCTGCGCCGCGTGTACAAGGCCCGCATCGCCGCGGAGGACGTCCGCCAGACCGTGGCCCGCGACCCGAAGGCCTTCGGCGGCTCGTTCAGCGGGATCATCGACAGCGACCAGGTGAAGCGCTGGCCGCTGCGCGGCAAGAACGCGGGCTGGGACAAGATGACCGTGTGGAAGGAGATGAAGCGGTCGTACACCGAGGGCGACTTCAAGTACGAGATCCCCGTGGGCGGCGAGGTCTGGGTGTACACGGTCGGTGGCGTCGACATGACCAAGCAGCCGCAGCGCAAGGTCGGCCGGGCCCGTTTCCGTGCCGAGAATCCCAACCTGCCTTCCGTGACCAGGGGTTCGCGCAACGAGGCGCTCGGCTACCAGGCGACCGGCACGACCGTGATGGGCGGCGACAACAGCGGCCGGTCCGGTGGCGGCAGGCCCACCCCGAAGCCCACCGCGAAGCCGACCCCGTCCGGCAGCCCGACCGGCAGGCCCACCGCCGAGCCGACCGGCACACCGGCGCCCACCACCGGCACCCCGGCACCGGCGCCGTCCGGCGACGGCGGCCACGGCACGTCGCCCACCGGAGGCAGTGACCAGGGCGGCAGCATGGCCGACACCGGCACCCAGGTACTGACCGTCGCCGGGATCGCCGCCGCCCTCCTCGTCGCGGGAACGGCGCTCGTCCGGCTCAGGCGCCGGCGCGGCAGCCGCGACTGACCGACGCCGGGCACGCCCGCGGAAGGCCCCCGCACCCCTGGTCAGCAGGGGTGCGGGGGCCGAGTACCTCTTACGGATTCGTGACGTGGCGGCCCGGCGCCCGTGTTCCCGGCGCTGCCCGCCCTAGCGTGGCCCCATGCGCGTACTGGTCACCGGCGGTGCCGGGTTCATCGGGTCCCATGTGGTGGAGGCACTGCGGGCGGGCGGTCACGAACCGCTCGTGTACGACGTCCGGGAGGATCCCGGCGCGGACGTCCGGGACGCGTCGGCCGTCGCGACGGCCCTCGCCGGTGTGGACGCCGTGTGCCACCAGGCGGCGATGGTCGGTCTCGGCAACGGGGTCGCCGACGCGGCGGAGTACGTCTCGCGCAACGACCTGGGTACGGCCGTGCTGGTCGCCGCCATGGCCGACGCGGGCGTGCGGCACCTCGTGCTCGCCGGTTCGATGGTCATCTACGGGGAGGGCGGGTACGCGTGCGCGCGGCACGGTGCCGTACGGCCGGGCCCCCGGGCCGCGGCCGACCTCGACGCGGGGCGATTCGAGCCACGGTGCCCGGAGTGCGGGCGGGACCTCGCCCCCGGCCTGGTCGGCGAACAGGCCCCCGCCGACCCCCGGAACGTGTACGCGGCGACCAAACTGGCCCAGGAGCACCTGGTGGCCGCCTGGGCCCGGTCCACGGGCGGGTCGGCCGTGTCGCTGAGATACCACAACGTGTACGGCCCCCGGATGCCGCGCGACACCCCCTATGCCGGGGTCGCGTCCTTCTTCCGCTCGGCGCTCGCCCGCGGGGAGGCGCCCCGGGTGTTCGAGGACGGACGGCAGCGACGCGACTTCGTGCACGTGCGGGACGTGGCCGCGGCGAACGTGGCGGCGCTGGAGGCGGAGACCGAGCCGGGGGCCCTCACGGCCTACAACACCGGCAGCGGGGACCCGCGTACCGTCGGGGAGATGGCGTCGGCGCTGTCCGCCGCGTGTGGGGGGCCGGAACCGGTGGTCACCGGGGAGTACCGGCTCGGCGACGTGCGGCACATCACCGCGGACTCCTCACGGCTGCGGACCGCGCTGGGCTGGCTGCCGGAGGTCGGATTCGCCGAGGGCATGCGGGAGTTCGCGCGGGCCGGCCTGCGCGAGGAGTGAGCCACGGGGCGCGGAGCGGGTCAGGGCGCGGCCGGGAGGGTCACCTCGAAACGGCAGCCGCCGGGGATGTTACGGACGGTCGCGCGGCCCTCGTGCGCCTCCACGATGCCCCGGACGATGGCGAGGCCGAGGCCCGCGCCCGCGGGCGGCGTCCGGGCGTCGCTGCCGCGCCAGCCGGTGTCGAAGACGCGCGGCAGATCCTCCTCGGGGATGCCGCCGCAGCCGTCCGTGACGGACAGCAGCACGCCGTCGCCGGTGCGTTCGGCGGCGACCGCGACGGTGCCGTCGGACGGGGTGCGGCGGATGGCGTTCACGAGCAGGTTGCCGAGCACACGGCTCATCTCCTTGCCGTCCACCTCGACCGGCACCGGCTCGACCCGGTCGCCCACCAGGCGCACCCCGTGCTCCCTGGCCAGCGGGTCGACCCCGGCCAGGGCGTCGCCGACCAGGTCGTACAGGGAGATCCGGGAGGGGGTGAGCGGGAGGGTGCCCGCGTGGATGCGGGAGAGTTCGAAGAGGTCGCCGACCATGTCGTTGAGTCGTTCGACCTCCGTGCGCATCTGCCTCAGGTAGCGGCCGGGGTCGGCGGCCACACCGTCCTCCAGCGCCTCCGACATGGCGCGCAGGCCCGCCAGCGGGGTGCGCAGATCGTGCGAGATCCAGGCGACCAGCTCCCGCCTGGACGTCTCCAGCGTCCGCTCCCGCTCGCGGGACTCGGCGAGCCTGGCGCTGGTCGCGGCCAACTCCCGTCCGAGCGAGTCGAGTTCGGCGGTGGCCGGGCCGTCGGGGGCCGCGAAGGTCCCTCCGTCGCCGAACGAGCGTGCGGCCAGGGCGAGTTCATGGCTGCGGGCCACGACCCAGCGACCCAGCAGCAGGGCTGTGGCCAGGGAGACGACGGCCGCCATCGCGACGACGGTGGTGACGACGCTCAGGTCGTGCGGCGAGAGGAACATCGCCCAGGCGACGGCGAGGGTTCCGGAGAGCATCGCGACCACTCCGACCGCCGCGACCACGGTGAGCGAGGCGGTGAGCGAGCGCCGGCGGATCAGGCGCAGCACCGCCGCTCCGGCCAGTCCGGTGGCGGCGGCGCCGGCGAAGGCGTACAGGGCGATGAGGAGGGTGTCGCGCATGGTCAGTTCACCGCCCCGGCGGCCTCGAAGCGGTAGCCGACGCCCCACACGGTCTGGATCAGGCGGGGCCGGGCCGGGTCGTCCTCG
This sequence comes from Streptomyces sp. 1222.5, assembly GCF_900105245.1. Classification (NCBI taxonomy): domain Bacteria; kingdom Bacillati; phylum Actinomycetota; class Actinomycetes; order Kitasatosporales; family Streptomycetaceae; genus Streptomyces; species Streptomyces sp. 1222.5. The sequence continues at coordinate 8,090,484 of NZ_FNSZ01000001.1, read as the reverse complement.
ATCTTGCCGCGCAGCCTGCGGACGTGGACGGTGACGGTGGACAGGTCGCCGAAGTCCCAGCCCCATACCTCGCGCATCAGGTCCTCGCGGCTGTAGGCACGGCCGGGATGCCGCAGGAAGAAGGCGAGCAGGTCGAACTCTCGCAGGGTGAGGCCGAGTTCCCGGCCGTTCTTGGTGGCGCGGCGGGCGTCCGGGTCGACCGACAGGCCGGCCGCGGCGAGCGGTTGCCCGGCGGGGGCGGGGCGGCTGCGGCGCAGTACCGACTCGACGCGCAGGACGAGTTCCCGGGGGCTGAACGGTTTGGTGACGTAGTCGTCGGCGCCGACCTCCAGGCCGAGGATGCGGTCGTCCTCGTCGCCTCGGGCGGTGAGCATGATGACCGGCACGGGGCCGTGGGCCCGGATCCGGCGGCAGACCTCCAGGCCGTCCATGCCGGGCAGCATGAGGTCGAGCACGACGAGGTCGGGCAGGCGCGCGGCGGCGTGGGTGAGGGCCGTCGGGCCGTCGCCGGCCCGGTCGACCGCGTAGCCGGCGCGGTGGAGGTAGCCGGTGACGACCTCGGCGACGGTGGGGTCGTCGTCGACGACCAGGACCCGGGCCGGAGCGTCGGCGGCCGCGGCCCCGTGTTGCTCGTGCTGCTGTTGCATGGCTCCACCCTCGCACCACGCGCTCCGCGTCGCGGGCCCCCGGGAGCGGCGTCCGTGTTTCGTAAGGATCAGCTGTCCTTTATGCCCGATTCCGCTTCGTAGGCTGGGAAGCGTGACGACCACTCCTACGGACGTCGACGTGGTGCTGCCCTGCCTGAACGAGGCCGAGGCCCTGCCCTGGGTGCTCGCCCGGATCCCGGCCGGCTGGCGCGCCGTCGTCGTCGACAACGGTTCCACCGACGGCTCGGCCGAGGTCGCCCGCGCACACGGCGCCACCGTGGTGCACGAGCCGCGGCGCGGCTTCGGCGCCGCCTGCCACGCCGGGCTGAGCGCGGCCACCGCCGACCTCGTCTGCTTCTGCGACTGCGACGCCTCCCTCGACCCCTCGCTGCTCGTCCCCTTCGTGCGGGAGGTCCACGAAGGCGGCGCCGACCTGGTCCTCGGGCGGCGACGCCCCCGGGGCAGGGGTGCCTGGCCCGTCCACGCGCGGGCCGGCAACCTCGCCCTCGCGCGGATGCTGCGCCGCCGTACCGGCCTGCGCCTGCACGACCTGGGGCCGCTGCGTGCCGCCCGCCGTGAGCCGCTGCTCGCGCTCGGCCTCACCGACCGGCGCAGCGGCTACCCGCTGCAGATGGTCGTGCGCGCGGCCGACGCGGGCTGGCGGATCGCCGAGCACGACGTGCCGTACCTCCCGCGCACCGGTACGTCCAAGGTGACGGGCACCTGGCGCGGCACCTGGCAGGCCGTGCGGGACATGCGCCGGGTCCTGGCCGACGCACCGGTCCCCGGGGCCGGCGCCGACCGGAGGGCCGTACGGTGACCACCCTGCTCGTCATCGCCAAGGAACCGCACCCGGGACGCGTCAAGACCCGGCTCACCCCGCCGTTCTCCCCCGAGGAGGCGGCACAGCTCGCGGAGGCGTCCCTCGCCGACACGCTGCACGCCGTGGCGGCCGCGCCCGCGTCCCGGCGCGTCCTCGTTCTCGACGGGTCGCCGGGACCTTGGCTGCCGCCCGGATTCGAGGTCGTCCCGCAGTGCGCGGGCGGGCTGGACGAGCGGCTGGCGGACGCCTTCGCGCACTGTCCCGGTCCCGCCCTCCTCATCGGCATGGACACCCCCCAGGTGACGCCGGAACTGCTGACGGTGGACTTCGCGGACTGCGACGCGTGTCTGGGCCCGGCGGAGGACGGCGGCTTCTGGGCCCTGGGCCTGGCCGATCCCGATCCGGCGCTGCTGCGGGGTGTGCCCATGTCGACCCCGGTGACGGGCCCGCTGCAGCGGGAGCGGCTGGTCGCCGCCGGGCTGCGGGTGCGCGACCTGCCCGCGCTGCGGGACGTCGACGTCGCCGCCGACGCCCGTGCCGTGGCGGCGCTCGCCCCGCACGGCCGGTTCGCCGCGCGGCTGGCCCGCTGCGCGCCGGTGGCGCGGCGATGAGCGCCCCGCCCGCCGCCCGGCACGCGTGGGCGGCCGCCGACCCGTACGCGGCGGCGCTGCGCACCGGCCGGGGCCCGCTGTTCCTGCGCCGCGCGGACGGCTGGCTGCTGCCGCTGGAGGTGGAGCGCTGGTGCGCCCAGGCGGACGTGACCGACCGGGCGGTGCTGGACCGGTGCGAGGGCGCGGTGCTCGACGTCGGCTGCGGGCCGGGCCGGCTGGTCGTGGAACTCGCCGGCCGTGGCCGTACCGTGCTCGGGATCGACGTCAGCGAGGCGGCCGTCGAACATACCGTGGGACGGTTGGCGCCGCCCACGTCCGGGGAGGGCGCGGCGCGGGCGCTGCGCCGCTCGGTGTTCGAGCCGCTGCCCGGCGAGGGCCGCTGGGACACCGTCCTGCTGATGGACGGCAACGTCGGCATCGGCGGGAATCCGCCGGTCCTGCTGGAGCGCGTCGCGGGCCTCCTGCGGCCGGGCGGGCTGCTGATCGCCGAGACCGTTCCGGTGAACGTGGACGAACGCGCCGAAGTGCAGGTGGTCGACGTCGTCGGTGCCTTACGGGCCGACGGGGTCCCGTTCTCCTGGGCCCGCCTCGGCACCCCGGCCCTGCTCCGCCACGGGCGCAGGGCCGGCTGGCGGCGCGTCGCTCAGTGGGAGGCGGGCGGCAGGTGCTTCGCCGCCCTGCGCACCCGCAGCGCCAGCAGCAGCCCGGAGCCGCCGAAGAGTGCGGCGGTGATCAGCAGCCAGCGCGCCAGGAAGCCGTCCGGGGACAGCCCGGTGGCCGTCCGGTAGCGCTCGCTCACCATCCCGCTGATCAGCGGGAACCAGACGAGGAGCAGCAGTCCCGACAGCACGGCCGGGACACGCACGTACGGCGTCCGGGCGCGCCCTCCGCCGGCGTCGAGGCCGCGCATCACCGCCCGGTCCGCCGCCGTGTACAGCGGCAGCAGGACGAGGTCGTGCAGCAGCGCGGCACCTACGATCCACAGCGCCACGCCCCGCCAGTCCCCGGCGAGCAGCCGTACTCCGGCGTAGGCCGCGAGCGCGAAAGAGCAGGCGAGCAGCAGCAGTTGGAAAGGGCTGCCGAGGGGCAGCGGGCGGCGCGGCATCACAGGTCTCCGAAGGTGAGTCGGGCCACCCACTTGGTGTTCATCACACCGGGTGCGGCGGGCACGATGATCCGCGCCGGGTGACCGTGGTCGGGTGACAGTTCCTCGCCGTTGACGTACAGGGCGAGCAGGGAGCGCGGGTCGGCCGTCTGGTTGGCGCGCAGGGCGGCGCGACGGAAGGCGCCGTGCCGTTGCAGGGACTCCACGAACACGTCCGGCGGATCGCCGTCGTACCCCACGCGTGCCGCGAGGTCGCGCAGTCGTACCCCGCGCCACCACTGGTCGGCGGTCGACCAGCCCTCCACGCAGGCGATGGGCAGTGACGAGCTGTGCTGCGGCAGTCGGAGCAGCTCGGCACGGCTGAGCCGGACGGTGCCGGTGCGGCCGGTGACGACCAGCCGCCAGACGTCGTCGTGGGTGTCGGCCGGGGTGATCCCGGCGTAGCGGGCCGTCTTGTTGATCTGGAAGCCGTTCGGCCCGCCGCCCGGATCTGCCGTGCCGTGCGGGGCGAGCAGGGCCGTACGGCGGAAGGGGCCGCCGAGGCTCTGGCCGACGGTGGTCAGGAACAGCAGCAGCGAACCGCCGCCGACCAGCGCGAGCGCGCCGCGCCGGGAGACCGTGGGCGGATCGGGTCGCGGGGACACCAGGGAGTCCGCCGCCGGGTCGGACGGCGCCGGAGAGTCCGCCGCCGGGGTGGCCGGCCGTTCCGGGAAGGCGCCCTCCCGTATCCGCCGCCGTACGGTGCGCACGGCGGTCGGTGCCTTCAGCACCGCGTGGGCCACGAACGCGGCGAAGAACACCCAGGCCCCGTAGAAGTGCAGCGGGTAGAAGGAGCCGGGGAAGACGTAGTCGAGCTGGATGTTGAGCACTCCGGTCGTGAACTCGAACAGGCCGCCGCCGACCAGGAGCAACAGGGAGATCCGCTCCAGCGCGTGCGCGACGGAGCGGGCCGGCGGCAGCGCGAAGAGCCTCGGCACGACCGACCACAGCTTGGCCAGCAGCACCGGGACCAGGGTGATGCCGAGCGTGACGTGCACGCCCTGGGTGAACCGGTACAGCCACACCGGGCCGGTCGGCCAGGCGAAGAGGTAGAAGCCGAGGAGTCCCTTGTCCGGGGTCTGGTCGTTCACCGGGGCGAGGTCCGGGTTGTAGGCGGCGTACGACACCAGGCCGGTCACGAACAGCACGGTGATGCCGACGAGCAGGACGAGGCCGAGCACGGAGGTGAACCACGGGCCGCGCAGGGGGCTGCGCCAGAAACCGGGGGACGTGGGGAGCCGGGGATGGTCGCGCATGTCCCGACGGTAGGCCGGGAAGCCCCCGAGAACCGGTGCGCCACCCATGACGAAACGCTGACGTCCGGCCCGGACGGCGGTCTGTCGCCGCTCCCCCGGCCTAGCGTTTGGGCGTGACCCGCTCCCTGCGCCGCGACCTGTACGCCGCCGGTGCCGCCGCCCTGCTCGTGACGGCGGCCGTACTGATCGGCCGCCACATCCAGGACACCCGCCACACCCTGTTCGTGCACTGGCCGCCGGTGCTCGCCGAGTGGGATCCGCACGTCGGCCCCGGCACTCCGGCGGCCCTGGCGGTCGCCGCCGCCACCGTCGTGTACGGCCCGCCGCTCGCGGCCCGGCTGCCGTGGCGAGGGGTGCTGGCCGCCGCCTGGGCGACGTGCACGGCCTGGATCGTGTCGCTCGCGCTGGTCGACGGCTGGCAGCGGGGCGTCGCGGACCGGCTCACCACCCGCAACGAGTACCTGCGCGTCATCGACCGGTTCGGCGACATCCCGGGCGCCCTGCGGGACTTCACCCACCACATCGTCAGCGGCACTCCCGACCCCTGGCCCGCGCACGTGGCCGGTCATCCGCCGGGCGCCACACTGACCTTCGTCCTGCTCGACCGGATCGGGCTGCGCGGCGGCGGCTGGGCCGGGATGTGGTGCGTGGTGGTCGGCGCGACCGGCTGCGTGGCGGTGCTCGTCGCGGTCCGGGCCCTGGCCGACGAGTCTTTGGCGCGGTGGGCCGCCCCCTTCCTGGTACTGGCCCCGGCCGCCGTGTGGCAGGGTGCCTCCGCGGACGCCTATTTCGGGGCCGTCGCCGCATGGGCCGTGGCCCTGGTCGCGCTCGCGCTGACCCGCCGGTCCCTCGCCTGCGCGGCCGGCTCCGGCCTGCTGCTCGGTCTGACCTGCTACCTCTCCTACGGCCTGACGCTCTTCGCGCTGATCGGCGCGGCGGTTGTGGTGCTCGGCCGGGACGGGCTGCGACGGCGCCCAGCCCTGCTGCTGCCGCTGGTGGCCGGACTGGCCGTGGTCCCCGTCGTGTTCGCCCTCGCCGGGTTCGACTGGTGGACGGCCTACCACCTGCTGATCACCCGCTACTACCAGGGCGTGGGCGGCAAACGCCCCTACGGCTACTGGGTGTGGGCCAACCTGGCCTGCACCGTGCTCATCACGGGCCTCGCCACAGCGGCGGGCCTGCGCCGCACCGCCACGGTCCTGCTCACCCGTCACGGCGGCACCGCACCCGACGGGGCCGCCGCGCGGGCGCGTCTCGCCGTCCTCGTGGCGGCCGCCCTGGCCGCCCTGCTGGTCGCCGACCTGTCCGGGATGAGCAAGGCCGAGACGGAACGCATCTGGCTGCCGTTCGCCCTGTGGCTGCTCCCGGCGTGCGCCTTCCTGTCCCACCCCCGTGCCTGGCTGACCGCGCAGGCCGTCCTCGCCCTGCTCCTCAACCACCTTCTGCTGACCGGATGGTGAACATCGGTCAGAGAGTCCGGCCCGCCGCCTCGTGCAGCACGAGCAGGGCGATGTCGTCGGTGCGCTGGGCACGGGAACCCGCCTGGCCCACCACGCCGTCGATGAGGGCGTCCAGGTCCCGGTGGTCGGCGTGGGCCAGATGGTGTGCGAGAGCGGCGATCGAGTCGTCGAGGTCGACGTCCGGCCGCTCGATGAGGCCGTCGGTGTAGAAGGTGAGCATCAGCCCCGGGGTGAGCGGGATCTCCGTCACCGGGTAGACGGCCTCGGGGTCCACGCCCAGGAGCGGTCCGGGCAGAACGTCGAGCGGGCCGGTGTCGTCTGCGGACCGGCGCACGATCGGCGGCGGGTGTCCGGCGCTGGCCAGGGTGACCCGGCGGCCGGCGAGGTCGAGGTGGGCGTACAGGCAGCTCGTGAACAGGTCGGAGCCGAGATCGCCGAGGAGCCGGTTGGTTCCGGCGAGCACCTGATCCGGTGCGGTGCCGAGGGCGGAGTGGGCGTGGACGGCGGTGCGCACCTGCCCCATGAGAGCGGCGGCCGCGGTGTCGTGGCCCTGGACGTCGCCGATGACGGCGGCGACGGCCGTGTCCCCGAGCGGGATGAGGTCGTAGAAGTCGCCGCCGATGTCCATGCCCCGGGTGGCGGGCAGATAGCGGGCGGCGACCCGCAGTCCCGGGATCGCGGGCAGGGCGCGCGGGAGCAGCGCCTGCTGGAGGCCGTGGGCGAGCTCGTGTTTCGTGTCGTACAGGCGGGCCCGGTCGAGGGCGTGGGCGATGAGGCCGGCGAGCGAGGTCATGACGGCGCGGTCCTCGGCCGGGAACTCGTGGGGCCGGTCGTAGGACAGGATGCAGCAGCCGACGGGACGGCCGGAGACGACGAGGGGCAGGAAGGCCCAGGCCTGCTTCCGGCTGATCTTCGAGGCTTCGGGGTAGGCCCGCCGCATCTCCTCCGGGGTGGAGAAGAACGCCGGGACGCCGGTGCCGATGGCCCGGCCGGCTGGGGTGAACCCGGTGTCGACGGGCAGGCCGTCGAGACGCTCGATGGTGCGGGGGTCGTAGCCGCGGTAGCCGATGATCCGCAGGCGGCCGGCGTCGGCCGTCGACAGCACGAGCGCCTGGGCACCGAACGCGGGCATGATCTGGTCGGCGACGAGGTCGACGACGTCCTGGACCCCGACGACCTCGGTCAGCGCGGCGGCCAGGTGCGTGAGCTGGTAGAGCCGCCCCGCGCGGGCCGGGGTGACACTCCGGCCCCAGTGGCGGGGTGCCGGGGTGGGCGGGGTGTCCGCACCGCTGGGGACGATCCGGATGCTGATGCCGCTGGCGTCGGGGAAGAGGTGGAAGTACAGCCAGCCGTCCGGTGGGCGGCACGCCGTGAAGACGACGGGCCGGCGGCTGATCACGGCGGCGCGGTAGCGGTCCTCGCAGGCGGGGTCGTCGAGCCAGCGCAGGGAGTTCCACGGCAGAGTGCCCAGCAGGTCGCCGGCCTCCTTGCCCAGCAACTCGCAGGCGCCGGAGCTGAGGTAGGTGAAGCGCCCTTCGAGATCCAGGGCGCAGCTGCCGCCGGGCAGCCGTTCGACGAAGTCCGCGGCGGCCAGCTCCGGGCTCGCCGACCGGTACCCCGAGCCAGCGGGGAGCACGCGCGGCCGGTCGCCGGGGGTCGCGAGGGACCCGTCCTCGACGGCTTCCTCCAACAGCCTGGCCAGCCGGCCGCAGCTGGACGCGATGTTCCCGCGCTCCCGCTGGGTCATGTACGCCGGACGCGTGGCCGGCCACATGAGCAGCAGCACGCCCCAGCGACGCACGCCGGTCACCGGTGCGGCGGCCAGCACCAGCGGGTACGGCAGCGCCACGGCGGTGCGCGGATAGGCGCGGGCCAGCTCCTCCTGGCTGCCCAGCCACACCATCCGCTCCTCACGTACCGCCGCGGCCACCGGCGCCGGAGCGGTCACCGGGATCCTCGTCCACGGCGCGGCGAACTCGGCCGGGGCTCCGCACAGGACGTCGAGCATCAGTTGCTGCCCGTCGGGGGCCAGCAGGTAGAGGGCACCGATGGAGGCACCCGTGCGGCGCACCGTCTCGGCGAACGCCGCGTCCCGCGCCTGCGCGCTCCTGGGCGAATCGACCGATCCGGTCACGCCGCACCTCCAGCCCGTGGGGACGGCTCACGGCGATGTCATACGACTCGTCTTCCCGCTACGCGCGGAACGACCTTAACCGCACGCGCCGGACGTCGCTCGTACGGGGACGCTACGCCCCTGCACCGTGCTCGGCACGCGGTCCCGCACGGACGGTCCGGGGCCCCGGGCACCGCCCGCGGCCGGTCCGGAAAGGACCGGGAAGCCCCCGACCGGCGACGGACGACGGCGGACCCCGCCGGCCGTCGTCCGCCGCCGGAGTCGCCCGCGCACCCGGGGAGAGGGAGAATCCGGCATGACCACACCGAGCACCGCCCAGCCTCCGCGCAGCACTCCTCAAGGGCTCCGCTGGGAGCCCAGCGCACGATGGGTCCGCGGCCGGAAGGGCGACGTCACGGTCGTCGACAGCCGTCGTCCCGTCCTCGTGTGGGAGCCGGACATCCCCGTGCCGCTGTACGCCTTCCCGCGCGACGAGGTCCGCACGGACCTGCTGCGCCCGGCGGGGAGCCCGCGCACCGGCGCCCACACCGGCTCGACGGTCTTCTACGACCTCCTGATCGGCGGCGAGCTGCTGGAGAACGCGGCCTGGACGTTCCCGGCGGCCGACCTGGCCGGGCACATCGCCTTCGAGTGGTTCCGGCGTACCGGCAGGGGGCTCGACCACTGGTACGAGGAGGAAGAGGAGATCTTCGTGCACCCGCGGGATCCGTACAAGCGCGTGGACGCCCTGCCGAGCAGCCGGCACGTGCGGATCGAGATCGGCGGCACCGTCGTGGCCGACACCGGCCGTCCGGTCCTCCTGTTCGAGACGGGGCTGCCCACCCGCTACTACATCCCGCGAGAGGACGTCCGCCTGGACCTGTTCGAGCCCACCGAGCACCGGACGGGCTGCCCCTACAAGGGCACCGCCGCGTACTGGTCCTGGCGCGGCGAGGGGGACGTCCCCGCCGACATCGTGTGGAGCTACGCCGAGCCCCTGCCGGCGGCCGGCGCCGTCAGGGGGTTGCTCGCGTTCTACAACGAGGCGGTCGACATCACCGTGGACGGCGAGCTCCTCGATCGTCCGGTCACGCCCTTCACGCCCACGTCGTCCTCCGGAACGGGGCGCTGACGACGCACGGGGAACGGCCCCGGCCGGCGGCGAGCCGGCCGGGGCCGTGCGTGTGCGTGGCCGTCAGGGGAGCCGTGTCAGCCCTGGCGGGCCTTGAGACGGGGGTTCTTCTTGTTGACCACGAAGACCACGCCACGGCGGCGTACCACCTGGGCGCCGGGCTGGGACTTCAGGGAGCGCAGGGACTTGCGCACCTTCATGGCTGGGCCTCCTCGTGCTGGGTGGTTACGGCGTGATCAGCCGCGTAGCGCCGCCTGGCGGCCGTATCGCCGCTCGAAGCGCTCGACGCGGCCGGCGCTGTCCACGACCCGCGCCTTGCCGGTGTAGACGGGGTGGCCGGCCGACGAGATCTCCACGTCGATCAGCGGGTAGGTGTTTCCGTCCCGCCACTCGATCGTCTTCGACGCGGTCGCGGTGGAGCGGGTCAGGAACAGGGCGTCGGCGGCGCGGTCGCGGAAGACGACCGGCCGGGACTCGGGGTGGATGCCGGGCCTCATGGGTGTTGCCTCCTGGTGGCCGCCGCCCGGTGGGCGGCGGCGTGGGTCAGCGTTCCTCGCGGAAGGGGACGTGCTTGCCGGCGACCGGGTCGAACTTGCGCAGGACGAGCCGGTCGGGGTGGCTCTGACGGTTCTTGCGGGTCACGTACGTGACGCCGGTCCCGGCCGTCGACTTGAGCCTGACTACGGGACGCAGAGTGCTGCGGGCCATGGGGTTCTCCCTTCATCCGGACCCTGGATTGACCGGGTCATGTCACACATACCCGGAACACCACACCTTGCCGTGTCATTCCCGGTGGGTCCCGGCCCCGCGAGGTCCACCGGCCACAACCGGAAGGGGCCTGCACCTATTCCCGGCCTCTCCGGGCGAGCGCGGAGGCGCGCTCGCGCCCTTCCCTCGGCGCGGGCCGTGGTGGAGACTCCGCTCAGCCGGGGGCCGCACCGCACCTCCGGCCACCGTGCGCTCCCCCACCCCCACGTTCGAGGGCTGCCCTTATGCCGATCGCATCTGCCGGCCTCCGCCTGGCCTGTACAGCCGCGGGTCTCCTGCTCGTCGCCGCCACCGCCACCACGGCGGGCGCCGCCCCGTCACCACCCGCCCGCGCCGCGCACACCGCCGCGGCGTCGGACCCCGGCACCTGGTCGGCGCCCCTGTCGACCCGGGGCCGCTACATCGTCGACAGCCGGGGCGACCGCTTCCGGCTGAGGGCGGCCAACTGGGACGGCGCACAAGGGTCCTGGACCGGCAGTGGCAGCGTCTTGGACCCCGCCAACCACCACGCGGGCCAGGACTCCCACGGCATACCCCTCGGTCTCGACCGTGTCCCTCTGCCGCAACTGATGGCCGACTTCCACGAGTTGGGCATCAACACCGTCCGCCTGCCGTTCTCCAACGAGATGATCCACAGCACCACGCCCGTCCCCGACGCCGCCGTGGCCGCCAACCCCCGACTCCGCGGCAGGACACCGCTGGAGGTCTACGACGCCGTGGTCGAGGCGCTCGACCGGAGCGGGTTCGCCGTGATCCTCAACAACCACACCAACACCTCACGCTGGTGCTGCGGTGTCGACGGCAACGAACGGTGGAACAGCGGCCAGTCCACGCAGACGTGGGCCGACGACTGGGTCTACATGGCCCGGCGCTACGCCGGCGTGCCCCGCGTCGTCGGCGCCGATCTCTACAACGAGGTCCGGCGCGACGTGCTGGACGACCCGAACTGGGGCATGGGCGACGCCCACGACTGGTACGCCGCGGCCCAGTGGGCCGGCGACCGCATCCTCACCGAGGCCGACCCCAGGCTGCTCATCGTCGTCGAAGGCATCAACTGGACCGGCATCCCCGTGGACGGACTCCCCCACGGCAGGCCCGTCCTCTCGCCCGCCCGCACCCTGTCCCACACCCTCGTCGACGCCCACAAGCTGGTCTACTCGGCCCATTTCTACGGCTACACCGGTCCCCACCACAGCGGCGCCACCGGCATCGGCGAGACCCACGACGCCCGCTACCAGGACCTGAACCGCGACCAGCTGTACGCGACCCTGGAGGACGAGGCGTTCTTCGTCGAGGAGACCGGCCGGCACTACACCGCGCCCGTCTGGATCAGCGAGTTCGGCATCGGCTCCGGTGAGACGAACCAGGCCGCCCGCACCTGGTTCACGAACATCACCGACTACTTCGCCGACCACGACACCGACTTCGCCTACTGGCCGCTGGTGGGGCACGCGGGACACGACGACTGGGCGCTGCTGCGCTACGACGACGCCGGACACCGCTCCGGCGTCCTCGACGCGGACGACTGGCGCGGTGCGGCCTGGCGGCGCCTCGGGGAGACCGCGGGCAGGACCGGCCCCGTGGCCCCCGTGCCCGTGTGGCGGATGCTCGCCGTCGATCACGGTGACGCGGCGGAGTCCCTGCGCGTCCGCGCCACGGGCGACTGGGACCCGGGGGCGTACAAGGCCGCCTGCCCGGACGGACTGCGGCTCATCGGCCTCAGCCACACCCGTGGCCGTGGCCTGTGCACCGACAGCGGCGCGGACGACCTCCGCTCCTCCACCGGCGGCCAGACGGTCGTCACCGACGAACGCCACGTCCCCTCCGGCGGCGACTGGGCCTCCGGGTACACCAAGCTCCAGTGCCCCGCGGGCGGCTTCCTCGCCGGCTACAGCGTGCGCGGCGAGCGCGTGTCGGCGGCGCTGTGCGTGCCCGGCCGCGCTCCCCTGGCGGGTGCGGGACGCACCGTGTGGTTCGACCGGTCGGACAACCGGCCCGCCGACGCCGCGGGCGGCGACTTCGCCCAGGGCGACTACAAGGGGCAGTGCGCCGCCGACGAGTACGCCGCCGGCATCGCCTTCACCACGAGGTTCGGCAGCAGGCCGGGCCCCGACGCACTGCTGTGCCGCCGACTGCCCTGACCCGGCGGTGACCGGCCCGGGGCCGCGCCGTCGCCGTCACGCCGGCCGGTCCTGGCCGGGCAGCCGGTCACCGGCCCCGCGTACGAGCAGCAGCAGGGCGTCGACCAGGTCGTCGGCGGGGCTGCCCGTGGCCAGCCGCCGCAGCTGCAGGCCCATCACCAGGGCGACCGTGGTGGCCGCCAGGCGTTCCGCGTCCGGGACGCCGAGCGCGGTGAGGATCCGGGTGGCGAGGCGGTCGTAGGCGTGGAACGCCTCGGCCGCCGCCTCCCGGAGCCGCTCGTCGCGCCCCGAGTGGATGTACAGCTCGAAGGGGGCGAGATGGGCGCTGTCGAACACCGTGCCGCAGGCGACCTGGCCGGCCAGGGAGGCGGCGTCCTCGATGGCGATGCCCTCCGTCTGGCACTGGTCGGCCAACTCGGTGAAGTGCCGCGCCTCTTCGCGCACGAAGTGCAGCAGGCTCTCCCGCAGCAGGTCGTGCTGGGTCTCGAAGTGGTAGGTGACCGAACCCAGTGACACTCCGGCTTCCTTGGCGATCCGCCGGTTGGTGACCGCCGCGACTCCGTCCTCACCGATGATCCGCAGCACGGCTTGGATGATGCGCTGGCGCGTCGGGGCGGCGAGGGCGGCGTTCTGCATGCCGCTCATTGTTCCATCAGCGCCCGGCCGCCCCGACGGACCGGTGGACAGCTCCGCCCGCCCTGCATATTGTTCGTTCGAACGAACAGACATGGAGGATGGCCGTGCACATTGCCGGGGCAACAGTTCTGCTCACCGGAGTCACCGGGGGCATCGGAAGCGCACTCGCCGCCGGGCTGTCGGACCGCGGCGCGCGTCTGATACTCACCGGGCGCCGCAAGGAGGCTCTCGAACCCCTCGCCGGCCGGTACGGCGCGCGCACGGTCCTGGCCGACCTGGCCGACCCCGACGACGTGCGGCGCCTCGCCGAGGAGGCGGCCGGCACGGACATACTCGTCGCCAACGCGGCCCTCCCGTCCAGCGGCGACGTGCTGGACTACACCCCGGAGCAGATCGACCGGGCGTTCGCGGTGAACCTGCGGGCCCCCGCGATCCTCGCCCGGCTGCTGGCGCCCGGGATGGTCGCCGCCGGGCGCGGGCACATCTGCTTCGTCGGATCGCTGTCGGGTATGGCCGCCACCAAGTCGTCGACCATGTACAACGCCTCGAAGTTCGGACTCCGCGGCTTCTCGCTGGCCTTCCGCCAGGATCTGCACGGCACGGGGGTCGGCGTCTCGATCGTGCAGCCGGGATTCGTGCGCGACCTGGGGATGTTCGCGAAGACGGGCTCACCGACGCCGGGCGGCGTCCGCACCGTGTCGCCGGACCGGGTGGTCAGGGGCGTGGCACGGGCGATCGAACGGGACGTCGCCGAACTCAACGTGGCGCCCCTGGAGTTGCGGTTCCTCACGAAGGTCGCGTCGCAGTTCCCCGGATTCGCGGAGCGTGTGCAGCGGCTCGCCGGTGCGGACCGGACCGTGGACACGATCGTGGCCGCCCAGCGAGCGAGCCGCTGACGGCCGATGCCGACGGCTGACAAGGCCGGGTCACACCACGATGAGCGCCTTGCTGTAGACCGTGGAGCTGCGCCGCACCGTCATGCCGATCCCCTCGTAGAGCGCGAGCGCGCCGGTGTCGGTGTGGGTCCACAGCGTGCAGGACCGCTTCCCCCGGTCGTGGAAAGTGCGGAACGCCTCGTGCAACAGCGCGCGGGCGATCCCCCGGCCGCGTTGGTCCCGCCGTACCGCGACCCGCTCGACGTATCCGTCGACGCTGCCGGGATCGTCCTCGGACAGCACGACGCCGACCAGCTCGCCGTCCGCGAAGGCCAGCGGTGAGGCGGCCGGTGCGAACGTCGCGCGTTCGACGGTGAGCCGGGCCCACTCGGGATAGCTCTTGCGCCGCTGCTGCCATTCGTCGAACGCGTCCTCCGTGACCTGGTACGCCGCCTGTTCGTCACCGGGCCGGAAGGGCCGCAGCGCGATTCCCGACGGTGGCCCGGGCACCGCCGCACCGGCGGGCAGGCCGATCTCCAGCAGCCACTCGGTGACGAGCGGGAAGTAGCCGCCGGCCCGCAGCAGCGCGCTCGCCCCGGGGTCGCTGTCCGGGACCGACTGGGACAGGCGGTCGTTCCCCAGGGACCGGGCGCGTACCTCCGCCCAGTCGAGCAGCGCGCCGCCGAGACCCAGCCCCCGGTGCCCGGGGTGGACGTCGACCCGGGCCCGGCGCCCCTTCACCCAGCCCCAGCCGGCCGGTTCGCCGCCGGCGTCGTGTACGAGCACCGCCTCGGAGGCCGGATCCGTGTCCGGCACACCGAGGTCGGCGGCGATGCGGTCGAAGTCGGTCACCGCGCGGCCGTGCAGGTCCCGCTCGCAGGCGGTGACCAGGCGGTGGACGGTGTGCGCGTCGGCCGGGCCCGCCGACCGGACCCGATAACCGCATGGCAGCCGCTCCTGGAGATCAGACATGAGGTGAACCCTCCGTCATCACGGCCGCCCTGTCGACCATGCCGGGGTGCGTCAGCGCTGGGCGGCCGCCGTCACCGCGGCGAGGTCCTCGCCGGTGAGCCGGGCGATCCGGTGCGGTGTGACACCGGCGGCCAGAGCCCGTGCGAGCAGTTCGTCGCGGCCGTCGGCGCAGTCCCGGTAGGCGAGCAGATCGTTCTCCACGGCGGCGACCGTCTCCGGGGCCCTCCGGTGGCGCAGCCGGCTCAGTTCCTCGTCGCTCAGCGGAACGGGCAGCCGCTCCGCGTCGACGGGAATGTCGTCCGTGTCCTCGGGGCCCACCACCCGCAGGCGCGGGGAGGTGGCCGGCGCACCCTGGGCGTGCAGCCAGGCCCGCACCGAGGCCGTCTCCATGCACGACAGTTCGCTCACCGCGGGCACCGGGACGCCCAGCGGCGAGTCAGGGTCCTCCACGAGGAACAGGTAGGCGTCATCGGTCATCAGCGACTCCTCGTCACAGCTCGTCGGCGCGTCGCCGCGGCACAACTCGTCGGTCCGTCGCCGTCCCGCATACCCCGTCCGTGCCCGGGTACGGCCCACCGGTGCCACCGGTCGGGGCGCACCGGCCCGTCGCGCCGTCAGCGGACCACCGGCACCGCTCCGGGAGCGGCCTGGAGCGTGGCGTGTCCGCCGTGGCCGCAGTGCACGATCCGGTCGCCCAGACCGATCCTGTCCGCCTCGCTCAGGAACGCGGACAGCGGCGAGCGCATCACCGTGTAGTCGTGGTAGTGCACGGGCAGGATGCTGCGGGGCGCGAGGCGCCGGGCGAGTTCCGCGCCCTGCGCACCGTCCATGGTCACCACGAAGCCGCCGGGCAGCCGGGTTCCGCCCAGGTGCAGGACGGCCAGGTCGGCGGCGGGAAAGCGCTCGGTGATCTCGTCGAGGCCGTCGTACACGAGCGTGTCGCCCGAGAGGTACAGCCGCAGCCGGGGCGGGCCCGCGACGGGGCCGAACTCCAGCATGCTGCCCATCACCGGTGGCAGCAGAGCCCGCAGCACCGGGTGGCCGGCGTGCCGGCCGGGCAGTGCCGTGACCCGGACCTGTGTCCCGCCCCGCGTGAGGGTGAGCGCCTGCCAGGTCCGAAGTCCCGCCGTGCGGCCGAAGCCCTGGACCACCTTCAGCCGGCGTGCGGCATGGGGTGTGGTCAGCACCGGGACGTCGTGGTCCAGGTGCCGGCGGGCCTGCCGGTCCCAGTGGTCACCGTGCAAGTGGGAGAGCACGATCCCGTCGAGGCCGGGCAGTTCGTGCGGTCCGGTGGCGGGTTCGGTCAGACGCCGGCTCACCAGGCCGTGACCGAGATAGGCGTACTGGCCCCGGTGCAAAAAGTTCGGGTCGGTCAGCAGGGTCAGCGGGCCGTAGCGCAGCAGGACGGTCGCGTTGCCGATGAAGTGGAGGTCGACCGCGTCGCCGGCGGGGTCGGCGTGGTTCCCGGACATGGTCGGCCGCCCTTCGCCCGAGGCTCGGGCACCGGCGCCGCCGCACGGGCCGGTGCGCTCTTCGCCGGACGGGGTACCCCTCGGCGGGCGGTGCCACGCGAGCCGTGGCACCGCGTCGCGGTGTGCGGGGCCGACAGGACGGAGGGCCGGTTCGTGTTCGAGGGTTTCGAGGCCGGATGGGTACGGACGGACGGCGCGTCGATCTTCGTGCGCCACGGCGGCGAGGGTCCGCCGGTGGTGCTGCTGCACGGACATCCGCGGACGTCGGCGACCTGGCACCGGGTCGCCCCACTCCTCGTCCGCCGCGGCTTCACCGTCGTCTGTCCCGACCTGCGGGGCTACGGCAGGTCGCGGGGCCCGGAGCCGACGCCCGACCACGCGGGGTACGCCAAACGCGCCGTCGCCGGCGATGTCGTCGCCGTGCTGCGCGAGCTCGGCCACGACCGGTTCGCGCTCGCCGGCCACGACCGCGGGGGCCCGGTGGCGCTCCGGCTGGCGCTGGACCATCCCGGCGCGGTGTCCCGGGTGGCCCTGATCGACTGCCTGCCGCTGAGCGAGCACCTCTCCCGGATCACGGCGGAGTTCGCCACACGGTGGTGGCACTGGTTCTTCTTCGCCCAGCCGGACGTCCCCGAGCGCGTCATCAACGCCGATCCGGACAGCTGGTACCGCGGCGATCCGCAGACCATGGGGCGGGAGAACCACGCCGAGTGGCGGCGGGCCGTCCGCGACCCTCGGGTCGTCCGGGCCATGCTGGAGGACTACCGGGCCGGCCTGACGATCGACCGGCGGCACGAGGAGGCGGACCGGGCCGCCGGGGCGCGGATCCGGTGCCCGGCCCTGGTCCTGTGGTCCGAGCGGGACGACCTGGAGGAGCTGTACGGCGACCCGGTCGCCGTCTGGCGGCGCTGGGCCGTCGACGTCCGCGGCCATGGCATCGACTCCGGGCACCACGTGGCCGAACAGGCCCCCGGGGAACTCGCGTCCGCGCTGGGCGACTTCTTCGCGGAAGCCGGGTGAGGGCGCCCGGGCCCGTCGGCATATGGCCGAGGATGCTGCGGCGGTGGGGGCGGGGAACTGGTAATTCCTCTTGAGGACGGCCGACTTCGACAAAGAAGAGGGGCAGGGCGACCAGCGTGAGCGGAACCGTGGTGGAGAGCACGCCGACGAGTCTGCGGTCACCGGGGATCGTGCTGGGGGTGGGGCTCGGGGGCTTCGCGGACGGGATCCTCCTGCATCAGCTTCTCCAGTGGCACCACATGCTCACCAGCACCAATCACGACCGCATCGGGGTGCGGTACTACGACCCGCACACCGTCTCCGGTCTGCGGATGAACACCGTCTGGGACGGTGTCTTCCACACCGTGTGCTGGATCGCCGTGCTCACCGGCCTCGCGATCCTGTACTCCCGGGTGACGGCCGGACGGCGCCAGGTGTGGACCTCACGGGTGCTGTGGGGCTGGATCCTGGTCGGCTGGGGCGTCTTCAACCTGGTCGAAGGCGTCCTCGACCACCAGATCCTGGGCATCCACCACGTCCGCGGCGGACCCCACCAGTTGTGGTGGGACCTCGGCTTCCTCGCCCTCGGGGCGCTGCTCGTCGCGGGCGGCCGGCTGCTCGCCCGCGGCGGCCGGCCCGTCGGACCGGTGGCCGGCGGTACCGGACGGGCCGCCTGATGCATCCGGACACCCCGCACATGCACCACCCCACGGGCGGTGGCCCGCTGGAGTCGCTGCTGCCCGCCCTGGTCCTGCTGCTCTGGGCCGCCGGCTATCTGCACCTGGCCCGGCTCGCGCGGCTGCGGAACCCGGTGCGGGGCTGGAGCCGCCGGCGTACCGCCTGCTTCCTCTCCGGGCTGTTCCTGCTGGCCGTCGCGCTGCTGCCGCCCGTGGCGCCCTGGGCGCACGGCGACTTCCGCGGGCACATGGCGCAGCATCTGCTCGTCGGGATGTACGCCCCGCCGGCCCTGGTACTGGGGGCTCCGGTCACCCTGCTGCTGCGGGTGCTGCCGGCACCCCGAGCGCGCCGGCTGACCGGCGTCCTGCACGGCCGCCCGGCCCGGTTCCTCGCCCACCCGGCCGTCGGCCTGGTGCTGTCGACGGGCAGTCTCGCGGTCCTGTACTTCACGCCGCTCTACAACGCCGCCATGGACCGTCCGGCCGGCCACTGGCTGCTGCACCTCCATTTCCTGCTGTCGGGCTGCCTGTTCACCCATGCCGTCGCCGGGCCCGACCCGGCTCCGGGCCGTCCGGGCGTCCGGACCCGGCTCGTCCTCCTCGGCTGCGCCATCGCCGTGCACTCGGTCGTCGCGCAGCTGATGTACGGCGGCTTCTGGGCCGACGTCCACGCTCCGGTGCCCGAGGTCCAGGGCGGTGCGGAGATCATGTACTACGGAGGTGACGTCGCCGAGCTCCTCCTCGCCGCGGCCCTGGTCACCACCTGGCGCCCCGCGCCCCGCGCTCGCCCGGCAGCCGGGCCGCGGGCCTCCCGCGACCCGGCACGGGCCTGAGGCCGCGTGCCGGTCAGCCGTCCACGGTGGCCTCCCCGCGTTCCCGGTCGGATCCGGGCCACACGTACGGCAGATCGTCCGGCACGCCGGGGAATTCGTCGGCGTAGACGTCGCGGTCCTTGCGGACGAGCGCGGACTGGTGGCTGCGGTGGAAGCCCTCGTCGCCGAGCCAGGGCGGCAGCTCACCCGCGGCCGCCAGGTCGTCCTGCCCGCGCACGGGCGAGCCCGGGCGGCAGTGGGCGAACCCGGCGACCAGCGAGGCGGCACAGCTGTCCTGGTGGCCCTGCTCCCGCCACACCCGGCAGACCTCCAGGCCGTACCGGACCAGCGCCTCCTCGTACCCGCTCCACATGCGCACGGCCGGGTGTCTGCGCCAGCCGTGTCCCGGCACGGTCAGTCCGCGCAGGACCTGGAGGGCCTCGACCCGCTGTTTGCCCAGGCGGCGGCGGTCCAGGAGCAGTGCGGAGCGCCGGAAGTCGGGATCGGGCAGGAACGTCTGCATGGTGGCCGTCCTACCTGGGTGTCGTGAGGTTCACCGCCGGCGCAGGGCGGAGGGCTTGTGCACGGCGGTGTTGCCGGACTTGTCGCTGCGCACCTCGTACTGCGGCTCCTCGGGGGAGGCGTCGACCTCGCGTCCGGCGGCCTCGGTGCGCTTGGTGATCTTGCGCTCGACCTCTCCTTCGGCGGTCGAACCGTGGCTGTTCCAGGCCACCTTGTCGCCCTTGCGGAACCTGTCGTCCGACGTGCGCTGTGACTTCCTGGCCATGGTGTCTTCCTTCCTTGCCCGATGTCTCCCCGGCCCCGGACGGGGCAGGGGGGTCAGGTGGCGCGTCCCGTCGCCGCGCGGTCGGCCTCGCCCCCGGCACCGAGCAGCCCGGTGGGGACGAGCGGTTCCCCGGCTCCCAGCCGGGCCAGTTCACGGCGGGACAGGCGCAGCACCAGTGGAGGCAGCACAGCCCGTACCGGTTGCACCAGACGCAGCCACGGCGGCGCGTACACGGCGGTGCGCCGGCGTTCCAGCCCGCGTACGAGGCGACCGACGACGGTCTCGGCGCTGTACACGCGCCGGGCGGGGGGCGGCATGTGGGCGCGGAGTTCACGCAGTGCGGCCTGCCGGTCGCCGTCGCGCACCATGTCGGTGTCGGTCCAGTTGACGTAGGCGATGCCCACGCCGACACCCCGGTGGGCGACCTCGGCCCGCAGCGCGTGCGCGAAGGCCTCCACGCCGGCCTTGGAGGCGCAGTAGGCGCTCATCAGGGGGGCGGCGCCGAGAGAGGCGAGGGAGGCGACCTGGAGGTAGTAGCCCGCGGTGGCGTACAGGTCGGGCAGGAACGCCCGCGCCGTCTGCGCGCTGCCGGTGAGGTTGACGTCGATCACCCGCCGCCAGTCGGCGGGGTCGGTCGCGTCGAAGGGGCCCGCCTCCGCGATGCCCGCGTTGGCGATCACCGCCGACGGCGGCCCGAGCCGGGCGCGCACCTCGCGCGCGGCCGCCTCCAGCGCGGGCAGGTCGGTCACGTCGGCGCCGAGTGCCAGGGCGGGCGCGGGAAGGCTCGTGGCGACCTCCTCCAGCAGGTCCTTCTCGTGGCCGA
Source organism: Streptomyces sp. 1222.5 (assembly GCF_900105245.1). Taxonomy (NCBI): domain Bacteria; kingdom Bacillati; phylum Actinomycetota; class Actinomycetes; order Kitasatosporales; family Streptomycetaceae; genus Streptomyces; species Streptomyces sp. 1222.5. The sequence goes on along the minus strand of NZ_FNSZ01000001.1, from coordinate 8,070,336 downwards.
GGAGTGCCGTTCTCGCTCCCCGCGCGGCCAGCTCGCGGGCGAGCGCGGCACCGATGCCGCGTGCGGCACCGGTCACCACGACCGTCCGGTTCTTCAGGGGGCTGCTGCGCACGGGAGGGCCTTTCTGTCCTGCGGACCGGTCACCGGCATGCCCGCGGAGGCGGGCGTCCGGCACGGTTCACCACTCGGTGGCGCCGGGCACCGCCGAGTGGTCCGGATGACCGGCGGTACGGCGGGCTTCCTTCATCTCCGCCTCGTACAGGTGGTCCCGGCCCTGGGCGAGTTCGTCGACCGCGCTGCGTTCGAGTTCGCGGAACGGCCGGTAGTAGGTGTCGTCGTAGGCCTCGACGATCTGGAACGTCCAGTGGCCGGGGACGACGTTGCGGCCGAGGATCTCGGACTGGACCTTGTCGGCCCACTCGGGATGGCCGGCCTCCCTCAGCAGTCGTACCGCCCGGTCCAGTTCCAGGTCGGCTCCGCCGGTCAGCTGGTGGAAGCTGTAGAGATGGCCGCGGGCCCGCTCGGTGGTCTCCAGGGCCTTGGACAGGGATCCGAGGGCCTCGACGGTCTTGTCGCTGACGCCGTCGGGCCGCCGGTGCCGGCGGTCGGGTCCGTCCTGCTGCTCGCTCATGGCGCTCCCTTGGTGCGGTGGCCGGGTGCCGGCCCGTGGGACTCGGTGCGTACCGCCTCTGTGCACCTCTTCTCGCTGTGTCGGATGTCCGGATGCGCCGGCCGGAACGGCCGGTCAGACCGGGTGCCCGGTCCGGTCGCGGCGGCTGAGCAGACGCTGGGCGCGGACCAGTCCGGGTGCCCGGTGCGCGCGCAGTGCGGCGCGCGCGGCGTTGGCGCCCGGGGCACCGTGCACACCTCCGCCCGGGTGTGCGCCGGCCGAGGCCAGGAAGAGTCCCGCCACCGGGGTCTCCGGGCGGCCGGTTCCGGGTACCGGCCGGAAGACGAGCTGCTGGTGCATGGCGGTCGTACCGCCGTTGATGGCGCCGCCGAGGAGGTTGGCGTCCAGTTCCTGGAGGGTGGGCGGGGCGAGGACGCGGCGGGCGCGGATGCGGGAGCGGAATCCGGGGGCGAACCGCTCGACCTGCCGTTCGACGCGGTCCGCCATGCGCTCCTGGTCCGCGGGTCCCCAGTCGCCGGTGATGCCCTCGTCACCGGCGTCCGACCGGATGTCGTGCGGGACGTGGGTGTAGGCCCAGGCGGACTCGGTGCCCCGGGGGGAACGGGCGGGGTCGGACAGGGTCATCTGGCCGAACAGGGCGAAGGGGCGGTCGGGTACCTGGTGCATGGCGATCTGCGCGGCGAAGCGGGTCAGCTCGTCCATGCCGTCGGCCAGGTGGACGGTCCCGGCCCGGCGGGCCTGCTCGGCCTGCCACGGCACCGGCCCGTCCAGCGCCCAGTCGACCTTGTAGGTGGCGAAGTCCCACTGGAAGCGCCGCAGGTCCTCCATGAGTTGCGCCGGCACGTGCTCGGGGCCGACGAGTTCGCGGTAGAGGACCGGTACGGCCACGTCGGCGAGCACGGCCCTGCGGGCGGGCACCGTCTCCCCGCCGGCGGTCCGCACCCCCACGGCCCGCCCTTCGCGTACGGCGACGGCGGCCACGCGCTGCCCGCAGCGCACCTCTCCCCCGTGCGCGGCCAGACGCCGCACCAGCGCCTCGGTGAGGGCGCCGGAGCCACCGACCGGCACGGGGAAGCCGTACGTCTGTCCGAGCATCGACATCAGCCAGCCGAAACCGCCGCTGCCCGCCGACTCGGGGGTGAGGTCCGCGTGCAGCGCGTTGCCCGCCAGCAGCAGCCGGCCGCCCTCGCCGCGGAACTCCTCCTCGCCCAGCCGGCGCACCGGGAGGACCAGGGAGCGTGCGGTGCGCAGACCGCCCGCGGCCCGCAGTCTCAGGGCCAGCCGGGTGGTCGCCCGGACCGGCGGGAACGGGGTGAACAGGGCGCCCAGCAGATCGGAGCGGATGGTGTCCCACAGGTCCCACAGGCGCCGCCAGGCAGCTCCGTCGCCGGGCGCGAACGCCTCCAGAGAGTCGGCGGTGGTGTCGATGTGCCGGTCCAGGACGGCGCACCGGCCGTCGCTCAGGGGATGCGCCAGCACGTGCGGCGCGTGGCTCCAGCGCAGCCCGTGGTCCTGCAGGCGGAGCGCGGACAGGATCGGGGAGGCGGCCGCCAGCGGATAGAAGGAGCTGAAGAGGTCGTTGACGAAGTCCCGGTCGACACCCCGGTCGTGGCGGACCGCGCCGCCCGGCTCCGGCTGCTCCTCCAGGACCTGGACACTCCATCCGGCGTCGGCCAGCAGGTTCGCTGCCACGAGCCCGTTGGGGCCCGCCCCGATCACCACGGCGTCAGGCATGGCGAGTCCCTCCGCTGCGCGGCAGGCGTCGGGCGGCCCGCCCCCGGTCACGTTCCCCGTCCTCGCACGCTCTGGCGAGGCGGGCGAGCATGGCGCGGTGGCGCAGCTGTATCAGCGCCTCGAAGCCGACGTTGTGCAGGGCCCCGCCGGCCCCCTGGAGGGGGTGTTCGTCGACGATGACCAGACAGTCCTCGCCCCACTCGCGCAGTTCGATCGCGATACGGGCCGTGCCGAGGATGCCCGCGTGGGCCTCCAGTTCCAGGAGGGAGCCCTCCTCGCAGTGCCGTACGACGGTCTCGTTGCCCAGCCGGAACGGGCCGAGCCGTACCTGGTAGCCGATCGACGCCTCCCGCTCCGGCCACCGGCCGAGCCTGGGGGACGCGGACGACGTGCCCACCACCCATTCCGAGTACCTGCTGCCGTCGGCGAGGACCTCCCACACCGCTGCGGGGCTGGCTTTGATCAGGCGATGACGTACGGCCACGGACGCCTCCGGCTCTCACGGGCTCGGGTCGGAACCCCGGCCGAGTGCCCCGGACACCCTCGCCCCAACCCGCGCAACCGGCCCTGGTCGGGGGCCGCGGAGGCCGAGCGGCAGCGTCAGACGCCGGCCCCGTGTCCGGCCGTCACCGCCTTCAGCTCGGCGAGTGCCGCCCGCAGCAGGCTCGCCATCTCCCCCTCCTCGGCCGCCGCGATCCAGCGTTCGAAGCCGACCTTGAACACGGCCACCCCCGCCTCGGCGGCGAGGCTCGCGGCCGGCTCGGTGACCCCGCGGCCACGCAGGGCGCCGGCGACCGCGGCCGACATCGAAGCGAGTTTGATCAGCTCGCGCTCCTGGAGTTCCGGGTTGGCCACGACCACGGCGTGCCGTCGGCGCGCGTGCTCCCACCGGTCGGCGAACGCCCCGGAGACCGCGTCGAGGCCCGCCGCCAGCGCGTCGACCGGTGCCGCCCGCTCCGGAGCGCCGGTGACCGCCCGCACGAAGAGGTCCTGGAGCTCCCCCGAGCCGGCGAAGAGCACCTCGCGCTTGTCGGCGTAGTGCCGGAAGAAGGTGCGCTCGGTCAGGCCGGCCCGCTTGGCGATCTCCGCCACGGTGGTCTGTTCGTACCCGTGCTCGCTGTAGAGCTCCAACGCCGCTTCCGCCAGGCGCCCCCGCGCGTTCGGCTCCCATCTGCCCATGGGCCGATCGTACGCGATGACAGTGCCTGCCATCAGATGTAAGGTCGATGACAGTAACTGACATCGAATGGTCCGGGAGCTCTCCCATGCGCATTTTCGTGACCGGCGCGTCCGGCTGGATCGGATCCGCCGTCGTTCCCCGGCTCATCGACGCGGGCCACCGGGTCGTCGGGCTGGCCCGCTCCGACACCTCCGCCGCCGCGCTCACCGCGGCCGGGGCGGAGGTGGTCCGCGGCACCGTCGACGATCGGGACGTCCTGCGGGACACGGCCGCCGCGTCCGACGGCGTGATCCACCTCGCCTTCAAGCACGACATCGCCTTCACCGGCGACTTCCAGGGCGCCGCCGAGGCCGACCGCCGGGCCGTGGACGTCTTCGGGGAGGCTCTCGCCGGCACCGACCGCCCCCTCGTCATCGCCTCCGGCGTGGTCGGCCTCGCGCCGGGGCGGGTGGCGACCGAGCGGGACCGGCCGACCGTCGACGGCTCACCCGTCTCGATCCGGTCGGCCACCGCGCAGGCGGCGCTCGACCTCGCCTCGCGGGGCGTGCGTTCCTCCGTGGTGCGGCTCTCCCCCACGTGCCACGGCGAGGGCGACCACGGCTTCATGGCGACCCTGGTCGCGATCGCCCGCGCCAAGGGGGTGTCCGGCTACATCGGCGACGGCGCCAACCGCTGGCCGGCCGTCCACCGTCTCGACGCCGCCCGGTTGTTCCTCCTCGCCGTCGAGAAGGCGCCCGCCGGATCAGTGCTGCACGCAGTGGCCGAGAAGGGTGTGGCGATCCGTGACGTCGCCGAGGTGATCGGGCGGCACCTCGGCCTGCCGGTCGCCTCCGTGACCCCGGAGGCCGCGCCGGAGCACTTCACCTGGCTGAGCGGCTTCCTGGGCACCGACGTCCCGGCGTCCGGCAGGCTGACCCGCGAGCTCCTGGGCTGGGAGCCGACCCGCCCGGGCCTCCTGGCCGACCTCGACGCGGGCCACTACTTCCGGGCACCCGCCACCACGGGCGCCTGACCGAGGCGTGCGGCGCCGAACGACCGTCGACGACGGAGCCGCGTCCACCGGGCGGTGGGCAGCCTCGGAGCCGGCGCGCCCCGACACCCGTACCGCTTCGGGAACTTGCTCACCGCAGGGGCGCCGTCGGCCAGAGCGGCTCGGTCGCCGCCTCCTCGGCCGCCCGCAGCACCCGCAGGACGTTGCGCCCGGTGAGGGCCTCCAGTTCGGTCCGGGACCAGCCCCGGCCGGCGAGTTCCCCGAGCAGCACCGGGTAGCCGGAGACGTCGGCGAGGCCGGCCGGCTGATGGTCGACGCCGTCGTAGTCCCCGCCGAGGCCGACGTGGTCGACGCCTGCCACGTCACGGGCGTGTTCCACGTGGTCGGCGACCTCGGCCACGGTCACCTCGGGCCGCGGATGCGCCTCCAGCCAGCGGCTCAGGCGGTCGTCGGAGGAGGGGTCGAACAGGTCCGCGTGCTCCTCGGCGACCGCCGCCGGGTCCTCGCCGGGGCGAGGCGCGCGCGGCCACCGCCACGCGTCGGCGGCGAGCCCGAGGCGTTCGCGCTCCGCCTGCAACTCCTCGGCCCACGCGCTGACTCGAGCCGATATGAAATAGGGCACGAAGGTCAGCTGGATGACCCCGCCGTTGTCCCGGAGGAGTTCGAGAACCGGGTCGGTGACGTTGCGCGGATGGTCGTTGAGCGCCCGGGCCGACGAATGGCTGAACAGCACCGGCGCGGTCGAGGCGGCGAGGGCAGCACGCTGGGTGGACTCGGCGACGTGCGAGAGGTCGACGAGGATCCCGGTGCGGTTGAGGTCGGCGACGATCGCGCGCCCCGTGTCGTCGAGGCCGCCCACACCGGGCTCGTCGGTGGCCGAGTCGGCCCAGGAGGTGTTGTCGTTGTGTGTCAGGGTCACATAGCGCACCCCGAGCCGCGCGTACGACCGCAGCACGCCCGGCGACTCCGCGAGGCTGTGGCCGCCTTCCACACCCAGCAGTGAGGCGATCCGGCCGTCGGCGAAGGACTTCTCGACGTCGGCGGCGGTGTAGGCGATGCGCAGGGCGTCCGGGTAGCGGGCGACGAGCCGGTACACGGCGTCGATCTGTTCCAGGGTCGCCACGACCGCCTCGGGCTCGGGCAGTTCGGAGGAGACGTACACGGACCAGAACTGTGCGCCGACGCCTCCCGCGCGCAACCGGGGCAGATCGGTGTGCAGATCGGGCCGGCCGTCCGCGAGGCCCTCGACGCTGTAGCCGGAACGGGCGCGCAGGGCCACCGGCAGATCGTTGTGGCCGTCGACGACGGGCGTGCTCCGCAGGGCTTCGGCTACGACATCGGTCATGGACTCGGACTCCTTCGTCGACGGAAACGGTCTGCCGGCGCGCCCGGCCGAACTCGTGCGGGGGTGGGGCGGCCACCGCCGCCGTGTGCGCTCCTCCCCCGGGTGCCGCCCGGTGCCCGGGCGGCGGCGCCGGACCCGGTGATCCTGCCCCGGCGGGGCGCGGCCACACGGCCCGCAACTCCCGCCGGGCGAAGGCCGACCCGGGCCGCCGGCCGGCAGCGTGAAGCGGACGCCCTTCTTCATCCCTGTGTCATCGCGCGTTATGGACCCTGACCCTCGCCCCGGGCACCTTGGCGATGTGCCGCTGGGGCACCCCTGAGACGAGGACGGGGCGAATGACACCGATCAGCCGAAGAGGCTTCGTGGGGCTCGGCGCTTCCATGGCAGCGGGTGTGACGCTCGGCGCCGGCTCGCGTACGGCGGCTGCCGCACCTGCGACGGCGACGGCGACGGCGACGGCGACGGCGACCGGCACGATCAAGGACGTTCGGCACGTGGTGATCCTCATGCAGGAGAACCGCGGCTTCGACCACTACTTCGGCCGCCTGAAGGGTGTCCGCGGCTTCGACGACCGCAGTGGCATCACCCTGAACGGCGGATACAGCGTCTTCAACCAGCCCAACGGTACGGGCCGCCAGTACCCGTGGAAGCTCAGCGCGACCCCGCCCGCGGGCGGCAAGGACGGCGGGGCGCTCGCGCAGTGCAACGGCGACCTGCCCCACTCGTGGTCCTCGCAGCACTCCGCCTGGAACAAGGGCCGGATGGACAACTGGGTCGCGGGTGTCGGCAACGTCCGCTCTCTCGGCTACCTGGACCGGTCCGACATACCGTTCCACTACGCGCTCGCCGACAACTACACGATCTGCGACGCCTACTTCTGCTCCACGCTCAGCGCCACCGGCCCCAACCGCACCTACCTGTGGAGCGGCAAGGTCGACCAGTCCAGCTACGACGGCGGCGACGAGTCCGGTCTGACCTGGCAGAGCTACGCCGAAGCCCTGCAGAGCGCCGGGGTGACCTGGAAGGTCTACCAGAACGCGGCGGACAACTACGGCGACAACGGCTGCGCCTACTTCAAGACCTTCGCGAGCGCCAAGCCGGGCAGTGCGCTGTACGACCGGGGCATGTCCTCCGTACCGAGGGCCACCGGCTCGACCCCGGACGACATCGCCGCCGCGATCAGGGCGGACGTCGTCGCGGGCACCCTCCCGCAGGTCTCCTGGGTCGTCCCCAACCAGGCCTTCTCCGAGCACCCCTACGCCCCGCCCGGCGACGGCGCCCACTTCGTCGGCCTCGTCTACCAGGCCCTCGCGGCCGACCAGGACGTCTTCGACTCGACGGTCCTCTTCCTCAACTACGACGAGAACGACGGCTTCTTCGACCACGTGCCCCCGCCGGCGCCCCCCGCCGGTACGGCCGGTGAGTTCCTCAACGGGGTGCCGTACGGTTTCGGCTTCCGCGTCCCGATGATCGTCGTGTCGCCGTGGACCCGCGGCGGCTGGGTCTCCTCGGAGGTGTTCGAGCACACCTCGGTGCTGCGCTTCCTGGAGACCTGGACGAGCGCGCTGGGCACGCCCGCCAAGTGCCCCAACATCAGCGACTGGCGCCGCAGGGTGAGCGGCGACCTCACCGGGGTCTTCGACTTCGCCCGTCCGGTGTACGGCCCGGCGACCCTGCCGGCGACCGGTGTCCTCGGCATGAGCACCTGCGGTCCCCTGCCGAACCCGGTGCCCACGAACAACGCCCTGCCCGCCCAGGAGAGCGGCACGCGCCCGGCGCGTGCGCTGCCGTACCAGCCGAACGGCTGGCTGGACCGCCTGGAGTTCGGGGACGCCGGGAAGATCACCGCCTGGTTCACCATGTCCAACCAGGGCGCGCCGGCGACCCGGGCGGCACACTTCTCCCTCCATCCGGGCGCCTACCGGGACACCACGCCCTGGCAGTACACCGTCGACGCGGGCGGCACCGCCTCCGACTGGTTCTCCATCGGCGCGGGCTACGGTGACGGCAGGTACGACCTGACGATGCTCGGTCCGAACCGCTTCCTGCGGCGCTTCGAGGGCGACGCGACCAAGGCGGGCAAGGGGGCCGAGGTGAGCACCCGTTACGCCGTGGAGCCCGGCACCGGAAAGCCGGCGGTGTACTTCAGGATGACCAACTCGGGTTCGGCGTCGGTGAAGTTCACCATCACCTCGAACCACTACCGCAGCGACGGCCCGTGGACGTACACCGTCGCAGCGGGCGCCTCCGCGGAGGACTTCTTCAACGCCGTCGCGTACCAGAACGGCTGGTACGACTTCACGGTGACCGTCGACTCCGACGCCACCTGGTCGCGGCGGTTCACCGGGCACCTGGAGACGGGCGCGACGAGTGTGAGCGGCTGACCTTCACCGGGCCGTCCGGACGCTCAGGGCTTCGACGGCCCAGTCGACCACCGGTCCGAGGGGCTGCGGGGCGGGCCAGCCGTTGACCACGGCGAGCAGGTGGACGTACCGGTCCCACCGCGGATCCCGCGCGGCCCGGAGCCGGTGAAGGAGCCGCGCGGGCAGCCGGGCGTCGTCGGGGCGGCCCACGGCGGCCGCGCAGCGCGAGGTCAGCGCGGCCACGACGGGGTCGGCCCGCGGTGATGCCGGGTCGACCCCCGAGGCGAGGGCCGGCGCCACCGCGTCGCGGGCCAGGGCCACGACGTCCGGCCGCGGGGGTCCGGCGGTGCCGCCTCCCTGTCCGGCCGCGTGCTCGTCCAGCAGGCGCCGGAGGCCGGAGCGGAACCCCGGGTCCGTGGACATCTCCGCCAGCTCCGCCCAGGCCGCGACCTGCTCCTCCGTGGGGCGGTCGGGGAGTTCGGGGGTCAGGGAGCGCCGGATCGCGGTGCTTCCCGGGTGGGGAGGTGCGCCGTCGAAGACCGCGCCCAGGAAGTCGTCCACCAGGCGGTGTCGCTCCGCCTCGGACAGGGTGGCGAGCCGGTGCATGCGTTCCATCCCCTCGATCGTGGGTTCCCCGGTGGCTGCCGCCGCCGTCAGCACCGCACGCCGCAGCCGCAGGACCGTGATCTGCAGGTCGAGGGCGGCGGCGTGCTCCGTGGCGACCTGGCCGAGCGTGAGTTCCTGGTCCACCACCCGGCGGACCGCGTCGAGGCCGAGGCCGAGTTCGCGCAGTGTCCGGACGAACGCCAGGCGCGCCACGGCGTCCTGGCCGTAGCGGCGGTAGCCGGCCGGGGTGCGATCGGCCGGCGGCACGATGCCGCGGTCCGAGTAGAACCGGATCGCCTTGACCGTGAGCCCGGTGCGCCGGGCCAGTTCGCCTATCGAGTACAGGATTCCGCCGTTCATGCCTCCAGCTTGGTGTCTCCCCCTGCGGGAGACTCAAGCCCGCTGGGTCGGCGGGCGCACGCGCCGGCCAGCAGCTCGAGGATGGCGCGGAGCCGCCGACGGGCCTCCTCGTCGGTGATGAGGCCGTCCGGGCCGACCATGCCCCGGTCCACCGGGACCCGGACGCAGGCCGCCTCCACGATGTCGGCGCCGGTGTAGCCGAGAACGGACCGCAGTGTGGCCTCGGCGCCCTGCCCGCGGCCCGGAGCCGCCGCGTTGACCCACGCGGCGGGTTTGTCGCAGATCTCGGTGCCGCCGACGGTCCAGTCCAGCAGATTCTTGAACGACCCCGGCAGCGTGCCCGCGTACTCGGGCGTGCAGACGAGGACCGCGTCCGCCCCCTCGATCGCCGCCCGCAGTTCGGCCACCGGAGGGGGCAGGGGGTCGTTGTCGTCGTCGGGATTGAAGTGCGGAAGCCCGGCGAGGCCGTCGTAGAACGAAGTGGCGACCCCGGCGGAGGGACCCACGGCCTGCGCGGTACGCAGCACGGTCTCGTTGGTGGACCCGGCCCGCAGGCTCCCCGACAGCAGCAGGATCATCGGCAGTGAACTCACCTGATCAACCTACCTCGGAGCCCCACACCCGGTCGGACCTCGCGACGACGGCCCTGAGTTCGCGCGCTGAGCGGGCCGGGAGGGCGCGCATCACGGTGTCGAGGAGCGCACGCGCCTCCCGGGGATCACCGCCGCAGCAGTCCCCGTGCGTGTTGCCCCGTTCGTGGTCCTGCCACAACAGGCGTTCCGGGGTCCGGACGTAGTCCTTCCACAAGCGCACGGCCGTGGCGACCTCTCCCGGTCCCCAGTGGGTCCGCGCGCGTTCGAGCCGGTCGATCTCACCCAGCGCACCGCGGGACAGACCGTCGATCACCGTCGTCCTGGCGTGCGTCCGGTGCCGCCGGGGAAGGGCGGTCCGGACCTCTCCCGGCCGTCTACGCGGCACGGGCCTTTCGTGTCGTGGTCATGCCGCACATGATGACACCGGAGCCCACGGCGCCTCCATGGATTTTCCGGCGGCGTCCCGAAGGGTGCACGGCCGGGCGGGACTCCCCCCCACAGCGGCGGCGGAACGGATCCGGCCGGGTGGTTCAGCCGGTGGCGGTCGCGAGGGCCTTCGGCCTTCGTCGTACCTCGGCGATCACCCGGGCACCCCGGTCGGGGGCGGTGTCGAGCCGGGCGAGGACGGACGGGGCCGCGATCGCGGGGAGCAGGTGGTTGAACAACGCCGACATCCGCGCGTCCAGGTCGGTCCAGCCCGCCACGCCCTGGGAGACGAACTGCACCCCGATCCAGGCGCCGAGGAAGACCTGGGCGGACTCCTCCGGGACGACGTGCGAGAGCACCTCGCCGCGCTCCTTGGCCTCTTCCAGCACGCGGGCGGTCAGTTCGGCCCAGGCCGGCCAGGCGCTGCCGAAGACGTCGCGTCCCTGGAGGTCCGCGGAGAGCCGGACCCCGGCGAGCAGCATGGGCTCCTGCGGCAGGCGCTTGGCCAGGGTCATGCCGGCGTCCACCCACTCCTGCAACTTCAGTTCGCGGGGCAGGTGGTACTCGGTGGTGATCTGCTCCTGCAACACGCCCTGGGCGAGGGCCGCCTTGGAGTCGAAGTGGAAGTACAGGGCGCCCTTGGTGACGCCTGCCCGCTGGAGGATCTCGGCGATCGTGGCCGCCGCGTACCCGCGCTCCGCGAAGACGGCCGCTGCGGCTTCCAGAACAGCGCGTCGGGTCCGGACAGCTCGCTCCTGCTGAGCCATCGACCCTCCTCAAGCTGAAGATTGAACCAACCAGCTCGTACCATACCGCACGGCGATACGGCAAGGAGGCCGCGGTGACATGGTCACCGCGGCCTCCTGGAGCCTTCGCCGTACGCCCGGTCCGCGACCGGGGGACGGTCTCACTGGGTCGTCAGCATGCCTTCCCGGAGCCGCTTCAGGGTGCGCGAGAGCAGACGCGACACATGCATCTGGGAGACGCCCAGGCGTTCGCCGATCTGCGCCTGGGTCATCTCCTCGACGAAGCGGAGATGCAGGATCAGGCGGTCCCGCTCGGGCAGTTCGGCGATCATCGGGGCCAGTGCGTGGAAGTCCTCGACCAGTTCCAGCGCGGTGTCCTCGGTCCCGAGGAAGTCCTGCAGAGCCGTCTCCCCGTCCTCGCTGCTGTTGATGGCCGCGTCGAGGGAGGCGGAGTTGTAGCCGTTCGCCGCGAGGCGGGCCTCGATGACCTCGTCCTCGGAGAGGCACATCAGCTCGGACAGTTCCTTGACCGTGGGGGTACGGCCGAGCCGGCTGCGCAGCTCCTCGGTCGCGCGAGCCAGCTGGACGCGGGCCTCCTGCAGCCGCCGGGGCACGTGCACGGCCCAGGACGTGTCGCGGAAGAAGCGCTTGATCTCGCCCACGATGTACGGCACCGCGAAGGAGGTGAACTCCACCTCACGGGACAGCTCGAACCGGTCGATCGCCTTGATCAGACCGATCATGCCGACCTGGACGATGTCCTCCATCTCCTCCGCACCCCGGCTGCGGAACCGCGCCGCCGCGAAACGGACGAGGGACATGTTCATCTCGATCAGCGTGTTGCGCGCGTACTGGAACTCGGGCGTGCCCTCCTCCAGCACCGCGAGCTGGTCGAAGAACACCTTGGACAGCGCCCGCGCGTCCCGGGGAGCCACGCTCGAGGGGTCGACGAGTTCCGGCAACTCGGCTGCCGTTCGCGTGTCCTGACCCGCCACGGTCTGCGTCGTCATGGTGTTCCCCTCCCGGATGGGTCCGTATCTGCGGTGTTGTCAACGACACGCCGCGTACCCGCACAGTCGCCATGCATGCCTGTCTCGGCGAGATCGACGGCGGCCCGGCGTCTCCACCGGAAGAATCCGGCCGACATGCGGGCGGGCAAAGAGGGCATCCGGTTGGTCAAGCGAAAACCAAGAAGTGTGGGGGCCGTTCGGCCCGACATCCGTCAACACTGGAGTTGTCATGACGAGTTACGGCAGTCACTCTGCCAGTTCCTCCCGTTCGGGCACCAACGGTCTGGCGATCGCGAGCCTGTGCTGCGGCATCGTCGGGCTCTTCATCCTGAACATCGTCCTCGGCCCGCTGGCGATCGTCTTCGGCGCCGTGGCCCGACGGCAGGCGGCGGTGAAGAACGGCGCGGGCATGGCGAAGGCCGGCATCGTCCTGGGCATCGTCGACGTGGTGCTGTGGCTGGTGCTGTTCTCCGTCGCCGCGCACAACGGCGGATTCAGCTGGCACGTGGGCGGCTGACGCCCGACCGGGCACGCCGTGCGGGGTGCGGTCCACCTGCGGGGTGGGCCGCACCCCGGCGTATGGGCGCCACCGCCCGCGCGGAGCGCCGCGCCACGTGCGGGGCGGCGACGGGCGCGCGACGATGGTCGTACAGCGGCGACGAAGGAGGACACCGTGTGCCGCCTTTTCGGGCTGAGCAGCTCCCCCTTGCGCACACCCGCCACGTTCTGGCTGCTGGACGCCCCCGACAGCCTCAGTGCGCAGAGTCACCGCGAACCCGACGGCACCGGTCTGGGGTTCTTCGCCCCCGACGGGACGCCCGAGGTGCACAAGGCACCGATCGCCGCCTACGAGGACCGCGCGTTCGCGCAGGAGGCCCGGCAGGTGGAGTCGGCCACCTTCATCGCCCACATCCGCTTCGCCTCGACCGGCGGCCTGGACGTCCGCAACACCCATCCCTTCGAGCAGCAGGGGCGGCTGCTCGCGCACAACGGCGTGATCGAAGGGCTGGACGAACTCGACCGCCATCTCGGCGACGACCTCTCCCTGGTGCAGGGCGACACCGACTCCGAGCGCTTCTTCGCCCTGGTGACCCGGGAGATCGCGGCGAACAGCGGCGACGTGTCCGCCGGGATCGCCGCGGCGGCCCGCTGGACCGCAGGCAATCTGCCCCTCTACGCCCTCAACATCATTCTCGTCACCCCGAGTGAGCTGTGGGCTCTGCGCTATCCCGCCACGCACGAGCTGTACGTCCTCCGGCGGCCGGCGGGCGGACATCACGGCTCGCGGCATCTCGACCACACCGGCAGTCACGGCCGGATGCGCGTGCACTCGCCGGGTCTGGGCGATCGTCCCGCCGTCGTCGTGGCCAGCGAGCCCATGGACGAGAACCCGCACTGGCGGCTCATGGAGCCCGGCGAGCTGCTGCACGTCGACGACCACCTGCACACCACGTCCCGTCTCGTCCTGCCCGACCCGCCCGCCCATCCCCTCACCCTCGCCGACCTGCGCCCCACCGCGGCGGCCTCGCAGCGGACGGGGTAGCGCGGCGGACCCGGCCGGAGGTCCCCGGGCAGGTGTCGGACCGCGAGCCGGGGGCATCGGCGAAGTATGGGCACACAGTCTGGGGCACTGCATGGACGGTTTCGGGCCCGCCGGGCGGCCGACAGCACGGCAATGGCGGTGGCGGCCCGGTCGGGATTCGCGGCACGCGGGCTGATCTACGTACTCGTGGGTGTCATCGCGCTCCAGATCGCCTTCGCCGGGGACGGCGGCGGCCAGCAGGCCGACCGCGGCGGTGCCCTCGGCGAGCTGGCCGACAAGCCGTTCGGGTCGGTACTGCTGTGGGTCGTGGGCATCGCGCTCGCCGGCATGGGGCTGTGGCGCCTGTCGGAGGCCGTGTTCGGCGGGACGGGACCGGACGGTTCCAAGCTGTCGAAGCGCGCGGCCAACGCCGGCCGGTCCGTGTTCTACGCCTTCCTGTCGTACTCGGTGCTGAGTTACGCGGCCGGGGCCCGGGGCAGCGGCAGCGGCTCCTCGGACAAGCAGTCCGACGACGTCACCGCCATGGTGCTCAAGTGGCCGGCGGGCCAGTGGCTCGTCGGTGTGGCGGGGCTCGTCGTGGTGGGCGCCGGCCTGTGGATCGCGTTCCGGGCGGTGCAGCGGAAGTTCCGGGAGGACCTGCGCACCGGGGAGATGTCGAAGCGGACCAGGCAGGTGACCGACTTCCTGGGCGTCACGGGCGGGTCGGCGCGCGGCCTCGTCTTCGCGGTGGCCGGCGTCTTCGCTGTCGTCGCGGCCGTCCAGCACCGGCCGGGCAAGGCCAAGGGCATGGACGACACCCTGCGCGCGTTCCGGGATCTGCCCGCCGGCCCCTGGCTGCTCGCCCTGATCGCGCTCGGTCTGGCCGCGTTCGGGCTCTTCTCGTGGTGCAACGCGCGCTGGCGGAAGATCTGAGCCGACGGCCCGGCCTCGGGTCCGCGGACGGGGGGACCCGGCCGCCCGGGACGTGATCCGGCTCACCGGGCGGAGACTTGCGCAACCTCTAAACTGTCGGCCGTGGAGACGACCGAAGTGACCGGCTGGCAGATCGCGGTGCTCGACGGAGGACCCGCGCACGGGCTGCGGATGAAGGTCTCCGACCGGCCGCGCACGATCCAGGTGACCTGCCCCTGCCAGGTGGAGGGCGCGTCCGTCGAGGGGATGCGCGCGGAAGCGGTGTACGTCTACCGCCGCGACTACACCGTCACCGAGGAGCCCCTGCGCTACGGCTTCGACATCGCCAGTCCCTGACCGGCCCGGTCACTCGTCGGAGTCGGGCTTGCTCCGTGCCGCGGCGTACGCCTGCGACGGCGTCATCGAGATCCCGTTCAGGGAGACGGTCCGGTAGGGGCTGACCTTGGCGCACGTCTTGGCCTCGGCGGCCGTGGAGGCGTGTGCGTGGGAGACCGCGGCGTTGGTGTCGGCGGGCGCGGGTGAGGAGCCGCCGGGATAGCCGGTGCCGTGCGGCCAGTCGCTGCCGATCACGAGGGTCAGGCCGGTGCCGGCCCCCTCCCTCAGATGGGACGCGGGCAGTCCCAGGGCCTCGCCGACCGTCCGGGCGGCGTCCTTGCGACCGGGGCCGTAGGTGAGGGTGGTGGTCGTCGCGGGGCTCGGGGCGTTGGCCGTGGTGGCGGAGCTGAAGCCCTGGTCGACGAGGGCGGCGGCGACGGCGGAGGCGCGGCCGGTGATCGAGGTGCCGTTCTCCACCGTCACGGCGATCTCCGACGCGGGCACCGGCGAGGCGGTCGCCCCGGCCTTCGCGGTCGCGGACGCCGCCCCGGACTTCTTGCCGGACCCGGTGGTCAGGGACTGGTCGCCGGCGATGGTCGAGAACAGGGTCTTCGCTCCCGGGCCCACCACCAGGCGGTTGTCGTCGGCCGGGTCCGGGGCCGTCTGCATGGTCGTGAAGGTCATCCGCTTGGTGGGGACCTTGTTCACGTCGTCGGCCAGCGCGATCAGCTTCTTCACCGTGCCCAGGCCGTCGTCCACGGTCAGCGCCTTGGTGGCGGCGTCGGCGAGCGAGTAGACCGCGGTGGGGTCGGTGAGCGTGCCGGCGCTCTTGAACTTGCGCATCATCGCGCTGAGGAAGATGTGCTGCGAGAGGGTCCGGCCCAGGTCGCTGCCGTCGCCGAAGCCGTGCCGGGAGCGGACGAACTCCAGGGCCGCGACTCCCTTGAGGGTGTGGGTCCCCTTGGACAGCTTCAGGTGGGAGTAGGTGTCGTAGACGTCGTCGCTGACGCACACGGAGACCCCGCCGACCGCGTCGGACATCTTGACGACGCCGGAGAAGTCGAGCTTCACGAAGTGGTCGATGGGGATGCCGGTGAGCTGGTGCACGGTGGCCACCTGGCAGGCGGGGCCGTACTGCAGCGCGCTGTTGATCTGCCCGTAGTAGCCGTTCGTCGACTGGCCCGTCTCCCGGTCCTTGCAGGCCGGGACCTTCGTCATGGTGTCGCGCGGGATGCTCATCACGGTGGCGTTGGAACGGTCCGCGGATATGTGCATCACCATCTGCACGTCCGCGTTGCTGCCGGTCTGCACGCCGGTGGTCCGGCAGCCGCCGCCCAGCTTGCAGTCGGTCTTGCTGGTCCGTCCGTCGGAGCCCATGACCAGGATGTTGATCGGGGTGCGGCCGAACGCGTCGGCCTTCTCCGTGCCGCCCTTGCCGTCGAGCGAGACGCTGTGGATGTTGCCGTTCAGGTGCTCGTAGAACCACCAGCCCGCGCCCGCGGTGAGCACGACCAGTACGGACAGGCATATCGCGAGGACCTTCAGGATCCGCCTGCCCCGGCCCGCCCGACGGCCGCGGTGGGGCCGCCGGCCGCCGGCGGAGCGGGCGGCGAGCCGGGCCGCGGCCCGGCCGCCGGAGGGCCTCGGCCCGTCGGGTCCGGTCGTACGCTGTCCGGGCACCCGCGCGCCACGGCTGCGCGTGACCTGACCGGAAGGACCGTCCCACGGGTCGCTCATCTGCACTCCCAGGAACGGTCGGGCCCGTCGGGCCGGGCCGTCCGGTGGGCGGACGGGATTGCGCGGCGGTGTGCGGGCAGGCGAAGGGGCGGTTCACCTCGGTTGCGTAGTTGCGCAATCTAACAAACCCGCGGCGCGAACCGTACAGATCCACACGCAATTCACAGGTGAGGCATCTCATGCGCGCCACGCCGCCGAGCAGGTGGTCTCAGGCTCCGGTCCCGCGCAGCCGGTCCGCTCCCCCGGTGCGGTGGCGCGGCCGTGCCGTCAGCTGACGGACCATGACCCGGACCAGGGTGACGACGTCCGGATCGTCGACGTAGTACACCTGCCGTCGGCCCTCGCGGCGGGAGCGTACGAGGCCGGCGAGTCTGAGTTTCGCCAGGTGCTGACTGACGGCGGGCAGGGCTCCGCCCACCCGGTCGGCGAGATGCGTGACGTCGCTCTCGCCCTGCGACAGGGCCCACATCAGGTGCAGGCGGGCCGCGGAGGCGAGCAGACCGAACGCCGCGGCGGCATCCGACAGCACCTCGGCGGGCGGATCCTCGAAGCCGGTGCCGTCGTCCCTCACGGTTCCCTCCCGTCCACGCTCGTCACCGTCGGAGCACACACGCTCACCAAGTGTAGGCGCGGCTTTGGAAGACCCTCCGGCAGGGTGTCACCTCCGGACGGACGGCGCGGACCGCGGCCCCCGTGAGCGTGCCGCGATGTCGAGCGGGCACACGTATGCCATCAACGACGAAGGGGTGGCCTGCCAGCCATGGAGATATCCGGGATCATCAGCGCACTCGTCATCGGCATCGTGATCGGTGTCCTGGGACGGCTCGTCGTCCCCGGCCGTCAGCACATCGGCATTCTCTGGACGATCGTGGTCGGCATCGTCGCCGCCTTCATCGGAACCGCCATCGCGGCCGGACTCGGTGTCGCCGACACCAAGGGCGTCGACTGGATCGAATGGCTCATCCAGATCGCCCTCGCGGCGCTCGGCGTGGCCGCCCTGAGCCGGGTCATGGTGCGGAACTGAGGGCGCCCGCCGGGACGCGGCCCGTCGTCGGCCGGCACAGCCCGAACCCCCGCCGGAGAAGAGGATCCGGCGGGGTTCCCGCATATGGGGACCCTCCTGTTCTTTTCACCCCTAAGGGTGAATCGATGGATGGATGTCCGGACTCCTCCCGCCTCGTGCGCTGTCCTGAGGAACGCGGCCACCTCGCGCCGCTTCGGGTCCGGCCGTACCAGGACAGGGGGGCGAAACGAATGCGGCTCTTCGTTCTGTGCGCTTGGCTGCTGACCGCGGGCCTCGGCGGCTACCTGGCCGCCGTGTGGATCCGCCACGGCGGGCTGCGCCAGCGCACACCGGGTGTGACACGGCTGCCGCTGTGGCTCGTGCTGGGCCATGTGGCCCTCGCCGTGACCGGCCTCGCCGCCTGGACCGCCTATGTCGTGGGCGGGGTGCGGAGTTCGGCCTGGGCGGCCTGTGCGGTGGTGCTGATCGTCGCCGCGTTCGGCTTCATGATGCTGCTGCGCTGGCTGCCGAGTTCCGGCCGCCATTCGCAGGGCGGTGCCACGGCCGAACGGCACTTCCCGCTCACGGCGGTGGTCGCCCACGGCACCACGGCCGGCGCCACCGTGCTGCTCGTCCTGCTCGTCGTCCTGCGCAGGATGTGACCGCGCGGGGCCGTGCTCAGCCGCCGATGTCCGAGGGCGCCACGGTGCGGTAGCGAGGGGCGAGGGACCGCCCGGAGCCCTCGCGCAGGGCGAGTTCCGCGGCGGCGAGACGATCCACGGCCTCCGCCTCACGCAGACCGGGCACGCACACCGCCTCGCCGGAGTCGAGCGCGGCCAGGGACGCGGTGACGACGTCGGACGCCGCCATCCCGCCGTCCTCGTGGACCCGTTCCGCGCCCGGTACGGGAGCCTCGCCCGACGTGAGGTGGAACTCGGTGGCGGTGAGACCGGGGCAGACGACCTGGAGGTGCAGCGGCGTGCCGGCGAGTTCGGCGGCCAGGGTCCTGGTGAACGTCACCAGGTAGCCCTTGGTGCCTCCGTAGACGGCCCGGTGGGGCAGGGGGCCGGGGGCCAGGTCCCCCGCGAACGCCAGCAGCGAGGCGACGTTGACGACCGCGCCACGGCCGCGCGTCAGCATGCCCGGGACGGCCGCGCGGGCCAGCACCGTGGGCACCACGACGTTCACGTGGAGCACCTTGGTGAGCAGGGCCGCGTCGACCTCGGCGAACGGCCCGTACCCGTTGATCCCGGCGTTGTTCACCAGCAGGGTCACGTCGTCGGCGGCGGCTCGCGCCTCGACGCGGGCGAGATCGGCGGGCCGGGCGAGGTCGGCGACCAGCGTCTCCACGGCCGCTCCCGTGTGCTCGCGCAGCCGGTCCGCGAGCGCGGTGAGCCGTTCGGCCCGCCGGGCCACCAGGGCCAGGTCCCAGCCGCGCTCGGCCAGTTGCCGGGCGTACTCGGCGCCGATGCCCGACGACGCTCCGGTCACCAGGGCCGTGCCGGGTGTCTGGTCCCAGGTCATCGCCCCGCCCCTTCCCTCGACGGCGCGACGGCGCGTCCCGGACGTGATGCCGGGGCGGCCTTCGTCGCGCTGCCGGGTTTCCGGCGCCGGCGCGGGCGAAACCACACCCGCACGCCGGGCGCTCACGGGTCGGCGAGCGTTACCGCGGTGCCGCGTCCGTCAGTGGGCGGCGCTGTCGCCGACGTCCCGGACGGGGTCGTCCCAGAGGGCGATGCGGGCGGTGATGCGCTTGCCGACCGGTTCCCGCCGTACCTCGAAGCCCTGGACGACGGCCATCACGATCTCCAGACCGTGCTGGCCCACCCGGCCCGGGTCGGCGGCCCTGGCCACCGGCAGGACGGGATCGCTGTCCCAGACCTCCGTCTCCACCGCGCCGTCGGCGATGCGCAGGACCAGCAGCACCGGTCCGGGCGCGTACTTGCAGGCGTTGGTGACCAGCTCGCTGACGACGAGCTGGGTCAGATCCATCGTGCGGGCCGTCACCGGCACCCCGTGGGCCGCCTGCGCCCGGGCGAGGAACGCCCCGGCCCGGTCGCGGGCCCGTGCGATGCACCCGCCGTCGCCACCGTCCAGCTCCACCGCCAGCTGCAACGGCTCGCGGCGCGGCCCCAAAGGCCCCTCACCGAGGGAACCCGATTCCTTCCGGACACACTTCGTCACCCCGTTCACAGAGCCGCGTGTACCCGGGTTCCCGGCCCGCACGCCTGCCGATCGAGGACGGGTCCGTCAGGCATCCTCCGCGCGATCCTGGGCAGCCAGGGGGAGGGGGAAGCTGTGGTCAAGGATCGTCGAGCGTTGTCGAGGAACGCGTGGCAGACACTGCACACATATACGAAGCAGCAGAACCGGACGGGCTGTCGATCAGCCGTGCCGTCGTCGACGGTGTCGCCGTCGTGACGCTGGCCGGGGAGATCGACCACCACACCTCGGGTCTGCTCCGCCAGGCCCTGGCCCCCGACCCTCCGGAGGCGGCCCGTACGGTCGCGGACTTCGCCGGTGTCGCCTTCATGGACTCCAGCGGCATCAACGTCCTCATCGGCGCCCATCAGGCCCATGATCCCGGCGGGTGGCTGCGGCTGGCCGGCGTCCGCAGGCCCGTCCTGCGGACCCTGGAGATCGTCGGCCTCACCACGCTCATCGACTGCTACCCGGACGTGCGGGAGGCGATGGCGGCCTGATCCGGCCCGCTCATCCGGTCGCGTCGTCCAGGGCGGCCGCGTCCCCGCCGGCGGCGGGCGGCGGCACGGCCGGCTCCCCGCCCTCGGTGTGCGGCGCCCCGTGGGACTTTCCCCCGGCCGGCGCGGGACGGCGTACGAGGAGGCCGCTCACCTCGTACGACATCTCGCGCGTCCCGGGAGCGGGCGCCGGGTGGTAGCGGCCCGCGCACACCGACAGGTTGACGATGAGGTACGCGTGCCAGCGGCGGCCCACCCCGCGCCGGTCCGCGAAGGCCCGGGTGCCGTTCACCCACCAGACGACGGATTCGGCCCCGAACTCGGTCCTCAGGTCGATCCAGGCACCGGGCCGTACGGCGTCGCTGCGGAAGGCGGAGCCGGTGTCGCGCACATGGTTGCCGAACTCCAGCAGGTTCGGATTGTCCGGGTGGTACTCGAAGACGTCGATCTCCTGGTCGCCGTCGCGCCAGGTCCAGATCGCCGGCCACGCCCCGACCTCGCGGGGCAGCCGCACCCGGGCCTCCAGCACGTCTCCCGAGCGGACCATGAACGACTGGTCGCTGCCCTCGGTGGTCAGCAGCCCCGTGTTCCACCTGCCGTCCCGCCTGCGTACGGCCCGGAAGAGGCCCGTGCGGCAGTAGGAGGGGTCGGTCACGAGGTAGTCCAGTTTGTCGTCGTCCGGGTTCACCGGGCCGCCGCCGGGATAGGCCCATGAGCGGCCCTCCACCCACTGCTCGGTGGAGGCGAAGTCCGCCGTGAAGACGACGTCGGTCGGGGACGGGGTGCGCGGAACCGGGAACGGGCTGCCCGGATGCGGTTGCTGCATGCCGTGTTTCTCACCGGCTGCCTTCCGGTCATGCGCCGACACTCCGGCCTGGCCTTGGGAACCACCCCTTCGAGGGACGGCGCACCGAAGGGGGGCGGGGTCGCGGAACCCGGCCGTGCGCCCCTGGTGCCCGAGCCGATTCCGTGGTGTGCTGGTGGTGGCGGGAAGGATCCGAAACAGACGCGGGGAAGCGGCCGGGAGTCGCGCACCGCGCAATCAGGATCCGCGAGAAGCGGATGGCCCTTCCCGCCCTCCCCTGTCCGCACGGCCCGGCCGGCGCCATCGCCTCCCGTCCGGGACGGGTCCCGTCGCTCAGGCTCCGCTCGGGGTCCCCCAGCGCGGCCCGATCCGCTTCCACTCCTCGTCCCACTCGGCCATGCGCCGGCGGATGAGCCGGTTGCGCACGACCCAGCCCGCGGCCCAGACGGCGGCGGCGGCCGACGGGGCGACGATGGCACCGGTGAGGGCCGCCTGGGCGTCGGCCGCGGACCCGGTCACCGGGGCGGGCACGACGTGGTCCGAGCGGTTGGCCCACACCGTCAGCCGGCTCCCGGCTGGGGCGCCCGGGAAGATTTTGGCCCGGTCGGTGTGCACCGAGCCGTCGGGGTCGGTCCAGCGCACGGCAGCCCAGACCCGCCCGTCGTCGTACCCGGTCGAGGACGGCGGGGTCCGCGCCGCGTCGTCGGTCAGCACGGCGGACACCGAGTGCAGCTGGGCCCGGCGCGCGGTGAACGCCGCGTCGGAGGACTGTGCCGCCAGCATGCCGGCGAGGGTCCCGCCGATGAGGACGAGCACCCAGGTGGCCAGGACGATCCAGGCCTCGACGACGTCGCTGTGGCGTTTGAGCGGGTTGCGGCGCCATCGCCACAGCCGTACCGGGGTGACCGTTGTGGGAGGTGTCCGGGTCATCGTCACCGCCTCCTCTCGTGCGCCGGCGGCCACGCCTCGGGGCGTACCCGTGCGCTCGGCGTCCGGCGCGCCCGGACCGGGGTCCGGGTGCCGGGGCGGCCGGCCGGCGCGCACCGCGCGTTCTCTTCGCCCGGCACAGAACCCGCGGGGCGGACGGCGAGCGGCACCGGGACGGTCTCCCGGCTTCGGCCACCGAGGGTCACTACACCATCGTGCACCTCCCCCCGGATCCCGGCCGTCCGAGAGAGCGGCCGCCGGGGACGGACGGTCCCGGCGGCCGGCGCGCTGTGCGCTCAGCCCTCCCAGGTCCAGTCCGCGACCTCGGGCAGATCGGTGCCGTGGGTGCGGATCCACGCCTGGTGCCGGATCCGTGCGTCCGCCATGGCCTGGCGTACGGCGGCGGCCCGCACCGCGAGCCCGGGCACCCGGTCGATGACGTCCATGACCAGCCGGTAGCGGTCGAGATCATTGCGTACGACCATGTCGAACGGTGTGGTGGTGGTGCCCGACTCCTTGTATCCGCGCACGTGCAGGTTGCCGTGCCCGATGCGGCGGTAGGCGAGGCGGTGGATCAGCCACGGATAGCCGTGGTAGGCGAAGATCACCGGCTTGTCGGCGGTGAAGAGGCCGTCGTACTCGAAGTCGCTCATGCCGTGCGGGTGGTCGTCGCGCGGCAGCAGCCGGGTCATGTCGACCACGTTGACCACCCGTACCGCGAGGCCGGGCAGGTGGCGGCGCAGCAGTTGGGCGGCGGCCAGCACCTCCTGCGTGGGCACGTCACCGGCGCAGGCGAGGACCACGTCGGGTTCGCCGCCGTTCTCGGTGCCGGCCCACTCCCAGATTCCGGCGCCGCGCGCGCAGTGGTCGCGGGCCTGCTCCATCGTCAGCCAGTCGAAGCAGGGCTGCTTGCCGGCCACGATCACGTTGACGTAGTCGCGGCTGCGGAGCGCGTGATCGGCGACCGACAGCAGGGTGTTGGCGTCCGGCGGCAGGTAGACGCGGACCACCTCGGGGCTCTTGTTGAGGACGTGGTCGACGAATCCGGGGTCCTGGTGGGAGAAACCGTTGTGGTCCTGGCGCCAGACGTGGGAGGTCAGCAGGTAGTTGAGCGAGGCGACGGGAGCCCGCCAGGACAGGGTGCGCGAGGTCTTCAGCCACTTGATGTGCTGGTTGACCATCGAGTCGACGATGTGCACGAACGCCTCGTAGCAGGAGAACAGCCCGTGCCGTCCGGTCAGCAGATAACCCTCCAGCCAGCCTTGGCAGAGGTGTTCGGAGAGGATCTCCAGCACCCGGCCGTGCCGGTCGAGATGCTCGTCCACGGGGAGCGTCGCCGCCTGCCAGGCCTTGCCGCTGGCGTCGAAGACGGCCTGGAGCCGGTTGGAGGCGGTCTCGTCGGGGCCGACGAGCCGGAAGTCCCGGCTCTCCCGGGTGTCCGCCATGACCTGCCGCAGGAGCGAGCCGAGGACCCGGGTGGGCTCGTGCAGGGTCGTGCCCGGTTTGTCGACGGGTACGGCGAAGTCGTCGAGGGACGGGATCGGCAGGGCGCGGACGAGCAGGCCGCCGTTGGCGTGCGGGCTCGCCCCGAGCCGTTTGACCCCCTCGGGCACGCAGGCGACGACGTCGGGGCCGGGCCGTCCGTCGGGTCCGAACAGCTCCTCCGGCCGGTAGGACCGCAGCCACTGCTCCAGTTGTCGGAGGTGGGCCGGGTTGTCACGGACACCGGCCAGCGGGACCTGGTGGGCGCGCCAGGTGCCCTCGACCGGTACGCCGTCGACCTCGGCGGGGCCGGTCCAGCCCTTGGGGGTGCGCAGGACGATCATCGGCCAGGCCGCGCGCTCGGCGGTCCCCTCCGCCCGGGCGGCGCGCTGCGTGCGCGCGATGCGGTCCAGGGACTCGTCGAGGGCGGCCGCGAGGGCGCGGTGCACCTCGGCCGGGTCGTCGCCCTCGACGTACAGGGGGTCGTGGCCGTACCCCCGGAGCAGCGCGTCGAGTTCGTCCTCGGGGAGCCGGGACAGCACGGTCGGGTTGGCGATCTTGTAGCCGTTCAGGTGCAGGATCGGCAGCACGGCTCCGTCGTGCGCCGGGTCGAGGAACTTGTTGGAGTGCCAGGACGCGGCGAGCGGGCCGGTCTCCGCCTCGCCGTCGCCGATGACGCAGGCCACCAGCAGGTCGGGGTTGTCGAAGGCGGCGCCGTAGGCGTGCGCGAGGGAGTAGCCGAGTTCGCCTCCCTCGTGGATCGAGCCGGGCGTCTCGGGAGCCACGTGGCTGGGCACCCCGCCGGGGAAGGAGAACTGCCGGAACAACCGTCCCATGCCGGCCGCGTCCCGGGACACGTCCGGGTACGTCTCGCTGTAGCTGCCCTCCAGCCAGGAGCCCGCCAGGACGGCCGGTCCCCCGTGTCCCGGCCCCCACACGCACAGCACGTCCAGGTCACGCGCCTTGATCACACGGTTGAGGTGCGTGTACACGAGGTTGAGGCCCGGTGAGGTGCCCCAGTGGCCGAGCAGCCGGGGCTTGATGTGCTCGGCTCGCAGCGGTTCGGTCAGCAGCGGGTTGGCCATGAGGTAGATCTGGCCGGCGGCCAGGTAGTTGGCGGCACGCCAGTGCGCGTCCAGGGTGCGCAGTTCCTCGTCGGTGAGTGCGGGGGCGTCCCGGTGGACGGCCTTCTCGGTCATGGGAACTCCGATGGTGGTCGGCAGGGTCGGGCGGGCTCCGGGTACGACGGCGAGCGGCGGGTCGTCTGTCGCGGTACCCCGGGCGGGCGTGGTCTCCACCTCCCGGACGAGCGGTCGGGTTCCAGCGTGGTGGCGCGGTGTCGGCCGGGCGAGGGACCGGTGGTCCCCGGCCGGGGCCGACCGGCCCCTCAGCGGCGACGGCGCGCCGGAAGGACGTCCCAGGCGGGGGCGGGTGGCCGGCCGCCGGGCGGGCGGCGCCGCGTCACGAGGCCGGGGCGCGCACGATCACGACCGGGCAGCCGGCGTGCTGCGAGACGTGCTGGCTGACCGAGCCGAGCAGCGCGCGGGCGAAGCCGCCCCGCCCCCGGCTGCCGACGACCAGGACCTCGGCGCCCTCGGCGGCCCGCAGCAGCACCTCGGCGGGGTTGCCGTGGGCCACGTGGGTGCTGACCGAGGCCGCCCCCTCCGCGCCGAGCACGTCGGTCAGTTCCCGCGTCATCCGCTGCCGGGCCTCGTCCACGTCGATGTCCGTGTCGACGGCCGGTGCCGACCATCCGTACAGCCCCGGCAGCTCCCAGGCGGTGACCGCGTCCACGGTGCCCCCGACGAGGGCGGCGTAGCGTACGGCCCAGTGCAGCGCCTCGTACGAGAACGGCGAGCCGTCGACGCCCACCACGATCCGCGGCTGGGAGACTTCCCTGTCCATGTGTGCCACCTCTCCTGCGGCAAGGGCGCCGGCCCGCGCGTTGTTCCCTCCTTCCACGCTGCCCGCGGTGCCGCCGTACCGCCAGAAATGAGCGGCCGGGGGCATGAGGGCGGCGGCCTCCCGCGGACAGCGCGCATCCGCGGCCGGGGTCAGGACGGCCGGAGCGGCAGGTCGTCGGTGTAGGCGTTCACCGGCTGGGCGACGGGCCGGGCGTCCCGGACGTCGAGTGCCGCCGGGGCGGTCTTCGTGCCGAGGGTGCCCTGGGGGTGCCAGGTCCCGGTCACGGCGAGCCAGGTGTCGGCCGCGGGCACCTCACCGCCGTACATGCGCACCTTCACCGTCTGGGAGTCGGCGGCGCAGCAGCTGAAGATGATCCGCGTGAGGTACCAGCCGTCGTCGCCGGCCGGACTGGCGAACCCGGTCAGCTGGACGGTGCGGCCGGCGATGGCCCTGCTGCGGTCCTGCTGGACGCGCTTGGTGAAGTCCGTGAGGGTCAGCGGCAGGGGTGAGCCGGCGGGCAGCGGGGCGAATCCCCGCTGCACGGTGATCGGCTTGTCGCTCGCGTGTGCGGCGGTGTACGCGCCGGGCGCGGGCGGGGCGTAGAAGAGCAGGCTCACGGCCGGGAGGAACAGCAGCCAGGCGACGCGCGGGGTTCCGGTGTGGTCGTGGCCGTGCTCGTGGCCGACGGCCGCCGCGGTCTGCTGCCATCCCCGGACGGCGGCTCCCGCCAGGCCGAGGACCAGCAGGACCAGCCCGGAGACGATCAGCAGGGGGCGCAGTCCGGCCTTCACGTAGCGCAGGTAGGTGTCGGTGAGGAGGGTCGCGTGCAGCAGACCGAGGCCGGTCAGTGTCAGGAGCATGGTCTGTACGGGGCGTCTCACAGCAGTACGCCTCCGATCAGGGCGCTCGCGGTGACCGCGACCACCGTGGTCGCGGCGCAGAACCGCCAGGCGAAGGCACGTCCGAAGGTGCCGGCCTGGAGGGCGATGAGCTTCAGGTCGACCATCGGGCCGACGACCAGGAACGCGAGCCGGGCGGTGGGCGAGAAGCCGGTGAGGGAGGCCGCGACGAACGCGTCGGCCTCCGAGCAGACGGCCAGCAGCACGGCGAGCGCCGCGAGGAAGAGCACCGACAGCCAGGCGGATCCGGAGAACGTGTCGAGGACGGAGCGGGGCACGGCGACGTTGAAGGTGGCCGCGGCCATGGCGCCCAGCACGAGGAAACCGCCGGCGTTCAGGAAGTCGTGCTGGAAGCCGAGCCGGAACTCGGTCCAGCGGCTGTGGCCGTGCCGGTGGCCGGTGTGCCGGTGACGTACGAGGGGCCGCAGCCACTCCTCCTTGCCCAGCCAGAGCCACAGCCAGCCCATGGCGGCGGCGGTGCCGAGCGAGGCGAGCAGCCGGGCGACGACCATGGCGGGGCTGCCCGGGAACGCCACGGCGGTGGCGGTCAGCACGACCGGGTTGATGGCCGGCGCGGACAGGAGGAACGCGAAGGCGGCGGCCGGTGTCACGCCCCGGCGGATCAGGCTGTCGGCGACCGGTACGGAGGCGCACTCGCAGCCCGGCAGCACCGCGCCCGCGACTCCCGCGACCGGCACCGCGAGGGCGGGCCGCTTCGGCAGCACCCTGGTGAACAGGTCGGCCGGCACGAACGCGTTGATGGCGCCGGACAGGGCGGTGCCGAGGAGGAGGAAGGGCAGGGCCTGGACGGTGATGGCCAGGCAGACGGTGCGCCAGGCCTGCACCGCGGGCTGGTCCAGCCAGCGGGCGCCCGCGAGGAGCAGGACGGCCGTGGCACCGGCCGTGAGCACGAGGGCGGCGCCGAACGGCCACGGGCGGATGCGGCTCAGGGGCGGGGCGACGGGTACGACCGCCACACCCTCGGCCACACCGACCAACTCATCCGATTTGTCCATCATCACTCCGGATGTCGGTGTCCGGGCGACGATATGTGAGGGCGATCATCCGGCCGCGCGTACACGCCGCCGCGCACGGGCGAGCACCCCAATGCGCGACCGACGACCCGGACGGTGGCTCTTCTCACAATCCGGTGCGAACAGGGTCGGAAGTGACGGCGGCCACGTCACCGGAGGCACATTTTGTCTACGTTCAGGAGCCATGTCGTACCCCTCCCCCACCTCGCGCTCCGCGGCCGGCACGCTCCTGGCCTCGACGGCGGCACTGCTCTCCCTCGGCCTGGTGGCACCCGCGACGGCGGCGGCCGCCACCGGCTCCGGCACGGCCGGCAAGGAGCAGGCGCCGCACGCCACGACGGCCGTGCTCGACCTGGACGGCACGGGCCGCACCCCTGTGATCCACGGGCAGGACAAGGCGTACGACACCGCCAGCATCGTCAAGGTCGACATCCTCGCGGCGCTGCTGCTCGAGGCGCAGGACGCGGGACGGCATCTGACGGCCGCGGAACGGAAACTCGCCGAGCCGATGATCCGGCGCAGCGACAACGCGGCGGCCAACGCCCTGTGGCGCGCGATCGGCCGGGCCCCCGGCCTGGCCGCGGCCAACAAGCGCCTCGGACTGACCGAGACGACCGGCGGGTCGGGCACGAGGTGGGGACTGACGAAGACGACGGTGGGCGACCAGATACGGCTGCTCCGCGCCGTCTTCGACGACGCCGGAACCGCGAAGACGGGCCGCGGCACCCTGGACGCGCAGTCCCGGACCTATGTCCGCACCCTGATGAACAGGGTCGTGCCCGAGCAGACCTGGGGGGTCTCGGCGTACCCGGGGTCGGGCGCCCGTCAGGCGCTGAAGAACGGCTGGCTGCAGCGCAACACCACCGGCCTGTGGGACGTCAACAGCATCGGCCAGGTCACCGTGAAGGGGCACCGGTACCTCGTGGCGGCCCTGTCCGACGGCAGCGCGTCCATGAGCGACGGGGTCTCCCTGGTGGAACGGGCGGTACGCGACGCCGCGGCGTGACGGCGGCCCGGCACGGGCGCAGGTGAACACAGGGGCGGGGAGGTGGTTCAAACCACCTCCCCGCCCCTGTGACGCGCCTGTGACAGTCGGCGGACATCCTCATGAAGTCGGGCGCGCAATCTATTGAAACAAGGGCAAAACGCCCTAAACGGTCAGAGACCTCCCCGCTGTCCCGCAAGCACAGCGACCCCCGAGCCGCCCGCCGGAGGAACCCCCCATGAGCGCCACTCTCACCCTTCCGCAGACCGAAGCCCCCGCCCCCGAGCTGGCTCCGCGCGAGCGGGAGACGCTCCGGCACATCGCCGCCGGCCGCACCTACCTGCAGACGGCCCGCCACATGGGACTCTCCAAGCACACCGTCGACGCCTACCTGCGCCGCATCCGGGCCAAGCTCAACATCACCAACACCGCCGAGCTGACCCGCGTGGCGATCGCACTGGGCCTGTGACGGGCCCGACGGCGACGACCGGCCGCTCCCGCGTCCCGTTCGCGAAGGATGCCGACTTTTCGGTGGCTCCCGACTGGGCACGCGGTCGGGGTACGACTTCCGACCGGAGGGGCGGTACGGCCATGGCCGAGTACGAACGTTCCCGCACGATGCCCGCACAGCCCGAGCACGTCTTCGACCAGGCGGCCAACACCTCCCAGCTCGATGCCTGGCTGCCCGACGCGCTGCACGTGGACGCGGGGGACCCGCCTGCCGTCACCGTGCACGAGGACCGGTCCGGGGAGGACATGGCGGCCCTGCTGCGGGCCCGGCCGGACCAGATGCGCCTGGAGTGGGGCACCCGGGAGCAGGGCAGCTACACCGGCTGGCTGCAGGTCGCGGGCATCGGCAGCGGTGCCAGCGAGGTGACCGTCCACCTGTCCTTCTTCGAGGCCGGCCACGACCCGGGCGAGCAGGCGGTCAACGACGCGCTCGACGGCAGCCTGCGCCGCCTGGAGGAGCAGGTGCGCCTCCGGGCCGACCTCGCGGCCGGCTGAGAGAAGGGGGCGAGTGCCTCCCCGGGGTCGCCGGGGAGGCACTCGTGTGCCGGGCGCCGCCGCTAGCGGCGCAGCGCGGCCAGGTTGCGGTAGCCGATCGCCGCGTGCTCCAGGGACTGCCCCGGGCTGGTGGAGCTCGGGGCGTTGTCCTGCTCGACCATCGGGTTGTGGTAGTTGCGGTGGCCCACGCGGGAGAAGAACGTCCGGTAGTCGATGACACCGGTGCCGAACGGAACCATGTCGTAGCCCATGCCGTTCGTCGCGTTGACGACGCCGTCCTTGGCGTGGAAGAGCGGGTAGCGCTTGTCGTGGCGGGTGACGAGGCCCGCCGGGTCGAAGATGTTCGTCTGCGTCGAGCCGTCGTGGGCGGTGTAGGTACGGAACTTGTACTGGGCCACGTGCGCCCAGAAGATGTCCATCTCCAGCCAGACCAGCTTCGGGTCGGTGATGGAGAGGAAGTACTCCAGCTTGCGGATGCCGGAGCTGCGGGTCGGCCGGCCCTGGGCGTCGAGCGGGCCGCCGTCGAGGAGGAAGCCGTAGGCGGCGTCGTGGTTGTGGGTGTACAGCTTGAGGCCGGCGCGGCGGGCCAGCTCGCCGAGGGCGTGCCACTTGTCGGCGGCCACGTCCCAGTCCGCCTGGTAGGCACTGCCGGTGGGGTCGCCACCGGTGCCCACGTGGGCCATGCCGAGGATGTTGGCGATCTCCAGGTGCTTCTTGAAGGTGTCCAGGTCGGTGCTGCTCAGCGGCCAGGAACCGGGGATGAAGCCGTGGTTGCCCTGGGCCCGCAGCCCGTGGTCGTCGAGCCAGCGGCGCAGCTGCTTCGCGCCCTCGACGGACTCCAGGTTCGCCCCGCCGGGCGCGTTGGCGTGCTGACCGTAGCCGGCGAACTCGACCTGCTGGTAGCCGAACCGGGCGAGCTGTTCGAACACCTCCCGGAAGCCGGACGGCAGCGACGTGGACTGCGGGTCGCGGCCGATGGCGTCGCGGACGGTGTACAGGATGATGCCGCGCCTGTCGGCCGGGACGAGGACCTGCCCGTTGCCGTGCTCACCGCCCGGCTGGGGAGCGGCCTGGACGGGGCTCGCGCCGAAGGCGGGTGCGGCGATCGCGCCCGCCGCGACGGCGGTGCAGGTGCTCAGGAAGCGACGGCGGCCGATGCCGAGAGTGCGGCGCAGCTGGTCGTCGGTGTCAGGCGTGTTGTTCACGGGTGCCTTCCTTCACAGGTGTTCGGGGCGGAGACCGGCGAGGTGGAGCAGGAGCGGTTTCACGTCGGTGGCCGCGATGCGGTCGCCGACGGCGCGGGGGGTGGAGCACAGGAGGAGCGGACCGTCGTCGTCGCTCGGGGGGAGGCGGCCGTGGCTGCCCCGGACGGGTGAGGGATCGAGGGGCACGACCGCCATGCGGTAGCGCAGGCCGAGCTTCTTGCGGGCGAGCGCGGTGGCCGCCTTGACCTTGACGTACGGGTCGTGGGGGTCCATGAACAGCTCGACCGGGTCGTAGCCGGGCTTGCGGTGGATCTCCACGAGCCGTGCGAAGTCGGGGGCGCGGGCGTCGTCCAGCCAGTAGTAGTACGTGAACCAGGCGTCCGGTTCGGCGACGGCGACCAGGTCACCGGAGCGCGGATGGTCCAGGTGGTGGGCCTTCTTGCCCTCGTCGTCGAGGAGTTGCTCCATGCCGGGCAGCCCGTCGAGGGCGGCGCGGGTGGCGGCCAGGTCCTCGGGCCGGCGCACGTAGACATGGGCGATCTGGTGGTCGGCGACGGCGAAGGCGCGGGAGGCCATCGGGTCGAGGTACTCCATGCCGTCCTGGGTGTGCACCTCCAGCAGACCCGCCCGGCGCAGCGCGCGGTTGATGTCGACGGGCCTGCTGACGCGGGTGATGCCGTACTCGGACAGGGCGACGACGGTACGGCCCTCCGCGCGTGCCTCGTCGAGCAGCGGAGCCAGCGCCGTGTCCAGGTCGGTGGCGGCCCGCAGGGAGCGCGGGTCGTCGGGGCCGTAGCGCTGGAGGTCGTAGTCGAGGTGCGGGAGGTAGCAGAGCGCCAGGTCGGGGTGGCGGGTGTGCAGGATGTGCCGGGTGGCGTCGATGATCCACTGGCTGGAGACCAGGTCGGCTCCCGGCCCCCAGAACCGGAAGAGGGGGAACGTGCCCAGTTTTCCCGTGAGTTCGTCGTGCAGGGCGGGCGGCCTGGTGTAGCAGTCGGGTTCCTTGCGGCCGTCCGCGTAGTAGACGGGGCGCGGGGTGACGGTGATGTCGGTGTCGGCGCCCATGGCGTACCACCAGCAGATGTTGGCGACCGTGTAGCCGGGGTGGGCGCGGCGGGCCGCGTCCCAGATCTTGTCGCCGGCGACGAGGCCGTTGTGCTGGCGCCACAGCAGGACGTCACCGAGCTCGCGGAAGTACCAGCCGTTGCCGACGATGCCGTGCTCGCCGGGGAGCGTCCCGGTGAGGAAGGTCGACTGGGCGGCGCAGGTGACGGCGGGCAGGACGGTACCGAGGTGGGCCCGGGAGCCGCTGTCGGCGAGCGCCGTGAGGTGCGGCATGTGGGCGAGGAGCCGGGGGGTCAGGCCGACGACGTCGAGGACCAGCAGCGGGGTGGGTCCGGTCATGGCAGCTCCTTCAGGCCCAGGTCGGTCAGCAGGTCGCGGGCGAGGGCGAGTTCGGCGGCGATGCCGTCGGCGAGCCGGTCCCGGCCGCGGGGGCGCAGGCCGGGCGGGAGCGCCTGCCAGGTGTACGTCTCGACCTCCAGGTGGCGGGTGAGCGGGCGGGGTCCGCCGACGAGGCGGGTGAGCGCGTCGCGGAGCACCGGGAGGGTGGCGGTCAGCGGCCCGTCGGGGTCGGCGTGCAGGGGGACGTGGAAGTGGGCGCGCCACGGTGCCGTCGTGGGGAGGGCGTCGCCGTTCAGGGCCTCGGGCAGGTCGTCGGTGCCGCGCAGGCCGGCGGGCGTGGCGGTGCGGGTCTGGTGCAGGAAGCGGGGCTCGGCGAACGCGGCGAGCGCGGCGCGCACGTCGGGCCGGCCGGGGTGTTCGGCGTGCAGGGCGGCCGACAGCTGGGACTTCACGACGGG
This sequence comes from Streptomyces sp. 1222.5, assembly GCF_900105245.1. NCBI lineage: Bacteria > Bacillati > Actinomycetota > Actinomycetes > Kitasatosporales > Streptomycetaceae > Streptomyces > Streptomyces sp. 1222.5. Next base: position 8,038,033 of record NZ_FNSZ01000001.1, on the reverse strand, counting down.
GATCCGTGCGGTGGCGAGGGCGTCCAGTGCGGTCCGCGGGTCCTCGAAGGACGTGGCGAGGTGGCAGGTGTCGACGCACACGCCGATGCGGGGGTGCTGCACGGCGGTGAGCGGGGCCAGGGCGTCGTGGGTGGTCTCCACGGTGCAGCCGGGCTCGGGTTCCAGGCCGACGCGGATCGAGCGGCCGGTCAGCTCCGCCAGCGCGTCCAGGCGGGCGCCGAGGGTGCGCAGGGCCTCGTGGCCCGTGCGGGCGCGCTCGGCGGTCCAGGTGGTGCGCCAGCCGAGCGGCAGGGTCGAGACGCTGCCCTCGGTGACGTCGTCGGGCAGCAGCGTGCCGAGGATCCGGGCCAGCGCGGTGGTGTACTCCAGGCGCTCGCGATCCGCCCAGTCCGGCCGGTACACCCGGTACTTGACCTCGTCGGAGCCGAAGCCCTCGTAGGGGAACCCGTTGAGGGTGACGACCTCCAGGCCGCGCCGGTCGAGTTCGCCGCGCAGCATGCGCAGCGCGGACGGGTCGGTGTCCACGGCGCGGGCGGCGTCGTGGGCGAGCCACAGACCGATGCCGAGGCGGTCGCGGCCGAGCCGGCGGCGTACCGGCTCGCAGTGGTCGCGCAGTTGGGCGAGGACGCCGTCGAGGGTCTCGGCGGGGTGGACGTTCGTGCAGTAGGCGAGGTGGACGGTCGTGCCGTCCGGATGCCGGAAGCGCATCCCTCACTCCCCGCCGCGGGCGAGGGAGTTGCCCTCGTGGGTGGCGTCCGGCGGGGCCACGTCGAGGTCCAGACGTCCGCTGAGCCCGTAGAAGGCGACCGGGTTGCGCCACAGGACCCGGTCGACGTCGTCCGCGGTGAATCCCTCGGCCAGCATCAGGTCGGCCACCGCGCGGGTCTTCAGCGGATCGCTGCGGCCCCAGTCGGCCGCGGAGTTGACGAGCACCTTCTCCGGTCCGTGCGAGCGCAGGATCTGCACCATCCGCCGCTCGTCCATCTTGGTGTCGGGGTAGACGGAGAAGCCCAGCCAGCAGCCGCTGTCCTTGGCCTCCCCGACGGTCGTCTCGTTGAGGTGGTCGACCAGGACCCGGTCCATGGGCAGCGCGGACTCGCGGACGACGTCGAGGGTGCGGCGCAGTCCCGCGAGCTTGTCGCGGTGCGGGGTGTGCACGAGGGCGGGCAGGCCGTGGTCGGCGGCGAGCTGGAGCTGCGCCGCGAGGGCCTTGTCCTCGGCGGGGGTCATCGAGTCGTAGCCGATCTCACCGACCGCGACGACCTGGTCCTTGACGAGATAGCGGGGCAGTTCGTCCAGGACGGGGGCGCAGCGCGGGTCGTTGGCCTCCTTCGGGTTGAGGGCGAGCGTGCAGTGGTGGGCGATGCCGTGCTGGGCGGCGCGGAACGGCTCCCAGCCGAGCAGGGAGTCGAAGTAGTCGAGGAAGGAGGCGGGTGAGGTGCGGGGCTGGCCGAGCCAGAAGGAGGGCTCCACCAGTGCGCGGATGCCGGCGGCCCGCATGGCCTCGTAGTCGTCGGTGGTCCGGGAGGTCATGTGGATGTGGGGGTCGAACAGGCGCATCAGGACTCCTTGCGGGTCTCCGCGCCGGCCAGGGCCAGCACGCGGTACAGGCCGCTGGGGACGGGACGGTCGGCCGCGGTGCGTTCGGCCGCGAAGTCGGTGAGCATCCGGGCGAGTTCGGCGTCGGCGCGGGCGCGCTGGGCGAGGCCGGCAACGGCGTCGACGGGGACGCCGGTGAACAGGCACTTGAGGACGGCGTGCCGCCAGCCGTGGTCGTCCAGGTGGCGGGCCGCGTAGGGGCCGACGGCGGCCGCGATCAGCCGGGTGTCGTTGGTGCGCAGGGCGTCCTCGACCAGGGGGAGCGCGTCCGGTCCGGGCACGAGGTGGGGCAGGACGAGCAGGACGGCCCGGCGTTCGGCGGCGGTGCCCTGCCGGTAGACGCGGGTGAGGGCGGTGGTGTCGGCGCCGGCCGCGTGCAGGATGAGGACGCGGGCGGCGTCGGCGTGCCCGCTGCCGCAGCGGCGCCCGGCCTCCGCGAGCCGCAGTTCCCACACGGTGATCGGGCCGTGTCCGCCGGGATGGTCGGCGGCTTCTGCCAGGGCCCGCCGGTACCACTCGCGGGCGGCCCGGTCGGGGTGGGCGTCGAGGTGGTCGCGCAGGGCGCCGAGGGAGGGCGACGCCGCGACGGTCGCGTGGGTCACGGTGTGCTCCCTTCGGCGGTGGCGCGGTCTCGGTGGAGTGCTTTCACGACGCGCTCCCTTCCGGTACGGGAACGGGACTCGCGGCGGCGCGGCGGAGGAACGGCAGTGAGGTCTGCGCGTGGTGGGGGCCGGCGTGGGAGTGGCGGGGCAGTTCCACGACCGTGAGGCCCTGGTAGCCGGTGGCGTCGAGGGCCGCGAGGACCGGCGGGAAGTCGATCTCGCCCTCCCCGAACGGGAGGTGGTCGTGGACTCCGCGCCGCATGTCCTCGATCTGGACGTGCCGGAGCCAGGGCGCGGCCGCGTGCACGCAGTCCTCGGGCGGCAGGGGTTCCAGGCACTGGCAGTGGCCGATGTCGAGGGTGAGGCCGAGGGCGGGTGGGTCGCCGAGGAGGGCGCGCAGGTGGTGGAAGTCGGCGAGGGTGGCGAGGAGGTGGCCGGGCTCGGGTTCGACGGCGAGCGGGACGCCGGCGGTGCCCGCGGCCTCCAGGACGGGGGTGAGGGACGCGGTGAGCCGCTGCCATGCCGTGGCCGGTTCGTCCACTGTGGGCGGAACGATTCCGCTGAAGCAGTGCACGGCCCGCGCGCCGAGGTCCGCGGCCACCCGTACCGCCCGCAGGAGCAGGTCCGCGCGGCGGGCGCGGGCCTCCGGGTCCGGGTCGAGCAGGGAGGGCCCGTGCTTGCGGCGCGGGTCGAGGACGTAGCGGGCACCGGTCTCCACGGTGACGTCGAGGCCCAGCTCGGCCAGCCGCTGCGCGACCCGGTGGGTGCGGCCGGCGAGGCCGGGGGCGAGCGGGTCGAGGTGCATGTGGTCGAGGGTCAGGCCGACGCCGTCGTAGCCGAGGTCGGCGAGCAGGGCGAGGGCGTCGTCCAGCCGCAGGCCGGTGAGACCGTTGGTGCCGTACCCGAAACGGAGGGTCATGTGACGCTCACCTTTCTGGAGAACCGCGCCGCGAGCGGGGCGAGCGCGGCGGTGCACAGCGCGGCGACGGGGGCGCCGGCGCGGGCGCAGAGGGCGGACTGGAGGGGGATGGTCGCGCGGATGCCGCCGGCGACGGCTCGCTGGGTGAGCTGGGGTGAGGGGTGGAGAGCGGCGTGGAGGTAGGGGCGGGCGGCCAGGGCCGTGTAGGCGGCGGTGAGCACGCTGCCGAGCGGGGGCCGGCCCGTCCGTGGCCGGGCGCCGGCGCTGCCCGGCAGGCCGGGGGTGGGTGCGGCACCCCGGCCCGCCGGGAGTTCACGGGCGAGCAGGAGCCCCAGGGTGCCCGACGTGATCAGTGCGGTGAGCGGCGGCAGGGCGGCTCCCCCGGTGGTCTCGTGGCGGGAGACCGCGGTCAGGGCCAGGGTGTGGGCGCTCAGCAGCGCGGCGGAGGGCAGGGCCCGGTGCACCACCCCCCGCGCCGGCCCGGTGGCCGCCGCGCCGAGCAGCAGGTCGAGACCGCGGGCCGCCGCCATCGCCACGGGTCCGGCCGGAGTGCGTTTGAGGACCAGGTCGTACGCCCACACCGTCGCCGCGAGCGGCGTCGCGACGGCGAGGGCGGGGCGGCCGGCGCGGGCGGCGAGGGCCAGGCCCGCCGCGGTGAGCGCACCGGCCGCGGCGAGGGCGGCCGCGGGGCGGACACGGCCGGAGGGCAGGGGCCGGTGCGGTCGCTCGACGGCGTCCTCCTCCCGGTCGGCCCAGTCGTTGAGCGCCATGCCGGCCTCGTAGAGGCAGAGGGAGGAGGCGGCCGCCAGCAGGGTACGGCCGCCCGGCCGGCCCGGTACCGCCGCCGCCCCGGCCAGCACGTCACCGGGCACGGTGAACAGCGCGGGCAGACGCAGCAGTTCGGCCCAGGCCCGGGCGCTCACGCGGCCCCCCGCAGCCGCCACCCGAACCGCACGAGCGCCGCGTACTGTTCCGCGAGCGCCGAAGGCCCCTCCCCCACCGGGTCCTTGAAGTAGAAGCCGAGATCGGTCAGGGGCCCGCGGGCGCCCGACTCCTGTGCGCGGAGGGTCAGTCGGGCCAGGTCCAGGACCAGGGGCGCCGCCAGGGCCGAGTCGCAGCCCTGCCAGGTGGTCTGCAGGACCATGCGGGTGCCGAGGAAACCGTCGAAGGCGATGTGGTCCCAGGCGGTCTTCCAGTCGCCGAGCGCCGGTACGTCGTCGATGTGGACCTCGCCCTCGGGGCTGCCGCCGAGGGTGTCGGTGAGGACGCGTTCCTTGCCGGCGTTCTTGGCGGCGGCGGCCGCGGGATCGGCGAGTGCCGCGCCGTCGCCGCCGCCCAGCAGGTTGGTGCCGGACCAGGCGCGCACGTCCAGCGCCCGCTGCGCGAACATCGGTCCGAGGACCGAGCGCAACAGGGTCTGGCCGGTCTTGCCGTCCCGGCCGGCGTACGGCACACCGCTCGCCGCGGCGGCCGCGGCCAGGGCCGGGTGGTGCAGTCCCGTCGACGGGGTGAAGTTGACGTAGCCGCAGCCGGCGCGCAGGGCCGCCGCCGCGTACAGCGAACTCGGCGGCAGGGCCGCGCCGTCGGCGGCCGGCTCGGTGGAGGCCACGTTCACGACGACGGCCCGCTCCAGGCCACCGCGCTGTACGAAGTCCTGGATGTCGGCGGTGAAGGCGGCGATCAGCCGCTCGGTGCTCCGGGTGTCACCCGGGGCCGGCCCGCCCGGCCGTATCTCCGCGTCGGCCGCGGCGAGTTCGGCCGCCACGGCCGCGGGGAGGCCGTGCGGCAGGACGCCGCCCGCGGCCAGCTCCTCCGCCCGTTTGGGCAGCGGGCAGTCCATCGTGTCGTGGCCGCCGAAGACCAGCGACGTGAGGGCCGGCAGACCGCTGTCGGCGAACGGGGGCGTCTCGGTGACCATGCCGGTGGGCGGGCGCAGGCCCGCCGCTACGGCGGCGCAGCCGGCCACGGCGGTGGTGGCGACGGAGCCGCGGGCACCGATCAGCCACACTCCCACGCGGGTGCGGGGAAGGGACGCGGACATGGGCAGCCTCCTTGACGGGCGCGAGCCCCGGGTGAGTGGGGGACCAGGGCGGCGGGCGGGGGTCCGGCGTCCCCCGCCCGCCGCCGCTCACCTGCCCTTGGCGGGCAGTTCCTTGATCCGGATGTCGCGGAAGGACACGTCGTCACCGGTTCCGTGGTTCTGGATGCCGATGTGTCCGTCGCGCAGGCTCCGGGCCGGATCGGTGTTGGTGAAATCGTTGATCTTCACGCCGTTGAGCCAGACGCGCAGGCGTTCGCCCTGCACCCGGATCTCGTACGTGTTCCACTCCCCCGGCGGGTTCAGCGCACGGTCGCGCTTCTTCAGGTCGGCGGACTGGAAGCCGTAGACGGACCCGGTGGTCTTCTCGGGCACGTCGGTGGCGTCGATCTGGATCTCGTATCCGTTGTCGACCGCCGACCAGGGGTCGTCCGAGGACGGGAAGCCCACGAACACCCCGGAGTTGTCGTCGCCGGCGGCCTTCCAGTCGAGCTTGAGCGAGTACGAGCCGAAGCTCGACGGGGTGTACCAGAGCAGCCCCAGTCCCCCGGTCGACGTGAGCGTGCCGTCGTCGGAGAGGGTGAAGCCGCCCGGGCCCGCCTGTCGCCAGCCGTCCAGGGAGGTTCCGTCGAAGAGCGGCCGGTAGCCGTTCTCGGGCCGGCAGTCGGCCTGGGTGTCGCCGACGACCCAGCGGATGCCGCCCAGCAGGTGCTGCCGGAAGGCGGGGTCGGCGTAGGACTCCCTGGTGTGGCCGCCCCCGGTGTAGAAGGCGCGGCCGCCCTGGTAGTCCTGGCACCAGGCGATCGGATGGTCGCCGTTCATGGTGCCGCCGGTGTAGGACGTCTCGTCCAGGGAGGCGAGGACGTGGGCGCGGTCACGCGGGTCGGAGCGGTAGTTGTACCACTCGTCCGTGCGCTCCCAGGTCCGTCCCAGGTGCGAGGTCGCCGGGTGGGCGCGGTCCTCCACGTTCACCGTGGCCGGCTGGATCGCCGGGTGGTTCTGGAACCAGGCGCCCGCGAGGCCGCCGTAGAACGCCCAGTCGTACTCGGTGTCGGCGGCCGCGTGGACACCCACGTAACCTCCGCCGTGCCGGATGTACCCCTCGAACGCGTCCTGCTGGGCGGCGTCGAGGACGTCACCGGTGGTCGACATGAAGACCACGGCGTCGTAGCGGCTGAGGTTCCCCCCGGTGAAGGCGCCCGCGTCCTCGGTGGTGTCGACGGTGAAGCCGTTCGCCCGGCCGAGCTGCCGGACGGCCTCGATGCCCTCGGGGATGGAGTCGTGCCGGAAGCCCGCGGTCTTGGAGAAGACCAGGACGCGCTTGGGGTGGGCCGGGTCCGACACGGCGGGTGCGGTCACACAGCCGAGGAGCAGGGCGGCACCGAGCACCGCGGTGGTGATTCTGCCCGTTGGTCGCATGGTGTGCCCTCCTCTCAGCCGGTGGTGAAGGTGAAGTCGTCCAGGTCGAACAGGGCACCGCTGCCGCCCTTGAAGACCAGGTAGAGGGTGGTGGTGCCGCGCGGTGCGCGGGACAGGCCGGCGGTGACGTCCTGGTAGGTGTCCGGGCCGCCGGTCACGGGCACGGTGGCCTTGCCCAGCAGGGTGCCGGTCGCGGATCCGGCGCGTACCTCGAGGGTGCCGCCGGCGCCGCCGGAGGCGATGCGCGCGGTGATCTTCTTGGCGTCGGACAGGACGTACGGGGTGAAGGAGATCCAGTCGCCGTTGTGGATGTCGCCGACCACCTTGGCGCCGTGTGCGCTGCTGCGGGCGGTCACCGTGACGCCGGAGGAGTCGCCGAAGTGCTCGGCCTGGCGGTGGCGGGGCTCGAGGACGCTGCGGGCGTGCGTGGTGAGCGCTTCCTGGCCGCCGCCCCCGCCGTCGGTGTACTGGGCGTCGAGGACACCGAAGATGTTCGCGTCCTCGTCGTGGCCGCCGTCGGCGCTGGTCCGGATGGTGCCGGAGCAGCCCTGGGCGGAGGTCAGCGGGTGGCCGTGGGTGTCGTGGCCGAGGATGAAGTTGACGGTGACCTTGGAGCAGTCGACCGCCCTGCCGTCCTCGGGGTCGGTGACCTTCACCTTGAACGGTACGGCGTCACCGAAGCTGAACAGCTGCCCGTCCTGGGGGAGTTCCAGGGTGACCTTGGGCGCGGTGTTGCCGACGACGACCCGGACGCTCGCGCTGCCGGTCCGGCCGGTGGTGTCCTTGGCGGTCACCGTGGCCGTGTAGGTGCCGTTCTTCTTGTACTTGTGGGTGGGGTCGGCCGCAGTCGAGGTGGCGCCGTCGCCGAAGTCCCAGCTGTAGGTGAGGGCGTCGCCGTCCTGGTCGCTGGTGCCGGCCGCGGAGAAGGCCACCTTCAGCGGCGCCTGTCCGGAGGTGCGGTCCGCGGCGGCCTGGGCCACCGGGGAGTGGCCGTCGGTGGCGTTCTCGATGCGGAACAGGCCCGAGTTGTCGTCGCCGCCGAACCAGGAGGTGCCGTAGTCCAGCACGTAGAGGGCGCCGTCGGGGCCGAAGGCCATGTCCATCACCTGGGTGCCGCTCCAGGGGACGTCGTCGATCGACTGGACCTTGCCGTCGGCGTCGCTGCTGATGCGCTTGATCCAGCGGCGGCCGAACTCACCGGCGAAGAAGTCGCCGTCGTAGGCCTCGGGGAACTTCACGGGCGAGTCGAGCGCGGGGTCGTAGTGGTAGACCGGGCCGCCCATCGGGGACTCGGAGCCGTCGCCGAACTCCGGTACGGACGGGCCGTTGTACGGGATCCAGGCGGGCTGGGCCGGGGGCAGGTCGGTGAGACCGGTGTTGTGCGGCGAGTCGTTCTTCGGCGCGGAGCAGTCGAACGTGGCGCCGGAGGTCTTCGTCGCGAAGTCGTAGTCGACGTAGGGGTCGTTGGCGCCGGTGCAGTACGGCCAGCCGAAATTGCCGGGCTTGGTCACCCGGGCGAACTCGACCTGGCCGGCCGGGCCGCGGCCGGGGTTTGCGGAGCCGGCGTCGGGGCCGTAGTCGCCGACGTAGAGGATGCCGGTCTTCTTGTCGACGCTGAACCGGAACGGATTGCGGAAGCCCATGGCGTAGATCTCGGGCCGCGTCTTGGCCGTGCCCGGCGCGAAGAGGTTGCCGTCCGGGATGGAGTAGGAGCCGTCGGCGTTGACCTTGATGCGCAGGATCTTGCCGCGCAGGTCGTTGGTGTTGCCCGAGGTGCGCTGGGCGTCGAAGCCGGGGTTGCGGTCGGCGCGCTCGTCCAGCGGGCTGTAGCCGTCGGACTGGAAGGGGTTGGAGTCGTCACCGGTCGACAGGTACAGGTTGCCGTCCGCGTCGAAGTCGATGTCACCGCCGACATGGCAGCACAGGCCCCGCGTGGTGGACACGTCGAGGATCTTCTTCTCGCTGGCCTTGTCGAGGGTGCCGTCGGTGTCCAGCACGAAGCGGGAGAGCCGGTTCACGCCGTCGAAGGGCGCGAAGTCGGCGGCGGTGCCGGTCTCCGGGGCGTCGCCCGCCGGCGTGTTCAGCGGCGGGGCGTAGTAGAGGTAGATGAAGCGGTTCTGGGCGAAGTCCGGGTCGACGCCGACGCCTTGCAGGCCCTCCTCGTCGTGCGAGTAGACGTCGAGCTTGCCGGCGACGCGGGTGTTGCCCGCGGCGTCCGTCAGGCGCAGCTCGCCGTCGCGGGAGGTGTGCAGGACCGAGCGGTCGGGGAGGACGGCGAGCGACATCGGCTCGCCGACCTCCGCCTCCCCCTTGGCGAGGGTGACCTGCTGGAAGTCCTCCGTCGCCGCGGCGGCGTCCTGGCCGGTGACGGCTGCGCCGGCCTGGGGGGTGGTCAGGGTGAGGGTGGCGCCCGCGAGCAGGGCACCGCTGAGCAGGGCGAGCGACTTGCGCAGGCGTGTTCTGCGGGTTCCGGTGCGGGTGGTGCGGTCGTTCCCGTGCACGAATGGCCTCCAGAGAGGGGCTGGTTGTACGGGGCGGGTGCGTACGCCGGGATGCGCCGTCATCCCGGAGCCGTGACGAGCCGACGTGTGCGTCAGCTGGAGAAGGCCGCGTCGAACGAGGCCGACGGCGGCTCGAAGTCGTAGGTCCGCAGGCGGGCCAGGGCCTCGGGGGCGCCCTGGAGCCGGTCCATGCCGGCGTCCTCCCACTCCACGGATACCGGTCCGCGGTAGTCGATGGAGCGCAGCATGCGGAAGACGTCCTCCCAGGGCACGTCGCCGTGTCCGGCCGAGACGAAGTCCCAGCCGCGGCGCGGGTCGCCCCAGGGCAGGTGGGAGCCGAGGCGGCCGTTGCGGCCGTCGAGGCGCTTGCGGGCTTCCTTGCAGTCCACGTGGTAGATCCGGTCGCGGAAGTCCCAGAGGAAGCCGACCGGGTCGAGGTCCTGCCACACGAAGTGGGAGGGGTCGAAGTTCAGGCCGAAGGCGGGCCGGTGGTCCACGGCCTCGAGGGCGCGGCGGGTGGTCCAGTAGTCGTAGGCGATCTCGCTCGGGTGGACCTCGTGGGCGAACCGTACCCCCTCGGTGTCGAAGACGTCGAGGATCGGGTTCCAGCGCTCGGCGAAGTCCTCGTAGCCGCGCTCGATCATGGATTCGGGGGCCGGCGGGAACATGGCGACCAGGTGCCAGATCGCGGAGCCGGTGAAGCCGATGACGGTGTCGACGCCGAACGCGGCGGCCGCGCGGGCGGTGTCCTTGATCCGCTCCGCTGCGCGGCGCCGTACGCCCTCGGGGTCGCCGTCGGCCCAGATGTCACCGGGGAGGATGGCCCGGTGGCGTTCGTCGATGATGGCGTCGCAGACGGCCTGGCCGACGAGGTGGTTGGAGATGGCCCAGCACTTCAGGCCGTACTTGTCGAGGAGCTGGTGGCGGGAGGCGAGGTAGCCGGAGTCGGCGAGCGCCTTGTCGACCTCGAAGTGGTCGCCCCAGCAGGCGAGTTCGAGTCCGTCGTAGCCGAAGTCACGGGCGAGGCGGCACACCTCCTCCAGGGGCAGGTCGGCCCACTGACCGGTGAACAGGGTGAACGGGCGGGGCATGTGACGGGCCTCCTCAGTCCGCGACGGACGTGTAGACGGAGTTCTTCTCGGCGCTCTCCTCCACCGCCGCGAGGACACGCTGGACCTGGAGTCCGTCGGCGAAGGAGGGGTCGGGGCGGCGGCCCTCGTCGATGGCGTGCACGAGGTCGCGGGCCTGGTGGACGAAGGTGTGCTCGTAGCCGAGGCCGTGGCCCGGCGGCCACCAGGCGGCCATGTAGGGGTGGTCGGGTTCGGTGACGAGGATGCGGCGGAAGCCGGCCTCCGCCCCCGGCTCCGTGGCGTCGTGGAACCACAGCTCGTTCAGCCGCTCCAGGTCGAAGGAGAGCGAGCCGCGTTCCCCGTTGAGTTCGATGCGCAGGGCGTTCTTGCGGCCGGTGGCGTACCGGGTGGCCTCGAAGGAGGCCAGGGCGCCGGAGGCGAACCGGCCGGTGAACAGGGCGGCGTCGTCCACGGTGACCGTGCCCGTGCCCGCCGCCGGCATCGCCGTCAGCCCGCTGCCCGCGCCGCCCGGCAGCGGCCGCTCCCGTACGAAGGTCTCCGTCAGGGCCGACACCCCGGCCAGCCGCTCCCCCGCGAGGTACTGGGCGAGGTCGACGATGTGGGCGCCCAGGTCGCCGAGCGATCCGGAGCCCGCGTGTTCCTTGCGCAGCCGCCAGGTCAGCGGGAAGGCGGGGTCGACCAGCCAGTCCTGGAGGTACGTCACCCGGACGTGCCGCAGGGTGCCGAGCCGGCCGTCGGCGACCATCCGGCGGGCGAGCGCGGTGGCCGGCACCCGCCGGTAGTTGAAGCCGACCATGGCCAGCTGCCCCCGACCGTACGCCTCCTCGGCCGCCCGGGTCATCGTCTCGGCCTCGGCGGCCGAGTTCGCGAGCGGCTTCTCGCACAGGACGTGCTTGCCCGCGGCCAGCGCGGCGAGCGCGATCTCGGCGTGGCTGTCCCCGGGGGTGCAGATGTCCACGAGGTCGACGTCGTCCCGGGCGATCAGCGCACGCCAGTCGGTCTCGACGGCCGCCCAGCCGTGCCGGTCGGCCGCCGTCCGCGCCGCCACGCCGTCCCGGCCGCACAGCGCCGCCAGAACGGGCTGCCGGGGCAGATCGAAGACGCGTCCCGCGGTACGCCACCCCTGCGAGTGGGCGGCGCCCATGAAGGCGTATCCGACCATGCCGACACGCAACGGGGGTTTCCCGGCGCTCGGTTCCGTCTCTGGTTCCGCCGACGGCTGCGGCTGCGGCTGCGGCTGTTCCATGCGCTCGTCCTCCTGTTGGTCGTGGCGCGGTAGGGGGCTTACGTCCTCGCGCGGTGGGGGGTGCGGGCGGGACCGGTCACCGGAAGCCGGTGGACATGTACTGGTCGACGTTGGTCTTGTCGACGACGGCCGAGTAGAGCGTGATCGACGCCGGGATCTCGAACTCGGCGAGACCGCCGACACCCTTGCCCTGGCCGAGGGCGCGGGCGAGGTCGATCGCGGAGGCGGCCATCGTGGGCGGGTACAGGACGGTCGCCTTCAGTACGCCGCTGTCCTGCTTGATCGCCTGGAAGGCGGACAGCGCGCCGGCTCCGCCGACCATCAGGAAGTCGTCCCGGCCGGCCTGCTGGATGGCCCGGAGCGCGCCCACGCCCTGGTCGTCGTCGTGGTTCCACAGGGCGTCGAACTTTGACTGGGCCTGGAGCAGTTGCGCCATCTTGGCCTGGCCGGACTCGACCGTGAACTCGGCGGCCTGGCGGGCCACCTTCTTGATGTTGGGGTAGTTCTTCAGGGCGTCGTCGAATCCCTGGGTGCGCTGCTTGGTCAGCTCCAGGTTGTCCAGTCCGGCGAGTTCGACGACCCGGGCGTTGGGCTTGTCCTTGAGCTTCTCGCCGATGTAGCGCCCGGCGTTCAGGCCCATGCCGTAGTTGTCGCCGCCGATCCAGCAGCGGTACGCCTGCGCGGAGTTGAAGATGCGGTCGAGGTTGACGACCGGGATGCCGGCGCGCATCGCCTTGAGGCCGACCTGGGTGAGCGCCTTGCCGTCGGCGGGCAGCACGACCAGGACGTCGACCTTCTTGTTGATGAGGGTCTCGATCTGGCCGATCTGCTGGGCGGTGTCGTTGGAGCCCTCGGTGATCTCCAGGGAGACGTCCGAGTACTTCTTGGCCCGGCTCTTGGCGTTGTCGTTGATGGCGTTCAGCCAGCCGTGGTCGGCCTGGGGGCCGGCGAAGCCGATGGTGACGTGCTTGCCGGGCTTGTCGTCGGCGGCCGGCTGCTCGTTCGCGGCGGCCTTGCCGTCGTCGGTGTCGTTGCTGGTGCAAGCCGTGAGCAGGGCTCCCGCGGAGACCGCCGCGGTCCCGAAGAGCAGTCCTCTGCGACTGGTGATGTGCGACATGGCGGTGAACCCTTTCTCAGGTCGTGCTCGCGGTACGGCGCTGGACCAGGACGGCGGCGACGATGATCGCGCCCTTGGCGATCTGCTGCACGTCGCTCTGGAGGTTGTTCAGGGCGAAGATGTCGGTGATCGTGGTGAAGATCAGGACGCCGAGCACGGAGCCGGTGATGGTGCCGCGGCCCCCGCTGAGCAGGGTGCCGCCGATGATCGCGGCCGCGATGGCGTCGAGTTCGTAGAGGTTGCCGTTGGTGTTCTGGCCGGAGCCGGAGAGCACGATCAGCAGGAAGGCGGCGATGCCGCAGCACAGTCCGGAGAGCAGGTAGAGGTAGAGCCGCTGGCGGCGGACGTCGATGCCGGCTAGCCGGGCGGCCTCGGAGTTGCCGCCGACGGCGACGGTGCGCCGGCCGAAGGTGGTGCGGTTGAGCAGGAGCCAGCCGACGATCGTCACGATCGCGAACACCAGGACCAGCGGAGGGACACCGAGCACGTAGGAGTCGCGCTCGCCGAGCCTGAGGATGCCGTCGATGCTGACGATCTGTGTTTTGCCGTCCGTGATCTGGAGGGCGAGACCGCGCGCCGAGGCCAGCATGGCGAGGGTGGCGATGAAGGGGACCATCCCGCAGTAGGCGATGAGCAGGCCGTTGACCAGTCCGCAGCCGAGGCCGACGAGCATCGCGGTGAACAGGATGCCCGCGAATCCGTACTCCTGGGTGGCGACGGTGGTCGCCCAGACGGAGGCGAGGGCCACGATGGCGCCGACCGAGAGGTCGATGCCGCCGGAGGTGATGACGAAGGTCATGCCGACGGTGACCACGCCGATCACCGACGCCTGGGTGAGGACGAGTTGCAGGTTCCGGGTGTCGAGGAACTCGTCGGGCTTGGTGACACCCCCGATGACGACGAGCGCGGCGAGCACGCCGAGCAGCGACAGGGTGCGGACGTCGGCGCGGGCCAGCAGGCCGCGCCAGGCGGGGAGCCCGCCGGTCGGCACTGTCTTGCCGGTGGTGTCCCGGGGCGGGGAGACGGGCTGCGTCATGACGCCGGGCTTCCTTCCATGACGAGATCGAGGACACGGTGTTCATCCAGCTCCCGGGCCGGGGCCGTGTGCACGACCCGGCCCTCCCGGAGCACCAGCACGCGGTCGGCGAGGCCGAGCACCTCGGGCACCTCGCTGGAGACGAGGAGCACGGCGAGGCCTTGGTCCGCGAGGCGGCGGACCACCGCGTACAGTTCCGCGCGGGCGCCGACGTCGACGCCGCGGGTGGGTTCGTCCAGCAGCAGCACCCGGCAGCCGCGCAGCAGCCAGCGGGCGAGCACGGCCTTCTGCTGGTTGCCGCCGGACAGGGTGCGTACGGGTACCTCCGGGTTGTCGGGCCGCAGCGACAGTTCACGGACCGCGGCCCGTGCCGCGCCCCGTTCGGCCCGCCGGTCGACCCAGCCGGCCCGTGCGAAACGGGCGAGGGAGGACACCGAGACGTTGCGGGTGACGGACTCCAGCATCAGCAGGGCCTGCGCCTTGCGCTCCTCGGGCGCGAGCCCGAGTCCGGCGCGGACGGCCGAGCGGACACTTCCGGGGCGCAACGTCCGCCCCTCCACACTGACTTGGCCCGCCGTGGGCCTGCGCGCGCCGTAGATGGTCTCCAGGATCTCCGAGCGCCCGGAGCCGACCAGTCCGGCGAGCCCGACGATCTCCCCCGGCCGCAGGTCGAGGTCGAGCGGCGCGAACTCGCCCTCGCGAGCCAGGCCCCGGACCTCGAGGACCGGCGGGGCGTCGGGGGTGTGCGCGGGACGCCCGGGGAAGGCGTACTCGACGTTGCGGCCGGTCATCAGGGCGACGACGTCCCGGGTCGGGGTGGTCTTGGCGGGCAGTCCCCCCGCGACCGCCCGCCCGTCCTTGAGCACGGTCACCCGGTCGCCGATGCGCCGGATCTCCGCCAGCCGGTGCGAGATGTAGACGACGGCGACCCCGTCGGCGGTGAGGTCCCCCACGATCCGGAAGAGGTTGTCCACCTCGTCGGGGTCGAGCGCGGCGGACGGCTCGTCCATGACGATGAGCCGTACGTCGTGCGAGAGGGCGCGTGCCATCGACACGATCTGCTGCTGGGCGGCCGACAACTCCCCGACCAGCCGGGCCGGATCGATCTCCGGGTGACCGAGCCGCTTGAGGAGGGCGCCCGTCGACGTCCGCGCGGTCTTCGCCCGTACGACGAAGCCGGCGGCCGTCGGCTCGTGGCCGAGGTGGACGTTCTCCGCCACCGACAGGTGCTCCACCAGGTCGAGTTCCTGGTAGATGGTGGCGATGCCGAGCCGCATGGCGGCGATGGGCGAGCGCAGGGTGACCGGCTCGCCGCGCCAGTGGATGGTGCCGCCGTCGGGCTGGTGGGCACCGGCCAGCACCTTGATCAGGGTGGACTTTCCGGCGCCGTTCTGGCCGAGCAGGCAGTGCACTTCACCGGCCTGGACGTCGAGGTCGACGCCGTCCAGGGCGCGGACGCCGGGGAACGACTTGGTGATCCCGGACATGCTGAGCAGGGGTGGTTCTGGTGCCATGTGGTTCCCCTCGGCGGGCGTGCGGGCCGGTTGCAGGGCGTGCTGCGCCCGCGGGCCGGCGGGCGTTCACCGGCTCGGAAGGCAGCGCGGAGCTGGGCGGAGCAGGGCAGGGCAGGGCGGAGCGGGGCTTGTGCGGGCAGGGCGGAGCCGGCGTCGTGCGGGGGCGCGGGCAGCGGTGTTACACGAGTCAGTGGGCGTGCTGAACGGGCGTGGCGTGCGCTGACGAGGACGTGTTCGGTTGGCGGCCGCTCGGGCAGCCTTGTGGGCTACGCGGGTGAGAACAGGTGGTCGCTGATCAGCCGGGCCGCACCGGTCACACCGGCGCTGGGGCCCAACTCCCCGAGAACGATGGGCAGATTGCCGGTCGCCAGCGGCAGGGACTGGCGGTAGACCTGGGACCGGATCGCGGCGAGCAGGGTGTGGCCGAGGCCGGTCACCCCGCCGCCGATCACCACCAGGCCGGGGTTGAAGAAGGACACGAGTCCGGCGATGACCTGGCCGACGTGGGTGCCTCCCTCGCGGATCAGGTCGAGCGCGGTGGCGTCGCCCGCTGCCGCGGCCGCGGCGACGTCCACGGCGGACAGGGTGCCGTTCGCCTCCAGACGTGCCGCCAGCTCGGCCGACAGCCCCTGCCCGGCCGCCTGCACCGCGTCTCTCGCGAGCGCGGCACCGCTGAAATGGGCCTCCAGGCACCCCCGGTTGCCGCAGGCGCAGGGCCTGCCGTCGGGTACGGCCTGGATGTGGCCGATGTCCCCGGCGCTGCCGGTGGTGCCGCGGTGGACCCGGCCACCGACCACGATGCCGCAGCCGATACCGGTGCCGATCTTGACGCAGAGGAAGTCCGCCGTGGTCCGGGCGACTCCGGCGTGCTGCTCCCCCATCGCCATGAGGTTCACGTCGTTGTCGACCATGACCGGGCAGCCGAGCTCCTGGCTGAGCGCCTCCCGCACGGGGAAGCCGTCCCAGCCGGGCATGATCGGCGGGGCGACCGGCACACCTTCGGGGAAGCGGACCGGACCGGGGACGCCGATGCCGGCGCCGTCGAATCCCTCGGCGAGCCCGGCGGCCTTCAACTTACCCGCCATGTCCAGGACTTGCTCGAAGACCGCGACCGGCCCCTCCCGGACGTCCATCGGCTGGTTGAGATGGCCGAGAATCTCCAGTTCGGCGTTGGTGACGGCGACGTCGACCGAGGTCGCGCCGATGTCGACGCCGAGGAACCGCAGCTCCGGGTTGAGCCTGACGTTGTGGGAACGGCGGCCGCCGCGGGAGGCGGCGAGGCCGTCGGCCACCACCAGACCCGTCTCCAGCAGCCGGTCCACCTCCACGGCCAGCCTGGACCTGGAGAGGTCGATCCGATCACCCAGTTGGGCCCGGGAGTTGGGCCCCCCGTCACGCAGCAGCTTCAACAGCCGGGCCTGGTGCGTGTTCGCCGGTCGTGCCGTCATGCGTCTCACGTGCCCCTCCCCGCCAGTTTTCGGCCACCAGTGTCGGGCTTTCGTAGGGAACGTAGCAGTGACCGCCGAACCTGGGAAGAAGTCGCGCACGGATTCCCGCAGACTTCTTCCTCTCCCGGGACAAAGTAACTGACCGCGGAACGGCGGGAGTCGGGCACACCGCCGCCGCTCACGCTCTCGGTGTGCCCCGGCTCAGTAGCCGGAGCCCAGCCCCCGGGTCGTGTAGGCGCACTCCGTGTAGATGTAGCCGGACCGGATCTTGGCCGTGTCCGAGGCCGGCGTCGCGGTGCTCGTGCCGTGCGGCTTGTGCACGAAGTACGTGGTGCCGACGGGGAGGTCGATGGTGCGCTGCGGATAGTGCCTGCCGCTGTCGCTGCACGGTTTGAAGCCGACGATCAGCGTGCTCGAGAGCGAGTACGCCTTGCAGCCGCCGCAGCCCTTGAGGGTGAAGCTGCCGGTGACCGGACCGGTGTAGAGGACGGTGATGTCGTCCGGGCTGTCGTTCTTGACCGTGACGGAGATGCTGCCGCCGGAGGCCGTGGTGGGGAGCTTCTTGCCGGCCGCCGGGAGCGTCTGGGCCACCTCGGCCGCGATGGCGATCTTCTTGGCTCGGTCCCGCTTCCCGCCGTGCGCGTTGTCGGAGACGTACTGCTCCATGGTCTTCTGCGCCGCGTCGAAGTCACCGTCCTCGTACTGGTCCACCCCGCACGCGTACGCCCCCGCGGCGCCGCTCCTCTCCGCGCGCCCGGCGGACTTCGCCAGGCCGCCGTCCGCGTCCTGCGCGGCCTTGGACAGGTCGCCGATCCGGGTGCTCAGGTCGTGCAGCCGCGCGACGGCCGTGCAGGGTTCGTCCCCGCCCACGTCCTTCTGCGCCTTCGCCACGGCCGAGTCGACGGCGGGGGCGACCTTGGCCGCGGGCCCGGAGCGCGGGAAGGTGTCCAGGAGTTCGCCGAAGCGCGTCACCCAGTCCGCCTCCCCGGCGTCCAGGCGCTGCGACCCGCACTCGTACAGCGATGTCGCGAGCCGCTCGTCGGGCCACCGGGCGAGCGATCCGAGGCGTTCCTCCGGCATGGTGCGGGGAACCGTACGCAGGTACTGGAGGGGTTCCACGGCGTCGCAGTAGTCCTGGTGGCCGTAGGCCGCGCCCACCGTCGTGTAGTAGGTCCGCAGACTGCCGGGGACCCGGTGGGCCGCGCGGGATCCGGGGTGGCCGACGGCGAGGTCGCGGTAGACCTCCAGGGCCGACCGGTAGTCCGGCACGGCGGTGCTAAACGGGTGCCGTCCGGCGGCCGCCACCCGGTCGTCGGCGCGGTCCAGCCGGTCCAGGAGCGCCTGTTCCACGGCTTCGTCGTGGGCGTCCTCGTACCAGAGGGCACCACCTGCCGGTACGGCCAGCAGCACGACGCCCAGGAGGAGCGCGAGCGGGGCGCGGCTCGGCCGGGACAGCGCGGTCCGCAGTCCGACGAGCCCGCCGTGGACGGCCGCCAGCAGCAGGAAGGCGGCGTAGGCGACGAGCGCGGCCCCCGGGGCGCCGTCGGCGTCGGCGGGCAGCACGGCGAGCAGCAGGACGGCGGTCGCCACCCAGCAGGCGGCCATCGGCAGCCGGCGCCGTACCAGCGCGTAACC
Organism: Streptomyces sp. 1222.5; assembly: GCF_900105245.1. Classification (NCBI taxonomy): domain Bacteria; kingdom Bacillati; phylum Actinomycetota; class Actinomycetes; order Kitasatosporales; family Streptomycetaceae; genus Streptomyces; species Streptomyces sp. 1222.5. The sequence goes on along the minus strand of NZ_FNSZ01000001.1, from coordinate 8,019,868 downwards.
CAGACCGAGACCGCTCAGGTTGAGCAGCGCGACCGCGACGGCCCGCAGGGCGTCCGGCGGCGCGGGCGGCGGGGCCGACGGCATGGGCGGTGGGCTCGGCGGCATGGGCGGCACCGGTGGCCCGGAGTACCCCGGGCCGGGACCGTACGGATTTTCGGACATGATGGCTCCCCCCACCGACCGCGCCCCCCATGACCGCGGACGAGCAGTGTACGGGCGCCGGCGCGCACCCGACAGAGGCCCGAACACCGGCCCGGTCATTGATGTTTGAACAGGTCGCGCACCCGAGGCGAGGGACGCCGCCACTCGCCGGCCATACACATTCCCTATTTGCCACTTGCCCTATTTGTCCGATTATCCTGGGCGGCTTGCCGGGCCTTCCGGGGCCCGCGACCGCGAAGACGGACCGCACGGCGACGGAAGGAGGCGGACGAGACATGCAGGGCGGAGGGGTGTCCGCGATCACGGCCCGGGTCGCACGGGCCGGCTGCGCCGAAGCCGCGCGGGCGACGGTGGCGGCGGGCCTGACCTGGCAGACGTGTGCGGCCCTCCTGCACACTCCCGATCCGTACGCGGGCGCCGTCGCGGCGCTGCTCATCGTGGAGACGACGGTGGCCCGCACCGTCAGCGCTGCCCTGCGCTACGCCGCGGGCTGCCTCCTCGGGGTGCTCGTCGCCGTGCCCGGCGCGCTGTACGCGGAGCCCGCCATGCTGGGACTGGGCTTCGTCGTGTTCGCCTCGGTGCTGTCGGCCCGGCAGGGGTTCCTCGGGCACTACGGGCTGCATGTGCCCACGACCGCCCTGATCACCTACGCCCTCGTCCGCTGCCGGCACTCCGGCGAGCTGACCTCCCACCTCGCGGAGATCGTCGTGGGCATCGCGTTCGGTCTGGCGTGCAGCGCGCTGTTGTGCCCCACCGTGCGCGTCCGGTCCGCCGAGCGAGCCCTGGAGGATCTGCGCGTGCTGATCGCCCGGCACCTCGACGGCCTGGCCGACGCGGCCGTACGGCGGGAGCGGCCCCGGAAGGTTCTCGGCACGACCTGGGAGGACGACCTGGACACGGCACTCACCCGCGCCCGCGCCGCCGTCGACGAGGCGCACGAGAGCATGCGGTGGAACGTCCGGCCCACGGCCAGGCGCCGCCGCTGGCACCTGGACCGCAGGGTCCTGGAGACGCTCACGGACGTGGCCGGGCGGGTGGCGGCGACGGGCCGGCTCCTGGACACCCATCCGTCCGCGGCCGGCGTCCCGCGCCCGGCGTCCGCCGCATCGGGCGCGGACGCCGGCTTCAGCCCCGCGCGCGGGGGCGTCACCGACCGCACCTCCGACAGCCCCGGCCGGGTACGGGCGGCCGCGCCCGAGCATGCCCTGGGAAGCCCCGGCCACCCCGGCCCCGGGAACAGCGAAGCAACCGAGAAGCCGGGCACAGGACACGCCCCGGCGAGCACCGGCCCACGCGACCAGCACGACCCGGCGAGCACCGGCCCAGGAGAGGGGCACGTACCAGCGAGCACCGGCCCAGGAGAGCCGGCCGCTTGCGAGCGCACCCCGGGCAGCACCGACCCGGCACACGCCGACGCCCCCGCCCACCGGCACCCGATACCAGCCGCAAGCCCCGGCCACCCCGGCCCCGGGAACACCGATCCAACCGAGGAGCCGGGCACAGGACACGACCCGGCGAGCACCGGCCCACGCGACCGGCACGACCCGGCGAGCACCGGCCCACGCGACCGGCACGACCCGGCGAGCACCGGCCCACGCGAGGGGCACGTCCCACCGAGCCCCGGCTCGAGCGGGGCGGCCGCTCCCGAGCGCGCCCCGGGCAGCCCCGGCGCGGCACACACCGACGCCCCCGCCCACGGGGAGCCCGCGTCAGCCGTGTGCCCTGGGTGCGCGGACCCCGGAACAACCGCGATCCGCGGCCCCCACACGCACCCCGCAGCGCTGGACCGCTTCAGTCCCGGCCACCCGCCGTCGCCGGCGGTCACGGCACCGCCGCCGTCCTGGCGGAGCCGTACGCGCGGCTGCTGCGAACGACCGCGCTGTGCGTCTACTCCTGCCGGGGCGGGCGGCCGCACCCCGCGCTGCCCGCCGCGCGGCGGGCCGTCGCCCGGCTCGGCGCTCCCGCCCCCGAGCCGACGGGCGCCGACGCCGAGGACCGGCGTCTGCTCCGCCATCTGGACCAGGCCCTGACCCGCCTCTCCGCACCGGCGCCCGCCCCACCTCCCCGGCCCGCCCGGCCCCGCCGGACGTCCACCCCACTACGGACCTCACTGCGACGATGACCTCACACACCCGGATCCCCGGTCCCTCCCACCCCGAGACCACCGATGCCCGGCACCCCGCCGGACCGCCCGCGCACGCCCGCCGGCCCGGCGCACACCCCCGTGCCCACCGCCTCGTCGCCGCACGCGCGCTGCCGGCCACCGCGCCCGTGCTGCTCATGGTGGTCGTCGCCCTCACCGATCTGCTCACACCGGACTGGCTGCACGTCTCACCGGTCATGGCGGCCGTCCCGGTCCTGGCGGCCGTACTGCTGCCGTGGCGGGCGACGGCGGTGCTCGCCGGCGCCGCCGTCGGGGTGACCGCCCTGCTCCAGTGGGACGCCGGGCAGTGCGGCCGTCAGGACTCGGACGTCGTCCTCGGCACCCTGCTGGTGGTCGGGCTCACCTCGCTCGCCGCCTGCTCCCTGCGGCAGCGCCGGGAACGCCAGCTCCATCAGGTCCGCTCCGTCGCGGAGACCGCGCAGCGCGCGCTGATGCACCCGCTGCCCCGCCGCATCGGCACCCTGGCCCTGCGCGGCGTGTACCTGCCGGCCGAGTCGGAGGCGCGGATCGGCGGCGACTTCTACGAGGCACTGCACACGCCGTTCGGACCGCGCGTCCTGATGGGCGACGTCCGCGGCAAGGGGCTGCCGGCCGTCGGCGCGTCGGCGGCCCTGCTCGGCGCGTTCCGTGAACTGGCTCACCGCGAGCCCTCGTTGACCACGGTGGCGGAGGAACTGGACGAGCGGGCCCGGCGCCAGATAACCGCGGTGGACGGAACCCCGGACGATCGGAGGGGGGACGGGACGGGCGCCCTGTTCACGGAGCGGTTCGCGACCGCGCTGCTGGTGGAGTTCCCGCCCGGTGAGGGCCTGGCCCGGATCGTGCACTGCGGGCACCCCGAGCCGTACGTCGTGCACGCGGGCGAGGTGCGGCCCTTCGAGCCCGGACAGCCCGGCGCGCCGCTCGGCCTCGGTGACCTGCTGGGCGCGCGGCCCGTCGCCGAGACCGTGCCGTTCGTGCCGGGCGACCGCCTGGTGCTGTACACCGACGGGTTCGTCGAGGCCCGCGACCGCCGTGGCCGATTCCACGACCTGCCCGCGCACCTGCGCGCGCACGCCACCCGCCCGCTGGACGCCATGGTGGCCGGGCTGCGCCGCGGTCTCCTGCATCACGTCCGCGGCGACCTCGACGACGACGCGGCCCTGGTGACGGTGGAGCGCCTGCCCGAGCCCTAGCGACGCAGGGGCGAGGCCCCGGTCCGCGGACCACCCGATCCGGTGACAGCGCCATAGGGCGCCCTCCGCCCGGCACGGCACCGGCGTACGCTCACCCCGCTTCGCCATGTGAACGACCCTGGGGGGAACCATGAGCCGCCGAACGCTCGCCTGCGCCGTCGCCGTCGTCGCCGTCCTCGGGACGGCCACCGCGTGCAAGTCGGCCGACACGACCGGAAGCAGCGGCAGCACCCCCGCCGCGACGTCCACCCATGACAGCAAGGCCGACGGCGGCAGCAGGACAGTGCCCGATTTCGTCGGTATGGGTTTGCAGTCCGCCCAGGACGCGGCCCAGGCCGCCGGTTTCCACCGCCTCACGTCCCACGACTCCCTCGGCCGGGCACGCATGCAGATCCTGGACCGCGACTGGAAGGTGTGCGCGCAGAACGTCGCAGCGGGCACCGTCCGGGCCACGGACGCCGAACTGGACTTCGGCGCCGTCAAGCTCGACGAGACGTGCCCCGCGCACGACCAGGCCGCTTCCCCGGACGCCGGCGGGACCATGCCCGACTTCCGCGGCAAGAGCGTGAAGGCCGCCCGCCAGGCACTCGACAGCGGCACCTCGATCACCGTGGACGACGCCACGGGCGCGAGCCGTTTCGTGCTCATCGAGTCGAACTGGCAGGTCTGCACGCAGAAACCGGCCGCGGGGACGAAGCTGACCGGGCGGCCGGTCGCCCTCGACGCGGTCAAGTACGGGGAATCCTGCCCGTAGACGCGGACGAGCCCCGGGTGCCGTTCCCCGTCGTGCGGCCCGCGCCGTAGGTTGGGCGGATGACGACCACCGCAGCGCAAGAAGCCTTTCTGCAGGCCTTCCACGCCGAGCGGCCGGCGGTGACCGCGGAGGCGTTCGGCGGCGGCCGCGCCCCGGACGGCAGGTCCAGCTATCAACTCCTGTGCGACCGGGTGGCCGGACGCGGGCGGGTGCTGGACCTGGGCTGCGGTGACGGCCTGCTGCTCGAGTTGCTGGCCCGCGAGAACGGACGACGGCTCGCGGGGCTCGACCTGTCTGCGCACTCTCTGGCGCTGGCACGGCTTCGACCGGCGCTGTCCGGGGCCGCTTTGGCGGAGGGGCGGGCGCAGACGCTCCCCTTCGCCGACGGCAGCTTCGACGCCTGCGTCTCCCACATGGCGCTGATGCTGATGGGAGAGATCGAGCAGGTCGTGGCGGAGGTCGCCCGGGTCCTGTCCCCCGGAGGAGTTCTGGCGTGCGTCGTCGGAGGCGGCGCCTTCGGCGGGGAGGCGTACGAGCGGTTCCTCGGGCTGTTGCGGCGCACGATCGAGGAGGCGCCCGCCTCGCAGCGCATCCCCGCGCTGGGTGACAGAAGGACGCGGAGCCGCGAGGGACTCGACGAGGTGCTCGCTCCGGCGGGCTTCGCCGCGGTCGACTGGGAGACCGTGCCCATCGACTTGGGCGGTCCGGTGGCACAGGTGTGGGCCGCCGTCTCCGGCCTCTACGACCTCGGCCCGCTCGACAGGGCGGCCGTGGAGCGCCTGCGGACCGCCTTCCAAGCCGAGGTCCGCGACATCACGGCGCCCGACGGGACCGTCCCCTGCGCCTTCCGGGGCCACATCGCCACGGCACGGATGCGGTGAACCCCACGACCGTGAACGGCATCGTGGTCCTGGCTGATCCGAGGATCGCGGCCGTTCCGGTCGTCGACTGCGGCGAACGGCTCGTCGACGACCGCCGCGAAGGCTCCCTCGCCGTCGCCCCCGACGGGCCTAGGAAACAGGGGCGTTCGCGCATCTGCGGGAAAGCGTCCTCACCCGGCTGCTCGCCGCGCTGTCGCTGCTGCCGGACGGCGTGCGACTGCTGTTCGTCGAGGGGTACCGGCCGCCCGCGCCGCAACGCGCCCACTTCGAGCGGTACGCCGACCGGCTGTGCACCGAGCATCCGGACCGGCCGGCCACGCGGGTGCGCGACGCCGCCGGCCGGTACGTGTCTCCACCGGAGATCGCACCGCCCGGCGCGGGAGCGGCGGTGGACCCCACCCTCCTCCGCCGACGGACACGCACTCGACATGGGCAGCGAGGTGGACGCCGGCCCGGAGGACAGCGGCTGCGCCTGCCGCACGGACGCGCCCGGCATCGGTCCCGGGGCCCGCGCCGACCGACGGCTGCTCGGGGCGGCGCCGACCGCCTCCGGCCGGGTGAACCACCCCACCGAGTGGTGGCACTGGTCCTGCGGCGACCGCTACCGGGCCCTCGCCACCGGCGCCGACCACGCCCTGTACGGACCGCGTCCACTCGGCTGACACCGCTCCCCCCGGCGCCGGCCCACCAGGGGCTCCGCCGCCGCGTGCTCGCACCGCACCCCGACGGCGGGTGCGTTCCCCCAGGTCCCCCCGTCCCGATTCCCCTGACCGGCCCAATGTCGGTGCGCCGGAGGGGCGAGGGTCCGTGACGGGTGTGACCGTGGTGGAAGGGATGCGCGGTGCATCGGTGACGAGGAGGCGGCATGGCGGACCACGTCGGCATGGGGGGCACGGCGAGCGCGGTGGTGGACGACGCCGACGCGTCGGACGACCCTTCGGGCGCCCGCGTCGATCAGCTGAGCGCCGTCGCCGACGCCGTGCTGTACGAGGGCTACCTGCTCTACCCGTACCGCCGGTCCTCGCCGAAGAACCGGGTCCGCTGGCAGTTCGGGGTACTGCTGCCCCGGGACTGGGTGGAGCGGGACGGGCCGGTGACGCCCGGGATCTCCGGGTCGGCGGACTCGTGGTACCAGGAGACGCAGGTCCTGCTGCGGGCCCGGCGCGAGGACGCGGTCGTACGGGTGCGCGTGCGGTACCTCCAGATGCAGGACAAGCAGGTGGAGGCGGCCGACGGGAGCGGCGGGCACCGCCCGGTCGAGTCCCTGCGCACGGACGACGGCGTCACCCATCTGTCGTTCGAGGAAGCGGTGCCGCGCGAGACCGAACTGGTCCTGCCCCTGACGGAGTTGCTGCGCGGCGGCGGATCCGTCGCCGTCGGCGCACCCGCCGGTACGGAGTACGCGCCCCTTCCCGCCGGGCCGGGGCGGACGGTACGCCGCCGCCGGGAGCTGCGCGCCGTCACGACGGCCGTGGCCGAGCCGGTCGCGCCGGACCTCTACCGGCTGCGGGTGCGCACCGAGAACACCGGGGAGGTTCCTGACCCCCGGGCGCTGCGCGGTGAGGCCCTGCGGAACGCGCTGATCGCCACGCACACCCTCCTGGGCGGGGACGGCGCGGAGTTCGTGTCCCTCGTCGATCCGCCCGCGGACCTCGCCGAGCAGGCCCGCGGCTGCCGCAACGCGTTCACGTTCCCCGTGCTCGGCGGTGCGTCGCGGGACGGCGGAACGAGCACGGTGCTGCTGTCCGCCCCGATCATCCTCCCCGACTTTCCGCAGGTCGCTCCGGAGAGCCCGGGCGATCTGCACGACGCGGCGGAGATCGACGAGATCCTGACGCTGCGCACGATGCTGCTGACCGACGAGGAGAAGGCCGAGGCGCGGGCCACCGATCCGCGGGCCGCGGACATCCTCGACCGCGTGGACACCATGCCGCCCGAGGTGTTCGCCCGGCTGCACGGCACCATCCGCTCGATGGCGGCCGTGCGTCCGGCGGCCGCCCAGCGGCCCGCCTGGTGGCAGGAGGGCGGTGACGAGGGGCTCTCCCCGGCGACCGACACGGTGGACGTCGGCGGGGTGCCGGTCGGCGGCGGCAGCCGGGTGCGGCTGCGTCCGCGCGTGCGGGGCGCCGACGCCCAGGACATGTTCCTGGACGGGCGGACCGCACAGGTCGCCGCGGTCTTCCACGACGTGGACGGCAGCGTGCGCCTGGCCGTCACCGTGGACGACGACCCGGCCGCCGAACTGCACGACTGGTACGGCCGCTACCACTACTTCCGGCCCGACGAGGTCGAACCGATCGACCGCGCCGGCACGTCCGGTCCGGTGCAGCCGCCCCGGCCGCACGCCCCGCGGCCCGCGCGTCCGGCCGACCGGCCGGAGAGGGGGCGGCCCGATGGACGCCTCTGAGGGGCCGCCCGGCCGGCGCGCGTCGGGCCCACCGGGCCGACCGCGCCCGAACGCCACCGGCGTACCCCCCACACCTACCCTCGCGGCCCCGTCGGCCGCGGCCCATTCCTCGAATCGAGACCGGCTGCAACGGAGGCCGCAGAGATGACCACACAGAGCGGTACCACCGAAGTCCAGGGCGAGCCCGGCGGCAACGGCGCCCGGGAGGGGTTCGACGAGATCACCATCCTGTGGATCTCGGAGGGCATGAGCTGCGACGGCGACACCGTGTCGCTGACCGCCGCGGGCCAGCCGTCCATCGAGGACGTGGTTCTCGGGCTCATCCCCGGCCTGCCGAAGGTGAACCTCGTCAACAAGGTCCTGTCGCCGAGCCTGGGCGGAGAGGACTTCCTCGCCCCGTACCGGGCGGCGGCCCGTGGTGAGCTGGAGCCGTTCATCCTCGTCATCGAGGGCTCGATCCCGAACCAGAACATCATCGAGGGCGACGGCTACTGGACGTCGTTCGGCAACGACCCGGAGACCGGTGAGCCGCAGACGCTGAACTCGTGGATCGACGACCTCGCGCCCCGGGCCTGGGCGGTGGTCGCCGCCGGGACCTGCGCGACCTTCGGCGGCATCCACGCCATGGCGGGCAACCCGACCGGCTGCATGGGTCTCGCGGACTACCTGGGCTGGGAGTTCAAGGCCCGCTCGGGCCTCCCGATCGTCAACGTGCCCGGCTGCCCCATCCAGCCGGAGAACTTCATGGAGACCCTGGTCTGGGTGCTCCAGCACGCGGCCGGGACCGCTCCCCCGCCGCCGCTCGACCACATGCTGCGGCCGCAGTGGCTGTTCGGGAAGACCGTCCACGAGGGCTGCGACCGGGCCGCATACTACGAGCAGGCCGACTTCGCCAAGGACTACAACTCCCCCAAGTGTCAGGTGAAGGTGGGCTGCTGGGGCCCGGTCGTCAACTGCAACGTGCCCAAGCGCGGCTGGATGGCCGGCGTCGGCGGCTGCCCGAACGTCGGCGGCATCTGCATCGGCTGCACCATGCCGAGCTTCCCCGACGCCTTCATGCCGTTCATGGACGAGCCTCCGGGCGGCACGCTGTCGTCGATGGTGATCAGGCCGTACGGGGCGGTCATCCGCCGACTGCGCGGGCTGACCAACGACATGGTGAACCACGAGCCCAAGTGGCGCCACAACAAGCAGAAGCTGACCAGCGGTTACGACCCGCACTGGCGCGCGTGAACCCGCCGGTGACCGCGCCCGTCCCGCATTCCGCCATCACACCGCCGAACCCGAACAGCGAGGGGCAGTACCGCAGATGACCACCACCGAGTCCCGGCAAGCAGGACGCAAACCCGCCCAGATCGTGGACATGTCCTGGGATCCGATCACCCGGATCATCGGCAACCTGGGCATCTACACGAAGATCGACTTCGCCAACCGGGAAGTCGTGGAGTGCCACAGCACCTCGTCGCTGTTCCGCGGCTACTCGGTGTTCATGAAGGGCAAGGACCCGCGCGACGCCGGGTTCATCACCTCGCGGATCTGCGGCATCTGCGGCGACAACCACACCACCTGCTCCAACTACGCCCAGCAGATGGCCTACGGTGTGAAACCGCCGAAGCTGGCCGAGCACATCACCAACCTGGGCGAGGCGGCGGAGTACATCTTCGACCACACGATCTTCCAGGACAACCTGGTCTTCGTGGACTTCTGCGAGGCGATGGTCAAGGCCACCAACCCGAGTGTGCTGGCCCGCGCCGAGCGCACCGACGCCCCCCGCGGGGACGTCCACGGCTACCGGACCATCGCCGACATCATGAAGGCCTTCAACCCCTTCGAGGGCGAGGTCTACAAGGAGGCGCTGAAGGTCAGCCGGATCACCCGGGAGATGTTCTGCCTGATGGAGGGGCGGCACGTGCACCCCTCCACGCTGTACCCGGGCGGGGTCGGCACGATGCCGCAGCCGAGCACCTTCACCGACTACCTCAGCCGGCTGATGCGCGTCATCGACTTCATCAAGAAGGCGGTGGCGATGAACGACGACGTCTTCGACTTCTTCTACGAGGCCCTGCCGGGCTACGAGGAGGTCGGCAAGCGCCGCATCCTCCTCGGCTGCTGGGGCGCCTTCCAGAACCCGGACGTCGTCGACTACCGCTACGCGACGATGAACGAGTGGGGCCGGGCGATGTACGTCACCCCGGGCATCGTCGTGGACGGCAAGCTCGTCACCAACAACCTGATCGACATCAACCTCGGCCTGCGCATCATGCTGGGCAGCTCCTTCTACGAGGACTGGGTCAACGAGGACCCCTTCGTCACCCACGACCCGCTCGGCAACCCCGTCGACATGCGCCACCCGTGGAACCAGACCACGGTCCCGGTGCCGCAGAAGCGGGACTTCGAGGGCAACTACAGCTGGGTGATGAGCCCGCGCTGGTACCACCAGGAGACCGGCGAGCACCTCGCCCTGGACACCGGCGGCGGCCCCCTCGCCCGGCTCTGGTCGACCGCGCTGAGCGGCATCGTCGACACGCCGTACGTGAAGGCGACCGGCGGCGGCATCCGCATCACCCTGCCCAAGGGCGAGAAGCTGCCGGAGACGACCCTGGAGTGGCGCATCCCGAAGTGGAGCAACACCCTCGAACGGGACCGCGCCCGGCCGTACTTCATCGCGTACGCCGCCGCCATGGCCCTGCAGTTCCTGGAGGAGGCCATGGGGATGCTCAAGACCGGCGACACGAAGGTGTTCGAGAACTTCGAGGTGCCGGACGAGTCGATCGGCTGCGGCTTCCACGAGGCCGTGCGCGGTGTCCTCTCGCACCACCTGGTGATCCGCGACAAGAAGATCGCCAACTACCACCCCTACCCGCCCACCCCGTGGAACGCCAGCCCGCGTGACATCTACGGCACGCCGGGCCCGTACGAGGACGCCGTCCAGGGCCAGCCGATCTTCGAGGAGAACGGGCCCGACGACTTCAAGGGCGTCGACATCATGCGGACCGTCCGCAGCTTCGACCCCTGTCTGCCGTGCGGTGTCCACATGTACATGGGCAAGGGCAAGACCCTGACCACCGTGCACTCGCCGACGTACGGGGCCAACCATGGCTGACACCGCCGTACGGCTGCCCGACCCGGCGGTGGAGGCGCGGCTCGCCCGTCTCGACGAGGTGCTGGCCGGCCTGGAGGCCAACCCCGGTCCCGTGCTGGAGGCGGTGCGGCTGCTGACCGAGGTCTACGGCGAGGCCCTCGCCCGGGTCCTGGACCACGCCGACGAACGGCTGGGAAGCCTCCTCACCGGTGACGAGCTGCTCGGGCACCTGATGGTGCTGCACGAGATCCACCCGGAGCCGGCGGAGACCCGCGCCGCCCGTGCGGTCGAGAAGCTGCGGCCCGCCGTGCGCGAGCGCGGCGGCGACCTGGAGTGGGCCGGCGTCGACGGACAGGTGGCGCGGGTGCGGCTGAGCACCGGCGGCTGCGGTTCCGGGTGCGGCGGCGGCTCGTCGGACGTCCTGGAGGCGGTCCGCGCCGCGGTGCTGGCCGTCGCCCCCGAGCTGACCTCGGTGGAGACGGTGCCGGAGTCCGCCGACCGCAAGGCGGCGCCCGCTTTCGTACCGCTGAGCACGATCAAGAAACGGGCCGTGCCCCAGGAGACGCGGTGACGGCGGACGGGGCGCTCGCCCGGGTGATCCGCTCCGCCGCCGACCGGGCGGCACGGGCGGAGGCCGAGGTCTGCGAGCTGTGCGCCGCCCGCGTGGCCCCGGACCATCCCCATCTGTACGACACCGGCGCCGCCGAGGTGCGGTGCGTGTGCGGACCCTGCTCGGTGCTCTTCGCCGACGACGGCGCGGGCGAGGGCCGCTACCGGATCGTTCCCCGGCGCCGGCAGCGGCTGCCGCGGGTCGACACCGGGGTGCTGGGCGTCCCGGTGGGGCTGGTGTTCTTCGTGCCGCGCTCCGACGGCACGGTCACCGCGCAGGGGCCGAGCCCGGCCGGGGCCATGCGCTGGGAGGTGGACGCGGCGGCCTGGCAGCGGCTGGCCGCCGCGGTTCCGCAGCTGGCCGCGATGACACCCGACGTGGAGGCGCTGCTGGTGAACACCGCCCGCGGCCTCGACGAGCACTGGATCGTGCCGGTCGACGACTGCTACCGGATGGTCGCCCTGGTCCGCCGCGAGTGGCGGGGCCTCTCCGGTGGCGGGCGGGTCTGGCCGGCCGTAGAACAGTTCTTCAGGGAGCTGACTGAGCGGTCATAGGGATCCGGAAGGAGATCGGACATGGGCAGCATCCGAGTGGGGCGCCCCCAGGCGAAGCCCGACATGCCCTCCCACGTGCGCGGACTGCACCAGGGGAACAAGGGCCCGTACCAGCACCAGACCGGACACCACGAGGACGGCAGCTCCGACGCGCGCCGCTCCACCGGCATCCACTGGAAACGGCACGACGCGCTGGTGAAGGACATGCCGAACATCTCACCCGGATGAGCCGGATGAGACAGCAGAAAGCGACCGTCATGGACATGGGCAAGAGAAGAAGATCCACGCGTTCGGGCCTTACGGGACGCCAGCTGCTCGTGGCCCAGGCCGCGGTGGTCGGCAGCCTCGTCGCGGCCCTGTTCGTCAGAGAACTCCCGGGCATCATGCGAGAGTTGCGTATCTACCGGATGACCGGGGGCCTGCGCGCCGGTCACCGGTACCCGTGAGGCCGGCGTGCACGAACTGTCGATCGCGACCGCGATCGTGGAGCAGGCCGGGGAGATCGCCCGGGCGGACGGCACCGGCGACGTCGCGTCGGTGACCGTCCGGGTCGGGGAGCTGGCGGGGGTGGTGCCGGACGCGCTGCACTTCGCCTTCGAGGTGGCCCGCGACGGTACGGCCCTCGCGGCGGCCCGGCTCGTGGTCGAGCAGGTGCCCGCCCAGGCCTGGTGCGGCGAGTGCGCCGAGGAGTTCGCCGTCGGCATGCCGCCGTTCTTCTGGTGCCCCCGCTGCGACCGGCCCTCGCAGGAACTGCGCAGCGGACGTGAACTGGAGATCACCGGCGTCGAGACCTGACGTGTCCGGCCCGGTGACCGGACGCGACCGGCCCCGCCTTCGTGGCGGGGCCGGTCGCGTTCGGCTTCCGGGTCCGGTCAGCAGATGCGTGGCAGCTGCTCGCCCAGCGGCAGGTCCAGCACGCGGGTGCCGCCGAGACCGGTGGCGACGACCACCATGCCGGGGTGGTCGGCCACGCACTCCCCGATGAGGGTCGCGCCCGCGCCGTGCGGGTGGGCGCGCATGGCCGCGAGGACGGCCTCGGCGTGCTCCGGGGGAACGAAGGCGACCAGCCGTCCCTCGTTGGCGACGTACAGCGGGTCCAGACCGAGGAAACCGCAGGCGTTCGCGACCTCGTCCGGGACGGGAACGGCACGCTCGCGCAGCCGCACTCCGGTGCCGGAGGCGCGGGCGATCTCGTTGAGGGACGCGCCGAGGCCGCCCCGGGTGGGGTCGCGCAGGACGTGGATGTCCTTGGTGACCGCCAGCATGGCCGCGACCAGGTCCCCGAGGGGCGCGGTGTCGGAGGCGATCTCGACCCCGAACTCCAGGCCTTCGCGCACACTCATGATGGCCACGCCGTGCAGGCCGATCGGACCGCTCACGATGACGGCGTCGCCCGGCCGGGCGCGCTGCGGGCGGATGTCGACCCCGTCGGGCACGAGACCGACGCCGGCGGTGGTGACGTAGACGCCGTCGCCGTGCCCGGACTCCACGACCTTGGTGTCGCCGGTGACGACGGTGACGCCGGCCGCCCGGGCCGCCGCGCCGACGGCACGTGCGACGCGCGCCACGACGGCCAGTTCCACGCCCTCCTCCAGGATGAAGGCGGTGGACAGGTACGCGGGCCGGGCGCCGCTCATGGCGAGGTCGTTGACGGTGCCGTTGACGGCCAGGTCGCCGAGGCTGCCGCCGGGGAAGAACAGCGGCCGTACGACGTAGGAGTCGGTGGAGAAGGCCAGCCGCGCGCCGCCCAGGTCGAGGACCGCCGAGTCGGCGAGGGCGGCCAGGGTGGGGTTGCCGTAGGCGGGCGCGAAGACCTGCTCGACCAGTTCGGCGGACAGGGCGCCGCCTCCGCCGTGGCCCATGACGACGACCGGCTGGTCGCGCAGGGGCGCCGGGCAGGTCCAGTCCGCCGGGTCGACGGGTGCTTCGGGCTCGGCCGCCGCGTGCGGGGCTTCGGTGGCGAGGTCAGCCAACGGGGTTCATCTCCTCCTGCGGGATACGGGATCCCTGCGGTGCCGGGGCGTTCATGCGGCGGTACAGGTAGTAGGCGGCGCAGGCGCCCTCGCTGGAGACCATGGTGGCGCCGAGCGGGGTGCGCGGGGTGCAGGCCTTGCCGAACGCCTCGCACTCGGTCGGCTTGATCAGCCCCTGCAGGACCTCGCCGGCCCGGCACACGGCGGGCTCCTCGGTGCGGATGCCGGTCACGTCGAAACGGTGCTCGGCGTCGAAGGCGCGGAAGGCGTCGGTCAGCCGCCAGCCGCTGGCCGGGATGCGGCCGATGCCGCGCCAGTTGCGGTCGGTCACCTCGAACACCTCCTCGATCATGCGGACGGCGGCCGGGTTGCCCTGGTCGCGTACGGCACGCGGGTAGGCGTTCTCGACCCGGTGCTCGCCGCGCTCCAGCTGGTGCACGGCGCGGCGGATGCCTTCGAGGATGTCCAGCGGCTCGAATCCGGTCACGACGACCGGTACGCGGTGCTTCTCGGCCAGGTCCGGGTACTCGGCGGTGCCCATCACGCTGCACACGTGGCCGGCGGCCAGGAAGCCCTGCACCCGGCAGCTGGGGGCGGTCATGATGGCCTCGATCGCCGGGGGGACCCGGACGTGGGAGACGAGCAGGGTGAAGTTGTCCAGGCCGAGCCGCCGGGCCTGGTGCACGGCCATGGCGTTGGCGGGGGCCGTGGTCTCGAAGCCGATGGCGAAGAACACGACCTGGCGGTCCGGGTTCCTGCGGGCGAGTTCGAGGGCGTCGAGCGGCGAGTACACCACGCGGACGTCACCGCCCTCGCCCTTGACCCGGAACAGGTCACGGTCGGTGCCCGGCACGCGGAGCATGTCGCCGAAGGAGCAGAAGATCACGTCGGGGCGGGCGGCGATCTCCAGGGCCTTGTCGATGACGTCGAGCGGGGTGACGCACACCGGGCACCCGGGACCGTGGATCAACTCCACCTTCTCGGGCAGGAGCTGGTCGATGCCGTGCCGGATGATGGAGTGGGTCTGACCGCCGCAGACCTCCATCAGCGCCCAGGGCCGGGTGGCCGTGGCGCGGATCTCGTCCAGCAGCCGGCGTGCCAGCTCGGGGTCGTTGAACTCGTCGATGTACTTCACCGGGTCTCACTTCCGCTCTGCTGCCGGGACGCCTGCTCCCAGGCGTCCCCGAACTCCTCCTCCAGCAGCCCCAGTTGCTCGAAGAGTTCCAGGGACGCCCGGGCGGACTCCTCGTCCAGTCGCTGCAGGGCGAACCCGACGTGGACGATCACGTACTCCCCCACCCGCACATCGGGCAGGTACTCGAGGCACGCCTGCTTCTGCACTCCGCCGAAGTCGATCAGTCCCGTGAGCGGGTCGGCGCTGTGGTCGATGGACACGACCTTGCCGGGCACTGCCAGACACATGGGTCACTCCGTCTCGTGGTTGGTTGCTGTTCCCGCGACCATCAGCTGGCCGAGCGCCAGCCCGCCGTCGTTGGGCGGTACGTCGCCGTGCCGCAGCACCGTGAAGTCCTCCCGGGTGAGCAGGGCGGTGCACTCCTCCTCCAGCAGGGCGTTGACGAAGACACCCCCGGTCAGCGCGACGGTGGTCAGGCCGGTCGCCGTGCGGGCCCGGCGGCAGATCTCGGTGACGGCCCGCGCGACGCCGCGGTGGAAGCGGGCCGCGAGGACGGCGGCGGGGGTGCCGCGGGACTGGTCGTCCAGCAGCGCGGCCAGGGCGGGCGCCGGGTCGATCTCGCCGCGCGTCCCGAAACCGAAGGGATGGGCCACCGCGTCGTCGCCCGCCGCCTCCAGCGCCGCCGCCTCCAGCTCCATCGCGGCCTGGGCCTCGTATTCCGCGCGGTGGCAGACACCCACCAGGGAGGACACCGCGTCGAAGAGCCGGCCCATGCTGGAGGTCGGGACGCAGGCCGCCTGGCGTTCCAACTGCTTTCGCAGCACGGCTTTCTCGACGTCCGAGCAGGCCATGACGCTGGGCAGGGCGGGGGTCCACGGCAGCCCGGCCGCCCAGAGCCGGGCGAGCGCCAGCCGGCACGGGTTGGCCACGCCCGCGTCGCCGCCGGGCAGCGGGGCGGGGGTCAGATGGGCGAAGCGCCGGTAGCCGGTGTAGTCGGCGAGCAGGATCTCGCCGCCCCACACCGTGCGGTCGTCCCCGTACCCGGTGCCGTCGAAGGCGACGCCGATCACGGGCGTGGTGCCGTCGAGGCCGTGCTCGGCCATCGCGGAGGCGACGTGGGCGTGGTGGTGCTGGACCAGGACCGGGGCGCCGGCGCCGAGCCGGCTCGCGCTTCTGCGGGCCCGGGCGGTCGAGTGGTATCCGGGGTGCCGGTCGGCGGCCACCAGGCGCGGGGTGACCCCGGTGAGGCGGGCCAGGTGGCGCTCGGCCCGGTCGGCGGCCTCGAGGGTGGCGAGTTCGCCCATGTCCCCGATGTGCGGCCCGAACCAGGCGTGCTCGCCCTCGCCCAGGCAGAGGACGTTCTTGAGGTCGCCGCCGGCCGCGAGGGTGGGCCGGACCGGGACCGGCAGCCGCAGCGGGCGGGGCACGTAGCCGCGGGAGCGGCGCACCACCTGTTCGGTGCCGTCGGGGCGGACCCGGAGCAGGGAGTCGTCGCAGGGCGAGGCGATCGGCCGGTCGTGGGTGAGCCAGGCGTCGGCGAGGCCGGCCAGCCTGGTCAGCGCCTCGGTGTCGTCGGTGACGATGGGTTCACCGGAGCGGTTGCCGCTGGTCATGACCAGCGCCCGGGGGCCGGGGGGATCGCCGGGCAGTCCGAACAGCAGGGTGTGGACGGGGGTGTAGGGCAGCAGGACGCCGAGGTGCGGGCTGCCCGGGCAGACCTGCTCGGCGAGGCGGAGGCCGTCCGGGGGTGTGCGGCGGCGCAGCAGGACGATGGGGCGGCGGGCGCTGGTGAGGGCGGCCCGTTCCGCGTCGGAGAGCAGTGCGATCCGCTCGGCCGTGGTCAGGTCGGCGCACATCACCGCGAAGGCCTTGCCGCCCCGCTCCTTGCGGTCGCGCAGGGCCCCGACGGCCCGGGTGTCGGTGGCGTCACAGGCCAGGTGGTAGCCGCCGACCCCCTTGACGGCGACGATCCGTCCGGCGGCGAGCAGCGCGCGGGCGGTGGCGATCGCCTCTCCGTCCCGGGCGGGGCGGGCGCCGCTGCCGGCGGCCGGGGTCAGGGCGAGCCGCGGCCCGCAGTCGGGGCAGGCGACGGGCTGGGCGTGGAAACGCCGGTCGGCGGGGTCGCCGTACTCGCGTGCGCACGGGGGGCACATGGGGAAGCCGGCCATGGTCGTGACGGCGCGGTCGTACGGCATGCCGGTGGCGACGGTGAACCGGGGGCCGCAGTGGGTGCAGGTGATGAAGGGGTGCCGGTGGCGGCGGTCGGCCGGGTCGGACAGCTCGGACAGGCAGTCGGCGCAGGTCGCAGTGTCGGGTGGGAGCTGGGTGCGGCCCGGGGACCGCTCGGTGGTGCGGATGGTGAAGGTGCCGCTCTCGCCGGTGGCGGGCAGGTCCTCGCCGGCGACCGCGGTCACGGCCGCGAGGGGCGGCGGCTGCTCGGCGAGCAGGGCGCAGAACCGGTCCACCTCGCCGGCCGGGCCTTCCACCTCGATGAGCACCCCGTCACCGATGTTGCCGACGAATCCGGCGAGGGAGAGTCCGGCGGCCAGGCGGTGCACGTGCGGGCGGAAGCCGACGCCCTGCACGGTGCCGCGCACGGTGAGCCGGCGGCGCACCGGGCCGGTGGCGGGGGCGGTCACGCGACGGGGGCGGACTCGGGGTGGTGGTGGCCGTGGGGGTGCGGGGCGAGGGGCGGTCGGTGCGGCGGGGCGCTGTCGCGGGCGGCGAGGGCGTGCTCCAGCAGGATGTCGACGCCGTCCCCGGTGCGGGCGCAGGACCGGACGATCTCCACGCCCGGGTTGACCCGGTGGACGTTCGCCCGGAAGGCGGTCTCGTCGAAGCCGGCCGGCTCGGCCAGGTCGGTCTTGGTGACGACGACCAGGTGGGCCGAGCCGAACGCGGTGGGGTACTTCAGGGGTTTGTCCTCGCCCTCGGTGACCGCCATCAGGACGACCCGCAGGGTCTCGCCGAGGTCGTAGGCGGCCGGGCAGACGAGGTTGCCGACGTTCTCCACGAAGAGCACGGCGGTGTCCGCCGGCAGCCAGCCGTCCAGCCGGGTGCGGACCTGCCGTGCTTCCAGGTGGCAGAGCCCGTCGGTGAGCAGCTGCTGGACGGGGGCGCCGGAGCGGGCCAGCCGGACCGCGTCGTTCTCGGTGGCGAGGTCCGCGGTGAGCGCGGCCACGGGGAGGCCGCGCTCGACCGCGAGGGCCAGGGTCCGGCCGAGGAGTTCGGTCTTGCCGCTGCCGGGGCTCGACAGCAGGTTCACCAGGGTGACGCCCTGCCGGGCCAGGTCGCCGCGCAGGTCGGCGGCCAGGCCGTCGTTCTTCGCCAGTACGGCCTGTTTGACGTCGGACCCGCACATGGGCGCTGCTCCTCGCAAGGTCGGTGAGGGGGTCCGGGCCGCGTCGCGTGGGGCCCGGGGTTCACCGATTCTCGACGCCGCCGGGCGTTGTGCCCGGCAGCGCAGCCGGACGAGGGGTGCCGGATTCCACCGGGCGGCCCAACGGCGGCAGGGGCCCGGCGGGGTCGGCCAGCAGGGCGGGGACCAGTGAGTGGAGCGCGTCCACGGCCCGGTCGACGGCTGCCCGCACCGGTGCGCTGAGCCCGGGCAGGAGATCGTCGTCCCTCGGCAGCAGCTCGGGTTCGCAGGCCAGTACCAGGACCCGGGGCAGGGGCTCGTCGCCCAGGTGCGTGGCCAGGGCGAGGACCTTCGCCGGGTCCATGCCGTGGGCCTCGGGCGGGACGGTGCCGTCGGGGGGTTCGGCCTCGATCAGGGAGAGGGTGCCGGGCGGGTGCCCGCGCCGGGCGGCGTCGACCAGGAGTGCGGTGGGGTAGCCGTCCAGCAGGGCGTAGGCGAGGTCCATGCCGCGGATGCCGTAGTCGTGCACACGGGCCTCGGGCGGCAGCGGGCGGTGTTCGAGGGCGCGGATCACCTCGGGGCCGAACGCGTCGTCGGCCAGGAAGATGTTGCCGACGCCGGCGACCAGCAGCCGGGGCGTCATCGGAGGTCCCCGAAGGGGATGTCGAGGGGGCGCGCGGAGCCGTCGGGCGTCTTGCGGACGAAGGCCGCACGCAGGGTGTGGTAGGCGGCCATGGGGTCGAAGAAGGTGTGGTGCATGCGGGCCATCTCGGCCTTCCGGTGGTCGGCGAGGGGGCGTTGTCGTTCGTCGGCGGCGCGGGCGGCCGCCTTGGCGGTGATGCGCCGGTCCAGGTCGGGCGCGGCGGCGAGGCCGGCGGCGAGTCGCTCCACCTCGGCCGCGAAGTCCCGCGGTGCGGCCGGTACGAGGCGGTCGGCGAGTCCGAGCCGTTCGGCGGTCGCGGCGCTGACCGGCAACGCCTCGGTGGTCAGCCGCTCGGCCTGCTCGGGGCCGACCCGGCGGGGCAGGGAGTACGTCCAGAACTCGGAGCCGTACAGGCCCATGCGCCGGTAGTGCGGGTTGAGAACGGTGCCGGTGCGGCACCAGACCTGGTCGGCGGCGAGGGCCAGCATGGCGCCGCCCGCTGCCGCGTTCCCGGCGAGGGCGGCCACGACGAGCCGGTCGGTGGTGCGCAGCACCGCCTCGACGAGGTCGTCCATGGCGTTGAGGTTGGCCCACGACTCCCGGGCCGGGTCCAGGGCGGCCTCGATGACGTTCAGGTGGATGCCGTTGGAGAAGAAGTCGCGCGCTCCGCCGAGGACGAGCACCCGGGTGGGGCGGGTGAGCGCGTACTCGTACGCGGCGAGCAGTCGGCGGCAGTGCAGGGTGCTCATCGCGCCGCCGGGGAACGAGAAGCCGAGGAAGCCGACCTCGCCGTGCTGCCGGTAGCGGATGTCGGTCCAGGTGCGCCGGCCGGCGGGCAGTTCGAAGGGGACCGGGTCCTCCGCGAGCCGCGGGACGCGCTCGCCCGTGATGTCGGCGAGGACGGCCGCGGCCGGCCGGCGGAAGGGCGCGGGGTCGCCGGACTTCTTGCGGGGGCGCAGTTCCGGGATCCAGACCGCGCCGTCCCGGGTGGCGCGGCAGACGGCGCCGGCGCGCTGGGCGAGCAGGTCGCCGGGGCGGCCGCGCAGCCGGTCCTCCGGGTGGCCGCCGTGCAGGAACATCTCCCGGCCGAGGAGTTCGTCCAGGACTCCGGGCTGGGAGTCGGCGCCGCGGAGCTTGCGCAGCACGGTCGTGGTGTCGTCGTGCGCCCAGTCGATGCGCCGCCGCTCCTGCCGGAAGGCGTCGCGCCAGACGACGTCGACGGAATCGTGGCTCTGCGGGAGGGGCTTGTGGGCGCCTTCGGCGTAGCGCCGTACGGCGGTCAGGACGGCGGTGGCGGCGGCGTCGGAGGCCTCGTTGCGGTAGAGGTCGCTCTTGCCGACCGGGGGTGCCGGGAAGGACTCGGCCGCCCAGATCGGGCCGGCGTCCATCGCGGCCTCGGCCTGGAGCACGGTCACGCCCCACCGGGGTGCCTCTTCGGCGATGGCCCAGTCCAGCGAGGACGGCCCGCGGTCACCGGGCGGACCCGGGTGCACGATCAGGCAGGTGTGCTCCCGCCAGACGTCCTCCGGCAGGGCGGTCTTGAGCATCGGCGCGACGACCAGTTCCGGCCGCAGTTCACGTACGGCGGCGCGGACCGGGTCGGGGCCGTGCGAGGCGAGGACGACATCCACGTGGTGCCCGTGGTCCGAGAGTTCGGCGTACAGGCGCTGGGTGAGGCTGTTGAACGCGCTGGCGACGAGCAGAATGTCCATGACACGGCATGTTCGTCCCTGTTCCGGGTGCCCGGAAGGACCCCGACGGCGTTTCGCCCGCGCCGCTCAGGTCTCTTCCTCCATCCGGATCGCATTGCGCAGATCCTCGAACGCCTGGCTCCGCACATCCGGGTGTGCCGCCAGCAGGGCCCCGGCGATCGCGTCGAGCTTGCGCTGGATGGCGTGCTCGGCGCGCATCTCGGCGTTCTTGAGCAGGGCGAGGAGCAGCAGGGTCACCGCGGTCATGGACTCGCCGGCGAGCAGGAGCACCTCCAGCCGCAGGTGCGCGGCGTGGGCCGCGACGAAGAAGCCGACGAGGAGCAGGCAGAAGGCGAAGAAGGCCGGGGAGCTGGTGAAGTTGGAGGCGTACTCGGCGAACTGCTCGAACCGGCCGCGGCGCGCGCCACCGCGATGCACGGGATTCTTGAACGTCATGGCCGAGCCATACCCCTCGGCGGCCGGCCCGTCGGCCGCCGTCCGGGCGGCGTAGGGGCCCGGTACGGAACTCGCACGGGCGCGCCCGGCCGGCCGTCCGCATCCGGATGCGCGGCCCGCCGTACGGCGCGTCCGCGTGAGGGGCCTGGTTCCGGCGGAGTCGGACGTCCGACGCCCGGGTCCGCCGTTCGCGCCCCGGTGCCTACGGCGACGGGGTCGCGTACCGCGGGGCGCGACGGTCAGGCGGCGAGGGCGCGGCCCTGGCCGAGCCGGTCGAGCAGCTGCTCGTGGTGCAGGTCGGCCACGGGGGCGAGGAGGTCGGGGTGGCGCAGCAGGGCGGCGGCGCGGCGGTCGCCGTCGTCGGGGTCGACCAGCCGCCGGAACTCGGCCGGGCCGGACGAGGGGTGCTCGCCCTCGGCGAGGGCGTCGACGGCGAGCCCCGCCAGCTCCGGGTCGGTGAGCAGGCAGGCCGCCCAGCTGGCCACGACCTCGTCCACCCAGGTGCACCAGGCCCAGTCCTCGGCGCACATGGTGCCGCGCTGCTCGGCTCCGGTGATCCAGTCGAGGCGGTCGGCGCCGCCCGGTCCGGCCATGGTGACGAGGGCCGCGTCGATCTCGGTCGGGTACCGCAGCCAGGCCGCGACGGTCACCGCCTGACGGGCCTGCGCCTCGCACAGGGCGGAGGCCAGCGCACCGCCCGACGACGGGTAGGAGACCGTCAGCCAGCGTGCCGTCGCGGCGATGAGGGAGGACAGGTCGTTCAGCAAGGCCGGGCCGTCCGGGGGGCGAGGGAACAGGGGCTGTCACGCAACGGTAGCCTGCCGCCCGCTGCCTCCGGGAGGGAGTGCGAACCAGGTCATATGTGGCATCGCCCACGTCCCGGCCCCGCGCCGGCGCGTGCGCTGGGGGTGGCCAGGGGTGAGGCCAGGACCGGTTCGGCCCGAGGCCCGCTCCGGTGCGTGCGCGAGGCCGCCGGGCCAGGTGTCGCCCCCTCACCCCGGGGAACTCGGTGCGCGCCCGTGGCAGGACCGCGCGACGAGGAGGTCAGGGAGGTCTCATGACGACGGTGACCGCACACTACGACGACCGGGGCGATGCCCCGCTGGGGGGCTATGCCGCCCTCGCCTCCGTGTTCGTGGCGAGCGCCGGCACCTTCGCGGTGCTGGCCCGGCGCCGGGGCGTACGGCTGCCGGAGGAGGTGCCGCCGTGGGACGTCGCGCTGCTGGGTGCGGGGACGTACAAGGCGTCGCGGGTGCTGACCCGGGACAAGATCACCAGTTTCCTCCGGGCGCCGTTCACGCGCCGGGCGGGCGACGGTGAGGCGAGCGAGGTCATGGACGAGCCGCGGGGCAGCGGGTTCCGGCGTGCCGTCGGCGACCTGGTGTCCTGCCCGTTCTGTACGGCGGCGTGGGCCGCCGGTGCCCTGGTCGCCTCCTACACGGCGTCCCCGCGGCTCACCCGCCTGGTCTGCGCGGGGCTCGGCGCCCTGACGGTTTCGGACTGGCTGCAGTACGCGTGGACGTGGACGCAGCAGACGGCCGAGGACTGAGCGGCGCCGGGCCCCTTCCGGCGGGCCGCCGCCGAGGGACCCGGTCCCGGACGCGGTCGGAGCCCCGGCACGCGAGGGCCGGTGGAGAAGTGCCCCGGCCCGCGACGCCACCCGGCCCCCGGGGTACTCGGTCGGCGCGCGGCCTCCCGGCCGCCACGGCGGGGCCGGACACGCCGCGCGGAGAGGGCAGCCCGGCGGGATTCTGGACGTATCGCGCCGAGAGGACCTCCTGACGAAGGGACCGGCCTCATGCATCACGACGAGATGATCGGAAAGGTGCAGGTGCTCGCCCGCCTGCCCGACCGAGGTTCTGCCGAGCGGGCCGCCCATGCGGTCGTGAGCACACTGTCGGAACGGCTTCCGTCCGGACTGGCCCGCCATGTGGCCGCCCAGCTGCCGCCCGACATGGGAGCGGCGATGCGGGAGGCAGCCGACGCCGCTGACGCCGCCGGGGCCGACTCCGGTACGGCCGGTGAACGGTTCGGGCTGACCGCCTTCGCGGGACGCATCGCCGACCGGGCGGGCACCGACGAGGACACCGCGCTGGAGGAGGCCGCCGCCGTGCTGGAGGTGCTCGACGCCGCCCTCGCCCCCGAACTGACCGAGCGCATGGCGGGCGCGCTGCCCGCGGACATCCGCGTACTGCTGCCGACGGAACGGGCCGCCGAGGAGCTGGGCTGAGCGGGTCCGGGCTGAGTGAGGCCGGGCTGAGTGAGGCCAGGCCGGGTTGGGCAGGCCGTACACGGCCCGGCGGCCGGACCGGTCCGTCAGTGGCGGCCCGGCTTCATGCGGTGGCGTCGGCGGGGGCGCGCGTGCCGGGACCTCGGGGGCCGGACGACCCACCGGTCCTCGACCTGGTCCAGTCCGTACAGCAGGATGCCGAGGACGGGAAGCAGCAGAACCGCGATGACTGTCACTGGAGGCTCTCCCCTCCGTGCCGACTACCCCCTCCGAATGCCCTGACCACGCATCTCCACCCCCGGCCGATGTGAAGTTCCTGTGCGCGAGCGGCCCCCGTGACCTGCACCCGCGCGGGCGCACACCACGGGCCCCCGCCCCCGCCCTGTGCTTACGGTTCTCGGGAGGTGACCGAGCGTCCCGGGAGGGCGAACAGGCGGGAGCAGCGGTGGGCGATGCGCGTCGGCGGGCGGCGGGGCCGGGAGGGGGACGCCCTGCGGTGGGCCCGGTGCTGGGCAGCCGCCCCGGACACTCCGTTCGGCTTCCCGTCCCGCACCGCACCGAGCCGCCGGTGCAAAGGGCCGAGCGGACGGTGCCGTGGCTGCGGATCGCCGCCGCCTACTCGTGGCGGCTCATCCTCGTCGGCATCGTCGTCTACGGCGTCTTCAGCATCCTCGGCCGCTTCCAGCTCATCGCCGTGGCCCTGTTCCTCGCACTGGTCGTGACGTCCGTCCTGCGCCCGCCGACGGACCTGATCAACCGGGTGCTGCCCAGGTCACTGAGCGTCGCCGTGGCCCTGGTCGGCAGTCTGATGGTGCTGTTCGCCCTGCTCGCCCTCGTGGGCAACGCGGTGGCGGGCGAGTCGTCCCGGCTGGCGGGCGACTTCCGCGGCGGTGTGCACCGGATCGAGCAGTGGCTGCAGGGGCCGCCGTTCCGGCTCGGGCCCGGCAAGCTCTCCGATCTCCAGCAGCAGCTGACGCACTACGTCTCCGCGCACCGGTCGGACCTGCTCAGCAACGCCGTCAGCGGTCTCGGCCGGGTGGTCGAGGTGGCCACGGGGGCGGTGCTCGCGCTGTTCGCCTCGGTCTTCTTCCTCCATTCCGGCGAGCGGCTGTGGGCCTGGGCGCGCGACCACTTGCTGCCGAGCGGAGCCCGAGCTCGCTGGGACCGGGCCGGCAGGGCGGCCTGGCGGACCTTCGCCGGGTACACGCGCGGCATCATCATCGTCGCCGCCACCAACGCCGTGCTGGTGGGTGTGGCCCTGCTCGTGCTCCGGGTACCGCTCGCGCTGCCGCTGGCCCTGCTGGAGTTCTTCGCCGCTTTCGTCCCGCTCGTGGGTTCGCCGGTGGCGCTCGGGGTCGCCACGATCGTCGCGCTGGCGGGGCGGGGGCCGCTCACGGCCCTGGCCGTGCTGGTGCTCATCGTCGTGATCGGCCAGCTCGAAGGACATGTGCTGCATCCGCTGGTGCTGAGCTGGGCCGTGCGGCTGCACCCGCTGGTCGTCGCGGTGTCGGTGATCGGGGGCAGCGTCCTCGCCGGCGTCATCGGCGCCGTGGTGGCCGTCCCGTTCGTCTCCGTGGTCTGGGCGGTGCTGAGCGCCCTGCGCCCGGCGCCTCCGTGACGGTGAGGTGCCGCAGCCGCACCCCTTCTGTGCAGGAACTCTGCATGGAGGGTGCGCTGGGTGGCACCCGGGGCGGTGTGCGTGGGATACGAGTGAACGGACAGGCGCTGTGGCGTGATGTGACGGCCGCGGCGCAGGGTGTGCGCCGGGCCTGGGCGGGCCCGGGCCGGGAGCGGGATCTGGTCGTCCAGGCGGCGAAGGCGGCGCTGGCCGCCTGGCTGGCCTGGGCGGTGTCGGGCTGGTGGCTGCACGCCCCGGTGGCGTTCGTCGCGCCGTGGGTGGCGGTCGTCCTGGTGGAGTCGACGGTGTACCGGTCGATCGCGCACGGACTCCAGCAGCTGGCGGCGATCGCGGCGGGCACGGTCGTGGCCACCGCGATCGGGCTGCTGGTGCACGACACGGTCGTCGCGATGGCCGTGGTGCTGCCCCTGGCCCTGTTGCTGGGCCAATGGGGACGGCTGGGCAGCCAGGGCATCTACGCGGCCACCGGCGCTCTGTTCGTCCTGACCAACGGCGCCGTCACGGTCACCACCTCCGCGGCCCGGCTCGGCGAGGCCCTGTTCGGGGCGGTGGTGGGCATCGCCGTCAACGCGCTGATCCGGCCGCCGCTGTACCTGCGGGACAGCGAGGCCGTGCTCCAGGACGCGACCGAGGAGGCCCACGACATCCTGCGGGCGGTGGCGGACGGGCTGGCGGAGGACCGCTGGGACACCGAGGAGGCCGGCGTCTGGCACGAACGGGCCCTGCGGCTGCGCCGGCTGGTGGAACAGGCCCACTCGACGGTCGAGTGGGGCCGGGAGAGCCTGCGCGGCAACCTGCGGCACCGCCACCGGGGCCCCGTCCCGCCGGTGGGCAAGGAGTACGACGACGCCGTCCTGGTGCTGGACTACGCCGCGGTGCACACCGCGGGGGTCACCCGGACGGTGCTGGAAGCCGCTGCCGAGGACCGTCCGGCGCGCCGCCCGCACCCGGATCTCGCGCGCCACTACGCGGAGTTCCTGTACCGGTCCGCCCGCGCCCTGCGGGCCTACGGCCAGAGCCGGTTCGACCACAAGCGAGAGGACGAACTGCGCGACGCGGTGGCGGACCTGCGGGGCACGCTGCATGACCTGCGCCGGGACCTGGCCCGGTCCGCGACGGGTGACCCCGACGAGCTCGCCACCTACGGCGCGCTGCTCGCGCAGGCCCACCGGCTGGCCGACCAGCTGATCGCCTCGGGGACCTGACCCCGGCGGCTCAGTCGACGGTGGTGGAGGCGAGGACGTCGTGGAGGTCCTCGACGAGTGCCGGATCCGGCTCGCCGGTGACGACACCCAGCAGGAAGGAGGTGCGGCCGCCGGGGGCGGTCAGCAGGGTCATCTCCAGCCGCCCGCCGGTGTCTCCGGTGACGCGCAGGACGGCGGTGTGCGCAGGACGGCCGTCGACGACCGTGCTGTGCGACTCCTCCAGGGTGGCCGGCCGGTCCGGGAAGAAGAACCCGGCGTTGGAGCGGGCGGCGGCCTCCGTGGTGCGGCGCAGGTCGGCGCGGGACACCGGACGGCCCGCGCGGCCCGCGAGCACGGTGGCACCGGTGGTGGCGGCCGCCCCGTGGGTCCTGCCGGTGATCTGCGAGGAGAAGGCGTCGATCAGGTCCTGGTCCTTGGCCGGGTCGTGCGTCCAGCCGTCCGGGACGCCGTAGGAGAGGCCGGCCCGGGTGTCCGTGACCCGGGGGCGGCCCGCCAGCGGGTCTGAGTCCCCGCCACGGGTCGGCCAGAGGGCCGCCGCACCGCACGCGACGGCGAGGAGCAGCGCCACGAGTCCGCCGACCGACGCGCGGCGCGCCCGGGTAGGCGCGGGCCGAGGGGCGGAGTCCGGGCGGGGCGGGTACGTCGTCGGAGAGGGCGTCGTCATGCCCTCAGCTTTGCGAATCGAGGGAGCGGGGCGCCTGAGTAGCCGTACTCATCCGGTAGTGAGTCGTGTCCCCGGGGCCGGGGCAGGTTCCCGTACGCCGAACACGGCCGGCCCCACCGCGAGGACGCCGTCGGTCAGCGGCCGGCAGCGGACTCCCCCACCGCCGCGCAGGGCGCGCTGCGCGCCGGGGCCGACGGTGGTGTCCATCCAGGCGCACGGCCGGGCCGCGCTGCGCACCGCCAGGTCGACCGGTCCCGAGCCGCAGTCGAGGTAGACGGTCGCACCGATGTAGGCGTCGATGTCGACGCCGCGCAGCAGGACGTTGCGCCGGGTCCGCAGCAGGTCAGCCTCGTGCGGGCCCGGTCGCGGGATCCGTTCGGCGGCCATCAGGGTGATCGACGCGTTGCGGTGGGCGGGGTGGTTGAAGTACCGGTCCCCGACGATGCCCAGTCCCGCGCGCACCTCGGCGGTGCCGACCAGCTCGCCGGGCGGCAGCTCGGGCATCCCGTCGCCGGGCCGGCCCGCCAGCCGGTGGACCGGCGAGACCAGCAGCTGGAGGATTTCGACGTGCGGCACGCGTCGAGCCTAACCGGCGTTCCCCAGGATCCGGCCGCCGGCGGCGCCCCGCACCAGGAAGTGGCCGCTCGCCCCGGCCGCCAGCAGTCCGGCCACCATGGCGGCCAGGCTCAGGCCGGGCCCGGAGGACCAGTCGACGTGGGGGGCCCGGGCGGCCAGTACGACGGCCATGGCCAGGGCCGTGCAGGGCAGGGACAGCAGGGCCGCGCGGGTGCGGTCGAGGTCGTCCTCGGCGAGCGAGCCGAGGACGCCCACGCCCAGGGCGAGGGCCCAGACACCGAGGGCCTGCGCGTCCACCCGGTTGGTGTGCCAGGGGACGAAGTCGGCCCAGAAACCGGGCCGCACGAGCAGTCCGGTACCGATGCCGAGCCAGGAGGAACCGAGCACAGCGAGCGGCGGCTTCGCCCAGCCGGGCAGCGGGGTGGTACGCGGTACGGCGGGCCCGGAGCGGGTGAGGGCCTGCCCGGCCAGGGAGACGGCCGCCGCCACGCACAGCAGACCGAGGGTGAGCAGCCAGCCGAGGCTGAACAGCACGGAGACGAGCGGGCCGCCGTGGCCGATGTACAGCCGGGGTGTGTTGAGCAGGCTGACCGCGAACAGGCCGGTCAGCACCACGGCCAGGGGCATGACGAGCGTGCGGGCCTCCTGCCAGGTGGTGGCACGGGCGACGGCGAACAGCGCGGGCGCGGTGCCCAGCATGCCCGCGCCGACCAGTCCGGGGGTGAGCGGTTCCGGTGACGGCCAGGCGCCGAGGACGTGCCCGGTCAGGGCGACGACGGTGAGCACTCCGCCGACGAGGAGGTTGATCACCGCGACGGCGACGGCCAGCAGTGCCACCCCGGCCGACAGGGGCCGGCCGGGCGGGAGCGTGGGGAGGGCGACCGCGGGCGGGTCCTCTGAGCCCGGACTTGGTACGGCGGGCTCGGTCGGGTGGGCCATGGCGGGTTCCGTTTCCGAAAGTGGGCGGGCGGGTCGGACGGGTTCGTCGATCGGGGGCCGGGGATGCGGCGGAAGGATCCGGGCGAGGTCGGTGATCGGGGGCCGAGGATGCGGCCGGTGGGCCGGGGGTGCGGCGGGCGGGTCGGGGCGGGCTCATTGATCGGGGGCCGAAGGCGCGGCGAGCGAACCGGGCGGGCTCGCCCACCAGGCACCGGAGGTGCGGCAAGTGGACCCGAGCGGGCGCACCGACCGGGCTCCGATCGGACGGCGAGCGGTTCGGACAGGCCCACCGAGCGCCGCCCCGGGCGGGCTCGCCCACCAGGCACCGGAGGTGCGGCGAGCGGATCCGAGCGGGCGCACCGACCGGGCTCCGATCGGACGGCGAGCGGTTCGGACAGGCCCACCGAGCGGGAACCGAAGGCGCGGCGAGCCGCCCCGGGCAGGCTCGCCCACCAGGCACCGAACGTGCGGCGAGCGGATCCGAGCGGGCGCACCGACCGGGCACCGAACGGACGCGGCGGGCCGATCCGGGCAAGCGCGTCGATCGGGCTCCGAACGGGCGGCAGGCCCGTCGGCATGCGGGCCGGACGCGGTACTGCTGCCGGCGCGCGCCCGGCACCGGTCATCCCACCGGGGCCGTCGCCCGGGGCGTGGCCGGCGGGGCGGGCAGGGCGCGCCGGGTGACCTCGCGCGCGTGCATCAGGCGCAGGCTCACGACGAGGGTGGCCGCGAAGGCCGTCATGCCGCAGCCGACGGCGACGCCCGAGGTGAGCGCGGTGAACCGGCCGAGCCGCAGGCTGCGTTCGAGGACGGCCACCGCACCGGCGGACAGCACGGGCGCCAGACACAGCCCGACGAGCTGGATGCGCCACTCCTCGCGCGCCCAGGGACGGCCCGCCCGGCCCGCGCGCCGCGCGCCGAGCGCCATGACCGCGTACGCCACGGCGTAAGGGATCAGGTAGCCCGCCAGCAGCCGCCGGCCGGCCGCGCCGTACAGGGAGAGGGCGCGCACGATCCACACCAGGGCGGCCGCCCCGGCCAGATGGGCTCCGACGGTCACGGGCAGCGGGGCCCAGGAGCGGCCGAGGCCCTCGACGGTGTCCCGGCGGTCCCGGGCGCGGGAGGCGAGCAGCGCGCCGAACACGACGAGCGACCCCAGGTGCATGATCGCCACCCGGTTGATCTCCGTCATCGGCAGACCGGGCAGCAGCGCGGGGAGCGCGCCCCACTCGATGCGCAGCAACGGCGCGGTGAGCAGGTAGCCGTAGCACAGGAGCAGCCAGCGCTGGTGCAGGTCGGGGAAGCCGCTCACGGCCGCGAGGATGCCGAAGGTGACGCTCAGGACCGTGCCGACGAGGATCGTGGCGAGGACGATCCAGAAGGCGGTCCCGCTGAAGGCGTCCTCGGGCGCGGTGCGGGCCAGGTAGAGGCCGGCGCCCGCCATGGACGCGTAGACGGTCACCGCGAACAGGACGCCGAATGCGCGGTGCAGGCGTGCCCGGCGGCGTGCGGCGGTCAGCAGCTGCGCGGGGCCCAGCAGCATGAGCAGTCCGCCGAGCACCGAGTGCACGATCATCGGGATCAGGCTGTGCCGGTACGGGGCGACCCGGGTCGCCAGCGCGTCGGCCACGTACCGGGGCGAGACCAGCTGCCCGAGCAGCCACTCGCCGGGCGCGGGCGCACCGGGGCGTGCGTACGACCACAGTTCGGTCATCGCGATGGGCGCGTACCAGAGGCACACGACCGTCACGGACACCGCGGCGGCACGCCGCCAGGTGCTCGTCGTCCACGGGCGCACGGCGACCCCCCGTTCGTCGGCGGCTCGGCCCGCCGTTCTCACCGGATGCCGATAGTCTCTTCTGGACTATCGGGGTTACCGACGGTAGAGCCGACCGGCGGCGAGGTCAACGGTCTGGCGCGCGTTCGTCCCGCCGGCCGACCCACTCCCAGAACTCGGTCATCATCCGCTCGTAGCGGATGCCGAACTCGAGCGCCTCCCGCTGTCCAGGGGTCAGCAACGTGCCGACACTCTCGGCCAGTTCCTCGTACTCACCCAACGTCCGCCGGTGCTCGCCGAGTTGGCCGGGGACGAGGGCCTCGGGGTCGGCGCCGAACCACAGTTTGAGGATGCCGCGTTCACGGGCCTCGACCGGGACGAACTCGGGGTCGTCGAGCCAGTCGCGCAGGGCCCGCCTGCCCTGTTCGGTCAGGGTCAGCACCCGGCGGTTGCGCCCGCTCTCCTGCCGGACCTGGGCCAGCAGCCCGGCCGCGAGGAGCCGGTCGCACTGCGCGTAGACCTGCGCGTGCGGCACGGACCAGAACGGCGCGACGGTACGGCCGGCCTCCACCTTCACGTCGTAGGCGCTGGCCTCCCCGAGTTTGTCGATGACGCCGAGGACCAGGTAGGACGAGGTGGTCAGCCGCAGGTCAGCCATGGTGCCGACGGTACCGCCCCCCGGACCTCACGGAGAAAGGGCCCGGCGGACAACGGCCTTGCGGGGGTACGCGGAGACCTGGTGAAGCCGGCACCAAGATCTCCAACGCGCCGACGATCGGCGTACGGCACCCGGAGCCGAGCGGTCGACGGCCCCGACCTGGCGGCCCTGGCGACCCATTCGGGCACGGTCGGCGCCGCCGTAGGGCCGCGGAGAACGGCGTGCCCGCCATCGCCGTCAGCACCGGCGGCCTGGAGCCGCCAGCTGCCGGGCACCGACGTCGCGTCCGTCGGGGCGGGCCGGGTCTCGGTGTCGCCGATCACCCCGGGCTGGAACACGACCACTGCCGACCGCGCCCGAACGGCGGCGCTCCTGACAGGACTTCGGCCCTGGCGCGCACCCGTGGCGGGCGCACGCGTACGCACCCGTGCGCCCACCCCGCTCTCGTCGCCGCCGTCCGACTACGGCAACTTCTCCAGGAACGCGGCCAGTTCGGCGTTGAAACGCTCCGGGTTCTCCATGTTCGGGTAGTGCGCCGCGTCCGGGACCGTCACGGTGCGGGCGCCCGGGACGAGTTCGGTCAGCCGGGCGGCCATGGCGAGGTGGTCGGCGGAGTCCAGGGCGCCGTTGACCGCGATGAGGGGAACCTCGATGCCGGGCACGCGCTCCCAGGTCCGCGTGACGGGCACATGATGGTCGGGCTCGCCCGGAGTGTGCTTGCTCAGGGTGCCGAGGCCCGTCTCCCGGAGCAGGCGCACCACTTCGGGGTCGACGTCGGCCACGCCCCGGTGCGGGCCGGCGGCCCACCTCAGGTAC
Organism: Streptomyces sp. 1222.5; assembly: GCF_900105245.1. Classification (NCBI taxonomy): domain Bacteria; kingdom Bacillati; phylum Actinomycetota; class Actinomycetes; order Kitasatosporales; family Streptomycetaceae; genus Streptomyces; species Streptomyces sp. 1222.5. Next base: position 7,988,319 of record NZ_FNSZ01000001.1, on the reverse strand, counting down.
GCGTCGGCCCAGCCGGCCAGGTCGCCGGCGGCCAGGGCGGCCTGCTGGGCGCCCGCCACCTCCAGCACCCACGGGTCCTTGAAGACGGGCTCACTGGTGCCGACCCCGCTGACCACGACCGCGCGGACCAGCTCGGGGTACTCCAGCGCGCAGTCGACGGCGATGCCGCCGCCCATGCAGAGTCCGACGAGCACGGCCGGCGCGGCGTCGAGGCCCCGGAGCAGCGCGGCGAGGTCGTCGACCTGCCGGAAGGGCGCGGTCGCGTTGTCGGAGGCGCCGTGACCGCGGGCGTCCCAGGCGATGACGCGGTGGCTCGGCGCGAAGGCCCGTAGCTGCTCCTCCCACATGCGGTGATCGGTGAAGCCGCCGTGCAGCAGGACGAGGGGGGTTCCGGAACCGGCCTCGCGGTAGGCGAGGCAGCCGTCGGCGGTCTGGAGCGAACGGACGGGCGTGGAGGCCAGATCGAGACTCATGACAACCAAGGTGTCATTTTTTGCGCGCGTTGGCAACCAAGGTGTCATCCTGTTCCCATGAAGGACGACCGCAGTACCCACGCCGAACCGTCCCGGGACGAGCTGGCCGATCGCCTCACCGAGGTCTTCGACCTGGTCGGGCCGCTCTACCGGCGGGTGCACCGCAAGGTGGAGCAGGCCGCGCCGATCGAGGGTCTGTCGGTCGGTGTGCGCGCGGTGCTCGATCTGCTGCGCACCGGCGGACCGATGACGGTCCCGCAGATGGGCCGGGCGCAGGCACTCAGCCGGCAGTTCGTGCAGCGCATGGTGAACGACGCGGCCGCTCAGGGGCTGGTGGAGAGCATCCCGAACCCCGCGCACCGCCGGTCGTCGCTGATCCGGCTCACCGACCCGGGCCTGACGGCGATCGGGGCGGTACGCGGCCGCGAGCACGAGCTGCTGCGGAAGGTGGGCGGCGACCTGAGCATGGGGGACGTCGAAGCGTGTCTGCGCGTACTCGGCGCGATGCACGCGCTGTTCGAGGACGTGGACGTGGACTGAGGGTCGACCGAGGGGTCGGATCAGGGGCCGCGGACGCGCTACGGGTCAGTCGCCGGCGAAGTCGCGGAGTTCCTCCAGGGCGCCGTTGAACCGGTCGTGGTCGCCGACCGTCTTCCCGGTGGAGGTGTACTGCCACATCGTGTACGACGACCAGCCGGAGGGCAGCGTGCCCGGTGCGGAGGCGTAGCGGGCGACCCACAGCGGATTGGTCTTGCCGAAGCCGGCGTAGTCGCCGGTGCAGTCGGTCCACCAGCTGGTGGCCGTGTAGATGACCGCGTCCCTGCCGGTGCGGTCCTTGTAGCGGTTCAGGAAGTCGCGGATCCAGGTGACCATCCCGCTCTTGGACTTGCCGTAGCAGGCGTCGCCGTAGGGGTTCCACTCGATGTCCAGGGCACCGGGCAGGGTCCTGCCGTCCTTGGTCCAGCCGCCGCCGTGGTCGACGAAGTAGTCCGCCTGGGTGGCGCCGCCGCTCGTGTCCGGGGTCGCGAAGTGGTAGGCGCCGCGGACCATGCCGACGCCGTAGGCGCCGTCGTACTGCTGCTTGAAGTAGGGGTTGGTGTAGTAGGTCCCCTCCGAGGCCTTCGTGTAGGCCCACTTGGTGCTGCTGCCCCACAGCGTCGGCCAGTCGACGTCGCGCTGGTGACTGGAGACGTCGACACCCTCGGTCTGGGTGGCACGCGTGGCGGTGGGCGGGGTGTCGGTGCCGAGGGGGGCGTCGGAATCGTCGCCGGCCCCGTCGTGGGCGAGGACGCCCATGCCCATGTAGGCGCTGCCCCGCACGGGTATCTCCGGGGCGTCGGGGCCGGTGCCGGCCAGGGCGGACGGAGCGGGCAGGGCGAGGAGGAGGCCGGTCAGGGCTGCCGTGAGGGCCAGGCGTGAGCGGCTGCGGTGGAGGCGTATGGGTGATCGCACGTGTCCATCTGACCCGCGGTCGGTCGGCACCGCACTCCGGGTTCCGCCCAACGAAGCCATCCTGGCGCGCGTTTGGTCCATCCGGGTGGCTTCGGCCGGCCGGAGGAGGGCACGGGTGCCCGTCTCCGGCCGGCCGTCGCCGAGGCGGCCGCCGAAGGGTCAGCCGTCGATGCGGTGCGTGCTCCAGAAGGAGGTGAGGTCCGTGCTCGTGGCGGCCTGGGCGGCCGCCTTGAACTCGGCGGTGGTGGACACGCCGTACCAGTGGGCGGTCGCGTAGTCCTTCAGCAGCTTGGCCATGGCGGTGTCGCCGAGGACGCGCCGCAGGTCGTGCAGGGCGCACTTGCCGTAGCCGTAGACGACGGTGGAGTAGCGCGAGGAGTGGGCGTCCCAGTAGGCCATCGGGTTGGTGATCTTCTCGGCGCTCGAGGCCCAGGAGACGCTGCTCCAGCAGTTGGTGCCGGTCTTGCCGAGAGCGAGGTCGGTGGCGTAGTCGGTGAACGCCTCGTCCAGCCAGGGACTGTTGTACTCGTCGTCACCGACGATGCCGTACCACCACTGGTGGCCGATCTCGTGGGTGAGGGCGGTGGTGCTGACGAGGTCCAGGACGAACCCGGGGTACTCCATCCCGCCGAACCAGTAGTTGTTGTCGATGACGGCGTCCAGCTCGCCGTACGGGTAGGCGCCGAAGCGGGCCGCGTGGGCGTCGACGGCGGTCTTGGCGGTGCTGAGCATCGACTGGGCGCTGGAGGAGCTGATGCCGGTGACGGAGTAGACGTTCACCGGGACACCGCCGGGCGAGGTACCGGAGATCTTGGTGAAGGGCCCGGCCCCCCAGGCGAAGTCGCGGACCTTGCTCGCGGTGGCCGTGGTGACCGTACGGCCGCTCGTGCCCGGGGTGTCGGTGGAGGTGCCGGTGGCCGGGACGAGCAGGGTGCTCGGATGGTCGAGGGTCACGTTGAAGTCGGCGGCCAGGGAGTAGAAGGACTCACCGTTGTTGGTGTAGGGGTCCAGGTGCCAGCCGGCGCCGTCGCGGACCGCGAGGACGGGCAGCGCGTTGCCGATGAAGCTGAAGGCGCCGTCGTGGCCGAAGCGGTCGGCGCCGCTCGGCACGGTGATGCCGAGGTCGAAGCCGATCGTGGCGCTCTGGCCCTGGGCGAGGGGGGCCGGCAGGGTGATCTTCAGGGCGGTGCAGGCCACGGAGAGGTCGCCGGCGGTGCCGCCGGTGACGTTGCTGACCTTGATCGGCATCGAGCCGCAGGTGCCGTGGTAGTTGTCCCACAGCCGCAGGTAGAGCTCGCCGAGCGCGGTGGCGGACGCGTTGGTGAAGGTCACGTTCTCGTGCCCGGTCCAGACGGTGCCGCTCGTGTCGCTGCTCAGGTTCACGGTGTACGAGGGTGCTGCCGGGGTGCGGGTGGAGTCGCCGGGCGGAGGCGTGGTGCCGCCGGAGGTGTCGAGGGCGACGTCGTCCAGGACGAAACTCGTCTGGAGGCTGGAGTCCTCGGTGCCGGTGAAGGACAGGCTGACGGTCTGCCCGGCGTACGACGACACGTCGATCGACTTCTGTACGTAGCCGGTGTTCTTGTCGAGGTTCGAGTAGGTGGCCAGCGTCGTGCTGCCGACCTTGGCCGTCAGCTTGTCGTAGGCGACGGACGTGGTCCGCTCGGCCGTGTCGATGTGCAGCCAGAAGGTGAGGGTGGCGGTGCTGCACCCCGCCGGGACGGTGACGCTCTGGGTGAGGGTGTCGGTGTGGGTGCTGCCGACTCCGTCCAGCCAGGCGTAGGAGCTGCCGCCGTGGGCGGTCTGCCCGGAACGGCTGGTGACGACGGTGGAGGAGGACGCGGTCCATGGTGAAGTACCGCTCTCGAAACCGCCGTTGGTGACCACCTGCGCCGGGGTGCAGGCGGCGGGGGCCGTGTCCGGCCGGGCGACGGCGGGAGTGCCGGGAAGCACGAGGGCGGCCACCGCGGCGACGGTGAGGGCACCGATGCCGAGGGCCTTGTGGGGGGTCGATCTCACACGCTACTCCTTTGCGGCGGCCGGGATCCCGGCCTGCTCGAAGGCCACCCGGCCGGCTGGGGTGCGCCGGGGCGGCCGTGGACGGTGCTTGCGTGATCGCAGTGCGGAGGAGCTGCCGCGCCCTCCTGGGGTCAGGGCGGCGGCTGCCGAAAGAGTGACAGATTTGACCGGTCCATGCCAGATGTCTCCGACGGTTCGGCGGGGACGGGAAGCGGAAGGCGCACCTGCGGATCGACACCGCCCGGCACGGAGGAACACGCCCGTGGGCCGCGGCGTGGCTGTCGCCGCAGTGGGGCGCCGCCCGCCGTTTCGGTGACGGCGGGCGGCGGGTCGCGTCGGGGGCCTTCCGTCAGCGCGTGCGCAGGGTCATGAAGACCGCGCGCAGGCGGGTGTCCGCCGGGCCGCTCCAGCCGGAGGCGACATGGCCGAGGGCTCCCTGCGGCGGCGCGGGCGGGTTCTCGGCGACGGGGAGGAGGACACGGTGGACGTGCAGGGTCGAACCACCCGGCGCGGGAAGGCGGGTGCCCTCCTCATCGTCCACCGGCTCGGGCGCGAAGCCCGCCGGGGCGAGCGGCGCGCCCGTGCAGGAGCGGGTCACCTCGTGGTCGGGGGTGTCGGTGATGCTCTGGGCCATCGCCTGCGCCCCGCCCGCGAGGAGCGACAGCAACTCCGTGACCAGCACCGGGTCGTGGCAGCCGTCGTAGGCCCAGCGCTTGCCCAGCACGCCGTGCTCCATCGTGCCGACCAGGGCGTGCTCGGCGCCCTCCAGCGGGGCACCCCGGTAGGTGAGCGGCACCAGGTAGGCGGTCCGCTCGGGGCCCGACGTGTCGGTGACCACCATGAACTCGATGCCCACCTCGCCCTCGGGATCGTCCAGCCGGAAGCCGCCGGACCTCTCCAGCACGGGCGCGGCCGGACCGCCGCGGTACCAGGGGCGGGTGGGCAGCCAGTCGGTGAGCAGCTTGACCTTCGTGGGCTTGACGGTGGTGTGGTGGATCAGGGCCATGCGGCGGTTCCTCCCGTTGCGCTCCTGCGGTGACGCTCAGCCTTCCACACCCTCCCCACCCGTCAGCGCGGGGCTCAACCCCGCCCAGGGATTGGGCGGTTCGCCCGTCACCGGACCGCACACACCCGCGCCCCGCTCGCGCGCGGTGCGCACGGCGAGCGGGACGAGGACCTCCGGCACGCCGTACACCAGGTGGCAGAACCGGTCCGCAGGATGGCGCGCGGTCCACTCCGGCCGGGTGAACGCCGAGACGTACGTGCTCCAGTGCCCCTCGAAGGTGACGGTCAGGTCCGCGAGCCGGGTGTATCCGGGCGCGGGGTGGACGCCCGGGTTGAGGACCACCGTGCCCACCCCGAGCCGGCGCAGGTCCCGGACCAGGTGCCGGCAGGCGGGCAGCCCGGCCGTGGTCGCGGTGACCCGGTCGAGGAAGCAGCCGTCCGCCGCGTACCAGGCCTGGTGGCGGCGCGCGTCCTCGGTGATCGCCGCCCGGTCCCGTACGCCGTAGTCGGTGTCGACGTAGCCCAGCAGGCGGGCGCCCGCCGCGCGCAGGGACCGGGCGGCCGCCGCGAACGCGGGGTCCGGGGCGGTGCCCGGGCCGCTCGCCGGGTTGAGGACGACCGCGTAGGTCCGGGTGGCCGCGGTGATCAGCCGGTGCCAGGCGCCGGGATCCTCGGCCGGATGCACGTACAGCGGTATCAGCAGGCTCACGCCACCCGCCCGTTCTCCACCGTGGCCGCCCACAGCGCGTCGAGGGAGTCGTCGAGACCGTGGACGGGCCGCCAGCCGAGCGCCCGTTCGGCGGCGGTGATGTCGGAGCACTGCCACGACACCCGCGCGGAACGGGCCGAGCCGCCCGTGCTCTCCTCCAGCCGCCCCAGGAAGCCGGCCCGATGCGCGAGTCCGTGCACCAACTCCCGTACGGGAACTGCCACTCCCCCGCCGATGTTGAGCACCGGCGGCAGGTGCCCCGGGGTGGTGACCGCGCGGGCGACCGCCCCGGCGAGGTCGCGCACGTCGACGAAGTCGCGGTACGCGGAGAGGTCTCCCAGCCGCAGCACCGCGCCGGGGTCCGCGCCGGCCGAGCGGAGCAGCAGGGCCATCCGGCCGGGCAGGCTCGCCCTCGGCGCGCCGGCGCCGACCGGGTTGCCGACCCGCAGCACCACGCCGTCCAGGGCGGCGGAGGTCACCGCGAGCGTGCCCGCCAGCTTCGTCGCGCCGTACGGGGTGACCGGCCGGGCCGGTGCGGACTCGGTGACCGGCTCGTCCGGGGTGCCGGGGCCGTACTCGGCGGCCGAGCCGAGATGCACCAGGCGGGCCGTGGGGGCCGCCTCGCGGAGCGCGGCGCAGAGCGCGGCCGGGCCGCGGGCGTTGACCTCGGCCAGGTTCACCGCGTCGCCGCCGGTGGCGCCCGCGCAGTTGACCACGGCGTCGGGCGCGGCCGCCGCCAGGGTCCGCACGAGCTGCTCCGGCCGGTCGGTGGCGAGGTCGGCACGGAACTCGGCGGCGTCGGAGCGGCCGGCGGTGAGGATCCGCGCGCCCGGGAGGGCGCGCAGCCGGTCGGCCACGTGGCGGCCCAGATATCCGGTGCCGCCCAGGACAAGAATGCGCATGCGGGACTCAGGCTCCCTTGAGCAGCAGGGACTTGCGGCTGGTGAACTCGGCATTGGCCCGGTCGTAGTCGTCCGGGCGGCCGATGTCGAGCCAGTAGCCGTCGAACTCGTAGGCGTGCGGCGGGTTCTGGGCGCGGAGCAGGTCGAGGACCAGTTCGTCGAAGCCCAGCGGCAGTCCCGGGGTGTAGTCGTCGAGGGTGGTGCGGCTGAGACCGTAGACGCCCATGGAGACGCGGTAGTCCATGCTCGGCTTCTCGGTGAAGGCGACGACCCGGCTCGCGTCGGTGGTGAGGACGCCGAAGTCGATGTGCACCTTGCGTGCGTACGTGGCGATGGTCAGCGGTGCGCCGGACCGTCCGTGCCGGCGCAGGACGTCGGCGTAGTCGAGGTCGGTGAGGACGTCGCCGTTCATGACCAGGAACTCCTCGGGCAGCCGGTCCCGGAGGTTGAGGAGCGGGCCCATCGTGCCGAGCGGGCTCTCCTCGGTGGCGTAGTCGATGCTCATGCCCCACTGCGAGCCGTCGCCGACGTAGGCGCGGATGATCTCGCCGAGGTGGCCTATCGCGATGGTGCAGCGGTCGAATCCCGCCGCCGAGAGCTGGCGCAGCACGATCTCCAGGATGGCGTGCTGGTCGCCGATGGGAACGAGTGGCTTGGGCAGCGCGGTGGTGTAGGGGCGCAGCCGGACGCCCTTGCCTCCCGCCAGGATCACAGCGTGCATGGGGCTCCTCCTTCGTTGACGCAAGGACACGGGGGACGTGCCGGACGGGTCAGATGTTGTAGATGCCGGTCTTGTAGCGGGCCAGGTTGGCCGGGTCGCGGAAGAACTCCACGGTGTGCGCGAGGCCCTGCTCCAGGGTGTGCGCGGGCTGCCAGCCGGTGGCCGCGGACAGCCGGGTGGCGTCGGCGACCAGCCGCATCACCTCGGAGGCGGCGGGCCGGATGCGCTCGGGGTCCTCGCGGACGTCGAGGGCGGTGTCCATCACCTTGCCGATCAGCGCGACCAGGTCGCCGACCGAGATCTCGCCGCCCGTACCGGCGTTGAAGGTGCGGCCGACGACCTGCTCGCCGGGCGCGGTGCCGACGGCCAGAAAGGCCCGCGCGGTGTCCTTGACGAGGGTGAAGTCGCGGGTGGGCCTCAGATCGCCCAGAGTGAGGGTGCGCTCCCCCGCCGCGACCTGGCCGATGACGGTCGGGATGACCGCCCGCATGGACTGGCGGGGGCCGTAGGTGTTGAACGGGCGCAGGGTGACCACGGGGGTGCCGAAACTTGCGTGGTAGCTGTCGGCCAGCCGGTCCCCGCCGGCCTTCGAAGCGGCGTACGGGGACTGGGTGTTGATGGGGTGGTCCTCGGTGATCGGCACGGTCAGCGCGGTGCCGTAGGTCTCGCTGGTCGAGGTGTGCACGAGCCGGGGGGTGCCGAGGGCGCGCACGGCTTCCAGCACGTTGAGGGTGCCGGTGACGTTGGTCTCCACATAGCTGTGCGGGGCCTGGTAGGAGTACGGGATCGCGATCAGGGCGGCCAGGTGGTACGCGATGTCGGCGCCTTCGAGGAGCCCGCGGACCGAGCCGGGATCACGGACGTCGCCGAGGACGATCTCCACCTGTTCGAGGACGTCCGGGGCCAGGGACTCCAACCAGCCGTAGGAGGAGAAGGAGTTGTACTGGGCCATGGCTCTGACCCGGTGTCCGGAGGCCACGAGGGCCTCGGTGAGGTGGGAGCCGATGAAGCCGTCGGCTCCGGTGACGGCGGCGAGCGGTGCGGAGGTCAACTGACAGGTCCTCACAGTTGGTGTTTTGACGGGGCATCAGGCGTGACGGGCGGGGCGGCCGAGCAGCCGCAGCGCGCACGCCACGAGACAGAGGGCGGCGGCGCAGCAGCACAGCGGCAGTGCGGCGGCCGGGCCCGGGGGCAGGTGCAGCAGCGTGACCGCGCCGGCGGCGCCCGCGGCGGCCAGACAGATCGCGGCCGGTGGCCAGGCGGTCCCGAACGCCTGGAGCAGGAGCGCGGTCCACAGGGTGGCCGCGAGCGGGAGCAGGCCGGCCGGGGTGGCGCCGGTGAGGTGGGCGGCGGGCAGCAGCGGGACGAGGTACGCCAGCAGGCACAGGCCGAGGACGGCCGCCGAGCGCAGCAGGAATCCGGCGGGCGTGGCGGTCGCGCGGAGGGCCGCGACGGACAGACCCCGGTAGCGGTACAGCAGCCATTCCGCCGGTCCCATGCTGACGGTCAGCGCGATCACCGCGTACGGCTCCCGGTGTCCCTCCAGCAGCACGAGCAGACCCGCGGCCAGCCCGAACAGCCCGTACGGCAGGGACCGCAGCAGCGGTGGCCGCCCGCCCTCCGCGGCCGGAGTGGTGAGGGGACCGCGCAGCGCGTGGCCGGTGACGGCGAGCGTGGCGCCCAGCGCCAGCAGGGTCAGCCCGGCGCGCGGCAGGGTGCCGGGTTCCCACCAGGGCAGTACGGCGGCGCCCGCGACGAGCGGGGTGAGCGCGGCGAGCAGCAGCCGCTCCCGGGCCAGCACGAGCAGGACGCCGGCCGCCGCCAGGTACAGCGACTGCGCCGCCGCGGCGAGGACCACCGGAGGGCCGCCCGCGAACGGGACGGCGGTGGCCGTGGCGAGTCCCGCTCCGAGGGGCGCGCCGGTCAGCAGGGTGCGGGCGGCCTCCCTGGGTCCGGTCGTCATCCGCAGGTGGGCGCGGTGGCCGAGTCCCTGCCCCCACGCCCAGGAGACGAGACCGGCGGCGACGAGCGCGGTGGCGTGCCGTCCGGGGTGCCACAGGGGTGCGGTCAGCAGGTAGGCCAGTCCGGGCAGGGCGAACAGGACGCCGCGCAGCAGGCAGCGGACGTGGTCCGGGCGCCAGGGGTCGCCCGCTCGCGCCGGTTCCGGGAAGGTGCGGGGCACCCGCTCGTGGAGGGCGGTGGCGAGGGAGAAGAGGCCGGGGTGGCCGTAGTGCTCCCGTATCCGGTCGGCGGTCAGGCCTTCGGCCTCCAGCAGGGCCGCGACCTCGTAGGGGTGGACGGCGGGGCCGACGCGGTCGGCGAGTTCGGCGGCCAGCCGGCTCACCTCCTCCTCGTCGGGGCCCTGGCCGGGCAGGCGCAGGGCCGGGGTGCGGTCGTCGCGGAGCGCGGGCGGCTCGGCGAGCCGCAGCGCGAGGGTGTCCTGTTCGGGGCCGCCGGGTTCGAGGGCCATGGGTCCGCTCATCCGGCCAGGCTCCCCGCCGCGATCCGGAGGTCCCGCTCCTGGCCGGTGGCCGTGAACGGCTCGGTGTGCGTGGCCAGTTCGAAGTAGATCGAGCGGAAGGTGTCGATGGTCCGCCGCAGGGTGAACTGCTCGATCACCCGCAGCCGGGCCGCCTCCCCCATCGCCCTGCGCCGTTCGCCGGCGCGCAGCAGCTCCAGCGCCGCCGCGGCCATGCGCGCGGGGTCGCGGGGCGGCACCACGAGGCCCGTGTCGCCGACGGCCTCCCGTACGCCGCCCACGTCGGTGGAGACCGTCGCCCTGCCGCAGGACATGGCCTCGATCAGGGTGAACGGGAAGCCCTCGCTGATGCTGGAGAGCATCACGACGTTCCCCGCCGCGTAGGCGTCCTTGATGTCGTCGACCCGCCCCTCGAAGGTGACGGCGTCCGCGTGGCCCAGTTCGGCCGCCAGCGCCTCGCAGCGCTCCCGGTACGCCTCCCCGCCGCGCGGGGTGCCGCCGAACAGCCGCAGCCGGGCCTCGGGGATCTCGGCGCGGACCAGACCGAAGGCGCGTACGAGGGTCTCCAGGTCCTTGATCGGGTCGACCCGGCCGGCCCAGCTGAGCGTGGGCACGTCGGGTTCGGGGCCGGCCGCCGGGAACGCCGCGGGGTCCACGCCGTTGTAGACGGTGCGGATCGCCTGCGGGTCGGCGCCGCCCTGTTCCTCCCAGAGCCGGTTGTAGCGGTTGCCGGGGGTGATCAGGGCGGCCCGGCGGTAGCTCTCCTCGGCCAGCAGCCGGAAGAAGCCGAGCAGGGCCGCCTTGACCGGCCAGCGGTAGGGGGCGGTGCGGTAGCCGAGGTAGCGCTCGCGCAGGTAGACGCCGTGCTCGGTGAGCAGCAGCGGAACCTCGTACCGGTCCAGTCCGGCGAGGCCGGGCAGGACCGCGACACCGCCGCTGACCGCGTGGGCCACCCCGTGACGGGGCGGCGGTGCGGCCAGTGGGCGCAGTGCGTGTTCGAGCAGGGCGGTGGTGGTGACCGCGTCGTGCAGGGTGGGCCGGGCCTCGCGGACCGCCAGTCCCGGGCGGTTCCACACGGCGGCGAGGATGGCGACGGCCCGGTCGCCGCGCAGGAACGGGCTGAGCGTGCCGTCGGCCGCGGCCCGGGCCAGGGCGTACAGCGCGGGCGCGAACTCGTCCTCGGTGTGCGGATCGAGAAGGGCGGTCAGGAAGCGTTCGTAGGCGGCGGCGAGCCGGTTGCGGGAGCGTCCGCGGGGCGGGCGGCCGTCCGGTGGCGCTCCCCACATGGGGACGGTGAGCACGTCGTGGACGTGGGCGGGCAGGTCCCAGACGACGGGTTCGCGCCCGGTGCCGGTGACGGCGATGACGTCGAAGTCGAGGTCGGGCATGCCCTGGACGAGTTGGTCGCACCAGACGCTGACGCCGCCGTGACTGTGCGGATAGGTGCCTTCGGTGAGCAGGGTGACGTGCGCGGCGCCGTGGCGGCGCGCGCCGGGATGAACATGCATGGCTGTTGTGCTCCACGGCCGAGGTGTGGGGTGGTCGTGTGGGCGCCGGCAGCGATCGGGCGGCCGGGATCCGGGCCTGTGCGTCCCGTGTCGGGAGCGACCGGGCGGGCCCTGGGATCGGTGCGCTGATCAGTTGTCGGGCGCGTACGGGACCTGTACGGTCACGCCCTTCGGACCTTCGGTGCGGGTGCCGGGACGGTGGCCGCCTCGGGTGTGGCCGTGGCGGCGGGCGGCAGGAGGCGGGTGGGCCCGCTGCCGCGGAAGGCGGTCCGGCCGGGCGGTTCGCCCGGGTGGGCGCGGCCGGGGACGGTCGCGACCGGGTTGCCGCCGGGCAGGACGGCGGTGCGGCGTGTCGCCTTGGTCCGGCCGTCGGCGGTGTCCGTGCGGAGGACGACGTCGGGCGTGGGGCGGTCGGAGTGTGCGAGGCCGGACCGGGTGGGGCGGGCCGTGGCGTACGGCGTGCCGGTGGCGCCGGGTCCGCCTGCCGTGGTCTCGGTGGCCGGGCCGCCGTCGCTCACGTCCGGAACGACGAGGCCGGCTCGCGGCGCGCCGGTGTCGGCCTGCGCCGGACCGGCCTGGCGGCCGAGCGCGGCGTCGAGCACGCCCACCGTCGGCACGGTGGTGCGTAAGGTCCGCTGCATGCGGTGAAGTCCCCTCCCCGGGCAGGGGTGAGCGCGCTCCCGTGGAGCGGACGCACCCCTTGCGCGACGCCGGCGTTCCCCCTCAGAAGCCGGTCGTCGACGCATCCGTCGCGTCACATAGTGATGGCTCTGTGTAGCTTTTGTGGGCGTCGGACGAAAGCTGACGGAAAAGTGCAGCTGTCCTGAGGCGTCCCGAAGCGACCCGTAGAGCCTGATTTCCCTCGCCCCGCGAGACGGCCGTGAGGGACGGCGGACGACGAACCGCTGGTCCGGCCGTCGAACGGGGGCCGAGAGGGCAACGCCGGTCCTTCGGGCGGGACTTAGGTGATCGACTGCCGGGAACGGTTGCCGCGGGGAGGGCGATTTTCAGCCACCGAATTACGGAATCAAGCCTTCCGCCGGACGCGGGGCGCGCGCGTCCCGGGCACGTCGTTCCGACGGGCGACTCGGCGGGGCGGTGGCGGTTCGGGTGGCGAAGGGCGGCGGGAGCCGGGCGGGAGGGAAGCGCCCGCGCCGGGCCGTGCGAGCGCCCCGCCGGGACGGCCCCGTCACCCTCCGAACGCGCGTTCCACCTCGGCGTCTTCGGGATCGCGCGGGGGTGTCGCCCGCAGCCGGACGGCGGGGCCGGATGCCGCGTCGGCCCCGCACCGGGCCTCCCGGAGCACGGTGCGGGCACGGCTCCGCGACGGCCCGCGAGCGCGGCGGTACCGGTGCCGGCGAAGCGGGACCGCGTCGACGGAACGGGGGCTACCGGTTGTGCCCTTGGTTGGTTCTTGGCCACAGGCCCGCGGTCGGCCGAAAGCCCCTCGACGGCCTGCACCCGCCTCCTCGGACATGACGGTGGGCCGGGGCGGGCCGCTGTCGGCCCGCCCCGGCCCACCGGCCGCGAGCTCAGTGCGCCTTGCGGGTGTGCGCCTGCTCGAAGGCGGCGAAGGCGGCCTCCTGACGCCATTCGAGCCGGGCCTTGGGGCTGTCCACGAGGAGGTGCCGGCAGGCCGCTCCGCGCACGGGCAGGCCCGGGCGTTCCCCGCGGCAGGCCGCCACCGGCCGGTAGCCGTCGGCGGTGGGGTTGCCCCGCCACAGGTCGGCGCCGGGCAGGAAGCCGTACTCCAGCGAGGCTCGGGCCAGGTCCTTCAGCTCGGGATAGCCGAGCCCGTAGGTACCGGCGGCGTACTGGTACTCGTGGGCGATGTCGATACGGGACACACCGGGGTCGTCGGTGGCGATGACGACCGGGACGCCGTAGCGGCGGTAGGTGGTGAAGGGGTGGTCGGCGCCCTTGACGCCGAGGATCTGGGCGTTGCTGGAGAAGGGCACCTCGACGGCGATCCGGCGGGTGGCCATGGTGCGCGCGGTCTGCTGCCAGTCGTCCTCGTGGACGAGGTCCACGCCGTGTCCGACGCGGTCGGTGCGGGCGACCCGCACGGCCTCCCGGATGTGGAACTCGAGATCTTCGGGTTTGACCAGCCCCGGCCACAACTCGCCGGCGTGCAGGCTGACATGGGCCCTCGGGTACTGGGTGCGCAGGTAGCCGACCATGCGCATCTGCAGGCTGTAGTCGCGCAGGGAGCTGTCCCAGTCCTCGGGCTGGACGAGGTTGACCGCGACGAAGCGCGGGTCGGCCTCGGCCAGCCGCATGCCCAGGGCGAGCTGTGTGAAGACGCGTTCCGGCGAACTGCCGCGCGACGCCTGGGAGATCCAACGGACGACGAGACCGCAGGCGGGCCGGGCCTGCGGGGTGCCGCAGTGCTCGGCGGCGCGGAACTCGGCGTCGCCGTCGTCGGCCTCCTTGCGGGCGTCGGCGACGAGCCTGTCCAGCCTGCCGCCCGCGAGCAGCTTGCGGTGCAGGGCGGCGAGGTCGTCGTCCCAGCCGACCTCGGCGGCGAGGTTCCTCGCTCCGTCGGAGGCGGGGGTGACCATCGTCTCGAGGTAGAACTGGTTGTCGCGGACGACGGTGTCGGCGACGTTCGCGAGGAGCTTGCCCCGGTGCCGCCAGGTGACCTCGCCGAACTTGCCGAAGGTGTCGAAGAAGTGGTCGTGGCCGCTCTGGCCGGGCGGGAAGTCCTCCATGGACCAGGCGCGGACGAGGGCGTCGTGGAAGGCGCGGTCCGTACGCGCGTCGGCGGCGGGGCGGGTGCCGGTGCCGCAGGGTGGGGCGACGGCGGTCAGGGTGGCGGTGTCGACGCACAGCCCGTCCTCGGCGGCCAGTTCGATCAGGTACTCCGTGGACACCGCGCCGGACAGGTGGTTGTGCAGGTCCCCGCCCTTGGGCAGCTGCCGGAAGAAGTCGCGCAGGGCCGCGGGCCGGTCGTGCACGGACCGGAGGTAGGCGTCGGTGCGCGCCTCCGCGACCGTGACCGGCCGGGGCGCGAGCGCGGGGGGACGGGCGTCCGGGCGCGCCGGTTGTGCGGCGGCGGGCAGTGCGGACACCAGCGAAAGGACACTGAGGGTGCCGAGCGCGGCGGGAACGACCCGGCGGCGCACGGCCCTTCGACGTTGCAGAGTCACAGGGGCATGATCGGGGACGGAGCACGGCCGCATCGTTTCTCCTGGTGGGCGTCGGCCGGAGAGCACCCGACCGGGTGACCTGCGGCTCGGGCGGACAGAGGTACCGCCGCCCTCCGCAGCCCCGCCGGGCCGGCACCGCGCCGCCCCGGCGCGTACACGTACGCCCGGGAGCCGCGCACCGGCGGGCCCGCCCCGCTTCAGACCTCCCCGCCGCCCGGGGCAGGTCGACTGCGGCGGTCCGGTCGAGCCCGGCGGCGTCCAGGACGAGCAGCAGGGAGGCGTCCTGCCGAGGTCGGAGAGGACCGTGGGATCCGGGATGCATGCGGGACGCGGCGGCGGGTATTCGCGCTGCGACTTCGCACCACGGCGAGGCATGGCAAGACGGCAAGACACCAGGAGGCGGCGCCCATGCTGATGGCACACCCCGCGGTACTCGAGGACCTCATCGCCCAGTACGAGGCCCTGTCACTGCTCGGGGCGGAGGAGAGCACACCGCAGGCACGGCAGCGGCTCGCCGACATCTCCTACTCGCTGTGCGTCGCCACCGGCACCAAGGACGTGGACATGGCCGTCATCGCGGCCCGCCACCGCCTGTCCGGGGCCCGCCCGGAGGACGACTCCCTGGTCCAGTCGGCCGACGCGGCGGAACCCGCGGCCTGAGCGCACCGAGAGCGGCACACCGGTCGGCACCTGGACCGCCGGTGTGCCACCCCGCGCCGCACGGGTCGCCGCCTCCCGCCCGGCGACGAACCCTCCGCCACCCTCTCGCCGCCACCCCCTCGAAGTCGTTGCGTCCCGCTTCTGGTCGGCAAGACCTACCGGACGGTATACAGACCCAGTCGAACGCGCGGGGGCCGCACTCCGGTGCCGCCCGTGTGCGATGTACCGGGCTCAGGGGGAGGATCCATGGCGAACGACACACGTCCGGCGGGCGGGGCGAGAAGCCGGCGGCGGGCCACCGTACTGGGAGCGGCCCTGGGCGGCTGCGCCCTGGTCGCGACCGCCGCGGTGCCGGCCGCCGCGCACCCCGCCGGCCACGGCCGGCAGACCGGCTACGTCGCCCTCGGCGACTCCTACACCTCGGGGCCCGGCATTCCGCGGCAGGTGGACGCCGACTGCGCGCGCTCCGACCACAACTACCCCTCCCTCGTGGCGGCACAGCGGCGGGTGACCAGCTTCACGGACGTCAGCTGCGGCGGGGCCACGACGGCGGAGATGTGGCAGGCACAGGGCACCAACGGGCCCCAACTCGACGCGCTGCGACGGGACACGGACCTGGTCACCCTCCAGATCGGCGGCAACGACGTCGGCTTCGGCTCCATCATCGGCACCTGCGCGCGCCTCGGCGTCCAGGACCCGGCGGGCAACCCGTGCGAGCGCTCCTACAACGCGGCGGGCTACGACCAGTTGGCCCTCGCGATCCTGCGGACCGCGCCGAAGGTGGACCGGGTGCTGCGGGCCGTGCACGCGCGGGCGCCGCACGCACGGGTGGTCGTCGTCGGCTACCCGGACCTGCTCCCCGACGACGGCGGCGGCTGCTTCCCGCAGGTGCCCTTCGCGCAGAAGGACTTCCCCTATCTGCGGGACACCGAGAAGCGGCTGAACCTGATGCTGCGCGTGGTGGCCGGCGTGAACCGCGCCGAGTACGTCGACACCTACCGCCCCACGGCCGGCCACGACATGTGCAAGGCGCCCGCCGACCGCTGGATCGAGCCGCTGCAGCCCGCCTCCCCCGCCGCTCCGGCCCACCCCAACGCCAAGGGCGAGGCGGCGATGGCGACGGCGGTGCTGGACCGGCTCGACGGGGGCCGCGGGCGCGGCTAATCCGGGCGGCTTCCGTACCCTCGGGACGGAGGCCGCCGTACGGTTCGCTCAGCCGCCGAGCGCCCCCAGCACCACCGCCTGGGCCTCCTCCTGCACCCGGGCGAGGTGCTCGGGGCCGAGGAAGGACTCGGCGTACACCTTGTAGACGTCCTCGGTGCCCGAGGGGCGGGCCGCGAACCAGGCGTTCTCGGTGCCGACCTTGATGCCGCCGATGGCGGCCCCGTTGCCGGGCGCCTCGGTGAGGACGGAGGTGACGGCCTCGCCGGCCAGCGTGTCCGCGGTGACCTGGGCCGGTGACAACTTGCCCAGCAGGGCCTTCTGTTCACGGGTCGCGGGGGCGTCGATGCGGGCGTAGGCGGGCTCGCCGAAACGGGTGGTCAGTTCGGCGTAGTGCTCGGACGGGGTGCGGTCGGTCACCGCCGTGATCTCGGAGGCGAGCAGGGCCAGGATGATGCCGTCCTTGTCGGTGGTCCACACCGAGCCGTCCCGGCGGAGGAAGGACGCGCCGGCCGACTCCTCGCCGCCGAAGCCCAGGGCGCCGCTGACGAGTCCGTCCACGAACCACTTGAACCCGACCGGTACTTCCACCAGTTGGCGGCCGAGGTCGGCGGCGACCCGGTCGATCATCGTCGAGGAGACGAGCGTCTTGCCGATGCCCGCCTCGGCGGGCCACCGCTCGCGGTGCCGGTAGAGGTAGGAGATGGCGACGGCGAGGTAGTGGTTGGGGTTCATCAGGCCCGCGTCCGGCGTGACGATGCCGTGCCGGTCGGCGTCGGCGTCGTTGCCGGTGGCGATGCGGAAGCGGTCGCGCTGCTCGATGAGGGAGGCCATCGCGTACGGCGACGAGCAGTCCATGCGGATCTGGCCGTCCCAGTCCAGCGTCATGAACCGCCAGGTCGGGTCGGTGTGCGGATTGACCACCGTGAGGTCGATGCGGTGCTGTTCGGCGATCCGCCCCCAGTAGGCGACGGAGGCGCCGCCGAGCGGGTCGGCGCCGATGCGGACGCCGGCCGCGCGGATCGCGTCGAGGTCGAGCACGCTCGGCAGGTCGCCGACGTACGCGCCGAGGAAGTCGTACCGGCCGGTCGTGTCGGCGGCGAGCGCGCGGGTGTACGGCAGACGGTGTACGTCCTTCAGGCCGCCCGCGATGAT
Organism: Streptomyces sp. 1222.5; assembly: GCF_900105245.1. Lineage (NCBI taxonomy): Bacteria > Bacillati > Actinomycetota > Actinomycetes > Kitasatosporales > Streptomycetaceae > Streptomyces > Streptomyces sp. 1222.5. The sequence goes on along the minus strand of NZ_FNSZ01000001.1, from coordinate 7,970,929 downwards.
CTGGTTGGCGCGGTCCTGGATCCAGGAGGTGGCGTCGGAGGCCGCCGGGCCGCCGCTCGGCGGGTTGTACTTGAAACCGCCGTCGGCCGGCGGGTTGTGCGAGGGGGTGACGACCACCCCGTCCGCCAGGCCCGAGGTGCGGCCCCGGTTGTACGTGAGGATCGCGTGCGAGACGGCCGGGGTGGGCGTGTAGCCGTCCTCGCTGTCGACGAGGACGGTGACGCCGTTGGCGGCGAACACCTCCAGCGCGGTGACCTTCGCGGGCTCCGACAGGGCGTGGCTGTCGGCGCCCAGGAAGAGGGGGCCGTCGGTGCCCTGGTCCGCGCGGTACTCGCAGATGGCCTGGCTGGTGGCGGCGATGTGGTCCTCGTTGAACGCGGTCGCCAGGGACGAACCCCGGTGCCCCGAGGTACCGAACGCCACCCGCTGGGCCGGGTCGGCCGGGTCCGGGTGCAGGGCGTAGTACGCGGTGACCAGCCGGGCCACGTCGACAAGGTCCTCGGGACCGGCCGGCCGGCCGGCTCGCTCGTGCGGCATGAGTTTCGTTCCTCCGCATCGGTGGGCTCGTTCGCTCACCACCCATCTTTCCCCGTCAGGGGCGCACCGTGCGAGTGCGCCCCTCCGGCCGGTACGGCTCGTCGGGGAGGCGTGCGCGACGACGCTGTGCCTTCGTCGCCCCGCACGTCTCCCGGCGCCCGGGATCAGCCGATGTGATAGCTGTCGCCGTACACCTTCCAGTCGAGGGGGGTGTTCAGGTCGAGGTTGCCCTTGCGCAGGAAGACCCGCTGCTCGGTGTCGACGCGGCTGGTGTCGCTGTGCGCCTCCTCCTGCTTCATCGCCCACACCCGGGCGTCGAGGAAGGCGTTCAGGTACGTCGTCTCGTCGCCGCCCTGGGCCGGGGGCTCGGCGCTGCGCAGGGCGCGCTTGCGTATGTTGCGGAAGCTGGTCGGGTCGTCGCCGTCACCGTGCATGACGATGGCGTCGTAGTAGATGAACTGCCCCAGGGCGCGCAGCGAGTCGGCCTTGCCCTGGGCGACGGCGGGGTCGAAGTAGACACGGTCGCGTTCGTCGTTCTGGGCCCGCTGGAACGCCCCGTCCTGGGCCGCCTTGCGCCAGTCCCCCGGGTAGGCGGGGTCCAGGCCGGAGTGCGAGTCGCTGCCGTTGACGCGGCGCAGGGCGGGCAGGTACTTGGCGAGGACGTTGCCCGGCTTGCGGTCGGTGTAGAGCCGCACCAGGTCCAGCATGTCACCGGTGCCGGAGCAGAAGCCGATGATGCCGGCGGTGTAGCCGCGGCCGTCGCCGATGTCCTCGATGTACTTATACTGGGCCTTCCAGTCGAGCGAGGAGTTCTCCGCGCTCGACACGAGCTTCATGGCGGTCTCCTTCTTCGCCGGGTCGTCGAGGCCCGGGGCGGCCAGCGGCGCCGCGACGGCGCTCCGGCCGGCGAACAGGGCGCCGGAGGCGACGGCGCCGAGCACGGCGACGAAGGTCCGGCGGGCGAGGGCGGGGTTGGCTGTTTCGCGGTCTGCGTGCACCACAGGGACTCCAAGTGGGAGTGGGGGGTGGGGAGTTGGTCCGAACCGCACTGGTAGGAAAGTTTCCTATCAAATGCAGCGCGGACCGGTAACCCGGCACGCGTGAAGTTCGTAGGATCGAACAGCTCCCCAGGGGCCGCCCCGCGGCTCAGCCGTGTCGCGCCTCCTCCCGCTCCTGCACGAAGGCGTACAACTCCTTGGAGGCGGTGATCAGTTCGCGCCGCTCCTCCCGCGAGCCGACCATCGGCTGCGAGCCCTTCAGCGGGACCTGGGCGCTCTCGGGGAGGAACTTGACGGTCAGCAGGCCGACGACGCCCGCCAGCATCAGGTAGTAGGCCGGCATCAGGTCGTCGCCCGTGGCGCCGACCAGCGCGGCGGTGACCAGGGGGGTGGTGCCGCCGAACGCGGCGACGGCGATGTTGAAGCCGATGCCCATGGCCGCGTAACGGACCGCGGTCGGGAAGAGGGCGGGCAGGGTGGCCGCGCTGGGTGCCGCGAAGCAGGCCAGCAGGGTGGACAGGATGAGCACCCCGAGGATCGGCGGCCAGGTGCCCTGCGCCTTGATCAGCAGGAAGGCCGGCACGGCCAGCACGATCATCGCCGCGGCGGCGACGGCGTACAGCGGCCGCCGGCCGACGCGGTCGCTGAGCCGGCCGAGGAAGGTGATCAGGACGACGATCCACACCATGCCGACGAGCACCAGGAGGTCCGCGGAGCCGCTGGAGCGGTGCAGGGTCTCGGTCTGGTACGTCGGAAGGTAGCCCGTGACCATGTAGTTGGTGACGTTGTAGAGCAGGACCAGGCCCATGCAGATCAGCAGCGGCCGCCAGTGGTTCCTGATGATGTCCTTGAACTCGCTGCCCGCCGACTCCTGCGCGAGGGACTTCTCGTGCTCGTCCAGCTGCTGCTGGAAGGCCGGGGACTCCTCCAGCTTGAGCCGCATGTAGAGACCGATCACACCGAGCGGCCCGGCGATCAGGAAGGGGACGCGCCAGCCCCAGGAAAGCATCTGGCCGTCCGTCAGCGTCAGGTTCAGCACGGTGACCAGGGCCGAGCCGAGGGCGTAGCCGACAAAAGTGCCGAAGTCGAGCCAGCTGGACAGGAAGCCCCGCCTGCGGTCCGGCGAGTACTCGGCGACGAACGTGGTCGCGCCGCCGTACTCGCCGCCCGTCGAGAACCCCTGGACCATCCGGGCCAGCAGGAGCAGCACGGGCGCGGCGATGCCGATCGTGGAGTAGCCGGGGATGACGCCGATGGCGAAGGTGCCCACCGCCATCATGATCATGGTGGTGGCGAGCACCTTCTGCCGGCCGATCCGGTCGCCCAGCGGCCCGAAGACCAGCCCGCCGAGGGGCCGTACGACGAAGGCGGCGGCGAAGGTCGCGAAGGAGGAGATGACCTGGGCGGCCGGCGAGGCGCCCGGGAAGAACACCTTGCCGATCGTGGCGGCCAGGTAGCTGTAGACGCCGAAGTCGAACCACTCCATGCAGTTGCCGAGCGCGGAGGCGCCCACGGCCCGCCGGAGCAGCGGGGGCTCGACGACCTGCACGTCGTCCTTGCGGAAGGCCCCCTTGTTGCGGCGGAGCCTGCGGGTCAGTTCCTCCCGCACCTGGCGCGGCAACCGCGCGACCGCACCCGACGCCCGCGGCCTGTCGCCCGTCCGCCGTTCACCGTCGGCCGTCGCACCGTTCACGAGCGCCTCCCGCGTCTCTCGCGCCATTGATCACCGCCTGCCCGGGCGGCCGATTAAGAAACGGAACCACTCAATCCCATCCGGGACGGCGGTTGGACTTGCGCGGGCGGCAGGGAGCAGGGTGGACGGATCCTCCGCACACGGAGGAATCCCCTACGGCACCACCCGGAGAAGACCCGATGACGTACGTCGCGGACCCCGCTCGCTACGACGGCACCATGCGCTACCGGCGCACCGGCCGCTCGGGACTGGACCTGCCGGTCCTGTCGCTGGGCTACTGGCACAACTTCGGCGACGACCGCCCGTTCGAGACGCAGCGCGAGATCGCCCTGCGCGCCTTCGACCTCGGGATCACCCACCACGACCTGGCCAACAACTACGGCCCCCCGTACGGCTCGGCCGAGGTCAACTTCGGGCGGCTCATGAAGCAGGACCTGGCGCCCCACCGGGACGAACTGGTGGTCTCCACCAAGGCCGGCTGGGACATGTGGCCCGGCCCCTACGGACAGGGCGGCGGTTCCCGCAAGTACGTGCTGGCCTCGCTGGACCAGTCGCTGCGCCGGATGGGCGTGGACTACGTGGACATCTTCTACTCCCACCGGCTGGACGCGAGCACGCCGCTGGAGGAGACCATGGGCGCGCTCGACACCGCCGTCCGCCAGGGCAAGGCCCTCTACGTCGGCATCTCGTCCTACGACGCCGAGCGCACCCGGCAGGCGGCGGCGATCCTGCGGGACCTCGGCACCCCCCTGCTGATCCACCAGCCGTCGTACAGCATGCTCAACCGCTGGATCGAGACCGACGGCCTGCTGGACGCGGCGCAGGAGGAGGGCTTCGGGGTGATCGGCTTCACCGCGCTGGCCCAGGGGCTGCTGACCGGCCGCTACCTCGAGGGCCTGCCCGAGGACTCGCGGGCCGCGCAGGGGAAGTCCTTCGACCCGGCCTGGCTCACGGACGACATGCGGCGGCGACTGCGCGCCCTGAACGACATCGCGGCCCGGCGCGGGCAGACCCTCGCCCAGCTGGCGCTGGCCTGGGCGCTGCGCGACGAGCGGGTGACCTCCCTGGTCATCGGCGCCTCGCGCACCGAGCAGCTGGAGCAGAACGTGGCCGCGCTGGAGAACCTCGACTTCAGCACCGAGGAACTCGCCGAGATCGACAAGTACGCCACCGAGGGCGGCGTGGACCTGTGGCGGGAGGCCCGGCTCGGCACTCTCGGATGATCGGCACTCGGTGCTGGATCAGGCTTGTCCCACCGGCACCGAGTGACACCGGGGTCTAGACATAAAGGAAAAGTAGGACATAATGGAGGCAGCTCGGACAGCGTTGTCAGCGCGCCCCCGCCCCTCTTCCCCGTCTTCCCCTGGCGTTCGTCCCGCGACTTCGAGGAGCCGCTCACCGCATGGCGTACGGAGCCCACCGCAGTCCCCTCTTGCCTCCCCGTCCCGACCTGACCCTCGCCCGCGAATGCGAGCAGTGCCTCGGGTGGGGCACCGTCGTCACCCGCGACGGGGACCACGAACTGTGCCGCACCTGCCAGCCCGGCGCCCTGGACGACGAGAGCTGTTCGGCGCCCGGACTCTGACACCTCCCTGCCCGACCGTGCCCGACCCGGGACCTCCACACCCGCGTTCACCCGCGCCAGGTCAGGGTTTCGGTAATGGTTTCACCAAGAAACCGTCAAGACGGGCAGGGGGGCAGCCATGGGCGCCGCGCGCACGAGCAGTACGCCGTTGCCGGGAATCGGGGTCCGGTACGACCTCACCACACGGGAGGACCGCCGTGTGTCCGTGGTGGCCCACCGCGACGGATCGCGAACACTGAGCGCCTACCGCCGCGACGATCCCGGCGCCTGCGCGCTCTCCGTGCGCCTCACCGGCGGTGAGGCGGAGGCACTGGTGGACGCGCTGAAGCCCACGCACCACAGCCCCACCCTGCTCTCCACGACGGAACTGGGTCTGGTCGCCGAGCGGATCGAACTGTCCTCGGCGTCCTACTGGAACGGCCGCCTGCTCGGCGACACCCGAATGCGCACCGAGACCGGCGTGTCGATCGTGGCCGTGCTGCGCCGCGCCGAAGCCATACCCTCCCCCGGCCCCGGTTTCCGGCTGGCCGGCGGCGACACGCTCATCGTGATCGGCACCCGCGAGGGCACCGACGCCGCCGCCGCGATCCTCGGCCGGGAGTGATCCGGATGCATTCCTCCGCGGTCTTCCTGATCGAGTTCGGCGCCATCATCCTCGGCCTCGGCCTGCTGGGCCGGCTCGCCGCACGCCTGCGCTTCTCGCCGATCCCGCTCTACCTGCTGGCCGGCCTGGCCTTCGGCGAGGGCGGGCTGCTGCCGCTCGGCACCAGTGAGGAGTTCGTGGCGATCGGCGCCGAGATCGGCGTGATCCTGCTGCTGCTCATGCTGGGCCTGGAGTACACGGCCAGCGATCTGGTCTCCCACCTCCGCACCCAGTACCCGGCCGGACTCGTCGACGCCGCCCTCAACGCCCTGCCCGGTGCCGCCATGGCCCTGATGCCGTCGTCCTGGCCGGCATCACCTGGATCTCCTCCCCCGGTGTCATCGGCAAGGTCCTCGGCGAACTCGGCCGGATCGGCAACCGGGAGACACCCGTGATCCTCAGCATCCTGGTGCTGGAGGACCTGTCGATGGCCGTCTACCTGCCGGTCGTCACCGCGCTCCTGGCCGGGACCGGCTTCGCCGCCGGCAGCGTCACGCTGGCCATCGCCCTCGGCGTGGCCGGCCTGGTGCTGCTGCTGGCGGTGCGCTTCGGCCGCCACATCTCCCGCTTCGTCTCCACCGACGACCCGGAGAAGCTGCTGCTGGTGGTGCTCGGCCTGACCCTGGTGGTCGCCGGTGTGGCGCAGCAGTTGCAGGTGTCGGCGGCCGTGGGCGCCTTCCTCGTGGGCATCGCCCTGTCCGGGGAGGTCGCCGAGGGCGCCCACCACCTTCTCGCCCCCCTCAGGGACCTGTTCGCGGCCGTCTTCTTCGTCTTCTTCGGGCTGCACACCGACCCGGCGAGCATCCCGCCGGTGCTGCTGCCCGCGCTCGCGCTGGCCGCGGTCAACACCCTCACGAAGATCGCCACGGGCTACTGGGCGGCCCGCCGTGCCGGTGTATCGGCCAAGGGCCGGTGGCGGGCGGGCGGCACCCTGGTCGCACGCGGCGAGTTCTCCGTCGTCATCGCCGGACTCGCCGTCACCGCCGGCATCGACTCCGATCTCGGCCCGCTGGCCACCGCGTACGTCCTGATCCTGGTCGTCCTCGGCCCGTTGACCGCCCGCTGGACCGAGCCGCTGGCCCGGCGGCTGACCGGCCGGCTCACCGGCCGGCGGACCGTGCCCGGGGCCCTAGGAGCCGGCGGCGGCGAAGCTCCGGCCCACGACCCGGCCCCAGCGGTGCGCGACCAGGACCCGGCCGGCCGGCCCTGACCCGGCGCCGACCGCCCGCCGTACCGTGGAGGCATGTCGACTCCGCTCCCCGGACCGCTGGCCCATCTGGCGCCGCTGCTCGGTCACTACGGCTACTGGGCCGTCGGGGCCGTGGTCCTCGTGGAGGATTTCGGGGTGCCCGCGCCCGGCGAGACGATCCTCCTCGCGGCGGGGGTCTACGCGGGCGCCGGGCGGCTCAGCATCGTGGCCGTGGCCGCCATCGCCTTCACCGCGGCCGTCGTCGGGGACAACATCGGGTACCTGATCGGCCGGTCCGGCGGGCGGGCCTTCGTGCACCGCTGGGGCCGTTACGTCTTCCTGACGCCCAAGCGGTTCGCGGCCGCCGAGGCGTTCTTCGGCCGGCACGGCGGCAAGATCGTGACGGTGGCCCGGTTCATCGAGGGCCTGCGCCAGGCCAACGGCATCATCGCGGGCACCACGGGTATGCGCTGGCGCCGTTTCCTCGCCTTCAACGCCCTCGGCGCCGCCCTGTGGGTCGGTCTGTGGGCCACCTTGGCCTACCTGGTGGGCGACCACATCACCGCCGTCTACGACGAGATCCGGCGCTACCAGCTCCACGTGGTCGCCGCCCTCGCCGCACTGCTCGCCGGCCTCGTCCTACGGCACCTCGTACGACGGCGGCGCGAACCCTGACCGGCCCGGCGTCCGCCGCTCGACCGCCCGCCGCACCGAGTGCGTGCACACGCTCCAGGGCGTCCTTCACCACGGTCCGCCGGTACCAGGACCGCCAGGCGGCCGGGTCCCGGGCCAGGCCGTGGACGGCATCCTGCCGGCCGGCGGACAGCCAGGCGCCCGGTCGCGCCCGGTGAACGGAGCGCACACCGGTGCACTCGCCGCGGTTCGTCATCATGGCGGCCACCGGATCAGTGAGCGGCCACGGTCGGCCGGCCGCTTCCCGACCGTTTCTGCTCCCACCTTGTTCCCCGGTGCCTCCCCATGGGGGGCAGCCGCCCCCGGCCGGTACGCCCACCGCGTGACCGCAGGCGTGTCGTAGTCGTGCACACCCGCTCGGCGGGCGCACACTGGTGGACAGGCTGGCCGCTTCTGGCCGTCGGTCCGGGGCTCCTCCGGTTCGGACATGTGCTGGGGGAGCTTCGAGATGTCGGACTCCCTGATTCCTCGGCTGTGTGCCATTCGGTGCGTGCCTGGGTGTACCTGTGGGTAATCGCAGATGGTTTGATGTGCGGCGCCACTCAGCTCTTCATCGACTCCATCGACAGGGAGATCCAGTGACGCCCTTCGCACCGCGCCGCGCCCTCACCGCGGCCGTGCTCGTCCTCGCCCTGCCCGCGGCGGCGCTCGCCGGCACGGCCACGGCGGAGGCCGCCGAACCCGCTCCGGCCGTGCGGGTTCTGACGTACAACACCTTCCTCATGAGCAAGAACCTGTACCCGAACTGGGGTCAGGACCACCGCGCCGCGGAGATACCGAAGGCGTCCTTCTTCCAGGGCAACGACGTGGTCGTCCTCCAGGAGGCCTTCGACAACTCCTCGTCGGACGCGCTGAAGAGCGCCGCCGCGGCCCAGTACCCGTACCAGACCCCGGTGGTGGGGCGCGGCCGCACCGGGTGGGACGCCACCGGCGGGGCGTACTCGTCGGCCACGCCCGAGGACGGCGGGGTCACCGTGCTGAGCAAGTGGCCGATCCTGCACAAGGAGCAGTACGTCTACAAGGACGCCTGCGGCGCGGACTGGTGGTCCAACAAGGGCTTCGCCTATGTGGTGTTGAACGTCGGCGGCAGCAAGGTGCATGTCATCGGGACGCACGCGCAGTCGACGGACTCCGGATGCGGCGCGGGCGAGGCGGCACTGGACCGCAGCCGGCAGTTCAAGGCGATCGACACGTTCCTGGACGCGAAGAACATTCCCGCGGACGAGGAGGTCCTGGTCGCGGGCGACCTCAACGTGGACTCGCGCAGCGCCGAGTACGCCTCGATGCTCGCCGACGCGGACCTGGTCGGGGCCGACGCCCGGACCGGGCATCCGTACTCCTTCGACACGCAGGAGAACTCCATCGCCCACGACCGCTACCCGGACGATCCGCGCGAGGACCTGGACTACGTCCTCAGCCGGGCCGGCCATGCCCGGCCGGCCGGCTGGCGCAACGAGGTCGTGCAGGAGCGGTCGGCGCCCTGGACGGTGAGCAGCTGGGGTACGTCGTACACGTACACCAACCTCTCGGACCACTACCCACTGCGGGCGTACGCCGGCTAGGGAGTGGTGCGTGCGGACCGGTCCTCGGCGGAGCGGTCCGGCCCGCCGCGCCGGGTGTCGTCGTCGGCGCGCTCGTGGCCGCCCCGCAGGGCGGAGGCGAGCGCGGCGACGAGGGCCATCGCCGCGGCGACACCGAACACGATGCTCAGCCCGTGGTGGAAGGGGCCGGAGACCAGTTCCGGGAAGAAGCGGTGACCGGTCAGGCCGACGCGCTGGGCCGCGGTCAGCCGGTCGAGCGTGCCGCCGGTGCCCAGAAGGTGGCCGATGGGGTTGTCGCCGAGGAACGTCGCGAACAGGGTGCCGACCGGCGGCAGTGAGGCCGCCTCGTGGGCGGCGCCGGCGGGCACGCCGTGTGCCCGGAGCCCGCTGCTCAGCGTCGATGGGAGGGTGGCGGCCAGCCCGGAGACCATGAGGGAGAAGAAGACACCGATGGACAGGGCCGTGCCCGAGTTCTGGAAGGTGGACCGCATCCCGGAGGCCACGCCCCGGTAGCGGGCCGGGACGCTGCCCATGATCGAGGAGGTGTTGGGCGAGGAGAACATGCCCTGGCCGAGGCCGCTGAGCAGCAGCAGCGCGGCGAAGGCGCCGTGCGGCGCTGCTCCAGCACCGCCCGTCCCTCACTCGGTGAGGGAGACGATGGCCCGGCGCCCGTCGGCGGCGTCGGGGGCACGGCTCACCAGCCCGCGCTGTTCGAGTCCGGCAAGAGTGCCGGCCATCGCCTGCGGCCGGACGCGTTCCAGGTCGGCGAGCGAGCCGGGTGAGTCGGGGCCGGTACGCGCCAGCCGGGCCAACACCGAAGCGCCCGAGAGGGGCCGGCGGACGCTCCGGCCCATGGCCAGCCGCAGCTCACCCGCGAGTGCAGTGGTATCCACGTTTGATCACACTAGGTTTATCAGTTTGGACTGTTCAACCAAGCCTGGGTAATGGACGCGGGAGGCGATTGCTGGTTTGGCCGGCGGCGCAGCGGCAAGTCGAAAGGCGAACGGACACCCCGAGGATGTTGGGATGTGAAACCCGATGGCTGGCAACCAGAAGGCCAAGGGCAAGGCGGAGCAGGCCAAGGGCAAGACCAAGGAGGCCGTGGGCCGCGCGGTCGGCAACGAGCGCATGGAGGCCGAAGGCCGCATGGAAGGCGCTCGCGGAGACGCCCGCCAGGCCAAGGAGAAGACGAAGGACGTCTTCAAGCACTGATTCGGGCCGTACACGCATGGGAAACGGGTCCGGGAAATCCGCTCGCGCGGCGTTTCCCGGACCCGTTTCGTCGTGTGTGCTCGCGCACGGTCGAGCATGCCTCGCCGTACGTGTCCGCGGCTCTCCCTACCCCCGTCGGCCGAGCGCCGACTCCCATCAGGAGGTCGTGTGCAACCGGAGGATTACTCGCGGACGTCCCCTTGATCGACGGTCCAGCGGGTAGCCGAAGCTGGGACGGCACGGCCCCCGTCTTCACCAGGAAGGGACCCTGACCCCACAGGAAAAGGGCAAGGACGTATGGACATCCGGCTCAGGACGTACGCGACGACGCAGGACCGCCCCGCACCGCTGCGCTACAGCCACACCTGGGACAGCGGCGTATTCAGCATCGGCGACGCCAGAGACGCCGTCGCGGACCTGCTCGGACGGGCGCGGCCGGCACCGGACCGGCGCTCGGTGCAGGATGCCCAGCTCGTCGTCAGCGAACTCGTCACCAACGCGGCGAAGCATGCCCCGGGCCCCTGTGCCCTGCGTCTCGAACTGCTCCCCGGTGCCACCGCGCTGCGCGTCTCCGTGACGGACACGTCCAGCGAGCCGCTCCGGCAGCGCCCACCGGATCCCCGGCGCGTCGGCGGCCATGGACTGAACCTGGTGTCGATGCTCGCCACAGCCCTGGAAGTGACCCGGCTGGCCCGCGGCAAGCGGGTCACCGCGACGGTACCGCTGACGGGGGCGGCGGACCTCTGAGGCCGCCGGCGCCTCAGACCACCCTTATGCCCACGATGCAGGTGTCGTCGTCGGTGTCCGACCTGCTGTAGGTGAGCAGCCGGTCCAGTTGCTGGTCCAGCACCTTGGGGGCCGAACGGGCCGTCTCCAGCAGATGGGAGAGGGACTCCTCCACCGAACGGTCCCGGCGCTCGATCAGGCCGTCGGTGTACATCAGCAGGGTGTCCCCGGCCGCCAGCTGCACCTCGGTCTCCTCGTAGACCGCCTCCGGCAGGGCGCCCAGCAGCAGGCCCTTGAGCGTGGGCAGGGTGCTGGCCTCCGATTCGCGCACCAGGACCGGCGGCAGATGGCCCGCCCGTGCCCAGCGCAGGGTCCGCCGCTCTCCGTCGTACAGACCGCACACGGCGGTCGCGGTGACCGCCCCCGTCAGATGGTGGGCGACGATGTTCAGCCACGACAGCAGCTGCGCGGGCCCCGCTCCGGTCACCGCGAGGCCGCGCAGGGCGTTGCGCAGGACCACCATGCTGGTGGCCGCCTCGATCCCGTGTCCCGCGACGTCGCCGACGCACAGCAGGATCAGCCCGGAGGGCAGTACGACGGTGTCGTACCAGTCGCCGCCGACCAGTTGCTCGGTCTCGGCGGGCCGGTAGCGCACCGCGACCTGGAGGTCGGGCACCTGGAGGGGGGTCTGCTCGGGCGGCATGATGGCGTGCTGCAGCTGGAGCGCCAGCCGGTTGCGTTCGTCGGCCTGCTGCTCGGTGTGGGCCAGCTGGTCGCGGGTGGCCGCGAGGGCGACCTCGGTCCAGTGCTGGGCGGAGATGTCCTGGTAGGCGCCGCGCACGACGAACAGCCGGCCGTCGGTGTCGAGCACCGGTTCGGCGACCACCCGCATGTGCCGGGTCACGCCGTCCGGGCGCAGCAGCCGGAACGCGGCCGACGCGGGCCTGCCGTGGTGCAGCACGGTGCGCAGGAAGCGGCGGATGGGGACGGCGTCGTCCGGATGGGCGTGCGCGGGCAGCTCCTCCAGCGCGACCGGGGGGCTGGTGGGGGGCCGGCCGTAGAGGCCGAACAGCTGGCCGTTCCAGGTGATCTCACCGGTGAGCAGGTTCTCCTCGAAACCGCCGATGCGGCCGAGCCGCTGGGCGTTCTGGAGCAGGCTGGCCAGGCGTGCCGCCTCGTCCTCGATCCGCCAGATGAGCAGCACGCTGGAGCCGTGGCGGCTGACGCTGATGTCGGCGACGGCCGACAGCGGCACCTCGTCGACCAGGGCGGTGAGCCGCATGCGGCGGGCGCGGAACGGCTCGCCCGTGGCGTAGACCCGCTCGACCCGCTGGAAGAGTTCGCTGGCGCCGGCGGCCATCGGATAGGCCTCCAGCAGCAGTGCGCCGTTGACGACGGCCCGGGGCCGGCCCGCCGGGTCGAGGAAGCGTTCGTTGACGTGCTGGATGCGGAAGTCGACGAGCTGCCCGGAGTCGTCGAGGTAGGGGACCAGCACCAGGGCGGGGTCGTGGAGACCGTCCGCCAGGTCCATCAGTTCCACCACGTCGGGCAGCAGCCGGAGTTCGGGCCCGGCGCCGGGCGGCACCGCGAAGCTCTCCAGCGTGTGGGCGCACAGCTCGGCGAGGGCCTCGACCTGCCGGACCACCGGTCGCGGCAGCGGCTCCTCCGGCCCCGGCCAGGCGATCTCCAGCACACCGTGGATCCGGCCGCCCGCGCCGGCGGGTACGGCGATCCGGGCGCCGTCGGCGTACTCGCGGCGGCCGACGGTGGGCAGCCCCGAGGTGGCCAGCGAGGACAGCCACTGCCCGTCCGGCTCGGTCAGGCCGCGCCGGGCCACGGTGGCCACGTCGGGCGGCACGTACCGCCAGCGAGCCGCCTCGCCCGGTGGGAAACCGGCGCTGCCCGCGAGGGTCAGCGAGCCGTCCGAGCCGGCCGCCCAGATCGCCACCGCCTCCGCGCCGAGCGGCCGCAGGGCGTGTTCCAGCAGCGAGTCGGCCATCGCCTGGGCGTCCGTCGCGGCGAGGACACCGCTCTCGGCGGCGCGCAGCCGGACGGCGGCCGATTCCTCGACGTCCACGGCCGGTTCCGCGGCGAGGGACAGGAACGCCTCGGTCACCTCCGAGACGCGGTCCCGGGCGGCCTGGTTGATGACCTCCACCGCGAATTCGAGCGGGGTCACCTGGGACTGCTCGGTGAGTTCGGCGAGCTGGCGGGCGGCCTGGGCGGGGCCGCAGCCGAGGCGTTCGACGAGGATGCCCTTGGCCAGCTCGATCAGCGCCCGGCCCTCGGCCTCCGCCTGCGCCGTCCGCACCTCGCGGCGCAGCCGCTCGACGGTGGCGGCGAGCCTGCCGACCGGCGAGCCGGTCGGGGCGTCGGCCAGGAGGGCGTCGAGCGAGGGCATCTGGACGGGCAGGCCGGCGAACGCGTCCGGTCCCGCGGCGGGCTCCTGGGTGGTCACCTGGTCCGTACTCCTCGGCGTGCGAACGGGTGGGCGGGCCGTGCCGTCCTCATGCCGGGAGCCAGCGTCGGACGCAGGCGATGAGGTCATGGGTGTCCACCGGTTTCGTCACGTAGTCGCTGGCGCCGGAGGCGAGGCTCTTCTCCCGGTCGCCCTGCATGGCCTTGGCCGTCACGGCGATGACCGGCAGTTCCGCGTACAGCGGCATCTTCCGGATCTCCGCCGTGGCCGTGTACCCGTCCATCTCGGGCATCATCACGTCCATCAGAACGAGTTCGACGTCCGGATTGTTCATCAGCGTCTCGATGCCCTTGCGGCCGTTCTCGGCGTGCAGCACCCGGAAGCCGTGCAGTTCGAGGATGCCGCTCAGCGCGAACAGGTTGCGGGCGTCGTCGTCGACGACGAGGACGGTACGGCCGCGGGTGTGCTCGTCGATCAGGTGCGGTGCCGTGATCTGCGGTTCGTCGTTGCGGACCAGGGTGAGGACCTCGCCGGGTTCCTCGGCCGAGAGGTGCAGCGCGATCCGCTCGCGCAGTTCGTCGAGGCTGTAGAGGTACTCCAGCGGTCCGTCCGCCCCGTCGGCCGTCTGCTCGGTGCGGTGGGAGCTGTGCACCAGGACGGGGACGCTCGCCAGGGCGGAGTCCCCGCGCAGGGCTTCCAGGAAGTGGGCGGACTCGCCGTCGGGCACGCCCAGTTCGACGACCACGCAGTGGCACGGCTCGGCGGCGAGAGCGCCGGCCGCCTCCTGGGCGCCGACCGCGGTGATGATCTCGACGGGTGTGCCGCCGCCGTCGGCCCGGTTGTGCGCGAGGTCCCTGACCACGCTCTCGGCGACGAGGGTCAGCAGGCCGCGCGGGCGCTCCTCGACGACCAGCAGACGGCGCGAGCGCTGCCGCTTGGCGGTGACGAGCGGTGTTCCCGCGGTGAGTTCGTGCCCGCTCGTGCCGTCCGCCGTCGGCAGTTCGGCCTGCTTGGGTGCGCCGCGGCCGATGCGCAGCACCTCCTCGAAGTCCGGCCGTGCAACGGGCAGGAAGAGGGTGAAGGTGCTGCCCTTGCCGGGGGTGCTGTCGACGCTGACGGCGCCGCCGAGGAGGTGGGCGATCTCGCGGGTGATGGACAGGCCGAGGCCGGTGCCGCCGTACTTGCGGCTGGTGGTGCCGTCCGCCTGCTGGAACGCGCCGAAGATGGTCTCCAGTTGCTGTTCCGGGATGCCGATGCCGGTGTCCTTCACCCGGAAGGCGACGACCGCGCCGCCGCGGACCACGCCTGCGGGGACCTCGTCGTCGGAGGCGGGCTCGACGCGCAGTTCGACTCCGCCCTGCTCGGTGAACTTGACGGCGTTGGACAGCAGGTTGCGCAGGATCTGCCGGAGCCGGGAGTCGTCGGTGAGCAGGTCGGCGGGGGCGCCGGGGGCCGTGGCGATGGTGAAGTCGAGGCTCTTCTGCGAGGTCATCGGCTGGAAGGTGGCCTCGACGTACTCGATGAGCTGGCGCAGCGGGACCCGCTCCGGCGTCACGTCCATCTTGCCGGCCTCGACCTTGGACAGGTCCAGGATGTCGTTGATCAGCTGGAGCAGGTCCGAGCCGGCGGAGTGGATGATGCCCGCGTACTCGACCTGCTTCGGGGTGAGGTTGCGGGAGGGGTTCTGGGCCAGCAGCTGGGCCAGGATGAGGAGGCTGTTGAGCGGGGTGCGCAGCTCGTGGCTCATGTTGGCGAGGAACTCGGACTTGTACTTCGAGGCGAGCGACAGCTGCTGGGCGCGCGCCTCCAGTTCCTGCCGGGCCTGCTCGATCTGCAGGTTCTTCGCCTCGATGTCGCGGTTCTGCTCGGCCAGCAGCGAGGCCTTCTCCTCCAGTTCGGCGTTGGACTGTTGCAGTTCCTCCTGGCGGGCCTGCAACTCCGCGGAGCGGTACTGGAGTTCGCTGGTGAGGCGCTGCGACTCCTGGAGGAGTTCGTCGGTGCGGGCGTTGGCGACGATGGTGTTGACGTTGACGCCGATGGTGTCCACGAGCTGCTGGAGGAAGTCCCGCTGGATCTGGGTGAACCGGGTGACCGAGGCCAGCTCGATGACGCCGAGGACCTGCTCCTCGAAGACGATCGGGAGCAGCAGCAGCGCGGTCGGCTCGACCTGTCCGAGTCCGGAGGAGATGGTGACGTACCCGGGCGGCAGCTCGTCGACGGCGATGGTGCGGCGGCTGCGCGCGGCCTGGCCGACCAGCGAGCGGCCGAAGGACATCCGGACGGGGCGGCTGTCCTCCTCGGGCCGGCCGTAGGCGCCGACGAGTCCCAGTTCGGGTCCGGCCGCGCCCTCCTCGGCCAGGTAGAACGCGCCGTACTGGGCGGACACCTGGGGCACCAGCTCGTCCATGATGAGCTCGGCGACGACGGGCAGGTCGCGATGGCCCTGCATCAGGCCGGAGATCCGGGCGAGGTTGGTCTTCAGCCAGTCCTGTTCCTGGTTGGCCTGGGTGGTCTCGCGCAGGGACTCCACCATGGAGTTGATGTTGTCCTTGAGGTCGGCGACCTCGCCGGAGGCGTCGACGGTGATGGACCGGGTCAGGTCGCCCTCGGCGACGGCGCTGGCCACGTCGGCGATGGCGCGGACCTGCCGGGTGAGGTTCCCGGCGAGTTCGTTCACGTTCTCGGTGAGGCGCTTCCAGGTGCCGGAGACGCCCTCGACCTCGGCCTGGCCGCCGAGCCGGCCCTCGGTGCCCACCTCGCGGGCCACCCGGGTGACCTCGTCGGCGAACGCGGAGAGCTGGTCGACCATCGTGTTGATGGTGGTCTTCAGCTCCAGGATCTCGCCGCGCGCGTCGACGTCGATCTTCTTGGACAGGTCGCCCTTGGCCACGGCGGTGGTCACCAGGGCGATGTTGCGCACCTGCCCGGTGAGGTTGTTGGCCATGGAGTTGACGTTGTCGGTCAGGTCCTTCCAGGTGCCGGCCACGTTGGGCACGTGCGCCTGGCCGCCGAGCCGGCCCTCGGTGCCCACCTCGCGGGCCACCCGGGTCACCTCGTCCGCGAACGCGGAGAGGGTGTCGACCATGGTGTTGATGACGTCGGCGAGGGCCGCGACCTCGCCCTTCGCCTCGACGGTGATCTTCTGAGAGAGGTCGCCCTTGGCGACGGCGGTGGCGACCTGGGCGATGGAGCGGACCTGGCCGGTCAGGTTGGACGCCATCACGTTGACGTTGTCGGTGAGGTCCTTCCAGGTGCCGGCGACCCCGCGCACCTGGGCCTGGCCGCCGAGCCGGCCCTCGGTGCCCACCTCGCGGGCCACCCGGGTGACCTCGTCCGCGAAGCCCGAGAGCTGGTCGACCATCGTGTTGATGGTGCTCTTCAGCTCCAGGATCTCGCCCCGCGCGTCCACGGTGATCTTCTGCGACAGGTCGCCCTGCGCCACCGCGGTGGCGACCTGGGCGACGTTGCGCACCTGCGCCGTCAGGTTCCCGGCCATGAAGTTCACCGAGTCCGTCAGGTCGCGCCAGGTGCCCTTCACGCCCTTGACGTCCGCCTGACCCCCCAGGCGGCCCTCGGTGCCGACCTCGCGCGCGACCCGGGTGACCTCGTCGGCGAACGCGGAGAGCTGGTCGACCATCGTGTTGATGGTGCTCTTCAGCTCCAGGATCTCGCCCCGCGCGTCCACGGTGATCTTCTGCGACAGGTCGCCCTGCGCCACCGCGGTGGTCACCTGGGCGACGTTGCGCACCTGCGCCGTCAGGTTCCCGGCCATGAAGTTCACCGAGTCCGTCAGGTCGCGCCAGACACCGGCGACCCCGGGCACCTGCGCCTGACCCCCCAGGCGGCCCTCGGTGCCGACCTCGCGCGCCACGCGGGTCACCTCGTCCGCGAAGGCGGAGAGCTGGTCGACCATCGTGTTGACGGTCTCCTTCAGCTGAAGGATCTCGCCGCGTGCGGGAACGTCGATCTTCTGCGACAGGTCGCCCTTGGCCACGGCGGTGGCGACCTGGGCGATGTCACGGACCTGTGTGGTGAGGTTGCCCGCCATCGCGTTGACGGAATCGGTCAGGTCGGCCCAGGTCCCGGAGACGCCCGGCACCTGCGCCTGGCCGCCGAGGGTCCCCTCGGTGCCCACTTCCCGGGCCACGCGGGTGACTTCGGAGGTGAACACCGACAGCTGGTCCACCATGCCGTTGAAGACGGTGGCGATGTCCCCCATCAGCCCGGTGGAGTCGTCCGGCAGTCGGGTGCCGAAGTCTCCGTCGCGCACCGCGGTCAGTCCCGCGAGCAGTCGTCTCAGTTCCTGGTCACCCGGGACGGCGTCGATCGTCCCGGTAGCCTTGCCGGCCATGCGCACCCTCGTTCCGCTCCCCAGGAGCCCTCGTGCCAAGGGCTCGGAACCAATGCCGGGCACGCGGCCTGACCCGGCTAGTGGTGTGTGCATTTCCGCAGTTCACGGATTTGCCCGATGAGAAAATACGTCGCAGGGTAACCCACCTTCACGCCCGTGGACAAAGCATTCGGCCAACCGTTGACGATCATGAAACTCGGCGGTCGGGACAGGCATGAGGGCCTGCCGACCGGGTACTCGCCAGAGTTTTCCCAGGGCGACGGCGGAGGCGTGCCTCGCCGCCCCGGCCGTACGGCGGGACCGGTCCGCGCCGGCCGCGCACAGGGCCCCGGCCCCCGCCCGGGCACCGGGCAGCCACCCCGCGCCGGACGCAAACGGCCCGGCCGTGCGGACCGCCGACCGCCCCGGTCGTTTCGGGCGCGCGGCGGTGGGGCACCCGTGCCAGGCTCGATGAGCGGGCACGAGGAGCGAGGACCCGGCACCGGGCGGAGGGCGAGCGCACGGCGGCCGTGTCCGCCGAGCGGCGGTCGTCTCCCTTCGCGCCGGGAGGAGGCGCGGCATGAGCGGGACCACCAGGCACGGCACGAGCGGGGACGAGGCCCACCGCAATCTGCTGTACGGCCCGGAGCCGGACGTGGCCGGAGCGGCCGGCTATCCGGACGCTCCGGCGCGGATGGGATTCTTCACCGACACCTCGGTGTGCATCGGCTGCAAGGCGTGCGAGGTGGCGTGCAAGGAGTGGAACGCCGTCCCGGAGGACGGGCTCGAACTGACCGGCATGTCGTACGACAACACGCAGGGGCTCGGCGCCGACACCTGGCGGCACGTCGCCTTCATCGAGCAGCGCAAGCCGTTCCGCGGGCAGGAGCCGGGGGTGGCGCACGACGACGTCGACGTGTTCGCGGCGGCCTCCCGGCTCGGCACCGACGCCGCGTCACCCGGGCCGGGCGCCACCGCTCCCCCGCCCGACGAGGCTCCCCCGGGCGCTCCCGCCGGCGAGATCTCCCCCGTCTCCCCCGACGGCCGCACCGAGCTGCGCTGGCTGATGGCCTCGGACGTGTGCAAGCACTGCACGCACGCCGCCTGCCTGGACGTCTGCCCCACGGGTTCCCTGTTCCGCACCGAGTTCGGCACGGTCGTCGTGCAGGAGGACATCTGCAACGGCTGCGGGTACTGCGTGCCCGCCTGCCCCTACGGCGTCATCGACCAGCGCAAGGACGACGGCCGGGTGTGGAAGTGCACGCTGTGCTACGACCGGCTCGGCGTCGGCATGGAACCCGCCTGCGCCAAGGCCTGCCCGACGGAGTCCATCCAGTTCGGCCCGCTGGACGAACTCCGCGAGCGCGCGCAGGCCCGGGTGGGGCAGCTGCACGCGGCCGGTGTCACCGACGCCCGCCTCTACGGCGAGAGTCCGGACGACGGGGTCGGCGGCGACGGAGCGTTCTTCCTGCTGCTGGACGAGCCCGAGGTCTACGGGCTGCCCCCGGACCCCCAGGTCACCACCCGGGACCTGCCCGACATGTGGCGGCACGCCGCGCTGGCCGCCGTCTCGCTGACCGCGCTCGCCGTGGGCAGTTTCCTGAGGAGGCCGCGATGAGCCCCGAACCCGCGAGCGGCGCCGAGGAGCCCCGGCAGGGCCGCGACGACGCCACGACGACCGGATCCGATGTCACCCGTGAGGGTGTGCGGGGCGCGCGACCCGGTCGCGAGGCGCTCACCGGTGCGCAGGCGGGCCGACGCAGGCGCGGTCGCGGGCGCGGCGAGCAGCCCATGGTTCCGGACGCCGCGTTCTCGTCGTACTACGGCAAACCCGTGCTGAACAAGCCGACGTGGAAACCGCTGGACATCGCCGGTTACCTGTACCTCGGCGGGCTGGCGGGCGCCTCGTCGCTGCTGGCGGCCGGGGGCCAGGCCACGGGGCGGCCGGGACTCGCCGCGCCCGCGAAACTCGGGGCGGCGGGGGCGATCTCCCTCTCGCTGGCGGCACTCGTGCACGACCTGGGCCGGCCGGCCCGCTTCCTGAACATGCTGCGGGTCTTCAAGCCCACCTCCCCCATGAGCGTCGGCTCCTGGGTGCTGAGCGGGTACGCACCGCTGGCCCTGACCGCCGCGGCCACGGAGGTGGCGGGCCGCTACCGGCTGCTGGGCTCGGCCGCAACGGCGGCGGCCGCCGTCCTCGGTCCGGCCGTGGCGACGTACACCGCGGTGCTGCTCTCGGACACGGCGGTGCCCTCCTGGCACGAGGGGTACCGGGAACTGCCGTACGTCTTCGCGGGATCAGCCGCCTCCGCGGCGGCCGGACTGGCCCTCGTGACGGCTCCGGCCGCCGAGGCGGGCCCCGCGCGCCGCCTGGCCGTCCTGGGGGCGGCCCTGGAGCTGGGCGCCTTCCGGACCATGAAGCGGCGCATGGGCCTGCTCGCCGAGCCCTTCGACCGGGGCAGGCCGCGCACGCTGCTGCGCGCGTCCGAGGCCCTGACGGCCGGCGGCGCGGCGCTGGCGCTGCTGTCCGGCACCCTGCGCGACCGCCGCCTCGCCGTGGCCGCGGGTGCCGCCCTGCTCACCGGCTCGGCGGCGCTGCGCTTCGGCGTCTTCCACGCGGGCGTGGCCTCGGCCGAGGACCCGAAGTACACGGTCGTACCGCAGCGGGAGCGGATGGCGGCGCGCGGCCGCTGACCTTTGAGGAGCGTTCCGCCGACCCCTCGGGGGCGCCCCCGACCGGCCCTTCACGGGCGGTCCGCGTCCTCCCCTTCCCCGCCCGGGTCCAGGAGCCGCCGCTCGGCGTCGAGCCGGTGCGCGAGATCCGTCAGCCCGGTCGCCTCCAGGGCGGCGGGGAGCTGGGTCGCCGGGTAGGGCTGGGGGGTGCGCCGCAGCCAGGCGGTGGCGAGACCCGCCCGGGCGGCGCCGTCGATGTCCCAGGGGTGCACCGACACCAGGACCGCCTCGTCGGGCGGCACGCCGACGGTGTCGAGCGCGTGGGCGTAGGCCTCCCGCGCGGGCTTCCAGCGGCCCACGCCCTCGACGTCGAGGTGTGCCTCGAAGCAGTCGGTGAGGCCGGCCCGGTCCAGGACCGCACGGGTGGTGCCGGCCGAGCCGTTGGTCAGGGTCACCAGGCGGTATCCGGCGGTGCGCAGGGCGCGTACACCGTCGGGCACGTCCGGGTGCAGGGGCAGCAGGGGAAGTCCCGCCAGGACGTGGTCGGCGGCCTGTTCGGGGTCGGTGCCCGTCCCCGCGCGGGCCGCGAGCGTCCGCAGCCCGTCGCGGGCCACGGCGGCGAAGGCCGCCTCGCCGCCGGCCAGGGTCAGCGCCACTCCGTCGCGCAGCACCCCGGCGAACCAGGCCGGCAGCAGGTGGTCCGGGAGGCCGGCCTCCGCCAGGCGGGCGGCGAGCGGGGACAGGTCGGTGAGCGTCTCGTTGACGTCGAGAACGAGCACATGGGGACGGCCGTCACCGGGCAACGTGATCACCTCCACTCGGGTTCGGTGTCCGCGGGAGCGCCCGCTGGGTCCGTACGCCGGCGCGCCGCAGCGGCGGAGTCCCCCCGGACGGGCCGCCTCACACCTGCCGCGCCGGTTTGACCCCTGGAGACGGGGGTACTCCGCGGCTCGGCACGGCGAGTGACGCCGGGCCGGTGGAACCGCGGGACAATGTCGGGTACGGAGCGTGAGGAGCGGCCGTGGGCGTGCGCACCTGGATCGACTCCTGGCCGGTCTACCGCCAGCTGACGGGCACGGACCCGCTGGGCCGGGGGGCCGCCGCCAAGAGCGGGCGCAGCGAGCGGCTGGAGCCCCGGGTGGCGACCGCCGACCGGGTGGTGAAGTCCGTCTGCCCGTACTGCGCGGTGGGCTGCGGCCAGAACGTGTACGTGCAGGACGAGCGGGTCACCCAGATCGAGGGCGACCCGGACTCGCCGATCTCGCGCGGCCGGCTGTGCCCCAAGGGCTCGGCGAGCCTTCAGCTGACCACCGGGGACGCCCGCGAGCACCAGGTCCTCTACCGGCGCCCGCACGGCACCGGGTGGGAGCGGCTGGACCTCGACACCGCGATGGAGATGATCGCCGACCGGGTGATCGACGCCCGCCGGGCGGGCTGGGAGTGGGAGGTCGACGGGACCCGCACCCGGCGCACGCTCGGCATCGCCAGTCTCGGCGGGGCCACGCTGGACAACGAAGAGAACTACCTGATCAAGAAGCTGTTCACCGCCCTGGGAGCGATCCAGATCGAGAACCAGGCGCGTGTTTGACACTCCTCCACCGTTCCCAGTCTGGGAACCTCGTACGGCCGCGGCGGCGCGACCACCTTCCAGCAGGACCTGCAGAACGCGGACTGCATCGTCATCGAGGGCTCGAACATGGCCGAGTGCCATCCGGTCGGGTTCCAGTGGGTGATGGAGGCCAAGGCGCGGGGCGCGAAGGTGATCCACGTCGATCCGCGGTTCACCCGCACCAGCGCGCTCGCCGATGTGCACGTGCCGCTGCGGGCGGGTTCGGACATCGCCTTCCTCGGCGGGATCGTCAACCACGTGCTGCGGGAGGAGAAGTACTTCCGCGACTACGTCGTGGCGTACACCAACGCCCCGGTGATCCTGCGGGAGGACTTCCGCGACACCGAGGACCTGGCCGGGGTCTTCTCCGGTCTGGACACCGAGAGCCGCTCGTACGACAACAGCAGCTGGCAGTACGAGGGCACCGAGATGCAGGCGCCCTCCGGTGAACGCGACCTGGAGTACGACAAGCGCACCGACGCCGGCAGTTCGGTGACCGAGGCGGCACGCGGCGAGGCGCACGGCTCCGGCGGCGCGGTGATCGGCGAGGGCGAGCCCGAGCGGGACGAGACGCTGGCCCACCCGCGCTGCGTGTTCCAGGTGCTCAAGCGGCACTTCGCCCGGTACACGCCGGAAATGGTCGAGCAGATCTGCGGGGTGCCGCAGGACCGGTTCCGCCAGGTGTGCGAACTGATCACGGAGAACTCCGGGCGTGACCGGACCACCGCCTTCGCGTACGCGGTCGGCTGGACCCAGCACACGGTGGGCGTGCAGTACATCCGCACCGCCACCATCCTGCAGACCCTGCTCGGCAACATCGGCCGCCCCGGCGGCGGCATCCTCGCGCTGCGCGGACACGCCTCCATCCAGGGGTCCACGGACATCCCGACCCTGTTCAACCTGCTGCCGGGCTACATCCCGATGCCGCACGCCCACCAGCAACAGGACCTGGAGGCCTTCATCGAGGCGGAGGCCGCGCACAAGGGCTACTGGGGCAACATGCGCGCGTACCTGGTGAGCCTGCTCAAGTCGTACTGGGGCGACGCGGCGACGGCCGAGAACGACTTCTGCTTCGACTACCTGCCGCGGCTGACCGGTTCGCACTCGACGTACGAGACGACGATGGCCCAGCTGGAGGGCGTCTGCAAGGGCTACTTCCTGGTGGGCGAGAACCCCGCGGTGGGCAACGCCAACTCCAAGCTGATGCGGCTCGGCATGGCGAACCTGGACTGGCTGGTGGTCCGCGACTTCTCGCTGATCGAGTCGGCGACGTGGTGGAAGGACGGCCCGGAGATCGAGACCGGGGAGCTGCGTACGGAGGACATCGGCACCGAGGTGTTCTTCCTGCCGGTCGCCGCGCACACCGAGAAGGACGGCAGCTTCACCAACACCCAGCGGCTGCTCCAGTGGCATCACAAGGCGGTCGAGCCGCCGGGCGAGGCACGCAGCGACCTGTGGTTCTACTACCACCTCGGGCGCCGGCTCCGGGAGAAGCTGGCCGGGTCCACCGACGAGATGGACCGGCCGCTGCTCGACCTGACGTGGGACTACCCGACCAGGGGACCGCTCGCGGAGCCCGACGCCGAGGCCGTGCTCGCGGAGATCAACGGCCATGACGCGGAGGGCGGGCCGCTCTCCTCGTACGAGCAGCTGAAGCCGGACGGTTCGACGGCCTGCGGCTGCTGGATCTACTGCGGTGTCCACGCCGACGGCGTCAACCAGGCGGCCCGCCGCAAGCCGGGACGCGAGCAGGACTGGGTGGCGGCCGAGTGGGCGTGGGCCTGGCCGGCGAACCGGCGGATCCTGTACAACCGGGCCTCCGCCGACCCACAGGGCCGGCCGTGGAGCGCGCGCAAGGCGCTGGTGTGGTGGGACGCCGACAAGGGCGAGTGGTCCGGGCACGACGTACCCGACTTCAAGAAGGACAAGTCCCCGGACCACCGGCCGCCGGAGGGCGCCACCGGTCCGGACGCGCTGTCGGGCACGGACCCGTTCATCATGCAGGCGGACGGCAAGGCCTGGCTGTACGTGCCGTCCGGGCTCACCGACGGGCCCCTGCCGGCGCACTACGAGCCGCAGGACTCCCCGTTCCCGAACCTGCTGTACGACCAGCAGCGCAATCCGGTACGGCAGTTGCTGCCGTCGACGCCGGACAACCGCTACCAGCCGAGCGGCGACGAGCCCGGCTCGCAGGTCTTCCCGTACGTGGCCACGACCTACCGGCTCACCGAGCACCACACGGCGGGCGGCATGTCCCGCTGGCAGCCCTATCTGGCGGAACTGCAACCGGAGTTCTTCTGCGAGGTGTCCCCGGAGCTGGCCGACGAGCGGAACCTCGCACACACCGGGTGGGCGACGATCGTCAGCGCGCGGGGCGTGATCGAGGCACGGGTACTGGTCACCGACCGGATGGCGCCGCTGAGCGTGCAGGGGCGCAGGCTGCACCAGGTGGGCCTGCCCTACCACTGGGGTCCGAACGGCTACAGCACCGGTGACGCGGCCAACGAGCTGCTGCACCTGTCCCTGGACCCGAACACCCACATCCAGGAGGCGAAGGCGTTCGCCGTGGACATCCGTCCGGGCCGCCGGCCGCGGGGTCCGGCCTCGCTGGAGCTGGTGCGGGCGTACCGGGCCCGGGCGGGCATCGACGAGCACACCGGGACCGAGGTGTGAGAGGGCCGGACGGGTCTCAGCGCAGCACGACGGAGTGGGTTCCGCGCGGCACCAGCTCCCCCACGACCGGCGCTCCGGGAACCTCCCCGGCGACGAGGAGGCCGCCGGAGGTCTGCGCGTCGGCCAGCAGCAGCCGGGTGTCGTCGTCGGTCGCGCCGAAGTCGGTGTGCGGCGCGACCCATTCGAGGTTGCGCCGGGTGCCGCCGCTGACGTAGCCGTCGCGTACGGCCTCCCGGGCACCGTCGAGGTAGGGCACGGCCGCGGTGTCGATCACGGCGGTGACGCCGGAGGCCCGGGCCAGCTTGTGCAGATGGCCGAGGAGGCCGAACCCGGTGATGTCCGTGGCGCAGTCGGCTCCGGCGGCCAGTGCCGCCTCGGATGCCTCCCGGTTGAGGGCCACCATGGTGGCGACGGCGTGCTCGAAGCGTTCACCGGTGGCCTTGTGGCGGTTGTTGAGTACGCCGAGGCCCAGCGGTTTGGTCAGGGACAGCGGCAGGCCGGGCCGGCCTGTGTCGTTGCGCAGCAGCCGCCGGGGGTCGGCGATGCCGGTGACGGCCATGCCGTACTTGGGTTCCGGGTCGTCGACGCTGTGCCCGCCGCCGACGTGGCAGCCCGCCTCGGTGGCGACGTCCAGTCCGCCGCGCAGCACCTCGCGGGCCAGGTCGAACGGGAGCCGGTCGCGCGGCCAGGCCAGCAGGTTGACGGCGAGCACGGGCCGGCCGCCCATGGCGTACACGTCGGACAGGGCGTTGGCGGCGGCGATGCGTCCCCAGTCGTAGGGATCGTCGACGACCGGGGTGAAGAAGTCGGCCGTGCAGACGACGGCCGTGCCCTGGTGCTCGACCACGGCCGCGTCGTCGCCGGTGGCGAGCCCGACGAGCAGCGGGGTGGCGCCGGCGGCGGCCGGCGGCCGGCTGAGCCCGGCCACCACGTCCTCCAGTTCGCCGGGCGGGATCTTGCAGGCGCAACCGCCGCCGTGGGCGAACTGCGTGAGGCGTACGGTGGCTTGGCGGGTCGGTGTCATACCGGTCTCCTGGGGCAGTAGCCTGACGAGCGGTGGAGGCGTGTGGGTGCCTGGTGGCCCTCCCGGTCTTCAAAACCGAGGTGCCCGAGGATCTCGGGCAGGCGGGTTCGATTCCCGTCCGCCTCCGTCCCCCGTCCCGGCCCGGCAGCGCCGCCGCTGCTCGTCGACGCGCTCCGTGCGGCCCCGGGCGTCCAGGAACTCCAGCAGCGGTACGGCCACCCGGCGGGTGGTGTCGAGCGCGCGCCGGGCCTCGCTGAGCGTGAACGGCTGGGGCAGGGCGCGCAGTACGGCGACGGCGTCCGCCTCCGCGCCGGGCAGCAGCACGATCCCCTCGGCGATCCGCAGCAGGCTGCCCGCGGTCACGGCGGCGGCCAGTGCCCTTCGGTCGAGCCCCAGTTCGGCGAGGCGGCCGGCCTCGGGTGCGCGGAACGGCGCCCGCGCCAGGTCCCGGCGTACGGCGTCGACGGCGGCGCGCACCGGCGGGGGCAGGGCGGGCCCGGGGCTGTCGGCGGGGTACAAGCGGCCCTGACGGGACTGGAGTCGGGGTGTCGTCCCGGCGAGGGCGTCGACCAGGGCGCGGTCGGGCAGGCCGAGCAGCCGGCGGGCCGCCTCGGTGGGCAGGCCGGGCTCCAGCGGGTGGGCGCGGGCGTGCCGTCCGGCCTCGGTGGCCAGCCGGTCCTTCAGGGTGTTCCAGTACGCCGCGTCGGCCAGCCAGTCCCCGGCGACGTCGACGACGGGGAACCGGTCCGCACCGGTCCGTGGCCCGTTCCCGGGCGGTGGGACGCCCATCGCCCGGAGGTCGGCGCGCCGGATCAGTCTTCGGCGCCGCAGTTCGGCGGTGGCGTCGGGACGGCCGGTCATGCCGGCGAGTTCGGCCGCACGGGCGCGGCCGGCACCGCGCCGGGCCAGCCGGGGCGGCTGTACGTCGAGGACGGTGACGGCGCACGGTGTCCGGCTGCCACCGGGTTCGCGCAGCACGGCGCGGTCGCCGACGCGCAGCGGCAGGCCCCGGCCGAGGGTGAGCCGGGCGGTGTCCTCGCCGAGCGGGCGCACGGTCACCGGAACGGCGGCGGTGCCGATGTGCAGGGTGAGGGACCGGGGCAGGTCGGCCGCCGGCTCACCGGTGATCCGTACATCGGTCACCTTGCTGTGCAGCCAGCGGTCCGGGGTGAGCAGCACCTGGCCGCGGCCCAGGGTGCCGTCGCCCTGACCGCGCACGTTGACGGCCACGCGGGCCACCCCGCTGACGGTCTCCAGGTCCTCGTGCAGGCTCTGCAGCCCGCGCACCCGCAGCACGGCCGTGCCGTCCGCCGTGGTCAGCCGGTCGCCGACGCGCAGGGTGCCCGCGCCGAGCGTGCCGGTCACCACGGTGCCGTGACCGCGGACGGTGAAGGCCCGGTCGAGCCACAGGCGGACGTCGGCGCGCGGGTCGGCGGGCGGCAGCTCCTCGGCGATCCGCGCCAGTTCGTGGCGCAGCTCGTCCAGCCCCGCACCGGTGACGGCGCTGACGGCGACCGACGGCACCTTGCCGAGGGAGGTCGCGGCCAGGCGCTCGACGGCGTCGGCGCGTACGGGTTCCGGGTCGGCGAGGTCGCTGCGGGTCACCGCGAGGACCGCGTGGCGCACACCGAGCGCGTCGAGGATCGCCAGATGCTCCTGCGACTGGGGCTGCCAGCCCTGGTCGGCGGCGACCACGAACAGCACGGCGGGCACCGGGCCGACCCCGGCCAGCATGGTCGCGACGAACCGCTCGTGCCCCGGTACGTCCACGAAGGCGAGGTGTTCGCCGCCGGGGACGACCTGGGTCCACACGAAGCCCAGGTCGAGGGTGAGGCCGCGGCGGCGCTCCTCCACGTACCGGTCGGGTTCCATGCCGGTGAGGGCCCGCACGAGGGCGGACTTGCCGTGGTCGACGTGCCCGGCGGTGGCGAGGACGCGCATCACGGTCACCTGCCTTCCGCGCCGGCCGGGGCCGACGGGCCGCCGTGCCCCGGGGCGGCCGACCGGACGGCCTCGGCGAGGCGTTCGTCGTCCTCCTCCGGCACCGCCCGGAGGTCCAGCAGGCAGCGGCCCGCCTCCAGGCGTCCGACGACCGGGACACGGACGGTGCGCAGCGCCTCGGCGTACGGCTCGGGCAGGGACAGTGCCGCGCTGGGCAGGGTGACACCGGGGGCGCCTCCCCCGCCGACGGTGGCACGGGAGCCGACGGCCAGGACGTCGATCCCGTCGGCGGCGAGGGTGCTCGCGAGCCGGCCGGCGCGGGCCGCCAGGCGTGCCGGGTCGGCGGTGAGGGCGAGGGCGGTCGGGGTGGGCGGGCCGGTGAGGGTGGCCTCCAGCGCGGCCAGGGTCAGCTTGTCGACGCGCAGGGCGCGGGCCAGCGGGTGCCGGGCGAGGGTGCGCACCAGGTCCGCGTCTCCGAGCAGGAGTCCGCACTGGGGGCCGCCGAGCAGTTTGTCGCCGCTCGCGGTGACGAGTGCGGCGCCGGCGCGCAGCTGGGTGTCGGCGTCCGGTTCCTCGGGCAGGCCGGGGTGCGGGGCGAGCAGCCCGGAGCCGATGTCGGCGACGACGGGGACACCGAGACCGGCGAGTTCGGCGACGTCGGCGGCCCGGGTGAAGCCGGTGATGCGGAAGTTGGACGGGTGCACCTTCAGTACGAACCCGGTGTCGGGGCCGATCGCGTCGGCGTAGTCGGCGGCCGTCGTCCGGTTGGTCGTGCCGACCTCGCGCAGTCGCGCGCCGGTGGACACGAGCAGGTCGGGCAGCCGGAAGCCGTCCCCGATCTCCACCATCTCGCCGCGGCTGACGACGATCTCCCGGCCGGCGGCGAGTGCGGTGGCGGCCAGCACGAGTGCGGCGGCTCCGTTGTTGACGACGTGCACGGCACCGGCGGACGGCACCCGCTCGTGCAGCGCGGCGAGCGCGGAGCGCCCGCGGCGCGCCCGCACACCGGTCGTCAGGTCGAGTTCCACGTCCGTGGGCCCGGCGGCCTCCTGGACGGCCTGCCGGGCGGCCGCCGACAGCGGGGCGCGGCCGAGGTTGGTGTGCAGCAGCACGCCGGTGGCGTTGAGCACCGGGCGCAGTCCGCCGGCCGTAGCGGGCAGCAGGGCGAGGGCCGTCTCCGCCACCCGCTCCGGTGCGACGCCGCCCCGCCGGGCCTGGTCCTGCGCCTGCCTGACCGCGGCCTTGACCACACCCGCGCCGAGCCGCCGCACGGCCTCGGACAGCCGGGGGTCGCGCAGGAGCAGGTCGGTGCGCGGGACTCGGCGGCGGACGTCGCCGGTGCCGCCGGGCGGCCGTACGGTCTCTCCGGCGCTCCGGTCGTGCGTGACCGCCTCCTCGGCCGTTCTGGCCGTGTCCGCCCGTCCGTCCGCCGCACCCGCCGTGCGCGGTGCCGCCCGCTGTTCCATGCCGCCCCTGTTCCTCCGGTAGGGCCCGTGCCTGTACAGGGCTCCGCCCATCGTCTCCCAGTGCCCCGGGCCGCACGATCGACACGCCGGGACGGGACGTTGGCCCCGGCGCCCGCCCGGGTACCCGCCGTCGCATGAGCGACCCCGAAGGAAACACGCAGGATCGCGGCCGCCGGCGGGCGGACGCGACGGACGACGAGCCGGCCGGGCGTGCCGGGGCCGAGCCGTCCTGCCCGCCGCTCCCGGAGCAGCTGGACGGGCCGCCCCGGACCAGGCGCCACAGCGGCGGGGGCCAGGCCGTGGCGGACGTGCCGCCGGGGATTCCCGGTGGTTACGGCACGACCCGTGGGGGCCGGCCGGGCGCCGCCGGCCACGCCCGCCCGCCCCTCCCGGAGGTGCCGCCCGAGCCGCCCGTCCGCTCGGACCGGGACACCGGCGAGGCGGCCGTGGAGCCGGGAGACGACGACCGGCCGGTGGGCCGCCCGGACGCGTGAGCGGGC
This sequence comes from Streptomyces sp. 1222.5, assembly GCF_900105245.1. Taxonomy (NCBI): domain Bacteria; kingdom Bacillati; phylum Actinomycetota; class Actinomycetes; order Kitasatosporales; family Streptomycetaceae; genus Streptomyces; species Streptomyces sp. 1222.5. Next base: position 7,941,477 of record NZ_FNSZ01000001.1, on the reverse strand, counting down.
GAGGCCGGCGGACCGGCTCGGGAGCGCTCAGGAGGTTCCGGTGGGCGAGGGCCGGTCGTCGGTGTCGTCCTCGCCCGGCGGCTGCCGGGGTGGTGGGGCCTGGCCCGCGTTGAGGTGCTCCAGCACCTCGACCAGTTCCTGGCAGGCCTTCTCCACCGAGCGCCGGGTGGTGCGCTGCTCGGTGATCACGGCGGACAGGAGCAGCGCGGTCAGGGCCATCGCGCCGTTGAAGGCCTGCAACTGCACCATGACCTCGACGCGGGTCAGCTTCGCGAAGACCCCGACACCGTTGGTCGCGGCCACGGTGGCCACGACGGACGTCAGCAGCGCGCACAGGACGCTGCCCAGGAACTGGAAGCGCAGGGCCGCCCAGATGAGCAGCGGGTAGACGATGAAGAGCAGGCTCATGGAGCTGTAGGTGGCCAGCGGTACGAGCGCGCAGGCGGCGACGGCCAGCGCGGTGGCTTCCTTCCAGCGGCCGATCGGCGGCGGCCAGCGGACCCGGTACAGCATCAGCAGCAGCGGGGTGACGATCAGGACGCCCATCGCGTCGCCCACCCACCAGGCCAGCCAGACGAGCCAGAAGCTGTGGCCGGCCAGTCTGTTCGACAGGACCAGCAGTCCGACACCGAGGGTGGCGCTGATCATCATGGCGGCCAGGGCGGCCAGGAACACCAGTGAGAGGCCGTCGCGCAGCCTGCTCAGGTCGCTGCGGAAGCGTGCCCGGCGCAGCAGCAGCGCGGCGCACAGCGGCGCGGCGGTGTTGCCGACGAGGACGCCGAGCACTTCCGGGCTGGGGGTGGTGAGGGACAGGACGACGAAGAAGGCGCCGAGCATGATGCCGGGCCAGCAGCCCAGGCCGAAGACCAGCAGGGCGGCGACGGCGACGCCGGTCGGCGGATAGATGGGGGTGACGACGGCGCCCTCGACGGACAGCTCGCGCAGCAGGCCGAGCCGGCCCGCCGCGAAGTAGCAGACCGCGACGGCCAGAATCTGGACGGCGTGGCCGCCCGGCCGGCGCGGTTCCTCGTAACCCACCACAGCAGCCATCTCACACCGGTGGCCCCGGGTCGGCGAGGCGAGAGGCGGCGCGGTGCGGCCGACGGCCGGACGGCGGCCCGGTCGCGCGGCGCCGTCCGGACCGGCTCACGGGCCGCCCGGCGCGTCCAGGCTCACGACGAGCACGGCGGCGTCGTCCTCGTGTCCGACGCTCTCGGCGCCCTTGATGACCGCGCCGGCCAGCGCGTGGGCCTCCAGGCCGGCGACGGCCGCGATGCCCGCGAGGCGCATCACCTGGTCGAGGCCGTCCTCGATGTGCAGCGACGGCCCCTCCACCACTCCGTCGGTGACCAGGACGAACACCCCGCCGCCGGTCACCCGGTGCCGGGTCACCGGGTACCGAGCGCCGTGCTGGACGCCGAGCGGCGGGCCGCCCTCGTCCTCGACGATGCCGGACCTGCCGTCCGCCGTGGCCCGGACGAAGGGGATGTGGCCGGCCCGGGCGCTCTCCAGCACGCCGTTGGCCGGGTCGAGCCGCATGAAGGTGCAGGTGGCGAAGAGATCGCTGCCGAGGGAGAGCAGCAGGTCGTTGGTGCGGGTCAGGAGTTCACCGGGCTCGCCCGCAACGGAGGCGAGGGCGCGCAGTCCCGCCCTGACCTGGCCCATGAAGGCGGCGGCCTCGATGTTGTGTCCCTGGACGTCGCCGATGGAGAGCCCGATCCGGCCGTCGGGCATGGCGAAGGCGTCGTACCAGTCGCCGCCGACGTTGAGCCCGAGGTTGGCGGGTGCGTACCGCACGGCGAGGTGCACGCCCGAGGCGCTGGGCAGGTCCCTGGGGAGCATGCCCCGCTGGAGGGCGATGGCCAGTTCGACCTGGGTGCGTTGCAGCTCCGCGCGCCGGCGCGCCTGGGCGGTGAGCGAGCCGAGCCTGACCAGCAGCTCGTCGCCGTCGTCCGGGGAGCGCTTGCGGGGCATCGATCACTTCCGGCAGGGCGGTGGCCGTGCCGGTCGGCCGCCGGCATGTTCGGCAAATGCCTAGATTTTACCCATGAGGGATGATCTCGCCGCAGGTGCGCCCCCCGGTGCGGCCCGGGGTCAGCGGATCTCGGAGTCGATTCCGGTGATCACGGCGGGTCCCAGAGGTGCGCTTCCCTCGTCCAGGCCGGCGTCGCGCAGGGCGGAGTCCGCGACCCGGCGGGCCTCCTGCTCGGCATGCGGGCCGGTGTCCGCGTCCACGGTCAGGCGGAGGGTGAAGGTGTTGTCCTCGTTGACGCTGAGCACGTCCAGGTCCTCGGCGCTGCCCATGCGGGTGCCGTGGGGGTCCGCGGGCCGGAGCGCCCGGGCGAGCCGGCTCCGGGTGTCGTCCGCGATCCCCGTGGTGAAGGTGCCGGGGACGCTGATCACGTAGGTCGTCATGACGATCCTTTCCTCGGGCCCCTCGCCTACCCCGATTCGCCGACTTCGCACCGTGGGCGCGGGCGGCCGGTCCGGGTGCGCGAGGGCGGACGGACAGCGAGCGCCTCACGGGCCCACCGCCTCACCGCCTCACAGCGGGGAGTGGGCGACCGCCACCACATAGGCGCCGTACAGCAGGGACACGGCGGCGAGGGCGCCGTAGACGAGCACCGCCGAGGCCCGGCGCAGCCGCCAGGTCCGGGCGAGGGCCCGCGCCATCGGGATGAGCAGGGGGAAGGCCGGCAGCAGGAAGCGGGGTTTGGACGAGAAGGAGCCCGCGCCGCCGGCCACCAGCAGGATGAGCACCCCCGCGAAGACCACCAGGCACAGCGGGGCGCGGTCCAGGCACAGCAGCCCGAACAGCAGGACCGCGGCGGCGACGATCAGGAGAGCCACCGGGTAGACGACATGCCCGCCGTGCAGCAGCAGGGCCCGCAGGAAGCTCAGCGAGCCGGCGCCGAGGTCGAAGCGGGAGTCCCAGGCGCTCTGGACCTTCAGATAGCCGCCGAGCAGATCGCCCGCGCGGTCCCCGACCCACAGCACGTAGCCGAGCCAGCCCATCGGGGCCAGTGCCGCTCCGGCCCACAGGCTCGCCGGGACCCGGCCGCGCCGGCGCAGCGCCTCGTGGACGGCGGCGAGGGCGACGGCGACGGCCACGGCGAATCCGCTGGGCCGGGAGAGGCCCGCCAGCGCCGCGAGGGCGCCCGCCCACAGCCAGCGGGACTTGAGCACGCAGCACAGGGACCAGGCGGCGAGCGCGGCGAACAGCGACTCGGTGTAGGCGATGGTCAGCTCGACGGCATGGGGCAGGGCGGCCCACAGGGCGACCAGCGCGGTGGCGACACCACGGCCGTACAGGTGGTGCCCGACGCTGAAGACGCCGTGGGCGGCGACGCCCGCCGCGACCCAGCCGACGAGCATCGCCCCCTGGGCCGGCGTCAGCGGCAGGACGACGGTCACCGCGCGGATGAGCGCCGGGTACAGGGGGAAGAACGCCCAGTCGCTCTGGACGGCGCCCTCGGGGGTGATCCAGATGAGCCGGCCGTAGCCGTGGGCGGCGATGTGCAGGTACCAGCGGGAGTCCCAGGAGTGCGCGAGGTTGCGGACGAGCGGGTGGCCCCTGAGGTCGTTCGTGAGGATCACCAGGAGGACCCCGGCGAGCCGGACGGCCGCGAACAGGGCGAGGGCCGGGAGCGCCCCCTCGGGAACCCCGCGCCGGGCCATCCTCGGCAGGGTCGGGCGGCGGGCGGGACCGGACGGTGCGGCGGGCTCGGGCCGGGGTACGGAGGAGGTGCTCACGCGGTCGACCTTGGGCACGCCCGTGAGCGGGTGCAATCGCGACCCGGCTTTCTCGCCGAGTTCCACCCTGATTCAGGAACGGGCTCGGGATTCGGGGCGGATCCTCGCTCGCGCCACCGCCGTGCCGGCCCTCGTGACGGGGTCCGGTGACGGGCCCCCGGAATGATCGAAACAGGGTGCGGTTAGCATATGAGCGCTGCCTAGCTCGAAAGATGGACCTGTGACTGTCAACGACGACTCGTTCACCAACTGGAAGATCCGCGAGGAGATCGCGGAGTCGATGATCCCGCTCATCGGGAAGCTGCACCGCGAGCAGGACGTGACCGTCCTGCTGCACAGCCGCTCCTTGGTGAACAAGTCGGTGGTCAGCATCCTCAAGACGCACCGCTTCGCCCGGCAGATCGCGGGCGCGGAGCTCTCGGTCACCGAGACCATGCCGTACCTGGAGGCCCTGACGGCCCTCGACCTCGGTCCCTCCCAGATCGACCTCGGCATGCTGGCCACCCTGCACCAGGCCGACGACCGCGGTCTGAGCGTGGCGGAGTTCACCGCCGAGGCCGTCGCCGGCGCCACCGGCGCCAACAAGATCGAGCGCCGCGAGCCGCGGGACGTCGTCCTGTACGGCTTCGGCCGCATCGGCCGGCTCGTCGCCCGCCTCCTGATCGAGAAGGCCGGCTCCGGCAACGGTCTGCGGCTGCGCGCCATCGTCGTGCGCGGGGGCGGTGCCCGGGACATCGTCAAGCGTGCCTCGCTGCTGCGCCGCGACTCCATCCACGGCCAGTTCCAGGGCACGATCACCGTGGACGAGGACAGCAGCACGATCGTCGCCAACGGCAACGAGATCAAGGTGATCTACGCCGACGACCCGTCGCACGTGGACTACACCGAGTACGGCATCCGCGACGCCATCCTCATCGACAACACCGGCAAGTGGCGCGACCGCGAGGGCCTGTCGAACCACCTGCGTCCCGGTATCGAGAAGGTCGTGCTGACCGCGCCGGGCAAGGGCGACGTCCCGAACATCGTGCACGGCGTCAACCACGACACCATCAAGCCGGACGAGCAGATCCTGTCCTGCGCCTCCTGCACCACCAACGCGATCGTCCCGCCGCTGAAGGCCATGGACGACGAGTACGGCGTGCTGCGCGGACACGTGGAGACCGTCCACTCGTTCACCAACGACCAGAACCTGCTGGACAACTACCACAAGTCCGAGCGCCGGGGCCGTTCCGCGCCGCTCAACATGGTGATCACCGAGACCGGTGCCGCGTCGGCCGTCGCCAAGGCCCTGCCGGACCTGAAGGCGAAGATCAGCGGCAGCTCGATCCGTGTCCCGGTGCCGGACGTCTCGATCGCGATCCTCAACCTGCAGCTGGCCCGCGAGGCGACCCGTGAGGAGGTCCACGACTACCTGCGCGAGGTGTCGCTGACCTCCCCGCTCAAGCGCCAGATCGACTTCATCACGGCGCCCGACGCGGTCTCCAGCGACTTCATCGGCTCGCGCCACGCCTCGATCGTGGACGCCGGCGCCCTCAAGGTCGACGGCGACAACGCGATCCTCTACCTCTGGTACGACAACGAGTTCGGCTACTCGTGCCAGGTCGTCCGGGTCGTCCAGCACGTCTCCGGCGTGGAGTACCCGACGTACCCGGCGACGGCGGTCTGATCCGCCCGCTCCGCGTACACGTACGGCCGCCGACCGGGGTTCCGGTCGGCGGCCGTTCCGTTGCGCGCGCGTGGGTCAGGCCGCGGCCGGCCTGGCACAGGCGCCCGCGGCGCACGCCGTGAGCCACTGGTCGAAGTCGGCGTCGTAGCGGGTGCCGATGCCGTCGTGGTAGACGGCGTATCCGCCGGCGTAGTCACCGACGCGGAAGCGGGCGAGCATGCGCTGGACGTCGTCGGGATGCCGCTCCAGCATGTAGCGCACGGCGAGGTAGCCCCACGGATAGACGCGGGTGGTGTCGCTGTTGTCGTACGTGTTCTCGAACAGGGTGCTCAGCCGGTACGTGTGCCGGCCGGCCTCCTGGACGGCCTGGTCGTCGGCGATGCCGCGGTAGCCGTAGGAGACGTACTCGGCGAGGCCCTCGATCCACCACACGTCCGGCACCGATATCTGCCGGCCGAAGTCGCCCTTCATGTCGTCGCGGCCGTCGAGGAAGTGCGTGTACTCGTGGTTGAGGTTCCAGACGCGCGCCGGGAAGCCGTCGTCGTAGTCCTTCTGGTACATGATCGACATGGGCCGGTTGGCCGGGTCCGACGGGTCGCCGCCCAGCGTCATGCCGCCGTTGTCGGTGCTGATGCCGTACATCGCGCCGGCGTACATCTGGTAGTCCGCGCGGCTCGCGAACACCACGAGCCGGAGGGTGGAGGCGTACTGGCCGGGTATGGGACCGCCGGCCCGCACGAGCGAGCGGAAGTAGGCGTCCTGGCGCAGCACACTGGCGCAGGCGGCGTCGAGGTCGGCGGCGGTCAGCGCCTGGGCGCGGACGCTGACGTCGCCGTCGCATCGGTGGGTGACGGGCAGGACGGCCTTGTCGAGCTTGTCGGGGAGGCCGCAGACGTCGTAGTAGGCGCAGTCGGCGGCGTCGTAGTAGGCGGCCTGCGTGGCCACCGCCACCCACAGCCCGGCCGTGGGACCGGTGATCGCCGTCCGGTCCAGCAGATCCTTGGCCAACGGGCCAGCCAGGTCCCGTAGTCCGGTGTGCTCGACGTAACGGGCCACGTTCATCCCGGCGTTGGAGTCCAGGAAGGCCAGACTCGTGCCGAGCTGGTCGGTGTTGGCCAGCGCGAAGTCGTACAGGGTGTCGATGACCCGCGGGTCGGCCTCGACCGCCTGGACGTACGCGGGGTTCCAGTTGCCGCGCCACAGGGGCGTGTAGACGTCGTTGACCGCCCTGACCATGCTGTCGAGCGAGTCGTAGGAGCTGTCGTAGTCGTTCAGCAGCCGCCGGTACACGTACAGGTAGCGGCCCTGCTGGTCGGCGCTGTCGGTGAGGACGACCGTCTCGCCCAGGATGTCGCCGTTGGCGGCGCTGACGTCACGGGAGCGGGGCCGGGCGAAGAAGGTGTCCAGGCCGGCCCTGACGGCGCCGGTGAGCCGGGAGGTGTACGGGCCCACGTCTGCGGGATGGTTGAACTGCACGTAGTAGCCGGCCCGCAGGAACAGGACGAGTTGCTCCAGGCTGCCGGAGTTGTCACCGCGGTACCGCGCGGCCGTGCTCGTGTACGCGTTCGCCACGGTGAGCATCTGCGCCTGCCGGAACACGTCGTGCCCGCTGCTGCCGGTGACCGCGAAGAGGGTGTTGACGCAGTCCGTCGTGGCGGCCTTCACGAAGGCGACGAGGGCAGGACCGGTACGGCTGCCGAAGTCGGCCGGGGTGCAGGAGGCCGCTTTGACGCCGTGCCCCTTCGCCGGGGGTGCCGTCAGAGGTAAGGCCTGGGGCGGGAGTTGGGCCGGGCTCGGGCGCCGGGGCGGGGTGCCGGGCCGCTCGGAGGCGGGGGTGGTCGCACCGGCCGGTGACGGCTGGGCGACCGCGTTCCTGCCGGGTGCGGCGGCCGTGCGGGCGGGGGGCTGGGGTGCCGCCACGGCCGGGCCGGACAGCAGGCCGGCCACGGTGGCGCAGACGGCGACGGCCCCGGCCGCGCGTCTGACCGTGCGACCGGGCCCGCTTCCGGGCAGCGCGAAGTGATGGCGCATCTGGGGTTCCTCCACGAAGGGGCGCGCCTCTGTGGGGTGTTGAGGCGTGTGAGGCACTGTCTCAGCGGACGGTCCACCCAACAATGGCGTGTGACATAGCACATGACACAGACCGCTCATAACATCGCGGCGCCCGCCGCCGTGCCGCTACGCCCCGGCCACGCTCCAGATCCGCGAGGCCCACGTCCGCAGATGAGGCGCCTGCGCCACCAGATCGCGGTAGGCGGCCGTGGCGGACTGGAACACCGTCTCCACCACGTCTTCGGTGACCCTGCCGGGCCGCCAGACCAGCACATAGCGGCACCACAACGGGGAGCCGGCCAGCGGCTTCACGACGACGTGCGGGATGGGCCGCAGCGTCGGCTGCACCAGCGACACCCCGAGCCCGTCGGCGATCATGCTCTGCAGCTGGGTCTGGTCGCCGAGGAACTCGTGCACGGTCACCGGGGTGAATCCGGCGGCGGCGCAGGCGTCGTAGAACACCCCGGGCCAGCCGGCGCCGTCGTCCGGGGTCACGAACCATTCGTCGGCCGCCAGGTCGGCGAGCTGCACCTGGGCGCTCTGCCGGAGCCGGTGCCGGGACGGCAGCGCGACGAACGTCGGCTCGGTGACGATCCCCCGGTGCCGGACCCCGCCCGAATGCCGCAGCTCCATGCCCGGATAGTCGGCGGCGATGGCGATGTCCGCGGCGCCCTCCTCCAGGAGTTCCACGATGCGGGAGGAGGCGTAGACACTGTGGACCGACAGGGACAGTTCCGGCAGCCGGGCACGGACGCGGGACAGGGTGCCGGAGAGCATCGGCGAGTTGGTCGCCGCCACGCGCAGGGTGCTGCGGGGCCGCTCGGCGGCCGGGCGGTGACCGATGGCGTCGGCCCGGGCCAGCACGTCACGGGCCTGGGCCACCACCTCGGCGCCGTAGCGGGTCGGGCGCACGCCGCTCGTGCCGCGTTCGAAGAGCGGCTCGCCCAGATGGCGCTCGATGCGGCGCAGCTGGGTGCTGACGGCGGGCTGCGAGTAACCGAGCTGTGCGGCGGCGCGGCCCACACTGCCCGCGTCGGCGATCGCGCACAGCACCCGCAGATGCCGAAGCTCCAGCTCCATCCGTCCACTCCCCGTTTCCGCCCCGCACCGGTGCCCACTGCCTTCTCCGGCCGGGGTCACGGCCGGCGAGGGAAGCGTTCCATTGTGCCCCGAGCGGATCAAGTCGCAGGTCAGCCAACATTTGCCTAAAGACTTTAGGAAGCTGCATAATCCCTTACGTCAGAGGGGAGATCTCTTATGGTCCGCGTAGGCCTGACCACCGACCGCCTCGTCCGTGCGGGCGCCGAGCTGGCGGACGAGGTCGGATTCGACCAGGTGACCGTCTCCGCCCTGGCCCGGCGCTTCGACGTCAAGGTGGCCAGCCTGTACTCGCACCTGCGGAACTCCCAGGACCTCAAGACGCGGATCGCCCTGCTCGCGCTGGCGGAGCTGGCGGACCGCGCCGCCGACGCGCTCGCGGGCCGGGCCGGCAAGGACGCCCTCACCGCCTTCGCCGACGTCTACCGCGACTACGCCCGCGAACACCCCGGCCGCTACGCGGCGGCCCGCCACCCGCTGGACGCGGAGGCGGCGGCCACGAGCGCCGGCGGCCGGCACGCGCAGATGACCCGGGCGATCCTGCGGGGCTACGACCTGTCCGAGCCGGACCAGACCCATGCGGTCCGGCTGCTCGGCAGCGTCTTCCACGGCTACGTCAGCCTGGAGAGCGCCGGCGGATTCAGCCACAGCGCCCCCGATTCGCAGGAGTCGTGGACCCGGATCCTCGACGCCCTCGACGCCCTGCTGCGCAACTGGCCCGGCGCCACCACACCCTGACCCACCGGACACAGGCACACACCATGTACACCACTCCCCTCACCCCCGAGCTCGTCCGCGGCGCCCTCGACCTGGAGCGCACCGCACACGGACTGCTGCCGCACCGGCTGCCCGCCCGGGCCCGCGCCCAGTGCGCCGATCCGCAGCTGGCCCTGGCGGAGTCTCAGCCCTCCGGCGTCCGGCTCGCCTTCCGGACCCGCGCCACCGCCGTCGAGCTGGACACCCTGCCGACCAAGCGGGTGTACGCGGGCGCGCCGGCCCGCCCGGACGGCGTCTACGACCTGCTCGTGGACGGACGCGCGACCGGCAGTGCCACGGTCACCGGTGGGAACACGCTCACGATCGACATGAGCACCGGCAGGGCCGAGCACCGCCCCGGCCCGGTCGCCACCGTGCGCTTCGCCGGGCTGTCCGACGCCGTCAAGGACGTCGAGATCTGGCTGCCGCACAACGAGACGACCGAACTGGTCGCACTGCGCACCGACGCGCCCGTGGAGCCCGTACCCGACCGCGGCCGGAAGGTGTGGCTGCATCACGGCAGCTCGATCAGCCACGGCTCCGACGCGGCGAGTCCCACCACCACCTGGCCGGCGCTCGCCGCGTCCCTCGGCGGCGTGGAACTGATCAACCTGGGGCTGGGCGGCAGCGCCCTGCTCGATCCGTTCGCGGCCCGCGCGCTGCGCGACACCCCCGCCGACCTGATCAGCGTCAAGATCGGCATCAACGTGGTGAACACCGACCTGATGCGGCTGCGGGCCTTCGGCCCCGCCGTGCACGGCTTCCTCGACACCGTCAGGGAAGGGCACCCCGCAACTCCGCTGCTCGTCGTCTCACCGATCCTGTGCCCCATCCACGAGGACACCCCGGGCCCGACCCTCCCCGACCTGTCCGCCCTGAGCGAGGGGCGGCTGCGGTTCCGGGCGGCGGGCGACCCGGCGGAGAGGGCCGCCGGAAAGCTCACCCTGGGCGTGATCCGGGAGGAGCTGTCCCGTATCGTCCGCGAGCGCGCGGCCGACGACCCGCGGCTGCACCACCTCGACGGCCGTGAGCTGTACGGCGAGGCCGACTTCGCCGAGCTGCCGCTGCCCGACGGCCTCCACCCGGACGCGGCGGCCCACCGCCGCATCGGCGAGCGGTTCGCGGACCGGGCCTTCGCGGCGGGCGGCCCCTTCGCCGAACGGGCCGCCTGAGCCGCGGCCGTGCCGGCCGGCTCACACCAGGTGGGCGAAGACGACCAGGTTCTCGGTGTAGTCCCGCACGGAGTGGTCGTAGTCCCCGGAGCAGGTGATCAGCCGGACCTCGGGGCGCGAGGTGTCGGCGTAGACCCGCTTGCTGGGGAAGTCGTCCTTCGGGAAGTTCTCGGCGTCGTCCACCACGAACTCCGCCGTCCGTCCGTCGGCGCGGTCCACCGTGAACGTGTCACCCTCCTCCAGCTCGTCGAGATTGGCGAAGACGGCCGCGGACGTCGTCGTGTCGACGTGTCCGGCGATGATCGCGGTGCCCTGCTCGCCGGGTGAGGCGCCCTTGGCGTACCAGCCCACGAGGTTGGTGTCGCCCGCGGGCGGGGGTTCGAGCTGGCCGGTGGGGCCGATCGACAGGGTCGTGAACGGAGCGTCCACCGCGATCTTGGGGATCAGCAGCCGGGTGGGGGCGGAGTGGGACAGGGCCTTGTCCGCCTGGCGCGGGTCGTCCTGGACGGCGGCCTTGGAGCCCTGGGCCCGGGGTGGTTCGGGCGTGTCGCCGGAGGAGCGGTGGCCGCCGAACACGCTCACGGCGAGCACGGCGATCACCACGCCCCAGAGGGCCAGCCGCCCACCGCGGCCGGCGTCCGGCTCGTCGGGTGCCGGTTCGGCGGGGTTCGGGGAGGACGGGTCTGCTGCCATCGGAAACCACCTCACTCGGGCACGGCAGCGCGGGGATCGGGGCGGGGAGGACGGTACGCCGCGGGCGGCGCGGAGGGGGTCTCAGGCGGCGCGGGCCGCCGGCACGGTGTCGCGCCGGCGGCGTCCGCAGCCCCTGGGCTGCCGCCCCGTCAGGACGCCGGCTGAGCGGCCTTCTTGCGACGCAGCGCGTACATGCCGGTGGCCCCTACGGCCAGCACGGCCAGTCCTCCCGTGGTGACACCGGGCGTGGCGAGCGCGCCACCACCGGTGTGCATGCCACCACGCGGCTTGTCGTGGTCGCCACCGCCGCCACCGCCGCCGCCCCAGTCGTCCTTGTCGCGACCGCTGTCCTCGTCCCGGTCGCCCTTGTCACCCTTGCCGCCCTTATCTCCCTTGTCACCCTTCTCTTCCTTATCGCCCTTGTCACCCTTGTCGCGGTAGCTGTCAGGGTCGAAGCGGCTGTCGTCGCCGCCCGAGCCCCAGTCGTCGCTCGTCAGCACCGTGGCGAGCGCTCCGCCACCCGTGTGCATTCCGCCGCGCGGCTTGTCGTGATCGCGGCCGCCGCCGTCCTCCTTGCTGTAGTCCTTGTCGTGGTCCTCGCCGGAGCCCTTGTCGTGGTCACCGTCGGAGCCTTGCTCCTTGCTGTACGAGGAGTCGTCATGGCCTCCTTCGCCCCCGCCGTGGGAGGCGAACGCGGCGCCAGGGGTGGCCAGGGCCAGGGCGGCCGAAGCGGCCGCCGTGGCCAGGAGCATGCGGGCAGAGCGCATAGTGATGTCCTTCCGACGTGACCGGGCCAGCGGATACCTCATCAGCTGGATGGACCCGGCCTCGACATGAACCACCGTCAGCGAGGCCATCCACTCGCACCATCCGAGCCGCCCAGCCGGGGGCACCGCACCACCCGTCTGACCCAGCGGCCGGCCCCCCGGGGCCCCCGTCCGGGCCAATCGTCCGGCGCGCCTGCCGGCCCACCGCCCGGCGGGCCCGAGCGCCGCGGAGCCCGCCACCGCCCCTCCTTCCCGCGGGGGGGCGGGCCGGGCCGGGTCCGGGGCGGTCCTACGGCCAAACCGTCGGTCCGGCAACGCAATTGGCCGCCGGTGGGCGCACCCCCTTGTTATGACGGTCGTCATAACGCAGGCTGGTGCCGACAGCACGGCAGGGCGACGACGCGGTGGGAGGAAGCGGTGGCGGACGCGGGGGCGCGGGCCCTGTGGGAGCGCTACGAGCCGGTGCACGATCTCGTGTACTTCGCACCGGAGGCACGCCGGGCGGCGGACGCGCTCGGGATGCGCGGGTACTGGATGGGCTACTTCGCCCTGCGCGCCGCGCCGCTCGGCACGACTCCCCCGTCCGTGGTGACCAGCTGCTTCTACGTCTTCCACCCCGCCCGCGTGGCACGGGCGCTGCCGGACGCCTGGGGGTACGCGGCTCCGGCGGACGTGCTGGCGGCCCGGTGGGAGGCCATGGACGCGGCGATGACCGGCCTGTTCGGGCCGGCGGCCGTCGGCTCTCCGGAGTTCGCCGAGGCGGCGGACCTGGCGTGGGAGGCCGCGGCCGGAGCGGACACCGCCGGCAGGGTGCTGGCCGCGGCCAATCAGGCGCTGGAACGCCCGGACCGGGTCACCGCCCGGCTGTGGCAGGCCGTCACCACCCTGCGCGAGCACCGGGGGGACGGGCATGTCGCGGCACTGGTGAGCCGGGGGCTCGGCCCTGTCGACGCCATGGTGCTCAAGGCGGCGGCCGGCGAGTCCGACGGGCCGTTCCTGCGCGAGACGCGGAAGTGGGAGCAGGCCGACTGGGCGGCTGCCGAGGCACGGCAGCGGGACCGGGGTCGGCTCGCGGCGGACGGCACGCTCACCGCGGCCGGGGCCGCCCTGCGCGCGGAGGTGGAGGCGCTGACCGACGCGGCGGCCGAAGGCCCGTGGACCGGGCTCGGGGCCGACCGCACCGCACGCCTCGCCGCTCTGCTGGAGCCCCTGGCCCGTGCGGTCGAGGGCGCGGGACTGCTGCCGGCCGGCAACCCCGTGGGCCTGACCCGGAGGTCGGACGCCGCCCGGCGCTGACGGCCGGCTGCGCCGTCGGCGGCCCCGCCCGGGGTGCCGGGCCGGGGACGCCGTAGGGAGGCAGGGCCTCGCGGGTTACCAGGTCACCGGCAGCCGCTCGGGGATGCGCTTCATGAAGCCGGTGCGCCAGACGAGCTGTCCGGACGGCACGGCGAGCGCGAGGTCGGGCAGCCGCTCGAGGAGGACCTCCAGGGCGATGCGGGCGTGGGTGCGGCCGAGCCCGGTCGCGGGACAGTAGTGGGCTCCGCCGCCGAAGGCGAGGTGGTCGGCGGTGTTGTCACGGTGCAGGTCGAAGCGGTGCGGGTCGGGGAACTTCGCCGGGTCGAGGTTGGCGCCCTCGACGAGGACCAGGACGAGTTCGCCCCGCTTCACCTCGACGTCCCCGAGCCTCGTGTCCTCCACGGCGAGGCGGGGCAGCGCGTCGCCGATGGAGAGGTTGACGCGCAGCAGCTCCTCCACGCCCGGGCCGATCAGGTCGGGGCGGTCCCGCAGGAGGTCCCGGGCGATGGGGTGGGTGAGCAGGTACACCAGGGCCATGGCGAGGAAGCCCGAGGTGGAGACGACACCGGCGCCGAACAGGGTGACGCCGACGGTGGCCAGCATCTCGTCGGACAGGTGCGCGTAGTCGGGGTCGTGGCGCAGGGCGGCCAGTTCGCCCATCAGACCATGTGTGGACGGGTCGTCGAGCAGGGCCGTCATCCGGGCGATGTCCCGGTCCCAGTTGATCCGGGCGCCGGTGACCGGGCACGCGGAGTTCATGAAGGCGATGTCGAGGCTGCGCAGGAAGGCCGGGGCCTCGCCCTGCGGGATGCCGAGGAGGAGGCAGTGCATCCCCGCCGAGTACGGCTCGCAGAACCCCGCGCGCAGATCGGCCGTCGGCCCGGCGGCGACCAGGGTGTCGACCAGTCGGTGCGCCTCGCCGCGCAGCCACTCCACCAGGCCGGGCGCCTTCGGGTTGAGCGCCTTCATCACCGCGCGCCGCAGCCCGGCCCCGGTGATGTTGCCCATGTTGTTCACGACCTCGGGCGGGATGGTGAGCGCGTACTGCCGCGGCACCCCGGGCGCGGAGGTGTCCTTGAGGGAGAAGCGGTCGTCCTTGAGGACCTGGTGGCACAGCTCGTACGACGACACGAGCCAGGCCTCGTCGCCGGCGATGGTCCGCACCCGCCGTACGGGGGCGGTGGCGCGCAGCTCCTCCACCTCGGCGGGCACACGGGTGCCGTCCCAGGAGAAGGGGAAGTCGAGCAGGGGCGGGTGGTCGGCGCGGACGCCGGGGGCGGCGGTCATGCCGCGGCTCCTTCCAGGACGGCGGGGGTGACGACGGCGTGGCCCTGGTTGCGGGAGGCGCGCAGGCCGGCCCCGCGGGAGTACAGGAGCTCGGCCATCGGCAGCAGCTGGTGGTAGCAGTTGAGCGAGGAGGGCACGTCGAGGATGGCCGGGGTGTCCAGGAACAGCGGCGCCTCCGCGCACACGTACTCCAGGCACACGGCCCGCAGGCGTTCGGTCGGCTCCTCGCCACGCGCGGCGAGGAAACGATTCACCAGGGCGTCGCAGACGGCCCGGAAGGCTCCGTCGGAGGCCAGTCGCGCCGTCAGCTGCCGGTGGATCTCCTGGTAGGCGGGGTTGGTGCGGAACTCCGACATCGCATGCCAGTCCAGTCGCAGCCCCTCGGGGTCGGCCGCCGACACCGCCTCGCGCACCTTGGCGCGTACGCCGCGCAGGTTCTTCACCGCCTTGCGGCGGGCCTCGTCGGGTGGATAGCCGGAGGCCTCGTACATCTCGGCCACGTACAGGTCGGTGTAGACGAAGTCGACCTTCTCGAAGCGGTCCAGTCCCCAGCCGGCGAGATCGTGCAGGCGCCGGGCCGAGAAGTAACTGTTGCCCGGGGACACACCGATCACGGCGTGCGCACCCTCATCGAGGATGATCTCGCAGTGAGAGGTGAAGGGCTGGACTTCGAATACGTCGGCCATCAGCACGGATGCTGTGGTCACGGGGAAGATCCTCCGCCGCGCGCAAGTCCCTGCGGGGCCCGGTGCCCCTGGTGTGGCGTCGCGGCGCACTCACGCTAGCCGTACGGGATCAGCACGGGTAGTTACTGCCGGGGTTTGGCTGGAAACAGTCGTAGTAATGGTCCAAGTGCCGGGCGCGGGGCGTGACTTCGGGGCCGTACTCTGGGGCCGTGACCCAGGGGTACGAGGGACCAGGAGAGGCGGCGGCCCGGCTCACCGGCCGCCCGGTGGTCGCCGGCGGGACGGCGCCCGGATCGCCCGCCGAAGTGACGCTGGAGGGCGGGACTCCGGTGATGGTCAAGCGCGGCGACGCGCCCGGGGCCGTTCGCGCCGAGGTGGCCGGGCTGCGCTGGCTGGCCGCCGCGGATGCGGTCGGGGTGCCCGCGGTACTCGGTCACGACGAGCGCTGGATGGTGACCGAGCGGGTGCCCACGGGGCCCGCCGATCCCGAAGCGGCGATGTGTTTCGGCCAGGCGTTGGCCGCCCTGCACGCGGCCGGCGCGGCCCGTTTCGGGATGCCCCCGCCCGGCGGCCCGGAGGACGCCTACATCGGCCTCGCCCCCATGCGCAATGTGCCGGGGACGGACTGGCCGGCCTGGTACGCCGAGCACCGGGTCCTGCCGTACGTGCGCGGCGCGGTCGACCGCGGCACCCTGCGTCCGGCCGAGGCGACGGTGTTCGAGCGGCTCTGCGAGCGGCTGCCGGACCTGGCGGGGCCCGCCGAACCGCCCGCCCGGCTGCACGGCGACCTGTGGAACGGGAACGTGCTGTGGGGCGCGGACGGATCGGTCCGGCTCATCGACCCGGCCGCGCACGGCGGGCACCGGGAGACCGACCTGGCCATGCTCCGGCTGTTCGGCTGTCCCCACCTCGAGCGGGTGCTCGCCGGCTACGAGGAGGCGGCGCCACCGGCCGAGGGCTGGCGGGAGCGGGTCGGTGTGCACCAGCTCTTCCCGCTGCTGGTGCACGCGGTGCTGTTCGGGCGCGGATACGCGGAACAGGCCCTGGAGGCCGCCCGGGACGCGCTCGCGAGGTGACCCGCGGGGCGCAGGGGCCACCGCCTCACCGACTGTGACATACAACACTCCGTCACCAACGACCCGTCGGCCATGCACCGTCGCGCGCCCGCCGGGCGCCGTCGCAACCGGCCGACGTTCCGTTGTCTCCTTGCTTGCGGGACCCTTGCCGGGCCGCCTCCGGGGCGGCGATCACGCAGCGTAAGGAAACCAATCACCCGTTCGAATCGTATAAGGACGTGAAAGCCGAATCAGGGAGAGAACATGCAACCGTTCACGCTCAACTACGCGCGGCCCGCTGTGGAGTTGGACGTCACCACTCCGTATGCGTACGACTCCGGACTGCAGTTGAACGTCCTCCCGGACGGTCGGATAGCCGCCACCGACCACGCCACGCTGAGAGCTCTCGGAACCACGACGTCGACCGCCGGTTCCAAGACGCACTTCGACGACTGAACCGCGGGCCCTGGAAGATGACCGTGCTCATCCTGACCAGTGAAGAGGACGTGACGGCGGACATGGTGGTCCTCCGGCTGGGCGAGGCGGGCGTGCCCGTCGTCCGGCTCGACCCCGCCGATCTCACCAACGGGGTCGCGCTGTCGGGCGAGTACGTGCGGGGCGCCTGCCGTGGGCATCTGTCCGTGGGCGGGCGCCTGGTGAGCATGAACGGCCTGCGCTCCGTCTGGGTGCGCAGGCCCGGTGACGCGGCCGCCCGCGCGCCCCAGCCGTCCGCCTGGCTGACGGAGGAGTCGTCGCAGGCGCTGTACGGCATGCTGCGCGCCACCGGGGCGCGCTGGATGAACCATCCGGACGCCGCCCGCCGCGCCCGCCACAAGCCCTGGCAACTGCATCTCGCCCAGCGCAGCAACCTCGCCGTGCCGGCCACCCTGATCACGACGTTCCCGCAGGCCGCGCGGGAGTTCGCGGAGCGGTTCCCGGACCTGGTGGTCAAGCCCGTCTCCGGCGCCCATCCGCAGGAGCCGCCGCGTGCGGTGCCCACCAGCCGGGTCGCGCCGGACGCCGACTTCACGGCGGTCGCCTACGGCCCGACGCTGCTCCAGCGGCGGGTTCCCAAACGGGCGGACGTCCGGCTCACGGCCGTGGGCGGCACGCTGCTCGCCGCGCGCAAGCCGACCGACCCGGACGCCCATCCCGACGACGTGGACGTCCGCTTCGCGCCGTCGGTCTCCCCCTGGCTGCCCGTGGACGTGCCCCCACGTGTGGCGGAGGGCGTACTGCGCTATCTGAGGGAGGCCGAACTGGCCTACGGGGCCTTCGACTTCGTCGAGGACGCCGACGGGATCTGGTGGTTCCTGGAGTGCAACCAGTCCGGCCAGTTCGGTTTCGTCGAGATGGACACCGGACAGCCGATCGCCGCCACCATCGCCGAGTGGCTGGCCGGTCAGGAGGACGCGGGCCGCACGTGTGCGGACGGCGAGCGGAGCACAGCATCTTGAGGGTGCTGGGAACGGTTCGGAGAGAGGATCACGACATGCGCATCGGACTGCTGGGCACGGGCCCGTGGGCCCGGGCGGCGTACGCCCCCGCCCTGGCCGGGCACACCGGCCTGGAGTTCGCGGGAGTGTGGGGGCGCCGGCCGGAGGCGGCCACCGAGCTCGCGGAGCAGTACGACGTCGCCGCCTATGCCGACGTGGACGCCCTGCTGGCCGACGTGGACGCGGTGGCGGTCGCTCTGCCGCCGTCCGTGCAGCCGGAGTTGGCGGTGCGCGCGGCACGGGCCGGCCGGCATCTGCTGCTGGACAAGCCGCTGGCGCTGTCCGTGGCCGGGGCCCGGGAGGTGGCGGAGGCGGCGGAGCGGGCCGGTGTGGCGTCGGTGGTGTTCTTCACCGCTCGCTTCCAGAAGGAGCCGGAGGCCTGGATAGACGAACAGGCCGCCGAGGCGGGCTGGTTCACGGCGCGGGACCAGTGGCTCGGAGCGGTGTTCACGACCGACAGCCCGTTCGCCGCCTCGCCCTGGCGGCGGGAGAAGGGCGCGCTGTGGGACGTCGGCCCGCACGCCCTGTCCGTGCTGCTCCCCGTCCTCGGGGACGTACGCCAGGTCGTGGCGGCGGTGCACGGCCCCGCGGACACCGTGCACCTCGTGCTCGACCATGCCACGGGTGCGTCGAGCACCCTGACGCTGAGCCTGACGGCGCCGCCCGCCGCAGCCGGTGCCGATGTGGAGCTGCGGGGGGAGGCGGGGGTGTCGGTCATGCCGGGCAGCTCCGAGGGTGCGGTCCCCGCGCTGTCGCGGGCCGCGGACGCGCTGGTGACGGCCGCGCGCACGGGACGTCCGCACGCCTGTGACGCCTCGTTCGGCCTCCGCGTCACCGAGATCCTGTCGGCGGCGGAGGCCCGGCTGGCCGAGGGTGCCGACTAGGCCGGTGCGCCCGCCGTACCTCCCCGCCGTGCGGTGCCGGGGCACGGGCCCCGGCACCCCGGTCCGTCAGCCGCGCTCGGCCCAGAAGTTGACGCGCTCCCGTACGACCGGGTAGCCGGCCCTGGTGAAGTGCGCGGCCATGGGGAGGTTGCCCTGGTCGGTGGCGGCGGCGATGAACTCGGCGCCGTGTCCGGTCAGGAAGTGGGTGCACTCGGCGAGCAGGTCGTAGGCGTAGCCGTGGCCGCGCTGTTCGGGTACGACGCCGATGAAGCCGACGCACGGCCCGGAGGGGTTGCGGGCGGGGATGTGGACACCGACCGGCTCGCCGCCGGGTGTGCGGGCGATCTGCCACCAGTCGCGCGGTGAGGGCATCCAGTGGAAGACGTCGAGTTCCTCCCGCGCGGCCTGGTCCACCCCGCCCTCGGCGATGGCACGCAGGGCGTGCGCGTCCAGGGTCTCGGAGTGGATGCGGCGCAGCAGGTCGAGGAAGACGGTGTCGTCCGGCTCCCCGCCGAAGACCAGGCGTCCGGGGCGCTCGGGCAGCCCCCGCTCCGGCGTCCAGCGGTAGAGGAAGCGCTCCACCAGCGGTGCGTAGCCGCCCTTGCGGGCGGCGCTGGTGCGGGTGTCCACGGCGGCCCGCAGCAGCGGGTCGTCCCGCCAGCCGGCGGGCAGGTCGAGATCCATCTCGTCGGGGTGCCAGGGCGCGGTCCGCAGGAGCTCGGCCCCTGCGTCCTCCTCGCCCTCGGCGACGTCGAACCAGTTGATCAGCAGCGGTTCGGTGTCCTCGGGCCGGCCCCACCAGGCGGCGCGGGCCACGGTGCGGCCCCCGCGGACGGCGATGCGGCGCCAGTCGGCGCGGTAGCGGGTCCGCCGGTGCTTCTCACGGAAGGCCAGCGGGTCGGGCATGGTGTCGAACAGGTGGGCACTGCTCTCGTCGAGCGTGCGGACGACCAGGTCGGTCACGGATCCTCCGGGATGCTTCTGCGAAGTGGCGCGCTCCCGGTCAGGCGTGGCACACCCGGACGACGGGGAGGGGGGAGCGCAGGATGACTGTGGCCATGACGCTCGCCTCCTTCCGTCCGTCTCGGGCGTGCGGTCAGACGGTAGGCGGGCCGCGACGGGGCTGTCCACCGCTTTTCGCCGGTGCCCGTCCCGGCCCGCCGGCAGGGAGGCCGCGGCCCGGTCGTCGGCGTAGCTTGGGGATGTGAGTGCGGTGCGCGGCAGGTCCTCTCCCCGGGACCAGGAGGATCGCGGCTGGCTGCGCGGCGCGCCCCCGCCGTGGTGGGTCCGGGCGCTGCCGCTGCTGCTCCTCGCCGGTGTCACGGCGGCCGCGCTGGTGAGTCCGCACGCGAGCGATCTCGGTTTCCTGCTGGGGGCCATCCCACCGCTGGCGGTCCTGTCGTACGGCCCGGTGGCGACCGCGTTCCTCGGTGTGGCGGTGCTCCTGGTGCTGCACCTTCCGGGCACCCATCTGAACCGCCCGGGCGAGACCGATCTGCTGACCATCGCCTTCGTGGCCGCGCTGAGTGTGTTCGTCTCCTATGTGCGCAGTCGCCGGGACGCCCAGCTGGACACCGAGCGGACGATCGCCGAGGCCGTGCAACGCGCCGTCATGCCCCCGCTGCCGGAGCGGGTCGGGAGCATCGGCTGTACGGGCTTCTACCGGACCGCGCAGGACGGGACGCTGGTGGGCGGTGACTTCTTCGACGTGCGGGAGGGGCCGAAAGGGGTCCGTGCGGTGATGGGGGACGTGCAGGGGCACGGGCTGGCGGCGGTGTCGACGGTGGTCTCGCTGCTCGGGGCGTTCCGGGAGGCCGCGCTCGACCAGCCGGACCTCCGGTCGGTGGCGTGGCGGATGGACCGCAGACTGGCGGTGGACTCGGCGGGTGTGCGGCACGCGGAGCTGTTCGCGACCGGGGTGCTGCTGGAGTTCTCGCCCGACGCGCGGACCGTGCGGGTGGTGACCTGTGGTCATCCGACGCCGGTTCTGCTGCGCGAGGGGAAGGCCGTGGAGGTGACCGTCCCGCCCTGTCCGCCGCTGGGGCTGGGGCTGCTCGGCGACGACCCGCCGAAGGAGGTCGCCCTGGCACTCGGTCCGGGCGACCGGCTGGTCCTGGCCTCCGACGGGGTGTGGGAGGCCCGGGACGCGGGTGACTCCTTCTATCCGCTGCCCGAGCGGCTGGCCGCGCTGGCGGGTACGGCGTCCACGGCGTCCGCCCAGCTGCCCGCGGCGGTCTGGCGGGACCTGCTGGCTCTGGGCTACGAGGTCCGGGACGACGCCACCATGCTGGTGCTGGTGCCCGGGCCGCAGGTCACGTGACCCGGCCCGGACTCCCGGTCCCGGACGGTCAGCCCACGTCCCACAGGAAGCGGTGGGTGTGGATGCCGAAATACGGGAAGGACTCGATCTCGCGGACGCCGTCGATCGGGCGGACCACGTCGTTGACGAAGTCCAGCAGCGCCTTGGGGCCGGGGGCCACGACCTCGGCGAACAGGTCGAATCCGCCCGAGGTCAGCACCGAGTAGACGACCTCGGGGCGCTCGGCGAGGGCGTCGGCGAGCGTGCGGGGGTCGCCGTCGGCCCGGATGCCGAGCAGCGCCATCGCCTGGCCGCCCATGGCCATCGGATCGGTGACGCCGACCACCTGCACGGCCCGGGAGTCGAGCAGGCGTTGCAGGCGCTGCCGGGCCGCCGAGGCGGACAGGCCGACCTTCGGTCCGAGGTCGGCGTAGGCGATCCGGCCGTCGGTCTGCAGCTCGCGCAGGATGGCCCGGTCGATCTCGTCCACGCGTCTCCTTCCGTGTCGTCCCGCGCGGCAGCCGCGTGGTTCAGCCGTTCAGTTCGTCGAGGGCGGCGGCGAAGACCGCGGTGTGGGTGTCGACGTCCCCTTCGGTGGTGTCGGGGCACATCAGCGCCATGTTGTGGAACGGGGTGAGCAGGATGCCCCGGTTGGCCAGGTACAGGTGCAGGAAGTCCTCCAGCTCCGGGTCGGAGGCCGCCGCGGACTCGGTGCGGGGTGCCGGTGCGGTGAAACGGTACTCGGTACGGGCGCCGAGCCGGCTGAAGGACCAGGGCAGCCGGTGCGCCTCGACACCGGCCCGGACCCCCGCCTCGAAGCGCTCGGCGAGCTTGGTCATCCGGGCGAACGCCGCGTCGGTGAGCACGTGTTCCAGCGTGGCCCGGGTCGCCGCGACCGACAGCGCGTTGCCCGCCAGGGTGCCGCCGACCCCGCCCATGTCGACGAGGTCCAGATCCGCGCGGGCCAGCAGCCGCTCGGCCAGTTCGGCGGAGAGGCCGTAGGCGCCGGCGGGGATGCCGCCGCCGATCGCCTTGCCGATGGTCAGCAGGTCGGGTTCGAGGTCCCACTCGGCCGTGCAGCCGCCGGGGCCGGCGGAGAAGGTGTGGGTCTCGTCGTTGATGAGCAGCGTGCCGTACCGCCTGGTCAGCTCGCGGACACCGGCGAGGTAGCCGGGTTCGGGCAGCACGATGCCGATGTTGGTCAGTGCGGGCTCCATGAGGACGGCGGCGACGTCGCCGTGGGCCAGCTCGCGCTCCAGTCCGGCGAGGTCGTTGAACTCGGTGACCCGGCTGGTCAGCGTCACGTCGCAGGGCGCGCCGACGTTGCCCTCGCGGGCGGTGCCGTCGCCGTCCGGGCCGACGACGATCAGCGACTCGTCCACGCTGCCGTGGTAGCAGTAGCTGTTCACCAGGACCTTCGGCCGGCCGGTCACGGCCCGCGCGAGCCGGATCGCCCAGCGGTTGGCGTCGGTCGCGGTGAGGGAGAAGCTCCACCGCGCCAGGCCGAAGCGCCGGGTCAGCTCGGCGCCGACCCACTCGGCGTCCTCCGTGGGCAGCATGGCGGTGGCCCCGCCGAGTTCCGCGAAGCGCCGCTGCACCGCCTCGGTGACCGGCGCGGGCGAATGGCCGGCCATCGCACCCGTGTCGCCGAGGCAGAAGTCGATGTACTCGTGCCCGTCCACGTCCGTCACACGTGCGCCGCGCGCGCCGGCCAGATAGCGCGGGAAGGCGCCGGCGGTCTTGTTCATCCAGGTCATCGGCACCCGGCCGAAGAGGTGGTCGGCCCGCGCGTAGGCCTCCCGCGAGCGCGGGTTGCGGCGCTCGGCCTCGGCGCTCTCGCGGGCCAGGAGGGCGTGCAGTCGCGTGCGGTCCATGAAGTACCTCGCTGGAGGAGACGGCGAATGACCCGACTGTACGACTGAATCGGCGAAGACCTCAAGAGTCGACGATCGAATCCGCTGTTGCGACGAACGATTCGATTGCGCTCGGCGAATGGACCATCGAAAGGGTCACGGATCCCCCCTGGCTCGACCGACGAACCCTCGCGCGGAGTTCGAAAGCGTCGGCTCAAACGCCAGGCCGCGCCACCCCTTCCGCCACGTAGAAATATCTACGAGCATGCATATGCCGGGTTGCTGTGCAGACGCACGATGTGCCCGGCACCGCCGCTCCCTGCGCCCAGAGCAGGCGAGCGAGGACTTCCGGAGCAGTGCATGACGAACACGATGTGGATGCGGGGCATCGAATGGCTGGCCGCGGCGGCGGCCGACCCGCGCGCCTGCAAGTGGGAGTGGGACCACGGTGAGGGCATCGCGCTGCTGGAGGCGGGCCGCTTCTGGGACGTGCTCAGCGTTCCCGAGCGACTGGGGCTGCTCACCCTGGACCTGCTGTGGCGGCCCGAGCTGCCGGTGCCGGGACCGACCCTGGTGGACACCGCGGCGGGCCGGGTGGGCTTCCTCGTACCGCCGGACCCGTCGGAGAGCTGGGTGGGCGCGGGCCTGCGCTACGCGGGCAAAGGATCCTGGGTCGCCGTCCCGCCGCCGTACCGGCCGGCCCGCTTCCTCGAATGGCTGGTGCCGCCCGACGGCACCGGGGCGCTGCACTCCCCCGGCACCCTGGAGGACGCCCTCAGGCAGGCCAACGCCACCCTGACCGTCCTCACACCGGTGCACGGGCAGTAGGACCGGCGGGACGAGCGCGTTCGTTCGCGGAACGCGCGTCCGGGGTCAGGACGGGGACGGGCTCGGCGGGTCCGGCTCGGTGGGGACGGCGCGTCCCTGTGCCCGCCACTCCGCGACCAGCCGGTCGTAGATCGGTTCCCCCGTCCCGTCCGTCCGACGGTTCCGGTCCACCCGACGGCCCGGGATGTCGGCCCGCTGCGGGCGGTCCGTCCGTTCCAAGCGGTTCATGCCGGGGCAACGCGCACGGGCGGTCCCCGGTACGCCCCGCCCCGGCGCCTCACCGGGTCGGGTGAGGCCATCGCCCGAACGGGACCTTCCGCCTGTCGGACAAGCATCCCGCTCGGCGCGCACGGGCGCGGGCACCCGCTCCGACGGGCGCGGCGGGAGGGCCGCTCCTATCCTTGTGTGACGGTTCGGGCCCCTGACGTCCCGCTCACCGCACGTTCGCGTCTCACGTGCTTTGGAGTCAGCCCATGTCGCATCGATCCGCACACCTGCGCAGGGGGGCCCTGGTCGCCGTGACGGCGGCGACGCTGCTGGCGCCGACCGCCGCCGGCGCCGTACCGGCCGCCCCGCCCGCCGCGTCCACCGCGGGCTCGCCGGCACCGTCCCCCTCCGGACCCGACGTCCGGGCGCTCACCCCCGCGGTGGCACGCCAACTCGACACCTCGGTGGAGCGGGTGATGCGCGAGGCGAACGTCCCCGGAGTCACCGTCGGCATCTGGACGCCGGGGCAGCCCGACTACGTCCGCTCGTTCGGGGTCGCCGACAAGGCGAGCGGCCGGAAGATGACACCGGACCTGTTCATGCGCATCGGCAGCGAGACCAAGACGTTCACCGTGACCGCGCTGCTGCAGCTGGCGGACCAGGGCAAGGTCGGCCTGGACGACCCGATCGGCAAATACATCGACGGCGTGCCGAACGGCGACCGGATCACGCTGCGGCAACTGGCCGGCATGCGGAGCGGATTGTTCAACTACTCCGAGGACGACGACTTCTTCAAGGCCCTGACGTCCGACCCGCAGCGCCCCTTCACCCCGCAGCAGCTGCTCGGCTACGCGTTCAGGCATCCGGTGCTCTTCGAGCCGGGGCAGAAGTTCTTCTACTCCAACACCAACCTGATCCTGCTCGGGCTGGTCGTGGAGAAGGAGAGCGGTCAGCGTCTCGGGGACTACTTCGAGCAGCACATCCTCGGCCCGGCCGGCATGAAGGACACCGTCTTCCCGACGGGCAGCGAGTTCCCCGCGCCGCACGCACAGGGCTACACCGACCAGACGGCCGACGGGAAGGTGGCCGAGACCGCCGGCTGGAACCCGTCCTGGGGCTGGGCGGCCGGAGCGATGATCTCCACCCTGGACGACCTGCACACCTGGGCGCCGACGGTCGCCACCGGCCGACTGCCCGACGGCAAGCGGATGATCAGCCCCGCCATGCAGAAGCAGCGGCTCGTCACGCCGGCGACCCCCATCCCGGGCGCCGGGTACGGACTGGGCATCTTCGACGTGCAGGGCTGGATCGGGCACAACGGCTCCCTGCCGGGCTACGAGTCCCTGGCCATCTACCTCCCGTCGACGCGGACGAGCGTCGTGGTGCTCCTCAACACCGACATCGGCCACGACGACGAGGAACCCAGCACCCTGTTCGGCCAGGCGGTCACCCGGGTCATCTCTCCGCAGCACGTCTTCGACCTGCCGGCGCAGCCTTCGGCCAGGTGAGGTGACAACTCGGCCAGTTCGGCGGCCGAACCGGCCCGCACCATGGGCCCCGGGGCGTCGGCAGGGTGTACTGGGCGGCGAGCGCCTCACGAGATGCCGACCTGTCTGGAGACCGTCGTGACCGTGACCGACCGCCTCGCCCTCGACCCCTTCGGCAGCGACATCGTGGCCGAGAGCGCACGGCTGCGCGCCCTCGGCCCGGTCGTACCGGTCGAGTTGCCCGGCGGGATCCCCGCCTGGGCACCCACCGGCTACGACGCCCTTCGCGAACTCGTCCTCGACCCGCGGGTCAGCAAGGACGCCCGTCGGCACTGGCGGCTGTGGCCAGAGCTGGGCCGGCATCCGTCCTGGAGCTGGATGGCCACCTGGGTGGGTGTGGTCAACATGTTGTCCACCTACGGTCCGGACCACACCCGGCTGCGCAAGCTGGTGGCGCCGAGCTTCACGCACCGGCGTACCGAGGCGATGCGGCCACGCGTGGCCGCCCTGACCGGCGAGTTGCTGGACGCCCTGGAGCATGCGGGTGACGACGGCGGCACCGTGGACCTGCGAGCGGGGCTCGCGCATCCGCTGCCGATGCGCATGATCTGCGAACTGCTCGGTGTGCCGGAGGAGTTGTGGGCCGATGCCGTGCGGCTGATCGCCGACATCATGGACACCTCCGACATGAGTCCGGAACACGCCACGTCCGTACAGGAGCGGATCGGTACGGTGCTGGGGGCGCTGATCGCGTACCGGCGCGCGCGTCCCGGCGACGACATCACCACGGAACTGATCGCGGTCCGCGACGACGACGGGGACCGGCTCACCGACGAGGAGCTGCTGCACACGCTGCTGCTGGTGGTCGGGGCCGGGTTCGAGACGACCGTCAACCTCATCGGCAACGCGGTGGTCGCACTGCTGTCCGACCCGGCGCAGCTCGCGGCGGTGCGCTCCGGAGCGGTCGGCTGGGACGCGGTGGTCGACGAGACGCTGCGGGTGCATCCGTCCATCGCGGCGCTGCCGTTGCGCTTCGCGGTCGACGATCTGCCGGTGGGGGACGTGACCATCCCGGCCGGGGACGCGATCATCACGACGTACGCGGCGGCGGGCCTGGACCCCGCACGGTACGGCGAGGACGCGGCGGTGTTCGACGCGGCGCGCGAGGCCGGGGAGCATCTGGCGTTCGGGATCGGGGTGCACCGCTGCATCGGGGCTCCGCTGGCCCGGCTGGAGGCGCTGACGGCGCTGCCGGCCCTCTTCTCCCGCTTCCCGGGGCTGCGCCTGGCGGTCGGCACCGGCGATCTGCGGCGCGTTCCGTCGTTCATCGCGCACGGCTGGCAGGAGATCCCGGCCCGGCTCGGGGGATGAGCGGGGCGCGGCGACGGGTCGGAGCGCGGGGCCGCGACCGGTCCCCCGTTCCGGTCGTGCCCCGCGGAATGCCGAAGGTACGTGCGGTGCCACGCCGGGGGTAGCGCACCGGTGCACAGGTGCGTCCCGCGCGGCACTCACCGGTGCACAGGCGCGTCCGGTTGTTCCGGGTTCGCCGGGCCCAGGCGGGGCGTGGCGACCTCACCGGTGATCAGGAACGCGAGGACGACCTCGTGAAGGTCGGTGCCGCCGGACAGCAGCCGGCGTTCCAGGACGGGTTCGGCGGCCCGGACGTGTTCCCGTACGGTCTGTGCGTGCACGCCGAGAGCCCGGGCGGCGCTCTCGGCGTTCGCGTCGGCGTCGATCCAGGCGCGCAGGGTTCCGCGCAAATCCCGGCCGTCCCCGTCGAGGCGGCCGAGGAGGGACCCGGCCCAGTCGCGGAGCGCGCCGGTGCCGAGCAGGTCCGGGAGGCGGACGGGTTCCCGCGGGTGGGGTGCGGTGCCGCCGGGGTCGTAGGGGCCGTGTGCCGCCTCGGTGTTGAGCGCCAACTGGGCGAGGGCCCGGACGGCCGGGGCGGAGACGTCGGCGCCGATGAGCGCCGCGACCCGGTCGATGCGGGCGCGGACGGTGTTGCGGCTGACGCCGAGCACCTTGGCCGTGCTCACGGCGGTGAACTCCAGGCCGAGGCGGGTGGTGGCGACGAGTTCGGCGCGCACATGGTGCGGCAGCGTGTCGAGCGGGCGCAGCAGAGCCGCGGACCAGGCCCGCAGGACGGCGGGGTCCATGAGCCGCTCGGGGCGGGTCCGTTCGGCGTAGACGGCGAACCGGGCGGGGTGGAAGCGGGCCACCGCGAGGGCGGTGACGGCCTGTGTGTAGGCGGTGGCGGTCAGGGCGAGGCGCTGCCGGGTGCTGCCGCCGAG
Organism: Streptomyces sp. 1222.5; assembly: GCF_900105245.1. Lineage (NCBI taxonomy): Bacteria > Bacillati > Actinomycetota > Actinomycetes > Kitasatosporales > Streptomycetaceae > Streptomyces > Streptomyces sp. 1222.5. Next base: position 7,913,851 of record NZ_FNSZ01000001.1, on the reverse strand, counting down.
GAAGGTGCCCGGCCGGTCGGCGACCAGGAACCGCAGCCGCTCCTCCACCTCGCCCGACGGGCCGACGACGATGACGTGGCCGTCCATCGCGGGGCAGCGTACGACGAGGGCCAGGCCGTCGGTGGCGTCGCCGCATGCGTCGGCCAGCGCGTCGCGTGCGGCGGCGGCCCCCTCCATGACGTAGACGCGGGCGGTGTCCTCCTCCAGCAGGCCGGGCCACAGACCGGCGGCGACCCGGCGGGCGGAGACGGTGTCCTCCACCATGAGCAGCTGCAGGATGGCCAGCCGCAGGTCGGCCGTGACCCGCCGCAGCCGGTGCCCGGTGTCCGACAGCTCCCGTTCCCGCAGGAGCAGTTCCAGCACTCCGGCGGTGTGGCCGAGGATCTCGGCGGTGTGCCGGTCGAAGGGATCGGCCCGGGCCACGACGAGAACCGCTCCCGCGGCCGAGCCCGGCCGGGGATGCGGAATGCCGACCAGGCGGACATGGCGCGCCCCGTCCTGCAGGGCCGCGGCGGAGACCCTGCCGGTCGCGACGTCGACGGCCACCGGGGCGTCGAGCGGTATCCGCTCCCCCGCGAGCAGACCGCCGGCCGCGTCCTCGAGGCAGACCGAGGCGTGGGTCGTCCGGGCGAGCCAGGCGACGAGCCGGCGAAGGTCGCGTCCGGCGGGCCGCAGATGGCCGAGCAACTGCTCCGCCCAGTCGCCGTCACCGCCGTAGCGCTGCGGGGACACCTGGCCCCCCTCCGATCGGCCGGCCACGTGCCGTTCTCCTTCGTCTCCGCGTTGACCTGGGCATACGTCCCAGGACGTTACCCGACCGTGCGGGTGCCCATGCGGGCCGGAGGCAGACATGGCTCCGCCGGCGGCCCGGGGGGGGTGTGGGCTCGCCGGCGGAGACGCCGCGCCCGGGCGGGGGGACTGCTCCGGGCGACTCTTCCGTCGGTTGCCCCGGAATCCACGGCATACACACGGGAATTCGGGAGAATTTCGCGGGGCCGTGCGGCCGCTGTTCCCGGGGTACGGCGACCGGGTACCCGCCCTGCGCGTGCGACGGCCCGGAACGGCATAAGCTCGGTGAATGGCGAAGTACTTCGACGTGCACCCCGAGAACCCCCAGCCGCGCAGCATCGCCCAGATCGCCGACGCGGTCCGGTCGGAGGCGCTCATCGCGTATCCGACCGACTCCTGCTACGCCCTGGGCTGCCGGCTGGGCAGCCGGGACGGCATGGACCGGATCCGCTCGATCCGCCATCTCGACGACCGGCACCACTTCACGCTGATGTGCCGGGACTTCGCGCAGCTCGGCCAGTTCGTCCGCGTGGACAACGACGTGTTCCGGGCGGTGAAGGCCTCCACACCCGGCAGTTACACCTTCATCCTGCCGGCCACCCGCGAGGTGCCGCGCAAGCTGATGCACCCCAAGAAGAAGACCGTGGGCGTGCGCATCCCGGACCATGTGGTCACCCAGGCGCTGCTGGCGGAGCTGGGCGAACCGCTGCTGTCCAGCACGCTGCTGCTGCCGGACGAGGAGGAGCCGATGACCCAGGGCTGGGAGATCAAGGACCTGCTCGACCACGCGGTGGACGCGGTCGTCGACTCCGGCGACTGCGGTACGGAGCCGACGACGGTGGTCGACTTCTCCAGTGGGGAGGCGGAGATCGTCCGGCGGGGGGCGGGAGACACGACCCGCTTCGAGTGAGGACACGGCGCACCGGCCGCGGCGGTCGTGATCTTGCGTGACAGCATGGGCCGCAGCCGCGGCGTCGCGGACACCACCGCCGCCCGCCGCCCATCAGGGAGGGCCTTCTCACATGTCCGATGTCCAGGGAACCGCCGTCGACGTCCCCACCGAGGACGGTGTCGCCGACGCCTATCTCGTCCACCCCGCCGACGGGCGGCCCCGCCCGGCCGTGCTGCTCTACCAGGACGCGTACGGCCTGCGCCCGCATCTGCGGGCGATGGCCGACCGGCTCGCCGGCGCCGGATACACCGTGCTGGTTCCGAACGTGTTCTACCGCCTGGGCCGGGCCCCGGTCGTCGGGTTGCCCGACTTCATCGACCCGGCCGCGGATCCGAGTATCTGGGAGCGGCTCGGCCCGGTCGTGGCCTCACTGACGCCCGATCTGGTGGAGCGGGACGCGGCCGCCTACCTGCGCTGGCTGGCCGACAGCCCGCTCGCCGCCGACGGCCCGGTGGCGCTGACGGGGTACTGCATGGGCGCCCGGCTCGTCCTGTGGACGGCGGCCGCGCACCCGGACCGGGTCGCGGCGGGGGCCGGATTCCACGGCGGCCGGCTCGCCACCGACGATCCGGGCAGCCCGCACCTGGGCGCTCCGGCCATCACCGCGGAGCTGTACTTCGGGCACGCCGACCACGATCCGTCGCTGCCGCCGGAGCAGATCGCCCGGTTCGAGGAGGCCCTGACGGCGGCCGGGGTACGGCACACCTGCGAGGTCTACCCGGGTGCTCCGCACGGCTACACGCAGGCGGACACGAGCGCCTACCAGCGCGAGGGGGACGAACGGCACTGGGCGGCACTCCTCGGCCTGCTGGCGCGCACCTTCTGACACGAGGCCCTGACCTGCCGGGGACGGACTCGCCGTCACCGCCCCGCACCGGCTCCCGGCGTCCGCCGCACGGCGGGCGCCGGGCCGATCCCGTCCACATCATTGACATGGACGCGTCCTCGCACGACGCTGAGAGCGCTCTCAAACAGGTACGGACCAAGTCCGTACGACCCCGACCCCACACGGAGGTGGAGAGTGCCTCACCGGCTCACACGTCCCGCGCTGCCCCTGGCGGCCGCGGCGGCCCTCGTCGGCGGACTGCTCGCGCTCGGCGCAACGGAACGCGCGGACGCCGCCGTACCGGACACCGTCCCCCTGAAGATCACCAACAACTCCGGCCGCTCCGACCCGGTCTACGTCTACGACCTCGGCACCCAGCTGTCCTCCGGCAGGCAGGGCTGGGCCGACGCGAACGGCACCTTCCACGCCTGGCCGGCAGGCGGCAACCCCCCGACCCCCGCACCGGACGCGGCGATCCCCGGACCGGCCGCCGGACAGTCCAGGACCATTCGCATCCCCAAGTTCTCCGGCCGGATCTACTTCTCCTACGGCCGCAAGCTCGACTTCAGACTGACCACCGGCGGGCTGGTGCAGCCGGCCGTGCAGAACCCCTCCGACCCCAACCGGGACATCCTCTTCAACTGGTCGGAATACACGCTCAACGACGCCGGGCTGTGGTTCAACAGCACCCAGGTGGACATGTTCTCGGCGCCCTACGCGGTCGGGGTGCAGCGGGCGGACGGCAGCACCGGCAGCACCGGACACCTCAAGTCGGGCGGCTACACGGGTGTCTTCAACGCCCTGCGCGGGCAGTCGGGCGGCTGGGGCAAGCTGATCCAGACGCGTTCCGACGGAACCGTGCTGCGCGCGCTCTCCCCGCTGTACGGCGTGGAGACCGGCGCGCTGCCGGCGAACGTCATGGACGACTACGTCAACCGGGTCTGGCAGAAGTACACGACCTCGACGCTGACCGTCACCCCGTTCACCGACCAGCCGAACACCAAGTACTACGGCCGGGTCTCGGGCAACGTCATGAACTTCACCAACTCCTCCGGAGCGGTCGTCACCAGCTTCCAGAAGCCCGACGCGGACAGCGTCTTCGGCTGCCACAAGCTGCTCGACGCACCGAACGACAACGTCCGCGGGCCCATCTCCCGGACCCTGTGCGCCGGTTTCAACCGCTCCACCCTGCTGGTCGACCCCAACCAGCCGGACACCACGACCGCGAACTTCTACAAGGACGCGGTGACCAACCACTACGCGCGCGCCGTTCACGCGCAGATGGCGGACGGCAAGGCGTACGCGTTCGCCTTCGACGACGTCGGCAACCAGGAGTCCCTGGTGCACGACGGCAACCCGCAGCAGGCGTATCTGACGCTGGATCCGCTGAGCTGACACGGCAAGGGTCCCGCACCCCGTCGAACGGGGTGCGGGACCGCTGTCGTACGGCTCGGTCCGTCGTCAGCCGGTGGTCAGGGACGTGTCGTCGACCACGAAGCTGGTCTGCAGCGAGGAGTCCTCCACGCCGTTGAACTTCAGGGTGACCGTCGAGCCCGCCAGCGAGGACAGGTCGAAGGACTTCTGGCTGTAACCCGAGGCCTTGTCGAGGTTCGAGTAGGTGGCCAGGGTTTTGGAACCGGCGGTCACCGTCAGCTTGTCGTACTGGGTGCTGCTGGTGGTCTCCGCGGTGTCGATGTGCAGGTAGAAGGTCAGGGTCGCCTTGCAGCCCGCGGGGATGGTCACCGACTGGGACACGGAGTCGGTGTGCGAGGAGCCGTAACCGTCCAGCCAGGCCTTGTAGGACCCGCTGTGGGACGCCTCACCGCTGTCGGTGGTGATGACACCGCTGGTGGCGGTCCAGCTCGTGCTGCCCGACTCGAAGCCCGGGTTCTTCAGGAGCTGGGTGGAGGTGCATCCGCCGCCGGTCGTGCTGACCGTCCAGCTGAAGCTCGCGGTGCCGGTCGCGCCGGTGGAGTCGGTGACCGTGACCGTGGTGCTGTACGAGCCCGCCGCGCTGGGCGTGCCGGTGATCAGGCCGGTCGAGCTGTTGATCGACAGCCCGGACGGCAGACCGGAGGCACTGTAGGTCAGCGCGCCGCTGTTGGTGCTGGTCGCCTGGATCTGCAGGCTCACCGCCGTGCCGACGGTCGAGGACTGGCTGCCCGGGTTGGTGACCGTGACACCGTTGGCCGGCGGGTTGATGTGCCCGCCGACGTTGATGCCGGCGAACGCGTTGCCCACCCCGGCGTACTCGGTGGAGTTGGTGCCGTACAGGGCGGCCGCCGCGTTGAGGGCGGCGGTGCGCGCGCCCGCGTAGTTGGTGGTGGACGTCATGTACGTCGTCAGTGCCTTGTACCAGATCTGCAGGGCCGCGGCCCGGCCGATCCCGGTGACGGCGACGCCGTCGGAGGTCGTGCTGTTGTAGGTCACGCCGTTGATGACCTTGGTGCCGCTGCCCTCGGACAGCAGGTAGAACATGTGGTTCGCCGGGCCCGAGGAGTAGTGCACGTCCAGGTTGCCGACGCCGGAGTACCAGCTGTCCGCCGAACCGCCGTCCTTGCTCGGCTTGTCCATGTAGCGCAGCGGCGTGCCGTCACCGTTGATGTCGATCTTCTCGCCGATGAGGTAGTCGCCGACGTCGGTGCTGTTGTTGGCGTAGAACTCCACACCGGTGCCGAAGATGTCGGAGGTCGCCTCGTTCAGGCCGCCGGACTCACCGGTGTAGTTGAGGTTGGCGGTCGCCGAGGTGACGCCGTGGCTCATCTCGTGGCCGGCGACGTCGAGCGAGGTCAACGGGTCCGCGTTGGCGGAGCCGTCGCCGTAGGTCATGCAGAAGCAGCTGTCGTCCCAGAACGCGTTCACGTACGCGTTGCCGTAGTGGACACGGGAGTAGGCGGCGACGCCGTCGTTGCGGATGCCGCTGCGGCCGAAGGTGTTCTTGTAGAAGTCCCAGGTGGTCGCGGCACCGTAGTGCGCGTCGGCGCCGGCCGTGGCCGCGTTCGAGGTGGTGCCGTTGCCCCAGGTGTCGCTGGTCTGGGAGAACAGCGTGCCCGTGCCGGACGTGCCGTGGTTGAGGTTGTACGTCTTGTGACCGCCGCGCGCCCCGTCGGTGAGCGTGTAGTTCGAGCCCGACTGCGTCGTGGTCAGCGACACCTGGCCGCTGTACTGGGTGTTGCCGATACCCGTCTTGACCGCCTGGTAGCGGTGGAGTTCGGCACCCGTGACGGCGTCCGTGACGACGTGCAGCTGGCTGGGCGTGCCGTCGTCCTGGAAGCCGCCGATCACGGTCTCCCAGGCGAGCTTCGGGGTGCCGGTGCCGGCCCAGATCACCTTGCGGGCGCTGTCGGTGGTGGCCTTCTCGGCGTCGAGGGCCTTGGCGGCCTTCAGGGCCTTGGTCTCGGCCGCGGACTTGGTGAAGGTCGCGGACGTACTCGCGACCTTGATGACCCGCTTGTTGGCGAAGGTGGTGCTCACGGTTCCCGAGGCCTGCGAGGCGGGCGGGGTGTGCACGACGAGGTCGCCGCCGAGGACCGGCAGGCCGGCGTACGTGCGCTCGTACCGGGTGTGCAGGGTGCCGTCGTTGTCCTTGACGACGTCCTTGACGACCAGCTTCTCCTTCGCGCCGAGCCCGAGGGTGCGGGCGGTCGTGGAGGTCTTCTGCTGGGCGCTCTTGACCAGTGCCTGGTGCTGGGCCGGAGAGAGCTTGGCCTCGAGGCCGCCGGTGCGCAGCGGGGTGGGGTGGGGGGCGGCCGGCGTGGCGGACGCGGGGACCGCCTGCATGCCGAGGGCGAGGAAGGCCGCGGTGGAGAGCAGGGCGGCTCCGACCGTGGCCCGCTTGTGACCTCTGTGGGGAAGGGGTCTGTGGGGAGAGCGTCTCACTCGTACTCCTCCTGCTGCGGCCGCGGGGTGGCGGCCGGTGACAGACCGGGCAGACGGGTCTGCTGCCCGGGCGAGCTGAGCTGTGCGGGACCGTGATCCGTGCGCACACCATGGAAGTGCGATGTGCTGGGGGGAGAATTCCAGCTTTGACTCGCGCATGTCAGTCACGCCGGGGGCATTCAAGGGTTTTCCCTATACCGGGCGGCGCGGAGGGGGCGGTTCCAGGTCCCCGCGGGGGGTTTTCACCCCATGGCGGCGCCCGCGACGCAGGAGGAGTCGCCGCGGGTCCATCGCTGATTCTGGAGGTGACGGAGGATCAGGTGGTCACCTCCAGCTCCCTCTTCAGCGCCGCCATCTCCTTGTCGACGAGCGCGATCTGCTGGTCGAAGTAGTCGTCGGTGAAGCCCGGGGGCCGGAAGAACGTGATCATGAACTCGCTCCCCTCGCCGTTGGGCACCACGCGGGCCGGCACGCTCCTGGCGGCCTCCCGGTCCACGTAGTCGTGATCGGGCAGACCCGTGGCGGCCTCGCCCGGGATCACCGCTTCGGCGATGCCGTTGCGTGTGAGCCGAGGGGCCGCCGAGGCGGCATCATGCTGCGCATGAGCGGAACGAAGCGGACCGGCGGTCCCGGTGGCGGCAGACTGGCCCACAGCCGAGTGCCCATGAGCGGCCGTGATCCGGAACAGCCCGGCCGGGTCTCGTCACCTCTGGAGCTGTTGTTCGACCTCACGTTCGTGGTCGCGGTGGGCACCGCGGCGTCGGACTACGCCGAGATGATCGCCGAGGGGCAGCCCGGCAAGGCGCTCACCGGGTTCGTGCTGGCCATGTTCGCGATCAGCGTCGCGTGGATCAGCTTCAGCTGGTTCGCCTCGGCCTTCGACACCGACGACTGGCACTACCGGTGCCTGACCATGCTCCAGATGATCGGGGTCGTGGTGTTCTCCCTGGGGCTCCCGGCGATGTTCGACTCGATCAAGGAGGGCGGTCACCTCGAACTGCGGGCGATGGTGATCGGGTACGTCGTGATGCGGGTCGCCATGGTGCTCCAGTGGTGGCGGGCGTCCCGGGAGTCGCCTCCGTTCCACCTGGTCGGCACGGCGAACATCCGCTGGACGGTCCTGGCGCAGGCCGGCTGGGTGGTGGTCGGCTTCGCGGAGCTGCCGCCGGCCGTCACGTTCGTGGCGTTCGCCCTGCTCGGGGCGGTCGAGCTGCTGCTGCCGGTGTTCAGTCAGGGCGGCGCCGGGGGCACCCCCTGGCATCCGCACCATGTCGCGGAGCGGTACGGCCTGTTCGCGATCATCACCCTCGGCGAAGGGGTCGTCGGCACGGTCGCCTCCTCCGGTGACCTCCTCGGCGGCGCCGGCGGGACGCACTGGACCGGGAACGCGATCGCCGTCGTCGTGGCGGGCGTGGGTCTCACCTTCGGCATGTGGTGGGTGTACTTCGCCGTGCCCTTCGGCGACCTCCTCGTGTACCGCCGCAGTCGCGGATACGTCTTCGGCTACGGCCACATCCCGGTGTTCGTCGGGATCGCGGGAGCGGGTGCGGGACTCCATGTGGCCGGACTGCATCTGGAGCACCACGCCGAGATCGGCGGCGTCGCCGTGATCCTGTCGCTGGCCCTGCCGGTCGGCCTCTTCCTGCTCATGGTCTACCTGCTGCACACGCTGCTGCTCTCCGCGACGGACCGCTTCCACCTGCTGCTGATCTCCCTCACGCTCGGAGTGCTGGCCGCCGCCGTGCTGCTCTCCGCGGCGGGCGCGCCGACGGCGGTGTGCCTGCTGGTGGTGATGCTCGCGCCCTTCGTCACGGTGGTCGGGTACGAGACGGTCGGCCACCGGCACCAGCGGGAGATGCTGAAGGCTCTCGCCGCGCGCCCCCGGAGCGCCTGAGGGCGGCCGGCCGGTGCCGGGCGGGCCGGGGTGTCCCGGTCGCGGGGCGGTTCGCCGACGACCGGGGGTCACAGTCGTACGGTCATCTCCACGGCCACGTCGTCGCCGACCGCGAGGCCCTGCGGGGTGCGCACGGCGTTCTTGAGCGGCAGCAGATAGCCGTCGTCCTTCGGGAAGAGCGACGTGGTGAACGTGATGGCGCCGATGCGTGCCTCGACGGGGATGACCCCCCAGCCGTACGTGGCCACGGCGGCCACCTCCCGGATGTCGGCGGCCTCCGGGTCGGGGACGGCGATGAAGTAGTACGGCGACGGACCCCGCCACTCGATCACCGGTCCCGCGAAGGCGAGTTCCACAGATCCGCTCCGTTCCTCGACGGGGCCCCTGCCGGCCGGAGGGCCCGGCCTCCCGAGGAGCCGGGCCGCGCGCTCAGCGTACCCCGGCGCAGAACCCCCCTGGCCGTCACGGAGGTGGGCGTACGGGGCCCCGCATACCCCTGGTGACCGGCGCGTTGTTACGGTGCAGCGCGTGTCTGACTCCTCACGCGATACCGCCCAGGGCGCCGGCTGGGGCGCGGCCGAGCGCGGCGCCTACCAGCAGCTGATGCCGGACCACGTCGAGAAGCTGTCGTGGCTGAACCCGAGGACCCTGTGGGCCGCCCGCAACGGCGTGCTGGCCTCCTGGTTCGGCGATCCGACCGGGCGCACCCGCGGCCGCTGGGTGGCACGGCGGCAGGCGGCGGGCGCTCCCGCCGACAAGGTGATCCGGCGCGAGGTCCCGGACCGGTTCTCCTTCATGGTCATCGGCGACACCGGCGAGGGCGACGACTCCCAGTACGCCGTCGTGCCCGGTTTCCTGAGGACCGGTCAGGACACCGAGTTCGCGGTGATCGCCAGCGACGTCATCTACCCGGTGGGCGCCGCGGGCGACTACGGCGACAAGTTCTTCCGGCCGTACCAGGGCTATCCGGCGCCGATGTACGCGATTCCGGGCAACCACGACTGGTACGAGGACCTCGGCGCCTTCATGCGTGTCTTCTGCGCCGACACCCCGCCGCTCGGCGCCGCGCCCCGCCCCCGCGCGCTCACCCGCGCCTGGTGGCGCGACCTCCTCTGGCACCGGCCCGGCCCCACGGACGAGCAACGCCTCGCCGCCGCACGGGGGTTGCGGCCGGCGCCCGCCCAGCAGGCCGAGCAGCCCGGCCCGTACTGGGCGATCGACGCCGGTCCGGTCCGGATCGTCGGCATCGACACCGGTCTGCTGGGCACGATCGACGCCGAACAGGGCGCCTGGCTGCGGGAGGTGTCCCGGGGGCCGAAGCCGAAGGTCCTGATCACCGGGTCGCCGCTGTACGTCGACGGCGAGCACCACCCCTGCGCCGTCGAGGGCGGCGGTTTCGTCGACGACATCGTCCGAGACCCCGAGCACAACTACGTGGCCGCGATCGGCGGCGACATCCACAACTACCAGCGGTACCCGGTCGACGTGGCCGGCCGCACCGTCCAGTACGTGGTGGCGGGCGGCGGCGGCGCGTTCATGCACGCCACGCACACCATCCCGCGGGTGTCGGTGGCAGGAGTCACCGAACGCGACTTCCGCTGCTACCCGCTGCGCGGCGACTCCCTGTCGTTCTACAGCCGGCTGTACGGCCGGCGGCTGCGGCTGCGCCGCTTCTTCACGCTCACCGAGGACGAGGCCACGGCGGTCGTCTCCGAGCGCCTCGGCATCGAGCCGGGCCGCGCGCCCGGAGCCGGCGCCCGGATCACCCGGCGCACCCGGCTGGTCGCGGGCCTGCTCGGCACCGGAAGCCGCCCCGAGAGCAAGTCACGGTTCCGGCTGCCGGTCCGGAAGACCTACACCCAGCTGTTCTCGCCGTCCTCCACCACCTACAGCCCGCCGTTCTTCAAGTGCTTCCTGCGCCTGGACGTCAGCGCCGACGCGATCCGGCTGCGCTGCTTCGCCGCGACCGGCAACCGTGCCCAGGAGCTCGATCCGCCGGTCGAGGACGAGGTGACGATCCCGCTGAACTGAGCGCAAGGGAACGATCACACGGCTGTCACACTCGCCTGCCACAATCGCGGCAGAACCGACGTACGACCGCTGGAGGAGCCCGTGCCGACCGCCTCTCGCCCGCTGCGCAGGCTGGGCTTTCTCACGATCGGCCTGTTCGACCCGGCGGACCCGGCCCGCGGCCACGAGTCCACGCTGGAGATCATCGAGCTGGGCGAGCGGCTCGGATTCGACAGCGCCTGGGTCCGCCACCGGCATCTGCAGTACGGCATCTCGTCCCCGGTCGCCGTCCTCGCCGCGGCCTCGCAGCGCACCCGCCGCATCGAACTGGGCACGGCGGTGACACCGCTCGGCTGGGAGAACCCGCTGCGCCTGGCCGAGGACCTGGCCACCGTCGACATCCTGTCCGGCGGCCGGCTGAACCCGGGCGTCAGCGTGGGCCCGCCGACACACTACGAGCAGGTCAGGGAGGCCCTGTACCCGGACACCTCCGACACGGAGGACTTCGGCTACGAGCGGGTGCGGCGGCTGCTGGACCTGGTGCGCGGCGAGCCGGCCACCGGCTTCAGCGGTGCGGTGGGCTTCGAGACGTTCTCCGACGTCGTGCAGCCGCACTCCCCCGGCCTCGGCCGGCGGCTCTGGTACGGCGGCGGCAGCCTGGGCTCGGCACGCTGGGCGGGCGATCACCGGATGAACCTCCTGACCAGCAGCGTCGTCAAGGCCGAGGGCACGGACACACCGGCTGACTTCGCCGCGATCCAGCTGTCCCACATCCGGGAGTTCCGGGCCCGCCACCCCGACGGCGAGGCGGCCCGGGTGTCCCAGGGCCTGGTGGTGATCCCCACCGACTCGGCGACGCCGGAGCAGCGGGCCAAGTACGCCGCGTACGCGGACAGGCGTCTGCCGCGCACGACCGCCCCGCAGGGCCCGGCGCGGCTGCTGTTCGCCCCGGACCTGGTGGGCACCTCGGCGGAACTCGCGGAGCGGCTGCACGCGCACGCCGCCTTCCGCGAGGTCGACGAGGTGGCGTTCGCGCTGCCGTTCGCCTTCGAGCACGAGGACTACGTGCAGATCCTCACGGACATGGCGACGGAGCTGGGCCCGGCCCTGGGGTGGCGGCCGGCGGGCTGAGCCGCGCCGGCCGCCGTCCCTGGGCCGGGGTTCACCAGCGGCCGGGCGCGGTCCCCGTGACCGGTTCGGACGGCTTGCCGTCCACCCCCACCGGCACGTCCCCGGCGAGCATCACCCGGTGCATGACCCGGGGGAGGCCGAGGTGGGCGTTGTCGCTCGGGGCCAGGTGGATGGTGGCCCGGTTGTCCCAGAAGGCGACGCTGCCGGGCTCCCAGCGGAAGCGGACCGTGTACTCGGGCCGCACCGCCTGTTCCAGCAGCATCTCCAGCAGCGCGGCGCTCTCGGGACGGGAGACGTCCACGATCTGCTCCAGGTAGTAGCCGTTGACGAACAGCACCCGCTCACCCGTCTCCGGGTGCACCCGCACCAGCGGATGCACGGAGGCGACCTGGTGGTCCAGGAGGTGCCGGAGGTACGCGTCGTCGCCGGGCCGTGCCTGGTAGCCGACGCCGAGACGGTGCTCGGCGCGCAGCCCGTCCACGAAGGCGCGGACCGGCGCCGACAGACCGGCGTAGGCGGCGGCCAGGTTCGCCCAGGTGGTGTCGCCGCCGTACGGCGGGACCGTCTCGGCGCGCAGGACGGTCGCGGCCGGCGGGTCGATCCGGGCGCCGTGGTCGCAGTGCCAGCCGCGCAGCAGGGTGTGCCGCCGCCGCTGGAGCCACTCCTCGTGCTCCATGCCGAACCGGCCGCCCAGCTCCAGCCGGTCCGCGGTGGTCTCGACCTCGGGGAAGCCCGCGGGTGAGGCGCTCCCCCGCCGGCCGAGAACGACCGGTTCCCCGAACCGGCGGGCGAAGGCGACGTGCCCGGCGTGGTCCAGCTCCTGCCCGCGGAAGAAGACCACCTTCCAGCGCAGCACGGCCCGCCGGATCAGGTCCACCACGGCGTCGTCGAGGGGTCCGGCCAGGTCGACCCCGGTGATCTCGGCCCCGATGTGCCCGGCGACCGGACTCACCTCCACCCCCGCGACCCGTTCCGTGTGGTCCTCGGTGGCCCTGTGCGTCGTCATGCGCGCTCCGATGCTCGTCCGTACCGGCTCCCCGAAGATCGTGGCACCTTCGGCCCCCGGACGGCGAACACCCGTACGGCCCGTGTCCGGAACGCGGCCGTGCCGCGGCGGCGGGCTACTGTCCGTCGACGCGTTCCTGGGCACTGCCGGCCGCGGGCGCGCTCAGGCTGCCGAGGATGTCGAGCAGTTCGGCGCTGCGGCTGCCGGGCTCGGCGTGGAAGACGACGAGGGTGAGCCCGTCGGCGCCCTCCACGGACAGCTTGTCCGAGTGCAGGTCGAGGTCGCCGACCTGCGGGTGGGTCAGCCGGCTCACCCGGCCGCGCCGGGGCCGCACCTCGTGGCGGGCCCACAGGACGCGGAAACGTTCGCTGCGCAGCGACAGCTCGCCGACCAGGTCGCGCAGGCGCGGGTCGTCCGCGTCCGCCCCGGCCCCCGAGCGCAGGGCGGCCACGCCCTCCGCGGTGAGGTCTTCCCAGTCCCGGCGCAGCGCGCGCTCGGCGGGGTCGAGGAAGACGGCCCGCAACAGGTTGACGCCGGGCCGGTAGTTGGGGGTGATCGCGGTGGCCAGGGCGTTCGCGGCCAGGCAGTCGGTGTAGCGGTTCTGGAGGTAGGCGGGGGTGCGCGGCCAGCCGTCGATCAGCTGCAGGAGGCTGGCCGGGACCTGCGGCGTCCGGCGCCCGGGCCGTGCGCCCGACGCGGGCCGTTCCCGGGCGAGCCCGACGAGGTGGGCGGTGGCGTCGGCGTCCAGCCGCAGCACCCGGGCGACGGCCTCCAGCACCTGCACGGACGGGTTGCGGTCGCGGCCCTGCTCCAGCCTGAGGTAGTAGTCGGAACTGATGCCGGACAGCATCGCCACCTCCTCGCGGCGCAGCCCCGGCACCCGGCGCAGGCCGCCGCCGGGGAGCCCCACGTCCTCGGGCCGCACCAGTGCCCGGCGGGCGCGCAGGAACTCACCGAGCGCGTTCGAACCGTCCATGGCACCACCGTACGGGCGCCCGGCCGCCGATGGCTGGCCCTGTCACTCCCAGGATCGCGGGGGTACTGCTGCCCCGTTGACGGCGGGCGCAGGGTGGAGGTGGGGCGACCGGGAGGGCCGGTGGCCCGGAGAACATGAGAGGTACGACATGACTGCACAGCTCGGCGGCACCGTCACCCCGGCCGGGGGACCGACCCTGACCCGGATGGGCTACGGCGCCATGCAGCTGACCGGTCCGCACGTCTTCGGCCCGCCGAAGGACCGGGGCCGGGCGGTCGCGGTGCTGCGCGCGGCGGTGGAGGCGGGCATCACCCACATCGACACGGCGGACTTCTACGGCCCCGTGGTGGTCAACGAGATCATCAGGGAGGCCCTGCACCCCTACCCGGACGGGCTGCACCTGGTCACCAAGGTCGGTGCCCGGCGCGGCGTCGACGGCGGCTGGATCATGTCCCGGCACCCCGAGGACCTGAAGGCGCAGGTGTACGACAACCTGCGGCACCTCGGCGTGGAGACGCTGGACGTGGTCAATCTGCGGCTGGGCGACGTCGACATCCCGAACGAGGACTCCGTCGCCGAGCAGTTCGGCGCTCTGGCCGAGCTGCGCGAGCGGGGGCTGATCCGGCACCTGGGGCTGAGCGCGGCCTCCGTGGCGCAGCTGGCCGAGGCCCGGGCGATCGCGCCGGTGGTGACCGTGCAGAACCTGTACAACCTGGCGAACCGGCGGGACGAGGCCTTGCTGCGGCGCACCGCGGCCGAGAACATCGTCTTCGTGCCGTACTTCCCGCTCGGCGGCTTCACGCCCCTGCAGTCCGAGACGCTGGCGCAGGTGGCCGCCCGTCTGGAGGCCTCGCCGCAGCAGGTCGCGCTGGCGTGGCTGCTGCGCCGGTCGCCGAACATCGCGCTCATCCCCGGCACCTCCTCCGTCGCGCACCTGCGGGAGAACATCGCCGCGGCGGCCCTGGTGCTGCCGGACGACGCGGTGGCCGAGCTGGACGGCATCGCGGGCTGAACGCGCCCCGCCCGGGGTACCCGGGGCGCGTGAGGCGGACCCACGCACGGAAGGAGCCGCACGTGGCGGCGGAGGACCGGCTGCGGGCGTATCGCGGCAAGCGCGACTTCGAGCGGACCCGCGAACCCTCGGGCCGAACCGCCCGGGCCGGCGCGGACGAGCCCCGATTCGTGGTCCAGATCCACGACGCGCGGCGGATGCACTTCGACTTCCGGCTCCAGGTCGACGACGTCCTGAAGTCCTGGTCGGTCCCCAAGGGCCCGTCCGGCGACCCCGCGGACAAGCGGCTGGCCGTACCCACCGAGGACCATCCGCTGGACTACGAGGACTTCGAGGGTGTGATCCCCGAGGGCGAGTACGGCGGCGGCACGGTGATCGTGTGGGACAACGGTACCTACGAGCCCCTCAGCCATGACCGGCGCGGGCGGGCGGTGGACTTCGCCGAGTCCCTGGCACACGGGCACGCCACCTTCCGGCTGCACGGCACGAAGCTGCGCGGCGAGTACGCCCTCACCCGCTTCCGCGGCGGCCCGGACGAGGAGGAGGCCTGGCTGCTGGTGCGCAAGGGACCGGCGCGGCCGGCCGGGCACGGCACCCCGGATCCACGGCGGGCCCGCTCGGTGCGCACGGGACGCACGCTCGCCCAGGTCGCGGCGGCCGCCGGCGAGGAGTGAGGTTCGCGCCACGGGCGCGGCCGGCCGACGGCTGAATCCGGATCATCGGGTTCCGGCCACAACACGCCTACGCGGCCTCTATGTTCGCGGCGACACCCGCTCGCGTCTCCGGAGGCTCCCGCATGCGCATCGCACTCCGCACGGCCGTCGTCGGCATGCTCACCGCCGTCACCACCCTCACCTGCGGCACCGCCGGGGCGACCCCTCCGGGGCCCGGGGTGACGGCGAGGCTTCTCGCCCAGTACACCGTCGGCGGCACCGACTACACCCTGCGGGAGATCACCGTCCCGCCCGGTCAGAGCACCGGCTGGCACTACCACGACGGCCCGCTGTACGGCGTGGTGAAGCAGGGCACTCTGAGCCACTTCGACTCCGGCTGCGCCTCGGACGGCGTGTACCGCGCGGGCGCCTCGATAAAGGAGCCGGCCGGGCCGGGCAACGTCCACATAGGCCGCAATCTGGGGGACATCCCGGTCGTCCTCGACGTGCTCTACGTGCTGCCGCACGGCGCCCCCTTCTCGGAGGACGCGCCGAACCCGGGCTGCTCGTTCCAGTGATCAGGTGCCGGGCAGCGGCTGTTCCGCCCAGATGGTCTTGCCGCTGCCCGTCTGCCTGCTGCCCCAGCGCTGGGTGAGCTGGGCGACCAGCAGCAGTCCCCGGCCGCCCTCGTCGTAGACGTGTGCCCGGCGCAGGTGCGGGGAGGTGGAACTGCCGTCGGAGACCTCGCAGATGAGCGCGCGGTCGCGGATCAGGCGGAGCTTGATGGGCGGGGTGCCGTAGCGGATGGCGTTGGTGACCAGTTCGCTGACGACGAGTTCGGTGACGAAGGCCGCTTCCTCCAGGCCCCAGGCGGCCAGTTGCCGGCCGGTGGCCTGCCGGAGGGTGGCGACTTCGGCCGGGTCCGGCGGGACGTCCCAGGTGGCGATCCGGTCCGCGCCGAGGGCACGGGTGCGGACCAGGAGCAGGGCGACGTCGTCGATGGGCTGTTCGGGCATGACGGCCTTGAGCACGTTGTCGCTGAGGGACTCCAGGGAGTCGCTCGGTGCGGCGAGCGCGCGGCGGAGTTCCTCGGTGGCCCGGTCGCCGTCGCGGTCGCGGTCCTCGATCAGCCCGTCGGTGAAGAGGGCGACGACGGAGCCCTCGGGCAATTCGAGTTCGGTCGCCTCGAAGGGCAGACCGCCGACGCCCAGCGGCGGCCCGGCGGCCATCGGGACGAACTCGGCCGCACCGCCGGGCAGCACGACGGCCGGGGCCGGGTGACCGGCGGCGGCCAGGGCGAGGCGGCGCGAGACGGGGTCGTACACGGCGTACAGGCAGGTGGCGCCCAGTTCGGCCACCTCCTCGGCGCTGCCCTCGGATGCCAGGTGGGTGACCAGGTCGTCGAGGTGGGTGAGGAGTTCGTCCGGCGGCAGGTCGACGTCGGCGAGGGTGCGCACGGCCGTCCGCAGCCGGCCCATGGTGGCCGAGGACTGGATGCCGTGGCCGACGACGTCGCCGACGACCAGGCCGACCCGGCCGCCGGAGAGCGGGATGACGTCGAACCAGTCACCGCCGATGCCGGCCAGTGATCCGCACGGCAGATAGCGGTGGGCCACCTCGACCGCGGCCTGTCCGGGCAGGCCCCGCGGGAGCAGGCTGTGCTGGAGGGCCAGGGCGGTGGCTCGTTCGCGGGCGAAGCGGCGGGCGTTGTCGATGCAGACGGCGGCGCGGCTGGCGAGTTCCTCGGCGAACACGGCGTCGTCCGGGCCGTAGCCGTCGGGGTGGACCACGCGGACGCAGACCGCGACACCGAGGGTGGTGTCGCGGGCCCGGAGCGGCACCGCGATCATGGAGTGGACGCCCAGGCGGAGATCGCGGCCCGCGGGCGAGCGTCTGTTGCGCTCGGCCATCCACTCCACGAAGGCGGGCTCGCCGGCCTGGGCCAGTACCGCCCGGCCCTCGCGCAGCGCCCGGGCGGGCGGGGAGAGCGGCGGGTAGGCGTCGGTCTCGCCGATGCGCATGGCCGCTCCGGGGCTGCCCGGACGGGTGGAGCCGTGGGCCACGCGCTGGAGCAGGGCTCCGTATTCGGCCGTGATCGGCGGCTCCTCGGCGCCGAGCACCCAGTCGAGCAGGTCGACGCTCGCGAAGTCGGCGTACCGCGGGACCAGGATCTCGATCAGTTCCTCGGCCGTGCGGACCACGTCGAGGGTGGTGCCGAGGCCGGTCGCCGCCTCGTTCAGCAGGGCGAGGCGGCGGCGCGCCCAGTACTGCTCGGTGTTGTCGAAGGCGGCCATGGCGACGCCGGTCATCTCGCCGGAGTCGCCGCGCAGGGGCCACATCTCGATGCTCCAGAGATGTTCCCGGTTGAGCGCGGGGGCGCGGGCGAAGCTCTCGTAGCGGATCGGCCTGCCGGTCTCGGCCACCTCTTCGAGGTGGCGCAGGAGGCCCCGGTTGGCTTCGCCGTCCTCGACGGTGTCCGAGAAGAAGCGGCCGGTCAGCCCGGCCTCGGAGACACCCATGACCTTGCAGGCGGTTTCGTTGAGCCGCAGGTAGCACTGCCGGAGGTCGAAGACCGACATGGACATGGACGCCTGCTCGAAGGCCTGGGCGGCCAGGGTCGGGGCGGGCGCGGCTTCCTGGTCGGCGGTGACCGCGTACCCGGTGGCCTCACCGTCCTGCCCGAGGACCGGGCAGGCGGTGAGGGCCACCTCGACACGGTGGCCGTCGCGGTGCCGCAGGGCGACGGTGCCGCAGCGGGTGGCGAGCACGTCGGCGGTGACGTCCTCCGCGAGCAGGCCGGCCGCCGGCCGGCCCACGACGTCCCCGGCCGGGTGGCCCGTGAACAGCCGCGCGCCCTCGCTCCATCCGGTCACCCGGCCTCGGGCGTCGATGAACGCCACGGCGGCGACATGCTCCATACGCCCAGGATGATCCGATCGGTCCGGTGCATCAAGCGCGGGACCGGCCGGCTCAGCCCCGGCGGGCCCGCAGGGCGGCGAGTGCCCGGTCGGCGTGGGTGTTCATGCGCAGCTCGCTGCGGACGATCTCCAGCACCGTGCGGTCCTCGGCGATGACGAAGGTGACGCGTTTGGTCGGGGCCAGGGAGAAGCCCCGCTTGACGCCGAACCGCTCCCGGACCGCGCCGTCGGCGTCGGAGAGCAGCGGCATGCCGAGGGTGTGCCGTCCGGCGAACTCCTGCTGCTTCTCGACGGTGTCCCCGCTGATGCCCACGGGCCGGGCGCCCGCCTCGGCGAATTCGGCGGCGAGGTCGCGGAAGTGGCAGGCCTCGGCGGTGCAGCCGGGGGTGAGGGCGGCGGGGTAGAAGAAGAGGACCACCGGCCCGTCGGCCAGCAGCTCGCCGAGCCGGCGGACCGTGCCCGTCTCGTCGGGCAGGGCGAAGTCGTCGGCCTTGTCCCCGATCTCGATGCGCTCGGTCATGACCGCCCCTCCCCCTTGCGGGCGACCCCACGGGCCCACAGCACCAGGGGGACCTGGAGCGGCAGGCGGGCCAGGGCCGCGGTCCTCAGGGGCGCCGGCCGGTGGCGCCAGTCCACGGCCATCTGCACGTTGGCGGGGAAGACGCCGACGAAGAACGCCGCCGCCGCCTTCGCGGCGACGGCGCGTGTGCGGGGTGCGGCGATCCCGGCCGCCAGGGCCAGTTCCACGACCCCGCTGCCGTACGTCCAGGTGCGGGGCGAGCCCGGGAGCATCCGGGGAATCGTGGCGTCGAACTGCCGGGGAACGGCGAAGTGGGCGACTCCGGCGGTGGCCAGGAGCCCGGCTAGCAGCAGGGGTGATCGTTCGGACCGGGGCACGGTTCCTCCTCTGGTGATCTGCCGCCGGATATTACTGGACGGTAAGCACGGGCGAGCCGTTCCCCCCGCCTCGTACGGCCGGGTCGCACCGGCCTCCACCGGGGCGGGCGGAACGCCGAGACGCCTCCCCCGCACCGGCCTGGTGGGGCGCCCAGCCGCGTCCCGGGGGACGTCCCGGACGTCCCACGGGACGCGGGCACGGCATTTCCCGGGCCCGCCGCGGCAAGGCTGGCCCTCGTGATCACTGCTCGTGGTCACGAGAACGACAGCCGGAGGTTTCCATGATCCGACGGACTCTCAAGGGCGGCCTGGTGGCCGCGGTGTCCCTGCTCGCGTTCCTGCCGACGGCGGCCGGGGCCGTCACGGCGGGCGCGGCCGCACCACAGGCGCCCGGCGCCACCGCGCGGCACCACCGCACCCACCCGGCCCGGCACCACCACATCCACCGCTTCACCGTCCCCGGAGTCCCGCTCCGCTCCACCGGCCACCGCGTCGCCTCTCCCGCCACGGGCCGTGTCGTCACCCACGGCACCCGGCTCAACGTCCGCTCCGGCCCCGGCACCGGCTACCGGGTGATCGGCCACCGGCACGCGTACCGGACCGTTCGGCTCGCCTGCCGGACCCACGGCTCGTGGGTGCGCGGCAACCGCGTCTGGTACCGCCTGCCGCACCACCGGGGCTACGTGTCGGCCCGCTACGTGCGTCCGTACCGCACCCTCCCCTGGTGCTGACGCCCCCTCACCACCCCGTCCCCTGAACACCGAAGGCCCGTTCGACGACCCCCGAACGGGCCTTCGGCCTGCCCGGGCCTCACCTTCCTCCTACCTCTCGCGCGTTGCAGCCACCTCATGACGGGGAAGTCATTCCGAACATCAGGGGCGAAACCGCCCATAGCGGATGGGAGTCGAGGAACGCACGATGGGGCACCCCCAACGATCCACCACTCCGGACGAACGCCTGACGGCCGGCCTGCGCGAACTGCGGGACCGCACGGGGCTGAGTCTCGCGGCGCTGGCCGCGCGCACCCCGTACAGCAAGTCCGCCTGGCACCGCTATCTGTCCGGCGCCCAGCGGCCGCCCCGGGCCGCCGTGGAGGCGCTGTGCCGGCTGGCGGGCGGCGCCCCCGAGGCCGTCCTGCCCCTGTGGGACGCCGCCGACGCGCGGCCCTCCGCGAGCCCGCCGCCCCCGCCCGGCCCGAACCGCCGGCGCTCCTGGCTGCCGCTGTCCGCGGTCGTCCTGTGCGGAGCGGCGGCAGCCCTGGGCGCCACGCTCGGCCTGTCGGGCGGGCCGGGAACCGCGCCCGCCGCACAGACCCTCCCCGCGGTGCCCCGCTGCCACGGGCGCGCCTGCCAGGGGGAGTTGCCCGACGTCTCTGCGTGCGCCCGGGACGCGCAGACCCGCAGCTCGGTCGACGCCCGCGGCTACACCGTCCGGCTGCGCTGGTCCCCCGCCTGCGGCACGGCCTGGTCCGAGGTGCGGATCCGCTCGCCGCGGGCCCGGGAGGTGTCGGTCCGGGCGGGGCAGGACGTGCTCTCGGCGAGCTATTCCGCCCACGACACCGCCGACGACAGCAGCCCGATGCTCTTCGTGCCCTCGCCCCGGGGAGTGGAGGCGTGCGCCGAGGCGGACGGGAAGGTGGCCTGCACGGGCCTGGACGCGGACCTGGAGGAGCAGGGGTGAGAGCGGCACGGCGCCGCACCCCCGTGCCACTTCCTCAGGCCGCCCGGTACAGCTCGGTGAGCAGTTCCAGGACGGACTGGAGTGCCGGGTGCGGATCGTCGCGCCACCAGGCGAGCCGCACGGCGACCGGTTCGGCGTCGCGCACGGGCCGGTAGACGATCCCGGGGCGCGGATACTGGTTCGCGGTGGACTCGGCCGTCACCCCGACGCCCCGGCCGGCGGCGATGACGGTGAGCCAGTCGTCGACGTCGTGCGTCTCCTCGGTGGCCGGCCGCGCGTCCGGCGGCCACAGCTCGGGCGTGGCCGTGCCGGTACGGCGGTCCACCAGCAGGAGGCGGTCCGACAGTTCGGCGAGCCGCACCGAGCGGCGCCGGGCCAGCGGATCGTCGGCGGCCAGGGCGCACAGCCGCCGTTCCAGGCCGACGATCGCGGTGTCGAAACGCCGGTCGTCCTGCGGCCGCCGGACCACCGCCAGATCGCAGGCGCCCTCGGCGAGGCCCGCCGAGGGCGAGTTGACGCGCACCAGGTGCAGGTCGGTCTCCGGCTGGGCCGCGCTCCAGCGCCGCTGGAAGGCGACCGTGTGCCGGCCCACCGCCGACCAGGCGTACCCGACGCGCAACCGCGTGTGCCCCGAGGTGGCCTCCCGGACCAGTGCGGACACGTCCCCGAGCACCCGCCGGGCCTGCGCCACCACCCGCAGGCCGGTCGCGGTGGGGGTCACCTCGCGGGAGGTGCGCCGGAGCAGGCGCACTCCGAGGGCGCGTTCGAGCGAGGCGAGCGTGCG
This sequence comes from Streptomyces sp. 1222.5, assembly GCF_900105245.1. NCBI lineage: Bacteria > Bacillati > Actinomycetota > Actinomycetes > Kitasatosporales > Streptomycetaceae > Streptomyces > Streptomyces sp. 1222.5. Next base: position 7,892,444 of record NZ_FNSZ01000001.1, on the reverse strand, counting down.
GGAGACGGCGGCCTGGGAGACGCCCAGGGCGATCGCCGCGTCGGTGAACGTCCCCTCGTCGACAATGGCCACGAGACAGCGCAGCTGTCGCAGGTCGATGTCGTGCATACGTGCAGCGTATAGATCGGCCGACGCATGCATTTTGCGCAAGGAACGGGCGGGCGCACGATCCGGGCATGCGAAGAGCTCTCGAACGCCCGGCGGGGACCGCGCCCGTGGCAGCGACGACGCCCCCGCCCACGCCCGGGCGGCTCACCGGGGTGGCCACCATGATCGGCAGTGGGCTCTCCAACCAGACCGGCGCCGCCGTCGGCGCCCTGGCCTTCCCGGTCCTCGGCCCGCTGGGCGTGGTGGCGGTACGGCAGTACGTCGCCGCCGTCGTCCTGCTCGCGGTGGCCCGGCCGCGGCTGCGCGGCTTCACCCGGCGGCAGTGGTGGCCGGTGCTCCTGCTGGCCGTGGTGTTCGGCACGATGAACCTGAGCCTGTACACCGCCGTCGACCGGATCGGCCTGGGCCTGGCCGTGACGCTGGAGTTCCTCGGGCCGCTGACGATCGCGCTGGCCGCGTCCCGGCGCCGGCTCGACGCCGTCTGCGCACTGCTGGCCGGGGCGGGGGTCGTCGTCCTGATGCGGCCGCGTCCGTCCGCGGACTACACCGGGATGGCCCTCGGTCTGGTCGCCGCGTGCTGCTGGGCGTCGTACATCCTGCTCAACCGTGTGGTGGGCCGGCGCATCCCGGGCGCGCAGGGCGCGGCGGCGGCCTCCACCGTGTCGGCCCTGGCCTTCCTGCCTCTCGGCGTCCTGGTGGCGCTGCGCCATCCGCCGACGACGGCGGCCGTGCTGTGCGCCGTGGCGGCCGGTCTCCTCTCCTCCGCCGTACCGTACCTGGCCGACCTGCTGACGCTCCGCCATGTGCCGGCGCAGACGTTCGGCCTGTTCATGAGCGTCAATCCGGTCCTGGCCGCCCTGGTCGGCCTGGTGGTGCTCGGCCAGGAGCTGGGCGGCCCGGAGTGGGCGGGCATCGGGGCGGTGGTGGCGGCCAACGCGGTGAGCATCGCCACGGCGCGCCGCTGACCGCCCCGCTCCGGGCGGGCGGTCAGCGCGTGGCGCTCACCGGTGCCAGCCACAGGCCGACGATCGCGTCGGTGAGCGACGATCAGCCTCGGCGGTCACGCGCTGCCGTCGGAGAACGGCTTCCAGGCCGTCATGGCCATCGGCGCGGGCGCGGCGGCCCTCGCGTTCGTCCTCGCCGCGTTCCTCCCCCGCCACCGTTCGGCCACCCCGGCTCCGGCACCGACGGCCGAGGAGCCGTCGGCCGAGGAGCCGTCGGCCGAGGCGGTGGGCTGAGCAACCCACTGCCCGGCGCCGGCTCGTACGCCCGCCCGGCCACCGCCGGGGAGGTCGGCGCCGATCACCGCCGGGCCACCGGACCGACGGGGTGGCGGCGCCGACGCGGGGACGGTGGCGGTGGCGGTGGCGCGAGCGAGAACCGGCCAAGTACCGAAGGGCGGAGGCGGAGCGAGCGGAATCCCGGCCCGGCCGACAGCCGCGGGCGCGAGGCCCATGGCGATCCAGGGGTCGCCACCGCGCCAGCCGTGCGGCCCCGGCCGCGTCCCCGACTCCGGCCCCGGCTCCGGCCCCGGCTCCGGCTCCGGACGGACCGTCGGCGCCGGCCCGCCGGAGGACCGTTCAGGGGAAACCGGATCGCTGTGGGCGTGATGCCGGACGTCGTGGTCGAAGGCTCTTGCCGTGACCGTCGTGACGCTGCCGCTCATCCCGCCGATGCTCGCCACACCCGGCCGGCTGCCGCCCGTCGCCCAGGACGACCGGTGGGCGTACGAGACCAAGCAGGACGGGCAGCGGGTGATGGTCTACCTGCCCGGCGACGGAACGGTGCAGCTACGCGCCCGCTCGGGCGAGGACATCACCGGCGCCTATCCCGAACTCCGGCCGCTGGGCGCCGCCCTGGGCGGCACCGCGGCCGTCCTGGACGGCGAGGTGCTGGCCCTGGACGAGCGGGGCCGGGCCGACTTCCAGCTGCTGCAGAAGCGGATGGGCCTCGCGCACGCCCCCGCGCGAGCGGCACGCCGGGCCGCCCAGGTGCCGGTGCACCTGGTGCTGTTCGACGTGCCGTTCCTCGGCGAACCCCTGGTCCGGCTGCCGTACACGCGGCGCCGGGCCCACCTGGAGGAGCTGGGGCTGACCGGATCGCACTGGTCGACACCCGGCGCCGTGACCGGGCACGGCGCCGAGGCGCTTGCGGCGACCCGCGAGCACGGCCTGGAGGGCCTGGTGTGCAAGCGGCTGGACTCGGTGTACGAGCCCGGCGTGCGCTCCCGCGCCTGGATCAAGATCCGGAACATGCGTGCCGAGGACGTCGTCGTCGGCGGCTGGCTGCCCGGCAAGGGGCGGCTGACCGGACTGCCCGGCGCGGTGCTGGTCGGGCAGCGCGCGGCGGGCGGGCTGCGGTACGTGGGCGGGGTCGGCACCGGCTGGAGCCACGCCGAGCGGACGGAACTGGCGCGGCTGCTCGGGGAGGCGGCGAGCGACCGCTGTCCGTTCACCCCGGCGCCGCGCGTCCCCGGCGCCCGCTGGGTGCTGCCGCGGCTGGTGGGCGAGGTCAGCTACAGCACCCGTACCCGCAACGGGCTGCTGCGCCAGCCCTCCTGGCTCCGGCTCCGCCCGGACCTCACACCGGAGCAGTCGGCGGCGGACCTGCCGGAAGAGTTCGTCTAGCGGCGGACGGCGCCCCCGCGGGCTCGCACGCGGGCCGGCGGCAGGAGTTCACCTGCGCTCAACTCCTGGGACGCGTGTGACCTCTTGGCAGCGCGGTGCGTGACCGGGATGCTGAACTCCCCTGCACCCCACCGCCGTTGGAGGAAATCGGTGTCCTCGCTCGCCTTGCGCCCGCGGCGCGGCCGATGGTTCGCCCCGCTCGCCGGCGCGGCCGCCCTCGTGATCGCCTTCCCCGCCGTCGCCTTCGCCGCGCCGCCCCTGGCGCTGCCGAAGAACGCGGAGCCGGCCGAACTGGCGTACCAGCCCGCGTTCGACTACGACACGGACGGCTGCTACCCGACTCCCGCCATCGGCCCCGACGGCACGGTCAACGGGGGCCTGAACCCGACCGGCGCCCTCAACGGCAACTGCCACGACGCCTCCGACCTCGACAACACGAACAGCTACTCCCGCTTTAAGTGCAACAACGGCTGGTGCGCCTACGTCTACGGCCTGTACTTCGAGAAGGACCAGGCGCTGCCCGGCAGCAGCATCGGCGGGCACCGCAACGACTGGGAGCACGTCGCGGTGTGGGTGCAGGACGGGCAGATCCGGTACGTGTCGACGTCCAACCACGGCTCGTTCACCGTGCACCCGGCGTCCGAGGTCCGCTTCGAGGACGGGCACCCCAAGGTCGTCTATCACAAGGACGGCATCGGCACGCACTGCTTCCGGCTCGCCAACGCGAACGACGAGCCGCCGGAGAACCACCGGCACACCTGGCAGTACCCGGCGCTCGTCGGCTGGAACGGCTACCCGGCCGGTGTGCGGGACAAGTTGAGCTCCTACGACTTCGGCAGCGCCCACTTCGGTCTGCGCGACGACAGCTTCGCCTCCCACCTGGCGTCGGCCAAGCCGTCCGGCATCCCGTTCGACCCCAACGCCTGAGCGGGTGCCGCGAGGCCCGGCCGTCGGAGACCGCCCTCAGGTCTCCGACGGCTCCTCGGGCAGTTCCGCCGGCAGGCCGAGCGCCCCGGCGACATGGCGCCAGACGGCGGCCAGGGCCGTGTCCAGCGTGACGGCGGGGTCGCGCAGCATCAACCGGATGCCGTAGCCGTCGCTGAGGGAGAGCACGAGGGTGCCGAGGTCGTCCACGTCGGCCGGGGCGAACTCGCCCGAGTCGATGCCCCGGCGGATCGCGCCGGTCACCCACGCGTGCAGCTCGGCGTACAGATCGACGGCGAAGACACGGGTCGTCTCGTCGCGCAGCGCCCGCGCCCACAGCTCCTGCCACAGCCGCCAGTCCTGGTGCAGTTCCGGGTCGGTCGGCAGCAGGTTCCGCAGGATCCGCGCCAGGACGACCGCCGCCGGCGCGGTGTCCACGTCGCGTTCGGCGTCCAGGGCGGTGTGGGCGAACGAGTGGGTCATCGCCTCGGTGAACAGCTTCTCGCGGGTGTCGAAGTGGTAGTGCAGCAGTGCGGTCGACACCCCGGCCCGCTCGGCGACCATCCGCATGCGGATCTTCTCGAAGCCGATCTCGGCGATGACCTCGCACGCCGCGGTCAGGATGCGCTCGCGTGTGTCGGCCGTGCCGCGCACCTTGGTCGTCACCCTGCGGCTCCCCTCGTCCGGTGGTCCTGCGCCGGGACCATCTTCCCTCACATCCCCTCCGCCGGTACGGCCGTCCCGTGCCGCGGCTGTGCCGGGTACGTGTGGAAGCCGCGCCCCGACTTCCGGCCGAGCAGCCCCGCCTCCACCATGCGGGACAGCAGCGGCGGCGGCGAGTACAGGGGCTCGCGGAACTCGGCGTACAGCGACTCGGCGATGGCCCGGGTGGTGTCGAGGCCGATCAGGTCCGTCAGGGCCAGCGGGCCGAGGGGGTGCGCGCAGCCGAGGACCATGCCCCGGTCGATGTCCTCGACGCTCGCGCCGCCCGCCTCCACCATGCGGATCGCGGCGAGCAGGTACGGCACGAGCAGCGCGTTGACGACGAATCCGGCCCGGTCCCGGGTGCGGACGGTCTCCTTGCCGAGCCTGCCGGTGACGAAGGCCTCGGCGCGGCTCAGGGTGTCCGCCGAGGTGAGCAGGGACGGCACGAGCTCGACCAGCCGCAGGACCGGTACGGGGTTGAAGAAGTGCACGCCGACGACGCGTTCGGGGCGCGAGGTGGCGGCGGCGAGCCGGATGACCGGGATGGAGGAGGTGTTGGTGGCCAGCAGGACGTCGTCGCGGGTGAGGACGGCGTCGAGGCGGGTGAAGACGTCCGTCTTCAGGCGCTCGTCCTCCGCGACGGCCTCGACCACCAGCGGGCTGTCGTGCAGCGCCTCCAGCTCGTCGACGACGGCGATCAGGGCGCCGGCGGCCTCGCGTCCCTCGGTGGTGAGCCTGCCGTGCGCGGTGGCCCGGTCGAGCGAGCGGGCGATGCGCAGGCGGCCCGAGCGGGCCGCCTCCGCGTCGCGTTCCACCACGGTCACCGGCAGGCCGGCCCGCGCACAGACCTCGGCGATGCCCGCGCCCATCAGGCCGCAGCCGACGACTCCGACGCGTTCGATGTCGGTCATCCGAGCTTCCCTTCGATCTGTGTCGGCCGGTGTGTCAGGCGGTGGGCAGGTCCAGGACCCCGGTACCGCGGCGGACGAGTTCGTTGGCGATGATCAGCCGCTGGATCTCGGAGGTGCCCTCCCAGATGCGGTCCACGCGCAGCTCGCGGTAGAGGCGCTCGACGGCGTAGGAGCGGTCGTAGCCGCGCCCGCCGTGGATCTGCAGGCACCGGTCGATCACCCGGCCGGACGCCTCGCTGGCCGAGAGCTTGGCGATGGCGGCCTTGGCGTGCAGCCGCTTGCGGTCCTCGGCCGAGGCGCCGTCGATCTCCCAGGCGACCTGGTGGGTGTAGGCGCGGTTGACGGCGATGTCGACGGCGCAGTCGGCGAGCATCCCCTGGATCAGCTGGTACGAGGCGATCGGCGACCCGAACTGCTCGCGCTCCACGGCCCAGTCCCGGGACAGCTCCAGGGCCCGCTCGGCCGCGCCGGTGGTGCGGGCGGCGATCATCAGGCGCTCCTCGGTGAACCAGGAGCGGGTGATGTCGTAGCCCTCGCCGATGCCGCCGAGCACCGCGTCCTCGTCCACCTGGACGTCGGTGAAGGTGAACTCGGGGTGCTCGTAGACGAAGGTGTGCATGAAGCGCGGCACACGCGTCATCTCGATGCCGGGGGTGTCCTTGTCCACCAGGAACAGGGTCGGGGCGCGCTCGGGGCCGGCGGCGGCGAGGACGATCATGAAGTCGGCGTGGTCGCCGACGGTCACGAACCACTTCTCGCCGTTCAGGACCCAGCCCCGGTCGTTCTTGGTGGCGGTGGTGGCGAGGTTCTGCGGGTCGGAACCGGCCCCGGGCTCGGTGACGGCGTAGCAGTCCCGCCGCTCGCCCCGGATCACCGGGGCCAGGAAGCGCTCGCGCTGCTCGGGCGTGCAGAAGCGCAGGGCGTTGGCGGGCCGCCACACCATGTCCCACAGGGCCCCGGTGAGGCGCCCCAGTTCCTCCTGCACGGTGACCTGTTCGGCGATGGTGAGGCCGGCGCCGCCCCACTCGGCCGGCATGTTGACGGCCTGGAGTCCCGCGGCGAGGACGGCGTCCCGGATCTTGGCGTGGGCGTCGGCGGGCAGGCCGTTGTTCTCCTCGCACTCCAGCTCGTAGGCGGCGATGAGGTCGGTGAGGGCACGCGCGTCGGCCTTGAGCTGTACCTGGCGGGGGGTGAGACGGAAGTCCATGGAAGTCCTCGCTGTGAAGGTGATGGGGTGCGACGGGGGCTCGGTGATGGTCAGGGCGTGGGCAGGGCCAGGGCGCCGGTGCCGCGCTTGATCAGCTCGTTGGCGATGATCAGCCGCTGGATCTCGGAGGTGCCCTCCCAGATCCGGTCGACGCGCAGCTCGCGGTACATGCGCTCGACGGCGTACGAGCGGTCGTAGCCGCGTCCGCCGAAGATCTGCAGGCAGCGGTCGGCGACCCGGCCGGCCGCCTCGCTGGCGGCGAGCTTGGCGGTGGAGGCCTTGGCGTGCAGCGTCTTGCGGTCGGTGCCGGGCTGGTCGGCCTCCCAGGCGACCTGGTGGGTGTAGGCGCGGTTGACGGCGATGTCGACGGCGCAGTCGGCGAGCATCCCCTGGATCAGCTGGTAGGAGGCGATCGGCGACCCGAACTGCTCGCGCTCCACGGCCCAGTCCCGGGCCAGTTCCAGGGCGCGCTCGGCCGCGCCGACCGTGCGTGCCGCGATCATCAGGCGCTCGTCGGTGAACCACTCCTTGGTCAGCTCGTAGCCCTTGCCGACACCGCCGAGCACGTCCTCGTCGGCGACGAAGACGTCGGTGAAGGTGAACTCGGGGTGCCCGTTGACCGCGGAGTGCATGAAGCGGGGCAGCCGGGTCATCTCGACGCCGGGTGCCGCCTTGTCGACGAAGAACAGCGTGGGCAGCCGCTCGGGGCCGGCGTCGGCCTGCACCAGCAGGAAGTCGGCGACGTCGCCGCAGGTGATGAACCACTTCTCGCCGTTGAGGAGCCAGCCGCCGTCGGTCCGGGTGGCCGTGGAGGTGCCGGAGGAGGGGTCGGATCCGGCGCCGGGCTCGGTGACGGCGAACGCGTCGAACTTCTCGGCCCGGATCACGGGCAGCAGGTACTTCTCGCGCTGCCGTTCGTCGCCGTAGGCGAGAACGTTGGCGGGCCGCCAGGGGATGTCCCACAGGCAGTTGGTGACCTTGCCGAACTCCTCCTCGACGATGACCTGGTCGAGCAGGCTCAGTCCGGCGCCGCCCCACTCGGCGGGCATGTTGATGGCGTAGACGCCGGCGTCCATGGCGGCCCGGGTCAGCTCGGCGACGAGCTCCTGCGGCAGGGGCCCGCCGGCCTGCTCGGACTGCTCCTCGTACCGCATCAGCAGGCGGGCGTAGTCGGCGGCGCGGCGCTTGAGATCGGCCTGTTCGGGGGTGTAGCGCAGGTCCATGGGTGCCTCTTGTTTCCGGGAGACGGGGTGCGGGGCGGGTGGTCCGGGCCGGTGGGTGCGGTCCGGTGGTCGGGTTGCGGTCCGGTCAGGCGAGAACGGCGCGGGAGTCCAGGGCGAGGACGCCCCGGGGCCGTACGAGGAGGGGGTTGACCTCGATCTCGGCGATCTCGGGGTGTTCGGCGGCGAAGGTGGTGATCGTCTCGACGGCGGCCGCGGCCGCGGCGACGTCCGCGGCCGGTCTGCCGCGTACGCCGTCCAGCAGGGCGGCGGTGCGCAGGCCGCGCAGCAGCGACTCGGCGCGGTCCGCGGGCACGGGTGCCAGGGAGAAGGCGACGTCGCGCAGTGCCTCCGCCAGGACTCCGCCCAGGCCGACCATGGCCACCGGTCCGAAGCGCGGGTCGCGGTTGACTCCGACGATCAGCTCGATGCCGTCCGACAGGTCCGCCATGGCCTCCACGGAGTAGGAGGGGGCGCCGAGACGGGCGTGCATCTGCCGGAAGGCGGCGAGGAGTTCGGCCGAGTCGGCCAGGTTCAGGGCGACCCCGCCCGCGTCGGACTTGTGCAGCAGGTGCAGGGCCTTGAGGACGTAGGGCCCGGTGAACTCGGCGGTCGCGGCCAGGAGTTCCGCCTCGTCGTGGATCTCCCGGGCGGCGGGGAAGGCCAGTCCGGCCGCTTCGAGGGCCTTACGGGTCTCCAGGTAGCCGGTCCGGGGGATCGGTGCGGCGGGCGCGGGGAGGGGGGTGACGCCGGTGTGCGCCGTCGCGGGTGCCGTGGCGAGGAGCGCGCGGGCGGCGTCCTCGGTGGCGGCGAAGACCGGGATGCCCGCCGCGGCGAGGGTGCGGCAGCTGGGCGACTCGGGGTACATCGACTGCACCACGAGCGGCTTCGCGGTGGCCCGGTGCCGTCCCGCGATGAGCCGGGCGGCCTCCCGCTCGCCGTCCGCGAGCGCCGTACCGCCGCCGCCGAGTCCGCCTTCGGCCGCCGCGTAGCCGCCGAAGTACCCCGTCATCAGGACGGCGTCGGTGTCCTCGGCCGCCAGCAGCGCGGCCACGGTCGCCGCGTACGAGCCGGGGTCCTGCTCGCCCATGCCGGCGAGGTCGACCGGATTGGCGACGGCGGACTGCTCCCACAGCGCCTCGCGCAGGTGCTGCCGGGTCGGCTCGGCGAGTTCGGGCACGGTCAGGCCCGCCGTCTCGACGGAGTCGGCCGCGATGACACCGTGGCCGCCGCCGTCCGTGAGGACCGCGACCCGCCGGCCCGCCGCGCGCCGCGCGCCTTCCGACGCGGCGAGGACGACCGTGAGTTCGCGCGGTGTGCCGACGAGTTCCACGCCGGCGTCGCGGCAGGCCGCGCTCACCACGTCGGCGGAGGTGGTGAGCGCCCCGGTGTGCGACTGGGCGCTGCGCGCGGAGGCGTCGCCGCGGCCGGCCGTCAGCAGCACCACCGGCTTGCCGGCCTCGGCGGCGGCCTCGGCGAAGGCGCGCCCGTCGCCGAAGTCCTCCGCGTAGACGGCGATCGCCCGGGTGCCCTCGTGCCGGGCGCAGTCGGCGAGCAGGTCGACGAGGGTGACGTCGGCCTGGTTGCCCAGCGAGACGAAGCGGGAGAAGCCGAGGCCGTGCGGGCGGAAGCGGAGCTGCAGTTCGAGGGCGAGGTTGCCGCTCTGGCTGAGCAGGGCGACTCCGCCGGGGGTGAAGGAGTCGGAGGCCAGGAAGAGGTCGGTGGTGTTGTCGGCGATGCCGAGGCAGTTGGGGCCGACCATGACGGCTCCGGCGGCGCGCACGCGTTCGGCGACGGCGTGCTGGCGGGCCCGGCCGGCGGCGCCGGTCTCGGCGAAACCGGCGGTGATGGCGACGATCGCCCGGGCCCCGCACCGCAGGGCCTCGTCGACGGCGTCCTCGAAGCCGGCGGCGGGCACGGAGACCACCGCGAGGTCGACCGGTTCGCCGAGCGCGCTCAGGCTGGGCGCCGCGGTGCGGCCGAGGACCGTGCCGGCCCGCCGGTTGACGAGGTGGACGGGGCGGCGTCCATCGGCGCGGAGGGCCTGGACGGCGATGGCGTGGCCGTACTTGGCGGGGTCGTCGCTGGCTCCGACGACCGCGACGGAGACCGGGTCGAAGAGGGCGGAGAGATCGCGTCCCATGTCACTTCACCAGCCGCAGCGCGGAGTTGGGGCAGGCGGCCACGGCAGCGGCGGCGGCTTCCTCGCCGCCCTCGGGGACGGTGGTCCCGCCCACCCGGGCGTAGCCCCACTCGTCGAGGTCGATCAGCTCGGGCGCGGGTTCCTGGCACAGGCCGTAACCCTGGCAGAGGGTGGAGTCCAGCAGGAGTTTCATGACACGGTCCTTTCGGTGCGGCGGGGAGGTGGGGGTACGGGAAGGAACCGGGAGCCGGGTCAGGGCACCGGCACCGTGAACCGGCGTCCGTCCCCGGGTGCCGCGCCCGCACAGGCGGGGCACCCGGAGGCGCGGTGGTCCTCGACGCGGTCGGGGAAGTGCGCGAGGAGGGAGCCGGCGACGCCGGCGGCGGCGTCGAGGAGCCCGCAGGCGCCGCGTCCGGGCAGCCCGCGCGACCAGCGGAGCAGCTTCTCGGACGTCTCGGCGCCGGCCTCGCCGCGGGCGACGGCTGCCAGGGCGTCGGCCAGGGCTCCGGTGCCGGAGACGCACACGCCGCACTGCCGGGCGCTCTGCGCCGCGAGGTAGGCGGCCGCCTCGCCGGCCACCGCGACGGGGCAGGCCTCGGGGTGCAGGAAGTGCAGTGCTCCGCAGCCGAGGGCGCCGCCCGCGGCGGCCAGGGAGTCCTGGTCGAGCGGGAGGTCCCGCCAGCCGGCGCCGTACAGTCCGCCGAACATCCCGCCCAGCAGCACCGCCTCGGAGGTGCCGTGCCCGCACAGGTCGGCGAGGACCTTCAGGTGGGTGCCCGCGGGCGCCTCGACCAGTGCGGCCGCTCCCCCGGTTCCGGAGACGGTCACGAGGTGGGCGTCGGCGGCCGCGCCGTCGGGGCGGGTGTGCAGCAGCGCGATGCGGGCCAGCGTCTCCACGTTGGCGACGAGGGTGGGGGCGCCGCCGACACCGCTCTCGTACGGGCGCGGGGGCTTGGCCGTGGGCAGCGCCGGGCCGCCGTCGATGCGGCGGACGACCGCGCTCTCCTCGCCCGCGACGTACGCGGGCTCCGTGCGCACGACGTCGACCGGCAGCTCACCCGGCCACTCGTCGAGCGCCCGGCGTACGGCTCGCTCGGCGCGGGGGTCGGAGAGGTAGACGACGCCGCGTGCGGCGCCCGTGACGGCCGAGGCCAGCCGGAGGCCGTCCAGGACCAGGTGGGGGCGGTGCCGCAGCAGCCATCGGTCCTTGACGGACCCGGGCTCGCCCTCCTCGCCGTTGGCCACGGCCACGGGGCGGCCGGGGGTGTCGCGGACGGAGCGCAGCTTGACGGCGGCCGGGAAGCCGGCTCCGCCCCGGCCGCGCAGCCCGGCTGCGGCGACGCGGTCGAGCAGTTCGGCGGGCTCGGGCAGGGGGGCGTAGCCGCCCGCCGCGTGATAGGCGACCAGGTCGGCGGTGGCCGGGGTGGTGAGCAGCCCGTGCTGTCCTTCGGGAAGCAGCGAGAGGACGCCGGTCATACGGTGCTCCGGGGCTCGGGGTGGCGGAAGGGGAGGGACCGCAGACGGACCAGCGCCCGTTCGAGCGCCTGCCGTTGCCCGTCGGTGCGCCGGTAGCCGTCGCCGGGCAGGCCGATCAGCATGCGGTGGTGGTCGAGGACGACCTCGCCGGCGAGCAGGGCCGGGCGCGGGTCGGAGGCCGGGGAGGACTCGGCGGCCGCCTCCACGACGAGGTCGGTGACCTCGCCGAGGTAGCGCAGCCAGCCGCGCTGGGTGCCGCGCAGCACCAGCCGCTCGACGCGGCGGCGCTCGGCGGCGACGAGTCCCGGCGGCGGGGTGTCGTCCGCGGCGCTCCGCAGGGCGGCCACCACGGCGGGCAGCTCCTGTTCGGGCTCCGGTGTGAGGCCGAGCCATACCAGACTGCGGCGAGCGCTCATGCGTGCCTCCGGGGGGGCGCACCGGTCCCGGGGCCGGGAACGGGGTGGCGCGGCGATGGCGGGTAGGGGGTGCTCCGGTCCCTGCGGGGAGGTGGGAGCGGGGCGGCGCACGAGGGCCGCGGAATCACGGGACGCGTCCGGGCAGCCCTCTGCTGGAGCCGACGCGTCCGACCTGCCACCGACACTAACTAACTGATTAGTCAGGCCACAAGTCTTGACTTGGCCCCCCGCCGGTCCCACTCTGACTAACCAATTAGTCAGCCGGGACACGCCAGGTGCGCAACGGCACCGTGGGCCGTCGTCCCGCCCGCAGCCTCACCGCCCATCGCCGTCGCCGCGGCGCGGAGGAGGACCCCATGCACCCCTCGACCACCCGGGCCGACACCGCACCGGTGAATCCGCCCCAGGCACCCGAAGAGGATCCCGGGAAAGCGCTGTCCGCGCGCTACTACACCGATCCGGCCGTCAGAGCGGCCGAGACCGAGCACATCTTCGCCAGGTCCTGGCAGCTCGCCTGCCACGAGTCCGACCTGCCCGGGCCGGGCGCCCGTCTGACCGCCACGGTCGCCGGCCGCGAGGTCCTGGTCGTCCGCACCGAGGACGGCGGCCTCGCCGCCCACCTGAACGTCTGCCGCCACCGCGGCACCCGCCTGGTCACCGCCCCGGAACCGGAGGGCAGGGCGATCCGCTGCCCCTACCACGGCTGGACCTACAAACTGGACGGACGCCTGGTCGGCGCCCCGGAAGCCCGCCGGATCCCCTGCCTGGACAAGCCCCGCCTCGGACTGCACCCGGTCAACGTCGAGTCGTTCCTCGGCTTCGTCTTCGTCAACCTCGACATGGAGGCGACACCCCTCGCCGAATCCTGCAAGGGACTCGCCGAGGCCGTCGGCCGCTACGCCGGGGCGGACCTGGTGCCCGTCGGCAAGCACCGCATCCACGACCTCGCCGACGGCGAGGAGCAGAACGCCAACTGGAAGGTGATCGTCGACAACTACCTGGAGGGCTACCACGTCCCCGTCGCCCACCCCGCGCTGATGCGCCTGCTCGACTACCAGGCGTACACGGTGGACGTGCAGGAGAACTACGTCCTGTTCGAGTCCCCGCTGCGCGACAAGCCGTCCTCGAACTGGACCGAGCGGCTCTACCAGCGCCTCGCCTCCCCGATGCCGGGGCTGACCGAGGCCGACCGCCGGGTCTGGCGGTACGCCGTGATCTACCCGAACACGCTCATCGACTTCTACCCTGACCACGTGCTCGCGTGGACCGCCCTGCCCACCGCCCAGGACCGGGCGGCGATCCCCGGCGCCTTCTACACCAGGCACGGGGCGGGCGTCCGCACCCGGCTGGCCCGCCGGCTCAACATCCACATCGGCTGGGTCACCAACGACGAGGACGCAGAGCTGGTGGAACGCGTACAGGCCGGCCTCACCACGCCCGGCTTCGAACCGGGACCGCTCTCGCGCCGCGAGGCCGCCGTCGGCTGGTTCGCCCGCCGGGTCCGGGACGACCTGGAGGGGACCGCGCCGTTCGCCCCCGAGGGGACCGCCCCGTGACGCCCTCCGCCCCGCGCCCACGTCCGGTGCGCCTCCCGCCGGGCTTACCCCTCCCCCGCTGACGCGCGTCCGCACCACCCCAGACCGGTCTTCACTGCGGAGTCAGGGCCCGCAGCGAGCCGACCAGCCGGTCCGCCCTGGACTTGTGCCGTTCCTCGACGGAGAGGACGCTTCATGTCCCCCGTTCCACCCATCCCACCGACCCGCCGCGCCCTTCTGCGCGCGGGCGCCGGCGGACTGCTGGGCGCCGCGGCCGCAGGCTGCGGGTTCATGCCCGCGCGCCAACCCGACGCGAAGGACCTCGCCCCCGTCCGGCCCCGCGTCGACGGCGACCTCGTCTACTTCAACTGGGCCGACTACGTGGATCCTTCCGTCTTCAAGGGCTTCGAGAAGGAGTACGGCGTCAAGGTCGTGCAGTCGAACTTCGACTCCATGGAGGGCATGGTCGCCAAGCTCAACGCGGGCAACCGGTACGACATCGTCTTCCCCACCGCCAAGTGGGCCCAGCGCCTGGTCCGCGGGGGCCGGCTGCGCCGGATCGACCACAGCCGGCTCACCAACGCCCACGCGATCTTCGGCACCTACGGCTATTTCGCGGACCCGTGGTACGACCCGGGCTCCGCGCACACCGTCCCCTTCACCGCCTACAAGACCGGCATCGGCTGGCGCCGCGACCGGATCGGCGAGCTCACCGGGTCCTGGAAGGACCTGTGGAGCGACAAGGCCCGCGGCAAGGTGTTCCTGCTCGACGACCGCGACGAGGTCCTCGGCATGGGCGCCCTGGAACTCGGCCTGCCCGTCAGCACCGGCGACACCGGCGACCTCGACCGCATCACGTCCCTGCTGGGCACCCTGCGGCCCCGGCTGCGCGGCTTCTCCAGCGACAGCTACAACAACCTCCTCAACGGTAACGCGGTCATGACCCAGGCCTGGAGCGGTGACATGGCCGCCATGCTCAACCAGGCCAAGGACCCCTCCGTCTTCGGCTTCCAGGCCCCCAGGGAGGGGACACCGATCAACTCCGACTGCTACGCCATCCCCTGGAACGCCCCACACCCCGGCACCGCGATGCTCTTCATCGACTACATGCTCCGGCCGGAGAACGTGAAGAAGAACATCGAGTACATCGGCTACCCGATGCCGGTCGCCGGCACCGAGAAGGTCTACGCCGCCCTCGTCGAGCCCTTCCCCGAGTGCCTGGTCACCGAGGCCGACCTCAAGGCGGACCTGTTCTTCCGCAACGGCGACCGCGCGGCGGAGGACGCCCGCGACACCGCCTGGACCCATGTGAAGGCGGGCTGAGACATGACACTGCTCCGCCCCTCCTCCCGCACCCGGCGCCGCAAACCGGACACCGGCGGCAGCCGCATGTGGACCTGGTTCATGCTGCCCGGCACCCTGTGGATGACCGGCTTCCTGGTCGCCTCGCTGATCCTCGTCGCCGTACTCGCCGTCGGCACCACCGACGAACTCGGCAACCCGCGTTTCGGCTTCGACCTCGCCGGCGTCCGCGCCCTCGCCGACCCCGCCTACACCGAGGTCCTCGCCCGCTCCCTCGGCTACGCGCTGCTGACCTGCCTGATCTGCCTGCTGATCGCCTATCCGGTGGCGTACACCATCGCCCTGCACGGCGGCCGGTACAAGAACGCGCTGATCGCCGCGATCGTGGTGCCGTTCTTCGCCAACTACCTGGTCCGCATGTACGGCTGGTCGGTCGTCCTCTCGGACGACGGGCCCCTGCTCCGCGCCCTGCGCGCGATCGGCCTCGCCGACGACGACACCAGGATCCTCAACACCGGGATCGGCGTGGTCGCGGGCCTCGTCTACGGCTTCGTCGTCTTCATGATCATCCCGCTGTACGCGGCCCTGGAACGGCTGGACGTCTCTCTCATCGAGGCCGGCCGCGACCTGTACGGCGGACCGGTGCGGACCTTCTTCTTCGTCACCCTGCCCGCCACCCGGCAGGGCGCCGCCGCCGGGCTGGTCCTGGTGTTCCTGCCCGCCATGGGCGACTTCGTCAGCGCGCAGCTCATGGGAGGCCCGGACCAGATCATGATCGGGAACCTGATCCAGGACAAGTTCTTCCAGGGCCAGAACTGGCCCCTGGGCTCGGCGCTGACCATGCTGCTGATGCTGGTGCTGCTGCTCGGGATGTTCGGCTACCTGCGGCGCACCCGCAAGGACGAGGCGGAGGCGCGCCGATGACCCTGATCAAACCGCCCCCGGCCGCCGCTCCCGCCCGGACCGCCGCGAAATCCCGCTCGCGGCGCGGCCGCGCCGAACGCAGGCCGCGCGTCCTCCTCGCCGTCACCGGGCTGTTCTTCGCGCTGCTGTACCTGCCCATCGCGGTCGTCGCGCTGTTCTCCTTCAACTCCAAGAAGTCCCTGACCGTGTTCGGCGGGTTCAGCCTGCGCTGGTACCGCGCCTTCGCCCAGGACGACGTGCTCCTCGCCTCGCTCGGCACCAGCCTGCGGATCGCGCTGGTGGCGATGGCGGGCTCGGTGCTCCTCGGCGTGGCCCTCGCGCTCGGCCTCGTGCGTTCCCGCACCCGGCTCGGCTCGCTCGCCGGACTCGTCATGCTCGTCCCGCTGATCACCCCCGAGATCGTCACCGGCGTCGCGTCGATGCTGCTGTTCAAGGGCCTCGGCGTGACCCTGTCCACGGGCACGGTCATGCTGTCGGAGATCACCTTCTCCATCTCCTACGTCACCGTCATCCTCCGCTCCCGCGTCGCCGCGCTGAACCCGGAGGTGGAGGAGGCCGCGATGGACCTCGGGGCCACCCGCTGGCAGGCGGTCCGCCTGGTCACCCTGCCGGCCCTGCTGCCCGCCGTGCTCGCGAGCGCCGTACTGATCTTCGCGCTCGTCTTCGACGACTTCGTGCTCGCCTACTTCACCACCGGCGTCGACCCCCAGCCGCTGTCGGTGCGGATCTACTCCGCGATCCGCTTCGGGGTGCAGCCGACCATCAACGCCGTCGGCACCCTGATGCTCGCCGGATCCATCTGCCTGATCGCCCTCGCGCTGTTCATCCCGCGCCTCTTCGGCCGCCGCGGCGGCCTCGACATCCTCTCCGGAGAGTGACCCCATGGACGCGACCGACGCGACCCCGGCCGTCCGGCTCGACGGCGTCTCCAAGCAGTACGCGGACTCCTTCGCCGTGCGCGACCTCGACCTCGACATCGAGGCCGGCCACTTCTTCTCGCTGCTCGGCCCCTCCGGCTGCGGCAAGACCACCTCACTGCGCATGATCGGCGGGTTCACCGACCCCACCGAGGGCTCGGTGCTGCTGGCCGGCGAGGACGTGACCGGGCTGCCGCCCAACAAGCGCAACGTCAACACCGTCTTCCAGAGCTACGCCCTCTTCGACCACTTGAGCATCGCCGACAACATCGGCTTCGGCCTCAAGCGCAAGGGCGTCGACCGGACCGAGACCCGCAGGCGGGTGGCCGAGATGCTGGACCTGGTCCAGCTCGGCGGCCTGGCCGAGCGCAAGCCCCGCACCCTCTCCGGCGGCCAGCGCCAGCGCGTCGCCCTGGCCCGCGCCCTGGTCAACCGGCCCGCCGTCCTCCTCCTGGACGAGCCGCTCGCGGCCCTCGACCTGAAGCTGCGCCGGCAGATGCAGGTGGAGCTGAAGCAGATCCAGCGCGAGGTCGGCATCACCTTCGTCTTCGTCACCCACGACCAGGACGAGGCGCTCACCATGTCCGACCGGATCGCCGTGATGAACGCCGGCCGGGTCGAGCAGTGCGGCACCCCCGAGGACATCTACGAGCACCCGGCGAGCCGCTTCGTCGCCTCCTTCATGGGCACCTCCAACCTGATGACGGGCACCTACCGCGGTGGCGAGGTCGCCCTGGACAAGGGCCCCGCCCTGCCGGTCGGCCACCGTTCCGGCATCACGGAGGGGACCGCCGTCAGCGTCTCCGTCCGCCCCGAGAAGATCTGGCTGTCCGACTTCGAACCGGGCATGTCGGTGCTCAGCGGGGTGATCCGCGAGACCGTCTACAGCGGCGCGACCACCACCTACCTCATCGAGCTCGCCCCCGGCGTCACCCTGTCGGTGCTGGAGCAGAACACGGACCGCGCCCGCATGGAGGACCGCTGGAGCGGCGGCGAGACCGTGGAGTTCGCCTGGCGCCCCGAGCACTGCCTGGTCATGGCCTGACCGCGCCCGAACCGGAGAGCGAAACTGATGCATCACGACGTGATCGTGCTCGGCGCCGGACTGGGCGGCCTAGCCGCCGCCCGGGACCTGGCGGCCGCCGGCACCGACGTACTCGTCCTGGAGGCCCGTGACCGCGTCGGCGGCCGGGTCGAGCAGACCCGCACCCCCGACGGCCGCACCGTCCAGCTGGGCGGCGAGGTGGTCGGCCGCGGGCACACCGCCTATCTGCGACTCGCCGGGGAACTCGGCCTCGAACTCGTCCCCAGCTACGTGGCCGAGCCCGGCCGGATCACCCGGGCCACACCGGAGGGCCGCTCGGCCGGCGATCCGCCGCACTGGTTCGGCCCCGGGGACGCCGCCCTGCACGACAAGCTGGGCGCGGAGTTCGGCGCCCTGGCCGCCGGCGTCGACCCCGACGACCCCTGGTCGCACCCCGACGCCGCCGCCCTGGACCGGCTGTCCGTGGCCGGCTGGCTGCGCTCCCGGCACGCCACCCCGGCCGTGGTCCGCCTGTGGGAGATCGGCCAGCTCGCCCTGGCCGGCGGCTCCTACGAACGGATCTCCCTGCTGGCAGCGCTGCGCAAGAGCGCGGCGGTCCCCGGCTCGGGCGGCGGCGACTACGACTACGACGACTGGGAGGGGTTGAAGCTTGCGGCCGGCTCGGCGACCCTCGCCGAGGTCCTCGGCCGCGGTCTCGGCCCCCGCGTACGGCTCGGCTCACCCGTCGCCGCCCTGGACGTACGGCCCGGCCACTGCCGCGTCCGGCTGGTCACCGGCGAGGTCCTCACCGCCACCGCCGTGGTGAGCGCGCTGCCCGTGGGGCCACTGCGGGACGTCGCCGTCACCGGAGTGAGCGAGGCCCGGCTCGCCTCCCTGCACCGGCAGCGGCAGGCGACGGCCGCGAAGTTCGCCGCCGTGTACGACCGTCCCTTCTGGCGGGACGGCGGCCTCAACGGCCTGTCCGAGGCGGAGGGGGTGCTGGGCAGCACCTGGCCGCAGAACGAGGGCGTGCTGTCGGCGCTGATCCCGCCCGAGCGGTACGGCGTCCTGCTCGGCACCCCGCCCGCTCTGCGCACGCCCGAGCTGCTCGCCGAGATCGCCGGCATGTTCGGCGACGAGGCGCTGCGGCCGACGGCCTGCCATCTGCGGCTGTGGGGCACCGACCCGTGGACCCGGGGCTACGTCACCCAGTGGCCGCCGGGCGAGGTCATGGCGGTCGGCCCGCTGCACGGCCGCCACGAACCCCCGTTCTACGTCTGCGGCTCGGACCACTGGGTCGCCGGATACATGGAGGGCGCCGTCCGCACCGGGCGCGCCGCCGCCGAGGAGGCACTGCGCCGTGGCTGACCCCGAACACCTCACGACCGTGCTCAACCACATCGGCGGCAAGGAGGTGCCGGCCGCCTCCGGGGCCACCCTGCGGCTGGTCGACCCGGCCACCGGGCGCCTGCACGGGACGGCCCCGCTGTCCGGGCGCGAGGACGTCGACGAGGCCTGCCGGGCCGCTCAGGAGGCCTTCCCCGGCTGGTCGTCGACGACGCCCGCGCAGCGGCAGACCGCCCTGCTGCGCATCGCCGACGCCCTGGAGCGTCGGGCCGCGGCCGTGGCCGACGCGGAGGTGACCGACACGGGCAAGCCACGCGCCCTGTTCCTGGCGGACGAACTGCCCGCGATCACCGACGTGCTGCGGTACTTCGCGGGAGCCGCCCGGAACCTGCCGGGCGCCGCGGCCGCCGAGTACACCCCGGGCCGCACCTCACTGCTGCGCCGCGAACCGGTCGGGGTCTGCGCCCAGATCACCCCGTGGAACTACCCGTTGATGATGGCGGTGTGGAAGGTCGCGCCCGCGCTCGCCGCCGGCAACACCGTCGTGCTGAAGCCCTCCGACACCACACCGTCCTCGGCCGTGCTCCTCGCCCGGCTGGCCGCCGAGCACCTGCCGCCCGGCGTGCTCAACGTCGTCTGCGGCGACCGGGACACCGGGCGCGCCCTCGTCGCCCACCGGTACGTGCGGCTCGTGGCCGTCACCGGCAGCGTCCGCGCCGGACAGGAGATCGCCGCCGCGGCGGCGGCCGACCTCAAACGGCTGCACCTCGAACTCGGCGGCAACGCGCCGGTCCTGATCCACGAGGACGCCGATCTCGACGACGCGGCGGAACAGTTGTCGTCACTGGCCTTCTACAACGCGGGGCAGGACTGCACGGCCGCCACCAGGATTCTGGTCCACGAGCGGATCCACGACACCTTCCTGGACGCCTTCGCCCGCCGGGCCGCCCAGCGGGTGCCCGGCGCCCCGGACGACGCGCGGGCCGACTTCGGTCCGCTGGCCGGCGCCGTGCAACTCGCCTCCGTGCGGGGCCTGCTGGAGCGGCTGCCGGACCACGCCGAGGTCGTCACGGGCGGCACGGCCCTCGACGGGCCCGGCTACTTCCACCGGCCGACGGTGGTGGCCGGGGCCCGCCAGGAGGACGAGATCGTCCGCAGCGAGGTGTTCGGACCGGTCGTCACCGTCCAGCCGTTCACCGGCGAGGCCGAGGCCCTCCGCCTGGCCAACGGCGTGCCCCAGGGGCTCGCGGCGAGTGTCTGGACCCGGGACCACGACCGCGCGATGCGCGCGAGCCGGGAGCTGCACACCGGCATCGTCTGGGTCAACACCCATGGCACGACGGTGTCCGAGATGCCGCACGGGGGCGTACGGCACTCCGGATACGGCAGTGACCTCTCCCTCACCGGCCTGCTCGACTACACCCAGGTGAAACACGTCATGCTGTGACGGGGGTCCGGCCCCAGGGTCTATCGTGTCCCCCATGTCTGTGCCGGAACTCATCCGTATCGTCTCCCGCGACTCGCCCATGGCGCTGGCTCAGGTCGAGCGCGTACGCGCCGAGTTGGCCGTACTGCACCCGGGAGTGCGGACCGAGGTCGTCCCCGTGAAGACCACCGGTGACAAGTGGATGGGCGACCTGTCCCAGGTCGAGGGCAAGGGCGCGTTCACCAAGGAGGTGGACGCCGCCCTGCTCGCCGGGGAGGCCGACCTCGCGGTGCACTGCGTCAAGGACGTCCCCGCCGACCGGCCGCTGCCCGCGGGCACGGTGTTCGCCGCGTTCCTGAAGCGGGACGACGTCCGGGACGCGCTGGTGCACCCGGGCGGGCTCGGTCTGGACGAGCTGCCGGCCGGCACCCGGATCGGCACCTCCTCGGTGCGCCGGATCGCGCAGCTGGCCGCCACGCACCCGCACCTGGAGTGCGTGCCGTTCCGCGGGAACGCCAACCGCCGGCTGGAGAAGCTGGCCGCCGGCGAGGCGGACGCGCTGCTGCTGGCGGTGTCCGGCCTGGAACGGATCGGCCGCACGGACGTGATCAGCGAGGTGCTGTCGACCGAGACGATGATGCCGCCGATCGGCGCGGGGATCCTGGCCCTGCAGTGCCGGGAGGACGACAGGGCGCTGATCGACGCGGTCAGCGGGCTCGGCGACCCGGCCACCCACCGGGAGGCCACGGCCGAGCGGATGTTCCTGCATGTGCTGCAGGGCCACTGCAACAGCCCGATCGCCGGTTACGCGCGCATGGACCGCAGCGGTGAACTCTCGCTGCGGGCCTGTGTGTTCACGCCGGACGGCAAGACCCGGCTGAACGCCCACGAGTGGGCGGGCCGGCTGGATCCGGCCACGCTCGGCACCTCGGTGGCGGTGGCGCTGCTGCGGCAGGGCGCCCGGGAGATCATCGACGGCATCGCGCACTGACCCGCGTTCAGCCTCGGGCCGTACGGCACCGCCGCTCGTGTCAGGCGGTGCCGGGCTCGGTCTGGTCCTTGAGGAAGGCGCTCACCTGGTGGGCGAGGCCCGCCTGCGCGGTGGCCGTGGAAGCGGCAGCCGTCGCCGACTCCGAGACACCGATGCCGCCCGCCCACAGCCGGCGGTCGGCCCACTCCTCGTCGACCCGCAGCTGCACCTGCACGTCCACCTGACTGAGGGCGCCCTCGGGGGCGGCGGCGTAGATCACGGCGGTGGCCCGGCGCAGCGGATAGACGTCGAAGCCCTCGATGAACTGCGAGCTGCGCCAGTCGATGAAGGCGCCCTCGCCGTCGGGGCCGACCCGCACGTCGATCTGGCCGTCCTCCAGGTGGATGCCGTAGTGCCGGGCTCCGCGGTTCTCGATGGTCACCCGGACACTGAAATACGTCAGCCCGACGGCGGCGTCGTCGCGTCCGCGCGGGGGCTCGGCGGCCTCCAGACGGTGGACGCGGACGCGCAGACCGGCATGCTCGTCGTACTCCTGCCAGTCCCCGACCACGTTCGGCTCGTACACAGTGCCCCTCTCGCCTTTCGAGAGCTGCTGTTTATCTGTGTGCTCAGCGCACTGTCAAATGAGCAGAATGCGCTGTGGCCAGGGAATTCACCCGCTTTGATCGGTGATCAAGCGCTGCGCAGGAACAATCCCCTCCCGGCGCCGTCCGGCGGGCGGGGCGGGCGTGCCGCACATCACGTCGCCGGCAAGATCAGCGGGCCAGCCGGCCGAGCAGCGAGGAGGCCGCGGTGATGCCGAGGGCGGCGGCCACCGCGAGCACGCCGTAGTCGACCGCGAGATGCGCGGGCGTGCCCAGCAGCAGGCCGCGCAGGGCGTCGACTTGATAGCTCAGCGGGTTGGCCTTGCTGACGGCCTGGAGCCAGCCCGGCATCACCGAAACGGGGTAGAGGGCGTTGGAGCCGAAGAACAGCGGCATGGTGATCGCCTGTCCGAAACCCATGAGCCGGTCGCGGCTGAGGACGATGCCCGCGATGGTCATGGACAGGCAGGAGAAGAACACGGCGGCGAGGACCACCGCGAGCGCGACGCCGAGCAGCTTCAGCGGGTTCCAGGTGAGGGCGATGCCGAGGAGGGCCGCGATCAGGATGACGACGACCGCCTGCACCAGGGACTTCACCCCGGCCGCGAACGCCTTGCCGGTGATCAGGGCCGAGCGCGGGGTCGGGGTGACGAGGAGTTTGTTCAGGATGCCCGCGTCCCGTTCCCAGATGATCTGGATGCCGTAGAAGATCGCGATGAACATGGCGGACTGGGCGATGATGCCGGGCGCCAGGTAGTCGACGTACGGGATGCCGCCCGTGGGTATCGCCCGGATCCGGGTGAAGGTCTGACCGAAGATCAGCAGCCAGAGGGCGGGCTGGACCGCGCGGGTGTACAGCTCGGTGCGATCGTGGCGCAGCTTCTGCAGTTCGACCGCGCACAGGGCGCCGACGCGGGCGGGCAGCAGCAGCCGGCCGGCGCGGGGTACGGGCGGGCTGAGCAGCAGCGCGGTGTTCTCGAGCGTGCCGTCAGCCGACGCGACGGGCGGTGCGGCGGGTGCTTCGGACATCGCGGAAACCTCCTCCGCAGTGGTCGTCGAGGCCGCTGCCGGCGACCTCGCGGAAGACGTCCTCCAGCGTGGGCAGGACGTCGGTGCCGTGGCGTTCGGCGAGACCGTGGCGCAGCTCGGCGGGCGTGCCGAGGGCGTGGATGCGGCCGCGGTGCATCAGGCCGACCCGGTCGCAGTACTGGTCGGCCTCGTCCATGTAGTGGGTGGTGACCAGGACGGTCATGCCGGTGGCCGCGCGGACGGCGTTGATGTGCTCCCAGACGCCGGTGCGGGCGATCGGGTCGAGGCCGATGGTGGGCTCGTCGAGGATGAGCAGCCGCGGTGCGCTGACCAGGGCCTGGGCGAGTTCGAGGCGGCGGACCATTCCGCCCGAGTAGGTGCCGGCGAGCCGGTCGGCGGCGTCCGCGAGGCCGACGGCGGCGAGGGCCTGGGCGACCCGCTCGGCGCGCTCGCGGCGGCGCACGTCGAAGACCCGGGCGAAGAGGGCGACGTTCTCCCGGCCGGTGAGGCCGCTGTCGGCGGAGAGCTGCTGCGGGACGTAGCCGAGCAGGCGCCGGACGGCCATGCGTTCCCTGGCGGCGTCGTGACCGAAGACGCGGACCGTGCCGGAGGGGACGGGCAGGAGCGTCGTGAGGCAGCGGATGGCGGTGGTCTTGCCCGCGCCGTTGGGCCCGAGCAGCCCGAACACCTCTCCCTCCCGGACGC
Source organism: Streptomyces sp. 1222.5 (assembly GCF_900105245.1). NCBI lineage: Bacteria > Bacillati > Actinomycetota > Actinomycetes > Kitasatosporales > Streptomycetaceae > Streptomyces > Streptomyces sp. 1222.5. Next base: position 7,868,923 of record NZ_FNSZ01000001.1, on the reverse strand, counting down.
CGAGATCCAGCCCGTCGACGGCACGGGTCTCCCCGAAGGCATGGGTGAGCCCCACACACGCGACGGCCCAGGCCGGGTCCCCCGCGGCGGAGGGCACGCCACCGCCCGTACCGACCGCTTCCGGGATCGACAGGCGGTGGCCCGCCCGGCCCGCCGAGAACGCGGCCCCGGGCCCGCTCGCCCCCACGCCCGACGCGACCCCGTCCAGTCCACCGGGCACCCCCGCCCCGCACGGCCCCACACCCGAGGCCTCCGCCCCGAGCGCCGCGCCCGCCCCCTGCGAGCGGCCCATCGCGCGCGGGGCCGCCTTTGAGGCCACCGGCCCCGGCACCGCCGCCCCACCCCCTCCCGCGACCGCCCCGACCGCCGCACCGCAACCGCCCCCACCGACCGCCGCTTCCGGCCCGACCACACCCCCCACGGCGCGCGGGGTCGCGCCCTCGGCCTCTGCTCCCGGCCCCGCGGCCGCCCCGGTCGCCGTACCCGGAATGCCCGCAGGCGCTGCCGGCTCCGCCGCGCGCGAGGCCGAGTCCAGGGCTTTGGCCGGTGGGCCGGGGTTGTGCGGTGGGTTTCTCGTCATGATTCCTCGGCCTCCTCGTGCAGGGTGGCGGCCAGCTTGCGCAGGGCCGGGAGGGCCGCGCGCAGGGCCTCGCGGTCGGCGTCGTCGAGCCGGGAGACGTGGCGGTCCACCAGCTCGGCCCGGCGGCGCCGCCAGTCCCCGAGCCGCTTCTCGCCGGCGCCGGTCAGCAGCAGGCGGGCGCCGCGGCGGTCGGCGGGATCGGTCTCCCGGACCAGGTATCCCTCCCGGACGAGCTGGTTGACGAGGGTCGACACCGAATTGCCCGCCAGGTGCAGCCGCCGGGCCGCCTCCGAGATGCCGATGCCGGGCCGGGCCTCGACCAGCCGCAGCAGTTCCACCTCGGCACCGCGCAGCCGGGGGACGGTGAGCCCGCCCCGCAGACGGCGCCGGATCAGCCGCTGGATGCGTACCAGCGCGTCGGCCAGTTCCTCCGTGAACGCGTCGTTCGCCACACCTCGGAAATTACCTCTGTGACAGAGGTAATACCCCCAAGTCCACCTCCGGAATTCGTAAAGTCCTTTATGTACTCAATTGTTTAGAGATGTCCGCGAGGGGGAAAGCAAACGGAAGTGCTTCGGACAGGAGGCACGTCCGTGGGACCCGGTGCCGCCGGACGCCCCCGTGCCCATTTCCCGGTCCGAGCGCACCTCCCGCGGTGTCTGTCCATTCAGCACCTGCTGAGAGAGGTGCGCACGATGCCTGTCACCGGCAGCAGCAGCAAGCCCCACCCCCACGACGACGCCCCCGACACGGTGGAATCCTTCGAGCGGCTCGCGAAGCTGCCCGACGGTCCCGAGCGCCGGACGCTCCGCGACGAGCTGATCGAACTGTGGCTCCCCATGGCCGAGCGGATCGCCGTGCGGTTCCGCGGCCGCGGCGAGGCCCTGGAGGACCTGTACCAGGTGGCCGCCCTCGGACTCGTGAAAGCCGTCGACCACTTCGATCCGGAGCGCGGCCGGGCGTTCGAGGCGTACGCCGTGCCGACGATCACCGGTGAGATCAAACGCCACTTCCGCGACCACATGTGGACCCTGCACGTGCCGCGCCGAGTGCAGGACCTGCGCAACCGGGTCCGCAGCGCCGCGAAGGAGCTGGCGCAGACCACGTCCGGCCGGGCCCCCACGATCGCCGAGATCGCCGCGTACACCCGGCTCACCGAGGACGAGGTGCGCACCGGCATGGAGGCCCTGGAGTGCTTCTCCGCGCTGTCGCTGGACGCCGAGGTGGCCGGTACGGACGGCTACGCCCTCGGCGACTCGCTCGGCGCGTCCGACCCCGGCTTCGACCTGGTGGTCGACCGGGCCGCCGTCCGGCCCTGCCTGGACGCCCTGCCCGAGCGCGAGCGCCTCATTCTCTACCTGCGGTTCTTCCGCGGCATGACCCAGAGCCGGATCGCCGACCAGCTCGGCATCTCGCAGATGCACGTCTCCCGGCTGCTGAGCAGCTGCTTCGACCGTCTGCGCGAGGAACTGCTCGCCGAGGCCCGCTGAGCACCCCCCCCCCCCGGCGAGCCGCCGGCCCCTCACGCGTCCGCGCCGGGCACCTGCGTGGGGCCGTAGCGGTCCAGGGCGTCCTCCAGTTCGGCCCGCACCTCGGGCGGTATGTCACCCCGGCGCCCCCAGACGAGGATCAGTTCAGCGACGTTCCGCAGTTTGATGTTGGTGTGCTGGGAGACGTCTTTGAGCACCTCCCAGCCCTGGTCCGGGCTCACCCGGCCGAAGGCCACCATCATCCCGATCGCCTGGTCGACCACCGCGTGCGAGGCCACGGCCTCCTTCAACTGGTCGACCTCCGCCTGAAGCTCGGCGATGCGGTCCGCTTCGCTCTCTCCCATGCCTCCCATGGTGCGCGAACGGCCCAGCAGTGGGCCACCCCCGGGGTACTGACCCCCCGCCACCCGGGGTACTCGACAGGCAGCCCTCCCCCCTCCGGCCGGACACTGGTGCAAGACCGGTGGCCGCCCGGCCCCGCCCCGAGAGCAGGACGCACTGCCATGAACCAAGACCCCCCTGTCAGCGGCGGACGGACCGAAGGCGCGCCGAGGCGCCGGGATGTCGTCTCCACCCACTCGGTCTTCGGTGCGCCGTGCTGGGTGAGTCTCACCAGCCGGGACCTGGAGGCCACGCAGGACTTCTACACGGCCGTCCTCGGCTGGCGCTGGCGCGGCGCGAAACTCGGCGAGCACTTCCGTATCGCCCTCGCGAACGGGGTGCCGGTGGCCGGGATCGCCGCCGTCGCCGCCATGTGGCAGATGGCGGTGGCCTGGACGCCGTACTTCGCCGTGCCGGACGCCGACGTGGCCGTGGCCCGGGCCCGCGAGCGGGGTGGCACGGCGGCCGTGGGACCGCTGTCCTTCCCGCCCGGCCGTGCCGCGCTCCTCGCGGACCGCGACGGGGCGACCTTCGGCATCTGGCAGGGCGAGCTGGTCTACAACTGGGAGGCGTGGCGGCGGGCCACGCCGGCCTTCATCCGGCTGCACACCCGCGACGCCTTCGATTCCGCGATCTTCTACGGCGAGATCCTCGACTGGGCGTCCGAGGTGTCGGGGTGCGAGGTCGAGTACGCGGGCGGAGAGGTGCTGCTGCGCTACCAGGGGGACGTGGTCGCGCGCATCGACTCCGGCGCCGTGGAAGCCGCCCCGGACCCCTCCGTGCGCCCGCACTGGCAGATCCACTTCGCCGTGTCCGACGTGGCGGCCTGCGCCCGTGCCGCGGAGAAGCACGGCGGCAGCGTCCTGAGCGAGGACGAGCAGGAGGCGGTGCTGCGCGACGCGGACGGCGCGCAGTTCACGGTGACGTCCCGCAGCCACCGGTGACCGGACCGCAGGGTGGTCCTCCGCCCGCCGCGAGCCGGCCGGGCCCCGGTGGCCGGGGCCGCGCCTAGCCGGCCGCTCTCGACGGCCTGGACAGCAGGATCAGGCTGCGCGACTCCACGGGGAGCTTCGTGGCCGCCTTGCGTTCGCGTTCGTCGGGGACGCCGTCGGGATCCGCGGTGTCGATGAGGGTGGTCCAGCGCTCGCCGAAGGAGCCGTCCGGCAGCCGGAAGTCGACCGGCTCCCAGTAGCCGTTGACGAGCAGCAGGAAGCTGTCGTCGGTCATGCGGCGCCCGTACGGGTCGCGTTCGGCGATGGCGTCGCCGTTGAGGAACACGCCGACCGAGTGCGCGTCGCCGCGCTGCCAGTCCCGGTCGGTCATCTCGCGGGCGTCCGGCCGCAGCCACATGAGATCGGGCAGCGGCTGTTCGGCGTTGGTCGCGGTCTCGCCGCGGAAGAAGCGGCGGCGGCGCAGCACCGGATGCGCGGCGCGCAGGCCGATGAGGTGCCGGGTGAACTCCACCAGGGCGCTTTGCTCCGCCGTCAGCTCCCAGTCGACCCACGAGATCTCGTTGTCCTGGCAGTAGGCGTTGTTGTTGCCGCGCTGGGTGCGGCCGAGTTCGTCGCCGTGGCAGAGCATCGGGATGCCCTGCGAGAGCAGCAGCGTGGCCAGCAGGTTGCGCTGCTGGCGGGCGCGGAGTTCGAGGACGGCGGGATCGCCGGTGTCGCCCTCCGCGCCGCAGTTCCAGGACCGGTTGTGGCTCTCGCCGTCCCGGTTGTCCTCGCCGTTGTCCTCGTTGTGCTTGTCGTTGTACGACACCAGGTCGCGCAGCGTGAAACCGTCGTGCGCGGTGACGAAGTTGACGCTCGCGCGGGGCCGGCGCCGGCTGTGCTGGTAGATGTCGGAGGAGCCGGTCAGCCGGGAGGCGAACTCGCCGAGGGAACCGGGCTCCGCGCGCCAGAAGTCCCGTACGGCGTCCCGGTACTTACCGTTCCACTCCGACCACAGCGGCGGGAAGTTGCCCACCTGGTAGCCGCCCTCGCCCACGTCCCAGGGTTCGGCGATCAGCTTGACGCGGCTGATCACCGGGTCCTGCTGGATCAGGTCGAAGAACGCCGAGAGCCGGTCCACCTCGTGGAACTGCCGGGCGAGCGTGGCCGCGAGGTCGAAGCGGAAGCCGTCGACGTGCATCTCGGTCACCCAGTACCGCAGCGAGTCCATGATCAGCTGCAGTACGTAGGGGTGCCGCATCAGCAGACTGTTGCCGGTGCCGGTGGTGTCGTAGTAGTGCGCCCAGTCGCCGTCGACCAGGCGGTAGTAGGAGGCGTTGTCGATGCCCCGGAAGGACAGCGTGGGGCCCATCTCGTTGCCCTCGGCAGTGTGGTTGTAGACCACGTCGAGGATGACTTCGAGGCCGGCCGCGTGCAGCGCCTTCACCATCGCCTTGAACTCGTTGACCTGCTGGCCGAGGCTGCCGAAGGCGGCGTAGGCGTTGTGCGGGGCGAAGAAGCCGATGGTGTTGTAGCCCCAGTAGTTGGAAAGCTGCCGGTCCTGGAGGACACCGTCCTGCACGAACTGGTGGACCGGCATCAGCTCCACCGCGGTCACGCCGAGCGAGGTGAGGTGCTCGACGACCGAGGGGTGGGCGAGTCCGGCGTAGGTGCCGCGCAGCCGTTCGGGCACGTCCGGATGGGTGCGGGTCATGCCGCGCACGTGCGCCTCGTAGATGACCGATTCCGCGTACGGCGTCCGCGGCGGGCGGTCGTCGCCCCAGTCGAAGAACGGGTCGGTGACCACGCCGAGCATGGAGTGGCCCGCGCTGTCGGCCGGGGCGGGACCGTCCGGGGCGCGCTCGTACAGGGAGGCGTGGTTGTCGATCTGTCCGTCCACGGCACGGGCGTACGGGTCGAGCAGCAGCTTGGCCGGGTTGCAGCGGTTGCCGAGGGCGGGCTGCCAGGGGCCGTGCACCCGGAACCCGTAGCGCTGACCTGGGCCGATGCCGGGCAGGTAGGCGTGCCAGACGAAGCCGTCGACCTCGTGCAGCCGTACTGGGGTCTCCTTGCCGGACTCGTCGACCAGGATCAGCTCCACGCGCTCGGCGACCTCGCTGAAGAGGGCGAAGTTGGTGCCCTGTCCGTCGAACGAGGCGCCCAACGGGTAGGGGTGCCCGCTCCACACGGGCACCCCTGCACGCTTCTTGCGGGCGGTCACCGGCTGCCCTCCAGGACGCCGTCACCGGCGGGCGCGGGCGCGGCCAGCACCGCCGTCCGCAGGGCGCGCGGCACGCGGAGGCCCGTGCGCAGAGCGGGGTCGGGTGCGGTGGGCACCAGCGGGACGCGTTCGCCGGAACGGGCGCGCTGCGAGAACCAGATGATCTTGCTGCCGGTGTCGGAGGCACAGCACCCCCAGCCGTCGCTCATCGCGGCGATGTCCGCCAGGCAGGACCGCAGGTCCTGGTCCGGGCGCAGATCGGGGTCGTCGTCGCCGAAGGCGGTGATCAGGTGCTGGCCGTTCCACCACATCTCGATCGAGGTGTGCTTGTCGGTCGCGTGCTCGTCGATCGCCCTCAGCAGCAGTTCCGCGCCGAGGCAGACCGGGGCCACGAGGTTCTCGAGGTCCCAGTAGCGGAGGTGGGCGGCCAGGATGCGGCTGACCTGTACCACTCGTTCCGGACTGACTTCCACATCGAGGTGGTAGTAGCAGGGCACTGCGGTCTTCATCGTCGCTCGCTCCTCACCGGCGAAGCTCTCGCTCCCCTTGCCCCGTCCGGGAGGGATCCCGGACACATAGCGTGAGCGGTTATCGCTTCTGAGTCACCTTCACGATGGGGGCGCTACGCCATTCGTGCAACACGAGCACCCGACACCCGCAATGGTTGAAGCTCCAACAAGACGCTGCGTCATCGTGCATGCACCATAAGTGAAAGCCTCGATCGCCGTAACGGTGCCGCGCCTTCCCGTGCGCGGACACCACCCGACCGTCGGGAACGCGCCCAGTCGAGAGCGTGGAGGGTGAAGAGGGCGATGCTGCTACCCGCCAAGGCCGAAGTGGCCCGGCAGTTGCGGCGTTACCGGGCGTGGGAGCGCGTGATGCTCGCCTCGCCCCACGACCGCACGGTCCGGGCCGCCTTCGAGGACTCGGGTTACACGCTGTGCGTTCTGATGGGCAAACGGTGCGCCCGCGAGGCCGCGGACGCGGCCGAGCGCTATCTGCGCACCAGCCTGGTCACCTACCTGCGCGAGCAGGACGGACGGCCGCAGCCGCGCCGGACGGCCAGAAGAGCGCAGCCACCGGAGCGGCGTTCCACGGCGCCAAGCCCCTGACCTGGCACCGTACAAGGCGTTCCCCCACGGGACCGATCCGATTCGGCCCGTCTCGGATCGCGAAGCCGGGCCGCGTGCCCGGCTTCGCGCACGGCGGAGGTGAGATACATGCGCAGGACCCCGGCCATCGGCCGTGTACCGGTACGCGACGTCCGGCCGGCCGTGGAGTGCGGCAGGCGCCCGGCGAAGGCGGTGACCGGTGAGACCTTCGAGGTCACGGCCACCGTGTTCCGTGAAGGGCACGACGCCGTGGGTGCCAATGTGGTCCTGCGCGATCCCAAGGGCCGCCGAGGCCCTTGGACTCCGATGCGGGAGCTGTCCCCGGGCAGTGACCGCTGGGGCGCCGAGATCACTGCGGACGCCACCGGCCGCTGGACCTACCGGGTGGAGGCGTGGAGTCATCCGCTGGCCACCTGGCGGCACACCGCGTCCATCAAAGTGCCGGCCGGCATCGACACCGGTCTGGTGCTGGAGGAGGGCGCCGAGCTGTACGGGCGTGCGGCGGCGGGCGTCCCCAAGGGCCCTGAGCGGAACCTGGTGTTGGCCGCCGCGCACGCCCTCGGCGACGACTCGCTGTCGGTGCACGACCGTCTGAAGGCCGCCCTGGCCCCGGAGGTGGAGGAACTCCTCACCCGGTACCCCCTGCGCGACTTGGTGACGGCCTCCGACGCGATGCCGTTGCTGGTGGAGCGGGAGCGGGCGCTGTTCGGTTCCTGGTACGAGTTCTTCCCGCGTTCGGAGGGCACGGCGGAGCGGCCGCACGGCACGTTCCGCACGGCGGCCCGCCGGCTGAGGGCGATCGCGGACATGGGCTTCGACGTCGTCTACCTGCCGCCGGTCCATCCGATCGGCACGACGTTCCGCAAGGGCCGCAACAACACGCTGCACGCCGGCCCGGACGACGTGGGCGTGCCCTGGGCCATCGGCTCCCCCGAGGGCGGGCACGACGCCGTCCACCCGGACCTCGGCACGATCGAGGACTTCGACTTCTTCGTCGGTGAGGCGCGGAAGCTGAACCTGGAGATCGCGCTGGACTTCGCCCTGCAGTGCTCCCCCGACCACCCCTGGGTGGAGAAGCATCCGGAGTGGTTCCACCACCGTCCCGACGGCACCATCGCCTACGCCGAGAACCCGCCGAAGAAGTACCAGGACATCTACCCGATCGCCTTCGACGCGGACATGGACGGGCTCGTCACCGAGACCGTGAGGGTGCTGCGGCACTGGATGGACCACGGGGTGCGGATCTTCCGGGTGGACAACCCGCACACCAAGCCGGTCGTGTTCTGGGAACGGGTCATCGGGGAGATCAATCGCAAGGACCCGGACGTGATCTTCCTGGCCGAGGCGTTCACCCGGCCGGCGATGATGCACACCCTCGCGCAGGTCGGGTTCCAGCAGTCGTACACGTACTTCACCTGGCGCAACGACAAGCAGGAGCTGACGGAGTACCTGACGGAGCTGTCGGGCGAGGCGGCGGCCTACATGCGCCCCAACTTCTTCCCGAACACCCCCGACATCCTGCACGCCCACCTCCAGCACGGCGGCCGGCCCGCCTTCGAGGCCCGCGCCGTCCTCGCCGCCACCCTCTCCCCCACCTGGGGCATCTACAGCGGCTACGAACTGTGCGAGAACACCCCGCTGCGAGAGGGCGGCGAGGAGTACCTGGACTCGGAGAAGTACCAGCTCAAGCCCCGCGACTGGGAGGCCGCCGCACGGGAGGGCCGGACCATCGCCCCGCTCATCACCCGGCTCAACGACATCCGGCGGCGGCACCCCGCGCTACAGCGCCTGCGGAACCTCCGCTTCCATCGGACCGACAACGACGCCGTGCTCGCCTACAGCAAGAGCACGGGCACGGACACGGTCATCGTGGTCGTCAATCTCGACCCGCATCACACCCAGGAGGCCACGGTCTCGTTGGACATGCCGCAACTCGGCCTGGAATGGCACGACGCCCTGTCGGTGCACGACGAACTGACGGGCGGGACGTACCACTGGGGCAGGACCAACTACGTGCGCCTGACGCCCGGCAGCGCGCCGGCGCACGTGCTCCACGTCGGGCGATCGACGCCCCAGAACGGAGGGCCCGCAGCCTCATGACCGTCAACGAACCGGTACTGGACACGTTCGAGGACACTCCGGCGAAGGACCGGGACCCGGACTGGTTCAAGCGAGCCGTCTTCTACGAGGTCCTCGTGCGGTCCTTCCAGGACAGCAACGGCGACGGTGTCGGCGACCTGAAGGGCCTGACCGCCAAACTCGACTACCTGCAATGGCTCGGCGTGGACTGCCTGTGGCTGCCGCCGTTCTTCAAGTCGCCGCTGCGCGACGGAGGGTACGACGTCTCCGACTACACCGCGGTGCTCCCCGAGTTCGGCGACCTCGCCGACTTCGTGGAGTTCGTGGACGCCGCCCACCAGCACGGCATGCGCGTCATCATCGACTTCGTCATGAACCACACGAGTGACGAGCACCCGTGGTTCCAGGAGTCCCGCAAGAACCCCGAGGGACCCTACGGCGACTACTACATGTGGGCCGACGACGACAAGCAGTACCAGGACGCCCGGATCATCTTCGTCGACACCGAGGCCTCCAACTGGACCTTCGATCCGGTCCGCGGCCAGTACTACTTCCACCGCTTCTTCTCGCACCAGCCGGACCTGAACTACGAGAACCCGGCCGTGCAGGAGGAGATCCTGGCGGCGCTGAAGTTCTGGCTGGACCTGGGCATCGACGGGTTCCGCCTCGACGCGGTCCCCTACCTCTACGCCGAGGAGGGCACCAACTGCGAGAACCTGCCCGCCACCCATGACTTCCTGAGGCGGGTGCGCAAGGAGATCGACGCGCAGTACCCCGACACCGTGCTGCTGGCCGAGGCCAACCAGTGGCCGGAGGACGTCGTCGACTACTTCGGGGACTACGCCTCCGGCGGCGACGAGTGCCACATGGCGTTCCACTTCCCCGTCATGCCGCGCATCTTCATGGCCGTCCGCCGCGAGTCGCGCTACCCCGTCTCGGAGATCCTGGCCAAGACCCCGGCGATCCCCGCCGGCTGCCAGTGGGGCATCTTCCTGCGCAACCACGACGAGCTGACCCTCGAAATGGTCACCGACGAGGAACGCGACTACATGTGGGCCGAGTACGCGAAGGACCCGCGTATGCGCGCCAACATCGGCATCCGCCGCCGCCTCGCGCCCCTGCTCGACAACGACCGCAACCAGATCGAGCTGTTCACCGCCCTGCTGCTGTCCCTGCCCGGCTCGCCGATCCTCTACTACGGCGACGAGATCGGCATGGGCGACAACATCTGGCTCGGCGACCGCGACGCCGTCCGCACCCCCATGCAGTGGACACCCGACCGCAACGCCGGATTCTCCTCCAGCGACCCCGGACGCCTGTTCCTGCCCACGATCATGGACCCGGTCTACGGCTACCAGGTCACCAACGTGGAAGCCTCCATGTCCTCCCCGTCCAGCCTCCTCCACTGGACACGCCGCATGATCGAGATCCGCAAGCAGAACCCTGCCTTCGGACTGGGGTCGTTCACGGAGCTGCAGTCCTCCAACCCGGCGGTCCTGGCGTTCCTGCGCGAGTACGGCGACGACCTCGTGCTGTGCGTGAACAACTTCTCCCGTTTCGCCCAGCCCACCGAGCTCGACCTGCGGGCCTACGACGGACGGCACCCCGTCGAGCTGATCGGCGGCGTGCGCTTCCCGGCGATCGGTGAACTGCCCTACCTGCTCACCCTGCAAGGCCACGGCTTCTACTGGTTCCGGCTCACCCGAGTCGCATCCCGCATCGGCCGCCGCCGCTGAACCCCGGCGCCGAGGAAAGGACGCGTCACCATGCCGAAGACCATCACTCCCCGACCGAGAACCGCCGTCGGCGTCGACGGCCCCCTGGTCTCGCTCGGGGCGCTGTTGCGCGAGTGGCTGCCCAGGCAACGCTGGTTCGCGGGCAAGGACCGGCCGGTCACCGAGCTGTCGGTGCTGTCCGTGACCGAGCTGTTCCCCGGCTGTCTGCACCTGCTGGTGCACGCCTCCCACGCGCCCGTGCCCACGCCCGGGGGAACTCCCCCGCCCGGGGACTGCTACCAGCTGCTGCTGGGGCTGCGCGAGAACCCGGTGCCGCGGCTGGAACGGGCGTACATCGGGCGGGCGGTGGAGGGCCCGCTGGCGGGGCTCGCGGTCTACGACGCGCTGCACGACCCCCGCTCGGCGAACCTGCTGCTGGAGCGGCTGCGGCAGCCCGGCGCGGCGGGCCCGCTGCGCTTCGAGGCGGATCCGGGCGCGCACCTGCCCGGGGGGCTGCCGCCGCGGCTGCTGGACGCCGAGCAGTCCAACACGTCGATCGTGTACGGCGACGCGTACATCCTGAAGCTGTTCCGCCGCATCCAGCCCGGCGTCAACCCGGACCTCGAGGTGTCGGCCGCGCTGTCCGCCCAGGGCTGCACCCGGGTGCCGGCGCCGGTGGCCTGGTTCGGCACGACCGAGCCGCAGCCGGCGACGCTCGGCGTGCTCCAGCCCTTCCTGCCGGACGCCACCGACGGCTGGACCCTGGCGCTGCGCGCGCTCGCCGCGGGTGACGACTTCACCGGCGAGGCCCACGAACTCGGCCGGGCCATGGCCGAGGTGCACCTGGCGCTGGCGGAGGCCTTCCCGCCGGCGGGGCCCGGCGAGAACGGCCGGACGGCCGAGGCGATGTGCGCGCGGCTGGACGCCGCCGCGCACGCCGTACCCGGGCTGCGGCCCTTCGTACCGGGTCTGCGGACCGCCTTCGGGGCGCTGGCCACGTGCGACACCGGGCCGGCCGCCCAGCGCATCCACGGCGACCTGCACCTCGGACAGGTGCTCCGGGCCGGCCGCGACTGGTTCGTCATCGACTTCGAGGGCGAGCCGTCCAGGCCGCTGTCCGAGCGGCGGGCCCCCCAGTCCCCGGTGCGGGACGTGGCGGGGATGCTCCGCTCCTTCGACTACGCGGCCCGGCAGCGCCGCCCCTGGCGACCCGAATGGGCGCGCCGCTGCCGGGAGGCGTTCTGCGCGGGCTACGCGGCCCGTGCGGGCTGGGATCCACGGAAGAAGCACGCGCTGCTGCGCGCGCACGAGACGGACAGGGCGGTCTACGAGGTGCTGTACGAGGCGAGACACCGGCCCGACTGGCTGCCGGTACCGATGGCGGCGATCAAGCGACTCGCCGTGTGGGGAGGCTGAGGTCATGGCACTGCGCGACACCACACGTCCCGAGGCCGCCGGCCCCAAGGCGGCCGCGGCCGCCCCGCTGGACCCCGCCGACCGCGGCCGTCTGCTGGGCGGTGCGCACCACGATCCGCACGCCCTGCTGGGCGCCCGCCCGGTCCCGGGCGGCACCCTGTTCCGCGCCCTGCGCCCGAACGCCCGCGCGGTGTCCGTCGTGATCGACGGCAGGCGCACCGCTCTGGAGTCGGAGGGCGACGGGCTCTTCGCGGCCGTGCTCCCGCACCCGGAGGTCCCGTCGTACACCCTGCTGGTGGCGTACGACGACGCGGAGCAGGAGGTGCACGACCCGTACCGCTTCCTGCCCGCCCTCGGCGAGCTGGACCTGCACCTGATCCGCGAGGGCCGGCACGAGCAGCTGTGGCGGGCGCTCGGCGCCGAGCCGATGACCCACCAGGGCGTGGCGGGCACCCGCTTCACCGTGTGGGCGCCCAACGCCCAGGGCGTGCGGGTGGCCGGGGAGTTCACGTACTGGGACGGCACGCAGTACCCGATGCGCTCGCTCGGCGCGTCCGGGGTGTGGGAGCTGTTCCTGCCGGGGATCGGCGAGGGCGCCCGGTACAAGTTCGAGATCACCTCCCGCTACGGCCACCGCTTCCTCAAGGCGGACCCGATGGCACGGGGCACGGAGATGCCGCCGGACACGGCGTCGGTCGTGACGGCCGCCTCGCGCCACGAGTGGGGGGACGGGGAGTGGATGGCGCACCGCGGGGACACGCCCGTGCACGAGGCGCCGTTCTCTGTGTACGAGGTGCATCTGCCCTCCTGGCGACCGGGGTTGTCGTACCGGCAGCTCGCGGACGAACTGCCCGCGTACGTCAGGGCGATGGGCTTCACGCACGTCGAGCTGATGCCGGTCGCCGGGCATCCGTTCAGCGGCTCCTGGGGCTACCAGGTCACCTCGTACTACGCGCCGACGCCCCGGCTGGGCTCCGCGGACGACTTCCGGTACCTGGTGGACGCGCTCCACCGGGCCGGCATCGGCGTGATCATGGACTGGGTGCCCGCGCACTTCCCGAAGGACGACTGGGCGCTGGGCCGGTTCGACGGCGACCCGCTGTACGAACCCGGGGACTGGCGGCGGGCCGAGCATCCCGACTGGGGCACCTACGAGTTCGACTACGGGCGGACCGAGGTGCGCAACTTCCTCGTCGCCAACGCCGTGTACTGGTGCGAGGAGTTCCACATCGACGGGCTGCGCGTGGACGCGGTCGCCTCGATGCTCTACCTCGACTACTCGCGGGACTCCGGCCAGTGGGAGCCCAATGTCTTCGGCGGGCGGGAGGACCTCGACGCGGTGGCCTTCCTGCAGGAGATGAACGCCACGGTGTACCGGCGCTGCCCGGGCGTGGTGACCATCGCCGAGGAGTCCACCGCCTGGGACGGCGTGACCCGGCCGACGGACGGCGGCGGGCTCGGGTTCGGGTTGAAGTGGAACATGGGCTGGATGCACGACTCCCTGGAGTACGTCCAGAAGGAGCCGGTGCACCGCAAGTACCACCACAACGAGATGACGTTCTCGATGGTGTACGCCTACAGCGAGAACTACGTCCTGCCGATCTCCCACGACGAGGTCGTCCACGGCAAGCAGGCCCTGGTGTCGAAGATGCCGGGCGACTGGTGGCAGCGGCGCGCCAACCACCGTGCCTACCTCGGCTTCATGTGGGCGCACCCGGGCAAGCAGCTGCTCTTCATGGGGCAGGAGTTCGCCCAGGGAGCGGAGTGGTCGGAGGCACACGGCCCCGAGTGGTGGCTGCTCGACGACGGCTACCACTCGGCCGGCGACCACCGCGGTGTCCAGCAGTTGGTGCGGGACCTGAACGAGCGGTACCGGGCGACACCCGCGCTGTGGCAGCGGGACACCGACCCGGCCGGCTTCCGCTGGGTGCTGTGCGACGCCGCCGACGACAACGTGTTCGCGTTCCTGCGCTACGACCGTGAGGGGTGCCCGCTGCTGGCGGTGTCGAACTTCTCCCCCGTCGTCCGGCACGGCTACCGGGTGTGGGTGCCCGACGAGGTACCCGCCTGGCAGGAGGAGCTGAACACGGACGACGTCCGTTACGGCGGCGGTGGGGTCGGCTCCGGCGGACCGCTCAAGCCCGAGGACGGGTTCCTGGAACTCACCCTCCCGCCGCTCGCCACCGTCTGGCTGGCACCGGAGCACTGACGGCCGTAGGTGTCGGCTGCCGCGCCAGGGGCATTCGGGGGTCGTAACGACCCGCGACTGCCCCTCGTGGCACTGGCAGAAGGGCGGCACCACGTGCGCACCGTCGGAGTGGAGGAGGAACTCCTCCTGGTGGATCCGGACACCGGCGATCCGCGGGCGCTTGCCGCGCCCGTCCTCGCCCGGGCGGCCCAGGACGATCCCGGCCAGGACGTCTTCGAGAAGGAGCTGTTCGGGCAGATGCTGGAGTTCGCCACGCATCCGCAGGCGGACATGGCGGACCTGGGGGACGAGATCGTCCGCTGCCGCAAGGAGGCGGCCCGGCACGCCGGCGAGATCGGGTGCGCGGTCGCCGCGCTGGCCTCGTCCCCCCTGCCCGTCAGCCCCTCCCTCAGCATGAACGAGCGGTACCGGTGGCTGGCCGAGCGGTACGGGATACCCACGTGGGAGCAGCTCGTGTGCGGCTGCCACGTCCATGTGTCGGTGGAGTCCGACGAGGAGGGCGTCGCCGTCCTGGACCGGATCCGCCCGTGGCTGGCGGTGCTCCGCGCGATCAGCGCCAACTCCCCGTTCTGGGAGGGCCAGGACACCGGCTACGGCAGCTACCGCAGCCGGGTGTGGAACCGCTGGCCGTCGGCCGGTCCCACGGAGCCGTTCGAGACCGCCGAGCGCTATCACCGGCGGGTGGCCGACATGGTCGCCACGGGGGCCATCCTGGACGAGGGCATGGTCTACTTCGACGCCCGGCTGTCGGCCCGCTACCCCACGGTGGAGATCCGGGTGGCCGACGTCTGCCTGTGCGCGAACACCGCCGTGCTGATCGCCACGCTCAGCCGCGCCCTCGTGGAGACCGCCGCGCGGGACTGGCGGGCGGCACGGCCGGCGCCGGACCCCAGCGTGAGCCTGCTCAGGCTGGCGGACTGGCAGGCCGCCCGGTTCGGTCTGGAGGGCGACCTGCTGGACCCGGTGACGCTGCTGCCGAAGCCTGCCGAGCAGGTCGTGCGTTCCCTGCTGGAGCACTGCGGGGACGCGCTCACCGGCAGTGGCGACGCGGACCGCGCCGACCGGGCCGTCCGGGAACTGCTGCGCACCGGGAACGGCGCCCGTGAGCAGCGCCGGCTCCTGGCCCGCACCGACAGTCTCCGCGACGTCGTCACCGGGTGCGTCCGGCTCACCCAGGCCTGAGCGGCGCGCTCACAGGATCAGCACCAGGGCGTACACCAGGAAGAAGGCCGCGATCAGGGCGACGAGGACGAGGATCAGCGTCATCGGCGCCTTGGCCCAGCCCCGGCTCCGCGCTTGCGGCTCCCTGGGCCCGGCCTCGGGCATGCTGCTCTCGGCGGGCGGCGTCTCGCCCGGCGGGACGCCTCCTCCGGGTTCCAGCCCTGTGGTGCGTTCGGGTTCCGGATCGGGGTTCACATGGCTCATGCCTGCCGAGTCCCCAGGACACGCCCACATCATCAGCCGATCACGACTTCGGCGTTCCCGTCACCGAACGCGGTCACCTGGGCTACATTCGAGCACCGCCGACACCGAGCCGTTCGGCGGCGTGACCCTCCGTACACCCGGGAGCAGCGCATGCGGGACGTCGCCCTCGCTCCAGACGTCACCTCGCCGATCGCCGGCGGCCTCGCCGACAGCGTCTTCGACCTCGCGGACCGTGATCCGACCCTGCCCCTCCTCGCGCGCCGCGCGGACCCCGCGGCCACCGTGTGGGAGGAGGTGACCGCGGTCGAGGTGCGGGACGAGGTGACCGACCTGGCCAAGGGGCTGGTCGCCGCCGGGATCTCGCCCGGGCACCGGGTGGCCCTGATGGCCCGTACCCGCTACGAGTGGACGGTGCTCTGCCACGCGCTGTGGGCCGTCGGCGCCGAGGTCGTGCCGATCCATCCGACGTCGGCGCGGGAGCAGGTCGAGTGGATCCTGCGGGACGCCGGCTGCGTGGCCGTGGTCGTCGAGGACGAGCAGGGCGTGATGACCGTGGGGACCGTGTGCACCCGGCTGCCGCGGCTGCGGCACGTCTGGCAGCTCGACGCGGGCGCGCTGCGGGAACTCACCGAGCGGGGCGGGGTCGTGCCGTACACGACCGTGGAGTCGCTGCGCCGGATCGTGCTGCCGGACTCCACGGCGGCCATCGTGTACACCTCCGGCACCTCGGGACGCCCGCTGGGCTGCGCGCTGAGCCACCGCGGGCTCGCCTACCCCTGTGACGTCCTGCTGGCCGGGTGGCTGCACACCGCGGCCCCGCCGGGCGAACAGCCGTCGGTGTTGGCCTTCCTGCCGTTCTCGCACGTCTACGGCATCATGATCATGCTGACGTGTGTGCGCGGCGGGGTCCTGATGGCGCACGAGCCGGAGATGACCGAGGCAGCCCTGTCCTCGGCGCTGACCACGTTCCGGCCGACGTACCTGTACGGGGTGCCGTCGGTGTTCGAGAAGCTGTACAAGAATTTCCTGCGCGCCGCCGAACAGGCGGGCCGGGGCGCGTTGTTCCAGCGGGCCGCGCAGACCGCGCGGGACTTCGCCGCGGCCGAGGAACGCCGTCGGCTGGGCGGCGGCGCGGGGCCCGGGTTCGACCTCAGACTGCAACACGCCCTGTACGAGCGGACGGTGTACCGCCGACTGCGCGCGGCCCTCGGCGGCAGGGTGCTGCGCGGCACCTCCGGCGGCTCCTCCCTCAGCCGCGAACTGTCCCTGTTCTACGAGGGCATCGGCGTGTACGTCCACGACGGTTACGGACTCACCGAGTCCTCCGGCGGGATCACCATGCAGCCGCTGGGCCGGGAGAAGTCGGGGACGGTGGGCCGGCCGCTGCCGGGCACCGACGTCCACGTGGCCGACGACGGGGAGATCCTGGTACGGGGGCCGTCGGTGTTCCAGGGCTACGTCAGCGACGAGGGGGCCACCCGTTTCGCGCTGCGCGGTGGCTGGCTGGCCACCGGGGACATCGGGCGGCTGGACTCCGAGGGCTATCTGACGATCACCGGGCGCAAGAAGGACATCATCGTCACCAGCGGCGGAAAGAGCGTGGCCCCGGCCCCGCTGGAGCAGCGGTTGCGCATGCATCCACTGGTCCACCAGGCGGTGGTGATCGGCGACGACCGGCCCTGTGTGGGCGCTCTGATCACCCTGGACCCGGAGTTCCTGACGCACTGGCGGGCCGTGCTGGCGCTGCCGGGCGATCTGCCGGGCCGTGAGGCGCGGGAGGAGAACGCGCTGCGGGAGGAGCTCGCGCGGGCCGTGGCCTCGGCGAACAGCGCGGTGTCCCGGGCGGAGTCCATCCGGGTCTACCGGGTCCTGCCGGAGCCGTTCGCCCCGGACAACGGACTGCTCACTCCGTCGATGAAACTGCGCAGGGACGCTATCGTGCGGCACTGCGCCGCAGAGATCGAGGCGATGTACGAGGCCCGGTCGCAGGCCCGGAGGGGGCCTCGGGAGCAGGCCGACTGGGACGAGCCGGACGACGTCTTCCGCTGATCGGGTGCGATCCTCCCGAACACCGGGCACGGGTGAACGGATAGCCTGTGCCGCTGTGGGAACCCGCCACACACGAGGAGATCAGCAACGACGACCTCCTGGTCGGAGGGGTTCGAAAATCCCTTGCCGCCGGGACCGGAGAATGCGAGATGGCGACGGAGCCGCGTTGGGACGACACACCTCCTGCGGAGGAGACGTACGAGCGTACGTTCTCCTTCGCGGGTGAGCTGCGCAACGTCACGGAGGCGCGGTCCGCCGCGGAGGACTTCCTCGGCGTCCTGGCCGGCAGCGCCCCGCCGGGCGCGCACGAGTACTGGGACGACATCCTGCTGGTCGTCACCGAGCTGGCCGCCAACGTGATCCAGTACGCGCCCGGGCCGTTCGACCTGCGGATGCGCCGCACCTTCGACGGAGTGCACGTCACGATGCGCGACACGAGCACGACCAAGCCTGAGCCGCGCCCCTTCCACCCGCGCACGGGCGGCGGCGGCATCGGCTGGCATCTGGTGCACACGCTGTGCACCCAGGTCAGCGTCGTCGTACACGACCACGGCAAGGACATCCACGTCTTCCTGCCCTGGTGACACCGCGGCGCTCCGGCGGATCCGACGCGTGTACGACGTGTATCCGTCCGACAACCGGTTACTCCGTGCCGAGTGGGGGCATGCTGGTGCCCACGCGTTCGTCTGCCTGCCGCACCCCCGCTGGCGGAACGGCTGGGATCACGGTGGGATCGGTGTTGGTGCGCAGCGATCCGGGGCACGCGAACGGCGTCAAGTCGGACCGCCTGGAGCCGCAGAAAGGGATGAACACCGTGACACGACCCAGGATCCTGGTGGTTGGCGCGGGCTTCGCCGGAGTCGATTGCGTCCGCCGCCTGGAGCGGAAGCTGTCCCCGGACGAGGCCGCCGTCACCCTGGTGACGCCCTACGCCTACCAGCTCTATCTGCCGCTGCTGCCCCAGGTCGCCTCCGGCGTGCTGACGCCGCAGTCGATCGCCCTCTCGCTGCGCCGCAGCAAGAAGTACCGCACCCGGATCATTCCGGGCGGCGCCATCGGTGTGGACCTGAAGGCCAAGGTGTGCGTCATCCGCACCATCACCGACAAGATCGTCGACGAACCGTACGACTACATCGTGCTGGCGCCGGGCAGCGTGACCCGGACCTTCGACATCCCCGGGCTGACCGAGCACGCCTTCGGGATGAAGACCCTCGCCGAGGCCGCGTACGTCCGTGACCACGTCATCTCGCAGCTCGACCTCGCGGACGCCAGCGACGACCCGGCCGAGCGGGCAGCCCGTCTGCAGTTCGTGGTCGTCGGCGGCGGCTACGCCGGCACCGAGACCGCCGCCTGCCTGCAGCGGCTGACGCACGCCGCCGTACAGCGCTACCCGCGGCTGGATCCGGGCCTGATCAAGTGGCATCTGATCGACATCGCGCCCAAGCTCATGCCGGAGCTGGGCGACAAGCTCGGCCGCAGCGCTCAGGAGATCCTCAAGCGGCGCGGCATCGACGTCTCGCTCGGCGTGTCGATCGACAAGGCGACTGGCGAGGAGGTCACGTTCACCGACGGCCGGGTGGTGCCGACGCACACGCTCATCTGGACGGCGGGTGTGGTCGCGAGCCCGCTGATCGCCACGCTCGGCGCGGAGACGATCAAGGGCCGGCTGGCGGTGACCGCCGAGATGTGCCTGCCGGGCCACGACGGGGTGTTCGCGCTCGGGGACGCGGCCGCCGTGCCCGACGAGGCGAAGGGCGTGCCGGGCGCGGTCTGCCCGCCCACCGCACAGCACGCCATGCGGCAGGGCCGCAAGGTCGCCGACAACGTCATCGCGACCCTGCGCAACCAGCCGATGGCGCCCTACGTGCACAAGGACCTGGGCCTCGTCGTCGACCTCGGCGGCAAGGACGCGGTGTCCAAGCCGCTCGGCATCGAACTGCGGGGTCTGCCCGCCCAGCTGGTGGCCCGCGGCTACCACTGGGGGGCGCTGCGCACCAATGTCGCCAAGGCCCGCGTGATGACCAACTGGCTGCTGAACGCGGTGGCGGGCGACGATTTCGTCCGCACCGGCTTCCAGGCCCGCAAGCCGGCCCGGCTGAAGGACTTCGAGTTCACCGACTCGTACCTGACGCCGGAGCAGGTGCGGGCCCGGGTGGAGGGCAAGGCGCTCGAGCAGTCGTGAGCTGACGCGGACCGGCGGGAGGCCGCCGACCCTTTCCACCGGGCCGGCGGCCTTCCGCGGTGCCGGCGTCCCGCGGGTCACGGCAGCGCGCCGGGCCCGGCGACCCCGGCCGACGACGGGCGGCCCGGCCACTCGTGCCATGCTGGGTCGTAGATCGTTCGACGGCACGGGAGAGAGCACGACAGCGTGAGGCAAGCGGTTCGGTCCGGGTGGGCACGTACATGGGACCGGCTCGCCGCGTCCGATCCGGGGCTGCTCAGACTCACCGCGGGGCTGCGCACGGTCGCCGCCATCGCCCTCACGCTGGCCGTGCTCGGGCTGCTGCGAGTGCCGACACCCCAGTTGGTCGCCGGCGCGATCGCAGCTATGGTCTCGACCTTCGCCATCCGGGAGAAGGAGCGCTCGGGCCAGGCCGTCACGCTCGCGCTCGGCCTGCCCGTGGCGCTCACCTCGGTGTCGCTCGGCGCGCTGCTGAGCCAACGGGTCGTCGCGGGCGACCTGTTCTTCGTGGCCCTCATCTTCTGCGCCGTCTACAGCCGCCGCTTCGGCGACCGCGGCACGGCACTGGGCCTGATCGGCTTCCAGGTCTACTTCCTCTCCCTGTTCGTGGGTGCCGCCCCGGCGTCGCTGCCCGCGCTCTACGGCGTGCTCACGGTGGCGTTCGTGTGCAGCGCCGTCGTCCGGTTCGTCCTGCTGCCGCAGACCCCGACGGGCACCCTGGACCGGCTGCGGCGCGCCTTCCGCGCCCGGCTCGGCCAGCTGATCGCCAGTCAGGTCGAGCTGCTGGACGCGGGACCCGGCGACGTGGAGAAGGTCCTGGAGGACCTGCGCACCCGCACGGCCCGGCTGCACGAGACGGCGCTGATGATCCAGGGGCGGCTGGAGGACGGCACCTCCGACGAGGCGACGGCACGGCTGCTGCAGCGCAGGATCGCGGACGCGGAGATCGCCGCCGAGCGGCTGGGGCTGTTGCTGCTCACCGCGCGCAGTGCCGAGCGGACGGACACCCTGACCCTGCACCTGCCCGGCGCTCCCCTGCCGACGGGCGGCGAGCTGCCCGTGCGGGACGAGGCGACCACCGTGCTGCGCCGGGACCTCGAGGCGCTGCGGCTGCTGGTGCTGCGGCCGCTGGGCGAGGCGTCGGGGACGGCGCTGGCGCACATGCGCAACCAGCTGCTGGGCTACCGCGAGGAGGAGAACCTGCCGAAGGCCGCCCCGGCCGTGCAGGACGTCTTCCGCGGCCTCGGTGAGGCGGCGCGGGCCGTGCTCGGCCTGCGGACCGCGCTGGAGGGGCCGCAGGACGAGTCGGACGACACGCCGGCGACGGCCCGCTCCCGGGAGGAACTGGAGGCCGAGGACGCCGCGATCGAGAGCAGCGAGGAGGACGAGCCGAAGGAGCCGGAGCCGACCGGGCTCGGCCGGCCCACCACCCGGGCCGCCGTGCAGGTGGCGATCGGTTCGGCGCTGGCCATCGCGGGCGGTGAACTGCTGTCCAGCCAGCGCTGGTACTGGGCGGTACTGACCTGCTGGATCGTGTTCATCAACACCGCGTCCACCGGGGAGATCCTGGTGAAGGGCTACCGGCGGCTGCTGGGCACGATGCTCGGCGTGGTGGCCGGCATCCTGCTGGCCGGGCTGGTGGGGAACCACACCTGGACGGCGTTCGGGCTGGTGCTGCTGTTCGTCTTCGCGATGTTCTACACCGCACCGCTGTCGTACACGCTGATGTCGTTCTTCGTCACGGCGATGCTGGGACTGCTGTACACCCTGCTGAACACGTACACGCTGGCGGTGCTGGTGCTACGGGTGGAGGAGACGGCGCTGGGCGCGGCCTGTGGGGTGTTCGCGGCGGCACTGGTGCTGCCGATCCACACCGACCGCCGGACCAACGAGCTCCTCGTGACGGTCCTGGAGCGGCTCGCCGACGTCACCCGGGGCGCCGTGGAGCAGTTGAGCGGCGGCACCGGCGCCGATCTGGTGGAGCAGGCCCGGGAGCTGGACCAGGCGCTGGCGGACCTGCGCGCGGCCATCCAGCCGCTGACGCATCCGATCACTCCGATGCGCGCCCGCCGGGCCACCGCACGGTACGTGGTGGCGCTGCTGGAGACGTGCGCCTACCACGCGCGTTCGCTCGCGGCCACGGCCGAGCTGCTGCCGACGCATCCGACGATCGCGGCGGACCCCCGGCTGCGCCAGGCGTGCGGGCGGATCGTGCACAACATCGAGGCGATCGCCGGCCACGTGGCGGATCCGCGGTCCGAGGCCCGGACGCGGACCGGCCCCAGCATCGCGTCGATGCTGGAGCCGGGAACCCTGCGCACTCCGCGCTACGGGCGGGTGACCGACCGGGTGCTGCGCCATCTGCAGCGGCTGGACGAGGCGGTGTCCGGTCTGGGGCGGCCACTGGGTGTCAGCACGGCGGCGCAGCCGGCAAAGTGACACCGCGGAGGCGGGCGGCGGGCTTCATACGGGTCCGTCGCCGCCCGCGCGGCGGCCCATCGCCTCGTCGCGGACGCGGGCGCAGCTGCGGCTGATGAGCCGGGAGACGTGCATCTGGGAGATGCCCAGCTGGTCGGCGATCCGGCTCTGCGTCATGTCCTCGAAGAAGCGCATGTAGAGGATCGCCCGTTCGCGTTCGGGCAGGCGGCGCAGCCCCTCCTTGGCGGCCTCGCGGTCGACCACGACGTCGTAGGAGGTGTCGGACGCGCCGAGGGTGTCGGCGAGGCTGTAGCCGTCGTCGCCCGAGGAGAGTTCGGCGTCCAGGGAGAGGGTGCTGAAGCTCTCCAGCGCCTCCATGCCCGCGGTCACCTCCTCCTCCGTGAGCCCGGTGTGCGCGGCGACGGCGGCGGTCGTGGGTTCGGGGCTGCCCGGGTGCTGGGTCAGTTCCCGGCGGGCGACGCGCACCTTGTTGCGCAGCTCCTGCACCCGGCGCGGCACCCGCAGGGCCCACATCCGGTCGCGGAAGTGCCGCTTGACCTCTCCGGTGATGGTCGGCACGGCGTAACTCTCGAAGGCTCCCCGGGACGGGTCGAACCGGTCGATCGCCTTCACCAGCCCGAGCGCGGCCACCTGGCGCAGGTCCTCGACGGACTCGCCGCGGTCGCGGAAGCGGCCGGCGATCCGGTGGGCCATGGGCAGCCAGGCGTTGACGAGTTCGTCGCGTGCGGCGTCCCGCTCGGGGCCGTCCTCCAGCTCCGCAAGCCGGGCGAACAGCTCCGCGGTGTCGGGGGCGTCGTCGTGGCTCCGCCGGGCGGGGGCCGCGGCGGTGGTCGTGGCGGGCGTGCCGGAACGGCTCGTCGACAGGTCGGTCAGCATGCGGATCGCTCCTGAACGGGTTTCAGGGCACGGGCGGAACACAGGTTCCGGGTCTCGGCCCGAACGGTGGTGTCAGGGTTCGCCCCGGGTGACAACCACCTGGCCCGCCGGAAGGGGGCCCAGGCGGTCGTGCAGCTCCCGCTGGGCGCGCGCCTCCGGTCCGAAGCACGAGATTCCGTCTGCCCCCCGGCCCTGGCGGCAAACGCCGGTGAGCGGAACTTCGCCGACCGCTTCAGTCGAGCGGTACGACGGCGGTGATGCGCTTGCCGCCGAAGGGCAGCTCGGCGACCCTGACGTCCCGCGCCAGCCGGCAGATGATGGGCCAGCCGCGGCCGTGCGGCAGGCAGCGGCCGTGCTCGTCCGCGGTCGCGAGCGCCACGGGGACCTCATCGCTGCCGTCGCTCACCGAGACCCGTACGCCGTGGGAGTCGACGTCCACGTCGAAGCCGGTGATGCCGCCGCCGTGCAGGATGGCGTTGGTCGCGAGCTCCGAGGTGACCAGCAGGGCGTCCTCCATGGCCTTCGGAGCGCATTGCACGGCCCGGGCCCGGCACCCTTCGGTGACCGCCGACCGTACCGTTCTGCGCGCGTCGGCCGGCCGGCACGGCAGCGGACGCGGTTCCCTCGGTGCGGCGATGGCGCCGGCCCGGTGGTTGTCGCGCATCCCTTCCTCCTCGAACGCTGCCCGGAATGGTGTGGTCCCTCCTCTGTCGGCTGACCTCTGTGGGCGGGGTCAAACACGGTCGGCGTGGTTGTCATCACCCGGGCCCGGCCGGGTAGGCGGTGGTCATGACCGATGTCGTGGACGCGGACGAGTTGTTGCGGCGTATCCAGCGGGGCCGCGAGCGTGCCGCCGATGAGGAACGTGCCTGGCGGGAGCGCGCGCAGAGCCTGACGGCCACCGATCCGGACGGCGCCCGGGAGGCGGCGGACCGGGCCCGGGCGTACGAGGCGGTGCAGCTGGTCCTGGAGGAGATCGTGAACCCTGGCGCGGCCCCGCCGACTACTGGCGGAGTGAGGCAGGTCACATGAGGCGTGTCCGATTACCGGTTAGTACGCCAGATGGTTTATCGTTCATACATACGTGATGCCGGAGCGGACCGGAACCGTCCTTCCTCCCTCCTCGCGCGTCACCGCATACGGCCCTGGCTGGTCTCCCCCGTCCAGCCAGGGCTTTTTGCCGTCCGCGGCAGGGCGGACGGGCCGGGGCGGGCGTCCTTCGAGGTGCCCGGGGCGGCCGTAGCGGCTGAAATGGGCTTGAGCACCGCACCCCATCCGCCGCCGGCGAGGAGCCCCGCGCCATGACCAAAGCGATCAAACTGCTCACGGCCCTGCCCCAGCCCCAGCGGGAGCGCCTGATGGAGCTGGCCAAGGAGGTGTCCTTCGCGGAGGACAGCCGCATCTTCGAGGCGGGCGGCACGGCCGACCGGTTCTGGGTGATCCGCTCGGGCGCGGTCCACCTGGACCAGCAGGTCACCTCCCGGCAGCGGGTGACCGTCGCCTCGCTCGGCGCCGGCGACATGCTCGGCTGGTCCTGGCTGTTCCCTCCGTACGAGTGGGACTTCGGCGCGGTCGCCTTCAGCAACGTACGGGCCTACGAGTTCGACGGGCCCTCGGTGCTGGCGCTGTGCGTGGAGGACCCGCTGCTGGGCCTCTCCGTGGTGCGCACGGTGGCCGAGATCCTCGCCCACCGCCTGGAGACCACCCGCGGCAAGCTGATGGACCAGTACACGTCCCGCCGCCGCAGCGGACCCCTCTGAGCGGGGTCCGCCGTCCTCCTGGTCAGTCGGCCGATCCCCGTCAGATCCGGTACCGGCGCAGTGCCGGCATGGCGAAGGCCAGCGTCAGCATGGCGGCGACGACCAGGACGCCGCCGCCCGCGACGGCGGCGCGGGGGCCGAAGGCGGAACCCGCGGTCCCGTGCAGCACGTCGGCCAGGCGCGGACCGCCGGCGACGACGACCGTGAACACGCCCTGCATCCGGCCGCGCATCTCGTCGGTCGCCGCGGACAGCAGGATCGCCCCGCGGAACACCATCGAGACCATGTCCGCGACACCGGCCGCCGCGAGGAAGGCCATGGCGATCCACAGATTGCCGCTCAGGCCGAACCCGGCGATGGCCACGCCCCAGCCGACCACCGCCCCGATGACCATCCAGCCGTGGCGGCGGGCCCGCGAGAACACGCCCGAGAACAGACCGCCGAGCACCGCGCCCACCGGGATGCCCGCGAACAGCACGCCGAGCGCCAGACCTTCGCCGTAGGAGCCGTACGTCTGCGCGGCGAGTTCCGGGAACAGCGCCCGGGGCATGCCGAAGACCATGGCGACGATGTCGGCGAGGAAGGAGAGCAGCAGCACCTTGCGCAGGAGGAGGTAGCGGAACCCCTCCCCGATCTCGCGCAGCCCGGCCCGGCGCGCGGCGGGGCCGCCGAGCGGCGGCAGCGCGGGCAGCCGGTACACCGCCCACAGGGTCGCGCAGAGCGCCAGGGCGTCGATCAGGTACAGCTCGGGCAGCCCGATGACGGGTATGAGGGCGCCGGCCAGCAGCGGGCCCGCCACCAGTCCGGTCTGCATCACCGTGGAGCCGAGGGCGTTGGCGGCGGGCAGTTGCGCGGGCGGGACGAGACGGGCGACGGAGGCGCTGCGGGCCGGGGAGTTGAGGCCGAAGAACGCCTGCTGCACGGCCAGGAGCACCACCAGGACGACGACCGAGTCCAGCCCTGTGAGGGCCTGCGCCCAGAACAGCAGTGAGGTCACCGCGATACCGCCGTTGGTGACCAGCAGCAGCTTGCGGCGGTCCACGGTGTCCGCGACGGCTCCGCCCCACAGCGCGAAGGCCACCATGGGCACGAGGCCCGCGAGGCTCGCGTAGCCGACCCAGGCCGAGGAGTGCGTGATGTCGTAGATCTGCTTGGGCACGGCCACGGCGGTGAGCTGACTGCCCACGGCGGTGACGATCGTCGACGACCACAGGCGCCGGAAGGCGGGGACACGCAGGGGACGGGTGTCCATCGCCCAGCGGCGCCAGCCGCGCCCCGGCGGGGCCTCGGCCGCCGGCGTGTCGGTGTCGGTGCCGGTACTGCTCTCGCTCGTGTCCACGGATGTCCTGGTTGCTCGTTACATCTTTTCTCTTCGCGAGCCTAACCATCTCAGGAACCCCCGTGCACAGCGACCCCGTGGTCTCAGGATCCGATGACGAGCATCGCTCCCAGCGCCAGCATGGTCACGGCGACGAGGCCGTCCAGCACCCGCCAGGATCCGGGCCGCGCCAGGAACCGGCCGAGCAGCCGGGCCCCGAAGCCGAGCGCGGCGAACCAGCACAGGCTGGCGGCCGCCGCCCCGAGCCCGAAGGTCCAGCGCAGCGGACCCCGGTCGGCGGCGAGGGAGCCGAGCAGGAACACGGTGTCCAGGTAGACGTGCGGGTTGAGCCAGGTCATCGCGAGGCAGGTGAGCACCGCCCGCCGGCGGGAACCGGCCGCCTCGCCGTCGGTCCGCAGCCCGGTACCGGGCCGGAGCACCCGGCGTGCGGCGAGGGCGCCGTAGCAGAGGAGGAAGGCACCGCCGACGACGCCGACCGCCTCGAGCGCGCCGGGCCAGGCCACCACGACCGCCCCGACGCCGCCGACGCCGAGCGCGATGAGCAACGCGTCGGACAGCGCGCAGATGCCGACCACGGCGAGGACGGCGTCGCGGCGCACCCCCTGCCGCAGGACGAAGGCGTTCTGGGCGCCGATGGCGACGATGAGGGACAGGCCGGTGCCGAATCCGGCGACCGCGGCGGTAAGGGCGTTGCTCATGCGCTCGACGCTACGGACCGGCGCTCGGCAAGTACAGCTAAAGATTTTTACGTATCCTTAGCGTTCGTGATGACGGAGCTTCCCCTGGAGCAGGTGCGGACCCTGCTCGCCGTGGTCGACGAGGGCACCTTCGACGCGGCGGCCGCGGCCCTGCACGTGACGCCGTCAGCCGTCAGCCAGCGGGTCAAGGCCCTGGAGCAGCGGACCGGCCGGGTACTGCTCCAGCGCACCAAACCGGTGCGCCCCACGGAGTCGGGCGCGGTGCTGGTGCGGTTCGCCCGGCAGCTCGCCCGGCTGGAGCGGGACGCCCGGGGCGAGCTGGGGCTGAGCGGCGCCGGGGAGCCGACCCGGGTGTCCGTCGCGGTGAACGCCGACTCGCTGGCGACCTGGTTCCTGCCGGCGCTGCCCCGGGTCGCGGGACTCTGCTTCGAACTGCACCGGGAGGACGAGGACCACACGGCGGCCCTGCTGCGGGAGGGGCTGGTGATGGCGGCGGTGACCTCGTCGGCCGAGCCGGTCCCCGGCTGCACGGTCCGCCCGCTGGGCCGGATGCGCTATCTGCCCGTCGCGGCACCGGAGTTCACCCGCGACCGGCTGGACGGCCGGCCGCTGCAGGACGCGCTGTCCGAGGCTCCCGTCGTGGCCTTCGACCGCAAGGACGACTTCCAGGACGGCTTCGTACGCCGGCTCGGCGGGGTGTCCGCGGGATCGTCACGGCATCTGGTGCCCACCTCGGAGGGCTTCGTGGCCGCGGTCGCCGCGGGGCTCGGCTGGGGCATGGTCCCCGAAGCCCAGGCCGTCCCGCTGCTCGACGAGGGGCGGCTGGCCCTGATCGATCCCGGGGAGTGGGTGGATGTCACGCTCCACTGGCAGCAGTGGCGGCTCGACTCCCCCGCGCTCGCGGCGCTGGCGGACTCGGTGGCGCAGACGGCGGCGCGGGCGCTGCGCCGCTGAACTCCGTCCCGTCCGCACGGGCTCCCTCGGGCCCGCCGCGCAGTACGGTGGTCGCGCGCCGGCGGACGGCCGGCGCCCGCCCCCCCGTGCGGCGCCCCGGATTCCCTGCCCCGGTGCCCGGCAGGGCACAGGCTTTCGGACCCCGAAGTCCCCTCCCCCGGCCTGTCGATCGCGCCCGGCACCCCCGAAGGTCGCAGGCGTGCCCGTGCCCGGATCGCGGTCCGCGCCGGATTCCCTGCCGGTTGCGTCGTTTCACACCGCCCCGACCGGTCACCCGAACCCGAGTACGCACAACTGGACCACGAACCACCTCGATGCGAATCCAGGAGACTTCGATGGAGAACTGGCGCACCGACGCCGCGTGCCGTAACGAGGACCCCGATCTGTTCTTCCCCATCGGCACCACCGGACCCGCTCAGGTGCAGGCCCAGCAGGCGAAGGCGGTGTGCGGGCACTGCCCCGTCCGGGAGCAGTGCCTGGACTGGGCGCTGGACACGGGCCAGAGCATCGGCATCTGGGGCGGCACGACCGAGCTGGAACGCCGTGCGCTGCGCCGCCGCGCCCGCTCGCGGCCGCGTTCCGGCTGAACCGGCACCGCGGTGGGGGCTCGGCACGCCTGTGGGCGCCGGGCCCCCTTTCGCTGCTTGCGTGCCGGTCCGGCGAGCCCCCTGTCGTCAGGGCTCCTCCCGCGGCGGCCTCGTGGCCGGCAGCCGCAGGGTGAGGACCGCGCCCTCACCGGGCTCGCCCCCCGCCTCGGCCGTACCGCCGTGGGCCGCCACCAGGTGACGGACGATCGGCAGGCCGAGGCCGCTGCCCCCGGTGCGGCGGCTGCGGGACTTCTCCGCCCGCCAGAACCGTTCGAAGACGTGCGGCAGATCCTCGGCCGCGATGCCCGGGCCGGTGTCGGTGACGGTGAGGACGACCTCGTCCCCGTCCCGGCGCGCGGCGAGTGCGACGGTGCCGTCGGCGGGGGTGTGGCGCAGCGCGTTGGAGACCAGGTTGCCGAGGGCCTGGCGCATCCGCACCGGGTCGGCGTCCAGCCAGGCGGCGGGGTCGGCCTCGGTGCGCAGTGTGACCCCGGCCGCGTCGAAGGCGACCCGGTGGACGGCGGCGACCTGGTCGAACAGGTCCCCGGCGCGCAGCGGTTCGCGGTGCAGGCGCAGGGTGCCGGCGTCGGCTGCGGCGAGGTCCTGCAGGTCGTCGATGATCCGCTGGAGGACCAGCGCCTCTTCGTGCAGGGAGTCCAGCAGGGCGGGTTCGGGCTCGACGACGCCGTCGCGGACGACCTCCAGCCAGCCGCGGATGTTGGTGAGGGGGCTGCGCAGCTCGTGCGCGATGTCGCTGACCATCGCCTTGCGCTGAGCCTCCAGGCGGGCGCGGCGCTCGGTCAGGTCGTTGAAGGCCTCGGCGAGGATGCCGGTCTCGTCCCGGGTGGTGACCGGTACCCGTACGTGCAGTTCGGGCGGGGCTCCGGCGGCCTCGGTGAGTGCGCGCAGGGGCCGTACCAGCCGCACGGCGACGACGGCCGTCACGGCGACGGTCACGGCGAGGACCAGACCCGCGGCGCCGACCACCTTGGCCTTGTTGGCCGGGGACATGTCGAACCGGGAGGGCGTCTGGTCGCCGATGCCGAGGAACAGCTCGGTCACCGGGGCCACGTACGGCTCCAGCTGGGTGCGGCGGGCGGCCAGGATGCAGTGCTGGGCCGTCCTCGCGACCTCGCCCTTCTTCAGGGCGGCGTACTTGGCGAGCAGGTATCCGCCGCCGAAGGGGTCCTTCCCGCTGGGGTCGAAGGTGAGGAAGAGGCGTCCGCCGAAGTCCAGCCCGGCCTGTCGCAGACAGGGCCGGGCGAGTTCCGAGAGGGTGCCGATGGCCTTCTCCTCGGTCGGGGTGGGGATGTTCAGCCGCCCGTCCTCGCACTCCGTCGCGCCGTAGTCGGCCGCGTCGGTGCCGTCGCCGAGGGTGACCACCGGCCGCCCGTTCGCCATCCGTTCGACGGCGGGCTGGAGTCCGTGGCGTGCGAAGCACTGCTTGCGCCGGGCGGCCAGTGCCTCCAGCTTCCGGCGTTCCTTCACCGGCAGCCGGTAGGGGCCCACCACACGGGGGTCGATGCCGCTGAGCTGGGCGCCGGACTCGGTGTAGGTGTCGGTGCGCAGCGGGTCGACGGTGGCGGCGGGCCGGGGCGGCAGCGGGGTGCCGCGCGGCGCGGAGTCGGCGACGAGGGTCCGGTCCGCGGTGGTGAGGGCGATCCGGCGTCCGGTCCTGGCGGCCAGGTCCCGCACGGTGTGCCGGACGTCCGCCCAGTCCGCGTGGGTGGCGGCGTAACCGCTCAGCTGCGCGAGGATGCTGTTGTCGGCGGCGAGGTCCTGGCCCTGTTCCTCCTTCAGGGCGCTGGTGGTGGTGGTCACCGCGAGCCAGGCGGTGGCGGCCACCGAGCAGACCGCGATCAGGGCGGAGACGAACAGCAGGCGCACGAGGAGCCGTTTGCGCAGCGGTATCCGGCGTCCGCGCCGGCCGTCCGGTGCCCGGCGCCTCACGGCCGGGCACCGCTCAGCTTGTAGCCGACGCCGAACACGGTGAGCAGCCGGGACGGTCTGCGCGGGTCGGCCTCGATCTTCCGGCGCAGGTTCATGATGTGCACGTCGACGGCCCGTTCGGTGGAGGCCCGGTCGAGGCCGCGCGTGCACTGCAGCAACTGCCGCCGGGTGAACACCCGGTCGGGTTCCCCGGCCATGGCCAGCAGGATCTGGAACTCCGCCGGTGTGCACTCCACCGGTACGCCGTCGCGCCGCACCTCGTACCGTACCGGGTCGACGCTGATCCCGGCGGCCTGGACCACGGGGCCCTCGTCCCGGGTGCCGCCGCCCCGCCCGCCGCGCCTGAGGACCGTGCGGATGCGGGCCATCAGCTCGCGCGGGCTGTACGGCTTGGTCATGTAGTCGTCGGCGCCCAGTTCGAGGCCGAGCAGCACGTCGTCCTCGGCGGAGCGGGCGGTGAGCATCACCACGGGGATGTCCGGGTCCTCGCCGCCGCGCAGCACCCGGCAGACACCGAAGCCGTCGACGACCGGCAGCATCAGGTCGAGGACGACCAGGTCGGGTCTGAGGCGGCGGACGGCGTCGAGGGCCGCCGCGCCGTCGTGCACCACCGTGGCGGTGTGTCCCTCGGCCAGGAGGGAGCGGCGGATCAGTTCGGCCTGCTTCTCGTCGTCCTCGGCGACCAGTACATGTGCGCACACGAGTGCGGATCCTAGGCCGCTCAGCCGGCGAGCCAGTCGGCGTACCCCATGACGACGACCGGGTGCCGGTGCGGGTCGAGGGTGCGCAGGAGTTCCTTCATGTGCGCCTTGGCGACGCTGACGCAGCCGTGCGTGGGCCCGCCGTGGTCGACGTGCAGCCAGACGCCCCCGCCCCGGGCCGGGCCCAGGGGGCGGGTCCAGTCGAGGGGCGAGGTGCCGCGCCTGCGGTTGTAGTCGATGGCGACGACGTAGTCGAAGGACCCGTCGAGCGGTTCGCCCTCGAAGCCGGTGCCGGGCGAGTGGAATCCGCCGGAGTGGTGGTACGGCAGCCTGCTGCCGGGGTCCGCGAGCAGGCCGCCGGCGTCGGAGAGGGTGTAGACCCCGAGCGGGGAGCGCAGGTCGCCGGAGAGGTGGTGGGCGCTCCAGCCGCGCAGCGCGTTGTGGCCCGGCCAACGGGGGCCCGGCTGCCAGCCGGTGGCGGAGCGCTGGTGCAAAACGACCGTGCACAGCGGGGAGTTCCGGCCGCGTCCGGTGACGACGACGGCCTGCTCGCAGCGGTCCGGTATCGCCGCCGACCGCTCGGGGCCGAGGCCGGGTATGCCCTGCGGAGCCTGTTCCGCCGTGATCTCGGGGACGGGGGTGTCCGTGGGCGCCGGACGCCCGGTCGGCGTCCGGCGCTCGGTCGCCTCGGCTCCGCCGCAGCCGGTGAGCAGCAGCGGGGAGGCGAGGAGTGCGACGGCGGTTCGGCGTTGGATCATGGGTCGACCTTGGCCGACAGTTGTTTGGAACCGGTCAGGTTCAGGCGCCGGTCGGCTTGCCCTTCGTGTACAGCCAGGTGTGGAACAGAGCGTCCAACGGCTTCCCCGACTTCTCCTCGGCAAGCCTCACGAACTGTGCGGTCGTGCCGTGTCCGCCGCCGTGCGCGGCCGTCCAGGCGCGCAGGATCCGGAAGAACGTCACGTCGCCGACGGCACGCCGCAGTTCGTGCAGGGTCATCGCGCCACGGGCGTAGACGGGGCTGCCGAAGAGGTTCCCGCCGTTGCCCGGGTTCCCGGGCGGGTAGGCCCACAGGTCGTCGCCCGCGGGGCGGGCGTAGAGGGCGTCGAAGGTCTTCTGGGCGCTGGGGCCGCCGTGTTGCTCGGCGTAGAGCCACTCGGCGTAGGTGGCGAAGCCCTCGTTGAGCCAGATGTCCTTCCAGGCCGTCAGGGACACCGAGTCGCCGAACCACTGGTGGGCGCTCTCGTGCACGAGGGTGCTCAGGTCGGGCGCGGAGTCGTAGAGGGGCCGGGTCTGGGTCTCCAGGGCGTAGCCGACGTCCGGGGCGTGGTCGACGATCGATCCGGCGGCCCGGAACGGGTACGGCCCGAACAGCTTGCTCTCCCAGGCGAGGACGGCGGGCAGCTTCTTCAGCACCGGTGCGGCCGCCCGCGCCTCGCGCGGGTCGACGGCGTTGTAGACCTGTATGCCGTCGGGGGTGGTGTACTGCTCGACCTTGAACGTGCCGACGGTGGCGGTCGCCAGGTAGGCCGCCATGGGGCGGGTCTCGCGCCAGCGGAAGGTGGTGCGTCCGTGCGCGGTGCTCCGCCCGAGCAGACGGCCGTTGGCGACGGCGGTGCGTCCCTTGGGCACGGTGATCGTGAAGTCGTACGACGACTTGTCCTTCGGGTGGTTGTTCGCCGGGAACCAGGTCATCGCGCCCTGTGGCTCGCCCGCGACGAACGCGCCGTCGTCGGTGGGGATCCAGCCGTCCGCCGAGCCGTCCGGGTCGGTGACCGGCTTCGGGGTGCCGTGGTAGGCGACGGTGACACGGAAGGACCGGCCCGCGGGCAGGGCGTGGCGCGGGGTGACGACGAGTTCCTGGCCGGAGCGGCGGAAGGCCGCCGCGGTGCGGTCGACGGTGACCGAGGTGACCTTCAGGCCCTTGAGGTCGAGGTCGAAGCGGGTGAGCCGCTGGGTGGCGCGGGCGGTGAGCACGGCCTTGCCGTCGAGCCGGCGTTCCCGGGTGTCGTAACGGAGCGTCAGGTCGTAGTGGCCGACGTGGTAGCCGCCGTTGCCGGCGAGCGGGAAGTACGGGTCGCCGGCGCCGGACGTTCCGGTGGTGCTCGCCGCCGCGGGCCCGGCGGCGGAGAGGAGTGCCGCTATCGCGACGGGAACGGTGGCGAGGACCGCCTCACGGCGGAGCCCGGCGGTCCGGCGTCGGGCGGGCTGTCTGCTCGGTGGCGTCACGGGCGCTCCTGAAAAGGGGGTGGCTGATGATCGACTGACCGCCAGACTAGGGGCGCCGGGGGCCTGTTTTCCCCCTTGTTCAGGTCAAGTCACGCCGCGTCGCCGCCCGGTGGGCCGGGCTGTTCGCAGTAGGCTCGCGGGACCGTCCGCGAGCCGAGGAAGGGCCCGACCGTGAGCGTGAGCGTGCGCCGGATCTACGAACCGCCCGAGCCGGACGACGGACTTCGGGTCCTGGTCGACCGGCTGTGGCCGCGCGGCCTCGCCAAGGAGGCGGCCCACGTGGACGAGTGGCCGAAAGGGCTCACCCCGTCGACCGAGCTGCGCCAGTGGTACCACGCGGGCGAGGGCTCGTACGACGAGTTCCGCCGCCGCTACGAGGCGGAACTCGACGCCCCCGAGCCCGCCGAACTGCTCGACGGCCTCAGGAAGTCGGCCCGCGAGGGGCACGTGACCCTGCTGACGGCGTCGAAGAACCCGGACTCGAGCCATGCGCACGTGCTGGCGGGGCTGCTGGAGGGCTGAGGCCCCCCGGCGGCCGGTCCGGGTCAGCCCGTCTGGCGGGCCGCGTGCCGGCCCGCGGCGCGTCCTGAGAAGAGACAGCCACCGAGGAAGGTGCCCTCCAGGGCGTTGTAGCCGTGGACCCCGCCGCCGCCGAAGCCGGCCACCTCGCCCGCCGCGTACAGTCCGTCGATGGCGGTGCCGTCGGTGCCGAGGGCCCGGGAGTCGAGGTCGGTCTGGATGCCGCCGAGGGTCTTGCGGGTGAGCACGTGCATCCGCACGCCGATCAAGGGGCCGGCCGCCGGGTCCAGGATGCGGTGGGGCGCGGCCACCCGGCCCAGCCGGTCGCCGATGTAGCGGCGGGCGTTGCGGATGCCCTGGACCTGAGCGTCCTTGCTGTAGGGGTTGGCCATCTGCAGGTCGCGGGCCTCGATCTGGCGGCGGACCTCGGCCGCTTCCAGCAGCGGCTTGCCGGTCAGGTCGTTCATCTTGCCGACCAGCTGCTCCAGGGTGTCCGCGGTGACGAAGTCCGCGCCCTTGTCGAGGAAGGCCTGCACCGGGCCGGGGGCGCCCTTGCCGAGCAGCCGGTCGCGCAGCACGGCCTTGCGGTCCTTGGCGGTGATGTCCGGGTTCTGCTCGGAGCCGGAGAGCGCGAACTCCTTCTCGATGATCTTCCGGGTGAGGACGAACCACGAGTGGTCGTACGCGGCGATGTCCTCGGTGGTGCGCAGGTACTTGAGGGTGTTCAGGGTGTCGTAGCCCGGCAGGCAGGGGTCGGGCAGCCGGCGGCCGAGCGCGTCCAGCCAGATGGAGGACGGGCCGGGCAGGATGCGGATGCCGTGGCCGGGCCAGACGGGGTTCCAGTTCTGCAGGCCCTCGGTGTAGTGCCACATCCGGTCCCGGTTGACCAGCCGTACGCCGGCCTCGGCGCTGATGTCGAGCATCCGGCCGTCGACGTAGGCGGGGACGCCCGTGACCATCTCGGCGGGGGGTGTGCCGAGGCGTTCGGGCCAGTAGCGGCGGACGATGTCGTGGTCGGCGCCGATGCCGCCGGTCGTGACGATCACGGCCTGGGCGGTGAGGGCGAAGTCGCCGATCCGGTCGCGGTTGGAGGCGACGCCGCGGGGTGCGTCGTCGGCGGCGAGGAGCGTGCCGCGCACTCCGCGGGCGGCGCCGTCCTCGATGACGAGCTCGTCGACCCGGTGGCGGTGGTGGAAGGTCAGCAGCCCGTCCCGGGCGGCCTGCCGGGCGTGTCCGACGAAGGGTTCGACGACCCCGGTACCGGTGCCCCAGGCGACGTGGAAGCGGGGTACGGAGTTGCCGTGCCCGTCCGCGCGCAGGTCGCCGCGCTCGGCCCAGCCGACGGTGGGCAGCAGCTCGATGCCGTGCCCCTGGAGCCAGGTCCGCTTCTCACCGGCCGCGAACTGGACGTAGGCGCGGGCCCAGCGCACGGCCCAGGAGTCCTCGTCCTCCAGCCGGTCGAATCCCGCGCTGCCGCGCCAGTCGTTCCAGGCCAGGTCGAAGGAGTCCTTGATGCCGAGGCGGCGCTGCTCCGGGGAGTCGACGAGGAAGAGCCCGCCGAAGGACCAGAACGCCTGGCCGCCGAGGTTGGCGGCGTTCTCCTGGTCGACCAGGGCCACCCGGCGGCCCCGGCTGGTGAGTTCGTGCGCCGCGACGAGGCCGGCGAGGCCCGCTCCGACGACGATGACGTCCGCGTCCATGGCGTCTGTGTCCTTCCTGACGGTGCTCGGAGTGAGGGCTCGGAGCGAGGGGGTTCGGAGTGGGGGGCTCGGGGAGGGGGTTCGGGAGAGGGGACGGGGGGCCGGCCCGGGCGGTGCCGCTCAGCCGGGGGTGCCGCCGCCGTCCGTGAGCAGCGCGGTGAGCAGCTGCTTGAGCCAGCGGCGTGCGGTCTCGACGTCCCGGTCGAGCAGCAGCTGGGTGGTGACACCGTCGTACGCGGCGACCACGGCGTGGGCGGCTCCGTCGACACCGCCGAGCACGGCGGGCAGTGCGGTGTGGCCCCGGGCTCTGCGGAGCCGGTCGGCGATCGCCTCCCGGAGCCGGGTGCGGTGGTCGAGGAGGGCCCGGGCGACGTCCGGGTCGCGGGCGGCGTGCACCAGGAAGTCGGTCTTCACCAGCAGCCAGTCCACGTCGAGCAGCAGCACGTCGGTGACCCGGTCCACGGAGGCGGGCACGTCGAGGTCGGGTCCGTCCTGGGCGAGGGCCTCGGCCACCTGGGAGGCGATGAGGTCGGCGCGCTCCTGGTAGAGCGCGAAGAACAGCTCGTCCAGGGTGGCGAAGTTCGAGTAGAAGGCGCCTCTGCTGAACCCGGCGGCCTCGCAGATCTCCTCGATCGAGACCCGCCCGAAGCCCTTTCCCGCGAACACCTCGAAGGCGGCGTCGAGCAGCCTGGCCCGGGTGCGGACCCGCCGCCGGGTGACCCGCTTCGCCGTCTCTTCCATACGCCTCGCCCTCCGTTCGATGCACGAACGTATCGGATACACCGATGTATCGAAAGGGTTCGCACAGCACTCTCCCGCGACCCTCCTGATCCAATGGGAACGTACTTTCGATTAAGGAGTACGCTGGGCGCATGTCCACGCACCTCCAGGGCTCCCTGTTCGACCAGACCGACGAGCTGCGGCTCGGCCGGCTCGACGGACTGAGCCGGACCGCGCTGGGCGCCGGTGCCTGGATCGACGTCCTCCCGGGCTGGCTGAGCGGCGCCGACGCCCTGTTCGAACAGCTCGCCGCCGAGGTCCCTTGGCGGGCCGAGCAGCGGAAGATGTACGACAACGTCGTGGCCGTACCCCGCCTGCTGGCCTACTACAGGGCGGGCGAACCGCTGCCCCACCCCGTGCTGGACGAGGCCCGCACCGCGCTGTCCCGGCACTACGCCGAGGAGCTGGGCGAGCCGTTCACCACCGCCGGGCTGTGCTTCTACCGCGACGGCCGGGACAGCGTGGCCTGGCACGGCGACCGCATCGGGCGGGGCGCTCGCCAGGACACCATGGTCGCGATCCTGTCCGTGGGCGAACCCCGGGACCTGCTGCTGCGCCCGGCGGGCGGCGGCGACCGGACCGTGCGGCGGCCGCTCGGCCACGGCGACCTGATCGTGATGGGCGGCTCCTGCCAGCGCACCTGGGAGCACTGCGTGCCCAAGACCGCGCGGGCCGCGGGCCCGCGCATCAGCGTCCAGTTCCGGCCGGACGGCGTGCGCTGACCGCCCGGCCCCCTGCGCACGGCGCTGCCGGATCTGGTTGGCTGTCCCCCGACGATCAGCCGGACACGGGCTCGGAGAGATCATGCGGGCAGAGGTACAGCAAGTGGCCGACGGCACCTATCTGGTGCACGGCCACCACGTCAACTGGGTCATCCTGAAGGACGGTGACGCGGTCACGCTCGTCGACACCGGCTATCCGGGCGACCGCGAGGGGCTCCTCGGCTCCCTCGCCGAGGTGGGCAGCGCCCCGGAGGCGGTCGCCGCCGTGCTGATCACCCACGCGCACAACGACCACCTGGGCTCGGCCGAGTACCTGCGCGCCGGCCACGGCACGCCGGTGTATCTGCACCCGGCCGAAGTACCGCACGCCCGGCGGGACTTCCTGCAGCAGGCGACCATCGGCGACGTGGTCCGCAACGCCTGGCGGCCGGGTGTGCTGCCCTGGGCCGTGCACGTCCTCAAGGTCGGCGGCACCGACCACAACCCCGTCGCCGCGCCCGAGCCGTTCCCGGCCGAGGGCCCGCTGGACCTGCCCGGCCGCCCGGTGCCCGTGCACACCCCCGGTCACACGGACGGCCACTGCGTCTACCACCTGCCCGGGGCCGGCCTCGTGATCTCCGGGGACGCCCTGGTCAGCGGGCACGCGACCTCACGGATCAAGGGCCCGCAGCTGCTCCACGACTTCTTCCACCACGAGCGGGCGCGGGCGCTCGCCTCCTTGGACGTCATCGGCGCGCTCGACGCCGACACCCTGCTGCCCGGACACGGGCCCGTCCACCATGGCCCGGTGCGCGCCGCGGCGGAACAGGCCAGGGAACGGGCCTCCTAGAACACCCGCGCGGGGCCTTAGGGTTTCTGCCATGGCCTTGCAGATCAGCGCCACGAACCCGGAGCACCCCGCGCTCCTGCTCGCCCTGCCCTGGGACGTGCCCCTGGAGGAGTGGCCCGAGGAACACCTCGTGCCGCTCCCCCGCGGCATCTCCCGGCACGTCGTCCGCTACGCGCGGGCCGGCGACGAGGTGATCGCCGTCAAGGAACTCGCCGAACGGCCCGCGCTGCGCGAGTATCAGCTGCTGCGCGATCTCGACCGGCTCGGCATCCCGGCCGTCGACCCCCTCGCCGTCGTCACCGGGCGCACCGACGGCTCGGGCGCCCCGCTGGAGCCGGTGCTGGTCACCCGGCATCTGCGTGGCTCGATGCCGTACCGGTCCTTGTTCGAGACGACCATGCGGCCCGCCACCATGCACCGGCTGATGGACGCCCTGGCCGTCCTGCTGGTCCGGCTCCACCTGTCCGGGTTCGCCTGGGGCGACTGCTCGCTGTCCAACACCCTGTTCCGGCGGGACGCGGGCGCCTACGCCGCCTACCTGGTCGACGCCGAGACCGGCGACCTGCACCCCCGGCTGAGCCCGGGGCAGCGGGAGTACGACCTCGACCTGGCCCGCGTGAACATCAGCGGCGAACTGCTCGACCTGGAGGCATCGGGCGCGCTGCACCCGTCCGTCGACCCGATCGAGTTCGGCCACGAGATCTGCACCCGCTACCAGGGGCTGTGGCGGGAACTGACCCGCACGTCGGTGTATCCGGCGGGCGAGTACCACTACATCGAGCGCCGGATCCGCCGCCTGGGCGAACTCGGCTTCGACGTGGCCGAGATGCAGATCGAGCACTCCTCCGGCGGCGACACCGTCACCTTCGTGCCGAAGGTCGTCGACGCCGGCCACCACCAGCGACAGCTGCTGCGGCTGACCGGCCTGGACACCGAGGAGAACCAGGCGCGGCGGCTGCTGAACGACCTGGAGGGCTGGATGGCCACCCAGGACGACCACGCCCCGGGCGACCCCCTCGCCGCCCGTCCCGAGGTGCTCGCCCACCGCTGGGTGCGGGAGGTGTTCCGGCCCACCGTACGGGCGGTGCCGCCGGAACTGCGCGGCTCCATGGACCCGGCCGAGATCTACCACGAGCTGCTCGAACACCGCTGGTACCTGTCCGAGCGGGCGCAGCAGGACATGGGTCTCGACACCGCCGTCACGGACTATGTCGAGAACGTGCTGCCCCGGGCCCGGGGCCCGGTGGAGCCGACCACCCCGGAGTAGCTCACTCGTGCGGGACCACGGCCACCGGGCAGTCCGCGTGGTGCAGCACCCCGTGCGCGACCGAGCCGATACGGGCGCCGACGGCACTGCGGTGCGCCCGGCGGCCGACGACCACCAACTGGGCCCGGCCGGCCACCGACAGCAGCACCTGGCCGGCGCTGCCCATCTCGACGTGTTCGGCGACGGGCACGTCCGGGAACCGCTCCCGCCACGGCTGGAGCGCGTCGGCCAGTGCCTGCTTCTCGTACGGTTCCAGACCGCCCACGTCGTCCAGCAGCTTCATCGAGCCGGGGCTGTAGGCGAAGACGGGCGGCAGGGTCCACGCCCGGACGGCCCGGACGGTGGCGCCGCGCGCCGCCGCCGTCTCGAACGCGAACCGCAGCGCCTCCGCGCCGTCCTCGGCGCCGCCGTGCTGGCCGACCACGACGTCCCGGCCGGCCGCCTCCGACGTCGGCCGGTCACCGGCGCGCACCAGGACGACGGGGCGGGCCGCCTCGGCGATCACCTGCTGACCGACGGACCCCAGCAGGAACCCGAGGACGGGGCCGTGCCCGCGCGAGCCGAGCACGAGCATCTCGGCCTCCGCCGCCGCGGTCGCCAGCGCGTCCGCGGCGCCGCCCTCGACCACGTCGACGCTCACCCGGAGCTCCGGATGCCGCTCGCAGACGCCGCGCACGGCCGCGGAGACGCCCTCCGACACCCATCCGTGCTGGGTGTCGCGGTCGGCGGTGGCGAGCGCCTCGGCGTAGCGCCACGCGTGCACCACCCGCAGGGGCAGGTCCCGGCGTACGGCCTCCCGGGCCGCCCAGTCCAGTGCGGCCAGGCTCTCCTCCGTACCGTCCACCCCTGCCGTGATCGGGCGTGTCATGCGTGGGCCTCCTCGTCGTCGCCGTGTCCTCGTGGTGCGCATGCCCCCGGTCGGGCGGGGATGCGCACGGCCACGATCATGCCGTGCGGCCGGGGTGTCCGTGACCGGTCCGCCGCTACCCTGCCGTCATGGCGTTGGAGTGGGAGCAGGTCGACGTGGACGCGGCGGACCCGGTGGCGCTCGGCCACTGGTGGGCCGAGGCGCTCGGCTGGGTCGTGGTGGCCGACACGGCGGACGAGTTCGAGATCAGGGCCGCCCCGGACCGGCTGCCCGGGTTGCTGTTCGTCCCCGTGCCCGAGGGGAAGACGGTCAAGAACCGGCTGCACCTGGACTTCCGGCCGACGGACCAGGCCGCCGAGGTGGCTCGGCTGCTGGCGCTCGGCGCCCGGCACGCGGACGTCGGACAGGGCGAGCGGCCGTGGGTGGTGCTCGCGGACCCCGAGGGCAACGAGTTCTGCGTGCTCGGGGAGCGCCGCGGCTGATCCCCGCGGCCGGTCACGGCCGGTGCCGGATACCCGGAGCGAACCCGGGCGATCGAACATACGATGGGCTTCGAACCGGTGCGGTGGTCCCCACGACACCGGGCCGTGTGAGCCGACTCTCGGGGTGGGAGACGTATGGCACAGGCCGCCGAGGCAGCGCGGACCGTCATCCTGACCGTGGACGACGACCCGGGGGTCTCCCGCGCCGTCGCCCGCGACCTGCGGCGGCGCTACGGCGAGTCCTACCGGATCGTGCGCGCGGAGTCCGGCGAGTCCGCGCTGGACGCGCTGCGCGAGCTGAAGCTGCGCGGCGACCTGGTGGCCGTGATCCTGGCGGACTACCGCATGCCGCAGATGAACG
This sequence comes from Streptomyces sp. 1222.5, assembly GCF_900105245.1. Lineage (NCBI taxonomy): Bacteria > Bacillati > Actinomycetota > Actinomycetes > Kitasatosporales > Streptomycetaceae > Streptomyces > Streptomyces sp. 1222.5. The sequence continues at coordinate 7,828,074 of NZ_FNSZ01000001.1, read as the reverse complement.
GCATCGAGTTCCTGGAGCAGGCGCTCGACGTGTACCCGGGCGCGCGGCGGGTGCTGCTGACCGCGTACGCCGACACCAACGCGGCCATCGACGCGATCAACGTGGTCGACCTGGACCACTATCTGCTCAAGCCCTGGGACCCGCCGGAGGAGAAGCTCTACCCGGTCCTGGACGACCTGCTGGACGCCTGGCGCTCCAGCGCCTACAAGCCGGTGCCCAGCACCAAGGTCGTGGGGCACCGCTGGTCGGCACGCTCCTCGGACGTGCGGGAGTTCCTGGCCCGCAACCAGGTGCCGTACCGCTGGTACTCGGTGGAGGAGCCGGAGGGGCAGCGGCTGCTGGCGGCCGCCGGGCAGGACGGGCAGCGGCTGCCGCTGGTGATCACCCCGGACTGCACGGTCCTGGTGGAGCCGGAGGCGCCCGAGCTGGCGGCGCGGGTGGGACTGGCGACCACGCCGACGGCCGACTTCTACGACCTCATCGTGATCGGCGGCGGTCCGGCCGGGCTGGGTGCCGCCGTGTACGGGGCCTCGGAGGGGCTGCGGACCGTGCTGGTGGAGCGGTCGGCGACCGGCGGGCAGGCCGGGCAGAGCTCCCGGATCGAGAACTACCTGGGCTTCCCCGACGGAGTCTCCGGCGCCCAGCTCACCGACCGGGCGCGGCGGCAGGCCGCCAAGTTCGGCGCCGAGATCCTGACCGCGCGCGAGGTGACCGGGCTGGAGGTCAACGGCGCCGCGCGGGTCGTGCGGTTCGCGGACGGCTCGGCGATCGCGGCGCACAGCATCATCCTGGCGACGGGCGTGCAGTACCGGCAGCTGGAGGCCGAGGGCTGCACCGACCTGACCGGGTGCGGGTTGTTCTACGGTTCGGCGCTGACGGAGGCCAGTTCCTGCCAGGGGCAGGACGTCTACATCGTCGGCGGCGCCAACTCGGCGGGCCAGGCGGCGATGTACCTGTCCCGGGGCGCGAAGTCGGTGACGCTGCTGGTGCGCGGCGCGGACCTGTCGGCGTCCATGTCGTACTACCTGATCCAGCAGATCGGTGAGGCGCCGAACATCTCGGTCCGCTCCCACACGGTCGTGGACGCGGCCCACGGCGGGGACCGCCTGGAGAGCCTGACGCTGCGTCACACGGTGACCGGCGAGCGCGAACGGGTCGACGCCCAGTGGGTGTTCGTGTTCATCGGCGCGGCCCCGCTCACCGACTGGCTGGGCGACACGGTACTGCGTGACGGGCGCGGGTTCATCCTGGCCGGGCCCGACCTGACCGCCGACGGGCGGCCGCCGGCGGGCTGGGAGCTGGACCGGCCGCCGTACCACCTGGAGACCAGCATTCCCGGCGTGTTCGTGGCGGGCGACGCGCGCGCCGAGTCCGCCAAGCGCGTCGCGTCCGCCGTAGGAGAGGGAGCCATGGCCGTGATGCTCGTCCACCGGTACCTGGAGCAGTCATGAGCGGGCAGCTCATGCCGTGCAACCCGCGGGAGATCAGCTCCCTGTTCCTCTTCGAGAAGCTGAGCCCCGAGCAGCTGGGGCGGCTGTGCAGCGAGGGACGGGTGGAGCTGTTCGAGGCCGGCCCGGTGTACACCGAGGGCGACCCCGCCACCTGCTTCTTCGTGATGCTCGAGGGCACGGTCGTGCTCTCCCGCCGGGTCGGCGGCGACGATGTGGAGGTCAGCCGGACATCGCAGCGCGGCGTGTACGCGGGCGCGATGCAGGCGTACCTCGGCGACCGGGTGCGGCAGGTGTACAATAACTCGATGCGGGTCACCGAGCCGACCCGTTTCTTCGTGCTGCCCGCGGACATCTTCGCGGACGTCATGAGCGAGTGGTTCCCGATGGCCGTGCACCTGCTGGAGGGCCTGTTCTTCGGCTCGAAGAACACCCAGGCCGCGATCGGGCAGCGGGAGCGGCTGCTCGCCCTCGGCTCGCTGTCGGCGGGGCTCACCCACGAACTGAACAACCCGGCGGCGGCGGCGGTCCGGGCCACCGCCACGCTGCGGGAACGCGTCGCGAAGATGCGGCACAAACTCGCCCTGATCGCCGAGGCGCCGTTCACCCGCGAGGTGATGGCCGGCCTGATAGAGATCCAGGAGCGCACCGCCGAGCGGGTCGCCAAGGCACCGGCGCTCAGTCCGCTGGAGGCGTCCGACCGCGAGGACATGCTCACCGACTGGCTGGAGGACCACGGCATCGACTACGGCTGGCAGGTCTCCCCGACCTTCGTACAGGCCGGGCTCGACGTCGACTGGCTGGAGCAGGTCGCGGCGGCCGTGCACACGGACATCCTGCCCAACGCGGTCGGCTGGCTCAACTACACCGTCGAGACCGAGCTGTTGATGAACGAGATCGAGGACTCCACCACCCGGATCTCGCACCTCGTCGACGCGGCCAAGCAGTACTCGCAGCTGGACCGGGCGCCGTACCGGGTGGTGGACGTGCACGAACTCCTCGACAGCACGCTGCTGATGCTGTCGGGCAAGAGGGGCCCCGGAATCAAGGTCGTCAAGGAGTACGACCGGACGCTCCCGCCGGTTCCCGCCTACCCGGCGGAGCTGAACCAGGTGTGGACCAATCTCATCGACAACGCCGTCTCGGCCATCAACGGCGCGGGCGGCGAGGGCACGCTGACGGTGCGGACCGCCCTCGATCACGAGCGGGTGCTGGTGGAGTTCCGGGACACCGGGCCCGGTGTGCCGCCGGAGATCAAGGACCGGATCTTCGACCCGTTCTTCACCACCAAGCCCGTCGGCGAGGGCACGGGTCTCGGCCTGGACATCTCCTGGCGGATCGTCGTCAACAAGCACCACGGCACCCTGCGGGTCGAGTCGGTGCCCGGCGACACCCGCTTCCAGGTACTGCTCCCCCTGACCGCCGAGACGCCCGCCGAGGAAGCGGAGGACAACGCATGAGCACCGTCGAGGGAATCGACCCGAGCGTCCCGCCGAGCGGCACCGGCTGCGTGGAGTGCGACGCGGCGGGCGGCTGGTGGTTCCACCTGCGCCGCTGCGCGCAGTGCGGGCACGTCGGCTGCTGCGACGACTCTCCCGCCAAGCACGCCACCGCCCACTTCCGGGAGACGGGGCATCCGGTCATCCAGAGCTACGAGCCGGGCGAGAGCTGGTTCTGGAACTTCGCCACGGACGAGCTGTACAGCTCCGGGCCCGATCTGGCGCCCCCGCGCAGCCATCCCGCCGAACAGCCGGCCCCGGGCCCGGTGGGGCGGGTGCCCGCCAACTGGGCGCAGACACTGCGCTGAGGCGGCCGGCGCGGTTCAGCGTCCGCAGTCCAGGCTGCCGGTGCCGACGGCGTCGGCCAGGGCCTGCATGCCCTTGTCGTTGGGGTGCAGGTGGTCGCCGCCGTCGAGGAAGGGCAGGATCCGCGTGGGGTCGTACGGGCTGCGCAGGATCCGGTCGAAGTCGGTGACGGCGTCGAAGTCGCCGCTGCCGCGCAGGAACCGGTTGACGTCCTGCCGCACGGCCTCGGCGGCTGGATCCCACTCGGGCCAGCCCTTGAACGGGGCGATGGTGGCGGCGACCACGCACATGCCGGCCGCGTGGGCCCGCCGGGCGATCTCCCGGTAGCCGGCGGCCAGGTCGGCCGCGGTGACACCGGTGTGCGCCTTGATGTCGTTGACGCTCTCGAACAGGAACAGGGTGCGCACTCCGGGCTGTGAGAGGACGTCCCGGTCCAGCCGGTGCAGGGCGCTCTGCCCGGCGCCGTCGGCGAGGATCTTGTTGCCGGAGATGCCCTCGTTGGCCACCCCCCTGATCGGCGTGCCGAGGGTGCCGAGGCGGCGGGCCAGGTAGTCGGGCCAGCGGCGGTTCAGGTCGGTGGTGGACTGCCAGCCGTCGGTGATGGAGTCGCCGAGCGCGACGACGGCGCCGGTGGCCCGGCCGGCCGGCCGTACCGAGACGGCGTCCAGGTACCACCAGGAACCGGTGGTGCGCGTCCAGGCGGCGCCGCTCTCCTCGGCGGTGTGGTCGCCCCCGCCGGTGTACGACGTCTGCATGGCCATCCAGTGGCCGGAGGCGGGTCCCGCCGCGTCGGGGGTGCGCAGGCTGACGACGAGGTCCGCTCCGGCGGGCCACCTGCCGGGCAGCGGATCGCTCCAGGCCGCGGCGCCGGCGGGCACGGTGACCGTGGGGACTCCGCCGAAGGTCACCGGCCGGTTGCTGCCCGGCCGCAGCGCGGCTCCCGTCTCCCGCAGTCCGGCGTGGACACCGGCCAGGGTCAGCGGGCGGTCGCCGAAGGCGTTCGTGAAGCGGACGCGCAGGTCGCTGCCGCCGACGCTGGTGTGGACGATCAGCCGGTAGCCCTGGCCGGCGGTGCCCTCGCCCATGAGGTCGGCGCTCGCCGCCCAGGTGACGACGCCGGTGGCGTGCGTGGTGGAGTCGGGCAGCGGGCCGGCCGCCCGCGCGGGCGCGGTCTGGCAGGCGACGGCGGCCAGCAGCGCCGCGACGACGCGGCCACCGCGTGCGAGACGGCCGCTCACCGGACGAGGTCCCGGATCGTGACGGACCCGCCCGGCCGCATCCGGACCGTCCGGGACGTCCCTGCGTATCCCACGGAGGTCATGGTGCCGCCGACGCTGCGGATCCGCACCTCGGTGGGTTTGCCGTCCCGCCAGCTCAGGTCGACGAGGAAGCCACCGCGGGCTCCGGCGCCGGTCACGGAGCCGGCGGCGGCCCAGGCGCCGGGCAGGGCCGGCAGCAGTTCGAGGTGCCCGGGGCGCGAGTACAGCAGCATCTCGGCCACGGCGGCCGGGGTGCCGAGGTTCGCGTCGATCTGGAAGATGCCCCGGCCCGGCTCTGTCTGGTAGATGTCGAAGAGGTTGGGTGCGGTGCCGTTGCCGCCGCCGGTCGACGGGCGCAGGTTGTTGCCGATGAGCCGGTAGGCGTTGTCGGCGTTCTTCAGCCGGGCCCAGCACAGCGCCCGCCAGGCGTTGGCCCAGCCGAAGCTGTCCATGCCGCGCGAGAGGAGCAGGGCGGTGGCGCCGGTGACGATGCCGGCCGGGGTGGAGCCGTCGGGCCGGATGCGGTCGCCGGGGAACAGGCCGACGAGCGGCGACAGATGCCGGTGGGTGGTCTCGCCCAGGTCGTCGGGGGACATCCACTCCTCCAGCCTGCCGGTCTTCGGGCTCACCACCGGGAGGTAGAGCCGCTCGCGCAGTGCACCGACGGTATCCGCGTACCCGGCGTCCCTCCGCAGCAGTGCGGCGGCGGTGCGGTAGTTGCCGAACAGTGCCCACACCAGTTCCTGGGCGTAGGTGATGCCCTTGGCGTCCAGCGGGCCGTGCTCCGGTGACCAGTCGCTGTCGGCGATCAGCACCTCCTCGGAGGTGCCCGGCAGGGTGTGGGTGATCAACCGGGCCTCCCAGAACTCGCAGGCGCCCTTGAGCAGCGGGTAGATCTTCTCCAGGTGGGCGCGCGACGCGGTGAACTCGTAGTGCTCGAAGAGTGAGTTGCACAGCCAGGCGTTGCCCGCCGGGTGCCACCACCAGCCTCCGCCGCCGTAGGGGTTGGTGGAGATCGCGACCGTCCAGCCGGCGGTCCTGCCGCTGGAGTTGCGGTAGCGGTTGCGGGGGTCGTCGAAGAGCCGCCGGGTGAGGTCGGTCCAGGCGGGGAGCTGGGCCGTGCAGTAGTCGGTGAGGGCGTCGAAGCAGGACGGCAGGCCCACCCGGTCGGCCATCCAGTAGTTCATCTGGATGTTGATGTCGGTGTGGTAATCGCCCATCCAGTCCGGGTCGTTTCCGTCGAGCCAGAGACCCTGGAGTCCCATCGGCAGGCTGCCGCGGGAGCCGGAGATCATCAGGTAGCGGGCGAACTGGACGTAGGCTGCCTCCAGTTCGGGGTCGGGTGCGCCGTCGTCGGCGCGGGCCCTGACGCGTTCCCAGGTGTCCAGGGAGCGCTGTCCGGCGCTCGAGGCGCCGAGGTCGAGGCCGAACCGGTCGAACAGGGCGCGGTGGTCGGCCACGTGCGTGCGCAGCAGGGAGTCGACGGAGTGGCGGGCGGCGGCACGGACCTTGGTGCGGGCCAGCGCCCGGGGGTCGACGGAGGGGTCCCGGTAGTGGGCCGAGGGGTCGGGGGCGTAGTCGGTGCCGCCGCTCAGCAGGACGGTGAGCTCCCGGCAGCCGGAGAACTCGATGTGCGGACCGGCCACGCGGACGGTGCCGCCGCTGCCGTGGGCGGTGATCGCCGCGCCGTAGCGCAGGCCGTTGGCGAAGGACCCGGCGAACGAGTCCGCCTCTCCTCCGGTCTCTCCATGGGTGCCTTCGAGGGTGAGGGTGCCGGTGTGACGCCCGCCGCCGCTCTGCTCGAGGTGCAGCACGAGGACGTCGTCGGGGCGGCTGACGAACAGCTGCCGCCGGTAGGTGACCCCGGAGTGGACGTAGGAGGTGGTGACCACGCCCTGGGCGAGGTCGAGGGTGCGGCGGTAGCCGGTGACGGCGGACAGGTCGTGGTCGAGGAGGTCGACGGTGAGCCGGGCGAGGAGGGTGAGGGAGCCGAAGTCGGCGCGGCCGTAGGGGAACTGGCCGTCGGCGTCGAGGGTGTCGTTGAGGCCGCCGGTCCACAGTGTGGCGTCGGTGACGAGGAGGAGTTCACGACCGGGGTCGTTGCTCGCGAGGGCGCCGAGGCGGCCGTTGCCGACCGGGAGGCCCTGTTCGATCATCGAGTGCTCGTCGGCGGGGGCCCGCCACCACAGCCGGTGGCGGTCGTCGGAGGGCGGCAGCTCGGTGGGCCGGCGCGGGGCCGCGGTCGCGGTGAAGGCGGGCAGTGACGCGAGGGCTCCGGTGGCGGCCGCGAGGGTCAGGAAGCCGCGTCTGCTGGGCGGGTGCTCCATGGCGGGCTCCGATCACTGCCGGGGGGACGAGGGGACGTCGATGCGGTCGATGTCCGGGGCGTAGTCCGAACCGCTGTCGAAGGTGACGGTGTTGGCGCCGGCCTTGAGGGTGACGGGGACGCTGACCGTCTCGGGGGTCCCCCAGTCGCCGGTGGAGGGGAACCTGTGGCGGATCGCCGCCCCCGAGCCGGCGGAGACGTTCACCGGGCGCGGGTCGCCGCTGATGTACGTCACCTCGATCAGGTAGGTGCCGGGCCGGTCCACGACGACGTCGTTGAAGCGGAGGGTGCCTCCCAGGTACAGGTCGCCGACCTTCTTGCCGCCGGAGCAGGCGGAGCAGTCGGCGACGGAGGCTTTGCCGCCGAGGGTGTTGCCGCCGGCCTCGGCCTCGTAGCCGGTGCTCCTGAGGGCGCTGCCGTGCGGGGTGACGGTGAACAGGCGGGAGCCGTGGGCGGGCAGCGCCTCGGTGATCCGGTTCCTGCGGGAGCCGAGGTCCTCGTGGTTCCACAGGTCGCGGACCGCCGCGTTGCCGGTGAAGCCGAGGGAGGAGAAGTCGGCCGTGACGGCGGCGGGGGCGTCGGCGAGGTTGAACAGCGCGACGGTGTGGGTGCCGTCCGGGTTCTTCGCGGCCCACACCTGCTGGGGGTCGGAGGGGGTGACCGGCCGGGCGGGCGGGCCGTCGCCCTGGTCGACGGCGATGACCTCGCGGTTGGTGAGGAGCCGCACGCCGTAGTCGTCGAGCTTCGTGAGGTCGTCGCCGGTGTAGAGGGGGGACTTGGCGATGGCCCACAGGGTGGCGTACGTCTGCCGTTCGGCCTTGGTCAGGCCGTCCATCGCGCCGTTGCCGACGTCGAGGGAGTCCAGGTCGTTCCAGCCGCCGGGACCGGCGTGCCGGGTCCAGCCGGGGGTGTCGTCGAAGCGGTCGTCGACGGAGTTCTCCCAGCCGACGAGGGTGTTGCAGTAGCACTCGACGTCGGTGTCGACCCGCCAGCCACCGGCGTACTTCTTCCAGTCGGCGGCGTGGCCGATGTCCAGCGACCAGGACAGCTCCAGGTGGACGGGGCGGCCGGTGGCGGCGATCGCCTTCTGCCAGGCGGCCACGTCGGCAACGTTGTCGTAGTTGTCGCCGCTCTTGAAGGAGCCGGGTCCGACGCCGTCGAGCTTGAGGAAGTCGTAGCCCCAGGAGGCGATCGCCCGGGCCTGTGAGTCGATGTACTTCTGGGCGCAGGGCCTGCCGAAGTCGATCTTGTAGGCGCTGTCCCAGCCGTTGGTGGTGCGCAGGTCGCCGTAGACGATGTCGGCCGTGGTGCAGCCGTCGCCGTGCCACAGGGGCACCGTGCCGTCGCCGTACGCCTCCTTCTCCAGGCCGACGGGCAGGTAGATGCCGGCCTTGAGGCCGAGCCGGTGGATGTGGTCGGCGACCGCCTTCATGCCGTGCGGGAAGCGCACGGGGTCGGCCTGCTGGCGGGCGTGGGCGTCGAACCCGGGCTTCCAGTCCTTGTCCCGCCACCAGCCGGAGTCGATGTTGACGTACTCGTAGCCGAACCGCTTGAGCCGGGCCGCCAGCGCGTCGGCCTGTTTCAGGACGTTCGCCTCGGTCAGGTAGCTGTAGTCGCCGTCCGGGTTGAGGCCGGGGTACTTGGACGACTGCATGCTCCAGCTGGACCAGCCCATGAAGGGCCGCGCGGCCACGGCCGACGCGGAGCCGGCAGACGCTGTGTCCGCGCGGGCGGTGCGCGCGTGCGCGGTGGCCGGCGCGGTCGTGGCGAGGCCCGCGGTGAGGGCCAGGACGACGGCGGCCCCGAGTGCGCGTGCGGGCGGGACGGAGTGCGAGGGTGACCGCATGGGCCGTACCTCCTGGGTGGGTCCGGGTCGGGCGGCTCAGCCCGCTCCGGAACTGGTGGACTGGGTGATGAAGGACTGGATGGCGGCTGCTGCCGCGCCGCGCGCCCACTCCTCGAAGGGCAGTGGGCGGGTCTGTACGTCGCACCGGGCGGCGGAACCGAAGGCGGCCGTGGTGAACGCCTCCCGGATCTGTTCGGCGAAGAGGTCGTAGGCGGCGAGCCCCTCGCCGGAGATGATCACGCGTGCGGGGCCGAGCAGGTTGGCGACGGTGGCGATGCCCCGCCCGATGGCGTCCCCGGCCCGCGCGTACACCTCGCGGGCCCCGGGGGCCCCTTGGTGCGCGAGGAGTACCGCCGCGGCGCTGTCCTCGACCTGGCGCCCCGTCACCTTGCGCATGCGGGCGACGACGGCGGCCTCCCCGGCGATCGCCTCGACGCAGCCGCGGTTGCCGCAGTGGCACGGGGGCCCGGCGGGGTCGACGACGACGTGCCCGATCTCGCCGGCCACACCGTGGGCACCGGAGACGACCCGGCCGTGCACCACGAGTCCGCAGCCGATGCCCGCGCCGACCGTCACCAAGGCGAAGTCACTGAGCCCCACCCCGGCGCCGAACCACTGCTCGGCGACGGTCAGCGCGCGCACGTCGTGGTCGACGACGACCGGCAGTCCGCAGGCCGTGGCGGCCAGTTCGGCGAGCGGCACGTCCCGCCAGTCCAGGAACGGCGAGTAGCGTACGACCCCCTCGGCGCGGTCGACGTCGCCGGAGACGGCGATGCCGAGGCCGGCCACGGGTGCCGCCGACTCCGCCGCCCGCGCGAGGAGTTCGTGCACGAGGTCGGTGATCGCGGTCAGTACGGGTCCGGGAGCCCGGTTAGGCAGGGGGGTGCGGCGGGCGAGCCGGATCCGGCACCGCAGGTCGGTCAGGACGGCGATCAGTTCACCGCCGGTGACCTTGACCCCGATGAACAGGGCCCGTTCGGCGTTGACCCGGACCAGGCTGGCGGGCCGGCCGAGGGCGGGGCGGGCCTCCGCGTCGGCACCCTCCGCCAGGTATCCGGCCGCCAGCAGCGGCCGTACGGCCTTCGTCACCGCCGCCGGGGAGAGGCCCGCCCGGCGGCCGGCCTCCAGGCGGGTCAGGGGGCCGTGGGACAGGACCGTCGTGAAGACCTGGGCGGCGGCCGGTGTGTGCGCCGGGAACGTCTCGGCGTGCGGGGTCGAGCGCATGGCCGGGAACCTAGGGCCCTTATTTTCCGCTGTCAATAAAAGAAACAGCGGCTGTTACGGAGGCAGTTGGGGCCGCCGCCCGGGTCCGGACATGCGGATGCCCCGCGCGCGGCGGGGCATCCGGTCGTGCTGTGCCGTGCTGTGCCGAACTGTGCTGCCGGGTGTCAGCGGTGGGCGCGCGGCGTGTTCGCGGCGGTGACGTTCACCGCGGACCACGACTTGTCCACCGTCTTGTACTCGGTGCTGTTGGCGCCGTACAGGTCCTTGGCCGCCTTCAGGGTCGCGACGCGAGCCTGGTGGAAGTCGGTCGTGGAGACCATGTAGCGGGTGAGCGCGCGGTAGTAGATGGCGGTGGCCTTGGTCCGGCCGATGCCCTTGACCGCGATGTTGTGGTAGGTCGGCGAGTTGTAGGTGACCGTGCCGATCTTCTTCTTGCCGCTGCCCTCGGCGAGGAGGTAGTAGGCGTGCGAGGAGACACCCGAACCGGCGTGCACCTCGGTGTAGTAGACGTCCGACGACCAGTAGTCGATGGTGCCCTCGAGCTTGTCCAGCGACGGGTGGTCGAGGCGGCGCAGGAACTTCTGGGCGAGGCCCAGCTTCTCGCCGACCAGGTAGTCCGGCGTGTCCTTCGCGTTCTTGGCGTAGAACTCGACGTTGGAGCCGAAGATGTCCGCCAGCGACTCGTTCAGCGAACCCGGCTCACCGTACTGGTTGCCGTACTCGTCGACGAAGGTCGGCTGCAGGTTGGCGGTCGCCTCCACCACGCCGTGGGTCAGCTCGTGACCGGTGACGTCGAGGACGACGAGCGGCTTCTTGAACATCTGGCCGTCGCCGTCGCCGTACAGCATGCAGTTGCAGGTCGGGTCCCAGAAGGCGTTGGCGACCTTCTTGCCCCAGTGGACCATCGCCTGGGCGGGCTTGCTGTTGTTGGCGATGCCCTTGCGCTTGAACGTGGACTTGTAGAAGTCCAGCGTCTTGGTGATGCCGTACTGGGCGTCGGCAGCGGCGCTGACCCGGCTGGTGGTCTTGTTGTTGCCCCACACGTTGGTCGTGTTGGTGAACTTCGAGCCGGAGCTGAACTTCTCCGTCATCGAGCCCTTGGCGTCACGCGTCTCGGTGCCGTACCGGCTCGGGTCCTTCAGCTGGTAGTGGCCGCGCGAGGTCTGCGTGGTGGTGAGGCCGACGTTGCCGACGAAGAGGGTCTTGCCGGTGCCCTTGGCAGCCGACGGGTACGCCGCCGCGGCGGAGGAGCCCGAGCCGAGCAGGCCCGACGGGGCGGAGGATCCGACACCGGTGGCCGGGTCGGCCGTCTCGCCGCGCTTGCGCAGGGTGTCGAGCAGCTTCGGCGACAGGAACTCGTCGCTGTCGGGGGTGTTGCTGCGCACCTTGCCGCTGACGGCGTCGACGACGACGGTGTGCGAGCTGCCCTGCGTGGCCACCGTCACCTGGTAGGCGAGGGCGGACGCGCCACCACGGGCGTCGACGACCAGCTGGGCGCTGCTCGCGTCACCCTTGGCGGCCTTGGCGGCCTTGGCCGCGGCCTGCGCTGCGGTCAGCTTCGCCTGCGAGGTGGCCGCCGGCTTGACCGCGTGGTCGGCCGCGCGGGTCACGCCCGTGTAGGCCAGCTTGCGGTCGAGGTGGACGATGAGGTCACCGCCGAGCACCGGCAGGTTTCCGTGCGTCCGGACGAAACGGACGTGCCGGGCACCCTCGGGGTCGACCATGACGTCCTGGGCGTGCAGCGCGTCGCCCTTGGAGACGCCGGTCGCCGAGGCGTGGGCGAAGGCCGCGCTGCGCGCCGCCTCCACCACCGCCGTGGCGTTCGTGGCGGAGGACGCGGCGGTCCGCTCCACCCCCGTCGTGGAGGGGCCCGCGAAGGCCGTACCGGCCAGTCCCGTCGCGGCCGTCGCGACAGTGACGGCGATCGCCAGGGAGCGTATGTGCGGTCTACGCAATCTGATCAAAGTTCCTTCGTGCGAAGACGGCAGGGGTCACCAACCGCCTTGTCACATGGCGCAGTTGACGCGCCACGGGGGCTGGTAGGGCCCCGGGGTCACCCTTTCGGATCAGTCATGTCCCCGTAAAGCCGGAATGATCCATTTCGCGGATTTCTAGAGGAATCCTTTACGAATGGGCGCCACAGGGTGATCACGGGTCCCTCAACTGTGTGTCGACAGCGGAGACGTTGCCCCGATCCCCTAGGTTCCGAGGCCTGAGTGTGACCGATATCGCATCAGGAACCGTACGGATGGGAGTGGATGCCGGATGGTCTCAGCAACGGTGGGCAGGGGCGCGGTCCTCGGGGCGGTCGTACTGTCGCTGCTCGCGGTCCCGGCGCGCGCGGCGACCGCGGAGGCGGGTACCCCCGTGGCGGCGGCGCTTCCGGCGCCCGACACGGCGGGCCTGGCGGCGGTGCTGCGCACGGCCGTGAACCAGGGCGCACCCGGTGCGCTGGCCCGGATCGACGACCAGGGCCGGACATACCGGTCCACACAGGGAGTTGCCGACCGCGTCACCGGGCGGGCCATCGCCGCCGACGACCGGTTCCGGGTGGGCAGCGTCACCAAGACCTTCTCGGCGGTGGTCCTGCTCCAGCTCGTCGACGAGAAGAAGCTGACGCTCGACGCCCCGGTCAACCGGTACCTTCCCGGACTCCTGCCCGACGACCGGATCACGGTGCGCCAGGTGCTCGGCCACCGCAGCGGCCTGTACGACTACACCAACGACATGTTCGCCGAGAGCGTGTCCGGTTTCGAGGCGGTGCGCAAGAAGGTCTACACCTACCGCCAGCTCGTCGGGCTCTCCCTGAAGAAGCCCCGCACCAACGCGCCCGGCGCCGCCTACGCGTACTCCAACACCAACTTCGTCGTGGCCGGCCTGCTCATCGAGAAGCTCACGGGTCACTCCGTGCGGACGGAGTACGAGAAGCGCGTCTTCGAGCCGCTGCGTCTGCGGGACACGTTCTACGTGCACCCCGACACCACGATCCCCGGCCGGTACGCCCGGGGATACCTCACCCCGGACACGGCGGGCGGCAAGCTGGTCGACGCGACCGCCCAGACGGTGTCGTGGGCGCAGAGCGCGGGCGCCATCATCTCCAGCGCGCGGGACCTGAACACCTTCTACTCCGCGCTGCTGGGCGGCAGGCTGATGTCGTCCGCGCGGCTCGCCGAGATGGAGCGCTTCACCCCGGTCAACAGCACGACGGCGTACGGACTCGGCCTGCGCCGCCGCGACCTGTCGTGCGGGGTCTCGGTGTACGGCCACACGGGCGCGGTCCAGGGGTACTACACCTACGCCTTCGCGACGAAGGACGGCAGCCGCAGCATCACGGCCGTGGCCGACACGTCCAACAACGGCAAGGTCCTCGGCACGCTGGCGCGCACGCTGGACGCGGCGTTCTGCGGCGCCCCGAGGACAGCGGCCGAGGGCTAGGCGGGCGCGCCACGGCGCCGCGCGGGCCGTGACACGCGACACGGCCCGCATACCGGGGCGAACGCGCCCGGTGGAGTCGCCCCGCCCACGAGGCGGCCGTCAGGGACCGGACGTCGGCATCGCCGCGGTCAGGTGGCGCCCGCCCCGGTCAGGCCGTCGTCGTCCTCGGACTCGTGGACGCCGCCCGCCACAGCGGTGAGGTGGTCCAGGACGTTGGTCAGGCGGAGGACGCGCTCCAGCACCTCGGGCCGGTTGTCCAGGTGCAGGGTGGCCCCGGTGGCGCTGGTCCGGCGGTGGACCATCAGCAGGGCGGACAGGCCCGAGGAGTCGATCCACGTCAGATCGGCGAAGTCCAGGCGGACATCGCGAGGCGGCGGCTGGCCGCTCGCCAGGTGCTCGACGACGGTCTGCACGAAATCGTCGCTGGTGTCGTAGTCGAGTTCGCCGGCCACGCGCACCGTGAGCGTGGCGGGTTCACTGAGGACGACGAGGGTGAACTCGGATGGTGGCAGGTTGGTCATGCGCGGGTGTCGGGGCCGGGGACAGGACGGGCGGGGCGGCCGCTCAGGGCGGCGGAGCCCTCGTGGATCAGGTGAGAGGCCCGAGGGAAGTCGCGCAGTTGGCCGGCCAGGGCCTCCAGGCCGGTCACCAGCGAGTGGGCGGGCACGTGACGGACCTCGAGGATGTCCGCGGTCCAGGTGAGGAACGCCGTGAACAGGTCGGCGTCGTCGACGTAGAGGGCCGTCGCGAGGAAGCCGACGACGTGGGCGAGGTCCTCCGCGGTGCGCTCCCGCTGGGTCTCGCTGTAGCCCCGCATGGCGGGAAAACGGTCCTCCAGGTCGGACAGCGTCTGCTTGACCAGCTGGGCCCGGGTCTGGACGACCATCGTGTACTCCTGGTCGGCCAGGTGCGGCAGGTCGTCCACCGCCTGCCGGCTCGCCGAGGCGTCCGGCCGCGCCATGCCCTCGTCGAGCACGGCGACCGCGGCACGGGCGTCGGGTGCCCAGCGGTCGGCGCGCAGGGTCCGGGCGTAGCGCCCGTCGGGGCCGAAGGCGCGGCCGCCGGCCAGCACGGGCGCACCGACGGCCTGGCAGGCGGTGATGGCGCCGTGCGCGACGGGCAGGTGGGTCGGGATCGAGCCGGACAGCAGGACGGCGTCGGGGTTGGTCTGGTGCAGATGCGCCACGAGGTGCGGCGTGGGGGTCTGGGCGCCGAGGAAGTCGACCCGCCAGCCGCGCAGCCGCAGGACCTCGGCGACGAGCCGGGCGGGGAAGGCGTGCCACTCCCCGTCGACGCAGGCGACCGTCACCCGGCCGCGCGGCGGGGCCGCGCTCTTCTCGGCGCGCCGGTGGGCGAGGGAGGCGACGACCCGCTCGTTGATGGCCGTCGCGGCGTGCTCCTGGGCCACGCTGAGCCGGTCGGCGGCCCATTCGACGCCCACCTTCTCCTGGACCGGCGCGATGACCTCCAGGAGCAGCGTCTCGTCGTCGGCGCCCTCGTCCAGGGCGCCGTGCACGACGTCGGCGGCCCAGTACTCGTCGCCATCGGTCACGGCGTCCCACAGCCGGTCGACGAGGGGGGCCGTCGCGGTGCGACGACTCACATGCTCCTCCTGCTCCTGGTGCCGCCCGCGCGCCCGTTGACGACCTTCAGCGAGCCGTTGCGGGGCGCGCTGATGGCCACGGCGGCCATGTCGTCGTGCCGGCCCGCGCCCAGCCACTGCGCCGCCAGCATCTGCACCCGTTCCACGACCGCCTCGGCGGGCATGCCCGCGCACTCGGCGAGCGCCCGCTGCAGGCGCCTCTCACCGAAGAGTTCGTCGCCCAGCGGGCCGCCGCGCGCCTCGGTGATGCCGTCGGTGTAGAGCAGGCACGTCTCGCCCGGCGCGAGCACCGTCTCCACGGTGTGCGCCTTGACCGACGGCAGCGCGCCCACCAGGGTGCCGTGCGTCGGGACTTCCTCGACGCTGCCGTCGTTGCGGACGATCAGCGGCGGCAGGTGTCCGGCGCTGGTCAGCCGCACCTGCGCGCGGCCGCCGCGGCGGCGCACCGAGGCCAGCACGATGGTGGCGAACCGGGTGTGATGGGAGGTCAGCAGGGCGCCGTTGAGCAGGCCGAGAATCCGCTGGTGGTCCTCCGCCAGGGGCAGCAGGGCCTGCAGCGTGTTGCGGATCTTGCCGGTCAGCACCGCCGCGTCCAGGCCCTTGCCCGCGACGTCCCCGAGCACGACGAGGGTCTCCTGGGAGGGGTCGGCGCCCGGGTGGACGTCGTAGAAGTCCCCACCGACCCGCTCGTGGTCCTTGGCGGCGCGGTAGCCGCCGGCGTACTCCACTCCGTGGACGCTGTCGAGCGCGGGCGGCAGCAGTTCCCGCATCAGCGTGTCGGTGATGGTGGTCTGTTCCGTGTACAGGCGGGCGGCGGAGAGGGCGGCACCGGCGCGGGCGGCGAACAGGCGGGCGAAGACCTCCTCGCCCTCGGTGAAGGCCTGCTCGGTGCTGGACCGCAGCAGGACGAGGGCGCCGGCGGGCACTCCATGGCCGGGGAGCGGGGTGACGATCACGGAGCCGACGGGGCCGGAGAAGCCGTCCGGGACAACCCAGTCGGGGATGAGGGCGGGGTCGATCCAACGGGCCGGTACGGGCGGGAAGCCCTGGAGCGCCTCGGCGAGGCCCGGTACGCCGGCGACGTCGACCTTGCGCGTGGTCTGGGTGACGGGGCCGCCCTGGCGTGCGTAGGTCAGCGGGTAGCGGCGTCCGCGGGGCGGTGCGATCAGGACTGCGGCTTCGGCGAGGTGCTCTGCGGCCATGGAAGCGGCCACCTCCATGCAGCGCGGCACGTTCAGGGTGGACAGCAGCGCGCTGGAGGCCTCGGAGAGCACCTCGGTCCGCATCTGGGCGTCGCTCAGCGCCGTCTCGGCCAGGCGCCGGTCGGTCTCGTCGACCAGCCACCAGACCACGTCGCCGTCGCCGGCCTGCGTGGGATGGGCCTCGAACAGACGCCCGTTGATACGCCCCGTCGGCGGGCCCTCGGAGGCGCCGCGCGTGCCGGCGTCGATGCGCTGGTGCGCTCCCCAGAGCCAGGAGGGCACCTGTTCGTGCAGCCAGTCGCCGCTCGCCGCGTCGGGGAGTATCAGTCGGGCGGCCTCATTGATCCGGACCAGACCGCCGTGCCGGTCGACGACCAGCACCGGATAGGGGGCCTCGGCCCACGTCACGCCGACCCTGAGGTCGGCGTCGGGTGGGCGGGCGGAGGAACCGGGGGAGAATGACACAACCGGAGGCACGCGTCGTGCGCACCTCACCACCTTCCTGCCATGGAAAACAGATGTCCTCTGACAACCGTCCCGCACGGGTCCCCATGGACGCAACCCACGTGGGCGACCCCTTGGGCATTCCCACCGAATTCGGTGCAGGTGCGGGAGATTTGTCACACGACTCAGCGAGGCGTCGCCAACGTGTTCGCACGGGCGCCCGGTTCGGAGCCGGACGGACCGGTTCGGCGATCTTGGCGGAACCACATCGTCCGGGACACCATGCCCGGCATGAAGGGTGATCTCTTTTCCAGTCAGCACGTCGTGCAGCCGGCCGTGGAGCCGGGAATGTCCGTCGAGAACGCCAAGTGCCTCAAGTACGCGGTGAACGGCGAGATGCACGCCCGCCAGGGCGCGATGGTCGCCTACCGCGGCGACCTCAAGTTCGAACGCAAGGGGCAGGGCGTCGGCGGCATGCTGAAGCGCGCCGTCACCGGTGAGGGACTGCCCCTCATGGCGGTGCGCGGTCAGGGCGAGGCCTGGTTCGCGCACGAGGCGCAGAACTGCTTCGTCGTCGAGGTCGAGCCCGGCGACCGGTTCACCGTCAACGGCCGCAACGTGCTGTGTTTCGACGCCTCGCTGTCCTACGAGATAAAGACGGTCAAGGGTTCGGGCATCGCGGGCGGCGGGCTGTTCAACAGCGTGTTCAGCGGACAGGGCCGGCTCGGCCTGGTGTGCGAGGGCAATCCGCTGGTCATACCGGTCTCCGCGCACGCCCCGGTGTACGTCGACACGGACGCGGTGGTCGGCTGGACCGCGCATCTGCAGACCTCGCTGCACCGCTCGCAGTCCATCGGCTCGATGCTGCGGGGCGGCTCCGGCGAGGCCGTGCAGCTGATGCTCCAGGGCGAGGGGTACGTCGTGGTGCGGCCGAGCGAGCTGACGCCCCAGAAGGCACAGCAGCACTGAACCTTCACAAGTGACCCGGGCGGGGCGGGCAACCCGCGTCGCCGTACCCGCGTCTTGATCGACAACAGACCGAAGCCCCGGCCCCTCAGGGCCGGGGCGCATTTCCGAGATGCTATACACGGCATGTATACACTCCGTGTATAGAAGGGTACGCATGTACGGCAAGGCATCCGCCCCGGAGTACCAGGGCGCCCTCACCAACCTGTCCGTGAATTCCTCCCTGGTCGACGTACTGGCCGAGGCGACCGAGCGGCTGCGCGAGGCCGAACGGTCGGGCCGCCCCGTCGAGGCGGCGCGCTGCGGCCTCGCCGTGGCCGAGGCCCACCGGCGCCTCGGCCACGTCGGGGACGCCGACCGGGCCTGGAAGGCCAGTTACCGCGCCGCCCGGGAGGCGGCCGACACGGCGGCCATGGCCTGGGCGCTGTGGAGCGGCGGCACCCTGGCCCGGCAGCGCGGGGCGTTCCCGCTCGCCTGGCGACTGCTGGGGCTCGCGGCCGAACTGGGCGAGCGCGGCGGCGACGTGGTGGTCCGCGGCTACTCGCTGGCCGGCCTGGCGGAGACCGGCCGCATCCAGGGCGACTACGAGGCGGTCGGCCGGCTGCACGAGCAACTGCTGGCCGAGGCCCGCAGGCGCGGTGAGGCCCGGCACACGGTGTGGGCGCTGGAGGGCATCGCGCAGATGCACCGCAACACCGGCGGCTACGACGAGGCGTACGCGCTGTTCGAGGAGGCCGCGGAGATAGCCGGGCGGGCCGACGACCGGCGCGGGCACGCCTGGGCACTGCGCGGCCTCGCGGACATCGTCTCGGTGCGCGACGGCGACACGCCCCGGGCCCTGGAGCTGCTGTCCGAGGCCGAAGCCACCTGCCGTGTGATGAACCTGTCCAGCGCGCTCGCCTACAACCACAAGATGCGCGGCAACGTCCTCTACCGTGCCGGGCGGTACGCCGAGGCACGCGACCTGTACGAGCTGGCGCTGGAGGAGTTCCGGGCGATGAGCGAGCCGCGCGGCGAGGCCCTGGCCCGGCTGGGCCTCGCCAAGTCGCAGGCCCACCTCGGCCGGGACCGGGACGGGACGGCGGCCGAACTCGCGGATCTCGCCCGGACGCTGGACCGCAGCGGCCTCAAGCACGCACGGGAGATGGTGACCCGGGCGCAACGGGAGTTCGGCCTCGCCGAGGAGCCCGCGGAGTCGGTGGCGCCTGCGGAACCCGCCCGGTCGGTTGCTCCCGCGGAGTCCGTGGAGTCGGTGGCGCCCCTGGAGGTCGCACGGTGACCGTCCTCCCCGCGGCGGTACGCCCGCCGCTCGCGGCTTCCCGGACCCTCGCCCGCTGCCGCGAACTGGTCCGGCCCGCACTGACGGACGCGGTCGGGCGGCTGCATCCGTGGGTCGCCGAGATGGCCGCTTACTCCTTCGGCTGGTGCGAGGTGGGCGGGGCGCCGGCGAGCGCCCCGGGCGGCAAGGGCGTCCGGCAGGCGCTGGCGGTCCTGGGCGCCGAGGCGGCGGGCGCCGACGGGCGCGCCGGTGTCCCCGCCGCGGTCGCGGTGGAGCTGGTGCACGCCTTCTCGCTGCTGCACGACGACATCATGGACGGCGACGCGACCCGGCGCCGCCGCCCCGCCGTGTGGAAGGCGTACGGCACGGGGCCCGCGGTGCTCGCCGGTGACGCCCTGTTCGCGCTGGCCGTGGACACCCTCGCCGCCGCGCCCCAGGGGCCGGGCGCGGTACGGCTGCTCTCCGGCGCGCTCGCCGATCTGGTGCGCGGGCAGGCCGACGACCTGCTGTTCACCACCAGGCCCGGCACCGGCCCCGAGCGGGTGACGCCGGAGGAGTACCGGGCGATGGCGGAGGGCAAGACCGGCGCGCTGCTGGGCTGCGCCGCGGCCCTGGGGGCCGCGCTCGGCGGGGCACCCGAGTCCGCGATCGGCGCGCTGGACCGGGCTGGGCGGCATCTGGGGGTCGCCTTCCAGCTGGTCGACGACGTGCTCGGCATCTGGGGCGACCCGGCCGTCACCGGGAAGCCGGCGGGCGGCGATCTGCGGGAGGGCAAGAAGACCTTCCCGGTGCTCGTCGCGCTCGGCTCCCCGGATGCCCGTGGCCTGCCCGCGCTGCTCGGCGCGCCCGGCCGGGAGGCGGAGGCGGCGGCGCTGATCGCGGAGGCGGGCGGCCGTACGGCGACCCTGGCCGAGGCCCGGGCGCACACGGCCGCCGCCCGCTCGGCTCTCGCCCGGGCGCCCCTGGCGGCCGGGGCCGTGAGTGAGCTGAACGGTCTGCTGGACCTGCTGCTCGACCGCGAGCGGTGACCATGATCCGGAACCGCGTTGACCGCGGCCGCCCCGGCGGGTGAAGGTGCGATCGGCGCGGTTCCCACCCCCGCGCCGGAAGGGTGAGGCACCTTGATCGGCATCTCGGACATCGAAGCCGCCGCCGAGCGGATCGCCGGACACGTCGTGCGGACGCCGACCGTGCCGAGCCCGGGCCTGTCCGCCCTGCTCGGTGTCCCGGTCACCGCCAAGCTCGAACTGCTCCAGCGCACCGGCTCGTTCAAGGCCCGCGGCGCCACGGCGAAGCTGCTGTCGCTGAGCGAGGCCGAGCGGGCCGCGGGTGTGGTCGCGGTCAGCGGCGGCAACCACGGGATCGCGCTCGCGGTGATGGCGGCGGCCCTCGATGTGAAGGCGACCGTGGTGATGCCCCGTACCGCGCCGGCCCGGTCCGTCGGGATCGCCGAGGAGGCGGGTGCGTCGGTCCGGCTGACCGACGGCATGGACAGCGCCTTCCAGCTGGTGACGCGGCTGCGGGACGAGGGTCTGACCCTGGTGCACCCGTTCGACGACCCGGTGGTGATCGCCGGGCAGGGCACGGTGGGGCTGGAGCTGGCCGAGGACGCGGACGAGCTGACGGACGTCGTCGTCAGCATCGGCGGCGGCGGGCTGATCGCCGGGGTCGCGGCGGCGCTGCGCGCCCGGCGGCCGGGGGTCCGCGTGTGGGGCGTGGAGACGGCGGGCGCCGAGGCCCTGTCCGGCGCGCTCGCGGCGGGCGGTCCGGTACCGGTGCCGCTGACGTCCCTGGTCACCACGCTCAGCGCGCCCTCGGCCTCGCAGCTGACGTACGACCATGTGTCCGCGCTGGTCGAGGAGGTGCTGGTGGTGCCGGACCGGGACGCCGTGCGGGGCTGCCTGGACCTCGCCGACCATGCCAAGGTGTGGGCCGAGCCGGCCGCGGGCTGTCTGCTGCCGGCGGCCCGGCAGGTGGTGGCACGCGCCGGCGAGGACGCCCG
This sequence comes from Streptomyces sp. 1222.5, assembly GCF_900105245.1. NCBI lineage: Bacteria > Bacillati > Actinomycetota > Actinomycetes > Kitasatosporales > Streptomycetaceae > Streptomyces > Streptomyces sp. 1222.5. The sequence goes on along the minus strand of NZ_FNSZ01000001.1, from coordinate 7,807,235 downwards.
GATCGGACTCGTGGTCTGCGGCGGCAACGTCACCCTCCGCGAACTCGTGGGCTGGGCCGACCGGTTCGGGCTGTGAGGCACGGCCGGCCACCTGCTTTACCCTCGGTTACCCGCAGGTCGAACACCCGTAGGTGCGGCCATCCTTAACTCGGACGCGCGTTCCGGCGATTGAATAAAAGGCAGGAAGCGCTCCGAGTTGAGGATTCTTTGAACGCACCCCCGCGCACCCCGCGTACCTCTGGGAAACACCAGGCAGGGGTTGCAGCGAGGGATGACCATGGCCAAGGCGCACGTCTCCGCACACGAGTGGGTCGCCGGGCGGTACCGGCTGCTGGAGGTATTCGCCCGCGAGACGAACCGCCTGTGGTGGTACGCCGAGGACGTGGCGGCGGAGCAGCCGCGGCTGGTGGCGCAGACCGCGCTGCCGGAGCCGTCCGACGACGACACCGCGCGCCGCGTCACCGCCCGGGTCGTGCGGACCTCCGAGACCATGCGGGTGCTGCGCCCCGGCGCGGTCGCCACCGTCGTGGACGCCGTGGTGGAGGCGGGCACCCTGTGGACGGTCACGGAGTGGATCGACGGCACCCCGCTGAGCGAACTTCTCGACCGCGAGGGCGCGTTCACCCCCGCGCGGGCGGCGCGGATCGGTCTGGAACTGCTCGACGTGCTCCGCGCCGCCCACGACGAGGGCATCACGCACGGCGAGCTGAGCCCCGGCCAGCTGTTCGTGCGCGAGGGGGGCCCGGTGGTCGTCACGGGGTTCGGGCTGGCGGGCGCGACGCTGGTCCCGCGGCTCGCGGCCCCGTCGTACGCCTCACCGGAGCAGGCCCGCGACGAGCGGATCGGCCCGGCCGCCGACCTGTGGGCGCTGGGCGCGCTGCTGTACACGATGGTCGAGGGCAGGCCGCCGTTCCGTGACCGGGGCCGGCCCGACGCCACCCTGAAGGCCGTGGACCGGCTGCCGCTGCGCACCCCGCTGCGGACGGGCCCGCTCACCCAGGCCGTGCAGGGGCTGCTCCGCAAGAGCTCGGTGGACCGGCTCGCCCGGCCGGTGGTGCACGAGGCCCTGACCCGGGCTCTGACCGGGGACACCGAAGAGGACCGGGAGCCGGCGCCGGTCCCCCGGGTGCGCGGCGCGTACCGGGGCGTGCGGCTCGCCGGGACCGGGCGGGGCCGACGGCTCCTGATCGCGGGCACGGTGCTGGCCGGCGTCACCGTGACGGCCGCCGTGCTGGCCGCGACCCACCGGCTGCCCGGCACGGACACGGCGGGCGCGCCTCCCGAGGCGACCGCCCCGGCGACCCCCGACGGGCGCCACACCGGTTCCGGCACCCCCGCACCGACGGCCCCGGCCTCCCCCGCTTCCCCCGCTCTGCCGGCGGGATACCGCACCTACAGCGCGCCCGAGGGCTTCTCCGTGGCGCTGCCCGAGGGCTGGAAGCGGCTGACCACCTCACGGGCGGACGACCTCGCCTACCGCGTCACCTTCGGCCGCGGCGGCGGCTCCCCCACCCTCGCCGTCACCTACAGCGAACGGGTGGGCCCGGACCCGGTCGCCGTCTGGCGGGACGACGTCGAGCCGGGCCTGCGCGAGCTTCCCGGGTACCGGCGCATCGGGGACGTCCGGGCCACCACCTACCAGGGCCGCAGGGCCGCCGACATCGAGTGGCTGGCGGGATCGGGAGACGACCGGGTGCACACCTTCGGGCGGGGCTTCCTGCTGGGCGGCCGGCGCGGGTTCTCCCTGCGCTTCACCACCCCGGCCGGAACCTGGGACGACGCGGTCAACCAGCAGGCGCGGAAGACGTTCCTGCGGACGTTCGCGGCGCCGGGGAGCTGACCCGGACCACTCCGGCCGTTTTCCCGCCGCCGCCCCGGGGACTCGCCCCCTATGGTGCAAATCGGATACACGATGATGACCGAGCAGGCCGGCCCCCGGGACCTCGTGGAGCACGTGGTGGGGGCCGAGGAGGCCGGGTTCGACTTCTCGGTGACCTCGGACCACTACTTTCCGTGGCTGCGCACACAGGGGCACTCCTCGTACGCGTGGAGCGTCCTGGGCGCGGCAGCCCAGGCCACCTCGCGGATTCCGCTGATGACCTACGTGACCTGCCCGCTCGTGCGCTACCACCCGGCGGTCGTGGCGCAGAAGGCGGCCACCATGCAGTTGCTGTCCGAGGGCAGGTTCCGGCTCGGCCTCGGCGCCGGCGAGAACCTCAACGAACACGTCGTGGGCGGCGGCTGGCCGCCGGCGGACGTCCGGCACGAGATGCTCGAGGAGGCGGTCCAGATCATCCGCGCGCTCTTCGAGGGCGGTCACGTCACGCACCACGGACAGCACTACGACGTGGACTCGGCGCGGCTGTGGGACCTCCCGGAGGACGCTCCGCCGATCGGCATCGCCGTGTCGGGCGAGCAGTCCTGCAAGCTCGCCGGGCACCTCGCCGATCTGGTCATCGCGACCGAGCCCAAGGCCGGCCTGCTGGAGGCCTTCGACCGGCACGGCGGCACCGGCAAGCCACGGATCGGCCAGCTGCCGGTGTGCTACGACCCGGACCGGAACACGGCGATCAAGCGCGCCCACTCCCAGTTCCGCTGGTTCGGCCTCGGCTGGAAGGTGAACGCCGAGCTGCCGCACCCCGACTCCTTCGAGGCCGCGACGCAGTTCGTCACCGAGGACGACGTCGCCTCCGCCATTCCCTGCGGTGACGACCCGGACGCCTTCGTGGAGGCGGTACGGCCCTACGCCGAGGCCGGTTTCGGGGAGATCGCCCTGGTGCAGATCGGCGGTGACACGCAAGCGGAGTACCTGCAGTGGTCGGCCAGGACCCTGCTGCCCGCCCTGCGGGAGGCGTTCGGCTGAGGCCCGCCGCTCCCCCGCTCCGCGCGTCCGCGGGGGCCGCACGGAGCGGGCCTGCCAAAGCACGGCCAATGGGCCCATATAGGCTTTCCTGTCCGCACCCGGCCCCGGGTGCGGGCCCCGAGAACGCACCCGCAGGAGAGTCGTCCGTGACCCTGGTCGTCGAGTCGTCGCCCGAGCCGTCCGCCCCCGCCGCGCAACCCCTGTCCGACCTCGTGGCGCGCGACGCCCGCGAGTTCGGCGTGTACGCGCGCACCGGAGGCTGGGCCTTCGCCCTCATGGTGGCGCGCAGTGTGCGGCCGGGCGGACAGGCCGCCGGGGAGACCCCGAAGGTCTCGGCGAAGGAGTTCGCGGAACTGGCCGGCTGCTCCCCGGAGCGGGTCATGCGCCACTACAAGGCCTGGGACCGGGCCGCCGACGACGGACTCGTGCCGCACTTCGAGACCCTCGCGCCGGGCCAGGAGACCGACCTCCCGGACGCCGACGTCTGGCTGAGCTACTACGTCTCGCGCAACAGCGCCACCTCCGAGCGGGGCACGGCCATCGCCCAGGCCGCCGAGGCCGAGGGCATCCGCCCCACCAAGGCGCTGGAGGTGGCCGAGAACCCGACCGCCCTTCGGGCCGCGATCCTCGCCGACCCGTCCACCGCCCGCGCGGCCCGGGCCGCCCTGCTGGACCGGGTCCGCGAGGACCCCGGGCTCCAGGCCGAGCTGGCCCGGGACGTCGTACGGACCGACGATCTGAAGAAGGCCGTGGCGACCGAGAGCCGGGCCGCCGACCGGATCGGCTACGTCCGCCAGATCGCCGAGTCCGGGCAGATCAGGACGCCCGCCGGACAGACGGTGGAGGCCCCCGCCGGGCTGCGCGAGGAGGCGGAACGGCACCTGTCCCTCCTCGACGAGCTGGAGGACGGCGAGGACACCGGCGAGTGGGCCACCGAGGCGTACGGCACCATGAAGTCGCTGGTCGCCGAGACGGTCGAGGCCGACCCCGAGCTGCGCGTCCAGGAACGGCGCACCCGGTTCTACAGCAGCCTGCAGAAGGCGACCCGGGCGTTCGAGGAGCTGACCTTCGACGACGCCCAGGACTACTACGAGGACGACATGGTCCGGCGGCTGGAGGAGCTCCAGCAGGCGATCGGCACCTGTCTGTCCGCTTTGCGGGGCGCGGGCGCGCATCATTCGCACGGGTGAGCATTCCTTGCGGGACGGGGGTACTAGGAGGCCCTGAACCGATTGTTCCCGGAGGCCCTCGCGTGAAGTCGTTCGTGCACAAGACCCTGGTGGTGCAGCTCCACGCGGGGGGTACCGCCCGGTGTCCCGTGCTCGCCCATCTCAGTTACGACGTGGAAGACCCGTTCGCCGTCACCGCCGTGTTCGGCCACGACGGCCGGGTGCTGGCGCGGTGGCGGCTGGACCGGGAGATGCTCTTCGACGGGCTGACCGGGCCGGTCGGCATCGGCGACGTGCGGCTGCGGCCGACCGCCGACGGGATGTGGCGGGAGCTGCGCATGGAGTTCCTCGGGGACTACCGGCCCGACGGCGGCCGCCACCACGCGGTGGTGTTCGCCTGGGCGCCCGCGGTCGCGGCGTTCCTGCGGGACACCCTCCAGGTCGTGGCGCGCGGGCAGGAGCGCGTCGCGGTCGACGAGTTGCTCGAGGAGATCCTCTCCGGGGCTGAGTAGCCGTACTCATGCCGGCCGCCCGGGGCCGGCGCCACGATGGGGGCTCCCGAGCCAAGGAGCCCCGCCGTGACCGCAGTGCACCCCGTCCCGTACGCCGCGCCGCGCCGCGTGCCGCCCGCCGTGTACGCCGCCGTGGCGGCCGCCGGACTCGCCGTCTCCGCATGGGGGGTGCGGGACCGCACCACCTGGTTCCTGGAGACCGTGTGGGCACTGATCGGCCTGCCCCTGCTGGTGCTGCTCCGGCGGCGCTTCCCCCTGACGGGTCTGCTGTACGGGCTGCTGGCGGTGCACGCGCTGGTTCTCGCGATGGGCGGCCACTACACGTACGCGCAGGTCCCGCTCGGCGACTGGGTGCGCGACACCTTCGGTCTGGCCCGCAATCCGTACGACCGCTTCGGGCACCTGATGCAGGGCTTCGTCCCGGCCGTCCTCGTGCGCGAACTGCTCGTCCGTACCTCTCCGCTGCGTGGCAGCCGCTGGCTGGCGCCCCTCACCGTCTGCGCGTGCCTGGCCTTCAGTGCGTGCTTCGAGCTCCTGGAGTGGGCAGCGGCCGAGATCGGCGGGCACGGCGCGGACGCGTTCCTCGCCACCCAGGGCGATGTGTGGGACACCCAGTGGGACATGTTCTGCGCTCTCATCGGGTCCGTGCTGTCCCTGCTGCTGCTGAGCCGCGTCCACGACCGCCGGCTGCGGGCCCTGGAGGCCGCCGCCGAGGTACGCGCCGGCCGGTGAGGGCACCGGGGCCGCCTGCCTACCGGCGGCCCGGCCCGCCGTCTACCGTCTGGGGCGCCGGCCGTTCGCCGGGCTCGCTCGTGTGCCGGCGGCGGGCCCACAGGGGCAGTCCGTACCAGCAGACGAGGTACCAGGTGACGACCGCCGACACCAGGTACGGCACATAACCGTCGTGGGTGGCCACCCGGAGGATCAGGAGCAGGGAGGACGTCATCGTGGCGAGCAGCAGCACCAGCCCGACGAACGTCATCCTCGACGCCAGCCGGACGGCCTGCGGCTTGACCCGGCGGCCGGAGACCAGACGGTGCAGGGAGACCGGTCCGATCAGGGCGCCGGTCGCGCAGGCGCCGAGGACGACGGTCCCGATGTAGATGGCCTTGTCGGTGGAGGCCAGCTGCGAGTACTTCGGCGTGAAGACCACCGTCAGCAGGAAACCGAACAGGATCTGAACGCCCGTCTGGGCCACGCGGACCTCCTGGATGAGTTCACCCCACATCCGGTCGGCCCGTTCCTCCTCGGTCTCGTCGCGGCCTCTGCGCCGCCCGTCCTCCGTCATGCGGTTGCGTGTAACCGTCCGGCCGTTCGTTCAAACGAGGGGTGCGGTGCTCCAGCACGCCGGGGCGTCGCCGCCTCTACCAGCGGTGCTCCACCTGGTCCTTGATCCGGCGGTCGTACAGCTCCCGGATCGCGGCGGCCGTCTCGGAGGGCAGCGGAGGCAGCTTGGCCGCGGCGGCGTTGGCGCGGGCCTGCCCGGGGTTGCGCGCGCCGGGGATCACGGTGGTCACGCCGTCCTGCTCGATGATCCAGCGCAGGGCCAGCTGGGCCGGGGTGAAGCCCTCGGGGGCGAGGGCGGCGAACTCGGCGGCCGCCTCCACACCGGTGCCGAACTCCACGCCGGAGAACGTCTCGCCCTGGTCGAAGGCCTCGCCGTGCCGGTTGTAGGTGCGGTGGTCGTCGGGCGCGAACACCGTGTCCTTGGTGTACTTGCCGGACAGCAGGCCGGAGGCGAGCGGCACGCGCGCGATGATGCCCACGCCGGCCTCGCGGGCGGCGGGCAGGACCTCGGTCAGCGGTTTCATCCGGAAGGGGTTGAGGATGATCTGCACGCTCGCCACGTTCGGACGGGCGATCGCGGTCAGCGCCTCCGCACAGGTCTCCACGCTCACCCCGTAGGCGGCGATGCGCTCCTCCTCGACCAGGGTGTCCAGGGCGTCGAAGACCGCGTCCGAGGAGTAGACCGCGGTGGGCGGGCAGTGGAGCTGGACCAGGTCGACACGGTCGACACCGAGGTTGCGGCGCGAGCGGTCGTTCCAGGCGCGGAAGTTGTCCAGGACGTAGTTCTCGGGGAGCTGTTCGACCCGGCGGCCCATCTTGGTGGCCACCAGCACGTGCAGGTCGGGCCGGCTGCTCAGGAACGAGGCGATGGTCTCTTCGCTGCGGCCGTCGCCGTACACGTCGGCGGTGTCGAAGAAGGTGACCCCCGACTCGGCGGCCGTCTCCAGGACGGACAGGGCCTCCTTGTCGTCCACGTCGCCCCAGTCGGCGCCCAGCTGCCACGTGCCGAGGCCGACGACCGATGCCCACTGACCCGACCTGCCGATTACCCGTTCGTCCATGCCGTCAGTCTGTCACCCGCTCCGCCGTCCCGCGGAACGGGCCGCTCCGGGCGTGGCGGCGGCGCTCAGCCCGTCGGCGTCAACTGTGCCTGAACGAGGGGACCGTAGCGGTCGGCGATGGTGTCGATGTCGCTCTCGCGCAGGTGCGGGCCGCGGGCCACGCCGTACATCACGCCGAGGCCGACGAGGGCGGCGACGGCGAGTTCGGCGCGCAGTCCGGCGTCGGGGCCGGAGAGCCGGGCGGCGAGGCGTTCGGTCACCTGGGCGCGGAAGTTGCCGCGCAGGATGTCGCCGTGGTCGCCGTGCAGCGGGGCGAAGGCGATGCGCACCAGGGGGTCGGCGCCGCGGTCGCGCTGGCTGGCGAGCACGTGCCGGGCCATGTGCCGGCCGAGGCCGGGCACGGGGGCGGCCAGCAGGGCGTCGGCGTCCGTCTCGAAGGACATCACGCGGGCGAACAGGGTGTCCTTGTTGCCGAAGTACTTCAGGATCAACGGCGGGCTGACACCGGCGCGTTCGGCGACGGCCTTGAGGGTGATGTCGGCGTGTGCGTGCCGGGCGAGGAGATGGCGGGCGGCCTTGAGGATCGCCGCCCTGGTGGCCTCGGCGTCGCGGCGGGCGGGGACGGGTGGTTCCGGGGCGGCGGACCGGGCCGTCAGGGGTGCGGCACCCGCGGGGCCCGACCCGGTCGCCTCGTGCTCCGATGCGGTGTTCAGGGTCCTCACGCTCCTTCCAGTGCCTCGTCGCGGGCATCCCGGGCGGCGTCCCGGGCGCGGCGGCTCCCTCCCGAGGGGGCGTCGCCCGGGATGGTCAGGGCGGCGGCGCAGGCGGCCAGGGCGACGGCACCGGCCATCGCGAAGGCCAGCAGGTAGCCGTGCAGCGTCGGCACCGGGATGCCGCCGAGGGGGCTGCTGTGGTGGACGAGGACGGCGGCGACGGCGGCGCTGGAGGTGGCCTGGCCGATGGTGCGCATGAGGACGTTGACGCCGTTGGCCGAGGCGGTCTGCCCGGCCGGCACGGCACGCAGGATGAGGGTCGGCAGCGCCGAGTAGGCGAGCGTCGTCCCGGTCGCCACCACGGTGGCCCCGAGGATGATCATCCACAGGTCCCGGCTGTCGGCGATGCGCAGGGCGTAGCCGCAGGCGATGACGGCAGCGCCGAGGGCGAGGGTGATGCGCGGGCCGCGGCAGGCCGAGATGCGCGCGGACAGCGGTGAGAACAGCAGCATCGTCACGCCGCCGGGCAGCAGGCACAGACCGGTGGCGACGATCGACAGTCCGAGGCCGTAGCCGGTGGCCTTCGGCGCCTGCACCAGCTGGGCGGTGACCAGGGAGTTGGCGTAGAAGGCGAAGCCGGTCAGCAGGGCCGCCACGTGCGACAGACCGACGCGCGGCCGGGTCACCAGCCTGAGGTCGACCAGCGGCCGTTCGGCCCGCAGTTGCTGCCACCACCACAGCGCGAGCACGGCGACGGCGACGGCGAACAGCCCGAGGACGCGGGGGCCGGCCCAGCCCCAGGTGCCGCCCTGGGAGACGCCCAGCAGCAGGCTCACCAGTCCGGCGGCGAGGCCGAGCGCGCCGAGCGTGTCGAACCGTCCGGGCTCCCGCACCGGGGACTCCTTGACCGCCCACCAGGTGGCCGCGACGCCCAGCGCGCCCAGGGCGCTGGTCAGCCAGAACATGGTGTGCCAGTCGGCGTACTGCACGACGAGCGCGGCGAGCGGCAGGCCGAGCGCGGCGCCGATGCCGACGGTGGAGCTCATCAGGGCCACCGCCGAGCCCCGGCGCTCGGGCGGGAGTTCGTCGCGCAGGATGCTGATGGACAGCGGGACGACCGAGGCGGCGGCGCCCTGGAGCGCGCGGGCGGCGATGAGCACGCCGATGTCGGAGGACAGGGCGCACAGCACCGAGCCGACGGTCATCAGGGCGAGCGCGCCCGAGAGCACCCGGCGCTTGCCGTACATGTCGCCTGCGCGGCCCAGCACCGGGGTGAGCACGGCGCCCGAGAGCAGGGTCGCGGTGACCATCCAGGAGACCGCGGCGGCCGAGGCGCCGGTGAGCCGGGGCAGGTCCGGCAGAAGGGGGACGACCACGGTCTGCATGACCGCCATGAGGATGCCGCCCGACGCCAGCACCGGGATGGTGAGCCGGTCCCGCAGCGGTGCCGCCGCGGGCGGGTTACCGGGCGGCGTGGGTATCGGGGCGGGGTGGTCCATCGGCGCTCCTGGGGACGGCGTGGCGACGTGGTGAATAACAATTCACCTTATCGAGTGAATGGCCATTCACCAACATTGTCCGTCCCGGTCGCCGGGCCTGCACGGTCATGTCAGGTTCTTCTCCAGGGCCGTCAGATAGCTGCGCATGAAGTGGTCGCGGACGCCGTCCGAGGCGGGCGCCAGGGCGTCGGCGGTGAGTCCTCGCGCCCGGTCGGAGAGGGCCGAGAACATGGGCATGGTCTCGTGCAGCTTTCCGCGGGAGTCGATGTAGCGCAGCGCCCGGACATGGGTGTACGCGGGCTCGGGCGGCAGCTGGGCCACGATGTCGTTGTTGTTGACGAAGCGGTACATCCGGCCGCCGAATCCCTGGTGGAACGCCTCGGCGAGGAGCCGGTCGCAGGTGCGCGGCTGGCCGAAGGTGTAGACGCCGTCCGCCGTCAGGTGCGGGGCCTCCAGGTACAGCCGGGCGCCGGCCAGCATGGCGAGGGCGCCGCCCAGGCTGTGGCCGGTGAAGTACAGGCTCTGCCCGTCGGTGCGCAGCTCCGCGAGGGCGCCGGCGACGGCGGGGTGGACCGCGTCCAGGGCCTCGGCGAAGCCGTGGTGGACGTAGCCGTTGCCCCCGGGTCCCGGCCGGGGCGGGGTGGTGGCGTCGGAGAGCCAGTCCTTGATCTCGTCCGGTTCGGTACCGCGGAACGCCGTGACGATCATGCGGTCGCTCGCGAGGGTGTACGCCTGGGTGTCCGCCAGCGGGAAGGGCGGGGTGAACCGGGTCTCGTGGTGCCGCACCCGGTCGAACCCCCACCGTGCGGCCTGCTCCTCGATGTCGGCCCGGTCCCGGTAGGCGAGGTCGGCCGCGCGGGCCAGCCAGTAGGCACGCCGCAGGCTGTAGCCGGACGCGGAGTGGTCGAAGTCGACGGGTACGGCCATGGGCAGGGGCTCCTTCGGGGGCGGGGCGGGCTGTGGACTGCGCCGGGGCGGCTCCCCCGGAGGCGGGGGCGGTCCGGCCGGTGAGGGCCCTCAGTCCCGGTGGGCCGCGGAGCGGGCCTGCAGGGTTCGTGCCGCTCTCGGGCCGAGCCAGCGCTTCAGCCTGCGCAGCACCTCCAGTCGCCCGGCCGCCTTGTCGAGGCCGTAGTACAGCTGGGGCGGGACGTAGGGCAGCAGGGGCGAGTGGCGCTGACCGAGCAGGGCGAACATCCGGTGCGGTGGCAGGTGGATGTAGCGGGGCAGGTTCTCGTACCACCGGGCGCTGTAGCGGGCCGCGCTCTGCGCGGACAGCAGCTCGGCCCGGCGCCGGCGTTCGTAGGCGGCGAGGGCCCCGGGCAGCCGGCCGTGCTCGCGCAGGGCGCCGGCGAGGCACATGGCGTCCTCCAGTGCGAGGGTGGTGCCGGCGCCGATGGAGTAGTGCGTGGTGTGGGCCGCGTCGCCGAGCAGGACGAGGTTGCCGTGGTGCCAGGCCCGGTTGGTGAGGGTGCGGAAGTTCAGCCAGGAGGCGCCGTCGCGGCCGATGAGCGGGTGGCCGTCCAGGACGCCCGCGAAGAGCTTCTCCAGCAGGGCCAGGCCTTCGCCCCGGTCGGCCCGGTCCAGCCCGAGGCCGGTGAAGGTCTCCGGGGAGCACTCGACGACACAGGTGCTGTGACCGTCGCCGTAGCCGTAGCCGTAGGCCCAGATCCAGCCGTGCCCGGTCTCGGTGAAGGCGAAGGTGAAGGCGTCGAAGACCTTGGTGGTGCCGAGCCAGATGTAGTGGTTGCGGCCGGCGGTGACCTCGGTGCCGAAGTGCCCGGCGTGGTGGGCGCGCAGGGCGCTGTGCACCCCGTCGGCCGCGACGACGAGGTCGGCGCCGGCGGGCGGCGCGCCGATCTCGCTCTCGTACTCCAGGCGCACCCCGAGGGTGCGGGCCCGGTCGGCGAGCAGGTCGAGCAGCCGGTGGCGGCCGATGCCGAAACCCTCGTCCCCGCGCTGACGTGCCGTCAGGTCCCCCACCCGGGCGACCCCTTCGTGCCAGCGGACGGACGCCTCCTCGATCGCCCGGGCCGAGGCGACGTCGTGCTCCTGGAGCCTGTCGAGCAGACCGCGCCAGTACGTCACACCCCAGCCGTAGGTCGAGCCCTCCGGGTTGCGCTCGTGGACCGTGATCTCGTGCGCCGGGTCCTGCCGTTTGAGCAGGATGGCGAGATACAGGCCCGCGGGGCCCCCTCCGACACAGACGACCTTCACCGCGCACACCCCTGACAGTCACCCAACGTGTCCGAACGGCACCGCAGGGTAGCAGGGTCCGGGATCGCGCGATCACGTCAATTCGGCGCGGTGAGCCGTGCCACCCTGGCGCGCCATGCCCGGCAAGGACCACCGCGAATCCGGGTGCTTCGGCAAGGAACTCCCCGTTCCGGGCCGATCCGACCGACTCCACAGCAAGATCATCTTGGTTCAAATCCGTACCGCATGTGGGTAATTGTCCGGATCGTAGCCAACCGGGCGCGCGGAATTTCCCGCGCCCCCGAACCCCCCGATAGGCATGCGTCGTCACCACCGGAACACCCTCCTGGAGGACCCGCATGCCCGACATCACCCGGCGCCGCGCGCTCACCACGGCGGCCGCCCTGGCCGCGACGGCCTCGGCCGCCGCGCTGGTCGCGCCGGCCGCCTCGGCCGCCGGACACGACCACGGCCACACCGCACCCGACACCTTCGACGAGGTCTACAAGGGCCGCCGGATACAGGGCCGGCCGTCGAGCGGAGGCGGTCACCACCACGAACACGGCGGCGGCTACGCGGTGTTCGTCGACGGCGTGCAGCTGCACCTGATGCAGAACGCCGACGGCACCTGGATCAGCGTGGTCAGCCACTACGACCCGGTGCCGAACCCGCGTGCCGCCGCCCGTGCCGCGGTGGACGAGCTGCAGGGCGCGGCCCTGCTGCCCTTCCCCGCCAACTGACCGCCCCCGCAAGGATCTACGGAGCCACCCGCACCATGACCGTACGCAAGAACCAGGCCGCCCTGACCGCCACCGAGAAGAAGCGGCTCACCGACGCCTTCATAGCGCTCAAGCGCGACGGACGCTACGATGATTTCGTCCGCACGCACAACGAGTTCATCATGTCCGACACCGACGGCGGTGAGCGCACCGGCCACCGTTCCCCGTCCTTCCTGCCCTGGCACCGCAGATTCCTGCTCGACTTCGAGGCGGCGCTGCAGTCGGTGGACTCCTCGGTGGCGCTGCCGTACTGGGACTGGAGCACCGACCGCACGGTCCGCGCCTCGCTGTGGGCGCCGGACTTCCTCGGCGGTACCGGGCGCAGCTCGGACGGCCGGGTGACGGACGGCCCGTTCGCCGCGTCCACCGGCAACTGGCCGATCAACGTGCGGGTGGACGGCCGGACCTTCCTGCGCCGCTCGCTCGGCACGTCCGTGCGTGACCTGCCGACGCGGGCCGAGGTGGAGTCGGTACTGGCGATGGAGACGTACGACATGCCGCCGTACAACAGCGCCTCGGACGGCTTCCGCAACCACCTGGAGGGGTGGCGCGGGGTCAACCTGCACAACCGGGTCCATGTATGGGTGGGCGGGCAGATGGCCACCGGGGTCTCCCCCAACGACCCGGTGTTCTGGCTGCACCACGCCTTCGTCGACAAGCTGTGGGCCGAGTGGCAGCGCCGGCACCCGGGCGCCGGTTACGTGCCCACGGGCGGCACCGCGGACGTCGTGGACCTGAACGACACGATGAAGCCGTGGAACGACGTGCGCCCGGTGGAGCTGCTGGACCACACGAAGCACTACACGTTCGACGTCTGATCAGGCCCCGGCCGTACGGCACTCCGGGTGGCCCCAGCCCTGCGCGTTCTTGGCGATCGCCTCGCCGGCCGCGTAGGAGCGGCCGCACGGGCAGCGGCCGGGGAACTTGGCCTTGATGGTGCGGGAGGACGCTCCGCCGCCGGTGCGGCGGGGCGTCTTCTTGCGCGGTGCCCCGGCCGCCGCCGGGGTGTCCGGCGACGGCGGCGGCTCCGCGGAGCCGAGGGCACTGCCCGCCGCCTCCTGCACGGTGGCCGCCTGGCTGGCCGCACGGTCGGCGAAGTCGTTCAGCGGGTCGCCGTCGACCTGGTGGGCGGGGACGTAGCGGAACTCGACGGACCGGCCGTCGAGGAGTTCGTCGATGCGGACGACCAGGTCCTGATTGGCGACGGGCTTGCCGGCGGCCGTCTTCCAGCCGTTGCGCTTCCAGCCGGGCAGCCAGGTGGTGACGGCCTTCATCGCGTACTGGGAGTCCATCCGGATCTCCAGCGGTACGTCCGGGTCCACGGCCGCGAGCAGACGCTCCAGGGCGGTCAGCTCGGCCACGTTGTTGGTGGCCCGGCCGAGCGGGCCCGCCTCCCAGCGGGCCGCGGTCCGCTCGTCGTCGGAGACCACCCATGCCCATCCGGCCGGTCCGGGGTTTCCCTTCGAAGCCCCGTCGCACGCGGCCACCACACGTTCACGCATGCGCTCGATCATGCCATGGCCCGGCAGGCCGGCGTTCCGGCCCCGGTCAGACCTCCTTGACCCTCGGCATCTCACCCTCGGTGGTGGTGATGTCGATCACCGAGAAGTTCGCGCCCTGCGGATCGCTGAGCGCCGCGAACCGGCCGAAGGGGCTGCTCATCGGCCCGAAGCGGAGGATCCCGCCGAGCTTGGTGGCCCGTGCGACGGCCTCGTCGCAGTCGTCGACCGTGAAGTAGACGTTGATGTACGAGGGCACCTCGGGCGGGAAGTCGTCCGTCATCTTCATCCGGCCGAGGACGGTCTCCTCACCGATGTCGAACATGCGGAAGTCGATGGCGTGGTCCTCGATCTCCTTCATCCGGAAGGGGAAGACCCCGGAAAGGAAGCCGTCGGCCTTCTCCGGCTCGCGGGTGAAGACCTCGGCCCAGCAGTAGGCGCCCGGGGTGGCCACGGCCTCGAAGCCCTCGTGGGTGCCTCCCTGCCAGACCCCGAACACGGCCCCGCTGGGCTCCCGGGCCAGGCACATGGTGCCGAAATCGCCGACCTGCATCGGCTCCATCAGCACCTCGCCGCCGTTCTCACGGATCTTCTCCGCGCTGGCGGCGGCGTCCGGCGAGGCGAAGTAGAGGCACCACTGCGACTGCCCCTCCTGGCCGGGCATGGGCGGGACGACGGCGGCCACCGCCTTGCCGTCCGCGTAGGCCTGCGTGTAGTGGCCGTACTCCGACGACGACTCGCCGAAGGTCCAGCCGAGGACCTCGCCGTAGAAGCGCTTGGCGCCCTCGAGGTCGCCGAACATCGCATCGGCCCAGCAGGGCTTTCCTTCAGGTTGCACGGCCATGGCCGGGGCCCTCTCGATCGCACGGACTCTCCCGGGACATCACGCTAGCCATCCTGTGCCGGGCCCGCGCGGCGAACGGCGCGGACCTCGTTCACACAGGGGCGCGGGAGCAGCCGACCGGCGCGCGATCACGGCGCACGGCACCGGACGCCCTCACCGGCTGGTTTGCACCACCTCTTGATCAAAACCGCCCCCCGCGCGCTGTACCCCCCGGCTCACGAGTGCTGTTTGGCTGGTCCGAGCGCACCGGCACCCCGCGCACCACCGACCGATCCGCATCACCCCTGTCCGCCACTTCGCAGGAGGGAATGTGTCCACTCCGGACATCGCCACCGGTCCAGCAGTCGATGAACCGGGCCCCGAGGCCCCGGCCGACGGGCAGCTCACCAGCCTGAGCACCCGAGCGGCCCGCCAGCTCACCAGCACCACCAAGACCGAACCCCAGATGCAGGCCATCACCTCGCGATGGCTGCTGAAGTCCCTGCCGTGGGTGGACGTCAAGGGCGGCGCCTACCGGGTCAACCGGCGGCTCCAGCTGCGCACCGGCCGCGGGCGCGTGCAGTTCGAGCACCACGGCGCCGACGACATCCGGGTCGTCCCGCAGACGCTGACCGAGTTGCCGATCCTGCGCGGCTACGACGACGCGGAGGTGCTGCGGGAGCTCGCCGGCCGTTTCCGGTCCCGGGACGTGCGCGCCGGCCAGGTGCTGTTCGAGGCGGGTCAGCCGGTGACCGAGGCCTATCTCGTCGTGCACGGGCGGTTCACCCGCTACACGACCGGCAAGTACGGGGAGGAGGAGATCATCGGGGTCGTCACCGGCGGCGATCAGATGGGGGACGAGGCGGTCGGGCAGTCCGATCCGCTGTGGCTGGCCTCGGTGCGCGCCGAGACCGCGGGCGTGGTGCTGGCGCTGCCCTGGGACGGGGTGGAGGAGCTCACCGAGCGGGCGCCGTCGCTCGCCGCCCACCTCCAGGCCTATGTCGAGCGGCAGCGCAGGCCGATGAACCGCAAGGGCGAGGCGGAGGTCCCGGTGCAGGCCGGCCATGTGGGCGAGCCGACGCTGCCCGGCGGCTTCGTCGACTACGAAGTGACCCCGCGCGAATACGAGTTGTCCCTCACCCAGACGGTGCTGCGGGTGCACACCCGGGTGGCCGACCTCTACAACGACCCGATGGACCAGACCGCCCAGCAGCTGCGGCTGACCGTGGAGGAGATCCGCGAGCGGCAGGAATGGGAGCTGGTCAACAACCGGGAGTTCGGGCTGCTCCACAACGTCGACTACGGCCAGCGGATCAGCACCTACACGGGGCCGCCGACGCCGGACGACATGGACGAACTGCTGTCCATGCGGCGCAAGACCAAGGTGTTCCTCGCCCATCCGAAGGCGATCGCGGCCATCTTCCGGCAGTGCAACAGGCGCGGCCTGGTGCCGGGCACCGCGAGCGTCGACGGCCACGAGATGCCCGCCTGGCGCGGGGTGCCGATCCTCCCGTGCAGCAAGATCCCGATCAGCGCGAACCACACCACCAGCATCATCGCGCTGCGCACCGGTGAGGCCGACCAGGGCGTCGTCGGCCTCTACCAGACCGGTATCCCGGAGGAGTACCAGCCGGGGCTGAACGTCCGCTTCATGGGCATCGACGGCGCGGCCATCATCAACTACCTCGTCACGGCCTACTACTCGCTGGCCATCCTGGTCCCCGACGCGGCGGGGATCCTGGAGAACGTCCAGCTCGGCCGGACCGCCGACTGACGGCCTGGAGCGCGCCATGAGCACACCCACCCCCTCCTACACGCTGCCCGGGCCGCCCGACATCGCCCGGAGCCTGCGCCGCGAGCGGCGCACCGGGGCCGTCCCCGGGCTGCACCACCGGCCGGCCGTCCCCGCCGACCCCGCGAAGGCCGCCGAGATCGACCGCCGGCTGGAGACCTGGGCCCGCGGCCTGGACCTGTTCCCCGAGGCCTGGAAGGGGGACTTCGCCGGGTTCCAGTTCGGCCGGGCCGTCGTGCTCCAGCATCCGGGCGCCCTCGACCTGGAGCGTCTGACGGTGGCCGGCCAGCTGCTGCTCGCCGAGAACGTCGTCGACTCCTGCTACTGCGAGGAGGACGAGGGCCGGGGCGGAGCGCGCCGCGGTCTCGGCGGCCGGCTGATCATGGCCCAGTCGGCCATCGACCCCTACCACGGCGTCCCGGAGCTGGAGGAGGAGTGGCGCGAGGGCGTACGGGCCGACGGTCCGCTGCGCTCGTACCACTTCGCCCTCGCCGACTTCGGCGCCTTCGCCACCCCCAGCCAGACCGGCCGGTTCGTGCACGACATCGCCCGGCTCCACCTCGGCTATCTCGCGGAGGCGGCCTGGGCCGAGACCCGGTACGTGCCGAGGGTGTGGGAGTACCTGGTGATGCGGCAGTTCAACAACTTCCGTCCGTGTCTGTCGATCGTGGACGCGGTGGACGGCTACGAACTGCCCGAGCAGATCTACGCCCGCCCGGAGATCCAGCGGATCACCGCGCTGGCGTGCAACGCGACCACCATCGTGAACGACCTCTACTCCTTCACCAAGGAACTGGCGAGCGATCCGACCCATCTGAACCTCCCGCAGGTCGTCGCCGCCAACGACCGGTGCGGGCTGAAGGCCGCCTATCTGAAGTCGGTCGAGATCCACAACCGGATCATGGAGGCCTTCGAGGAGGAGTCGGCCGTCCTGTCCGCGACCTCGCCCCTCGTGGAGCGCTACGCCCAGGGGCTCGCCGCCTGGGTGTCCGGCAACCACGAGTGGCACGCCACCAACAGCCACCGCTACCACCTGCCCGACTACTGGTGACCGCCCCTTCGGGTGGCAGTCCCGCACAGCGAACGAAGAACAGGCACATGCACCACGAGGAGTCAGCGTTGACGACCGCCCCCGTCGCCCGGACCGCATCCGCCCCGGTGCCGGCCCAGTCCACGTACCAGAGCCGCGTCGCGGACTACTGGAACGCCGAGGAGAACCCGGTCAACCTCGAACTCGGCAGGATCGACGATCTGTACCACCACCACTACGGCATCGGGGGAGCCGATCTGTCGGTGCTCGACGAGCCCGACCCCGACGTGCGCCGGGAGCGCATCACCACCGAGCTGCACCGCCTGGAACACGCCCAGGCCGAGCTGCTCGCCACCCATCTCGGCCCGCTCTCCCCCACCGACCGGGTCTTCGACGCGGGCTGCGGCCGCGGCGGCGGCAGCGTCACGGCGCATCTGCGCTACGGCTGCCACGCGGACGGCGTCACCCTCTCCACCAAGCAGGCCGAGTTCGCCAACGAGCAGGCCCGTGCGCGGGGCATCGACCACAAGGTGCGCTACCACCACCGCAACATGCTCGACACGGGCTTCGAGTCGGGCGCGTACGCGGCCTCGTGGAACAACGAGTCGACCATGTACGTCGAGCTGGACCTGCTGTTCGCCGAGCACGCCCGGCTGCTGCGCCGCGGCGGGCGCTACGTCGTGATCACCGGCTGCTACAACGACACCTACGGGCAGGCCTCCCGTGAGGTGTCGCTGATCAACGCGCACTACATCTGCGACATCCACCCGCGCTCGGAGTATTTCCGGGCAATGGCGCGCAACCGTCTGGTACCGGTCCACGTCGAGGATCTGACCCAGGCCACGATCCCCTACTGGGACCTGCGCAAGAAGGCCGATCACCTGGTCACGGGCATCGAGGACACCTTCCTCGACGCCTACCGCAACGGCAGCTTCCAGTATCTGCTGATCGTGGCCGACCGGGTCTGAGTCCCGCGAAATCCCGTCGACAGCACGGGCGTCGAGGCGCTGGAATGGGTGCCGATGAGTGCCTTCCACAGCGGGCCGCCGCGCAAGATGCACGCGGACGAGCCCGACCTCGACGCCCCGCTGGTCCAGCGCCTGATCGCCCGCCGGTTCCCGCAGTGGGCCGGCCTGCCGGTAAGGCGTCTCGCGTCCTCCGGGACCGAGAACGCCATGTTCCGGCTGGGCTCCGAGCTGGTGGTCCGGCTCCCCCGGCGCCCCGGAGCCGTACCGGACGTGGTGCGGGAGCAGCAGTGGCTGCCCCGGCTCGGTCCGCTGCTGCCGGCGGCCGTGCCCGAGCCGCTGGGGGTGGGCGAGCCGGATGCGGGTTTCCCGTGGCCCTGGTCCGTCTACCGATGGCTCGACGGCCGCAACCCCGTCGCGGGAGCCGTGGCGGAGCCGGAGCGGCTGGCGGAGGACCTGGGGGCGTTCGTGCGCGCGCTGCGCGACGCCGACCCGCAGGACGGTCCGCCCGGTTACCGGGGCGGGCCCCTGACGGACCGGGACGAGCCCACGCGTGCGGCCGTCGCCGCACTGGCGGGCAGCGTCGACACCGGCGCGGTGACGGCCCTGTGGGAGCGGGCGCTGAACGCCCCCGCCCACACCGGGGAGCCGATGTGGGCCCACGGCGACCTGTCTCCCGGGAACGTGCTGGTCGGCGGCGACGGCCGGCTGCGCGCCGTGATCGACTTCGGCACCGCCGGGACCGGCGATCCGGCCGTGGACCTCGTCGTCGCCTGGAACCTGCTGCCCGCGAGCTCCCGCGGCATCTTCCGCGCGGCCGTGGGCGCGGACGACGCCGAGTGGGCGCGCGGACGGGGCTGGGCGCTGTCGATCTCGCTGATCCAGCTGCCGTACTACCGGGACACCAATCCGGCGCTCGCGGAGAACTCCCGGCATGTGATCGCCGAGATCCTCGACGAGGCCGGACGGGCGTCCTGATCCCCGCTACTCCCCCGCGTACGCCCTGTCGAGCGCGGCGACGTCCAGCTTGCCCATGGCCATCATGGCCTTCGTGGCCCGGTCGACCTTCGCCCGGTCAGGGTCGTGGATCATGTCGGCCAGCCGGGCGTAGACGACCTGCCACGAGACGCCGTACCGGTCCTTGAGCCAGCCGCACGGGCCGGGCTGTCCGCCGTTCTCGGTGAGCTTGGCCCAGTAGTGGTCGATTTCCGCCTGGTCGGCGCACAGGATCTGGAAGGAGACGGCCTCGTTGAAGGTGAACTGGGGTCCGCCGTTGAGGGCGACGAACCGCTGTCCGTTGGCGGTGAACTCGACCGTCAGCACCGAGCCGGTCTCTCCGTACCCGGAGTCGCTGTAGTGGCTGACCCGGCCGATGCTGGAGTTCTTGAAGACGGACACGTAGAACTCGGCGGCCTCCTCGGCCTGGCCGTCGAACCAGAGACACGTGGTGAATCCGTCGGTGGTCATGGGCACCTCCTGGGCGTGGAATGCGTTCGCCTGTATCGACCCGTTCCCGGTGCGGAACTCATCGGCCGTCCGCCGGAAACACCCGGGCGGGTGAACGGCGGGTCCGCCTAGCATCCGGATCATGACCTCTTCGCCTGCCGAGAGCATCGAGCCCTTCCGCCTGTCCGTCCCGCAGAGCGACCTCGACGACCTGTACGACCGCCTCGACCGCACCCGCTGGCCCGCCGAGCTGCCCGGCGCGGGCTGGGAGTACGGCGTCCCGGCCGGCTACCTGCGGGACCTGGTGCGGTACTGGCGGCACACCTACGACTGGCGTGCCGCCGAGGCGGAACTGAACCGGTGGCCGCAGTACACCACCACGATCGACGGGGCGAACGTCCACTTCGCCCAGGTGCCCTCCCCCGAGCCGGACGCTACCCCGCTGGTGCTGACCCACGGCTGGCCGGGCTCGATCGTGGAGTTCCTGGACGTGGTCGGCCCGCTCACCGACCCGGTGGCGCACGGCGGCGACGCGGCGGACGCCTTCCACGTCGTCGTGCCGAGCCTGCCGGGCTTCGGGCTGTCCGGCCCCACCACCGAGCCGGGCTGGGAGGCGGGCCGGGTGGCCGACGCCTGGGCGGAGCTGATGCGGCGGCTCGGTCACGAACGGTTCGGGGTGCAGGGCGGCGACTGGGGGGCGGCCGTCTCCCGCGAGCTGGGACGGGCCCACTCCGACCGGGTGATCGGCGTCCATCTGAATCTGCTGCCCGGCGGCCAGGCGGCGACCGAGCCGACGGAGGACGAGCTGGCCGGGCTCGGCCCCGAGGAGCGGGAGCGGACGCTGCGGTCCTGGCGGCGCTGGGCGGAGTGGTCGCGGGAGGGCACGGGGTACGCCGTCCTGCAGTCCACCCGGCCGCACACCCTGGCGTACGCCCTGACGGACTCCCCCGTCGGCCAGCTCGCCTGGATCGTGGAGAAGTTCCGGGAGTGGTCGGACTCCGAGGAACTGCCGGAGGAGGCGGTCGGCCGGGACCGGCTGCTGACGAACGTGATGCTGTACTGGCTGACCGGTACGGCCGGGTCGTCGGGCCGTATCTACTACGAGCGGGCGCACGCCGTCGGCCGGGCCGCCCGGCCGACGGAGCCGTCCGCGGCGCCGACCGCTCTCGCGCTGTTCCCGGCCGAACCGCAGATCGCGCTGCGGCACAAGGCGGAGCGGACCGAGAACCTCGTGCGCTGGACGGAGTTCGACCGGGGCGGCCACTTCGCGGCCATGGAGGAACCGGACCTGCTGGTCGACGACGTCCGGGCGTTCTTCCGGCAGCTGCGCCGCACCTGACGTCAGGCGGCCAGGGCGAGCCCGTCGTACGGGCGGCGCGGCACGGCGGCCGGCCGGCGGTGCGGGGTCGTCCGGCGGGTCAGCTCGCCGTGCGCCAGCGACAGCAGGTCGCCGAGGCCCAGGCCGAGCGCGTGGGCGGCGGCCGCGAGGACCTCCGAGGAGGCTTCCTTGCGGCCGCGCTCGACCTCGGACAGATAGGGCAGCGAGATACGGGCCGCCTCGGCCACGTCCTTGATCGTGCGCTCCTGTGCCCGGCGCTCCCGGCGCAGCACCTCGCCGACCAGATCGCGCCACAGCGGTTCTCTCGGCCCCGGTTCCCCGGGCGCCGGCCGGCCCGCGTCCGGGCGGGCTGGGGCAGGTCGCAGCGGGATCACCCGGGCTTCGTCGCTCACCTGATCGCTCACCCGGGTCAGCCTAGGAGCCGGGGCCGCCGGATCAAGGGGCGGGCGTTGCGCCGAGAGGGAAATCCCCGGGGCGCATGCTCGGCGTCACCGGGGGTACCCGAGGAGTGAGCACTCTGCCGAGAAGGCATGGTCCTCCGGATGAGGGGTACCGGGGAACACGCGCCTTAAGCAGAATTCGGAAAGAAACGGACACCGAGGCCGCAGGTGCAGTAGTCGTCGAACCGTGACTTTCGTGGGAGAGGTAATGAAAACCGCCGGGATCCGGTCGCAAGCAGAGGTCACCGAGAAGACCGAGCAGCACAGGACGGGCGAGGGATCACTGCCTGGGATCGCGGACCCCAAGACCGTCGCTCCGCGTGACGCACGTGAGCTGTCCCGCCAGTTCTTCCGCCGGCTGACCGAACTGGACGAGGGGACGCACGAGTACCAGTACGCGCGCAACACCCTCATCGAGATGAACATGTCGCTCGTGCGGTTCGCCGCGGGCCGGTTCCGCAACCGCGGCGACGACATGGAGGACATCGTCCAGACCGGCATGATCGGGCTGATCAAGGCCATCGACCGGTTCGAGCTGGCGCGCGAGGTCGAGTTCACCTCCTTCGCGCTGCCGTACATCGTCGGTGAGATCAAGCGGTTCTTCCGGGACACCACCTGGGCGGTGCACGTACCGCGCCGGCTCCAGGAACTGCGGGTGGAACTCGCCAAGGCGCGCGAGGAGCTGTCCAGCCGGCTGGACCGGGACCCCACGGTCGCCGAACTCGCCACGCTCATGAACCTCTCCGAGGGCGAGGTGGTCGAGGCCCAGCTCGCCTCCAACGGCTACAACTCCGCCTCCCTGGACGCCGCGCTCACCGGTGACGGTCCCGAGCACGGCGAGTCCGTCCTCGCCGACTTCATCGGCGTCGAGGAGGAGGGCCTGCGGCTCGTCGAGGACTTCCACGCGCTCGCGCCGCTGATGGCGGAGCTGAGCGACCGCGACCGGCAGATCATCCACATGCGCTTCGTCGAGGAGGCCACGCAGGCGGAGATCGGGGAACGGCTCGGCTGCTCCCAGATGCACGTCTCCCGGCTGATCAAGCGGATCATCACCCGGCTGCGCCAGGGGATGCTCGGCGAACTCGGCTGCGCCTGAGACACGGGTTCGGGGCGGACCGGCCGGTCCGCCCCTTCGTCCGTTCCTCGGCCGTGTCCGGCAGGTCAGCGTTTCAGCTCGAAGCTTGCGCGCACGCACTTGCCCACGGGCACGCGCTCCACGGTGACCGCCGAGGCGAGGGCGTGCACGATCTCCAGACCGTGCCGTCCGACGCGCTGCGGGTCCTTCGGGTAGCGCCGGGGCAGGGTGCCGCTGCTGTCGTACACGGACACCGTGACGGAGCTGTCGGTGCCCTCCAGCTCCAGGATGTACGGGCCGTCGCTGTGTCGGTCGGCGTTGGTCACCAGCTCGCTCACCATGAGGAGCAGCTCACCGTCGGCACGGCTGTTGGTGGCGGCGCACCACTCCGTGCGCAGCTGCTCCAGGAACTGGGCGGCGAACGCGCGCGCCTCCGCGATGCATCCGGGCTCGCCGGTGTAGTGCGCCGCGCGTCGCAGCGGCTCCACGGGTACGTCGAAACCAGTCGGTATCACTGCCCCGCCCAGGTGTTCGGTCATGCTGTCTCTCTCGGTAGGCCCGCTCCGGCCGGCCGCTCGCTGTTGCACCAGTCCCCTTACCCCGAGCCCGGCCCGGCAGTCCCACGTTCGCCCAGCGCGCACAGTGGCGATGCTCACGGCGACGGCCGGGCGTGTGAATCCGCCGCTCATACCGTAGGCGACACGCTCCGTGGCGACTCCGGCGGCGTGACGTTACCGGACCGGGTGGTGAACGTGGACGTCTCGGCCGGCGCGGAGCCGGAGGTCGGGGCGACCGACTCGGTCGCGGACTGCTGCTGCGAGGTCGGCGCCTGGCTGGCCGACTCGGGGGTCTTCGACTCCGGCTTGCTCTCCGGGGTCTTGGACTCGGGCGTCTTGGACTCGGGTGTCTTGGACTCGGGTGTCTTGGACTCGGGGGTCTTCGACTCCGGCTTGCTCTCCGGTGTCTTGGACTCGGGCGTCTTGGACTCGGGTGTCTTGGACTCGGGTGTCTTGGACTCGGGGGTCTTCGACTCCGGCTTGCTCTCCGGGGTCTTCGACTCGGGCGTCTTCGACTCGGGGGTCTTGGATCCCGACTCCGGTGACTTCGACTCGGAGGACTTCGATCCCGACGGCTTGGACTCCGACGGCTTGGACTCCGACGGCTTGGACCCCGAGGGCTTGGACTCGGACGGTGAGGTGGACGGCGGGGACGACGGGGACGTGGAGGAGTTCGGCGGCGAGGTCGGGGACCCGCTCGGCCTCGGCGCGTTCCAGGGGTTCGGCAGCACCGGCGGCGCGGCGTGCCGGTCGTGCCGGCAGTCGTGGTCGCCGCGCTGCCGGTGGATCCAGTCGTCGTGGCGGGTGTCGAAGAGCACGAAGACCTTGACGGGCTTCGCCGCAGGCGTCACCACGACCACGCGCGCGGGGCTGTACGCAGCCCAGCGCTGCCCCACGATCTTCGGTGTGGCCCGCTGGGCGACCGGCGGGGTCAGCGGGTTGCCGCTCGCGCAGCGCACCCGGGGCACGCCGTGTCCGTCGACCAGGACGGCGGTGCCCGCCTGGAGCACGGCCTGACGGGCGGTGCCGGATCCGGCACGGTAGCCGTGGTCGGTGACGCGGGTGTCGACGCGCAGCTGGACGGGGGTCAGCGAGCGCAGATAGGCCGGTACGCCCGACGGCTGGACACCGGAGGCGGAGGCGAAGGACCGGTTCTTGGCCGGGTCCGCCCGCAGGTAGGTGATCTGCTTGTCCACGTCGCAGGCGGGGACGTTCTTGGTGCCGGTGTACAGACCGGGCGCCCCGCCCTCCACTCCGCGTACCTCGTTGGCCGCTCCCGTGGTGGGCATGGCGGAGACGGCCGGTTCCGGAGCGGCGGAGTTCTGCCGGGCGGTCGACGGCGTGTACGGGTCCTGGCCCGTGCTGCCGGCGGACTGCAGGAAGACCTCGCCGCCCTTGGCGGAGGAACCGCCGCCACCGCGGGTGAAGACGACCGCCAGGACGACGGCGACGATCACCGCCGCGGTGGCGGCGACCATGCGGGGCACGGACTTCCACCACGGCCCGTGCGGCTGCCCGGGGCCGGTGCCCCTGCCGGGCGGCTGCGAGGGAGGCGGCCCGCTGGGCGGCCGGTTGGATCCCGACAGGGGCCCTGAGGGCGGCCCGGTGGGGTGGCCGGAGGACGGAGGGTCGACGCTCACGAGGCCTTCTTCCCGTCGCGGTCGTCGCGCTGCGCGGCTCGTGCGGCTTCTTGGCGGTCACACCCTGTCTGCTGCATTCGGGTGCACGTTGATCCCATTGTGTGTCGCAGTCGGGTGACGCTCGCAAGCCGACGCGGACGGCCGGCCCACCCGGCGGGCGCGGCGCCCGGAAGCTGCTTAGCGTGGCAGGCGTGAGCCCTCCCACCGTCTCCGAGCGCACGGTCGCCCGTCACGGCTGGGTCCAGGCCGTGGGCACCGTGCTGGTCGCGCTCGCGGTAATGACGCTGTTGGCGGCGCTCGGGCTGTGGGCGGCCGGGGCCGCCGACCTGCCGGACGGCGCGTTTCCGAGGGTCGTCGCGGCCACCTTGGTGACGGCGGTCGGCGGCAGCATCGAACTGGCGGGCGACGCGGGCGCGCTCGCAGAGTCACGGGCCGGGGTCACCGTGATGCCGCTGTCGGTGACCCTCGCCGGCGCGCTGCTGATCGGCGGCGGCTTTTTGCGCCCGCTGCGGCACCGGGCGGTCGCCTCGGTGCGGGAACTGGCCGGGTGGGCCGCGAGGATCGCGGTGCTGTGGGTGCTCGCCCTGGTCGGTCTGGCCCTCGGCGCCCGGCAGACCTTCGCCGTCGACATGGGCAGCGGCACACTCAGCGATCTCGCGGAGCTGTTCGGCGCGGCGCCGAAGGTGGGCTTCGCCGCGAACGTCCCGCTGACCGTGCTGTTCGGGCTGCTGTGGCTCGCCGGAGTGCTCGTACTGGCGCTGGCGGTCGCGCGCGGGGCGCCGCTGCCGGGGCGGCTGCTGCGCTTCCGGGAGTCGGTGCGCCCGGCGGCGCACGCGATGGTCGTCCTGCTCCTCGCCTGCGTCGCCATCGGCCTCGTCACGGCACTGATCGTCGCGGCCACGCGCGGGCACGTGACCACGACCCTCGCGCTGATCCTGCTGGGCCTGCCCAATGTGGCCTGGCTGGGCTTCGGTCTCGGCCTCGGGGCGACCTGGGACGGCCGCGTCGACGGTCCGTTCGGGCTGCCGCTGCCACACGTCCTGGACGCCGTCCTGCGCACCCCGGACGTCTCGGAACTGAACCTGGGCTCCCTCACCGACTACGACGGCCGGTACGTGTGGCTGGTCGTCGTGGACGCGCTTCTGCTGCTCGCCGTCGCGTTCCGGACGGCGGTGTGCTCACCGGCCCGGGTCCGTCCGTGGCAGCACGCCGTGCGGCTGGCCGTCGCGCTGGCCCTGACGATGCTGATGATCTGTCTGACCGGGCGGATCTCGGCGCATTACGCGCTGTCCCTGCTCGGCATCGGCGACCTGGGCGGCGGACTGTCCGGGGAACTGTTCCTCCTGCCCCACCTGTGGCAGGCGGTGGCTCTGGGCGCGCTGTGGGGGCTGGTGACCGGCTTCCTGGGGGCGCTGCCGGCCCACCCGGTGCGCCGCAGACGCGGAACGGGCGGGTCCTAGCCCCGGAACACGGGGTCGGCCCAGCGCGGGGGCGCGGGCGCGGTCGGCGCCGGACGGTCCGGTCCGCTCGCCGCGGGCGGGGACGCGGGTGTGGGTACGGGCGTCGGCTTGGCGGTCGCCTGCGGGGCGGCGGGGGCGGGCGGGGTGGCCGGTACGGGCGTGCCGGTCGCGCGCAGGGCGGCGACGAAGTCGAGGCAGGTGTCGTAGCGGGCGTCGGGGCTCTTGGCGAGGGCGCGGGCGAAGACGGTGTCGACGGCGGCGGGGAGGCCCGGCCGCGCACCGCTCGGCGGCGGCGGATCGTCGTACTGGTGGGCCCAGAGCAGCGCCATGTCGTCCTCGCGCTGGAAGGGCGGGCGCCCGGTGAGGGCCTCGTGGACGACACAGGCCAGCCCGTAGACGTCGCAGCGGCCGTCGACCGGGCGACCGGAGATCTGCTCGGGGGCCACGTAGTCGAGGGTGCCGACGAACTGGCCGACGCTGGTGAAGCCGGTCAGGGAGAGCGACTTCTTGGTGAGCCCGAAGTCGGTGAGGTACACGTGCTCGGGGTGGTCGCTGTCGGTGCCCGCGGCGATCAGGATGTTGCCGGGTTTGACGTCCCGGTGCACCAGACCGTGTTCATGGGCGGCGTCGAGGGCGGAGGCGACCTGGGCGCTGATCCGCACGGTGTCAGCGAGCGGCAGCGGACCGCGCTGGTCGAGCAGATGGCGCAGGTCGCTGCCGGGGACGTAGCGCATGGCGATGTAGAGCAGGCCGTCCGTCTCGCCGGCCTCGAACACCGGCACGATGTGCGGATGGTCGATCGCGGCGGCGACCTGGGACTCGTGGGTGAAGCGTCGGCGGAAGGTGTCGTTGCGGGCGAGTTCCGGCGCGAGCAGCTTGAGCGCCACCGTGCGGTCCAGTCGCAGGTCGCGGGCGCGGTAGACGACGGCCATGCCGCCGCGGCCTACCTCGCTCTCGATGAGGTAGCCGGCCACCCGGCGGCCGATCAGTTCGGAGGGGCGCCCGCGGAACAGGCTGGTCTCCCCGGCCATCAGCGCTCACCCTCGGGTGCGGCGAACCGGGTCGAGGCGTGCCCGGCGGCCTCCGTGTCGGTGATCTCCCGGTCGGTGGCGTAGGCGTTCAGCCGGCTTCCGTCGCCGTACATCCACCGCTCCTCCCGGGCGTCGTAGATCCACATGGACTCGCCGTCGACGACGATCCCGATCCGCAGGCCCTCGGTGCGGTCCTGGAAGTCCTCGCCGTCCAGGTCGCCGGCGGCCAGTTGCTCCACCGCGGACCGGTAGTCGGCGAGGGCCTGTTCGACGCGGGCCAGCAGGGGCCGGGGATCGGCGGCGCCGACCGGGCCGTCGCCGGCCGGCGGGTCCTCGGGGACGGCGACCAGGAGCCGGCCGTCGACCCAGGCACCCCAGCCGTTGGCGCACAGGATGTGCCCCCAGTCGCCGCGCCGTTCCACGAGCTGGACGGGCAGCAGGGGGTCGAGGGGCACGGTGGGCCGGGCCGGGTCGGGCGCCTCCCAGGCGGGCAGTCCGTGCGCCGGGACCACATGCGTGGGCCGGAATCCGGGGCCGGGCACTTTGGTCATCGGGCCGCCCGCTTCCGCATCACGGCCGGCTCGTGCCGGCGCAGCAGCCGGGCGACCGCGAACCCGTAGAGGGCGGAGAGCACCAGCAGCATGGCCAGGTCGAGCAGCCAGACGCCCGCGGAGTGCCGGAACAGGGG
Organism: Streptomyces sp. 1222.5; assembly: GCF_900105245.1. Classification (NCBI taxonomy): domain Bacteria; kingdom Bacillati; phylum Actinomycetota; class Actinomycetes; order Kitasatosporales; family Streptomycetaceae; genus Streptomyces; species Streptomyces sp. 1222.5. Next base: position 7,779,374 of record NZ_FNSZ01000001.1, on the reverse strand, counting down.
GTCGGCGGTGAGGTCGCCGGGCACGATCCGGGAGAGTCCGACGGTGCCGGCCATGGCGCCGAGCGCCCAGCGGGACGGCACGAGCCAGGCGAGCTGTTCCAGGCCGGGCATGCCGTCCAGGGGGAGCAGGGCACCGCAGAAGACGACCTGGACGATCGCGAGCAGCACCAGCAGCGGCATCGTCACCTCCTCCTTGCGCACCAGCGCGGAGACCAGCAGGCCGAGCATCATCGCCGTGAACGCGAGGAGCGCGACGGCGAGGGTGATCTCGGCGAGCGGGGGCAGCAGGACGCCCTTGCCTTCGGGGGCGCCGAGGTCGACGCCGAGCAGCGCGACCAGAGTGAGGACGACGGCCTGCGCGACGGTGATCGTGCCGAGCACCGCGACCTTGGACATCAGGTAGGCGGATCTGGGCAGACCGACGGCCCGTTCGCGGCGGTACACGGCGCGTTCCTTGACCAGTTCGCGTACCGCGTTGGCGGCTCCGGTCAGTACCGCCCCGACGCACAGGATGAGCAGCGTGTTCATCGCCGTGTCCCGGACGAGCGCGCCGCCCGCCAGGGCCCGGGCCATGGCGCCCATGACGAACGGCAGGGCGATCATGATCATGAGGAAGGTGCGGTCGGCGCCGAGGACGGCCGTGTACCGGCGGACCAGGGTGCCGAACTGCGCCGCGGCACCGCGGGGGCGGGGCGGTGGCGCCGGCGCGACGGGAGCCGGTCCGGGGTGGTGGGGCCGGGTGGTGGCTTCGGTGACGTAGTGCCGGTGGAACGGCGACTCCCGGTACTCCCGGGCCCAGTCGCGCTCCGGGTCGCGGTCGAACGCCTCGAAGGCCTCCGGCCACTGCTCGAAGCCGAAGAAGGCGAGGGCGTCGCCGGGCGCGCCGTAGTAGGCGACCTTGCCGCCGGGGGCCAGCACCAGGAGGCGGTCGCAGACGCCCAGGCTCAGCACGCTGTGCGTGACCACGATGACCGTGCGGCCGTCGTCGGCGAGGCCGCGGAGCATGTTCATCACCGAGCGGTCCATACCCGGGTCGAGACCGGAGGTGGGCTCGTCCAGGAAGAGCAGGGAGGGCTTGGTGAGCAGTTCCAGGGCGACGCTGACGCGTTTGCGCTGGCCGCCGGAGAGGGTGTGCACGGGTTGCTCCGCGCGTTGTTCGAGGCCGAGTTCACGGATCACCTCGTCGACCCGGGCGAGCCGTTCGGTCTTCGCGGTGTCCTCCGGGAAGCGCAGTTCGGCGGCGTACGACAGGGCGGCGCGGACGGTGAGCTGGGGGTGCAGGATGTCGTCCTGCGGGACCAGACCGATGCGTCCGCGCAGTTCGGCGTAGTCGTGGTAGAGGTCGCGGCCGTCGTACAGGACGGTGCCGCGGTCGGCGGGGCGCTGCCCGGTCAGGGCGTTCAGCAGGGTGGACTTGCCGGCGCCGCTCGGGCCGACGACAGCGAGCAGGCACTTCTCCCCGACCGGGAAGGACACGTGGTCCAGCAGGACCGTGTCGCCGTCGTCGACCGCGACGGTGAGGTCCTGGACGTCGAGGGAGACCTCGCCGGTGTCGACGTACTCCTGGAGTTCGTCGCCGACCAGGCAGAACACGGAGTGCCCGACGCCGATGGTGTCGCCGGGGCCGACGGGGGCCTGGGTGGTGGGCCGGCCGTTGAGGTACGTGCCGTTGTGGCTGCCGAGGTCGACGATGTCGTAGGTGCCGTCGGTGTGCGCGCGCAGTTCGGCGTGCCGGCGGGAGACGGTCAGGTCGTCCACCACGAGGTCGTTGTCGGGGGCCCGGCCGATGCGGATGGTGCGCGCGGGCAGCGGCCGGACGTTGGTGGGCCGGCGGAAGGTGCCGGTGAGTTCGGGCATCGACACCGCGGAGGGCCGGTCCCGGGCGGGTTCGGGGGCGCCGGTCAGGACGGCGCGCGGGCCGTCGGTGGGATTGCCGAAGCGGATCTCGCTGCCGGGCAGTACGTCCCAGTGCTCGATCCTGTGTCCGTCGGCGTAGGTGCCGTTGGTGCTCCGCTCGTCCGCCAGGGTCCACCGGTCGTGGGCGCACCGCAGGACCGCGTGGTGCCAGGAGACCCGGGCGTCGTCGAGGACTATGTCGCTCAGCGGGTCACGTCCGACGTGATAGTCGTGACCCGGGCTCATGACCGTGCAGCCCGTGTCGGTCTCCAGGACGAGTTCGGGCGCCGTCGGGGCGACCGGCCGCTCCGCCATGGTCAGGATTCTACCGATTCATCCGCGTTCGGGCCTGCCCACGGAGATGCGCGGGAGGTGGCCCGGCCCACGGACACGTGTCAGGCGACGGGCATGACGAGGGCCGGGAGGGTGCGCTGCATGCGCAGGGCGTCGACGGACTCGGCGAGCAGTTCGTACTCGGTGGTGTCGTCACTGGCGGCGATCCGCACCAGGCGGCCGCCCGCGAGCTCGTCGGCGACCAGCTCCTGCCGGGCGTCGTCGGCGCACCAGGCCCGCAGCAGAGCAGGCACGTCGGCCACCGTGTCCGCCACCGGCACGAGCGCGCCCGCCGGGTAGGTCCCGTCCCCGGGGCTCGGATCGAGCCGCTCGGCGATCCACGAGGCCCGGTCCCGCAGCCACCACAGCGCCAGTGCCAGGGTGGGCGCGCGGTAGGTGCCGAGCGGTACGCCGATGCGCCGTCCGTCGCACATGCCGTATGCCGTGACATGGCACAGGAATTCGTCGTGCACGTCTCACTCCCCCGTCGCCTCGCCTGGTGGCCGGCCGGTCCTCGCTTTCCGCGCGGCCCCTGTGCGGTGAAGTGCCCCTGACGTTCGAGTATCGCCACTGCCGAAACAGAGTCACCACGACTTTCCGGCCAGTCTGTTGGCATATTCACCGTCCGTTCTGGCCGGAAATACACCGGACGTTCGGGGTGCGGGCATGACGCCCGAGGTAATCGACCCGCCCGTGGCGCCCCGGGCATGGTGGTCCCACCGGATCGGCGAGACCTGGATCCGGGCCCGGAACAGGAATGACGACCTCGATGGAGGGTGCATCACCATGTCCGCGAACACGAACCGTTACGAGAGTGCCGCCGCCCGTTACTTCGAGGCCTGGAACGCCACCGAGCCGGCGGCGGTCGAGAAGGCGGTCGCCGCCGCGTGGACCGCGGACGGCGGGTACACCGACCCGCTCGCCGAGGTGCGCGGGCACGCGGGGATCGCGGCCGTGATCGCCGCGGTCCACGAGCAGTTCCCGGGCTTCGTGTTCCGTCCGCTCGGTGCGGTGGACGGGCACCACGACACCGCGCGCTTCGGCTGGGAGCTGGTGAACGAGGCCGACGGCTCGGCGCCGGTGGCCGGGTTCGACGTGGTGACGCTGGACGAGGAGGGCCGTATCCGGCAGGTGCTCGGCTTCCTCGACCGGGTGCCGGCGGGCGCCTGACACCGCCTGTCCGCGGAGGGGTTCCGCCGTGTGTGGCGGTCGGCCCCGGTGGGACGGACCGGGGTCACCGCGCACGGAGGGAACAACATGGCGACAAGTCGGTACCGGGGCGGACCGGCGGCTCGGCGGCCCTGTGCCCGCACGGGCGGGCTCAGCCCCTGACCGCGTCCCGGTAGCGGCGGGGCGCGACGCCGACCGTGCGTTTGAAGGCGTTGCTGAAGGCACTTTCGGAGCCGTAGCCGACCGAGCGGGCCAGTTCCGCCACCGGGGTGGCGTCCTCGCGGAGCGCGCGGGCGGCCAGGCTCATGCGCCAGTTCTGCAGGTAGGTGAGCGGTGGCACTCCGGCGGCCTCGCGGAACCGGACGGCGAAGGTGGTCCGGGACATCGCGGCGGCCCCCGCCAGCTCCCGCAGCTGCCACGGCCGGGCCGGGTCGGCGTGCATCAGCCGCAGGGCCGGTGCCAGCCGCTCGTCCGCGAGGGCCCGCAGCCAGCCGGGCGGCAGCCCCGCGGCCTCGTTCAGGCAGGCTCGCAGCACCTGGACGAACATCAGCTGGGCCAGGTGGTCGGAGCTGAAGGCGGAACCGGCCCGGCCACCGCTCATCTCCGCCATCAGCTGCCCGGTGAGCCAGCGCAGCACGGGTGCCTCGGTGGCGCCGGCCCGCACGTGGATCAGGTCCGGCAGGGCCCGGCGCAGCAGATCGCCGCCGTCCCGGCTGAGGTCGATGTGCCCGGAGACGCACAGCACCTCCTCTCCGCCGCCGAGCGCGCCGACGGCGGTGTCCGGGTCCACGGCGACCTCGGCCGGGTCCAGCGGGGTGACCGCCGGATCACTGCACAGCACGTAGGAACGCCGGCCGTCGGAAACGACGACGTCGCCCTCGGCCAGCGCCACCGGCCCGGCTCCGCCCTCGGCGACGAGCAGGCAGGAGCCCCGCGCGAGGACGTTGACCTTGAGCTTGTCGCGCCCTCGCAGCCGGATGGCCCAGCGGCCACCGGCCGTGAAACCGCCGGAGAACACCCCGCGGGCGTCGGCCACGGCGAGCGCGTCGGAGAGCGGATCGACGGACATGTTTCGAACTATCGCGCAAGTAGGGCGCACTCTCAAGCATTCTCCGTACGAGGACCGCTGCCTACGGTGGAGTCATGGCCCGGCACGAGGAGACACCCACCATGACCACCGCACAGCAGCCCCTCCCCTCCGGCTTCGGCGCCGCGTCCACGGCGCGCGACGTCATCGAGGGCATCGATCTGACCGGCAGGGTCGCCGTCGTCACCGGCGGCTACTCGGGCATCGGCCTGGAGACCAGCCGCGTCCTGCGGGCCGCGGGCGCCCGGGTCGTCGTACCGGCCCGGAACCCGGAGCGGGCCCGGGCCGCGCTGAGGAACCTCGACGGCGTCGAGGTGGCGGAGATGGACCTGATCGACCCGGCGTCCGTCGACGCCTTCGCCGCGAGGTTCCTGGCCTCCGGCCGTCCGCTGCACATCCTGGTGAACAGCGCCGGGATCATGGCGACCCCGCTGACCCGCGACGCGCGCGGACACGAGGCGCAGTTCGCGACGAACCACCTCGGTCACCACCGGCTGACCGCCCGGCTGTGGCCCGCCCTGGTGGCGGCCCGCGGGGCGCGGGTGGTCGCGGTGTCGTCCCGGGGCATCCGCTTCTCCCCCGTCGTCTTCGAGGACCTGCACTTCGAGCACCGGCCCTACGAACCGTTCGTCGCCTACGGCCAGTCGAAGACCGCCAACGCGCTGTTCGCCGTGGAACTGGACCGGCGGGGCCGGGCCCACGGCGTGCGGGCCTTCGCCGTGCATCCCGGCACCGTCGTCGACACCGGTCTCGCCAAGCACGTCTCCGCCGAGGCCCTGCGGGCGGCCGGCGCGGTGGACGGCGAGGGCCGTGTCGTGATCGACCCCGCCCGGCAGCTCAAGACCGTCCAGCAGGGAGCGGCCACCGGCGTGTGGTGCGCCACCAGCCCGCGGCTCGACGGACTCGGCGGCGTCTACTGCGAGAACTGCGACATCAGCCCGCTGGTCGCCCCGGAGGCGGAGGCCGACTGGTACGCCACGGCCGAGCTGCCCGGTGTGCTGCCCTACGCGGTCGACCCGGAGGCGGCGGCGCGGCTGTGGACGGTGAGCGAGGGGCTCACCGCCTGACCGCGCCTCCGCCCGAGCCGTTCAGCCCTTGACGATGGCGTCGATGCGCGCCAGTTCCTCGGCGTCGAAGTCGAGGGCGCGGATGGCGCCGACGCTGTCCTCCAGCTGCCGGGGACTGCTCGCGCCGACGAGGGCGGAGGTGACCCGGCCGCCGCGCAGCACCCAGGCCAGGGCCAGCTGGGCCAGGGTCTGGCCGCGGGACTTGGCGACCTCGTCGAGGGCCCGCAGCCTGCCCACGAGGTCCTCGGTGACCGCGTCCGAGTTCAGGAAGGGACTGTCGCTCGCCGCCCGGGAGTCCTCCGGGATGCCGTCGAGGTAGCGGCCGGTGAGCAGGCCCTGCTCCAGCGGGGAGTAGACGATGGAGCCCACCTGGAGTTCGTCGAGGGCGTCGAGCAGACCCTCGTCCTCGGGACGCCGGTCCAGCATCGAGTAGCGCGGCTGGTGGATGAGGAGCGGGGTGCCGAGGTCGGCGAGGATGCGGGCGGCCGCACGGGTCTGCTCGGCGGAGTAGTTGGACACGCCCACGTAGAGCGCCTTGCCCTGCTGCACGGCCGAGTGCAGCGCGCCCATCGTCTCCTCCAGCGGAGTGTCCGGGTCGGGGCGGTGCGAGTAGAAGACGTCGACGTAATCCAGGCCCATCCGGGTGAGGCTCTGGTCGAGGGAGGACAGCAGGTACTTGCGCGAGCCCCATTCGCCGTACGGGCCGGGCCACATCAGATAGCCGGCCTTGGTGGAGATGACCAGCTCGTCGCGGTACGGCGCGAGGTCGGCCCGCAGCGCGTCGCCCAGCGCGGACTCGGCGGCACCGGGCGGCGGACCGTAGTTGTTGGCGAGGTCGAAGTGGGTGACGCCGAGGTCGAAGGCGCGGCGCAGGATGGCGCGCTGGGTCTCGGCGGGCCGGTCGGGCCCGAAGTTGTGCCACAGGCCGAGCGACAGCGCGGGGAGTTTCAGTCCGCTGCGCCCGGCGCGCCGGTAGGGCATGTCGGCGTATCGGGCGGGGTGTGCGGTGTACAACGCGACTCCAGAGGGGTTGGCACACGGTCTTACGGCTCCCGGCGGCGTCCGGTCCGGTCGGGCGTCGGCCGCCCGGGAACGCTTCCACTCTGGCGCGGCCGCCGGGCAGCGGTCCAACAGAAGAATCCGATGCGATTGTGCGGTTAGGCTTCTCAATCATGGAACTGCGCCATCTCCAGCACTTCGTCGCCGTCGCCGAGGACCAGCACTTCACCCGGGCCGCCGAGCGCCTGATGGTGTCCCAGTCGGGTCTGTCGGCGTCCATCCGGGCGTTGGAGCGGGAGTTGCGGGCGCCGCTGTTCGTGCGGACCACCCGGCGGGTGACACTCACCGAGGCGGGGCGCGCGCTGCTGGGAGAGGCCGAGCGGATTCTCGCACAGGTGCGGTCGGCGCACGAGGCGGTGGCCGCGGTCCAGGGCGTGCTGCGCGGCACGCTGGCCCTGGGGACCGAGCAGTGCATCGCGGGGGTGCACGTGGCCCGGCTGCTGGCCGCGTTCCGAGGGCGCCACCCGGACGTCGAGATCCGGCTGCGCCAGGCGGGTTCGGGCGCGCTGGCGGAGGACGTCGCGGCCGGGCGGCTCGACCTGGCCTTCGCCTACCGCACCGAGGCGGACAGCGACCAGCTGCGGTCGGTGTCGCTGACCGCCGAGCCGATGACCGTGCTGTGCCACCCCAGCCATCGTCTGGCCTCCGCCGCGGCCGTCCTCGCCCCGGAGGACCTGCTGGGCGAGGTCTTCGTCGACTTCCATCCGGACTGGGGGCCGCGCCGCACCACCGACGCCGCGTTCGCCGCGGCCGGTGTCCGGCGCACGGTGGCGCTGGAGGTCAACGACGTGCACAGCCTGCTCGACCTGGTGGACGAGAACCTCGGAATCGCGGTCGTACCCCGGCACTTCCGGCACAAGCGGCCCTCGCTGACGGCGCTGCCGATCAAGGGGACGAGCGAGACGGAGTACGAGACGGTCGCCCTCCTGCCGCCGGAGGGGTCCACCAGCCCCGCCGCCCGCGCGCTCGTCACACTCCTCGAAACCGGCGGTACGACGGCACCCGAGGGGGGTCTGCGGAGACCGGACGCGTGAGCGGCCGCGGTTTGCGATGGTGGACGGTATGCATGCGAAGGACATCCTCATCGACGGCTTCGGCCGCATCCGGGAAGAAGTCCATGCCGCCCTCGACGGCCTCGGACCGGACGAACTCCACCGGCGCCCCGCACCCGACGCCAACTCCGTCGCCTGGCTCGTCTGGCACCTCACCCGGGTGCAGGACGACCACCTCGCCGACGCCTTCGGCCTGGAGCAGGTGTGGCTCTCCCAGGGCTGGGACAAGCGCCTCGACCTGGGCCTGCCCCGGCACGACACCGGCTACGGGCACAGTCCGGCCGAGGTCGCGAAGGTGCGGGTCGACTCGGCTGACCTGCTGACCGGGTACCACGACGCCGTGCACGAGCAGACCCTAGGCGCCCTGCGGGGGCTCACTGCCAAGGACCTGGAACGTGTGGTGGACGAACGCTGGGACCCCCCGGTCACCCTGGGGGTCCGCCTGGTGAGCGTCCTGTCCGACGACCTTCAGCACGTCGGACAGGCCGCCTAGCTGCGGGGGCTGATTCAGAGCGCGGCGGCGTAACCCGGCAGGACCACGTTCTCGATGAGGGCGTTGCGCTCGTCGAACGGGATGAACGCGCTCTTGAGGGCGTTCACCGTGACCGTGCGCAGGTCCTCGACGGTCCAGCCGGCCTCCTCGACCAGCAGGGACATCTCCCGGGTCATGGTCGTACCGGACACCAGACGGTTGTCGGTGTTGAGGGTGACCCGGAAGCCGAGGTCCTTCAGGGCCGTGATCGGGTGCTCGGCGATCGAGGTGGCGCAGCCGGTCTGGAGGTTGGAGGTGGGGCACATCTCCAGGGCGATCCGGCGGTCGCGCACCCAGGCGGCGAGGCGGCCGAGCTTGCCGTCCACGATGTCCTCGGTGAGGCGGACACCGTGGCCGATGCGCTGGGCGCCGCAGACCTGGAGGGCCTGGTGGATGCTGGGCAGGCCATGCGCCTCGCCGGCGTGGATGGTGAACGGCACGCTCTCGCGGCGCAGGTGCTCGAAGGCCGCGAGGTGGTCGGCGGGCGGGAACCCGTCCTCGGCGCCGGCGATGTCGAAGCCTACGACACCGGCGTCGCGGTAGACGACGGCCAGCTCGGCGGCCTCGCGGACGCGGTCGAACATCCGCATGCCGCACAGCAGGGTGCCCACGCGGACCGGGGTGCCGGCGGCGGCCGCCTTGGCCATGCCCGCGGCGAGACCCTCCTGGACGGTCTCCACGACCTCGGCGAGCGTCAGCCCGCCGTTGGTGTTCAGCTCCGGGGCGTAGCGCACCTCGGCGTAGACGACACCGTCCGCGGCGAGGTCGAGGACGTACTCCTCGGCGACGCGCAGCAGGCCCTCGCGGGTCTGCATGACGGCGAGGGTGTGCTCGAAGGTGGCGATGTAGCGGACCAGGTCACCGGAGTTGGCGGCCTCGAAGTACCAGGCGGCCAGCTCGTCGGGGTCGGTGGTGGGCAGCTGGTGGCCGACCGCGGCCGCGAGCTCGACGACGGTGGCGGGGCGCAGGCCGCCGTCGAGGTGGTCGTGGAGCACGGCCTTGGGCAGCCGGCGGAGGGTCTCGGTGTCGATGCGGGGCGCGGTCATGGCAGGGTCTTTCCTCGGCAGGTGGTTCACGGAGAGATCAGGCGGCGGGCTGGAGCAGGTCCCAGCGGTTGCCGTACAGGTCCCGGAAGACGGCGACGGTGCCGTACGGCTCGTACCGGGGCTCCTCCAGGAAGGTCACACCGGCGGCGGTCATCCGGGCGTGGTCGCGGGCGAAGTCGTCGGTGTGCAGGAAGAAGCCGACGCGTCCACCGGTCTGGTCGCCGACGCGGGCGCGCTGGCCCTCGCCCTTGGCGCGGGCCAGGACCAGTCCGGTCGCGGTCGCACCGCCGCCCGGTTCCACCACGACCCAGCGGGAACCGTCGGGCCGCGGGGCGTCTTCGACCAGGCGGAAGCCGAGGGCCTCGGTGTAGAAGCGGATGGCCTCGTCGTAGTCGTCGACGACGAGGGTGACCAGAGCGACGCGTCGCATCGGAACCTTCCGGTGGGGGTGGTTAGCCGGTGAGGTTATACGTAAAACTACGCGGACGCCAGTCTCTGTTCTACGCGCGTTGCTACCCGGGCGGAGCCAGGATTGCCGTCAGGGCGGCTCGTCGCCCTGGGGTCACTTCGACACGGCGGTGGAAGTCGGCCGTCGCGGTGACCGAGGCCACGCAGGAGACGGCGGTGCAGGCGACGAGGAGCGCGGCCGGCGCGGGGCCTTCGGGGCACGGCGCTCAGCAGGGCCTCGACGCGTCGCGGCACGGGCCCGCCGGTCGCCGCCGCGGGGAAGCCCGGGCGGGTGGGGGCGGCCAGGGCGGCCAGGGCGGTCGCCCGGGCGGTCGGACGGCGGTCGCCGACCGAGGCCGCCGCCGCCTCGTCGGCGGCGCGCTCGGCGGCGCGGCGGATCGTCTCCCGGACCGCGCGCAGTGGGTGGTGGCAGTGGGCGGCGAGTTCGGCGGCGGCGAGGTAGTAGTGGTGGCCGCCCTCGTTGTGCGCCCGCTCGTGCGCGAACAGCGCCTCCCGCTCCGGCCCGTCCAGGCTGCGAGCATCGCGGTGGTCACGCGATGCGGTGGGGGCGGCCGGGCAGCGCGTAGGCGACGGGACGGGGCGAGTCCACCACGCACAGGTCACCGGCGGCGGGCTCGCGTCCGGCCTCCGTCCGGGCCGCCCGCAGGGCGCGGGTCCGGCGCGGCACCGAGCGGGTGAGGGCCCGGCCGCACAGGGCGAGGGCGCCGACCGAGGTGGCGGCGGCCGGGACGACGAACGCGTCCGAGACCGTGCGCAGGGGACGGATCAGCTCGCCGAGCGCGGCGAGGAACGGGACCTCGAGGAGTCCGGCGAGGGCGTATGCGCCGAGCGCGGCCGGCGAGCAGCCGGCGAGGAGGACCGAGCAGACCGTGACGGCCCGCAGGCCGCGGCCGGTTCGAGCCGGTCCAGGGTCCGGCGGGCCGCCGCGGGCAGGGCGAACGGCAGCAGCAGGGGCAGCAGGAGCGGCGCGGTCATCAGCCGTCGGATTCGAGCAGGTCCCGCAGGATGCGCTCGTCGTCCGGGCTGAGCTGGGCGACGAAGCGGGCGAGGACGGTCTCGCGGTCGCTGTCCCGGTTCAGTTCGCTGTGCATCCGGCGGGCGGTGAGGCCGTGGGTGTCCTGGGCGTCCCGCACGGGCTGGTAGGCGTAGCCGCGGCCCTGGCGCCGCCGGTCGACGACACCCTTGTCGTGCAGGCGGGAGAGGATCGTGGTCACCGTCGTACGGGCGAGTTCCGTCCCGAGGCTGCGCTGGACCTGGCCGGGCGTCTGGGGCGTGCCCGCGGCCCACAGCGCGGCCATGACGCTCGCTTCCAGTTCACCGGCCGGCCGGCGTTCGTCCTTGGCCTCGGTCATGGGAAGGTCCCTCACCCCGTCGTCGTCTGCGGTCCCGTCTACACGATTGTAGTTAGCCGCTCGCCGCGCCACCGACCCGTTCCCGGCTGCCCGCCCCCCTAGGTCCGACGGGGCTCCGCCGCACGGCGGCCACGACCTCACCCTCCCGGCACCCCGGTCGCAGGGCTCCGTGCAGCGGCACCGCCCGCGCGCCGGCCGGACGGCCCTGCCCGGTCCTCGGCACCGCGCGCCGGCGGCCATGGCTGCGGAGCCCGCGGACCGAGGACCCGGTGGCGCCCGACAGGCCGGAGTACGGGCGCGGCGTCTCCCGCCGGCAGTTCGGCGCCCACGGCCGGACCACGGCCGACGTCCTGCGGCGCCGACGTCAGCCGGTCTGCGTGCGGGCCGCGTCGAGCCGGGCCAGCTCCTCGCCGGTGAGCTCGATCGCGCCGGCGGCGACGTTCTCGGCCAGGTGAGCGGGGTTGCCGGTGCCGGGGATCGCGAGCACGTGCGGCCCCTGGTGCAGCGTCCAGGCGATCCGGACCTGCGCCGCGCCGACGCCGTGCGCCCGGGCGACGGAGAGCACCGCGTCGTCGTGGGCGGCCGTCGCACCGTGCTCCCCGGCGTCCCCGGCCACGGCGTAGAAGGGGACGAAGGCGATGCCGTGCTCACCGCACAGCCGCAGGACCTCGTCGCCCACGGGGTCGGGACGGTCCACGGCGTACCGGTTCTGGACGCACACCACCGGCGCGATCTCCAGCGCCTCGGCCAGGTGCCGCGGCTCCACCGCGGAGACGCCGAGGTGCCGGATCAGACCCGCCGTCCGCAACTCGGCGAGGGCCCCGAAGTGCTCCGCGATGGAATCCTGGCGCTGGCGGCGGAAGTTGACGACGTCGAGGTGGTCGCGCCCGAGTTGCCGCAGGTTCTCCTCGACGTGTCCGCGCAGTTGGTCGGGGCGCGCCGCGGTCCCCCACTCGCCTTGGTGGTCACGGTGGGGGCCGACCTTGGTGACGACGACGAGGTCGTCGGGGTACGGCGAAAGGGCGCTGTTGATCAGCTCGTTGGCGGAACGCAGCGACGAGAAGTAGAAGGCCGCCGTGTCGATGTGGTTCACCCCGAGCTCCACGGCCCTGCGCAGGACGGCGAGCGACCGTTCCCGGTCGCTCGGGGTGCCGTGGTGGAAGGCGGCACTGCCCGTCAGCCGCATCGCGCCGAAGCCGATGCGGTGGACGGGCAGGTCGCCGAGTTTCCAGGTTCCGGAGGCGTCCGCGGTGATCGTTTCTGTAGTCATCGGCGGAGTGTCGCACAGGGCACCCGGCCGGGGCACCGGCATTACGGCCCGCCCGGCCCCCGGGCGTCGCGGGTGCGGCCGGTCAGGCCAGCGGCTTGGACAGGACCGCCTTGCGGTGGCTGAAGGTCTCGATGGAGTAGCGGCCGTGGTAGCTGCCCATGCCGCTCTCCCCCACACCGCCGAAGGGCAGGTCGGAGACGGTGAGATGGGCGAGCGGCAGGCCGTATCCGAGTCCGCCGGAGGAGGTCTCGGCGGCGATGCGGGCGCGGGTCTCGTCGGCTTCGGTGAAGACGTAGAGCGCGAGGGGCTTGTCGCGGTCGTTGATGAAAGCGATCGCCTCGTCCAGGCCGGCCACGGTGACGATCGGCAGGATGGGGCCGAAGATCTCCTCCCGCATGACGGGGGAGTCGGCATCGACGTCGGCGAGGACGGTGGGCGCGAGGTACTTGGCCGTGCGGTCGCTCACGCCGCCGACCGCCACGCGGCCGGAGCCGAGCAGACCGGACAGCCGGTCGAAGTGCCGCTCGTTGATGATCCGCCCGTACTCGGGCGAGGCGGCCGGGTCGGTGCCGTAGAGGGATTCGACGGCGCGGACCAGGGCGGCCTCCAGGGCGGCGGCGGTCCCGGGGTCGGTCAGGACGTAGTCGGGAGCCACGCAGGTCTGGCCGGCGTTGAGGAACTTGCCCCGCGCGAGCCGGTCCGCGACCGTGTCGAGGTCGGTGCCGCGGTCCACGAACACCGGTGACTTTCCGCCCAGTTCGAGGGTGACCGGGGTGAGGTGCTCGGCCGCGGCGCGCATCACGATCCGGCCGACGGTGCCGTTGCCGGTGTAGAAGACGTGGTCGAAGCGCTCGGCGAGCAGGGCCGTCGTCTCCGGGACGCCGCCCTCCACGACGGCGACCGCGTCGGTGTCGAGGTAGGCGGGGATCAGCTCGGCCAGTGCGGCCGAGGTGGCCGGGGCCAGCTCGCTCGGCTTGGCGACGACCGCGTTGCCGGAGGCGAGCGCGCCGACCATCGGGGCGAGCAGGAGCTGGGCCGGGTAGTTCCAGGGGGCGATGACCAGGACCACGCCGAGGGGGTCGACCTGGGTCCACGCGGTGGCGTCGGGGCCGAGGTGCGCCGGGACGGGCGCGGGCTCCGGGCGCAGCCAGGCGTCCAGGTGCTCCAGGGTGTGGTCGATCTCCCGGACCGTGAAGTCGATCTCGGTGCGGTACGCCTCGGTCTCGCTCTTGCCGAGGTCGTCGCGGAGGGCGGCGGCGAGATCGGCGCCGCGTTCGGTGAGCAGGGCGCGCAGGCGGCGCAGCTGGGCGGTGCGCCATGCCACGGGCCTGGTGCGGCCGGTGGCGAAGGTGGCGCGCAGCCGGGCCACGAGGTCGGCGGGCTGCTCGGTGCTGGAGAGGTTCACGGGTGCCTCGCTGGTGCGGCACGGGCCGGTACGGCCCGGGCCATGATCGAAAGGTCAGGTGTATATGCCAACCTTTCAGGTTCTCAAGTTCATTCCGGTGATCACCGGTGACGCGGGTCACGTCGGCGGGGCGGCCGTTCCGCGGCCGCGGCGCTCCAGGTACGCCCGCTCGGCCGCGCTCCCGGCGAGCTCGGCGGCGACGGCGTACTCGGCGACGGCCTCGCAAGGGCGGCCCAGGCGGCGCAGCAGGTCGGCGCGTACGGCGTGCAGCACGTGGTAGCGGTCCAGGCCGAGCGCGTCCACCAAAGCCAGGGCGGATGCGGGGCCCTCGGTCTCGGCCACGGCCACGGCCCGGTTCAGGGCGACCACCGGGGACGGCGCCACCGCCATGAGCTGGTCGTACAGGCGCAGGATCTGGTGCCAGTCGGTGGCTGCCGCGGTGGGCGCGTCGCTGTGCACCGCGTGGATCGCGGCCTGGATCTGGTACGGCCCCGGCCGGTTCCGGCGCAGGCAGCGGCGGACCAGGTCCTGGCCCTCGGCGACCAGGGCCCGGTCCCACAGGGCGCGGTTCTGCTCGGGCAGCGGGACGAGGGCGCCGTCGGGGGCCTGCCGGGCCGGGCGCCGGGACTCGCTCAGCAGCATCAGCGCGAGCAGGCCGGTGACCTCGGGCTCGTCGGGCATCAGCTCGGCGAGGAGGCGGCCGAGGCGCAGGGCCTCCGCGCACAGGGCGGCGTCGCCGGTGTGGCCCTCGTTGAAGATCAGGTAGACGACGGCGAGGACACCGTCGAGCCGGCCGGGCAGGTCGGCGTCGCGGGGCACGCGGTACGGGATGCCCGCGTCGCGGATCTTGGCCTTCGCGCGGACCAGCCGCTGGGCGAGGGTGGGCTCGGGGACCAGAAAGGCGCGGGCGATCCGCGCGGTGCTCAGGCCGCCCAGCAGGCGCAGGGTGAGGGCGACGCGGGACCGGAGGGCGAGCGCGGGGTGGCAGCAGGTGAAGATCAGACGGAGCCGGTCGTCGCGCACGGGGCCCTCCTCCGGGGTCGGGTCGGGCGCGTACAGGCGGGCGGCCTCGGCATGCCGGGCCTGCCGGGAGGACTCGCGGCGCAGCCGGTCGACGGCCCGGTTGCGGGCGGTGGTGATGATCCAGCCGGCCGGGCTCGGTGGCGGGCCGGTCTCCGGCCAGGTGCGCACGGCGGTGGCGAAGGCGTCCTGCACCGCCTCCTCGGCGAGGTCGATGTCGCCGAGGAAGCGGATGAGGACGGAGACCGCACGCCCGTACTCCGCGCGGAAGACGGCCTCGACGTCGGGGGCGGTCATCGGTGCGGCTCCGGCGTCAGTGCTGGTCCACGAAGGGCCGTACCTCGATGGGCAGGGTGGTGGCGAGGGCGGCCCTGCGGCCCCACTCCAGGGCCTCGTCCAGGTCGGCCGCCTTGATCAGGCACAGTCCGCCCAGGTACTCCTTGCCCTCGGCGTAGGGGCCGTCGGTGATGAGGACGTCGCCGTCCTTCGGGCGGAGCATGGTGGCGGTCTCGGGGCCGTGCAGGCCGCCCGCGAAGACCCAGGCGCCGGCGGCGCGCAGCTCGTCGTTGAAGGCCTCGACGTCGCGCATGATCCCGGCGAGTTCCTCGGTGGCGGGCGGCGTGCCGTCGGCCGGCTGGACCACGCTGAGCAGGTAGTGCTTCATGACATCCTCCATGGCGTCGTGCCCGTGTCGGGCTGTCCGTCACCTCCTACACGAACGGCCGGGCCTCGGATCGACACCGCGCGCCGAGCGGCGCGGAAAAAGTCCGGAAGAATCTTCCGCATGAACGCCGACGCGCACCCCCTGGTCGTCCGCGCCCGCCGACTCGCGGCGGATCTGCTGGTCCCCGAGGCCGAGCGGGTGGACCAGGAGGGTGTGCCCGCGAGTCATGTCGAGGCGGTGAAGCGGTCCGGGCTGCTCGGGGTGGTGGCGCCGGTGGAGTACGGCGGCTCCGGGGCGTCGGCGGCCGTGCTGCGGGAGACCGCGGAGATCCTGGCCGGGGCGTGCTGTTCGACGTGGTTCGTGCAGACCCAGCACCATACGCCGGTGCAGACCCTGGCACGGAGCGGACTGCCGGTGCGGGAACGACTGCTGGGGCCGCTGGCGCGCGGGGAGCTGCTGTCCGGGGTGGCGTACGCGCATCTGCGGTCGTTCCCGCGGGTCCCGGTGCGGGTCCGCCGGTGGCACGGGGGCTGGCGGTTCGAGGGCACGGTTCCCTGGTACACCGGGTGGGGCCTGAACGACGTCATGCTGCTGGCCGGGGTGACCGACGCGGACGAGGCGCTGTTCGCCTTCGCCGAGGCGCACGACCAGCCGGGGCTGAAGGCCTCGCCGCCGATGCGGCTCGCGGCGCTCACCGCCGCGCGTACGGTGTCGCTGGAGCTGGACGGGCTGTGGCTGCCGGACGACGCGGTGGCCCTGCGGACGCCCTACGCGCGGTGGGCGGCCGGGGACCGGGCCAGGACGCTGGACGCCGGTCCGGCGGTCTTCGGCGTCGCGGAGGCCGCCCTGTCACTGCTGGACGAGGCGACGGCCGGGCCGCTGCGGGCCCGTGTGGCCGACGTCCGCCGCCGGGCCTACGCCCTCGCCGACGATCCGGCGCCGGACGAGCGGGCCGTGGAACGGCTGGCGGCACGCGCGGAGGCGTACCAGGTGCTGGGTGCGGCCACGACGGCGGCGGTGGTCGCCGGGGGCGGCCGCGCGATGGCCCTCACGAGCCGGGCCCAACGTCTCGCACGGGAGGCCCTGTTCCTGCTGGTACAAGGCCAGACGACGGAGTCCCGCACGGCCCACCTGGCCGCGCTGACGGGGGCGTGAGCGAGGCCGATGCGACGAAGCCCTGACGGCCTGCCGAGGGTAGGGGCGGCGCTGCCGAGGTGTCGCTGACGCCTCGCGCGGCAGGCGGCCGACTGGCGCGGGGCCCACAAATAGCCGAGCCCCACGCGACGCACCCGACCGTGGCCCGGCCGGAACGTGAGCGAGACTGCCGAGCGCGGCGCCGACGCCTCTGCGAGAGACCCGCCGGCGGCATCGCCGGGGGCGCTGACGCCTCGCGCCCGAGGCCGGTCCCCCCCGATGCCACGGGTGGTCCGGTGTCGCGCCGTCGGTCCGGAGCCAGGCTCGGGGTCGGTCGATGCGAGCCCGGGCGGCCGAGGTCAGCGGCAGCGGGGCGTCAGACGGGCTGCCACAGTTCGATCCGGTTGCCCTCGGGATCGGTGACCCAGCCGAAGCGGCCGACGCCCTCCATCTCCTGCGTCTCCTCGGCGACGTCCGCCCCCTTGGCGCGCAACTGGGCGAGCATGGCGTCCAGGTCGCGGACGCGGAAGTTGAGCATGGTCCGCTGGGCGGGCGACCCGAAGTAGTCGGTCCCGGACTCGAAGGTCGCGAAGACCGTCGGCCCGTCCCCCTGACGCCACAGGCCGTGCTCGTCGGCGTCCAGACCCAGGCAGTCGCGGTACCACCCGTTCAGCGCCGACGGGTCGGCCGCCCGCAGGAAGTACCCACCGATTCCCAGTACACGTTCCATGCCGCCATCCTGCCAGGACGGCCACACCGCTGTCCCCGTCCTCGGCGCCGCTGCCCGGTCGTGGACGGGTGGGCGTCAGGGGCGCGCGTCGTCCTCCTGCCCCTCGACGACCACCAGGAAGGCGTCGGACCTCAGATCCATCACCACGGTCGCGGGTTCACCCTCGGCGCGGCGGGCCGCCGCGTACTCCTCCGCCGGCCACGATCCACGTGGCGCCCCGGCGGGGAACCGTTCCAACACCTTCGCACTCATGACGGCCGGTCACCTCCAGCGTTCCACCGTCGGACGGAATGTGCGTCCTGTACATCTCCGCTGCCCCGGATCGCTGCGGACATGTCACCCAAGCCCGCCCGGCGTGACCCGAACGGTGCGTCCGTACCGGTCCCATGACCGGGGACGAGGAGTGCATCCGCATCCCGCACGGAACCGGAAAGGGCAGAAGAAGCGCCGAGCCGGAGGACGGAAGCGATGCGGGAAGACGAGCCCACGGACGGGCGGCTGTGCCTGGTGACGGGCGCGACCGGATACATCGGCGGCCGCCTCGTACCCGATCTGCTGGCCGCCGGCCACCGGGTGCGCTGTCTGGCCCGCTCCCCCGGCAAGCTCCGCGACCAGCCGTGGGCGCGCGAGGTGGAGGTGGTACGCGGCGACGTCACCGACTCCGCCTCGGTGGCCGAGGCCATGCGGGACGTGGACGTGGCCTACTACCTGGTGCACGCCCTCGGCACGGGCAGGGACTTCGAGGCGACCGACCGCCGCGCCGCCCAGATCTTCGGGGATCGGGCCCGGGCCGCCGGGGTGAGCCGCATCGTCTACCTGGGCGGCCTCACACCGAAGGGGGTTCCCGAGGGCGAGCTCTCCCCTCACCTGCGGTCCCGGACGGAGGTCGGCCGCATCCTGCTGGACTCGGGCGTGCCCACCACCGTGCTGCGCGCCGCGGTGATCATCGGCTCCGGCTCGGCCTCCTTCGAGATGCTGCGCTACCTCACCGAACGGCTCCCGGTGATGATCACCCCGAGCTGGGTGCGCACCCGTATCCAGCCCATCGGGGTACGGGATGTGCTGCGCATCCTCGTGGGCAGTGCCGACATGCCCGCCGACGTGAACCGGACGTTCGACATCGGCGGACCGGACGTCCTGACGTACCGCGACATGATGATCCGGTACGCGCGCGTGGCGAATCTCCCCCGTCGGCTCATCTTCTCGGTGCCGGTGCTCACCCCGCGGTTGTCCAGCCTCTGGGTCGGCCTGGTCACCCCCGTGCCCACCGGCATCGCCCGCCCGCTCACGGAGTCGCTGCGCCACGAGGTCGTCTGCCACGAACACGACATCGCGCGGTACGTGCCGGACCCGCCGGGGCATCCGCTCGGCTTCGACCAGTCCGTACGGCTGGCCCTGCGCCGGGTGCGCGAGGCCCGTGTGACCACCCGCTGGTCGTCCGCCGCGGTGCCGGGCGCCCCCAGCGATTCGCTGCCCACCGACCCCGACTGGGCGGGCGGCAGCCTCTACGCCGACCGGCGCACGGCCTCGGTGGCCGCGGACGTGCCCGCGCTGTGGCGGGTGATCGAGGGCGTCGGCGGGGAGAACGGCTGGTACTCCTTCCCGCTCGCCTGGAACCTGCGGGGGGTGCTGGACCGGCTGGTCGGCGGGGTCGGACTGCGCCGGGGACGCCGGGACGCGCAGCGGCTGCGCGTCGGCGACTCGCTGGACTTCTGGCGGGTGGAGGAGATCGAGCCGGGGCACCTGCTGCGGCTGCGCGCCGAGATGCGGCTGCCGGGGCTGGCCTGGTTGGAGATGTGCGCCGAGCCGGACGGCACGGGCCGCAGCCTGTACCGCCAGCGCGCCCTGTTCCATCCGCACGGCCTGCTGGGCCACGCCTACTGGTGGTGCATCTCGCCGTTCCACGCCCTCGTGTTCGGCGGCATGGCCCGCAACATCGCCCGGGCCGCCGCCGCGTCCGCCCGGGCGGCGCGCACACCCGTCTGACCGACGCCCACCGGCACCCGACAGCCTCGCACCGCCCCCGGAGCCATCCCATGCCCACCTCCGTCGTCCTGTTCACCGCCGATCTGCGCCTGCACGACCACCCGCCGCTGCGCGCCGCCCTGGAGGGGGGCCACGAGGTGGTGCCGCTCTTCGTGCGCGACAGCGGCATCGCGGACCCGTTCCGCGGCGCGCCCAACCGGCTGGCCTTCCTCGACGACTGCCTGCGCGACCTGGACGCCGGCCTGCGCAGACGTGGCGGGCGGCTGGTGGTGCGCTCCGGGGACGTCGTCGAGGAGGTCTGCAAGGCGGTCACCGAGGCGGACGCCGACGACGTGCACATGGCAGCCGACGTGAGCGCCTACGCGCACCTGCGGGAGCGGCGGCTGCGCAGCGCACTGGAGGCCGAGGGACGGCGGCTGCACGTCCACGACACGGTGACGACGGCCGTGGCGCCCGGCGCGGTGACGCCCGCCTCCTCGGACCACTTCGCCGTGTTCACGCCGTACTTCCGCCAGTGGTCGGGGCGGCGGCTGCGGGACCCGCTCGGTGCGCCCCGGGCGGTACGCGTGCCGGCGGGCGTCGGCTCCGAGGAACTGCCGTCCCGGTCCACGGCGGGGGTGTCGCCGGGGCTGGCCGAGGGCGGCGAGACCCTGGGCCGCAAGCGGCTCGCCGCCTGGCTGCGCTCGGGGGTGGCCGCCTACGAGGACCGGCACGACGACATGGCCGGGGACGCCACCTCCCGGCTCTCGCCGTTCCTGCACTTCGGCACGCTGTCCCCGGTCGAGGTCGTCCACCGGGTCCGCCGGGTGGGCGGTCCCGGGGCGGAGGCGTTCGTGCGGCAGGTCGCCTGGCGGGACTTCCACCGCCAGGTGCTCGCGGCGCGGACGGACGCGGCCACGGCCGACTACCGGACCAAGCACGACCGCTGGCGGTCCGCGCGGACGGCGCGGGAGGACCTGGAGGCATGGCGGGAGGGCCGTACCGGATACCCGGTGGTCGACGCGGCGATGCGGCAGCTGCGCCACGAGGGGTGGATGCACAACCGGGCGCGGCTGCTCACCGCGAGCTTCCTCGCCAAGACGCTCTACGTGGACTGGCGCATCGGGGCCCGGCACTTCCTCGACCTGCTGGTCGACGGGGACATCGCCAACAACCAGCTGAACTGGCAGTGGGTGGCGGGAACCGGCACGGACACCCGCCCGAACCGGGTCCTCAACCCCCTGACACAGGGCAAGCGGCACGACCCCGACGGCGCGTACGTACGGCGATGGGTGCCGGAGCTGGCGGACATCGGGGGCGGGGCGGTGCACGAACCCTGGAAACTGCGCGGCCGGGACCGGTCGGCGGCGGCCGGCTACCCGGACCCGGTCGTGGACCTCGCGGAGGGCCTCGCCCGGTTCCGCCGCGCCCGGGGCCGCGAGTGACGAACGGCGGGCCACCGGAACCCGCCCGGCAGGCCCGGATGCCGCACCGACCGCACCGGCCGGCGCCGGGTGGTCAGCCCGAACCGCTCGACAGGAGGTCCAGCGCTTCCGTCAGAGTGGTGGGGCGGAACAGGCCGGGGGCCGGACGGCCCGCCCAGCCGGGGCCGCCGAGGACGACCAGCGGGTGCGCGCGGGCGCCCTTCACTCCCCACCGCATGTCCCCGATGTGCCGGGCCAGGGGCGGGCTCGCGGTGGAGCGTGCCTGCGCCCAGAGCACCACGGCGGCCGGTCCCAGCCGCCGTACCGCCGCGACCAGCGCCTCCGCGGGGACGGCGGCGCCGAACATCCGCGCGGGCACCCGGAGTTCACTCAGTGCCGCGTGCAGCGCCTCCAGGGGGAGGGTGTGCTGCTCGCCGGGTACGCAGGCGAGGATCACGGGTCCCGGGGCGGGCGGTCCGCCCACCGCGGCGGCGGGCCGGGTGTGGCGGCGCAGGGTGGTGGAGACGTGCCAGGACAGCAGATGCTCCACCTCCACGTAACGGTCCCCGGACGACGCCCACTTGCGGCCCACCGCGTGCAGCGTCGGCATCATCACCTCCTGCCAGGCGTTGACGACGCCGTACTCGGCGACGGCGGCGGCCAGTTGCTCCTCGACCGCGGGCGCGTCCAGGCGCACCGCGGCACGGGCGAGGCCGCGGCACTCGGTGCGGACGGCGGCGCCGAGCGGCAGCACCCCGCCGGACCGGGTGCGCGCGGCGGCCGTCCCGTCCGGCGTGTCGCGCGCCGGCGGGGCCGTGTCCGGTGCGCCGGGACGCGCCTCCCCTCCCTCGGCCGGGCCCTCCTCCCGCGCGGCGCGAGCCGCTTCCGCGGGCGGGACGCCGGCCGAGGTCAGCCGGCACATCGTCTCCAGCATCGCCACGTCGTGCGGGGTCCAGCGCCGGTGGCGCCCGTCGGCGCGGGCGGGGCCGATGCCGTAGCGACGGTCCCACGAGCGCAGGGTGGTCGGTGACAGGCCGAGCCTGCGGGCGAGGGCGCCGGTGGTCAGGGCCGGTACGGGAGACGCGGCGTCCGGTGCGGCGCGGCCCTGCTGGTCGTCCATGGCCCCGACGATACGACGCAGAAACGCTGCGCGTCGGGGCGCGGCGGCCGGGTCCGGCCCCGGGACGGGCATCGACCGTCGCGCAGGAACGACAACTGGACTCGGGCCTACACATAAAGGCTCAATAAGCGCAAACTGGGTAGGCAGTGCTTGTCGCACTCACACCAGACGTGGTCTGGCCTGCAAAGTCAAAGGAGACGAGTCATGGCCGACGTCTCTCACAGGGGTGATATGTCGACCCACCCCGATGTGTCCGAGATGCGGGCGCGGTACGCCCGGATGCTCGGCGGTCGTGATGTGGCGCTCGTGGACGGGCCGGTCTTCCTGCTCGGTCTGTACTGCGCGGCATCTCCGTGGATCGTGCACTACTCGTCGAGCCAGCCCGCACTCATGACCCACAACCTGATCATGGGGATAGCGATAGGCCTGCTCGCACTGGGATTCACCAGGGCCCCCGAACGGATGTACGGCCTCAGCTGGGCCATGTGCGCCATGGGCATCTGGATGATCATCGCTCCGTGGATCGTGGGCAGCAGCCCGGACGCCGGGGTGATCGTCAACAACATCGTCATCGGCGCGCTCGCGCTCGCCCTTGGACTGGTGTGCGCCGTCACGGCGATGAAGAGCCCCCCCAGGCCGTAGAAGCGAGGACCGAGGGAAGGAAGGACACGAAACACTGGAAATACAGGCACACGACAGAACAGGAATCCCGGAAGGCCGGCCCGCCCGTGCGGACCGGCCTTTCACGTGCCCGCTCAGTGGCCCGGGACCAGCCAGGGCTCCTGCGGCAGGGTGCGGCCGGTCTCCAGCAGCGACTTGAGGTTGGACAGCACGGCCGGCCAGCCCGAGGCCACGTCGGAGCGCTCCCCCTCGTCATTGAGGTCCTCGTGGACGACGGTCAGCCGGACGATGTCCTCGTAGGGCCGGATCTCGAAGGTGACCCGGGAGTGCCGGTCCTCCTGCTCCTTCCGGTCCGGTGCCGCCCAGGTGGTGACCAGCCGGGTGGGCGGCTCGCTCTCCACGACCCGGCCGACCACGTCGGCGATGCCGGAGCCGTCCGTGCGGACGTGTTCCCAGCGGGATCCGGGCCGCCAGTCGGAGACGTTCCGGTGGCCCCAGTAGGCGGCCGTGAGGTCGGCGTCGGTGAGCGCCTCCCAGACCTTCTCGGGGGTGCTCGCGATGTAGGTGACGTACACGAAACTCGGCTTGTCGGTCATGGCTTCCTCGGCTCGTCGCTTGAGGGCGCCGAGCGCTTGCAGGCGCGGGCGCTCGAACTTGTCGATCCACCGCTCCTGGATCTCGTGGAGCGGGACCGGATTGAGGTAGTGCAGCTTCTCCCGCCCCCGCCGCACCGTACCGATCAGGTTGGCGGCCTCCAGGAGGGCCAGGTGCTGGGTGACCGACTGGCGGGACATGGCGAAGTGCTCGCACAGCTCGCCCAGGCTCTGGCCGTTGTTCTCGTGGAGCCGGTCCAGCAGGCGTCTGCGGGTGTCGTCCGCAAGCGCCTTGAAGACCTTGTCCATCTCGCTGTCGCTCTCCGATCGCACACTCAACGTTATGCAGGCAATTACTTGCATGTCAATCGGCCGCGCAGGGCCTAACTCACCGCGACGACGGTGTACTCCTCGCTGATCTCCTTCGCCCCGAACGGCCACACCCTCTCCAGCCGGGCCCAGACCAGGAAGGCCACGCAGCCGAGGGCCAGCCAGGCCAGGGACCACTCGACGGGGTGGCGCCCCGGGGAGTTCTTGTCGGCGTACGCGTAGATCACGCACCAGCCGGCGAAGGCCAGGACGCTCGGCACCGGGTACAGCCACATCCGGTACGGGCGGGGCATCTCCGGCCGCCGCCTGCGCAGCACCGTCAGCGCGACGATCTGGGCCAGCGCCTGCACGAGGACCATCACCGTGGTGAGCAGCTGGATCAGCGTCGCGAGGTCGGTGTGGCGGCCGATCAGGAAGCCGACCGCGGTGATCACGCCCATGGTGGCGAGGCCCAGCATCGGGAAGCGGTGCCGGGGGTGCAGCTTCCCGTAGGGGCGGAAGAAGACCCGGTCGCGTGCGGCGTCGTAGGGCACTCGGGAGCCGCCCAGCAGGCCGGTGAACACGGAGGCGAACGCGGTGATCAGGATGAGTACGGTCACCACGTCGGCCGCGCCCCTGCCCCAGGTCTCCTCCAGCACCGCGGAGGCCACGGAGGTGGAGGCGATGTCGTGCGGGTCGGCCATCCGGTGCCAGTCGACGACACCGAGCGTGCCGATCTGGAGCAGCAGGTAGATCGCCATGATGCCCAGGATCGAGAAGACGATGGAGCGGGGCAGGACGCGGCCCGGGTCCTTGATCTCGGCGCCCATGTAGGCGGTGGTGTTGTAGCCGAGGTAGTCGTAGATGCCGATGGTCAGGCCCGCGGCGAAACCGAGCCAGAAGTGGTCGCTCGTCAGGTCGAAGGCGCCCGCCGGGTAGGTGAAGGCCCGGTGCGGGCTGAAGTCCGTCGCGGCGGCGGCGATCACCAGCAGGACCGAGGCGATCATCACGGTCCACATGACGGCGGTGATGCGCGCGATGTGCTCGATGCCGCGCCAGAGCAGGACGACGACCAGGGCGATGACACCCAGTCCGATCAGGTCGCCGGACGTCCGCCCGAGGTCGGGGGCGAGGTAGCCGAGGTACTGGACGAAACCGACCACGCCGGTGGACATGATCAGCGGGATGAACAGCATCGCCGTCCACACGAACAGGAACGGCACGAGGCGTCCGGTGCGGTACTGGAAGGCCTGGCGCAGATAGACGTAGCTGCCGCCGGAGCCGGGCATCGAGGCGCCCAGCTCGGCCCAGACCAGTCCGTCGCACAGCGCGAGGAGCGCGCCGGCGAGGAAACCGATGACCGCCTGCGGGCCGCCGAACGCGGCGACCATCAGCGGGATCGTCACGAACGGGCCGATGCCGCACATCTGGCTCATGTTGATGGCCGTCGCCTGGAACTGGCCGACGCGACGGACGAAGCCACCCGTGGGTGGCGGGCTACCGGACATGGGGACTCCTGACGCGGCGGGCGCTCGACGGCACCCGGCGGGGCCGACTGGCCGATAAAGTTAAGGAGCCTTACTAGAGGCGTCAAGTATGCGTCAGAAATGCACGAGAATGGTGCGATGCCCGTCAGCGACGCCGTGGAGCAGCAGGAACAGCCCTGGAGCCGCCGCCGCCTGCGCAGTACCAACGAGCGGCTGCTGCTGGACCGGCTGCGGAGCTCCGGTGCCGCGTCGCGTGCGCAACTGGCCCGGGAGACGGGCCTGTCGAAGCCGACGGTCTCCAGCGCGCTGGCCTCCCTGGAGGCGGCCGGCCTGGTCCGCGAGGCCGGCACCCACGCCCCCGAGCGCGGGCGCACCGCCGTGCTCTACGCCCCCGATCCGGCCGCCGGGTACGCGCTCGGCGTGGACATCGGCCGGGGCTGGCTGCGGGTGGCCGTGGTCGACCTGGACGGCACGGTCGCGGCCCGGGCCGACGTGCGCAACCGGGCCCGCGCCTCCGCCGCGCTCGCCGACCTGGTCGTGGGGACGGCCCGCCAGGTGGTGGAGAACTCGGGCGTGGACCCGGCCGAGGTGGTGCACGGCGTCGTCGGTACGCCCGGTGTGTACGACGAGCGGCAGCGCCGGGTGCGGTACGCGATGCACCTGCCGGGCTGGGGGCGCACCGGGATCGTCGACCGGATGCGCGAGGAGCTGGGCGTACCCCTGGAGGTGCACAACGACGCCAATCTGGCGGCGCTCGGCGAGTACACGTACGGCGTCGGTGAGGGCAGCCGGCTCTTCGCGTACATCCTCATAGGCACCGGCCTGGGCATGGGGGTCGTCAGCGAGGGGCGGCTGTTCACGGGAGCGCACGGGCTGGCCGGGGAGATCGGCTTCCTGCCCTGGCCGGGCCGGCAGAAGCCGGAGCGGCTGGAGGACGCGGTGTCGGGCGTGGCCGTGGTGGAGAGCGCCCGGCAGTTCGGGATGAGCGGGCAGCTGACCGCGAAGGCCGTGTTCGACGCGGCCCGGCGGGGCGATCCGGCCGCCGCGCGCGCCGTGGAGCTGGAGGGCGAGCGGATCGCGCACACCGTCGCGGCGGCCGCCGCCGTGCTCGACCCGGATCTGGTGGTGCTCGGCGGCGGTGTCGGGCACAGTGTCGACCTGCTGCTGCGGCCGGTCCGGGAGCACGTGCGCGCCCTCACCCCGCTGCGCCCGCGGATCGTGCCGAGCCGGCTCGGCGAGGACGCGGTGCTGCTGGGCGCGGTGGCCACGGCACTGGACACCGCGCGGGACGTGGTGTTCGAGCGCCGGACGGCCGGATCCTGACCCTCGCGGCGCCCGTCACGGCCGGGGTCGTTGACTGAGCCACCGGGGACACCTAGCGTGACCCGGATTAGTAAAGTTTCCTAACTTTACCGGCTGGAGACCCCTCGTGTTCCCTCGCCCCCCACACCGACGCCGGTACACCACCACCGCGCTGGTCGTCGGCCTGCTCTCCACGCTGACCTCCGGCGCCTGGGCCGGGAACCGGCAGCCGGCCGCACCGCACGGGCACGTCGCGGCCACCCGCGTCCCCTCCGCCGCCGGCTCGGCCACCCCGCTCGCCGGCTTCGCCGTCCAGTCCACGGCGAAGGTGAGCGACTCCCCCGAGGCGGTCTCCTCCCCGGGCTACCGGGCGGCCGGCTGGCACCCGGCGGGTCCGCGTTCGACGGTCCTGGCGGCACTGCTCGCCGACGGCGTGTACGCCGACCCGTTCCACTCCACGAACCTGCAGAAGATTCCCCGCGCGGACTTCCAGGTCCCCTGGTGGTACCGCTCGGACTTCACGGTCGAGGACACCGGCCGGCGCACCTCCCTCGACTTCAGCGGGGTCGTCTCGGCGGCCGACGTCTACGTCAACGGCGACCGGGTCGCGGCCGCCGCGGACGTGACGGGCGCCTACACCCACCACGAGCTGGACATCACCTCGCTGGTCAGGTCCGGCACCAACACGGTCGCCCTGCGCGTGCGCCCCAACGACCCGGACCAGGACCTGACGATGGGCTGGCTGGACTGGCTCCAGCCGCCCCCCGACCGGAACATGGGGCTCGTCCGCGACGTCCTGGTGCGCAGGGGCGGCCCGGTCGCGCTGCGCGACGCGCACGTGGTCACCGATCTGGCCGTCCCCTCGCTCGCCACCGCCGACCTGACGGTGAAGACCCAGGCCCGCAACGACTCCGGCGCGCCGGTCACCGCGGAGATCTCCGGCAGCGTCGGCGGGACGCACTTCACCCGGAGCGTGCCGCTGGCCGCCCACGAGACGAAGACCGTCACCTTCTCCCCCGCCGACGTGCCCGGCCTGCACCTCACCTCGCCGCGGGTGTGGTGGCCCGCCGGCATGGGCGGGCAGCCGCTGTACGACCTCGATCTCACCGCCGACGTCGCCGGCGGGACGTCGGACACCGCGCACCGGACCTTCGGCATCCGCGACGTGCGGGCGCCGCTGAACTCCGCCGGTGCCCGCCAGTACCGGATCAACGGCCGCAAGCTGCTGGTCAAGGGCGGCGGCTGGTCACCGGACGAGTTCCTGCGCTGGGACCGCACCTATGTCGAGGACCGCCTGAAGTACGCCGTCGACCTGGGCCTGAACACCCTCCGGCTGGAGGGCCACCTGGAGCCCGACGAGTTCTTCGACCTGGCCGACCGGTACGGCGTGCTGACGCTGCCGGGCTGGGAGTGCTGCGACAAGTGGGAGGGGCAGGTCAACCCCAGCGGGTCGGGGAAGAAGTGGACCGACGCCGACCACTCCGTGGCGAAGGCGTCCATGGCCGCCGAGGCCGCCCGGCTGCGCGGCCACCCGAGCGTGCTCTCCTTCCTGATCGGCAGCGACTCCGCCCCGGACGCGGCGATCGAGAAGGGCTACCTGGACGCCCTGAAGGCCGCCGACTGGCCGGTCCCCGTCGTGCCCGCCGCGTCCGACGCCTCCTCGCCCCAGCTGGGCGCGTCGGGCATGAAGATGACCGGGCCGTACGACTGGGTGCCGCCCGGCTACTGGTACGCCAAGCGGGAGGGCGGGGCCACCGGCTTCAACTCCGAGACCAGCGCCGGCCCCAGCATCCCCACGCTCGACACCCTGCGCCGGATGATGACGCCCGCGGAGCTCGACACCCTCTGGAAGGATCCGGGCGCCCGGCAGTACCACCGCTCCCCGTCCACGACGTTCGGCACGCTCAAGATCTACGACGACGCCCTCGCCCACCGCTACGGCCCACCCACGAGCCTCACCGACTACGTGCGCAAGGCGCAGCTCGCCCAGTACGAGAACGTCCGCGCCCAGTTCGAGGCCTACGGCCGCAACGCCGCCGACACCGACCGCCCCGCCACCGGGGTGATCCACTGGATGTTCAACAGCGGCTGGACGTCCCTGCACTGGCAGCTGGTGGACCGCTATCTCGACCAGAACGGCGCCTACTTCGGGGCGAAGAAGGCGAACGAGCCGCTGCACGTCCAGTACTCCTACGACGACCGCTCGGTCGTGGTGGTCAACAACCTGCACACCCCCGCCCAGGGCCTGACCGCACGGGCGACGCTGTTCGACCCGGACGGCACCCAGAGGTACGACCGCACCGTCACGGGCGTCTCGGTGGAGGGCGACGGGGCGCACGCGAAGCCCCTCACGCTGCCGTCCTCGGTGAGCGGTCTGAAGCCGACGTATCTGCTCCGCCTGGTGCTGACGGACGCGGCCGGCCGGGAGGTGAGCCGGAATGTCTACTGGCTCTCCGGCAAGGCCGACACCCTCGACTGGAACGGCACCACCTGGTACTACACGCCGACGACCAGCTCGGCGGATCTCACCGGGCTGGCCTCGATGGCACGGGTGCCGGTGGAGGCGACGGCCTCGACCGAGTCGTCCGGCGGTACGTCGACGACCACGGTGACCCTCCGCAACACGGTGGCCGGCACGACGCCGTCGCTGCTCACGGACGTCCGTGTGGTCGGCGGGCAGGGCGGTCCGGTCCTGCCGGTGCGCTGGTCCGACAACGACGTGAGCCTGTGGCCCGGCGAGTCGGTGACGCTGACCGCCACCTACCGGACGGCCGATCTGCACGGCTCGGCGCCGGGTGTGCGGGTCTCCGGGTGGAACACGGCGGAGCGGACGGTACCGGCCGCCTGACCGGAGCGGGGGTGGGCCGGGCGGGCCCACCCCCTCGGGGTTCAGCCGACGTCGAGCGCCGTGTCGTCGATGACGAACGACGTCGGGAGGGTGGAGCCCTCGGTGCCGGTGAACTTGATCGTGACGGTCTGGCCCGCGTAGCCCGCGAGGCTGAAGCCGCGCCGGGTGTAGCCGCTCGCCGCGTTCAGGTTCGAGTACGTCGCGAGGGTCGACAGCACGGTCCCGCCGCTGTTGAGGACCTGGACCTTCAGGGTGTCGTAGGCCGTCGAGGTGGTCGTCTCGTCGGTGTCGACGTGAAGGTAGAAGCCGAGGTCGGCGCTCGTGCATCCGGCGGGGACGGTCACCGTCTGGGCGAGGGTGT
Source organism: Streptomyces sp. 1222.5 (assembly GCF_900105245.1). Classification (NCBI taxonomy): domain Bacteria; kingdom Bacillati; phylum Actinomycetota; class Actinomycetes; order Kitasatosporales; family Streptomycetaceae; genus Streptomyces; species Streptomyces sp. 1222.5. Next base: position 7,750,059 of record NZ_FNSZ01000001.1, on the reverse strand, counting down.
CGGTATGGGCCGAGCCGTAGCCGTTCAGCCACGCCTTGTAGGAGCCGGTGCGGGCGGCCTCGCCGGTGTCGTTCGTGATGACGCCGCTGGAGGCGGTCCAGGTGGTGGCGCCGGACTCGAAGCCGCTGTTGCCGAGGAGCTGGGCGGCGGTGCAGGTGCCGCCACCGCCGCCGCCGGTGGTGCCCGAACCGGCCAGCCAGGCGGTGGCGTTGAGGGCGAGGGGCGCGTTGGTGGCGGTGGAGTCGTGCCAGCCGTCGTACAGGGTGTTGCCGGACTGGCCGGTGCCGTCGTCGATCGGGGAGCTGTCGCCCCAGAAGGCGACCCGGCCGCTGCCGAAGGCGGACGTGGCGAAGAAGGCGCCGGTGTTGCCGGAGTAACCGGTGCGGTACAGCAGGCCCTTGACGGCCGGGTTGTCGGCGGGCTTGAGGGTGGCGGTGGTGCCGCTGGCGATCAGGCTCTTGGTGACCGTGCCGAAGGCGCCGTGCAGGACGGGGTCGCTGCTGTCGCTGATGGCCGCCGGGTGGTCGGAGCTGATGCTCAGCGTGTCGACGGAGAAGCCGAACGGGTCGGTGGAGTCGACGCTGTTGTTCGACATCAGGTCGTTGAAGATCTCGACCGCGTCGTAGCCGTCGTTGTTGCGGTCGGCGCCCGTGTGGTCGGAGATCATGAAGAGGCCGCCGCCGTTCTTCACGAAGTTCATGATCGCCGTCTTCTCGGCGCTGCTGAACATCGTGTTGGGCTCCGGCAGGACCAGCGTGTCGAAGTTCGACAGGTCGGTCGCCGACGCGCCGCCGTAGCTCAGGCTGGAGCCGGACGGCAGGGTCTTCTGGCTGTAGCCGCCGGCCTTCTGCAGGGCGACGCCCCACGAGGAGAGGGCGCCGGTCCAGTCGGTCTCGGCGGACGGGGTGGAGTTCTGCCCGAGCGGGTCGGGCTGGCTGGTGGAGATGATCCAGTCGGCGTTGCCGGCCGTCTCCGCATGGGCGTTGTCGAACAGGATGCGGTGCGTCGTCGCCGCGTGCGCGGGGGCGCCCGTGCCGACCTGGAGGGCCGCTCCGGTGAGGAGCAGCCCGAAGCCGGCGAGGGCGGTGGTGAGTCTGCGGCGGGATCTCCTGGATCCAAGCATCCGGCGAACCTCCATGAGGGGTGGGGAGAAGGCGGTGGGGGCGCCAAGTCTGCGCGCGTAGAACCCGCTTGAGGGTTCTACACGCGTCGATTGGTTGAAAGGTACATGGCATGAAGGCGCGGTGAACAGAAGTCGTGGCGGCATTCGGGGCGGCGTGCCCTCGGCCCGCAGCGGGCACATCCTCGGCAGCGGGGTTCGCCGCCGGGAGCGTGGAAGGGGAGAGCCATGGAGATCTCGGGCGTCGTCAGCGCCATCGTCATCGGGCTCGTCATCGGCGTACTGGGCAGGCTGGTCGTGCCGGGACGTCAGCACATCGGCGTGCTGTGGACCATCGCCGTCGGCATCGTCGCCGCGCTGCTGGGCGCGGCGATCGCCGCCGGGCTCGGAGTCGCGGACACCAACGGGCCGGACTGGATCGAGTGGTTCGTCCAGATCGCCCTGGCGGCCGTGGGCGTCGCGGCCCTCGACCGGGCCCGGGTCCGCCGCTAGGGGGCGGTCAACCGCCGTACAGGTAGGGGGTGGTGGTGCTGAGCGCGTGGAAGCCCAGGCGCTCCAGGATCGGGCGGCTCATGGGTGAGGCGTCGACCTGGAGGTAGCGGTACCCGCGGGCGGCGGCGACGCGGGCGCGGTGGGCGACCAGGGCGCAGTAGACACCCCGGCCCCGCCAGGCCTCGACGGTGCCGCCGCCCCACAGCCCGGCGAACCGGGTGCCGGGCACCAACTCCATGCGCGCGGCGCTGACGGCCTCGCCACCCGCGAGCGCGACCACGGCGACGACCGCCTCGGGGGCGGCCGCGAGGCCGTCGAGCAACCGGTGCCGCAGCCGGGTGCCGTCGGTCCCGAAGGCCCGCTCGTGGACGTCCACGACGAGGTCGACCCCGGCCGGGTCGGTGACCGCCACGAGCCGTACGCCGTCGGGCGGTTCGCCGTCCAGGACGAGCCGGGACACCTCGCCGATCATCAGCGTCTCCTCGGGCTCGGCCCGGAAGCCCGCGGCGGCGAGCCGGCGGCCGAGGTCCGCGGGCCGGTCGTGGCCGTACAGCTTCCACTCGAAGTCGCGGCCGAGGCCGGTGAAGCAGGCGATCTGGTCGTGGATCGCCCGGTCCGCGCCGGCCTCGTCCAGGCCTGACCAGAGCACGCCGTTCCAGCCCCGCTCGTCCGCGATCTGCCGTACCACCGCGCCGGTCCGCTCGATCCGTGCGGTGGGGCCGTCGGGCCGGGCGCCCTCGCGCATGTCGCGGTCGTACAGTGCGAGCACCGCCGTGTGATCCATGCGCCCCACTCCAGCACGCCCGTCCCGCGCCGGGCAACGGAGTCAGGGATGACCGGACGTGCCCGCCCCCGGCCGTACGGCGGCCAGATAGGTGCGGAGCCGGTCACGGTTGCGGGCGAGGCAGTCGATGCGGGCCTGGATGCGGTCGATGTGGTCCTGGAGCAGAGCGGCCGTCCGCGGGGTCACGCACTCCGCGGGCGGGTGCAGTTCGCCGGGCCCGGAGAGGTACGGCAGGATCGCGCGGATCATCTCGGTGGTGAGTCCGGAGTCGAGCAGGCCGCGGATCTGCCGGACGTCGGCGACCGAGGACTCGGGGTAGCTGCGGTAGCCGTTGCCGCCCCGGTCCGGGGACAGCAGTCCCTGCTCCTCGTAGTAGCGCAGCAGCCGGGTGGGGACGTCCGTCCGGCGCGAGAGCTCACCGATCCGCATGCCGACCTCCTGGGACCCGCTTGACCTTCACACTGATGTCAGACTTCCACCATGGTCGCATGACTGTGTCCTCCCAGGTCAAGGGCGGTGCGCTGCCGTGGCCGGGGCTGCTCGCCCTGTCCTGCGCCGCGTTCACCGCCGTTCTGACCGAGCTCCTTCCGGCCGGCCTGCTGCCCACGATGGCACCGGCCCTCGGCGTCACCGGATCCCGGATCGGCTTCCTCGTCACCGCCTACGCGGCCGCCTCCTTCCTGGCCGCGGTCCCGCTGACCGCCGCGCTGCGCGGACTGCCGCGGCGGCGGGTGCTGTGCGGTGCGCTGCTGGGGCTCGCCCTGAGCAACACACTGGTCGCGCTCTCCGGGTCGTACCCGCTCACCTTCGCGGCCCGGCTGCTCGCCGGGGCGACGGGCGGCACGCTGTGGGCGATGCTGGTCGGCTACGCGGCCCGTATGGTGCCGGCCGAGCGGCGCGGCCGGGCGATCGCCGTCGTCCTCGCCGGGATCACCCTGGCCCTGGCGTGCGGGCTGCCCGCCGGTACCGCGCTGGCGGGCGCGCTGGGCTGGCGGGCCGCGTTCGCCGTGCCGGCCCTGCTCGCCGTGCTGCTCGTCGGCTGGGTGCGGGCACGGGTGCCCGGCCTTCCCGGGGAACCCGCGCACGCGCGCGTGCCGGTCGCCCGCGTCGCTACGCGTCCGGGAATCCGCCCCGTGCTGGCCGTGACGCTGTTCCTGCTGCTGGGGCACCAGGTGATGTACACGTACGTCGCCCCGTTCGCCGCGCACTCCGGATACGGCCGTACGGACCTGCTGCTCGCGGTGTTCGGCGGCGCGACGGTGGCCGGGATCTGGGTCACGGGCCTGCTGGTCGACCGGTGGCCGCGCCGCACCCTGCTCGGGGCGCTGGCCCTGTTCGCCGGGGTGCTGCCGGTGCTGGCCGCGAGCGCCGGGCGGCCCGTTCCGCTGGTCGCCGCCGTATCGCTGTGGGGCGTGGCCTTCGGCGGGGCGCCGACCCTGATCCAGACCGCGCTGGTCGACGCCTCCGGTCCGGCCGACGCCGATGTGGCGACCTCGCTGCAGACCACGGTGTACAACATGGGCATCGCCGCCGGCTCGCTCACCGGCGGCCTGGCCCTGGACACGGCGGGCCCCGGGGCACTGCCCTGGACCGCCCTGCCCCCGGCCCTGCTGGCGCTCGCAACGGTCCTCGCCGCACGACGGCACGCCTTTCCCGCGCGGCGGCGCGGGGTCGTCGCGGAGGCAGGGCCGGGGGCCGGGGCGGCCTCGGTGGCCGTAACCCGCCCGGCCGGAGATCATGCCGTGAGGAGGTGCCCCGATGGTGCGGGACAGTGAGCTCGGACATCTGCGCCGCTGCGTGGAGCCGGCGGCCGAGGCGCTGGAGGCGGGGGACGAGCCCTTCGGCTCGGTGCTCGTGGCCGGCGAGTGGACGGTGCCGGCGGAGGACCGCAACCGGGTGGCCGGCGGCGACCGCACCCGGCACCCCGAGTTCGAACTGGCCCGCTGGGCCGCCGAGCGTCTCGCACCCGGCGAGCGTGCGGCGGCGACCGTGTACACCTCCGGCGAGCACTGCCCGATGTGCGCGGCGGCGCACGCCTGGGTGGGGCTCGGCCGGATCGTCTACGTCGCCTCCGCGGAGCAGCTCACGGGCTGGCTGGCCGAGCTGGGCGTGCCCGCGCCGCCGGTGCGACCCCTGCCCGTGCGGGAGGTCGCGCCCGGTGTGGCCGTCGAGGGCCCGGTTCCGGAGCCGGTGGCCGAGGTGCGGGAACTGCACCGCCGGTGCTGGGCACCGCGCGGGTGACACCGGCCGCGGTCAGCCCAGTTCGAGCGTGGAGACACCGAACACCCGCTCCCGCGCGTGCGCCCGCACCGGGCCGGTGTACATGCGGGCGGTCTCGAAGGAGGGCCGCAGTCCGGCCTCTTCGGCGAGGGCGACACCGGCCGCGTTCGGCTCGGGCACGTCGACGGCGACCTCGCGTCCGGCGGCGTCGGCGACGAGGGCGGAGAACAGGGCACGGGCGTCCTCGGCGGTGTCCGCGAAGAGGGGCCCGATGCGCAGGGTGTCGACGCCGGGGCGGATCACGCCGTACCCGGCGAGCCGGCCGCCGACGTGGCGGACGAAGGCGCGGTGGCCGGGGCCGGTGAGCCACTTGGCGAGGAAACGCGGACGGTCGGCCGGGCAGCAGGCACCGTCGTAGACCACGATGTCGGCGAGGTCGGCGGGACCCGCGGGCCGTACTCCCGGTGCCGACCGCGGCTCGTGGGTGATCCCGGTGAACCGGACGGTGCGGTGGGCGAGTTCGAAGCCGGACTGGCGGTAGTTGTCCTGCTGGGCGACGACGCCGTCCAGACCCACCGTGCGGTTGCCGGCGTGGGCCAGGGCGGTCTTCCAGGTGGTGAGGCCGTGGCCGTGGCCGCGCAGGTCGGGCCGGACGAGGTAGCAGCCGAGGAAGGCGTAGTCGGGGCCGTGGTTGACGACGGAGACGGCGGACACCGGCTCGCCGTCGATCCGGCCGAGGAAGAATCCGTCGGGATCCTGGGCGAAGAATGCGGGCCCGTCGGACAGTCCCGGATTCCAGCCCTCCGCCGCCGCCCACCCGCTGATCACCGGCCAGTCGGCGAGGGTGGCCTGTGTGACGACGAGGTCGTGGGGGGCCGCAGAGGTCATCGGTGCGCTCCGTTTCCTTCGGGGTCGGGATGCCGTGCGGAGCGGCCCCGGCCGGGGCCGCTCCGCACGGCATCCTTTCCGATCAACGACCGCGGCGCCATGAGGAGTTCGGCCGTCGTGCCCGGTGCGCGACGAAGCCCCACCGGGCCGCGGCCGGGGTGGGGCCTCGGAGCCTGACCGATCAGCGGGTGCGGTCCGGGCGGAAGCGGCGGTAGAGGACCGCGCCCGTGACGAGCAGCGCGGCGCTGCCGGCGACCGCGGGCGCCGTCAGATCCGCACCGGTGTGGGCCAGCGAGGCCCCGGCCGGCCGCGGGGCACGATGCGGGTGCGCCTTCACGGGGGCCGGCGGCCTCGGCGCCGGGGTGTGCGGGTGGCGCGGGGTGCGCGGCTGCTCGACGGGGCCGTTGACCGACTGGTTGCCGGTCGCGGGGTTGCCCACTCCGACGACGTCGACACTGTTCCCGCTGATGTTCACCGGCAGGTGGACGGGGAGCTGGACGGCGTTGCCGGACGCCACTCCCGGCGAGTCCTGCGCCGCGCCGTGGGCGGACGCCCCGCCGGACGAGGACGATCCGCTCTTTCCGGCGCCACCGGCGTTCGCGCAGGTGTTGCCCGCCGCCGGGTTGAGCAGCCCCACCACGTCCACGGTGTTGCCGCAGACGTTCACCGGTACGTCCACCGGGAGCTGGATGCCGTTGCCGGAGATCAGCCCGGGCGAGCCGACCGCGGCGCCGTCGGCCGAGGCGCCGTCCGCCGCGAAGGCGGCGGACACCGGGAGCGCCATGGCCATCGCGCCGGACGCGGCGGCGACGGCGATCACACCGTTTCGGGTAGCCCGTCTCATAGGTTCCCTGCCTTCCAGACATCGTCGCGGGCACTCACCCGCACCTCTTCAAACGCAGACGCACCATCCGAGTTATGGCTTATCGGCCTTTCACCCCATCGAGTGGCGGGCTTATCGAACTGGAGGGAAAGCCGACCAATGATCACCAACCGGAAGGCCGGGACGGAGGGTGCGAAGGGTACGGCACCGGGTGCCACTCCGCTCGTCGGGAGGCGGGTCCCGCGGGGCCCGCTTATGGTGATCCGAGGGCGCGGTCCCGGTCCGCGGGGGCGCCCCGGGAGGCGATCGATGCTGGTCAAGCTGTCCCCTCGGCCCGCTGTGCGGCGCTGCGCGGGCGCCGGGGCCCTCGCCCTGGCGCTCGTCGGGGCCGGGCTGCCCGCGGCCGCCGCCGAACAGCCGCAGCCGGACCTGTCGCGCTTCTACCGGCAGCACGTGAAGTGGGCCGCCTGCGAGACGCCCGACGTGCCGAAGGAACTCCAGTGCGGCAAGGTCACGGTGCCGGTCGACTACGCCCACCCGCGCGCGGGCACCCTGGACGTGGCGCTGGCCCGCTACCGCGCCACCGGCACGTCGCGCGGCTCGGTGCTGCTGAACTTCGGCGGCCCGGGCGGTGCGGGCGTCAACGAACTCGCCGACGACGGCCGGCAGTTCATGGACCTGACCAACGGCTACGACGTCGTCACCTTCGACCCCCGCGGGGTCGGCCGCTCCTCCCCCGTCAGCTGCGGCGACGGCACCGACGACACCGCGGCGCCGACCGGCCGGCAGCCGGACATCGATCATCCGCAGGCGCTGTTCAAGCAGTTGCGGCGGGCCGCCGACGCGTGCGCCCGGCACTCGGGCCCGGTGCTGCCGCACATAGGCACCGTGAACGCCGCCCACGACATGGACGTCATCCGCCAGGCACTCGGTGACAAGAAGCTCAACTACCTCGGTTTCTCCTACGGAACGCGGCTCGGCGCGGTGTACGCGGCGCAGTTCCCGCACCACGTCGGCCGGCTGGTCCTGGACGGGGTGGACACCCTGACCGAGTCGCTGTCCGAGCAGGGAGTGGCGGGTGCCCAGGGGCAGCAGACCGCGCTGGACGACTTCCTGGACTGGTGTACGACGGACATCGCGTGTCCGTTCGGGACCGACCGGCGTGCGGCGGGCGACGAGGTGGTCCGGATCGTGCGCTCGCTCGACGAGAACCCGGTGCCGACGGATCTCGGCGGCTCGTTCTCCGGCCAGGACCTGGTGGGCGCCCTCGCGCAGGCCCTCTACAGCCGGGACCTGTGGCCCTCCCTGGAGCGGGCGCTGGCCTCGCTGGTGGAGGACGGCGACACCCGGGGCGTACTGAACTTCGCCGGCGGCGGCATCGGCGTGCACGGGGCACGGCACCGCGGTGACGGCGGGCTCGTGGACGCCGACGAGGTGCCGGCGGACAACCTGTCGGCCGCCCTGATGGCGATCAACTGCGCGGACGACCCCGACCGGCCCGACGAGCAGCGGATCACCGCGGACCTGCGGGAACTGCGGGCCGCCTACGACCGGGCGTCACCGGTCTTCGGCCGCTACCGGCTCACCCAGTTGCTGATGTGCTTCGGCCGCCCCCGGGGCACGGACTTCATCCGCGACCGGGTCAAGGACGTCGACGCGGCCAAGATGCTGCTGGTGGGCACACGCGGCGACCCGGCGACGCCGTACCGGTGGACCGTCGAGACGGCGAAGCGGCTCGGTCCGTCGGCCGTGGTCCTCGACAACAAGGGCGAGGGCCACACCGGGTACTCGTCCTCCACCTGTGTGCACCGCAGGATCAACGACTTCCTGCTCTACGGATCCCTGCCGCCGAACGGCAGCTCCTGCCCGGCGAACGGGAAGGACTGGAGCGCCGGCGTGGGCACCTCCGACTGAGAGGGGCGAACACCCCGACGAGTGACAGGAACCACCCGAGCGGGTATCGGACGCGAATCCGTGACAACCGTCCGGATTCCCCGGCGGTCTCACCGGGCAGGCGAGCCTCGGCCGCCCGTTCCCGTACGTGACCCGACAGGGGGAAACACCATGCACCTGCGCGCCACCATCGCCGTGTCCGCCGCCTCGGCCGCCACCGCCGCCCTGCTGCTGACCGCGCCGCAGAGTCAGGCCGCCACCGGGCGGGCCCCGGCCTCGCCCTGCGCCGAGAAGGCGCTGACGGTCCGGGCCAAGGCCGTCGCCGCCGACCGGACCGTGGTGCGGATGAGCGTCACCAACCGCGGTGCCCGCGCCTGTGCCGTGGACCGGGTACCCACGGTGACCTTCGGGGACCTGGACGGGGCCGCGCTGCCCGTGCCGGCGGGCGGCGCCGCCGCCTACCGGCTCGCGGCGGGCGGCACCGCCTACGCGGACGTCCGCACCATCGGCGACCCGGCGGACCCCGAGGCCCGCCGGACGGACTCGCTGACCGTCGCCGCGTCGGCCGCGCACTGGGGCCGCTCCTTCACCGCCGCGCGGCTCGGCACGGGCAGGAAGGTCCTGGTGTGGGAACCGGTGACGACGTGGTGGAAGGCGTCGGCGGCGGCCGCCGACCGGGCCATCGGCCTCAGCTGAGCTCCAGCTCGGGCGTGTACAGGTCGAGCCAGCGGGCGAGGTCCAGGGTGCGCTCCAGGCCGCGCCGGGCCCACTGGCTGCCCACCGGTTCCTGCCGCTCGGCCGCCCGGCGGACGCGGTCCCGGTCGACCAGGTCGAAGACGCGGTGGGAGGGCCGGGAGAGCAGGTCCTTGGCCTGCTCCTGGAGCGCGCGGGCGTACCGCGGGTCCTGGGTGGACGGGTAGGGGCTCTTGACCCGGTCGTACACCGAGCGCGGCAGCACGTCCGCCGCGGCCTCCCGCAGCAGGCTCTTCTCCCGGCCGTCGAAGGACTTCAGCGCCCAGGGGGCGTTGTAGACGTACTCGACCAGCCGGTGGTCGCAGAACGGCACCCGGACCTCCAGGCCGACGGCCATGCTCATCCGGTCCTTGCGGTCCAGCAGGGCACGGACGAAGCGGGTCAGGTGCAGATGGCTCATGCGCCGCATGCGGTACTCGAAGTCGCTCTCGCCCTCCAGCCGGTCGACCCGGGCGGCGGCGGCCCGGTAGCCGTCGGCGGCGTACCCCGCCAGGTCCAGCGACTTGGCGAGGTCGGGACGGAGCACGTCGGAGTCGTTGCCGAAGTGGCGGCCCATGTGCACCAGCCAGGGGAAGGTGTCGGCGGCGCGCGCCTCCTCGTCGAAGAACTGGAGGTAGCCGCCGAAGACCTCGTCGGCGGACTCGCCGGACAGGGCGACGGTGGACTTCTCACGGACGGCGCGGAAGAGCAGCAGCAGCGAGGTGTCCATGTCACCGAAGCCGGCGGGCAGGTCGCGGGCGCGGATCACCTGGTCGCGCAGGGCGGGGTCGGCGAGGGAGTCCGCGTCGAGCACGATGTCCCGGTGGTCGGTGCCGGCGTACCCGACCACGTCGTGCACGAAGGGGGTGTCGGGGGTGCCACGCAGTTCGTCGGCGACGAAGTGGTCCGCCTGGCCGACGAAGTCGACGGCGAAGCTGCGCACCTTCTCGCCGTGCTCGGCGAGCCGGCGGGCGGCGAGCGCGGTCATCACGGAGGAGTCGAGGCCGCCGGAGAGCAGGGTGCAGCGCGGTACGTCGGCGACGAGCTGCCGGCGCACGATGTCGTCCAGGAGGGTGCGCACGGTCGCGATCGTGGTGTCGCGGTCGTCGGTGTGCGGGCGGGTCTCCAGCCGCCAGTAGGCGCGGGTGGTGAGGCCGGAGCGGTCCACGGTGACGACGGTGCCGGGTTCCACCTCGCGCATGCCGTCCCAGATCGCGTGGCCGGGCGTCTTGACCAGGACGAACAGTTCGCGCAGGCCGTCCAGTGAGACGCGGGGGCGGGCCAGCGGGTTGGCGAGGACCGCCTTGGGCTCGGAGCCGAAGAGGACGCCGTCGGGGGTCGGGTGGTAGTAGAAGGGCTTGATGCCCATGCGGTCGCGGATCATGACGAGCTTGTCGTGGCGGCCGTCCCAGACGGCGAACGCGTACATGCCGTTGAGGCGTTCGGCGACCGCGTCACCCCACTCGAGGTAGCCGTGCAGGACGACCTCGGTGTCGGAGTCGGTGGTGAACCGATGGCCGCGGCCCTCGAGCTCCCGGCGCAGCTCGGTGAAGTTGTACGCCTCCCCGGAGTAGACCAGGGCGACGGTCCCCCCGGGGGTCTGCACGGACATCGGCTGACGGCCGCCGGGGAGATCGATGACGGCGAGCCGGCGGTGACCGAGCGCGGCGGGCCCCTCGGCCCAGATGCCGCGGTCGTCCGGGCCCCGGCAGGCCATCGTCTCGGTCATCGCATGCAAGGTGGGTGCCTCGGCGGTCAGGTCGCGGTCGTAGGAGACCCATCCGGTGATGCCGCACATGCGCTACCTCCTGCCTCCGGCCCGCCCCGGGACCGCCACCCGCCCGCACCTTCAGGCGGGTGGGAGCCCGTGACATAACCAGATGTATCGAGCACCTATATGACGAGCCTCCGTCGGTGCTCGCGCGCGGTCAACGCGGCCGTCCGCCGGACGGCCCCTTCACCCCCGTGGTTCCGGCCGCGTTTTGCCATCGCGAAATCCGGCGGGGCCCGCGCCGTCGGGCCGGCTCCGAACGGAACCGGCCACGGGCAAAGACTTCTCCAAACACCCTGTGGTTCACGCCTTCACGGTCACGAACCGCTCCAGCGCCGCGGTCAGTTCCGCCGGCTTCTCCAGGGGCAGCTCGTGGCCCGCGTCCAGGATGCGCACCTCCGCGTCCGGGTAGGCCTTGGCCATCCGGAGCATCTGCCGCACCGGCAGCTGGACGTCGTGGTAGCCGTGCACCATCAGGGTGGGCACGCGGATCTCCCCGGCCCGGTCGAGCACGTCGAAGGCCCGCATGGCGCCGTACAGCGTCATGACGACCTCGCGCGGAGTGCCGGCGGAGGCACGGACGTGCTCGCGGATCTCCTCGCGCGGGTACCCGGGCGCGAAGGCCCGCTGGATGTTGGCCGCGACGAACAGCTTGAAGGGCACGAGGGTGGACGCCGCCATCAGCAGGCCCCGGCCGCGGCTGTACGTCATCCGGCCGATGGAGTTGACCAGCACCATCCGCTCCACCCGCCCGGGATGGGCGAGGGCGATGGTCTGCGCGATCATCCCGCCCATCGAGTGGCCGACCAGCACGAACCGCTCGACCTCCAGATGGTCGAGCAGGGCCAGGACGTCCTCGGCGAGCTCGGCGACCGTGCGCACCCCGGCGCCCGTGCTGTCCCCGTGTCCGCGCAGGTCCAGGCGGATCACCCGGCGTCTGCCGGAGAAGTGTGCCGTCTGGTGGTCCCAGCGGTGCCGGTTCGCGGTCCAGCCGTGGACGAACACCAGGGGCGCGTCCGCCGCGTCACGGGGCCCCTCGTCGTCGTACGTCAGGGCCGCTCCGTCGAGTTCGAGCTGCGGCATGGGGGCCTCCTGGGGCGCGGTACGGTCCGGTTACTGACGGGTACGGTAGCGGTGCGCGGGGCACCGCGTCACCGGCGTGCGGCATGGAGGGGCAGAGCGCCTCCACCTCGGATTAGCCCGAATGCCGTAACAGCGAATCGGCCCTATCGTCGTGTCATGGAGCACGCACTGAGTCCCGCAACCCTTGCCCGACTGCGGCGCCCGCGTCCCTACCCGGCGGTGTCCGTGCTGACCCCCACGCACCGCCGTGAACGCGGGAGCGGCCAGGATCCGGTCCGGCTGCGCAACGTCGTGGCCGAGGCCCGCAAGCGTCTGGAGTCCGATCCCGCGGTCAGCCGCGACCGGCGCGCCGACGTCGAGGCGCAACTCGACCGGGCGCTGTCGGAGGTGGACCTGACGCACGCCGAGGACGGCCTCGTCATCTTCGCCGCGCCGGGCGAGCATCAGGTGTGGTCGCTGGCCCGCCCCGTCCCCGAACGCGTGGTGCTGTCGGACACCTTCCTCACCCGCAACCTGGTCGCCGCGCAGGCCGCGGAACGGCCCTTCTGGGTGCTGTCGGTCTCCGCCGACCGCGTCACGCTGTGGAGCGGCGGACCGGACCGCGTCGTCGAGGCGAACCACGGTGACTTCCCGCTCGACCGCGCCCGGCCGAACTTCGACGCCGAACGCCAGATGCGCATCGGCGATTCACCGAGCACCTTCAGCGACGAGGGCACCCGGCAGTTCCTGCGGGAGGCGGACACCGCGATGACCGCGATCCTGCGCGAGCAGCCCCGTCCGCTGTACATCACCGGCGAACAGGCGGCGCTCTCCCTGATGGAGGAGGTCGGCAGCGTCGCCAGGTGCGGCGTGCACGTCCGCCACGGAGGTCTCGCGCACGGCGGGCCCGACGCCGTGTGGCAGGCCGTCGGCCCCGTCCTGGAGGCGGAGTCGACCAGGGGCGCCTCGTCCGTGGTCCGCGAGCTGACCTCCGCGCGGGGGCACCGGAACTACGCGGCCGGTCTGGACGAGCTGTGGCAGAACGCCCGGGAAGGCCGGGTCCGGCTGCTCGCCGTGGAGGAGAACTACCGCGCCGTCGTCCGTGATTACGGCGAGCACCTGGTGCCGGCCGAGCCCGGCGACCCGGACGCCCGCGAGGACATCGTGGACGAGATCGTCGAGCAGTGCCTGGAGACCGGCGCCGAGGTGCGGTTCGTCCCCGACGGCACGCTGAGCGACTCGGACGGCATCGCGGGCGTCCTGCGGTACTGAAGCCCCTGCCCCTGCCCCTGCCCCTGCCCGGACCCCGAGGCGGCCCCGCCGGGCCACCCGGGGACGCCGTCTCCCGCCGGCGTACGCTACGGCGTGATCGTCGGCGGGAGGGAGTTCACACATGGGTGACCTGCTGGGTGTGGCGGTACTGGGTGCCGGTCACATGGGCGCCGACCACATACGCCGTCTCGACCAAGTGGTCAGCGGCGCCAGGGTCGCGGCCGTGGCCGACCCTGACATCGAACGGGCGAAGGAGGCCGCGGCGGGCCTCACCGGGGTGACCGTGCACACCGATCACCTCGCCGCCCTGGACGCGCCCGGTGTGGCGGCCGTCCTCGTCGCCTCCCCCGGTCCGGCCCACGAGGAGGCGCTGCTCGCCTGTTTCGCGCGCGGGCTGCCGGTGCTGTGCGAGAAGCCCATGGTGCCGGACTCCGCCGGCGCGCTGCGGGTCGTTGAGGCGGAGGCCGCACTCGGCCGGCGGCTCGCGCAGATCGGGTTCATGCGCCGCTACGACGCCGAGTACCGGCGACTGAAGGCACTCCTCGACGGGGGGCGCCTCGGCCGGCCGTTGATGCTGCACTGCACCCACCGCAACGTCTCCTCCCCCGACCACTTCACCAGCGCCATGCTGGTCAACAGCTCGGTCTCGCACGAGATCGACGCGGCCCGCTGGCTGCTCGGGCAGGAGCTGACTGCGGTGACCGTGCTGCGGCCCGCCCCGTCCTCGGACGCTCCCGAGGGCCTGATCGATCCGCAGTTCGTGCTGTTCGAGTCCGAGCGGGGCGCGCTCGTCGACGTCGAGGTCTTCGTCAACAGCGGCTTCGGCTACCAGGTGCGCTGCGAGGCCGTGTGCGAGAAGGGCAGCGCCCGGATCGGCGACGCGCACACCATGGTGGTCACCACCCGGGGCGGCGCCGCGGAGGAGGTGGCGCAGGACTATCTCGTGCGGTTCGCCGGCGCCTACGACCGCGAGGTGCAGGCCTGGGTCGACGCGACCCGGCGCGGGGAGGTCACCGGACCGGGCGTCTGGGACGGTTACGCCGCGTCCGCCGTGGCGGAGGCGGGCGTGCGGTCCCTCGAAACGGGCGGCCGGGTCGCCGTCGATCTCGCCCCGCGCCCCCGCCCACGCTAGGAGGCGAGGCACGGGGGAGCCTCCCGCCCGGCGCTTCACACCCCACCGAACAGGGCGCTCAGCCCCCGCTCCACCACGGCCGCCAGGTCCTCGTGCCCGGCCGGGACGAGCTCATAGGTCCGCAGCAGGAAGCGGCGCAGCGCCGAGGCCTGGAACTGCAGCAGGGCCAGTCCGTAGGGCGAGTGGAACTCCAGCACCGTCCGCGTGCCGCCGCACGGCCATATCTGCACGTCCCCGTGGCCGGCCGGGGCCCGCAGTCCCTGGTCGAGCAGGGCACGCGCGAAGATCCAGGTGAGTTCCTCACCGTCCAGGGCGGCCTCGGCGGGGAAGTCCACGAAGACGGCGAGCGGATCGGCGGCGGAGTAGCGAAGGGTGGCCGTCACCGGGACCTCCCGGTCCTCCGCCGTGATGAGCCGTGCGTGGGCGGGCTGTTCGATGCAGATGTCCATGCCTTAATGGAGTCTGTCGGGGCCCCTCGCATGGCGCCAAATCCGGTCAGAATTCGGCCGGTACCGGCCTTCGTCCAGGTGAGGGAACACTTGAGCGTCGAACACCTGCGTGATCACCGCACGATGACCGTCGGCAGGGGGCAACTCCCGTAGACCGTCTACGACTTCATGGGCGCAACGCCTACACCATTCGTACACGCGGAACAGTCCGGGAAGACTCTGGCATATGCCGGAAGCACCACCGTATCGTGTGTTGCCAAATCCCTTACGGGGCGTCGCGGGCTGTGCCACAGTCGTAACGGCCCCCACCTGTCCTCCCTGGCCGTATCGTCCCCCTTCGGAGTCGTCATGCCGTCCCCAGTCTCCGCGGACCGCTCAGCCGCCCAGCCACCCGGACGCGGCTCGGTGGAGGCGTTGATCACGCAGGCGCGGCGCCTCAAGGGGGACGTGGACGCCGTACGGCGGGACACCAGGAGCGACGGTTCGGACCCGGAGGACCGCTGGCAGCGCGCCCTGTACGACCTCGCGCTGCACCAGCTGGACGACCTGGACGCGCACCTCGCCCAGTTGCGGGACGGCCCGGAGCCCGCTCCGGCCGAGCCCCCCGCTCCCCCGGCCGTCCGGCCGCCGGTCGGCACCCCGCGCGGGTCGCTGCTCAGCCGCGTCGGCAGTGCGGAGTGGAATCTGCTGACGGACGAGGC
This sequence comes from Streptomyces sp. 1222.5, assembly GCF_900105245.1. Lineage (NCBI taxonomy): Bacteria > Bacillati > Actinomycetota > Actinomycetes > Kitasatosporales > Streptomycetaceae > Streptomyces > Streptomyces sp. 1222.5. The sequence goes on along the minus strand of NZ_FNSZ01000001.1, from coordinate 7,734,720 downwards.
CACCTGGTCCGGGGAGCTGTACCAGATCCTCGGCCGCGACCCGGCCGAACCCGCCCTCACTCTGGACGAGATGCCCTCCCTGGTCGTGGACGAGGACCGGCCGACGCTGACCGCGATGGTGACGGACTGCCTGGTCGACGGGAAGCCGATCGACGGGGAGTTCCGCGTCCTGCGGCCCGACACCACCGTGCGCACCGTGCACATGATGGGGGAGCCCGTACTCGGCGCCGACGGCGGCACCGCCTCGATGTGGGCCGTGCTGCGGGACGTCAGCGAACTGCGCCGCCGCCGGCGGGACGTGCGCGAGAGCCGCGACTCGCTGCGGCACCAGCGCCGGCAGGAGGAGACCGAGCAGCGGATCGCGACCGAGCTGCAGGAAGCCGTACTGCCGTCGGACCGTGGCTCCCTGCGGCTCCCGCACCGGGCACCACCGGCCCTCGACCTCGCCGGCCACCGCCTGCCCGCGACGACCGGCCGGCTGATCGGCGGGGACTGGTACGACGCGCTGGACCTGTCCGACGGGCAGACCCTGCTCAGCGTCGGCGACCTCACCGGACAGGGGGTCGCCGTCGCCTCCGGCATGGCGACGCTGCTCGGCGCCGTACGCGGCATGGCGATGGCCGGCACCGAGCCGGGCCATCTGCTCGCGCTGCTCAACCAGTTACTGGACGCCACCGTGCAGCCGGTTCTCGGCAGCGCCCTGTGCTGCCGCTACCGGCCGGAGACCCGCACCCTGCTCTGGGCACAGGCAGGACACCCCGCCCCGCTGCTGTACCGCGACGGGACGGGGTGTGCGCTGGACGCACCGGACGGTGTCCTGCTCGGCGCGACCACCGGAGCCGCCTACGGGCAGGCCGTCGAGCACCTCCGGGCCGGCGACCTCCTCCTGCTGTACACCGACGGGCTGGCGGCCGGGTGCCGCACGTCGGTGGCCGTGGACCGACTGCTCGGCCTCGCCCCACGGTTCGGCGCGGCGGCCACCGCGCAGGACTGTGTACGGGCGGTCGTCGAGGAGTTCGGCGAGGCCGGGCGCGCCGACGACGGGTGTGTGCTCGTCGCCAGGGTCACCGGCTGAACCGGCACGCGGGCGCGAGCGAACACGGACGCGGATCGGTACGCGGGACGGACTTCGGGTCAGGACTCCACGAGCGAAATCCCGGGACCGTGGCGCCCAGGCCCGTTACGCCTGTGCGCTGTTGTCCTTCGACCGCGGCTTGGGCAGGGCGAGCCGGATCTCCTCCCGCAGTTCGTTGATCCTCGGGTAGCCGGCGTACTCCGCGGTCAGCCGGTACATCTCGCGCAGCCGGTCCCAGGTGCGCCGGGACGAGTTCGAGCCCATCGACATCAGCGCCAGCCGTGCGTAACGGTCGGCCTGCTCGGGGTCGTTGGCGATGAAGCAGGCCGACGCCATGGACAGGTGGTCGAAGATCTTCGACCGCTCCCGTCCGTCCACGCGCAGGGCCAGGGCCTTCTCCGCGTAGTACTGGGCGTGCGTGGCCGCCGTCGGGTCGAACTCGGCCAGCGTGCGGTAGGCGAGGGCCTGCATGCCGTACAGGTCCTCGTCCTTGAAGGTCTGCATCCAGTCCGGTGGCTCCACGTCCTGCCGGTCGGAGACGAAGAGGTCCTCCGCCCGGCCGAGAGTGCGGCGCATCGCCTGGCCCTTGCCCATCGACGCCTGCGCCCAGGCCTCGATGGTGTGGAACATCGCCTGCGTACGCGGCTGCAGGCGGTGGCCGGAGCCGGAGTGGGCGAGCTTCATCAGGTCCAGCGCGTCGTCCGGCCGGCCGAGGTGCACCATCTGGCGGGCCGCCCGCGACAGGGCCTCGCCGGCGCGCGGCCGGTCGCCCCCCTCGCGGGCGGCGTGGGCGGCGATGACGAAGTACTTCTGGGCCGTGGGCTCCAGGCCGACGTCGTGCGACATCCAGCCCGCGAGGACGGCGAGATTGGCGGCGACGCCCCACAGGCGCCGCTGGAGATGGGGTGGGTGGTGGTAGGCGAGCATGCCGCCCACCTCGTTCAGCTGGCCCACGACCGCCTTGCGCTGGAGCCCGCCTCCGCGGGCCGCGTCCCAGGCGCGGAACACCTCGACCGAACGCTCCAGTTCCTCGACCTCCTGCGATCCGATGGGGGCGGCCTCATAGCGGTCGAACCCAGCGGGGTCGGCGTGCAGGGGGTCGTCGAGGACGGGGGCGTCGGCCTTGAGGGCCGGGTCGGTGTGCAACCAGTCGTACATGGCGCTGCTGAGTGTGGATCCCGCGGCGAGCGCGGCACCCGCGCCCACCAAGCCGCGTCGGTTGAGCATGAGGTCCATTCCCGTGAATTCGGTGAGGACCGCGGCGGTCCGCTCGGGCGGCCACGGCACACCGTCGGGATGTTCCTCGATCCCGTCGCTCTGCCGTTTCCCCGCACGCCCGTGCCGTACCAGACCTAGGTCCTCGATGGTCACGACACGGCCGAGACGCTCGGTGAACAACGCCGCCAGCACCCGCGGCACGGGATCGCGCGGGATCTCTCCCGTGTCGATCCAGCGCCGCACCCGGGAGGTGTCGGTCGACAGCTGGGGGTGGCCCATGGCCGCCGCCTGCCGGTTGACCAGTCTCGCGAGTTCGCCCTTGGACCAGCCGGCCAGGCCGAACAGGTCCGCAAGGCGGGTGTTGGGTTGTCCGCTCACGTCAAGCCCCCAGGTTCTCGGCTGAGTTGACAGTAGCCCGCCGGAGGTTGCCGGGCGACTATTCGCCACGGTTCGCCAGGGTCCGCCAGATGGTGTGCCACTGGGCATCGGGTGTCAGGTAGGAATGCGCCACCCCGACCCGGTCGCCGCCCTCCCGGCGGAGGGCGTACGGCGGTCCCCCAGCGGTTCCGCCAGGTGCGACGGGCACATTCCCCAGGGTGTTCCCGGGTGACCGGGCCGGGTTGTGCGCAAGGACTTACAGGCAGGCAACGCAGGCACACGAAGGGATCTGTATCTCCCATGTACGCAGCATCGTCCTCCGTGTCCGCCCCGCCCCGGCCGCTGCGCTCCCGCCCGGCGGGCGGCGGACCGTATCTCGACCCGGCGGTGCGGCCGGGCGGCCCCGTGCTCGGTGCGGGCCGGCCCCGGCGGGTGCCGGGCCAGCCCGGCGCCCAGCAGCTCAGCGGCAGACTGGATCTGTCCGGCCCCCAGGGCGCGCAGCTGCGCACCGCGATCGCCGCGGTGCACCGGATCTGTCCGGAGTTCGCGCCGGTGCAGGTGCTGAGGCGCAGCGGACGGTCCGTCCTGCTCGTCGGGACGACGGGGCGCAGCACGGCCGTCGCCAAGTGCCTGCTGGACCACTCGCCCGCCTGGGCCGAGCGGAGCCGCCACGAAATAGCGGTGTACCGCTCGTTCGTCCGGCACCGGCCTCCGGTCCGTGTGCCGAGGCTGATCGCGGCGGACCCGGACAACTGCACGCTGGTCATCGAGCGGACCCCCGGCCGGACGCTGGCACTTCAGCGGCATCCGCTGGAGGCCCCGCCCCGCGCGGACATCCGGGCCGCGCTCGGCGCCGTCTGCCGGGTGAACGCCTGGCGGCCCCCGGCGGGCACCTTCGACATGCCGCTGGACTACGCGGCCCGGATCTCCCGGTACCACGAGCTGGGTCTGCTCACCGACCGGGACCTCGGCGATCTGCAGAAGCTGCTGCACGGCATCGCCCATGAGGTGGGCCGGCACGGCATGCTCCAGTTCTGCCACGGCGACGCGCTGCTCTCGAACATCCTGGTGTCACCGGCCGGTCCAGTGCTGGTGGACTGGGAGCACGCGGGCTGGTACCTGCCGGGGTACGACCTGGCCACGCTGTGGCTCGTCCTCGGGGACGCGCCGGTGGCCCGGCGGCAGATCAGCCAGATCGCCCAGTCGGCGGGTCCGGCCTCCCGGGACGCCTTCCTGGTGAACCTGATGCTGCTGCTCACCCGGGAGATCCGTACGTACGAGACGGCCGTGCAGCGTTCGATGCACGATACGGCCCCGGCGGCCCCGGGCACGGCCCACCCGGGTGCTGTGCCGTCCGGCGAGGAACAGCGGCTGCTGCTCAGGCGGCTGCACGACGACTGCCAGATGGCCCGCCGGGCCGTCCGCGCGGCGGTCGGCACTCGCTGACGGGGACGACGGTTCCGCGGTGCGCCCGGAGCGGCGGCGCACCGCGGACCTTCGTGTGTCCGGGTCCGGCGTTGAATCCGCGCGGGTACCGGCGAGGACCGGACCGCCGCGTCCACTGGTGTACGCCAGTGACGCTCCGCAGGCCCGGCCGCCGCCGCGACGAAACTCGCCGAGACCCATCGTGACGTGGGAAATCGCTGTGGCCTAGGCATTATTGACGGATCGTCGGCAAGCGGGTAGCACTGACCCAGTTCGGCACCGCACGCCCCGCCACGCCCGCCCGTCACAGGAGGCCGCATTGCGAGGTCCCGCCACCGATCCCACGTCCACGCCCGGCCACAGACATCTGCGGCGGGCCGCCGGCCCGTTCGCCTCCGCGGCCCTGCTGCTGCCGCTGCTCGGCGCGGCACCGGCGCACGGCGCCACCGACTCCTCCGCCGACCGGTTGCAGCAGGCGTTCGCCACCGCCGCGGCCGACCACCACGTTCCGCAGAGCGTTCTGCTGGCCGTCTCCTATCTGCAGTCCCGCTGGGACGGGCACGGCGGGGCGCCCAGCGTCACCGGCGGGTACGGCCCCATGCACCTCACCGACGCCAGGGCCGCCGTCGCGACCACGGAGCACTTCGCCGAGGGCACGGAGGACGCGCGGGGCGACTCGGCACGCGCCGCCCGCCGGCACCGCGTCGAGGTGCCGGCCGAGTCGGCGGTGCCGGCCCGGCTTCGGACGCTGCGCAAGGCGGCGGAGCTGACCGGCATCCCGGCCGCGGACCTGCGCACCGACCCGGCCGCGAACGTGTCCGGCGGCGCCGCCCTGCTCGCCGCCGCGCAGAAGGAGCTCGGCGAGCCGCTGAGCGCCGACCCGGCGGACTGGTACGGGGCGGTGGCGCGCTTCTCGGGCGCCGACGACACGGCGACCGCCGCCGCGTACGCGGACGACGTGTACGACGTGCTGCGCTCGGGTGAGGAGCGCACCACGGACGACGGCCAGCAGGTCGCGCTGGCTGCCCGGCCGCGGCTGGTCCCCGACCGGGCCCAGCTGGGGCGGGCCGGGCTGCGCACCCTGCCGACGGACGGCGTCGAGTGCCCGAAGTCGGTGTCGTGCGAGTCGGTCCCGGCGCCCTACGCGCAGTTCGGGAACGACGACTACGGCAACCACGACCTGGGCGACCGCCCGGCGTCGCAGCGGATCAAGTACATCGTCGTCCATGACACGGAGGGCGCCTGGGACGGGGTGATGAACCTGATCCAGGACCCCACCTATGTGTCGTGGAACTACACCATCCGTTCCACCGACGGGCTGATCGCTCAGCACGTCAAGGCCAAGGACGTGGCCTGGCACGCGGGCAACTGGGACGTCAACGCCCGGTCCGTCGGCATCGAGCACGAGGGCTTTCTCGCCGACCCGGACGCCTGGTACACGGAGGCGATGTACCGGTCCTCGGCCCGGCTGGTGAAGTACCTCTCCCGGAAGTACGACATCCCGCTGGACCGGCAGCACATCCTGGGCCACGACAACGTGCCCGGGCCGACCACGTCCACCATCCCGGGGATGCACACGGACCCCGGCCCGTTCTGGGACTGGCGGCACTACTTCCAGCTGCTGGGCCGCCCCTTCGAGCGGACGGGCGGCAAGCGGTCCGGGCTGGTGACGATCCTGCCCGACTACGCGTCGAACCGGCCCGTCTACACGGGCTGCACCACCAAGGGCGAGCCCTGCACGGCGCACGGCTCCAGCGAGGTGCGGCTGTACTCGGACCACGACGTGAGCGCGCCCCTGATCAAGGACATCGGGCTGAAGACCGAGCCGACCGACGGGGTGAACGACCTGTCCTCGCGGGTCTCCACCGGCCAGCAGTACGCGGTCGCCGACCGCTGGGGCGACTGGACGGCGATCTGGTACCTGGGGCAGAAGGCCTGGTTCCAGAACCCGCGCAAGGACCCGGCGGCGGTGTCCGCGAAGGGCCTGATGGTGACCCCGAAGGACGGCCTGGCGAGCATCCCGGTCTACGGGCGCGCCTATCCGGAGAAGGAGGCCTACCCGGCGGGAGTGCCCGCCCAGTCGGTGGTGCCGCTGCCGTACACGATTCCGGCCGGCCAGCGGTACGTGGTCGGTGACGAGATGCCGGGCGAGTACTACTACGCGGTCACCTTCACCACCGACTCGCACCAGGTCGTGGTGGGCGAGGACCTGTACTACGAGATCCAGTACGGCCACCGCGTCGGGTTCGTCCGGGCGGCGGACGTGACGCTGGAGGGCTCGGCCCGCTAGCGGGTCCGGTGTCTCAGCCCTGCTGGAAAAGCTCCGCCGGGAGCGGCTTCAGCAGGGCGTACAGGTCGTCGGTGATGGGGCGGTCCCAGGCGGCGATGGTCACGAGGACGCCGTCGCTGCGGTCGAACTGCACGCAGGAGATCCGGCTCTCGGACAGCTTCAGACGGCGCACGATGAGGAGGTTGTCGCCCTGGAGGACCGGCGTGTCCTCGGTCTCGACGACGGTGATCTCCTCGTCGTTCTCCAGGGCCAGCAGCAGCTGGCCCACCTCGAAGGGGATCTCGTCCTCGGCGACGTCGCGGGCCGGGGAGCCCTCCGGCAGGTTGCCGATGATCATCGCGGGGCCGCGGCCGCCGAACAGGTCGTAGCGCAGGAAGACGCCCTGGCAGGTGCCGTCGGGGGCGGGCAGCAGACCCGCGCCGAGATTGCCCGGCCAGTCGCCCGGGTCCATGGCCAGCACGTCGAAGTCGGGTCCGGCGGGAGTGGCGCTGCGGCGGCGGAGGAACGACATGCGGCCATGGTACGTGCCCGGGCTCGGGTCGGTGACCTGCGGGCGCGGGGTGGCGCACCACCGGGTGGCGGACGTCAGCCCAGGGGGCAGCTGGTGAGCAGGGTCGTCGCGTCCGCGCCGGCCGGCCGCGCCACCGTGTGGTCGGCGGGCGGGCGGCTGCCCGAGGTGATCCACCCTTCGAGGGCCGTGAACGCCGCGCGGTGGCAGGGCACCAGCGGGCGGAGCCGGCCGGGGAAGGCGTCGACCAGGGAGTCGGTGTGCGTGCCGTCCTCGATGCGGTAGTACCGCAGCAGGCCGCCGCGCCCGGACGCGTGGACCATGCGGGCGTAGACGTCGGAGTCCTCGCTGATCGGCAGCAGCACGTCGAGGGTGCCCTGGAGGGTGATCAGGGGTTTGCCGATGCGTCCGGTGAGGGCGATGCGGTCGACGGCGCGGTGGACGGCGGCGGGGCGGGCCGCGTAGTCGTAGTCGGCGTCGCAGGCGGGTGTGCCGGAGGCGCAGTACGGCGTGCCCGCCTCGGTGGCGCCGTCGTAGCCGGGGTCGACCTCCTCGCGGTAGATGCGCTGGGTGAGGTCCCAGTAGACCTGGTAGTGGTACGGCCACAGGAACTCGGAGCCGGCCGGGAAGCCCGCCCGGTGCAGGGCCGTCCGGGCCTCGGCGGCTCCGGGGCCGCCGGCGGCGTAGGCCGGGTAGTGGCGCAGCGCGGCCGGCAGGGAGGTCAGCAGGTTGGGGCCGTCGCCGCGCCAGAGGGTGCCCTCCCAGTCGACTCCGCCGTCGTACAGCTCGGGGTGGTTCTCCAGTTGCCAGCGCACCAGGTAGCCACCGTTGGACATGCCGGTGGCGAGGGTGCGGGCCGGGGGCCGGTGGTAGCGCTGGGCGACGACGGCGCGGGCCGCGCGGGTGAGCTGGGTGAGGCGGGTGTTCCATTCGGCGATGGCGTCGCCGGGCCGGCGTCCGTCGCGGTGGAAGGCGGTGCCGGTGTTGCCCTTGTCGGTGGCGGCGTAGGCGTAGCCGCGGGCCAGCACCCAGTCGGCGATCGCGCGGTCGTTGGCGTACTGCTCGCGGTTGCCCGGGGTGCCGGCGACCACCAGGCCGCCGTTCCAGTGGTCGGGCAGACGTACGACGAACTGGGAGTCGTGCTGCCAGCCGTGGTCGGTGTTGGTGGTGGAGGTGTCGGGGAAGTAGCCGTCGATCTGGATGCCGGGGACTCCGCTGGGCGTGGCCAGGTCCTTCGGGGTGAGGCCCGCGTAGTCGGCCGGGTCGGTGTGGCCGGAGGCCACGGTCCCGGCGGTGGTCAGCTCGTCCAGGCAGTCGGTCTGCTGGAGGGCGGCGCCGGGCACGCGGAGCCGCTCCTGGCCGGTGCAGTGGCCGGCCGGTGCCCCGGCCGCGGTGGGTGCCGCCGTGGCCGGGGTGACCAGGAGGGAGCAGGCGGCGGCGAGGGAGAGCGCGCCGAGCGCGGCACGCCGTGCCGGTCGTCCGAGCGGTGGGGTGCGGTGTGGGAGCATGCGGTGCCTCCGGCGGGTCGGGTGTACGGGGACGCGCTGGAGGTTAGGGGCGTGGTGGTGGCGCCGGACATGTGTGGGGCCGCCATGATGGCGGCCCTTACAGCGTTGCCGGCCACCATGGCGACCCGTCATTGGCTGACTTGTTGTCAGGGGCAGCCGCTGTCCGCGAGGGTGTAGTAGCCGGTGGGCGACTCCTTCAGGGTGTGGGTGACGAACGTGTTGTAGAGGCCCATGTTCTGGCGGGAGCCGACGGCGTAGGCGTAGCCGCCGCTGGTGGTGGCCCGTCCGGCCTGTACCTGGGCGTAGTTGCTCGCCGTCCAGCAGGCGGCGGTGCCGCCGTCGCCGGGGTCGGAGCCGCCCGGGTCGGTGGTGTCCAGGCCGAAGAAGCGGGCGATCCAGCGGCTGGAACAGATGGAGTCGGGGAAGTAGGGGGCGCCGGTGGCACCGCACTGCTCGGTGCCGGTGCCGGGGTCGACCGGGGTGCCGTGGCCGATGCCGGGGACGCGGTCGACCTCGACGGCGACCGTGCCGTCGGCGGCCAGGTACTGGTCCTGCCGGGTGGCGTCCGATCCGATCGTGCGGGTGCGGGTGGGGGTCTGGGAGAGTCCGTGCAGGGCCGTCCACTGGTCGCGCAGTTCGGTGGCGTTGCGTGGTGCGACGGTGGTGTCCTGGTCGCCGTACCAGATGGCGGTGCGCGGCCAGGGCCCCTGGTACGACGGGTGTGCGTCGCGTACGCGCTGGGCCCATGCGTCGGGGGTCAGGTCGACGCCGGGATTCATGCAGAGGTAGGGGCTGTTGTCCTTGGTGCAGTCGTAGGGCAGGCCGGCGACGACCGCGCCGGCGGTGAAGACGTCGGGGTAGGTGGCGAGCATGACCGAGGTCATGGCGCCGCCCGCGGACAGGCCGGTGACGTAGACCCGTCGGGGATCGGCGCCGTAGGCGGTGACGGCCTGGCCCACCATCTGCCGGACGGAGAGGGCCTCGCCCTGGTCGCGCCGGTTGTCGGTGCTCTGGAACCAGTTGAAGCATTTGTTCGCGTTGTTGGCGGTGGTGGTCTCGGCGAGCACCAGCAGGAACCCGTCCTGGTCGGCGAGTTGCGGGAGCCCGGAGTTGTCGGCGTACACCTGGGCGCTCTGGGTGCAGCCGTGCAGGGCCACGACCACCGGTGGATGCGCGGTGAGGGACGCGGGCCGGTACACGTACATGGTGAGGGCGCCCGGGTTGGAACCGAAGCCGCTCACCCGGGTGAGGGTGACGGAGGCGTGTGCCGTGGGCAGGGGGCCGGCGAGGGCGGTGCCGAGGACGACGGCCCCGACGGCCAGGAGGCGGGCCAGGAGGCGTCGCGGGCGGCGGGGGGACCGCCCGGGCGCGGTCGTCCGGGTGAGGGGTTCGCGGTGGGCTGCGGGTGGTTCCTTCGACGCGGCGGGCTGGCGCATGGCGGCTCCTTCGGTGGGCGCACGGTCCCGGCCGCTCCGGCGCGGGGGCGCCTGGAGCACCGGGCGTGGCGGAACCGTAGGTTCCCGCAGGGGGTGCCGCCATGGCGTGCGGCACCACAGCCACGGCCGGACCGGTCGGCTCCGGACGCCTTGCGGGGTGCCGTGCGCTCTGCTATCGCCCGGCCCGGCCTCACTCCTCGGGCGCCCCCGGCGGCACCACCGCGACCGGGCTCGCCGCGTGCAGCAGCACGGCCTGGGTGACCGAGCCCATCATGCGGGCCGGGGCGAGCAGCCGTCGCCGGTGCCGGCCGACGACGACCAGCTCGGCGTCCTTGGAGGCGGCGACGAGGAGGCCCGCCGCGTCGCCGGGGAGCGCCTGCACGTCGGCACGGACCTCGGGACGCCGCTTTCGGTGCGGGGCGAGGAAGCCCTCGGCGAGGGCACGGGTCTCGTTCTCGATCGCGTCCCGGTCGACCGGGGGCGGCACGAGCTGGCCGGGGGCGGACCACGTCTGCACCGGCCACGGGTAGGCGGCGATCACCTGGATCCGGGCGCCCCGCAGGGCGGCCTCGGTGAACGCGAAGGTGAGGACGGCGTCGTCGGGACTGTCGGCGTGCAGGCCCACGACCACCCGGGGCCCCGGCTCCTCGGCTCCGTCCCCGTGCACCTCACGGCCGGGTGCGGGTACGACGACCACCGGGCACTCGGCGTCCCGTGCGACGGCGAGGCCGTTGGAGCCGAGCAGCAGGCTGGCGAAGCCGCCGCGGCCCCGCGAGCCGAGGACCAGCAGCTCGGCATCCAGGCCGAGTTCGGGCAGGACGGCGCCCGGTACGCCCTCCAGGGCGACGTACTCGACGGCCGGCTCCCGCACGCGGCCCGCGAGCCGGGCGCGTACCTCGTCGAGCACCGGATCGCCCTCGGCCTCCGGTGGTGCGGCGACCAGCACGTCGGCCTGGCCCCAGGCGGCGTACTGCCGTACGTGCACCACCCGCAGCGGTGCCGCGCGGCGGCCGGCGGTCTCCAGGGCCCACTCCAGGGCCCGCAGGCTGTCCTCGGAACCGTCGACCGCGGCGATGACCGGCGCAGTGCTCATCCCTGCCCACCTCCGGAACACGACCTTCCCCTTGCTGGGGCCAGCCTCGCTCAGGCGTGGCCCCGACAGGGCGCTGTCGGTCGCGTGTCCGGAAATCCGGCCGGAACACCCCCCGCTCAGGTCAGATCGAACTCGCCCTCACGCGCGCCGGAGACGAAGGCACCCCATTCGGCGGGGGTGAAGATCAGGGAAGGGCCTCCCGGACGGCCGCTGTTCCGCATGGCGATGAAGCCTTCGACGAAGGCGATCTGGACATCCCCCAGACCTCGGCTGCTGGACTGCCAGTCGGCCCTGCTGAGATCCAGCTCCGGCTTGTCCCAGCCTGTGAGCGGCTGCTGCTGGATGGTGCTCTCGGCCACGTCCGTGCTCCTCCCGGTTCGTCGTCCGCGGTCAGCCTAGCGACCGCTCTCGACGGCCGACAGGCCACGTTCCGGGGACCTTTCAGGAATCGGGGGGCTCGGATCCCACCAGCCACATGGAGAAGAACTGCGAGCCTCCGCCGTAGGCGTGGCCGAGCACCCTGCGCGCGCCGTCCACTTGGTGCTCCCCGGCCCGGCCGCGGACCTGGAGGGCGGCCTCGGCGAAGCGGATCATCCCGGAGGCGCCGATGGGGTTGGTGGACAGCACGCCGCCCGACATGTTGACAGGCAGGTCGCCGTCGAGTGCGGTCACGCCGGACTCGGTGAGCTTCCAGCCCTCGCCCTCCTCCGCGAACCCGAGGTTCTCCAGCCACATGGGCTCGTACCAGGAGAAGGGCACGTACATCTCGACGGCGTCGATGTCCCGGCGCGGGTCGGTGACGCCGGCCTGCCGGTAGACGTCGGCGGCGCAGTCCTTGCCGGCCTGCGGGGAGACGAAGTCCTTGCCGGCGAACAGGGTGGGCTCGCTGCGCATGGCGCCGCCGAGCAGCCAGGCGGGCGGGCGGGGCGCCCGGGCGGCTCCGGCACGGTCGGTGAGGACCATGGCGCAGGCGCCGTCCGAGGACGGGCAGGTCTCGGAGTAGCGGATCGGGTCCCACAGCATGGGCGAGGACTGGACCTTCTCCAGGGTGATGTCGTGTTCGTGGAGATGGGCCCAGGGGTTCTTGAGTGCGTTGCGCCGGTCCTTGTAGGCGACGAGGGAGCCGACGGTGTCGGGGGCGCCGCTGCGCCGCATGTACGCGCGCACGTGCGGGGCGAAGAATCCGCCGGCGCCGGCGAGCAGGGGCTGCTGGAAGGGGATGGGCAGGGACAGCCCCCACATGGCGTTCGACTCGGACTGTTTTTCGAAGGCGAGGGTGAGGACCGTGCCGTGGACGCGGGCGGCGACGAGGTTCGCGGCGACGAGGGCGGTGGACCCGCCGACGGAGCCGGCGGTGTGCACCCGCAGCATGGGTTTGCCGACCGCGCCGAGGGCGTCGGCGAGGTACAGCTCGGGCATCATCACGCCCTCGAAGAAGTCGGGCGCCTTGCCGATGACCACCGCGTCGACGTCGGCCCACGTCAACGCGGCGTCCTCCAGGGCACGGTGGGCGGCCTCGCGGACGAGTCCGGCGATCGACACGTCCCGGCGCGCCGCCACGTGCTTGGTCTGACCGACGCCGGTGACGGCCACGGGTTCCTTGCTCATCGCGGATCCCCTTCGAGTACGGCGACCAGGTTCTGCTGGAGGCAGGGGCCTGAGGTGGCGTGGGCGAGGGCGCGGTCGGACTCGCCGCGGTGGACGGCGGCCGCGGCCTCGCCGATGCGCAGGAGACCGGCGGCCATCACCGGGTTGGCGGCGAGCGCTCCGCCCGAGGGGTTGACGCGTACGTCGTCGCCGAGGCGGAGGGCCTTGCGCAGGACGACCTCCTGCGAGGTGAACGGGGCGTGCAACTCGGCTGTGTCCACAGCCCGTTCGAAGGCCCCGGCGTGTTCCGCGGCCAGCCGGGCGGACGGCGAGTCGGTCAGGTCGCGGACGCCGAGCGCGTGGGCCTCGATGCGGTGGTCGATGCCCCGGATCCAGGCGGGACGCTCGCACAGTTCCCGGGCCTTCTCCCCCGCCGCGAGGACGACCGCCGCGGCGCCGTCGCCGATGGGCGGGCAGTCGCCGGTGCGCAGGGGCCGTACGACGTAGTCGCCCTGCGGGACACGGCCCTTGAGCTGGGCGTGCGGGTTGGCGCCCGCGTCGGTCCGGCTGCGGGCGCCGACGGCGGCGAGGGCGGGCTCGTCGGTGTGCCCGGCGTCGATGAGGGCCTGTGCCTGGAGGGCGGCGAGGGCCACGGCGTCGGGCCACAGGGGGGCGACGTAGTAGGGGTCGAGCTGGCGGGTCAGCACGTCCCGGACCGAGCCGGGTGAGCACTTGCCGTAGGAGTACACGAGCGCGGTGTCGGCCTCCCCGGTGAGGAGCTTGGTCCAGGCCTCGTACAGCGCCCAGGCGCCGTCCATCTCGACGTGCGACTCGGAGATGGGCGGCCAGGCGCCCACCCCGTCGAGGGCGAGGGTGAAGGAGAAGGCCCGGCCGGCGAGGTAGTCGCTGGACCCGGAGCAGGTGAAGCCGATGTCGGCGGTCTTCAGTCCGGTCCGGTCCAGGACCTCGTGCAGGACGGGCAGGAGCATCTCGACCTCGGAGGACTCCTCGGTGGAGCGCCGGTGGTCGGTCTGGGCGAACGCGACGACGGCGATGTCCCGGGCGGCGCGGTGGTCGCTGGTCACAGCAGCTCCTTGTACGTCTCGTAGTCCGCGTCGGGCTCGCCGGTGGGCCGGTAGTGGTCGGGGTGGCGGGCGCCCTCGGTCCACACCGGTTCCACGCGCAGGCCCATGCGGACCTGGTCGTAGGGGATGCCGCCGATCCGGGCGTGCAGGGCGAGGTCGGCTCCGTCGAGGGCGATGTGTGCGTAGACGTAGGGCACGTCGATGTCGAGGTTCTTCGCCTTGATGTTGACGATGCAGTAGGTGGTGACCGTGCCGCAGGGGCCCACCTCCACCTGTTCGTGCGTGGCGAGTCCGCAGGTGGGGCAGGCGCCCCTGGGCGGGACGTACACCTTGCGGCAGGACGGGCAGCGTTCGCCGACGGTGCGCCGTTCGGTCAGGGCGCCGATGTAGGCGGTCTGGGCGCGGCCGGGTGAGTAGGTGTAGTCGAGGCGGGCGGGTGCGACGATCCCGGTGAGCGGGTCCGCGAAGACGCCGGAGTGCGTGCCGGGCCGCACGGGTTCACCCTCGTACGGCTCGAAGCAGGCGATGTCGGTGATGGCGCCGGTGCGCTCGGCGGCCCAGCGGACGCGGACCCGCATGCCGGTGCGCACGGCGTGGGGGCCGGGGGCGTCGAGGGCGTGCAGCAGGGCGGTGTCGGCGCCGTCGAGCCGGACCAGGACCCAGGCGAACGGGGTGGCGAGGGGCTGGCCGCGGCGGGGATCGTGGTTCCAGGCCCAGGTGGTGACGGTGCCCGTGGGGGCGACCTCCACCAGCTCGCGGAGTTCGTCGGCGGTGACGGGGTCGTACTCGACGGGCGGTACGAGGACACGGTCGTCGGTGGTGCGCACGCCGAGCACGACGCCTTCGCGCAGACCGGTGAGGAAGGCGCTCTGGACGGGGCCGAGGGACCGGGTGAAGGGGAACTCGACGACGAGTGGCGCTTTGAGGACTTCGGGCATCGGGTGGCTCCTCGGGTCAGGCGCGCTTGTAGACGGGGGGCCGCTTCTCGGCGAAGGCGCGGGCCCCTTCCTTGGCGTCGGCGGTGTCGAAGACGGGCCAGCCGCGGGCGAGTTCGGCGGCGAGCCCGTCGGTCTCCGTCATCTCGGCGGTCTCGTAGACGGACGCCTTGACGGCCTCCACGGCGAGCGGGCCGCAGGCGTTGATCCGCTCGGCGATCCGGAGAGCCTCGGCGAGCGCGGTGCCGTCGGGCACCACATGGCCGATCAGGCCGATGTCCGCGGCCTCCCGGGCGCTGTACGGCCGGCCGGTGAGCAGCATCTCCAGTGCGTGGGTGCGGGGGATCTGGCGCTGCAGCCGGACGGTGGAGCCGCCGATGGGGAAGAGTCCGCGCCGGACCTCGAAGAGGCCGAAGGTCGCGGACTCGCCGGCGACCCTGATGTCCGTACCCTGGAGGATCTCGGTACCACCGGCGACGCAGTGTCCCTCGACGGCGGCGATGACCGGTTTGCGGGGGCGGTGGTGGCGCAGCATCGCCTTCCAGTGCAGGTCGGGGTCGGCTTTGAGCCGGTCGCGGTGGTGCTCCCCCTGCATGCCGTCGCCGGCCAGTGCCTTCAGGTCCATTCCGGCGCAGAAGGCGGCGCCGGCCCCGGTGAGCACGATCGAGCGGATCGTGTCGTCCCTGTCGGCCTCGATCCAGCCGTCGTACAGGCCGACGAGCATCGGGAGCGAGAGCGCGTTCCTGGCGTCGGGCCTGTTCAGCGTGAGCACCAGTGTGGCGCCCTCGCGCCGCACGGTGAGGTGTTCCGTCCCGCCCATGGGCCATCTCCCCTCGGTGAGAACGAGAACAGGTTGCAGGAGGCGGAGGACCACTTCAAGGGTTTTCTGACAGTCAGTCAGATTTATTGGTGCGGGGCCTTCCCAGTTGGGGCCCCCTTTGCTCTGATGACCGGCGAACCGACGGATGCGCCTTTCTTGTCCGGGCTGCCGGGGTCAGGAGGAGCGGTGGAGTACAACCTTGCCGATCTGTTCGAGTCGGTCGTCGACGTGGTCCCGGACCGCGAGGCGCTCGTGTACCTCGACCACCCCGGCACGGGCGCGGAGCGCCGGCTGACCTACGCGGAGCTGGACGCCGCCGCCAACCGCGTCGCGCACCACCTGACGGCCGGCGGCCTGCGGCCCGGGGAGCACCTCGGTCTGCACCTGTACAACGGGGTCGAGTACCTGCAGACGGTACTGGCCTGCCTCAAGGCGCGGATCGTCCCGGTCAACGTCAACTATCGGTACGTCGAGGAGGAGTTGGTCTACCTCTACCGGGACGCCGACCTTGTCGCGCTGGTATTCGACGCGGAGTTCGAGGAGCGGGTGGCGGGCGCGCTGCCGCGCACTCCGGACCTGCGGCACCTGGTGCGGGTCGGCACGGGCGAGTCCCGGGTGCCCGGCGCTGTGCCCTTCGCCGAAGCGGAGGCCGCCGGCTCGCCCGGGCGGGGCTTTCCGGCGCGGTCGGGGGACGACCAGTTCATCATCTACACCGGCGGCACCACGGGCATGCCCAAGGGGGTGATGTGGCGTCAGGAGGACCTGTTCTTCGCCGGGCTGGGTGGCGGGGCGCCGACCGGGGAGCCGGTGAAGGCACCGGAGGAGCTGGCCCGGCGGGTGGCCGCGGGCGGCTCCGGGATCACCTTCTTCCCCACTCCCCCGCTGATGCACGGTACTTCGACCCTCACCGCGTTCATCGGGTTCAACTTCGGCCAGCGCGTCGTCCTGCACCGCAAGTTCGTGCCGGAGGAGGTGCTGCGGACCGTCGAGCGGGAGAAGGTCACCAGCGTGTCCCTGGTCGGGGACGCGATGCTGCGGCCGCTGATCGACGCGCTGAACGGACCGATGAAGGGCACCGACTGCTCGGCCCTGTTCAGCGTCTCCTCGTCCGGCGCGATCATGTCGGAGACGGTCCGCCGGCAGTTCCGTGAGCTGGTGCCGAGCGCCCTGCTGCTGAACAACTTCGGGTCCTCCGAGTCCGGTTTCAACGGGACGGCGACCGACGACTCCGGACCCGAGCGCGGCTTCCGCATCCGGGTCAACTCCCGCACGCTGGTGGTGGATCCGGCCACGCACGAGCCGGTCGCCGTCGGCGAGGTCGGCCGGGTCGCCCAGTGCGGCAACGTCCCGCTCGGCTACTACAACGACCCGCGGAAAACCGCCGAGACCTTCTTCGAGAAGGACGGGCGGCGCTGGGTCCTGCTGGGCGACATGGCGACGGTCGACGCGGACGGCGTGGTCACCGTGCTCGGCCGGGGCTCGCAGTGCATCAACACCGGGGGCGAGAAGGTGTACCCCGAGGAGGTCGAGCAGGCACTCAAGGCGCATCCGGACGTGTACGACGCGCTGGTCGCGGGCGTGCCGGACGCCACGTGGGGCAACCACGTGGCCGCCGTGGTGCAGCTGCGGGAGGGAGCTCCGCGGCCGTCGCTGGCGGACATCCAGAGCCACTGCCGTACCCGGCTGGCCGGGTACAAGATCCCCCGCCAGCTGGTGATCACCGAGCTGGTCCAGCGGTCACCGAGCGGCAAGGCGGACTACCGATGGGCACGGGAGGTGGCGGTCGCGGCCGACCACCGGTAGCCGCGGACACCGGCTCCGCGGATCGCCGGCCGGGGTCAGCGGTCGAGGAAGTCCGCCAGGACGGCCAGGAACTCCGCCGGGCGGCTCTCGTGCACCAGGTGACCGGCGTCGACGGTCACCAGCCGGGCGTCCGGGATCAGCTCCGCGAGGAGCGCCACCTGGTCCTGCGGGACGAGACTGGTGGGACCGCCCCCGATCACCAGCGTCGGCATGGTGATCCGGTCCATGTGGTCCCGCCACACCGGATCGGGCATGTTGCGCTGGACGTCGGTCGCCCGCACCATCGCCCAGTCGAACGGCAGCTCGCCGTCGGGCCGTTCGGCGGGCGGCCGGGGCGGGTCGAGCGGAACCGGGGCGCACACGTCCTCCAGCACCAGGCGCCGTACGGCCGCGGGGTGGCGCTGGGCCAGCAGGTACGCGACGAGGCCGCCCAGGGAATGGCCGACGACGTCGGCACCGCGGATTCCCAGGGAGGCGATGAGCGCGCGGACGTCCTCGCTCATCGTCTCCGCCGTGTAGTCAGCGGCGCGGTCGCTGTGCCCGTGGCCGCGCAGGTCGGGGGCGTACACGCGGCGCGGTCGCGGTGGCGCCGCGAGCCGTTCGGCGATCCGCGTCCAGTCCGCGCCGTCGGCGCCCCGGCAGTGCAGCAGGACGACGGGCGCTGCGTCCGCCGGCCCCCAGGCGCGGCAGGCCAGCGTGATCCCGTTCGCCTCGACGGCGTACGGCGGCGAGGTGTCCATGCCGGCCAGGCTAGTCGTGCGGTCGGTGGCGTGGCGCCCGCTCTGCCGACGGCAGAGCGGCGGGCGCGGGCCCGTCCAGGAAGGCGAGGACGCGGGAGCGGAAGTGTTCCGGGTCGTCGAGCCAGGGGTAGTGGGCGGCGCCGGGCTGGACGGTCGTCTCGGCGTCCGGGAAGGCCCGGGCGGCCCGGCGGGCGAGGTCGGGGCGTGGTCCGCCGTCGAGTTCGCCCGCGTACACGAGGACCGGGGCGGTCAGTCCGGCCAGGGCGGCGCGGGTCTCGTCCGGGGTGAAGGCGCCGTCGGCGAAGTAGCGCTCCCCGGCCTCCTCGTTGGTCTGCGTCAGCTCGGCGTCCGTGTGGGCCCGTGCGGTGTCGTCCCAGCGGCCGTGGAAGAACGGCAGGAAGACGTCGTCGAACCCGGCCTCGCCCGCGAGCCAGGCCCGGAAGGCGGGGAAGGCGTCCGCGAACCACGGTTCGCCCTTGCGCAGTTCCGCCGCCGCCAGCCGGTCCTCGGGGGTGGCCCGCAGGCCCAGGGCGGACGGGTTGGGGGTGATCAGCACGAGCCGCCGGATCCGGTGCGGCCTTCGGGCCGCGTAGAGCATGGCGAGAGCGGCGCCCGCCGAGTGGGCCAGCAGGTCCATGTGCTCCAGCCCCATGTGGGCGCGCCACAGCTCCACATCCTCGACCATCCGGTCGCAGCGGTAGGTCGCGGGGTCCGCCGGCACCGCGGAGTCGCCCGTGCCCCGCAGGTCCAGCAGGGCCAGCCGGCGGTGCGCGGTCAGCCCGCCCAGGTCGCCGAGGTAGGCGGAGGCGCGCATGGGGCCGCCGGGCAGCACCGCGAGGGGTTCGCCGTCGCCGCGCAGGTGGTAGGCGAGCCGGGTGCCGTCGGTCGTCAGGAAGGTGGGCATGGCGCCGATCATCCCGGGCGGTCCCGTGGGCCGGCAACGCCTTTCCCGGGAACGAGGCGACGCGGCGGTCAGGGTGCCTGGTCGCGGAAGCGGTCGCGCAGGTCGCGCTTGAGGATCTTTCCGCTGGCGTTGCGCGGCAACTCGGGCACGAACAGCACCTTTTTGGGCGCCTTGAAGGCGGTGAGCCGCTCCTTCACGTGGGTGATCAGCTGGTCCTCGGTCACCTCGCCGCGCGCGACGACGACCGCGGTGACGGCCTCGATCCACCGCTCGTCGGGCAGACCGATCACGGCGGCCTCGGCGACCGCCTCATGGGTGTAGAGGGCGTCCTCGACCTGACGTGAGGCGACCAGCACGCCACCGGAGTTGATGACGTCCTTCACCCGGTCGACGATCGTGAGGTAGCCGTCGGCGTCGCGCACCGCGAGGTCGCCGGAGTGGAACCAGCCGTCCCGGAAGGCGTCGGCGGTCTCCTCGGGCCTGTCCCAGTAGCCCTCGCACAACTGCGGTGACCGGTAGACGACTTCGCCCGGTGTGCCGTCGGGCACGTCCGCGCCTTTGTCGTCGACCACCCGGGCGTCCACGAACAGCACGGTCCGGCCGCACGAGTCCAGTCGGCCCTCGTGCTCGCCTGGGCCGAGCACGGTGGCGAGCGGGCCGATCTCGCTCTGGCCGAAGCAGTTGTAGAAGGCGAGCTCAGGCAGGCGTTCCCGCAGCCGCTCCAGCACGGGCACCGGCATGATGGAGGCGCCGTAGTAGGCCTTGCGCAGGCCGCCGAGGTCGCGGGTGTCGAAGTCGGGCCGGTTCGCCAGGCCGATCCACACGGTCGGCGGTGCGAACAGGCTGTCCACGCGGCCGGATTCGATCAGGTCGAAGAGCCGGTCGCCGTCGGGCGCGTCCAGGAGGATGCTGGTCGCGCCGACGGCGAGGTAGGGCAGCAGGAACACGTGCATCTGCGCCGAGTGGTACAACGGCAGTGCGTGCACCGGCCGGTCCCCGGCGCTCAGGTCGAGGGCCGTGATGGCGCTCAGGTACTCGTGCACGAGGGCCCGGTGGGTCATCATCGCGCCCTTGGGCCGGGCCGTGGTGCCGGAGGTGTAGAGCAGCTGCACCAGGTCCTCGGTGCGCGGCTCGGGCCCGTCGTACGGCGGTGTGTCCGGCAGCCGGGCGAGCAGTGAGTCCTCACTGTCCCGCAGCGGCAACCGCCGTACCCCGTCCGGCAGTCGCGCCGCCAGACCCGGGTCGGTGAGCACCAGCGAGCTGCCGGACTGGACGACGAGGTAGGCCAGGTCCTCGCCGGTGAGGTTCTGGTTGACCGGCACATGGACCAGGCCCGCGCGGGCGCAGGCGAGGAACCCGATCAGATAGGCGTCGGAATTGTGGCCGTAGGCGCCGACCCGGTCGCCGGGCACGAGGCCCTCGGCGAGCAGCACGGCGGCCGCGCGGGAGACGGCGTCGTCGAGTTCCTCGTAGGTCCATCTGCGCGTGCCGTACTCCACCGCGACGCGCGCCGGGGTGCGCCGGGCGCTGCGTCGCAGGACCCCGTCGACCGTGCTGCCGTGTCCCTGCATCATGACAGCCGATCCTCGGCCCACCGGCCGTACCGGTCAAGGACCGGGCCCCGGGGTTCGGGCCGGTCCCGCGCCGAGGGGCCACCGGGCGTGGCCCGTCCGCCCGCTGGCGCGCCGGTCACACCGGTCGGGTGCGGCCCTCCCAGTACGGCTCCCGCAGGCGCCGCTTGTACAGCTTGCCGTTGGGGTCGCGGGGCATCTCCTCGATGAAGTCGATGGTGCGCGGCCGTTTGTAGCCGGCCAGCCGGCCGGCGCAGTGCGCGAGCAGCGCGGCCGTCAGGTCCGGTCCCGGTTCGTGCCCGGGGGCCGGTTCGACGACGGCCTTGACCTCCTCGCCCCAGTCGTCGTGCGGGATGCCGAAGGCGGCGGCGTCGGCGACGGCCGGGTGGGCGAGGAGCGCGGATTCGATCTCGGCCGGGTAGATGTTCACCCCGCCGGAGATGATCATGTCGATCTTGCGGTCGCGGAGGAAGAGGTAGCCGTCCTCGTCCAGGTAGCCGAGGTCGCCGACGGTGAAGAAGTCGCCGATGCGGTTCTTGCGGGTCTTGGCCTCGTCCTTGTGGTACTGGAAGCCGCCGGTGCTCATCTTCATGTAGACGGTGCCGAGTTCACCGGGTGGGAGCCGGTTGCCGTCGTCGTCGAAGACCGCGAGTTCGCTGATGGGCCAGGCCTTGCCGACGGTGCCGGGCTTCTTCAGCCAGTCCTCGGCGGTGGCGAAGGCGCCGCCGCCCTCGCTGGCCGCGTAGTACTCCTCCACGCAGTTCCCCCACCAGTCGATCATGGCACGCTTGACGTGGTCGGGGCAGGGCGCGGCGCCGTGGATGGCGTGCCGCATGGCGGAGACGTCGTAGCGGGCCCTGACCTCGTCCGGGAGGGCCAGCAGCCGGTGGAACTGGGTCGGGACCATGTGGGTGTGGGTGCACCGGTGGGTGTCGATGAGCCGCAGCATGTCCTCGGGGGTCCACTTGTCCATCAGCACCAGGCGGTGGCCGATGTGCAGGGAGGCTCCGGCGAACTGCAGGACGGCGGTGTGGTACAGCGGCGAGCAGACCAGGTGGACGTTGTCGTCGAACGGCCGGATGCCGAAGATGCCGAGGAATCCGCCGAGGTAGGCCTCCTCGGGCGTCCTGCCCGGCAGCGGGCGGCGGATGCCGCGCGGGCGTCCGGTCGTACCGGAGGTGTAGTTCATGACCCAGCCGAGTTCTCGTCCGTCCGGGGCCGACGGGGGCCGGCCGTCGAGGAGCCGGTCGTACGGCTGGAAGCCCTCGACCGTGCCGACCGCGTAGCGGTGGGCCGCCGGGAGGCGGGCCTCGTCGGCGGCGGCGCGGGCCGCGGCGGCGTACCGCTCGTGCGCGATGAGCACCTTGGCGCCGGAGTCGGCGACGATCCAGGCGATCTCGGGTCCCACCAGGTGGTGGTTGACGGGGACGAGGTAGAGGCCGGCCTGGCTGGCGGCCAGGTAGGCGGTGAGGAACTCGACGCCGTTGGGCAGGACGACGGCGAAGGCGTCGCCGCGTTCCAGGCCGGCCGCGCGCAGCCCGTGCACGAGCCGGTTGGCGGCGGAGTGCAGGCGTCCGGCGGTCCACTCCTCGCCGTCGGGGTCGACGAGGACGGTGCGGTCGGGGTTCTGGGCCGCCTGTGCCCAGAACCCGGCGGGGGGTGTGCTCACGACTGGCCGCTCCTTCCGGCGATGCGGTTGATGCGGTCCACGGCCTGTTCGAAGCCGCGGGTGAGGTCGTCGAAGACGGCCTGGACGCTGCGTTCACTGGTCATCCGGCCGACGATCTGGCCGACGGGCGTGCCGAGCAGCGGCTCGACCTCGTACTTCTGGATGCGGGAGACGGCCTCGGCTACCAGCAGGCCCTGCAACGGCATGGGCAGGGTGCCGGGGCCGGCCGGGTCGTCCCAGGCGTCGGTCCACCCGGTGCGCAGCTGTCGTGCCGGTTTCCCGGTCAGGGCGCGGGAGCGGACGGTGTCCCCGGACCCGGCGGCGAGGAGTTTGCGGGTCAGGGCGGCCGAGTGCAGGTCGGCCTCGGTGGTGGTGAGCCAGAGGGAGCCCAGCCACACCCCTTGGGCGCCGAGGCTGAGGGCGGCCGCCACCTGCGGGCCGCTGCCGATGCCGCCCGCCGACAGCACAGGGAGCGGGTCCACGGCCTCCACGACCTCCGGGGTCAGCACCATGGAGGCGATCTCCCCGGTGTGGCCGCCGGCCTCGTAGCCCTGGGCCACGACGATGTCGATGCCCGCCTCCTGGTGCTTGCGGGCGTGCCGGGCGCTGCCGGCGAGCGCGGCGACGAGCACTCCGCGGTCGTGGGCGCGGGCGACGACGTCGGCGGGCGGGGAGCCGAGGGCGTTGGCGAGCAGCTTGATGGGGTGGTCGAAGGCGACGTCGAGCTGGCCGCGGGCGACCTGCTCCATCCACCCGGTGATGCGCCACCCGGACGCCTCTCCCTCGGCCAGCTCCGGCACGCCGTGCCGGGCCAGGGTGTCCCGTACGAACCGGCGGTGCCCTTCCGGGATCATCGCCTCCACGTCCGCTTCGCCGACGCCCTCCACCTTCTTGGCGGGCATGACCACGTCCAGCCCGTAGGGCCGCCCCTCGGCGTGCGCGTCGAGCCAGTCGAGATCGCGTGCGAGTTCGTCGGGGACGGTGTAGCGGACCGCGCCGAGCACGCCGAAACCGCCGGCGCGGCTGATGGCCGCGGCGACGGCCGGGAACGGCGTGAAGCCGAAGACGGCGTGCTCGATTCCCAGGCGCTTGCTCAGCTCCGTCTGCATGGGCGCAGGATGCCGTAGCCGTCCGGCGGACGGAAGACCTTTTCTGATGGGTCGTCAGATCAGGTTGGGGCTACCGGTACTCGACCCCTTCCCCTGTCGGCGCGGCGGGGGCGGTCCGCGGGTCCGACGCCGCGCGAGTCGCATGCTTGACGGAACCTGTGGACTTTTGACGCTTGGTAATCCCGACGACGCACCAGGCGCGGAGAAGACGAAGCAGCCTCCCCTGTCGACGCGGTACCGGAGCACCCTCGACGGCTGGCGGGCCATCTACCGGATCCGGTCCGAGTTCCAGCTCGCCATGCTGGCTCTCGCCGTCAACCTCGCGCTCTTCCCCGTCTTCGCCGTCCTGCTGCCCGCGCTCACCCGCCGTTCCTTCCCTGACGACACCTGGCTGATCGGAGTCGCCGAGGCCGCGTTCGGCGTGGGACTGCTGCTGGGCAGCACCGGGCCGGTCGCCCGCCGCACGCGAGGCAGGACCACCCGCTTCACCACGGTGATGGCCGGCTTCACCATCACCGGGCTCTCGATTCTCGCCGGCGGGATCGCCGCCGCCTCGATCACCGACCACCCCGTCGTCCTGGCCGCGGCACTCGCCGTCAGCTTCCTCATCGGCGGCGTCGGCCTCATCATGATCACTGTCACCAACTCCACCGTGCGGGTTCTGGCCACTCCCGCCGGCATGCGCAACCGTGTCACCGCCAGCGTCGCCTTCCTGTCCGGCCTGGCCATTCCGATCGGCAACCTGCTCGGCGGATTCCTCGCCGAACACCTCGGTGAGGGACCCGGCATGGCCGTGCTCGGCCTGGCGATCCTCGCCGCGACCGCCGTCGGCGCCTTCAGCCCCGACCTGCGCACCGTCCTGACACTGCCCGACGACGGCATCCCGGACGCCTACGCCCGGCTGTACCCGCACGCCTTCCCCCAGGAGAAAGCCCTATGACCACCGCCCCCGCGGACCCCTCGGCCATCCGCTTCCCGGAGGTCCCCGCCGACTTCTGGGAGCAGCAGGCCCTCCAGGCCACCGCCGACTGCACCCGTCCCGCCGTCCTCCCGGTTCCCGACCCCTCCGGCCGCCTGTTCCGCATGGAGGACGTCCTCGAACTCGGCGCCAGCAACCTCAACGCCGGCGACGTGTCCGTGAACGTCGACGGGGTCCTCCTCAAGAACCCCGAACTGCCCGGCACCCCGCCGACGAACGTCGCGGAATTCGAGCGATACCTCGCCGACCTGGCAGCACGGAACCAGGCCGAGGCCGTCACCTACACCCGTGACTACTGCCTGCGGCACTCCGACCGCGTAGCGATGATGACCCGCTCGTTCATCAGCGGCTTCGTGGACCGCCGAGGGATCCCCGCACCGGGTATCAACGTCGTCTACATCGCGGGGCACTACCAGGAGACCTGGATCGGTCTGCACAACGACTGGTGCAACACCTTCCTCGTGCCGGTGCACGGGCGAAAGAAGATCATGCTCTGGGAGCCGGGCTACTTCGCCGACAAGGGGCTGGAGGAGAAGGCCGCCTTCAACGGGATCTGCTTCGGTCACGTCGACGTCGCCCCCTACGCGGCCGATGCCCTGGTCCTCGAGGCCGAACCCGGCGAAATCCTCTTCATCCCCGAGAACTGGTGGCACTACAACCAGCTGCCCTCCGCGGAGACCAGCCTCGCCCTGTCCATCGGCGTGTTCAGCAACGGCACACCCGCGGCGGCGTTCCAGCCGGCCATCAAGGCCGCGCTCCAGATGCCGCAGTTCAATGAGCGCGCCGAGTCGCCTCCCCGCCTGCCCGGCGGTGTCCTCACGTCCTTGGCCGACGTCGAACTGCCCGCCCACGCCGAAGCCCTCCTGCAGGCCATTCGCGACAGCCTCACCGTGCACCATCTCGCCCGCTCCACGTCCAGTGGCGTCATCGGCGGTGGCGGAGCACTCCGCGAAGCGCCCGAACTGACAGCGGACAGCGTCCTGCGCGGTCGCGCGGACAGCCCGGTCGTCCTGTTGCGCACGGGCGACGGTACGGGCCTGCTCTTCGTCCTCGGCGGGATGAGCCGCCAGCCCGACGCCGCCCACGTCACCCTCCTGGTGGAACACCTCACCGCGGGCAGGCCCTTCCGCCTGGAACAGGCGATCGCCCGACCCGACCACGCCCAGGCCGTCACCGCCCTCGCCCGATCGCTGTACGAACGTGGAGTGGCCGACCTGGTCGGCGGGCAGGACGTCGTCGGCTGACGGACCGTCCGACGCGACGACGGCAGTCGCACGCCTCGTTGACACGGCGCCCGCCTGACCGGAAAGTTTCACCGTGCAGGGCAAGCCCCGAAAGATACTTTCAGACGGGAGGCCGCGCGATGGCGGAGGACCTGACAGGCGGACGGGCGGACGGCATGACACGTCGTCAGATCGTGGCGGGAGGACTCGCGTCCGGTGGCGCGCTGGCCCTGGCCGCGCTTCCCGCGGGCCCCGCGGCCGCGGCTCCCGCCCGGGGGCGCCCGACGCTGCGCCACGGCTCGCCCGAACGCGCCGGGCTGCTCCCCGCCCATCTGCGGCAACTCGTCGTTGACGCGGAGACGTTCCTCGGTCCCTCCCCCAAGCATCCGTGGTACGCCGGTGCCGTCCTGCTGGCGGGGCGCGGCGGCACCGTGGCCCTGCACGAGCCGATCGGGTCTGCGGTGCGCTACGCGTCGTACGACGAGAAGACCGACACCGGCGTCGAGTTCCCGCCCGACCAGCGGCTCGCGACGACCCGGGACACCGTCTTCGACCTGGCTTCCGTCTCCAAGCTGTTCACCTCGCTCCTCGCGGTGCAGCAGATCGAGCGGGGCGCGCTGGAGCTCGAGGGGAAGGTCGCGGCGTACGTCCCGGAGTTCGGCGCCGCCGGCAAGCAGGACGTGACCGTCCGCCAGCTGCTGACGCACACCTCGGGGTTCCGTGCGTGGATCCCGCTCTACGAGGCGCCGACGCACGAGGAGAGGCTGCGGCGGATCTACGCCGAGGCGCCGCAGAACCCGCCCGGCAGCACGTACCTCTACTCGGACCTGAACATGATCTCCCTCCAGCTGGTGCTGGAGCGGATCACCGGCCGCACCCTGGACGTGCTCCTGCGCGAGGAGATCACCGGGCCGCTGGGCCTGCACAGCACGCGCTACAACCCGCCCGCCTCCTGGAAGCCGCGGATCGCCGCCACCGAGGACGCGCGCAGACCCTGGTCCGGCCTGGACCGCGGGCTGGTGTGGGGCGAGGTGCACGACGAGAACGCGTACAGTCTCGGCGGGGTGGCGGGGCACGCCGGGGTCTTCTCGTGCGCGTGGGACCTCGCCGTCCTGGGCCGTACGCTGCTCAACGGCGGCTCCTACGGCCGAACCCGCGTGCTGCGCCCGCAGTCGGTGCGGTTGATGTTCACCGACTTCAACACCGCCTTCCCCGGCGACGAGCACGGCCTCGGCTTCGAGCTCTACCAGCACTGGTACATGGGCGCGCTGGCCACCCCGCGCACGGCCGGCCACACCGGCTTCACCGGCACCTCGCTCGTGCTCGATCCCACGACCGACTCCTTCCTGGTCGTCCTCGGCAACTCGGTGCACCCGGTGCGCACGTGGCGGTCCGGGTCCGCGCCACGCGTCGCCGCCGGGAACCACCTGGCCCGCGCGGTCCCGGTCCGGCCGGCGCGGGGCCGTACGGCATGGTTCTCGGGCATGGCGAGCGGCACGTCCGCGACGCTCGCCCTCCCGCCGCTGGACACCTCCCCCGGCACGGCCCGACTGCGCTGCGCCCTGTGGTGGGACACCGAGCCCGCGTCCGACGCCCTGGTACTGGAGTCCACCACGGACGGCGGCACCACCTGGACGCCGGTCCCGTTCACCAGTTCCCGCCGCGGCGAGGACGCCGAGGACCATCCGTCGGGCGCGGTCACGGGCTGGTCGGGGCGCGTCTGGCACCGGGTGACCGCGTCCCTTCCGGCCGACCCGCGCCTGACGCTGCGGTGGCGGTACACCACCGACCGGTCGTACGTCGGCCGGGGCGCCTACGTCGACGCCCTGCGCGTGGAGGCGGGCCGGGCGGTGCTGTTCGACGGGGCGCGTCCGGCGGACACGGCGCGCATCACGGCCGCCGGTTGGGAGCCGTCGGCCGAGTGAACGGCCGGGAGGCGGCGGTCAGTCCCGCTCCAGCACGGCCATCGCCGCGTTGTGCCCCGGCACTCCGCTCACCCCTCCTCCGCGTACGGCGCCCGCGCCGCACAGCAGGACGTTGGTGTGGGCGGTCTCCACGCCCCAACGGCCGGCGTCCTGCGCTGCGTACGGCCAGGACAGCGCCCGGTGGAAGATGTTGCCGCCGGGCAGCCGCAGGTCCCGTTCGAGGTCGAGCGGGGTCTTCGCCTCGATGCAGGGCCGGCCGTCGGCGTCGGTGGCCAGGCAGTCCGCGAGCGGTTCGGCGAGGTGGGCGTCGAGCTGGGCGAGGGTGGACTTCAGCAGTTCCTCGCGGACGCCGTCGTTGTCCCGGTCGAAGAGCCTGGCCGGGGTGTGCAGGCCGAAGAGGGTGAGCGTCTGGTAGCCGCGCCCGGCGAGTTCGGGGCCGAGGATGGTCGGGTCGGTCAGGGAGTGGCAGTAGATCTCCGAGGGCGGCGCGGCGGGCAGTTCACCGGCGGCGGCCTGGGCGTGGGCGGTGGCCAGCTGCCGGTAGCCCTCGGCGATGTGGAAGGTGCCGGCGAACGCCTCGCGGGGGTCGGTGTCCGGGTCGCGCAGCTTCGGCAGCCGCGTCAGCAGCATGTTGACCTTGAGCTGAGCGCCCTCGGCCGGTTCGGGCGCCGCGCCACCGGTCAGGACGGCCAGCTCCTGCGGGGAGGCGTTCACCAGGACGTCGCGGGCGACGGCGACGCCCTCGCCGTCGGCGGTGCGGAAGGTCACCTCGGCGGTGCGTCCGTCGGTGTCGATCCGGATCGCCTCGTGACCGGTGGCGATGACGGCGCCCGCCGAGCGGGCGGCCGCGGCGAGTGCGTCGGTGAGGGCGCCCATGCCGCCGACGGGCACGTCCCAGTCGCCGGTGCCGCCGCCGATGACGTGGTAGAGGAAGCAGCGGTTCTGGGCCAGGGAGGGGTCGTGGGCGTCGGCGAAGGTGCCGATCAGCGCGTCGGTGAGGACCACCCCCCGGACCAGGTCGTCGGCGAAGTTCTCCTCCACGGCGACCCCGATCGGTTCCTCGAACAGGGTCCGCCACGCGCTGTCGTCGTCGATGCGCCGGCGCAGTTCGTCGCGGGTGGGCAGCGGCTCGGTGAGGGTCGGGAAGACGCGCTGGGCGACCCGGCCGGTCATGCCGTAGAAGCGCTGCCAGGCCTCGAACTCGCGCTCGCCGCCCGTCAGCCGGGCGAAGGCCTCCCGGGTGCGCTGCTCGCCCCCGCCGACGAGAAGCCCGGTGGGCCGCCCCTCCCGTTCCACCGGGGTGTAGGAGGAGATGGTGCGGGAGCTCAGGCGGAGGTCCAGCCCGAGGTCGCGCAGGATCTTCCGCGGGAGCAGGCTCACCAGGTACGAGTAGCGCGACAGGCGTGCTTCGACACCGGCGAAGGGGCGGGTGGAGACGGCGGCGCCGCCGGTGTGGTCCAGGCGCTCCAGCACCAGCACCGAGCGGCCGGCCCGGGCCAGGTAGGCGGCGGCGACCAGTCCGTTGTGGCCACCGCCCACGATGACGGCGTCGTACGCGTGGGTTCCCTCGTCAGCAGGCATGGTTCTTCGTAACACGCGGTGATCCACGGCGGCCAGAGGCGGGTCCGCGCGGGTGGGTCGGGGCCCTTCCCCGACTCGCCGCGGCCGGCGTCCGTCAGCTGCCGTTCGAGGGAAGGTGGTGGCGGCGTACCACGACGCCGCGGCACACCTCTCCGGCCTCCGGGGCGCGGCCGAGGCGCTTCAGACAGTGGGCCTCGTCGTCGCGGGCCGCGAGGGTGTCCGGATGGTCCGGGCCGAGGATCCGCTGACGGCTGGCGGCGACCCGCCGGTACTCGCCGAGGGCGTCCGCCCAGCGGCCCAGCCAGCCGAGGGCGACGGCCACCTCGCGGCGGCTGACCAGCGTGTCGGGATGATCCGCGCCCAGCAACCGCTCCCGCAGCGCCCACACCTCGCGGGCCTCGGTCAGCGCGTCCTCCCGGTGTCCCAGCCGGCCGAGGTGGACGCCGAGACCGTGCCGGGCGCGCAGGGTCTCGGGGTGGGTGGGACCCTGCACCCGGGTGCGGTCCACGATCAGGTCGCGGTAGACGCCGAGGGCGTCCGCGCTGCGCCCGAGCCGGCCGAGGCTGAGCGCGGTCTCGTAGCGGGCGGCGAGGGTGCCGGGATGGTCGGCGCCGAGTACCCGCGCCCTGGTCCGGGCGACCTCCCGGTAGGTGTGCAGGGCCTCCTCCCAGCGGCCGGACTGGCCCAGCGCGTGGGCGACCTCGCAGCGGGAGGCCAGTGTGTCGGGATGGTCCGGGCCGAGCAGCCGGGTCCGGGCGGCGGCCACCTCGCCGGCCATGCGGCAGGCGTCGGCCGGCCGCCCCAGCCGGCCCAGCGTGCAGGCCAGGTTGTGCTTGCAGCGCAGGGTGTCCGGGTGCTCGGGGCCCATGGCGCGCTCCCGCGCGTCCAGCACCTCGCGGTAGGTCCGCCGGGCCTCCGAGTGACGGCCCAGCCGGCCCAGGGCGTACGCGGTCTCCTGACGCGAGGCGAGCGTGTCGGGATGATCGAGGCCTAGCACCCGGGCCCTGCTCCCGGCGACTTCAGCGAACGCCGCCAGCGCCTCGGCGGCCCGGCCGCACCGCAGCAACGCCACGGCGACGTCATGACGCGCCGCCAAGGTCTCCGGATGCTCCGCACCCAGCACCCGGCCCCAGCCCCCGGCGACCTCCCCGAACGCCGCCAGCGCCTCGGCGGCCCGGCCGCACCGCAGCAACGCCACGGCGACGTCG
This sequence comes from Streptomyces sp. 1222.5, assembly GCF_900105245.1. Lineage (NCBI taxonomy): Bacteria > Bacillati > Actinomycetota > Actinomycetes > Kitasatosporales > Streptomycetaceae > Streptomyces > Streptomyces sp. 1222.5. Next base: position 7,704,650 of record NZ_FNSZ01000001.1, on the reverse strand, counting down.
TGACGCGCCGCCAGGACATGGGGGTGATGCGGGCCCCGGAGGGCGGCGCGTTCGGCGGGCATGGTCAGGTGCGCCTCGTCCGTGTCCGGCCGGCGTCCCTGCCCGGCGGGCAGGACGCCCTCGGTGTGCCGTGCGGCCGGAGGGGCGACGGTTTGCGTCGACGGGCCGTCGAGCGGGGCCGCCGGCTCGGCCCACCGGCCGGTCAGAGCGGCCCCGGGGTCCGGGGGCAGGGCGCGCGGGCCCGCACCGACCGCCTTGTGGCCGGTGGTCATGCCCTGGCTCCAGGACGGCAGGCGGCCTTCGCCCCGAAGGTCCGGCGGCGGGAGCGGGAACGTGGGGACGACGGCGGCCCGGAGCCGGTGGCTGGACTCCGGTGCGCGGTACGGCGATGGGGGTGGGAAGGCGGCCCCGGCCCGTCCCTCCTGGATCCGGCCGCTCAACTCCTCCGCGTCGTAGGGCCGTTCCGCGGGATGCTTGGCCAGCAGGTCGAGGATGATCCGGTCGAGGTACGCGGGCAGTTCGGTGCGCAGTTCACGGGGCGGCCGGGGCGCGGTGTCACGGTGGCCGATCAGGATCGCCCAGGCGTCCTCCAGGTCGAACGGCGGTACGCCGGTGGCGATCTCGTACAGCACGCACCCCAGCGAGTACAGGTCGCTGCGCTGGTCGACCGCGTCGCCGCCGATCTGCTCGGGGGACATGTAGTGCGGGGTGCCGAGGGCGACCCCGGTGCCGGTCAGCCGGGCGGTGAAGCCGATGTCGTGGCCGAGGCGGGCGATGCCGAAGTCGCAGATCTTCACGGTGCCGTCGGTCAGCAGCACGATGTTGGCGGGCTTCAGGTCCCGGTGGACTATGCCCTGGCGATGCGTGTACGCGAGGGCCGCGGCAATCTGCCCGGCGATGTCGGCCACCGCGTCCACGGGCAGCGGATGCCCCTTGCCGTCCTCCAGAAGCCGGCTCAGGTCGCGTCCTTGCAGCAACTCCATCACCAGATAGGGCACTCCGCCGTCCTCGCCGAAGTCGTGGACGACGGTCACCCCGCGGTGCGAGAGCGCGGCGGCCACCCGCGCCTCGCGGCGGAACCGCTCCCGCAGCACCCCGCCGAGGGACGGATCACGGTGCGGGCCGAGCGGTTTGAGACGCTTGACCGCCACCTGCCGGCCCAGGCGCTCGTCCCTGGCCCGCCACACCTCGCCCATCCCGCCGCGCCCGATCAGGTCCAGCAGCCGGTACCTGCCCTGGACAAGTCCGTTCTCCCCCATAGCGATCCGCCGCCCCCGTCGCCGTCCGCCCAGCATCCGGAGAACCGTCACCGGACCGCGCACGACCGTGTCCGGTCGTCCCGGTCCGTGACACACCCCCCTGCCCGTCCAGTATGGCGGCCTATCGCCCGACTTTGTACGGTGCGGGACGGGCGTCGGGGCCGAGCCTCGCCATCGCCCGCAGGATGTGTTTGGGCGGCAGCTGCCAGCGCACACGTGCGGGGACGTGCCGCAGGACGGCACCCGTGGCCCGTAGCCTGCGGGTGACGACGGCCGGTGCGGGGGCGGGTCTGCCGTACAACTCGTGGGCGTACGGGGGCAGAGCGGCGTACGCCAGATGTGCCACGCGCCGCCACAGCACCGCGCGCGCCGGGACGAGGAGCGGATGCGTCGGCGGACGGAGCAGGAAATCGTCCACCGCGCGTGCGTCGGCTCCCGCGGCGAGTTCTTGCCGTACCCGCTCGAAGTAGGCCGCCAGTTCCGCCCGGTCAGCCGGCACGGCCGCGGGGTCGAGGCCCACCAGGCGGGCGCTGACGCGATGTTCGGCGAGATACCGGTCGGCCTGCGCGTCCGTGAGCGGGAACCCGGAGCGGCGCAGGACGTGCAGATAGGAGTCGATCTCCGCGCAGTGCACCCACAGCAGCAACTCGGGCTCGTCCACGCCGAACCGCTCACCGGAGCCCGGGTCGGTCGCTCCGAGCCTGCTGTGGATCTTCCGCACGCGGGCGCCGGCGCGTTCGGCGGCGTCGGTGGTGCCGTACGTCGTGGTGCCGACGAAGTCCGCGGTGCGCATCAGCCGCCCCCAGGCGTCGCGCCGGAAGTCGGAGTTCTCCATCACGCCGCGGACCGCGCGCGGGTGCAGGGCCTGGAGGTAGAGCGCGCGGATGCCCGCGACCCACATCATGGGGTCGCCGTGCATCTGCCAGGTCACGGAGTTCGGCGTGAACAACCCGGGGTCGCCCATGCCCGCAGTCTGACCGGGCTCGCCGGTGGGCACAAGGCAACCTTCACGAGCCGCGCCGATACCGACGGCCTCGGCCGCCCGGAAGTACGAGACACGAACCGGCGCCGGCCCGTCGCCCGGCTGGGCGCTGCCGGCCCCACGCCCCTGCCGGGCCGCCACGCCCCGGACGGGCCGCCCGGGCGCAGTTACTTCCTCGCCCGTGACAGCCCGGCCGGGGCGGTGAACAGGGCGCGGACGGCGGCGCGGACCTGGTCGGCGACCACCTCGGGGGTCGAGGTGTCGAGCTTGCCGTCGAGGTGCAGGAACGCCAGGCCGTGGACGAGTGCCCACACCGTGGTCGACAGCGCCTCCGCGTCGGCCCCGGGGAAGGCGCCGCGGACGATCCCGCGGACGTACTCGGAGATCGCGGCGGTCGCGGCGACCCGTTCCTCGCTGTGCGGATCGCAGGGCTCCGCGAACATCACCCGGAACAGCGCCGGGCGCTCCAGCGCGAAGCGCACGTAGGCGACGGCGACCGCCGCGAGCTCGTCGGGAGCCGTGGGTGAGGGGTGCGCCGCGGCCAGATGTTCGGCGAGTTCGCGGTACCCCTGCGCGGCGACCGCGGAGACGAGCGCGTCACGGTCCGCGTAGTGGCGATAGGGAGCCGTCGCCGACACGCCGGCCCGCCGCGCCACCGCCCGCAGGGACAGCCCGGCGCTGCCGTCCTCCTCGAGCAGCTCCCGCGCGGCGCGCAGGCAGGCGGCGCGCAGATCGCCGTGGTGATAGGTGCCGCCCGCTTGGGACACAGCTCACACTCCCTCATGTTTACGTTGCTTACATCGTTCACCTAATGTGAACGCTGCACACATTCTAGGCGATCGAGATCGAGAGGGAAACTCCGATGACCAGCGAGCTGTTCACACCCTTGACCCTGCGCTCCGGGCAGACACTGGGCAACCGGATCGCCAAGGCGGCCATGGAGGAGAACATGGCCGGCGACGGCCAGCTCCCGGACGAGGAGTTGTCCGGTCTGTACCGGCGCTGGGCCGCCGGCGGCAGCGGACTGCTGATCACCGGCAACGTCATGGTCCACGCCGAGGCGCTGACCGGCCCCGGCGGCGTGGTCCTCGACGCCGCCGCTCCCCTGGAGCCGTTCACCGCGTGGGCCGAGGCGGGCAAATCCGGTGGCGGGGCGATCTGGATGCAGATCAACCACCCCGGCCGCCAGGTCGGATCCGACATGCCCGGAGTCGTGTGGGGACCGTCCGCGGTCGCCGTCGACCTGGGCAAGCACAGCAGCCGCTTCGGCCGCCCCGTCGCCATGACCCCCGAGCAGATCCAGGCCACCGTGGCGCGGTACGCCGTCACGGCGCGGCGCGCCGAACAGGCGGGCTTCGACGGCGTCGAGGTCCACGCCGCGCACGGCTACCTGCTGTCGCAGTTCCTGTCCCCCCTGGTCAACAAGCGCACGGACCAGTGGGGCGGATCGCTGGAGAACCGGGCCCGGATGCTGCTGGACGTCGTCCGCGCCGTGCGCGCCGCCGTCTCCCCGGGCTTCGCGGTCGCCGTGAAGCTCAACTCCGCCGACTTCCAGCGCGGTGGCTTCGACGCCGACGACGCACGGCAGGTGATCGCGATGCTCGCGCCGCTCGGCGTCGACCTGGTCGAACTGTCCGGCGGCAGCTACGAGAGCCCGGCGATGTCGGGCCGCCCCGCCGACGCGCGCACCCAGGCGCGCGAGGCGTACTTCCTCGACCTGGCGAAAGACCTGGTCAGGACCAGCCCGCTGCCGCTGATGCTCACCGGCGGCATCACCCGGCGCCACACCGCCGAGAGGGTCCTCGACAGCGGCGTGGCGCTCGTCGGGATGGGCACGGCCCTCGCCGTCACCCCGGACCTGCCCGACCGCTGGCGCCAGGGCCGCGAGGCCGGCGAGCGGCTCCGGCCGGTCACCTGGTCCGACAAGGTCCTCGCGTCGGCCGCCGGCATGGCACAGGTCCGCCACCAGATGCGCCGCATCGCCCGCGGGAGCCGCCCCACACCCCGCACCCACCCGGCGTTCGCCCTCGTCTCCGAACAGCGCAAGCAGCGACGGGCCCTGCGCCGCTACCGCGCCTGGCTGTCCGCCTCGCAGGGCGCCGCGTGACCGTGCCCGCCGAAGGGCCCCGGGTGCTCGTCGCTCACGGCGACCACCTGGGGCCCAGCTCGGTGGTGTGGGTCGGCAGCGGGATCGCGCCGCGCCTGCGCCTGCGCCTGGACTCCGGATACCTGGCGGCGTTGTGCGCGTAGTACCGGGCGGTGATCGCGATGTCGACCACTTCGAGGAGCGCGTCGCGAGCGGTGCAGGTAGTCGCCTGGTGTCGGCCGAGACCGGATGCCGCGGGCCGCGACCAGTCAGGGGGCCTGGGCCTGGCCGGCGGAGCCACCGGCGCCGTCATCGACCGGCACGCAGGCCGCCGAACGACAACCGGACCACCGGGCGGCCGGCACGCGGCCCCGGGCATGTGGCGTCCCGGCCCGGCGGCCTCTCGCGCCCGCACGGAGTGTCCATCCAGCAGGGCGCTACCGCCGTGGCGCCGGACGCGCGCCATTCGTCATGCGAGCCATGCGGATTCCTTGTGGCGTATGCGTGGGGAGACGTCCGAGTGGCCCGCGACAGCTGACGTGCCCGTGGTGCCGGGTACGGCCGAGTGCCCCAGGTGCCGGTGCACGAAGTGGATGGCCATCGCGCCCTCACCGGCCGCCGAGGCCACCCGCTTCACCGAGCCGCTGCGGACGTCCCCTACCGCGAAGACCCCGGGCAGGCTGGTCTCCAGGGTCATGCACGAGCGCCCGCGGCCGTGCCACACCTCGGGGTAGGCGCAGGCTTCCTGGGCCTCCGGCCCGGTGAGGACGAAGCCGCGGGAGTCGAGGGCGATCATGCCGGCGAGCCACTCGGTGTGAGGGTCGGCTCCGGTGAACACGAACAGGCTTCGTACCGCGAGTCGGCGGTGCCCGCCCGTGCGGTTGTCGACCACGTCGAGCTCCTCCAGCACCTCCTGTCCGATGACCTCGGTGACCTCGGTGTGCAGCATGACCTCCACCCGCGGATGGCGCTCGACCTGGTCGACCAGGTAGCGGGACATGTTGGCCTCGAGGCCGGCTCCTCGGACCAGCAGGTGCACCTTCGGCGCGAACCCGGCGAGGAACAGCACCGCCTGGCCCGCCGAGTTGCCTCCGCCGACGACGGCCACCGGGTCGGTGCGGCACTGCTGGGCCTCGTAGACGGTCGCCGAGTAGTGCACGCTCGTTCCCTCCAGGCGTTCGATGCCGGGCACCTGGAGCCGGCGGTAGCGGGCACCCATGGCCAGGACGACGGCGCGGGCGGCGATCTGTCTGCCGTCCGCGAACGCCACCACGTAGTGGTCCTCGTCCTTGGGATGGAGACCGGCCGCCTCCAGCGGAAGGCTGATCTGGGCGTGGCGACATTCGACGCGGCTGCGCGACGCCACGAACCGGCGGCCGTACGGAGGCGACCGCCACGGCCGACCGGCCCGTGGGGTGGAGAGCGGGTTCGCCTCCACCGTGCACCACCTGCTCTCTCCGCAGCCAGGCCTTCGGGTTCAGCCGGGCATGGGGTGGTGCGCCCGGGCGAACTGCTCCACGACGGCGGCGCAGAAGGCAGGCAGGTCGGCCGGGCCGCGGCTGGTGACGAGCTGCCCGTCGACGACCACCTCCTGGTCGGCGACGACCTCCGCGCCGGCGTTGCGCAGGTCGGTGCGGATGCTGGGCCAGGACGTCAGGCGGCGGCCGCGCACGGCGTCGGCTTCCGCCAGGGTCCACGGCCCGTGGCAGATCGATGCGACCGGTTTCCCGCTGGCCATGAAGTCCCTGACGAACTGCACCGCGTCGCGGTCCATGCGCAGCCGGTCGGGGTTCATGGTGCCGCCGGGCAGGAGCAGGGCGTGGTAGTCGTCGGCGACCAGGCGGTCCACGGGGAAGGTTCCTGCCGCGTTGAGGTCGAACTGGCGGGCCTGGATCTCGCCGGGATGGAGCGAGACGATCTCGGTTTTCGCCCCTGCGCCCTGCAGCGCACCGCGCGGCTGGTCGAGTTCCACGCGCTCGACGCCGTCGGTGGCCAGAATCCCCACCCGCATCCCCTGCAGTTCCTGTGTCATGGTGCGGCTCCCTTCACGAGTCGCTGGTTGGTACGACGGGCGCGGCAGGGACACACTTCGGTCCAGCCGTCGTCGCGGGCGTCGAAGTGCTGGTATCCGTCTGCTGCCTTGTCCGACAGGAGTTCGTTGAACCAGGACAGCTCCTCTGCCTCCCCGAAACGGCATTCCGAGTCACAGGCCGTTGCATGGGAGGAAATCGGGCGTGATTTTCTTGGCCAGGAGACCAGCCGCGCTGAGAGGGCAATCGCGAATCCTCGAGCATCTGCGGCGCGACCCTGGCCTCGGTGAAGGCTCCCGCCTCCACCTTCCGGCTCCCGCCCGGCATGTCAGTTCAGGTCGGTGACATGCACCGGGGCGCGACTGCTACAGCAGCCGGTCGAACACCGCGGTCACGCCGTCCGCCGTCGGCACCGCGTCCTCTCCGCGCCAGCGGAGGTGAACCGGCGCCGCCGTACATCGCTCCCCCACGGATCGCCCCCGCCAGACCGACCACCGGACAGAACGACGAGATCGCGTATCGTCCGGTGCTGACCGACCCGGAACTCCTGCGGCTGTGGCAGCAATTCGGCGGCTCACCCATCGAACCGCCTACTCAATGACCAAAGCGTCGCGCGTGAGGTTGGGCGCACGATATGCAGTGCAGACGGGAGACGGCACCTCGCTCTCAGGCCCGGCGGTCGCCGACCATCCGAGCGCTCAGGCCGATGCGGAAAGCGCCATGAGGCGGCGCAGCAGCATGCTTGAGAGAATCCGCGGTGCCCGGTTGGCAGGACGGGGCGAGGCCGCCGCCGCGCGGAATCCCGCAGCTCAGCCACCCGCGGCCGATCCATCCGACTCTGTACCCAGCTCGCGGATTAGGGACGGCCACAACGCCGCTTCGGGAAGGTGCGCACTGGTGGTGCAGTGAGCGGTGGGCACTGGTGGAAACGTCCGTCCGACCAGCTCTGAGAGCGCGGCTTACCGGCCAGGGAGACCGGGCAGGATGCTCCGTCATGGACCCCGCCATCGCAGCCGCGCTCATAGCCACCCCTACGGCTCTCATAGCGTCCATCGCCGCCTACGCTGCCGGCCACGCACAAGCCCGCGCTGCCCACCGAGGTGCCATCGACGCCGTACGCCGCCAGCATCAGCGCGAGGCCTACGCCACATTCCACACCGCCGCGACCAAGTACCACGACGCACTCAACGTGCCGGTGCGGGCCGGCTCACACGGCCGCCTTCCCGTCGACCTACCGCCGCTCGACATTCCCGATAGCGCAACAGGCAACGAAATCCTGCGTATCGCCATCAACGATGCACTCACCACGTCACTTGGCGATCTCCGGCGCCCCGGAGCGGCTGTTCAGATGGAAGGTCCCGAACCAGTCGTAGTCACGATCCCTCCCATCGCCTACTCGGGGCTACTTGTCCGCAACATCCTGGGGCACTGGGCGGCTGCCGACGACTCGCAACTCAACAGCGATGCCTTTGGGTTCTACGAGGCACACCAAATGATGGGCACTGCGATCGATACGTTCGCCAAGGCGGCCCGCGATCACCTCAACGACCACAGCTGAGAGCCCGGCCCGACGAGCGCCGATACTCCAGCACAGGCTCGGGAACCGCAGCGACCTCCAAACTCATCGACACCGTTCCCGGCCACCCTGGAAGTGCCGTAAGTCGCCAATGAGCACAGCCAGATCGCGGACGCAGCCGGCCCAACGACCTGGCCCGCCCTGGCGCACGTGCCGTGCTGCCGCGCGTGTTCAGGCGTTCAAAGCATCGCGAAGGCTGGCGCGGCAGTCGAGGACGGTGTCGATGCCGGTCAGCTGCTGGAGGCGCAGGATGGGGTCGGGGACGCCGGCCAGGCGCAGCCAGCCACCCGTCCGGCCAAGGTCACGGCCGGCGATGAGGAAGACGTTGATACCGCTGGAATCCTGAAGGACACACGCCGCATATCGACCACCACACGAGCCCTCTCAGCCAGCGAACCGGGGTCAAGGGCTTGGATGAGAGGGCCGGCGCTCCTCTGGTCGATCTCACCCGACACCGTGGTCACGGTGACCCCGCCGGTGGAGATCCTCACCGACGAGGAGAAGAGACCGCCCCGCCTTATGGAGCCTGGCGCGCCTGGGTGACCGCGGAGTCCAGGTTTACAGCAGCTCGGCGCGCTGAGTCGTAAACCGCCGCCAGGCTGGAGCTTCAAAGAGACCAGGGGCCGGGAAGAGGTACTTGCCATCCGGTGGAGCTGGCTCCACCCCCAGGAAGCGCCAGAAGTCGAACATCACCTCGGCCTCCAGACGCCCCCACCAGTCACCAGCACGGACCCGACGGTTTCTGGGGTCGTCACTCTCGAAGTCGAAGTCTTCGTACGCGGGGTCCGCCACGTCCACGCTGGTCAGATAACCGCGTGCATGGTCGAGGTCCAGGTTCAGCATGGGGAATTGAGCGACCACCAGAGCCGGGTTGCCTTGTACGGAGCCGCTCGAAAAGTACTGCTGACCAGGGACCGCCCATTGCAGGAACTGGTCGATCGGAGTGCCATGGTGGAAAAGCTCGTAACCCCAGTTGTCACCGTCGTACATGAAGGTCAGCAGGCCAGGGCAGTCGAGTACGCCCGAGACGTGGAACTGCGCGCGCCGCCGCAGGTCCCATTCCCAGCCGCGCGTCCAGTTCAGCGCGGTCCACGCGTCACGCGTCTGGTGCAGTGTGAAGGCGTCTTCGACGGGCGAGGCATCCGCCAGCCGGTAATCCTCCGCTTCCCAGAAATCTCTCAGGGCCTCGTACACCTGCTGATGGCCTGCGCCATAGAACAAAGAGCTCCTTATGAACCCACCCATGCGCCCACGCCCTCCCACACCTTGCAGATACGCCGCCCCCGCCGGGTACGTCGCCGGACATCATCGCCCAGTACCGGCCCTGGCCGAACACGTTTTCCCCCTATACGTAGCGTTCCTGCTGTCGAGACGAAGTCATCGTGGGCATCGACCTCGGTCCGTATGGCGCGGGCTTCGGCCCGAACCGCCAATGCATGGCGGTGCGGCCCGCACCGGCAGAGGCCTGCCCCCTCTGGCCATCGGGACGAACCGCCCCAAGCTGTTCTCGCAGCTCGCAATGGGCGCAAACTGGGCGGTCCTTGACGGGGCAGGCACGATGCGGTCCTCACGGTCGCAGCCGCCGTCGCCACGACAGTGCGCCCACGCTTGAAAATAAGCGGGCAGACGCATGGGGCCGCCTGGCAGGCAAGAGGGACATTCAGCCCGGTGGGAACCGGCGGAGACTGAGGGACACTGAGGCATGCACGGAAGTGCGCCGTCGATGGACCGGCTCGACCAGCAGCGGTGCCTGGAACTGCTCGAGCGGGGCGGCTATGGGCGAGTAGCCGAACGTGCTCTGCCGGCAATCGTGCCCGTGAACTACCTGATGGACGACGGCATCGTGGTCGTCGGCGGTTCGAATGCACACCTGCACCAGATACTCGATGGGAACGTGGCGGCTTTCGACGCCGACGGGACGGATGCGGCGAGCGATACCGCATGGCACGTGTGCGTCACCGGATACGCACACTCTGCCACCGAAGCGGAGGAGCGAGAACGCTGGCCGGCTGCCCTGGCACAGCGTCGCTGCAGCAAGGGCAGACACCGAGTGTCTGCAGCCAGAACCGGAATAATCGGTACTAAAATTCACTTTATTAGTTAAATCCGTGCATCTCTCGGAGGAACCGATGGCACGGTCCCCGGCCTCAGGTCCGGCCGGATCGGGATCCGGCCCAGCCGACGGCATATCCGACCTGCTGCGTTTTTCGGATCTGTCGCGCCTAGAACTGGACCGTGCAGTCCAGGTTCTGGTCGACCGCGCGGGCGAGGTCCTCCGAACGCAGGGCCGGCTTCGCGAACTGCTGCGCGCCGTGCTCGCCGTCAGCGCCGACACCACCTCTCCTGCCGTCGGTCCAGGACCTCCTGCTGACCACGGCCTGCGGACCTGTTGCAAGCCCGCTACGCCGCGCTCGCCGTCTTCGATTCCGCCGGTGATCTCACTCGGTTCTTCCAGGCAGGCGCCCACGGTGCGGGCTCCGGAGCCGTCGAGGACTGCCGCCTGGGAGAGGAAGGCATTGTGCAGCAGATCGCCGACGCCCATCAGCCTTTGCGGATCGACGACCTCACTGCCCACCCAGTCCCTATCGGGTGGGCACCTGGGCCCGGACCGCTGCGTACCTCCCTCGGCGTGCCGATCCGTACCCGCGGGCAGACTGTCGGCGCCCTGTGCCTGGGCGACAAGATGGGCCTGCAGGCCAGGCCGGCACCGTTCAGCGACGAGGACGAGGAGCTCGCTCTGGCCCTGGGCTGTGCTGCTGGGCTGGCCATCGACAACGCCCGGCTGTTCCAGCAGACGCAGCGCGAACAGGCATGGCAGCGCGCCACTGCCGAGATCACCGCCGACCTGCTGAGCGGCGCCAGCCCCGACCAGGCACTCGCCTCGATCGAGCCTCCCGGGCGCACACAGCCCGACGAACCGGGCCCGGCGGCCGAGGAATGACGGCACCGGCCAACCGGCGCCAGGCGCACCCACGACACCGCCAGGTGAGACACCGGAAAGGACCAGGCCATGGCCTATCCGCACCACCCGCACCATCACCTGACACAGCGCTGGCACGCGCGAGCGGCCGACCGGCGGGCGCGGGCCGCGGCACGCCGGTGGCGTCACACCGGCAGCGAACCGCGCTGGGCGCAGAGCGACCTGGCCGCCCGACGCCTCCTGTCTCGCCTCTTCGCGGTGCTGTTCGTGCTGGGCGCCGCCGGATTCGCCGTCCTCGCCTGGCAGGCAGAGCCGGCCTCCCAGCCCGACCGGACGCTGTTCGTCGCCCTGGCCGCGCTCTGCGCGGCATCCACCGCCGTGGCCATGGCCGACCTGTACGTGATCCGGCGCCGAGAAGCCGAGCAACACCGCTGGAACCACTGAACGAGGCCGTGACCGGCGCCGGACATGATCGTTTCCCGATACGGCATGCGCGCACCGGGCGCCGTCGGCGATTCGCCTTCGTCAGCAGCCCGCGGCCTCCTCAACCGGTGATCGCCCTGCCATGCCAGGGCGGCCTCTGGCCCTCTCCCTAGGGATGAGGGCCAGAGGCCGCCGACAAGCTCCGCCTACACGACGAACAGAATGGCAGCGGGCACATTTCTTCAGGTGATCGGCCAACGAGGTCCGCGGTCGGCGTCGTTGACCCACATGTACGGGGTGGTGCCGCTGTCTGTGACGGTCATCCCGAACCAGCCGGACCGGGCGCGGTACGACACGCCGGAGCTACCCCGCAGCCGACGACCGGAGGTCCGGCTGGTAGTCCACCTCCGGTGTTTTCGCTGACGCAGCCAGCTTCTCAACTGGAGTTCCAGGCCTGCGGTCAGATGTCGCTGAGGTGGTCAACACGTCAGCCTCGCTGCGTTCGCAAGAGGCACGAAGCTTCGCGCATGACCGCCGGGCGGGCGTCCGGTCGGCATCAACGGGGCTCGGGGCCGGCTACCCGACGTCGGTGGGAGGCGTGTCGGGCAGGAGACGGGCGAGGTCGAAGGTGACGGGGTTCGTGTCGGCGGCCAGGAGCAGCAGGCGCAGGGGCTGTGAGCGCAGGCCCGTGACGCTCGTGCGGCGGCCGCGGCCGTAAGGCGCTGCCAGGGTCGGGGTGAACAGCAGGTGAAGGCCTGCGAGGTCCATGAAGGGCGTGTGGCTCAGGTCCCACAGCAGGTCGCTCACGTGTGCCGGGAGCGTGTCGGCCGCCGTGCGCAGCGGGGGCAGGGTGTCAAAGTCGATGTCCCCGCGCGGAGTGATACAGGCAGTGGTGCCGTCGATGGTGGTGGTGATGTTCATGCTGGGCGCGCCCCTTTCCGGGGGTTGATGAGCCCAAAGGCGAAACACCCTCCCGAGCAAGAGGGGTGAACGACGATGGCGGGGGGCCGGGTGCCCGTGATGGGGGCAACGCCCCGCTCCCCACAAGGCCGACATCTCCCGAAGGGGCGGTCGGCCGGTCTCGTTGTCCCTCCACCGTCCCACACCCGCGCGCCTACGACTGAGACAGCGTCGCCCTTCATGCAACAACACCCCTGCAACAGCGACACCCCACAGCCATCTCGCCCCACCCCCTCCAGCCACCACTGACCAGCAGCAACACACGTGCTGCCCGGGCCCGCGACCTCACAGGCGGTGCGCAGCGGGGCTGCTTTGTCGCTGGGGGTGCGTAGCGTGAGCCGGCACACCGAACTCGCAGCAGGAACCACCATGCGCCCGGCCTGCTCGATAGTTCGTGGTGCTGTCATGATCGGGTCATGCCCGTTGACGCCGCCCTCGCAGCACGAGCAGCCCTGCGTGAGCACCTGCACCAGCATTTCCCCGGCCAGGTCATCGATGAACTCCCAGGAGCCGAAGGCCCGATCGCGGAGCGCGTGCCCGACTTTCGTGTGTTCCGGGTACACCCGAACAGGCCGGGCGGCTGGTGGGTCTATGTGACGTCCGGCTGCTGGGCTGCGACCCAGCAGGACGGTCACGGGACGGAGTTCTTCCTCGCAGCACCACGCGATGAGTGGCTGAACCTGGAGAGCGTCTCCATGAACGCCTACTACCACTGCGGACCGAACCACCAGCGACTGGATGTCGGACACACCGTCCCCATCGGCCGGCCGTGGCTGGATGACTCCCGCTGCGACCACTACCTGATCAGCCTGCCCTACCCCTACGGCCCCGACTACGAAGTCTGCGCATGGGACGACACAGCCCACGCGCGGATCCTCTGGCTGCTGCCGATCACCAAGGCCGAGAAGGACTACCGGCGCGAACAGGGCCTTGAGGCGCTCGAGAGCCTCTTCGACGAGCGGGCGATCGACCCGGTCGATCCCCAGCGCCCCTCCGTCGTCTGAGCGCGAGAGGGCTGCGCCGATGCCGAGCCGGATGAGGGCCGCGGTCCTCGCACTCCGGGTAAGGCCGGCCCGCAGGAATCCACCTCGCACCCCTGTCGGGGTACGGCGCATGTGCGCGATTGGTACGCGAAACGTTGCCAGCGGCACCAGGCGCCGCCTTCGGCACGTTGTCCAGGTCACACGGGTAGGCGTGGACGCCGAGTCGTGCCGCGCCCGGGCGGCCCCCCGAGACAGGGTCTGGCTCGGCACGCGGCTCGCCAGCCGGGCTAAATGTGAGGTTTACAGGGCGGACCACCGCCACCCACCCGGCAGGTGGGACGGCATGCAGCCAGTAGGCAGACGCATTAGAGACAGCCGGTTGTCAAGGTACGAGTCCCCGTGACATGACCTGTGACCGCCAGCAGGACGTAATGGAGGACAGAGCGAAGACACGGCAGTGCCTATCGCCCACTCCCAGTCCGCCCCCTGCTCAAGGACTCACCGTAATGACTGTTACGAGTACACGCTTCGATCTCCTCATGGTCACGACCGACCCTGCGCCCGGTCGCTCCCCTCCCTAACCCCCGACGCTTGTCCCGGGCGCCTCTCCGGGGGCTGCGCGCCAAGCTAGCGATGACCCTTCATGAGCTTCTGCACGGCGGCGCCAACGCCGCTCTCATCCTTACCTGCACCATCGCAGGCTCGTACGCGCTGCTCGTACTGATCGTGCTGATCAAACCCAACGGCGCACGCGGGAAGGCAGCCAGAGACCTCCTGACGCTGCACCCTCTCTCCAAGAAGAACCAAGACGATCAGGGCGGCCAGGACCACGACACAAACAGACGGTGAAACCAGACCGACCAGCCACTGCGCGCGGGGCCCCACGAGACGTGCACAGCAGGGGCGGCTGGATGCCCCTGCCTGCGGAAGCAGGCACGTCCTGTGAACCGCACCTGATGCACGTCACGTTCATGGGGAGCGGTCCTTCGAAGCTTGCTCGGCTCTGTCGGATCTGCCGGTGGGCGAAGACGATGTGCCGGGTCTGCAGTACGTGCGACCTCTTCGACAGCCCGAACGGCGGCTTCTCGCTCGATCACGCGTGCAACATCCCGTACGGGCACGATTTCGACCAGCGAATTCCCACAGCACGGAGCCATGCGCTCTGCGCCAGTACACCCGAGGCGCTGAACCTGCACCACCTCGAGCTGGTAGACCCACGCCTTCATCGATACAGGGAGCTTGGGAAGCTGAGGGGACGGTCTGGGTGCCTTACCGGGGCCGCTGAAGCACGCTCCTCCCGACCGGGAAGCGAGCGGTGAACTCCTCCCACGCCAGGATCCGAGGCGTCGGAGAGCAGGCCGACGCCACCTGAAAAGTTGGCGGCTGCTGCACAAACTCCGTCGCAGCACCGCACGCATCACCGACATCGTCAAAGCCGTCCTGGCCTGCCTTGCACCTTGGCACGGCAGCCTGAGGTCGCTGTGACCGGAGGCATGGACCAGGACACCGCCACCATCGACGACAGCAAGGAGGCCGCTCACCGTGGCAGACGTCAGAGTCACCTACGACAAGACCGCGAACGCAGCGTACATATACCTCAGCGAACCGCAGGCCCGCGTGAAGTCCGCGCACATGTATCCCTGCGACCCAGCGAGTGTCGACGGCATGATCAACCTCGACTTCGACGAGCAGGGCCGCCTCATCGGCATCGAGGTGTTGGCGGCCAGTTCAAAACTGCCCAAGTACCTGCTTCAGTCCGCGGAGCGACTGGACACTGAATAGGTCTCGCTTGCTCCGCGCCGAACAACACGGCGCCACGCGATGCCGTGCGACCGGGAAGGCCGAGGAACAATCGTGTCGGACCATGAGCCAGCCGTCCGCTACACCGAAGTCGCGGACCAGGATGTGCGCAGTCTGCGGACGCGTTACTGCCGGTTGCGCACCGACGCAGGCGCACCGGTCGCCGAACTCGAGGCGGTCTCCTTCCGCGTCCGCTTCGGCGGGGTAGCCGTCGCCGCGGAGGGCATCGGCGGCGTGGAGACCGAGCCCGAATTCCGGCGGCGTGGACACATGAGCCGGCTCCTGCGCCAGGCATTGGCCGGCATGGCGCAGCGGGTGGACGTCGCCTTCGTGTCCGACGGTGTCGAGGGAGTGTACGAGAGGTTCGGTTTTGTCGGCGCTGTGGCAGAAGGGGCTCTGGTCGTTCCGGTGCGCAACGTGGAACGCGCGTCCGGGGACGATCCGGGAGCTGCCGTCCCGGGCGTCCGCAACGGCTTGGCGGCGGATCTGCCGGCCATGGTCCGTCTGTACAACACCGCTCACGCCCAGCGGCCCTGGACGCACGAGCGGCACGTCGGCTGGAACCGGCTCGTTCCCCCGTCGACGTGGAAGCCCGGGTCGCAGACCCTGGTTCTGCACAACCACGGCGCCCTCACGGGCTATGCAGTGCTGCAGGGCCGGGCCTTCGGTGATCCCTTGGGGTCGGTGGTCGCGGACGAGCTGGTGGCCGAAGACGCGTCCGCGGCCGCCCTGCTGCTCGCGGCCCTCGCTCGGCTGTGCTGGGAGAGGCGCTTGAGCGAGTTCACGGTCCGGGAGCCGGCCGACAGCCTGGTGGGTCGCGTGGCACGCCATATGGGCTGCACCGAGCAGCGCAGGTTCTGGTCGAGCGGCGGGATGATGGCGGCCGTTCTGAACCGGTCGGAGCTGGTGCGCAAGCTCGAGCCCGAGCTACGCCGCCGGGCCGCTGGACAGTGGCCGGACCAGGGTTACGACACCGCGCTCGCCGCACTGCGGCGCGGCGATCTGATTCCCGATGGCACGGCGCTCGTCCGGCTGCTTCTGGGCCACTGGTCGTCCGATGACGCGGATGCGGCGGGCGTGGCGATGCCCGACCGGTACCGCGACCTTTGCGCAGCTTGGTTTCCCGGCGGCGGCAGTCCGTCCCTGCCGACGCCGTACGCCCATCGCCTGGACCGCTACTAGCGTGTATCGAATGTGCAGGTCGCTGAACGGAAACGTGCGGCACTCCCCGGCAGCATGGTGGAGGACTCCGCGCTGGGCGCTCCCCGGGCTCAGGCAATGCCGTCGGTGCTTGGGGCTCTGCCCGGCGCTCGCGATCCACCGGCCTGCTGGCCGCCGGCCAGCACCTGCCCGCAGGCACTGATCCCCGGGCACGCGGGCTTTGCAGCCGATGCCACCTGCACCACCTTCTCGGTGCCCACCTATGTTTTCGAACCGGCCGACAGCAGCACCGTTGCCGGCAAGCGAACCTTGCACAAGTACATGGAACGGGGCCCCGAGAGCGCGGACACCGACCTGCTGGACACGCAGTACAAGGCCACTTTGCCCGCGACGGGCAAGGCTCGGTCCACTCGGTGAACCGCCGGAAGGCCGTCACGCCCGACAGGCCGAGCCCGGCGGCAGTTGACTCCAGGTGCAGGCGGAGGTGGCCAAGGTGATGGCGGCCGGCACCTCGCGGTCCCCTCGCCGACGGTGCCCTCCACCCTGCGGGCGAACCGGCGCCGGCAACACCACCTGCCGGAACAACGCCCACAGGTCTTCCGGCGACGTCCGTGAACGCCCGGCTCCCGGCCCCGGGGTGCACTTGCCGCGGTGGTGCGACGGCCGGGGCCCGCCCCGACAGGTCCGGTGATGGAGGGCGCGGGCAGACATGAGCGCTGTCGTGGATACGCGCGCCCCGCGCAGAAAGGTCCCAGTCGATGAACGCCGCTGGTCGGAGCACGGCATGACTGACAGGCGGTGTGCCGGGGCGACGGATCCTTGTGACACACGCACTCCTGGTCTCCGGCCGTCGGGTCGTGGAACTCACGCACGAGCCGGGCGAGTGCCATCGGGCTCTCGTCGGACGTCACGGCAGGGGGACGGCGTGACTCCCATGCCACATGGCCATCCAGGTGACTGAGGACGGCGATCACGGCCGCGACGGGCACGGCGCAGACGGCGACGGCCTGGGAACTGTGAGACGCGAGAGCACGGGATCGATCTGACCGGCCGCCTGGGCATCGCCTCATGCCGGGTACAGGGGCCGCCGCTCCCTGGTGAACCGGCGCAGGGCCCCGGGCAGCGGCTCCACGCCTATGCCGGGGGTGTCCGGGACCGGGAGATGGCCGCCGTCGAGGACGAACGGCTCGGTGATGTCCTCGGCGAAGTAGCGAGAGGAGGCGGAGGTGTCGCCGGGGAGGGTGAATCCGGGCAGGGCGGCCAGGGCGAGGTTGGGAGCGCGGCCGATGCCCGTCTCCAGCATGCCGCCGCACCACACCGGCACCCCGTGCGCCTGCGCCACGTCGTGGACGCGGCGGGCCTCCAGGTAGCCGCCGACCCGGGCCGGCTTGACGTTGACCACCCGGCAGGCGTCCATGGCGATCGCGGCGGCGGTGTCCCGTGCGTGGTGCAGGGACTCGTCCAGGCAGACCGGGGTGCGCAGCCGCTTCTGCAGCTGGGCGTGGGCGTGCAGGTTGTTCTCCTCCAGCGGCTCCTCGATCAGCAGCAGCCCGTACTCGTCGAGCCGCCGCAAATGCTCCACGTCCGCGAGGGTGTAGGCCGTGTTCGCGTCGACCTGCAGGGGCAGCGCGCCGCCGAAGCGCTCGCGGACCGCGCGGACGGGCTCGACGTCCCAGCCCGGCTCGATCTTCAGCTTGATGCGGACGTAGCCCTCGGCGAGGTAGCGCTCGACGTCGTCCAGCAGCTCGGCAACGGAGTTCTTGATGCCGACGGAGACTCCGGCGGGCACTCGGTCCCGTACGGCGCCCAAGTAGGTGGCGAGCGGCATGCCGTAGCCCCGCAGCTCGGCGTCGAGTACCGCCGTCTCCAGGGCCGCCTTCGCCAGCTCGTGCCCCTTGACCTTCGCCAGCGCCGGGGCCAGTGCGACCGTGGTGAGGTGCGGCAGGGCGGCCGCCCGGGGGAGCAGGAAGTCGCGCAGCACGATCTCGGCTCCGGCGACGAACTCCGAGCAGTACAGCGGCTCCGGGTCGGCGGCGAACTCCGACCAGCCCTCCGCCTCGTCGGTGACGACGTGCAGCAGGAAGGTGTCCTTCGTGGTCATCGTGCCGAAGGAGGTGCGGAAGGGGGTCACGAGCGGGATCGCGACGTGCACGATGTCGACGCGTTCGAGCTTCACGCCGCGGCCTCCTCGTGCGAGAGCGTGTACCAGCCGTCGCGGGACATCCCGGTGGCCCGGAATCCCTCCTGGAAGGCATCGAGGAACACCTCGCGCACGGCGTACCGCCAGCGCAGCGCCAGGGCGGGCTCCGCGGCGCGCAGCTTGACGACGTCGTCGGGGACGCGGCACCACAGGTGCCGGCCGTCCGGGTCCCGGCGGGCGAGCGGGCCGCCGTCCGGAGCCATGCGGACGACGGGCCCGTGGCTGTCGACGCCGGACGGCTCGGACGGCTCGCTCGGCGCGGTCAGGTCCCAGGTCACCGTCAGCCGGTCGCTCTCGTCGCCGTCGTTCACGCCGTCAGCCATGGGGCCGTAGAAGTCGACCAGGTATTCCGTGCCGACGGCACCCAGCTTGACCAGGTTGAAGCGGGCGTTGCGGCCGACCAGCGGGTCGAACGTCCAGCGCATGGTGTGGGCGCCGAGCCCGGCCGCCCAGTCCCGCTGGGCCTGTTTCACCTGCCGTCCGAGCCCCCGGTCGGCGGCGGCGACCAGCGAGTACGTGCTGCGCTCGGGACCGAGCACGGCCACGGACGCCCCGGCGAGGCGCGGGCCGTCGTAGGCCGCGTGCACGGCACCCCCGGCATGCACCAGGCTGTGCAGAACCTCGGCCGGATAGGGCGGGGCGGTGCGGGGGGTCTGCCAGACGTCGCTGAAGTAGTCGGACACGGCCGCGAACCCGGTGACGTTGTGGACGGTACGGATGGTGACTCCTGCTGTCATGGCACGAGTGTCGCCAGGCGACGCACCCGCAGTGTTGTGGGAGCAGCCAACAGATGCGTACTGTCGTTTCACCATCAGCCAATCACCTCTCCAAGGACCCGCCATGGACGCCTGCACCCTCGGCGATCTTCTGGACGTCGTCGGCGGCCCCACCCTGCGCCTGCACACCGCCCCGGCCGGTTGCGGAGCGCCGGTCACCGAGGTCCTGCTCTACGACGGTCACACCCCGCTCCCTCGGCTGCCCGGAGCGCTGCTGTTGGCGGTCGGGACACGGGCGGCGGACGCGGGCCCGTTGCTGCGGGCGGCCGCGCAGGCGGAGCTGACCGGCGTGGTGGTGCGGGGGGCCGACGGCCCGGTCGCGGAGGCCGAGGCCCACGGCGTGGCGCTGCTGTCGGTCGCCGAGGACGCCGCCTGGCACCATGTCCACCTGCTGCTGGCCTCCGCCATCGCCGCCCGGCCCGCCGCGGCCACCGCCGACCTGGGGCTCGGCGACCTGTTCGCGCTGGCCGACGCCATCGCCACGGCCACCGGCGGCGCCACCGCCGTCGAGGACCCACGCCAGCGGATCCTCGCCTACTCGACCGTCTCCGGCCAGCCGGTGGACGAGGACCGCCGGCAGGGCATCCTCGGCCGCCAGGTGCCGGCCAGCGCGGACAACACCGAGCAGTACCGGCGCCTGTTCGCCGCCGACCGGCCGCTGCGGCTGCCCGCGCTGACCGGCTCGGACCTGCCCCGGCTGGCGATGCCGGTACGGGCCGGCGGGGAGACGCTGGGCTCGGTGTGGGTGGTCGACGGCGGCTCGCTCGCGCCGGACGCGGAGGACACCCTTGCCCAGGGCGCCACCACGGCCGCGCTGCTCCTGCTGCGGGCGCGTGCCGCCCGGGAGCTGGCCCGGCACCGGGGCAGCGACCTGCTGCGCCGCCTGCTGGACGGCACGGCACCGGACCCGGCGACCGCCGCCGCCCGCCTGGGCGTCGACGGCCCGGCCCGGGCGGCCGCGTTCGTCCTGGACTCCGCCGCGAGCGTCCCGGACGCCGAGCGCACCGCGCTGCGTCTGCTGGACGTCGTGCGCCTGCAGTGCGAGGCCCGCTACGGACGGCACGCGTGCGTGCTGCTCGACGGGGTGGTGTACGCCGTACTGCCCGGTCCCGGCGAGCGGCACAGGAAGCTGGCCGAGGACATCGTGACTCGGGCCGGACAGGCGTTGCGCGTGCCGGTGCGGGCGGCGCTGGGCGAGGTCGTGCCGGGCGCGGCCGGGCTGCCCGGCTCGCGGGCGGACGCCGACCTGGTGCTGCGAGTGCTGGACGCCCGGCTGCCGGTGGCCACCGTGGACGAGGTCCGGCCCCGGGTCACGCTGCTGCGTCTGGCCGAAGTGATGGGCGAACAACGGGAGTTGAACGCGGGGGCGTGGCGACGGGTGCTGGCGTACGACGCTGAGCACGGCACGGAGTACGCCCGCACGCTGGTCTGCTGGTTGGACGCCGGTTGTGACATGGCGGGCGCGGCGCGACTCCTCGCCGTGCACCCCAACACCTGCCGCTACCGCCTCCGGCAGCTGCAGCAGCACGCCGGGGTCGACCTGGACGACCCCGACGAACGACTGCTGCTGTGGCTTCAGTTGAGGGCGCTCGCGGGGCTCAGCTCAGCCACGCCCTGAGCCTGCTCTCGCACCGCTCGAGATGCTCGACGGGGACGTGCTCCCCGGCCGTGTGGGCGAGCGACGGGTCCCCGGGGCCGTAGTTGAGTGCGGGCACGCCGAGCGCGGCGAAGCGGGCCACGTCCGTCCACCCGAGCTTGGCCCTCGGCTCGGCGCCCAGCGCGCGGGCCAGCCCGCCGATCCGGTCCAGGTGGGGCGGGGCCCCCGCAACGACCTCGGTGACGCGGACCTCGTACTCCGGGAACAGCCCGCGCACGTACGCCTCCGCCTCCTCGGCCGAACGGCTCGGTGCGAAGCGGCAGTTGACGGTGACGACGCACTCGTCGGGCACGACGTTCCCGGCGACCCCGGCCCGCACGGCGACCGCGCTCAGCCCCTCCCGGTACTCCAACCCGTCCATCACCACCCGCTCGGGCGTGTGGTCGTCCAACCGCTGCAGCACCCGGGCTGCCTTGTGCGCGGCGTTCACCCCCTGCCAGGCGCGGGCGGTGTGCGCGCGGGCGCCCTCGACCACGATGTCGGCGGTCAGGGTGCCCTGGCAGCCGGCCTCGACGCCGGCGTCGGACGGTTCCATGAGGATCGCGAGGCCGGCGTCGGCGAGCAGGGCCGGGCGCTCGGCGCCGATGCGGGCGAGCCCGTTCCTGTCGCCCTCGACCTCCTCGCACTCGTAGAAGACGTACGTGACGTCGCGGACCGGCTCCAGGATCCCGGCGGCCAGCCGCAACGCCACGGCGACCCCGCCCTTCATGTCGCAGGCGCCGAGCCCGTGCACGCTGCCGTCGGCGAGCCGGGACGGCAGGTTCCCGGCGGCCGGGACGGTGTCCAAATGCCCGGCGATCAGTGCCCGTTCGGGGCGGCCGAGACCGGTGCGGGCGACGACGGAGTTGCCGACCCGCCCCACAGTGAGGTGGGGCAGCGCCCGCAGGGCCGCCTCCACGGCGTCCGCCAGTTCCGCCTCCCGGCCGCTCTCGGACGGCAGGTCGATCAGGGCGCGGGTGAGGGTGACCACGCCGGCGGTGAGGTCCAGGGAGTGGGTCATGCGAGGTCCTGCTGCCGGTCGAGCCTGGAGTGCCGGATGCCGTAGAGGCCGTAGATCACGAGCCCGGCCGCCATCCACGCCCCGAACGCCACCCAGGTGTCAGTGCCGAGGCTGCCCAGCATGTAGACGCAGAAGCCGACCCCGATGAGCGGGGTGAACGGGGAGAACGGCACCCGGAAGGAGCGCGGGGCATCGGGGCTGCGCCGACGCAGCAGCACGACGGCCAGGTTGACCAGCATGAACGCGAAGAGTGTGCCGATGCTGGTGGCGTCCGCGAGGCTGCCGAGCGGGACGAGGGCGGCGAGGACGGCGATGAACGAAGAGACGATCACGGTGTTGGCGCGGGGCACACCGGTGCGCGGGTGGACGCGGGAGAACAGCGGGGGCACGAGGCCGTCCCGGGACATGGCGAACAGGATGCGGATCTGCCCGTACTGCACGGTCAGCACCACGCTGGTGGTGGCGACCACGGCCCCGATGGACAGCAGGATCGGCCACAGGTTCCCACCGCCGACGGACCGCACCAGTACCTCGCTCAGCGTCGCCTCCGTCCCCGCGAACTGCTTCCAGGGCATCGCGCCGAGCGCGGCGACTGCGACGAGCACGTACAGGGCGGTGACGAGGACGAGGGACAGGATGATGGCGCGGGGCAGGTCCCGCTGCGGGTTTCGGGCCTCCTCGCCGGCCGTGGAGGCCGCGTCGAAGCCGATGTAGGAGAAGAAGAGGGAGGCCGCTCCGGCACTCATCCCGGCGGCGCCGAGAGGAAAGAGGGGATGGAAGTTCCCGGCCCGGAAGGCGGTGAACGCGACCGCGCAGAACAGCACGAGCGCGGCGATCTTGACGGCGACCATGACGGTGTTGGCGACGGCACTCTCCCTCGCGCCGCGCAGCAGCACCACCATCGCGAGGACGACGATGAGGGCGGCCGGGATGTTGAGCACGCCGCCCGTGCCGGGCGGGGCGCTCAGCGAGTCGGGAAGGGTCACGCCGAACACGAGACTCAGCAACTCGTTGACGTACTGCCCCCAGCCCACGGCGACGGCGGCCACCGACACCCCGTACTCCAGGATCAGACACCACCCGCACACCCAGGCGACCAGCTCCCCGAGGGTGGCGTAGGCGTAGCTGTAGGACGATCCAGAGCCGGGGATCATTCCTGCCAGCTCGGCGTACGACAGCGCCGAGAACAGGGCGGTGACACCGGCGAGGACGAAGGAGACGACGATGGCGGGCCCCGCCTCGGGCACGGCCTGCCCGAGCACCACGAAGATGCCGGTGCCGAGGGTCGCCCCCACGCTGAGCAGGGTCAGCTGGGCGACGCCCATGGTCCGCTTCAGGGGGCTCGCCGCCGCTTCTCCGACCAGCGTTCCCATGGCCTGCCGCCGGGTGAGCCGGCCGGTACGTGTTCTCTCCTGTCCGGCCGATGGCCGGGTCCCCACACTTCCCATCACACCGCTCCTCCGCCTCCGGGTTTTGTCTGGCCCTTGATGATGCGGAGGGGCGAAGACCCACGGTTGTACGGATCGGCCAAAGGTGCCGCGAGCACATTGGGCAGAGGGCCAAAACAGCCCATCCGCCGGGCCCGGCGGCCGACTGGCAAACGGCAGCGGTGCAAAGGGCCGGTGCCGAAGACGGGGAGAGGTGCCCGGAGTGGTTGATCGGGGGCCAGCGAGCTCGCCTCTCGGTCGGGCCCTTCGGGGCCCACGCAATGCGGTCACATTGCCCGTCCTGCGAATCTGCGATCCCGTAGAAACGCGAGGACTGTGAATCGGTGCACGCGAGGGGTCGGACGTCCCCGCGGGACCGGCCCGGACCCGGCGAAGGCGACAGCCGTGCTCGAGCGTCTGGGCGGCGCCGCGCCCAGCCCGCAGGCAGCCGCGTAGTGGCAGCGATGCGGTCGTCCTCGACCACACGACCGCCACCGCGCTGAACGACCCGAAGGACCCGTTCGACGAAGCGGTCGCCGCGGTCTACGTCCAGGCCTCCGGCGGACTCGGCGCCTGTACGCGCCGGTGCTGTCCCTGACGGCCGGCGGCCCGGCCTGCTCAGCTACATCAAAGGCCTGCGGTTCATCCGCATCGAGGCGTTCGACACCGACGCCGCGGTCACCGCCACCGAACTGCTGTGCTTCGGGCACTCCTGGTCCGCCGTCCACACCATCCACGCCGCCCGCCCCTCCGCCGCCCACCTCGCCGGGCGGTGCCTGCTCACCCTGACCCCCAGGTGACCGGGCGCCCCTGCGAGGGTTCGGCGGAGCGAGCTGGCTGCGGGAAGCAGTCCGGGCGGGAGGCCGGGGCCGGTCTACGGGAGGAGGACTCGCTGGACTGGGATCCCGGCAGCGCTCGCCTGCTCCTCCAGACGAAGCAAGTCGCTGGTGCGGGTGACGAAAGACAGGCACAGGTCGGGACGACGGGCCGCCAGCTGCTGGTCGCGGACCGCGGTGGCCTGGTCGTAGTGGCGTGCTGTGTCGGCGGCCCGCGGGGCTGACACCAGGCCTGCCTTGTCCGGCAGCTGAAGGCGTGCGACCCATTCGCTCACGAAGCGGTCGACCGCACTCTCGCAGCCGTGTTCCAGGATCAGCGTGTGCTCAGTCCCGCAGGCCTCGATGGCGTCGTGCCAGGTCTGCAGCAGAACGTCCTCGACAGCCCGCCGGTCGGTGACCGTTGGAGAACCGGTGACGGCAACCACGACGGGGAGCAGCGAGCTGGGGACCCAGCGGGTGATGGCGCAGCCTTCGCCGATCACCTCGCGGATCCGGGCCAGGATCTCGGGGGCGCGCCGGGCGGCGTCGTCGCGTGCCTGGGCGGAGTCCGCGAGGGTGCACAGCTCCTGTCCCTGGGCGCCGAGCATGACGGGCTCCACCCGGTCGGCGAGGTCCTCGCCCACGATGTCGGCCCAGCGCTCGCGGATGATCTGCGGGACGGTGCCGGAGACCGCCTGGACGACGATGCCCGCGATCTTCGCTCGCGGAGCGAGCAGCTCGTTGACGCTCGGGGCCAGCGCATGGGAACCGGGCAGGCACCGGTGAAGAGGTACAACCGGGCCCTGCGGGACCTGATCGCCGGCGGGAAGGCCAAGCCGAGTTTCGTCGTCTCGCACGAGCTCAGCCTGGACGAGGCCCCCACCGCCTACGAGCACTTCGACGCCCGTGACGAGGGCTGGACCAAGGTGGTCCTGCATCCGAACGGACACGGGAACGGCCACAAGCGTTAAGAGACTCGGGGCCGCCGTGCCCCCTGTTTCCCCCGACCGGTCCGGGGGACGGGTGGCGATCTGCCCGTCCCCCGGACGGGGCTTGGAGCAATCGCCGCGCACCGGCCGGACCTGAACCAACGACAACTGCTCGCGCTCCGGCCCGGAGGACGGACGGCGGACGCTCAGCGGTGTCCGCAGTGGCAGGACCCCGTCCAGCGGCTGCGGCCGCCCGTCAGTTCGCGGGCCGTGTGGGAGGCTTCCTTGCCCGACGGTTGCCGCACCTCAACCAGGCCCCCGCGACCCGGCAGGGCGTTCCGGCCAGGCGGACACCCGTGACGTGGCTGCGGGCCTTCGGGGAGGTCGTGCGATCCGGGCTCACCATCGAGGAGACGCGGCTGGAGCCCCTGCTCGCGCTGCGCACGGCCGCTGGGGTGGCGATCGTCATCGGGCCGACGCTGTGGCTGGTCTCCCCTGCGTACGCCGCGTCCGCCGCCCTCGGCGCCTACTCCGCGGGTGGGGCCACCTTCCAGCGCAGCTGGCGTCCGCGCAAGGTGGTCGCGCTCGGCGCGGGCGCGGGCCTGGCGCTCAGCACCCTCGTGGGCTACCTGGCGGCGGGGCGACTCGTGACGTTCCTGCCGCTGCTGGCCGTATGGGCCTTTGCCGCGGGGATGGCGTGGGCCGTCGGATCGACCGCTGGGATCGTCGCAGCGACGACCGTGGGCAGCATGCCCGTGACCATCACCTTGCCCACGAGCGTCGGGCGAGCCCTGGAGCACGCCGGGGTCATCGCGCTCGGAGGCGTGACGCAGGCCGTGCTGATCTTGCTGTTCCCGATCCGGCGTTGGGGGCGCATCGTGACGCGCTCGCCGACGCCTTGGCCGCCGTGGCGGACTACGCCCGCCGGTTGCGGCACGACCCGACCGCCCCGTTCGACCCGGAGCCGTTGATGACGGCCCGGGACGCGGCCGCCGTGACGCCGTCGCAGGCCCGCACCCGTCCCTCCGTCCTGCACGGCCCTCGGGGACTCGCCGAGCGCATTCGGCCGGTGGTCGCCGCGCTCGCCGACCCGGACGTCGGCGCCCCGGCGGAGGGAGCCGGGCGGGACCGCGCGCGGGAGTTGCTCGACGCGGCCGCCGACGTCCTGGACGCGGCCGCCCGTTCGATCCGACGCGGTACTCCCGCCGAGGTGCGGCCCGAGAGCACGGACGTCCTGCGCGTCGACGAGGAGCACGAGGTGCTTCAGGGCCCCGCGCGGCAAGCCGCCGAGCGGCTCGTGGAACTGCTCGGCGAGGCGTTGGAGATCGCCGAAAGCGGCTGCGCGCGCGGGAGGAAGGCCACGCCGCCCGGCCCCGCCGGCGCCCCGTTCCTGGTGCGCCCGACAATGCTCCGGCTGGTCCCGGTCGTCGTCCGGGCGGTCCGCCGTGAGCTCCGCCGGGACTCGCCCGTGTTCCGGCACGCCGTCCGCCTGGCGGCGGTGGCCACGCTCGGCTATCTGATCGCCGCCCGGCTACCCCTGGGCCACGGCTACTGGGGACCCATCGCCTCGGTGATGGTGATGCGGCCGGACTTCCACCGGACGTACGCGCGTGCGGTGGCCCGTCTCGCCGGGACCCTGGCGGGGGTCGCACTCGCCACCGGCATGGTGCGGGCCCTGGGCACGGACGCCCATGTGTCCGGCGCGCTGGCGGTGGTCTCGGCGGGCCTGTCGTACACGCTGAACCGTACCGGCTACGCCTACTCCCAGTGCTTCACCGCCGCCTACGTCGTCTTCCTGCTCGGCATGGGCGGCCAGGCATGGGAGCAGACGGTCCCGGAGCGGGTGGTACTCACCCTGCTCGGCGGGGCCCTGGCAATGCTGGCGTACGTGGTGTTCCCCGCATGGGAGACACCCCGACTGCCGAGTCGGCTTGCGGACTGGCTCGCCGCCAACGGCCGCTACGCGGCCGCGGTGCTCCGCAACTACGCCGAACCGACCCAGGAGCATCACGCCGACATGCGCAGGGCACTGCTGGAGAGCAGGGAGGCACGTGCCGCCTGGCAGGAGGCATACGACCGGGCAAGGCAGGAACCGGTGCGCCCCCGGGGTCTGACGTCGCGCGAGGCGCAGGAGGCGCAGGAGGCGCTCAAGGGGTTCGGCCGGGCAGCGATGCTCATGGAGAGCCACGTCCCGCGGGCCGACAGCCGTTTCGTCCCCGAGGCGGAGCGATTCGCCGAGGCCGTGGAGACGGACACCGAGAAGGCAGCAGTCGCCGTGCGCGAGCACAGGAATCCGGACTGGGGACGCGTGGAGGAGGCGCTCCACGCGTGGGAGGACGCCGCCGCCGGCAATGGGAGCCCGGTCGTGCGGCGCGAGGCGGAACTGCAAAAACGGGCCTTGGAGGACCTCGCGACAGCCGTGAGCCGCACCCCCCTGGAACGGGACGTCGGCTCTGCTCGCGAGGAGCAGCGGGTGCGGGCCGCCGAGGCGGCGGAAGGTGACGGATCACGACCCGTGCACCGTGGTGGGTGACGAAGTCGGACATGGGGAGCGCCTCGCCTCCGGGGAAGCGGCAAGCAGTCTCCCCGCCACGTCGGGCGCCGCCACACGTACGCCGCTGTCGCCATCACGAGGTTCCTCCCCCGGCCGGCAGTGACGGCGGCCGTTGATCGTCTACGGGAAACGCCTGCACTGGGAGCTGGGGTTGGAGGCCGTCAGCGCTAGCGGCCGGTCGGCCGGTCCCACATCGGCATGAGCCCCCAGGGGCGAAGCGACTGGGCTTGAGATCTGATGCCGGCTACCGCCGCACGCGCGGCATTCCCAGGCCGATCCAGGAGATGATCTCGCGCTGGATCTCGTTGTTGCCGCCGCCGAAGGTGAAGATGACCGCCGAGCGGTAGCCGCGCTCCAGTTCGCCGTGCAGGACGGCGCCCGCGGAGCCCTCCTTCAGCGGGCCGGCGGCGGCGACGATCTCCATGAGCCAGGCGTAGGCGTCCCGGCGAGCCTCGGAGCCGTAGACCTTGACGGCCGAGGCGTCCTGCGGGGTGAGCGTGCCGTTCTCGACGGCCGAGACCATCCGCCGGTTGAGCAGCTTCAGCGCGTCGAGGCGGGTGTGGGTGCGGGCCAGCAGCCGGCGCACCCACGGCAGGTCGGCGACCCGCCGGCCGTCGGCGAGCTTGGTCTCGTGCGTCCAGCGCTGCACGTCGTGCAGGGCGCGGACGGCCATCGTGCCGTGCGCGGCGAGGGTGACCCGCTCGTGGTTGAGCTGGTTGGTGATCAGCCGCCAGCCCTGGTTCTCCTCGCCGACCCGGCGGGAGACGGGGACACGGATGTTCTCGTAGTAGCTCGCGGTGGTGTCGTGGGAGGCGAGGGTGTTGATGACCGTGCAGGAGTAGCCGGGGTCGGAGGTCGGCACCAGGAGCATGGTGATGCCCTGGTGCGCGGGCGCCCCGGGGTCGGTGCGCACGGCGAGCCACACCCAGTCCGCGGTGTCGCCGTTGGTGGTCCAGATCTTCTGCCCGTTGACGACGTACTCGTCGCCGTCGCGCACGGCCCGCGTCTTCAGGGCGGCCAGGTCGGTACCGGCGTCCGGCTCGCTGTAGCCGATGGCGAAGTCGATCTCGCCGGAGAGGATGCGCGGCAGGAAGTACGCCTTCTGCTCGTCGGTGCCGAACCGCATGAGCGTCGGACCGACCGTGTTCAGGGCCATCAGCGGCAGCGGTACGCCGGCCTGCGCCGCCTCGTCGAAGAAGATGAACTGTTCCATCGCCGTCATGCCGCGCCCGCCGTACTCCCGGGGCCAGCCGACGCCGAGCCAGCCGTCCGCGCCGAGCCGGCGGACGGTGTCACGGTAGAACCGCTTCTGGGCGGCCGGGTCGGCGTAGCGCGCGTAGGCGTTGTCCGGGACCAGCCGGCCGAAGTAGGCGCGCAGCTCGGCGCGCAGTCGCTGCTGCTCGGGCGTGTGATCGAGGTGCACGGCGCCTCCAGGGTCCCCAAGGGCGGTCCTGACGGCGCATACCGTAGAACGTGTTCCAGAAATTGGGAATGCCGGGGTTCCGGCGAGTTGGGGCCGGGGAAGGCCGTACGGCCGTGCGGAAGCGGTCAGCGCAGGATGTCCAGGAAGTCCGAGCAGGCGTCGACGCAGGCCCGGCAGGTCGCGGCCGCGGACTCGGCGCCGGGGTACTCGTCGAAGGCCTTGGCGCTTTCGAGGCACACCGAACGGCACCACTCCAGCCGCACCCGGATGCCTTCCTCGTCCTGGTGGTTCTCCTCGCAGAGCACACGGCAGGTGGCGTCGCACACCTCCGCGCACATGATGCCCAGCCGGCGCACCCGTTCCTGGCGCTCGGTGCCGTCCGGGTACACCAGGCTCGCCCGCACCGCGCAGGCCCGGGCGCACTCCGTGCAGGCCTGCGCACAGGTGAAGCGGTCCTCCAGGAACCGGTAGAGCTGGGCTTGCGAAGTCGGCGTCGTCACACCGTGCGGGTAGCCGGGGCGGGGAGCGGCAAACACTCCGCGGCGACGGGGTAGGACCCTCCGCGGGACGAAGGCTTGTCGAGTCGCCGCCTGTCGGCACCTGGTCACGTAAAGTGTCCGGTTCGCCCTGTTCTGGGTGGGGTATCCCTGTTTTATGAGTACCGCATCGATGCAGCTGGCCGCGGCGAGCGGCCTCATGAGCCTGGTGCTGTTCCTCGTGGCCGTGGCCTTGCTCGCGTTGCTCGCCGGCGGATTCTGGATGAACTCCCGCGTCAAGTACCGCGAGTCCCCCCGCCCGAGGCCCGAGGAGCAGCCCCAGCTGCCACCGGAAGGACCGGTGCACGAGGTCCGGGAGAACAGGGAATCCCAGGAGGTTCCGCAGATGCCCAAGGGTGGTCGCCCACTCACCCCGTACGAGCTGAGCAACATGGACAGCAAACCCAGCGCCTCCAAGGAACGCCGGCGCTGGAGCAGCGGATCCAGCGGCTCGTTCGGCGGCGGCGGACTCGGCGCCCACTGATCCGGCGGCCGGGCCCGAGTCCATGGCGCCCGGACGACCCCCACCCTAGAACCCTTCGACGAATCCGGTCCCCCCGGCCCGCCGGACGCCCCTAGGAATTCTTCCGGGCGGCGTCCAGGCGGCCGACGCGGGCCACGTTCTGCACGTCTTCGGCGTCCCGGCTCGGTTCGGCCGCGAACCAGGCGTCGAGGATCTCCGTCAGCAGCGGCTGTGAGGTCAGTCGCAGGCTCAGCGCCAGAGCGTTGGCGTCGTTCCAGCGGCGGGCGCCGTCCGCCGTCGCGGCGTCCGTGCACAGGGCCGCGCGCACGCCCGGCACCTTGTTGGCCGCGATGGACGCGCCGGTGCCGGTCCAGCAGCACACCACCGCCTGGTCGGCCGCGCCCTCGGCGACGTCCCGGGCGGCCGCCGCTGAGCAGACCGCCCACTGAGCGTCGGCGCCGGGCCGCAGCGCCCCGTGGACGCGCACTTCGTGGCCGCGTTCGCGCAGCTCCTCGACGAGGAGGCGGGCCACGGGTTCGTCCATGTCGGAGGAGACGGAGATCCGCATACCGCGGAGCGTAGCCCCTGCCGGGCGCCGACGGACCGCCCACGGAGAACGGCCCCGCAGTCGCCTGCGGGGCCGTACAGCCGTGACGGTCCCAGCCGTGACGGTCTCGTGGCCCGGAGCCCCGGGCGGATGGCCCCCGAGCCGGGTCGGGCCGGTCGGGTCGGTCAGGGGTGCTCGGGCTTCTGCGCCGGGGGCACTCCGCCGCCCTCGCCCCCGCCCTTGCGGCCCTTGTCCGAGCCGTGCGGGTGGCCGCCCGGGCCGCGGTCGGTGGGCTGGCCCGCCTTGAGCCTGCCGCTGTCCTGGGGGGCGCCTCCCTTGTCCCTGCGCCGCTGTTCGGGCTGCTGCGGACGGGACGTGCGCCGGACTCCCTCCGGGTGGTGCGTGATCGTTGCGGGGTCCGGATTCCCAGCACGGCCCCGGTGACGCGCACCGCCGGCGGATCGCCTCACCCGGAGTCGCTCAGCACCCGGTGGAGGTGTTCCAGGGCATCGAGGAGGACGGAGCGGTGGTACCAGCTCAGCCAGGCGGCCGTTTCGGCGGCCAGCAGGGCGACGGTCTCGGCCTGGGCGGCGGTCGGCCGGTGCCCGGCCTCGGCCCAGTGCAGGGTGATCACGCCGGTGCAGGAACCGGCCGAGGACAGGACGGGGACGCTGTGCAGGGCGCGGGTGCCCGTGGTCAGCAGGACGCGCCGCCAGTCCTCGGAGAGCAGCGTGTCGGCGGCCACGTCGGGGACGCTCACCCGGCGCCGCCGCGTCCGGGCCAGCGCGTCCGGTGTGCCCTCGTCCCGGCCCCGCACCAGATGGTCGAGAAACGTCTCGGCACAGCCGTAGTGGGTCTCCGGCGCCAGCGTGCCGACGGCGGGGTCCACGAACTGCACGTACCCGGCGGGGGCTCGTCCGACGGCCAGCGACTCGTGCAGCACGGCGTCGATCATCTGCCGCCGGCAGCGCGGATCACGGCCGCCGCGTCCCAGGAGCCGCAGCTGGGGCACCGGAAGCGGGAGGCGGCCCGGGAACCACTCCTCGCCGTCCGGGGGCCGGGCCGCGACCACGGCGGAGACGAGCACCCGCAGGGGCACGTTGAACCGCTGCGAGGTCTCCCGCAGCACCCGGAAGGCGCTTCCCGAGTCCGGGAGGCCGTAGCGCACCATCAGCGTGCCCTGGGCCATGCCGATCACCGGGGCGGTGCGCACCCGGGCGCGCAGGGCCCGGACCTCCTTGTGCAGCTCCTCGTACGAGGGCCGCAGCGGGTCCGACATCTGCGACCGCCACGCGGGCAGCTCCTCGACCCGGGTGGCGGTGCGGGCCAGTTCCCGCAGCGCCTCGTCGAGGGTGGCGAAGAGCCGGACGCCGTCCAGGCGGGCGAGGTGCACCGCCTCGCGCACCCCCGGCCGGGCGCGGACGATGATCAGGTCCGGGCGTCCGGTGCGGACGCGGGTGGTCTCGCTGAGGGTGCGCAGCACCGCGGCACCGCCGAGCTGCACATGGGCCATGTCGAGGACGGGCCGCAGCCCGGCGCGGTCCGCCTGGTCCAGGTGGCCGCGCAGCTCCTCCGCCCAGGCTTCGGCCCCCTGGGCGTCCAGGCTGCCGGACATGCGCAGGAGCAGAGCGCCCTCGGCGGGCAGTCCCTCGACCACCGAGGACTCGATGACGAGCGGGGCCGGTGCGCCGGGACGGTCGGAAGAGGCTTTCATCGCACCACCAGTCAGGACGTCGCGCAGAAGTGTGTCGGCCTCTTCCCGACCTCGATGAACCACTTCGTACGGCAGGCTGCCGACCGGGGCCCGCGGGCCCCGGGGGCGGAGGCGGGGGATCGTCCCGCGCCGGTGTCAGTGGGTGTCGCCGGGTGGCTCCGGTGCCGGTCGGGGTTCCAGCGTGTTCAGGGCCGACGCCATCGTGGCATGCACCCGGACACCCGGCAGTCCGGCGGTGCGCAGCGCATCCCGCACGTGGGGTCGCGGTTCCACGACGGGCAGGACACGGCCGGACACGGCGAGGAACGCGGTCGCCCGCTCCAGGGCGCGCATGGCGTCCGAGCAGGCCAGGTACACCTCCGTCAGGTCCAGCACGGGGTGTTCCCCGGTGTCGTCGGCGTGGCCGATGTGCCCGGCGAGGGCCGCGGAGAAGTCCGCGGCGTTGGAGGTGTCGACCGTGCCGCGGGCCTTGAGGACGCTGACGTCCCCGGCCTCGGGGCGGTGCTCGCGCACGGTCCGCAGCAGGAGCGGGGAGGGCCCGCCGGGGCGGACGCGGGCATGGGAGAGCTGACCGTTTTCCATGGGGATCCGGCTTCCTGGGCGGGAAAGGACCAGCCGGCCGCGTCTTGACCGGGGCATCACTGTGCCTCCGGGCGCGGGCCGGACGCAACGACGTCACCCGGGCGTGTCGGGCCGGGCCCTGCGCGGCCCGCCCGGCCCGCGTCGCGTCCGTGTGCCGCCGTGGCGGGCTCCGGGTCCAGGAAGTCGGCGGGCGTACCGCCGGGCGGGTGAGTTCCGGCGCGTCCGTGTCGAGAGGGCGCGCAAAGGCCCAAAGACGCCCCGGCCCCGGGCGGCCGAGTCGTGCGCGGGCAGGAGCGGCGGGTGGATGCCGCCCGCGCTCAGGAGGGACTGTCGGTGCCCCACGGGGCGCAGAGGGGCAAGCCGAGCGCCGGGCGGGCAGGTCCGGCTCCGGCGGCGGGGGCGACGCGGCGAGGACGGCGTCACCCGCACGGCTCGGACAAGGGCCGCAAGGGCGGGGGCGAGGGCGGCGGAGTGCCCCCGGCGCAGAAGCCCGAGCACCCCTGACCGACCGACCGGCCCGACCCGGCTCGGGGGCCATCCGCCCGGGGCTCCGGGCCACGAGACCGTCACGGCTGTACGGCCCCGCAGGCGACTGTTCGAGGGGATCCCCGGCGGCCCGCTCGCCGACCAGGGTGCGGGCGGCGAGCAGGCCGGGCCGCGGGTGGCCGACGCGTGGGCCGTCCTCCGGGGCGGGGCGGCGGGTGCGGCCGGTGGCGTGCTCAGCGGGCGTGCGCGATGTCCGGTCCGGGCCGCCGGGCTTCGGCACGGACCGGCCGGAGCAGCATGAGGCAGGCCGCGGCGACCTCGCCGGTGCGCAGGCGCAGCAGGCGGGCGTCGGGGGTGCGGCCGTGCGGGTCGCCGGGGGGGCCGGGCTTCCACAGGGCCAGGTGGTGCGGGCCCGGGGGCGGGCCCCACAGCCGCGGGGAGACCGGTCCGAACAGGGTGACCGAGCGGGTGCCGTGGGCCACCGCGAGATGGGCGAGGCCGGTGTCGCCGCTGAGCACCAGGGACGCGCCCGCGACCAGGGCGGACAGTTCCGCGAAGGGCAGGCCGCCGGTCAGCACGTCGCGGGCGTGCTGACCGCTGCGCTCGGCGACCGAGTGCACGAGTGCCTCCTCGCCGGGGCCGCCGGTGAGCACCACATGGTGTCCGGCGGCGCGCAGGCACCGTACGACGGCGGCGTACCGCCCCCCCGGCCAGCGGCGGGCGCCCGAGGCGGCCCCGGGGTGCACGAGCACCGCGCCCGGCGCCGGGGACGGCGCGGTGGGCGGCGGCAGCCTCAGGTCCAGGGGGTCGGCCGGGATGCCGTAGCCGTGCAGGAAGGCGCACCAGCGGTCCCGCTCGTTGGCGTGCCCGCGCCACGGCGGCCCGTCCGGGCAGGCGTGGGCGAGCAGCCGGCGCGGGCGCAGGGCGGCGAGCGCGTCGCGGCTCTCGGGACCGTTGCCGTGCAGGTCGATCGCCACGTCCGGTGCGGGTGCGGCCCAGTGGGCGAGTGAGGGCACCGCACGGCCGGGCGCCTCGGCCGGGAAAACGGCGTCGACCGCACCGGTGGCCAGGGCGAGTTCGGTGAGGCCCGCCGGCTGGGCGAGGACGATGCGGTGGCCGGGGAAGGCGCGGCGGACACCGCGCAGCGCGGGCACTCCGGCCAGCAGGTCACCGAGCCCCAGCGCACGCAGCACCAGGACGGTCGGGGGGTGCGGGGTTCGGGTCACCGGGTCGGACCTCCGGTAGGTGTGGATGCCGGGGTGGGGTGGCGGTGGCGCCCGGGTACCCCGGTCGGCGGGACGATCCGGGGCGCCGGTCGCGGCGGCCGGCGTGCGGGCGCCGGAGCCGGCTCGCGCGTGCGGTGGCTCATCGCGCCGGTCCCGTGGCGGGTGCCGGGGACAGGGCCGCACGGCGGGCGAGGCCGGTGGTGGAGCGGCCGTCGAGGTAGGGCAGCAGGAGGACCTGTCCGCCCCAGCTCTCCACGAGGGGCTGCTCGGGCAGCGGGGTGCGGGCGTAGTCGCCGCCCTTGGCCCAGATGTGCGGGCGCAGTTCGCCGAGGATGCGTTCCGGTGTGTCGTCGTCGAAGACGGCCACGGCGTCGACGCACTCCAGGGCGCGCAGCACCCGGACCCGGTCGGCGACCGGGACGAGCGGCCGGCCGCCGCCCTTGCGGCGGCGCACCGAGTCGTCGG
The DNA here is from genome assembly GCF_900105245.1 of Streptomyces sp. 1222.5. Taxonomy (NCBI): domain Bacteria; kingdom Bacillati; phylum Actinomycetota; class Actinomycetes; order Kitasatosporales; family Streptomycetaceae; genus Streptomyces; species Streptomyces sp. 1222.5. The sequence continues at coordinate 7,669,670 of NZ_FNSZ01000001.1, read as the reverse complement.
AGTTGACGCAGACGATCAGGCAGTCGCCGGCCCGGCGGGCTGCCTGCAGCAGGGCCACGTGACCGGCGTGCAGCAGGTCGAAGCAGCCGCCCGCGGCGACGAGCGTGCCGCCCGCCGCCCGGACCCGGGTGGCCGTGCGTACGGCGTCCGCCGTGGTGTCGCCGTCGGCCGGGACGTGTTCGGGCGCGTCGGGCTGTTCCCGCACGGCCAGCGCCCGGGCGCCGCCCTCCGCGACGTAGCGGGTCGCCGCGTGCACGGCCTCCTGCACGGCGGCCTCGGTCAGGGCGCCGTCCGCGAGCAGTGCGGCGGCGGTCGCCGCGAACCGGTCGCCCGCTCCGCACGGGTCGCCGACGGCGGCCGCCGGGGTCGGCACGAGCAGGGGGGTCTCGCCGTGGGACAGCAGGGTGCCGCGCTCGCCGAGGGTCACGGCGACGGCCCGGGCCCGCCAGGCCCGGACGAGGGTGCGGGCGTCCCGCGCCGCGGTGCGCAGCCCGGCCTGCTCGTCGGAGTCCCAGCCGTCCTCCAGTCGGCGGGCGAAGGCGCGGGCCTCCTGGGCCGAGGGGGTGGCCAGGCGGACGCCGGGGACGGGCGCCCGGCCCCGCACATGGGGGTCCCAGACGACGGGCGCCTCGGCGGCGGCGGTGGTCAGGGCCGCCCGGAGGACGTCGGCGGTGCCACGGCCGTAGTCGGCGACCAGGACGCCGCCGGCCCCGGTCACGGCGGCCACGGCGGGACCGGTCGTCTCGCGGGCGCGTCCGTCGCCGTCGTCCAGGCGCAGCAGCGGCCGGTCCCCGGCGAGGACGCGCGTCTTGCTGCTCAGCGCGCCTTCCAGCGGTACTTCCACCAACGTGACCCGGCCGGACAGCAGTTCGCGCAGGGTGTCGCTGGCCGGGTCGGTCCCGAGCGCGGTGACGAGGGTGACGGGGCGGCCGTCCGAGGCGGCGAGGCAGGCGGCGAGGGCCGCGCCGCCCGGGCGCGAGCTGCGCCGGGTGCCGTGCACCACCGGCACGGGCGCGTCCGGGGCCAGCCGCTCGGCCCGGCCGCACAGGTCGTGGTCGAGCAGGGCGTCGCCCACGACGACCAGGGGCGTGCGCGGGGTGCTCATGCGTGTCCCTTCCCGGGGGCCGCGGGCCGGTGGGGCGCGGCCCGGCCGACGGTGCGGGCCCGGCCCACGAGCCGGCCGACGACACCCGGTTTGCCGTCGGGGCAGGGCGTGCCGTCGACAGCTGTCGGGTCATGGGCTTCCGGTCGGCCGGCGGGGGCGGGGAGGTCGTCCGCGTCGGCGGCGGCCCGGTCGGCCTCGCCCCGCTCGACCGCCTCGTCGAAGGCCTCGCAGAGCATGTGCACGGCCACCAGGTGCAGTTCCTGCACGGTGGCCGCGACGGGTGCGTCCACGCACAGCGAGTCGTCCGCGCCGAGCTGCAAGGGGTTGGGCGCCCGTCCGGTCAGTGCCCACACGGCCATGCCGAGCCGGCGGCCGCGTTCGGCGGCGGCCAGCAGGTTGGCGCTCGCCCCGCTGGTGGACAGCAGCAGGAGGACGTCTCCCGGGCGGCCGTGGGCGGCGGTCTGGCGGGCGAACACCTCCTGGACGCCGTAGTCGTTGGCGATCGCCGTGGTGGAGGAGGTGTCGGCGTGCAGGGCGACCGCGGAGAACGGCGGCCGGTCCTCCCGGTAGCGGCCCACGAGTTCGGCCGTCAGGTGCTGTGCCTGCGCCGCGCTGCCGCCGTTGCCGGCCACCAGCAGCCGGGAGCCGCCGCCGAGGCGCCGGGCGAGTTCGGTGCCCCAGCGTGCGATGAGCGGACCGCTGTCGCGGAACGTCTCCAGCGCCTTGACCAGGTCGTCGCAGTGGGTGGTGTCGGTGACGGTCTTCATCGGACGACTCCCGACAGCGAGCGGATCGGGGACACCTCGCCGTAGACACCTGCCACCCCGTCGGCCACGCGGTCCCAGGTGTAGTGGGCGAGGACCCGTTCGCGGCCGGCGGCTCCGTAGCGGGCGAGCCGGTCGGGGTCGGCGAGCAGACAGCGGACGACCGCGCCGAGGTCGTAGTCGTCGTCGGCGGGGACGAGGACGCCCGTGGAGCCGTCCACGACCGTGTCGAGCTGGCCGCCCACCGCCGTGGCCACCACCGGGGTCGCGCAGGCCATGGCCTCCAGCGGGACGATGCCGAAGGGCTCGTACAGGGGCAGGGACAGGACGAGGTCGGCGCCGGCCATCAGCCGCGGCATGCGGGCCCGGCCCACCCCGCCGAGCAGCGTCACCCGGTCGGCGACCCCGTATTCGCCGGCGACGGCGTGGAGGCGCGCGGCCTCGGGCTCGGTGCCGAGCAGGTCGGCCTCGGGGCCGCCCGCGATGAGGAGTTCGGCGTCGGGGACGCCCGCGAGGGCGCGGATGGCCCGGTCGAAGCCCTTGCGGGGCACGAGTCGGCCGACGGACAGCAGTCGCCGGCGCGCGCCGGGCAGCCGGGTGTCGGCGGCGCGGCTGAACTGGTCGGGGTCGACGCCGCAGGGCACGATGCTGATCCGGTCCTCGGGCAGCCCCATGGCCTTGAGTTCGGCCATCTCGTCGCTGCACGTGGCGATGATGCGGGCGCAGTCGTGGCCGACGGCCTCCTCGATCGCGAGCCGTTCGGGCGGGCTGGTGTCGGCGGTGCCCTGGTAGCGCTTCTTCACGGTGCCCAGCGCGTGGTACGTCTGCACGACGGGGATGCCGAGGCCCCGGGCGCCTGCCAGGGCGGCGAGGCCGGACATCCAGAAGTGGGAGTGCACGACGTCGGGCGGGCCCAGCGACCACTGCCGGGCCAGGAAGTCGCCGAACTCGGCCATGTACGGCAGGAGTTCGTCCTTGGGGACGGGTGCGGGCGGCCCGGCGGGCACGTGCACCACCTGCACCCCGTCGATGAGGGTCATCCGGTCCGGCAGGCCCGCCGAGTCCCGCCGGGTGTACACCGTGACCCGGTAGCCCTTTCTCGCGAGTTGCCTGGCGACCTGTGCCACGTACACGTTCTGGCCGCCCGCGTCCGGTCCGCCGAGCGCGGCCAAAGGGCTGGCGTGCTCGGAGACCATGGCGACACGCCCGGCCGTGTGCGGGATACGGCTCATCGGGTGACCTCCTTGATCAGGCGCTCCCAGTCGTCCAGGAAGCGCCGCTCTCCGTAGCGGGCCTGGGCCGCGGCCCGGGCCGTCCCGCCCGTGCGGCGGGCCTGTTCGGGATCGGCGAGGTACGCCCGCAGGGCGTCCTCCAGTACGTCGAGGCGGTTCGAGACCACCCCGGCGCCGTCGGGGACCGCTTCCCGGACCTCCGTGGTGTCCAGGGCGACCACCGGCATGCCGAGGAACATCGCCTCCAGCAGGGACAGGCCGAGCGAGGTCCAGCGCACGGGGTGCAGGTAGACGCGACACCTGGCCATCTCTCGGTGGAGTTCGTGCTGGGGCAGGTCTCGGGTGCGGCAGCGCTCGGGCGGCAGGCCGAGGTGATCGGCGAGTCCTTCGGTGCGCATCCCGAAGACGTCCAGGGGCGCGGACCGGGCGAACCGGGGCAGCAGGTCGGTGCCGGTGGTACGGCCCCTGCGCACGGGTTCGTTGACGACGACGGCGGCGCGCCGTTCGGTGCCGGTCCACAGCGGGCCGGGGTCGATGATGCCGTGCTCGACGACGTCGGTCGGGGCCCGGCCGGTGTCCCACATCAGCCGGTTGAAGTGGGTGACGTGGACGACCGGGATCGCGGACTGCCCGGCCAGCGGGTGCCGTTGCCGGTCGGGCGACTCGTCGGGGCTGTTGTGCTCGACGTACACCGCGGGCACGTCGACGCCGGGCCGGCGGCCGGTCCAGCGCCGGGCGAGGCCGGGTTCGTGCGGCCGTTGAAGAACCATCAGGTCGATGTCGCAGTCCCGGAGTTCCGCCGGGGTCCGCTCCCGCACGCTCTCCGGCCAGTCCCAGGTCCGGGCCCGGCCGAGGCCGTCGGGCCCGCGGTCCCCGGTGACCGGGACCAGGTAGGTGTGCGGGCCCTGCACGAAGGCGGTGAGCCACGATCCGTGCACGTGCCAGACGAGGATGTTCATGAGGGCCGCTCCTGGATGAGCTTGTGGACCGCGCGCACCACGTCCTGTCCGGTGACCTCGTCCAGGCAGGGATGGCCGGGCACCGGGCAGGTGAGGGCCCGGGTGTCCGCGCACGGCGCAAACTGGTCGCCGAGCAGGATGACGGGGACGCCGTACGGCGCCCAGCGTCCGGCCGGGACCACCGGCGCGAACAGCGACACCACGGGGGTGCCGACCGCGGCGGCGAGATGGGCGGGGCCGGTGTTGGCGCTGATCACGACGTCGGCCGTGTGCAGCACCCCGGCCAGGGTGTGCGCATCGGTCCGGCCGCCGAGGTCGACGGCCACGTGCCCGCTGACCCGCCGGGTGAGGGCGGTCTCGCCCGGGCCGCCGGTGACGACGACGCGGTGCCCGGCGTCGGCGAGCAGGGCGACGGCCTCCTCGCAGCGGTCGGGACTCCAGGCACGGGCGGGGGCGCTGGCCCCGGGGTGCAGGACCACGTACGGGCCGTGACCGGTGAGTTCGGCGGTGTCGGGGGGCGGCAGTGTCCGCGGCCGCCCGTCGTCCCCGGCCGGTGCCGGGAAACCCAGGGCGGCGGCCGTGTCCAGCGCCGCTTCCACCTCGTGCCGGTCCGCCGCCCTGCGGTGGCGTACGTCCAGCAGCCGCCCGGGGTGGTCGATGCTGTCGGCGCCGATGCGCCCGATGCCCGCGAGCCGCAGCAGCAGCGCGGTGGGCAGGGGGCTCTGGTGGAACGAGGTGAGGATCAGAGCGGTGTCGTAGGACCCGGTGCGCAGCCGGCCCAGGAGTGCGTCGATGTCCGCCGGGTCGACCGGGGGCGGGTCGAAGCCCTCCCAGGGCGACTCCCAGACGAGCACCTCGTCGACGCCGGGCAGCAGCCGGGCGGCGTCGGCGCCGCGCGGGCCGCACAGCAGGGTGACGTGCGCGGAGCGGGCGGCGACGGCGCGCACGGCGGGGCCGGCGAGCAGCACGTCGCCGAAGCTGTCGAGGCGCACGACCAGGGCTCTCACGGCGACCGCCTGCCGGCCGGGGTGACCGGCGTGCCGTGGGCGTCCGGGCGGTGCGTGCGCCCGCGACCGGGGGCCGGACGAGCGCCGTCCCGGCGACCGGGTTCCGGCGCCGGGCGGTGCCACCGGTCCAGGACTCGGCGTACCGCCGTGGGCAGGTCCGGGGCGGTCAGATCGGAGAAACGTTCCACCTCTTGGGGTGCCGTGACCGCGTTCGGGACCAGAAGCCCCCGGGCGCCGGCCGCGTGGGCGGCCAGGACGTCGGCGGCGATGTCCCCGACCACCACGCACGCGGCGGGTGCGACGCGCAGTCGGGCGGCCGCCGCGAGGATGAGGCCGGGCCGGGGTTTGCGGCACCCGCAGCCGGCGTCCGGGGCGTGCGGGCAGAACACCCAGGCGTCCAGACCGCCCAGGAGCGCGTCGGCGCGCCGGTTGACGCGGAGCACCTGCTCGGTGGTGAGCAGCCCGCGCCCGATGCCGGACTGGTTGCTGACCACCCCGGTGACCAGGCCGTGCGACCGCGCCAGGGCGACGGCCTCCGCGGCGCCCGGCAGCAGCCGGACCCGGCCGGGTTCGCCGTTGTACGGCACGTCCGCGACGAGCGTGCCGTCGCGGTCGAACAGGACGGCGGACACGTTCGTCATCCGGCACCCCCGAGGGGCTCGGCGTGCCGGTGGCGGACGACTCCGCGCAGCCAGTGCCGGACGGCGAGGGGCGGGATGAGCACGCTGGTGCCGAGCATCCCCGTGATCTCGCGTGCGGTCCGCGGGCCGGGCATGATGCGCGCGAGGGCGAACTCGGCGGTGCCCAGCGTCCACAGCGCCGCGCAGACCGTCGCGGCGCGGCGCCGGCCGGTCAGGGCGCAGGAGGCGGCGGCGAGCGCCGCGCCGGTGACCAGCAGGTGCCGGCGGAACCGGCCGCGGGGTGCCTGGGCGCGGTCCCACCAGTCGCGGCCGTGCAGCCGGTTCATCAGGGCGTCGTCGGCGTTGCCGCGCTGGGCGGGCAGCGAGGCCCACCAGTGGGCGGCGCGGACCGGGTGCCGGGTGACGCGCCGGCCCCGGATCAGGGACCAGCCCGCCCGCTGCATGCGCAGGGCGAGGTCGGCGTCCTCACGGAAGGCCCGCGGGAAGCGTTCGTCGAAGCCGCCGGCCCGGGTCAGCGCCTGGGTGCGGTAGGCCATGTCGGCGGTGGCCCAGGCCGCGTTCTCCAGGCCCTTGGTGTTGCGTTCCCAGTCGGTGGGCCGGCGGTCCGGGGGCAGGGGGACACGCAGCCGCCCCTGGATGCCGCCGACGTCCTCGCCGGCCTCCCGCAGGTCCTCGGCGAGCAGCCGGGACCAGTCCGGCAGCACCTGGACGTCGTCGTCCAGGAAAACCGTCCACGGCGTACGGACGGTCCGCCAGCCGGCGTTGCGGGCGGCGGCCGGCCCCTTGCCGCAGGTGCGCAGGGTCCGGACCCGGTCGAGGAGCGGTCCGGCCGACTGGAGCGGCAGGTCGCCGTCCGGTTCGGGCCGGTCGTCCACGACGATCACCTCGTGCGGGGCGTGGTCGTCGGCCGCGGCGAGGGCCCGCAGGCACTCGGCGAGGCAGGGGCGCCCGATCGTGGGCACGACGACGGTGTAGGCGGGAGCGTCGGTCATGCGTACGCCCTTCCACGGCGGATCGCGAACGGGCCGAGCACCAGCAGGTCCACGGGTGCCGAGCCGAAGCACTCCAGGGCGTCCCGGGGGTCGTCGACCATGGGGCGTCCGGCGGTGTTGAGGCTGGTGTTGACCACGACGGGCAGCCCGGTGCGCCGTTCGAAGCCGTCGATCATGCGGGCCACGAGCGGTTCCTCGGCGCGGTCCACGGTCTGGATGCGGGCCGTGCCGTCGACGTGGACGACGGCCGGGACGCGGGCCCTCCAGTCGGCGGCCACGTCGTGCACGAAGAGCATGTGGGGGCTGGGCAGCGGTCCGTCGAACAGCTCGGCCGCCCGCTCCGCGAGGACCATCGGGGCGACGGGCCGGAACTCCTCGCGGCCCTTGACCGCGTTGAGGCGTTCCACGTTCTCCGCCCGGCCGGGGTGGGCGAGCAGGGAGCGGTGGCCGAGCGCACGCGGCCCGTATTCGGCGCGGCCCTGGAACCAGGCGACGATGCCGTCGGCGGCCAGTGCCTCGGCAGCCGTCTCGGCGACGTCCGCGGGCTCCTCGTACGGTACGGCCGCCCGCTCCAGCCAGTCGCGCAGTTCGGTGTCGCTCCAGCCGCGGCCGAGCGCCGCGGTCGGCATCGGTTCGAGGGTGTCCTTCCGGCCGGCGACGTGCGCGGCCGCGCCCAGGGCGGTGCCGGCGTCCCCGGCGGCCGGCTGCACCCAGATGTGCCGGAAGCCGCTCTCCCGCCACAACCGGGTGTTGGCCACGCAGTTCAGCGCGACGCCGCCGGCCATGGTCAGCGCGTCCTCGCCGGTGTGCTCGCGCAGCCACCGGGCGAGGGCGAGCATCGTCTCCTCCAGGCACAGCTGGGCGCTGGCCGCGAGGTCGGCGTGGTCCTGGTGCCAGGCGCCCCCCGCCGGGCGTGGCGGCACGAGGTCGGCCCAGGGGACCGGACGGGCCCGGAAGCCGCCCCGGCCGTCGGGCCGGACGTACTCCCGCAGCCGGCCGGCGAAGCACGGGGTGCCGTAGGAGGCGAGTGCCATGACCTTGAACTCGTCGCTGCTGCGCAGGAATCCGAGGTGCTGGGTGAGGTCCTCGTAGAAGAGGCCGAGGGAGTCGGGCAGTTCCTGGGCGCCGAGGACGGTCAGTTCACGGTTGGTGTAGCGGCCGGCCAGGTGGGAGCCGCACTCGCCGCGGCCGTCGAGGACGAGGACGGCGCAGTCGGGGTACGGCGAGACCGGTCCGGCGGAGGCGGCGTGCGCCACGTGGTGGGGCACGAAGCAGACCTTGGCGGGGTCCAGTCCGGGCAGGGCCTCCGCGAGGAAGGCGGGGGCACGGCGGGCGTACTCCTGGCGCAGGTGGTCCCACGGGTCGTCGAGCCTCATCCGGTCGGCGGGGCGGGCGAGGGCGGGGTCGTAGGAGTAGGCGACGGCGTCCAGGTCGGACGGGGTGAGGCCGGCGTGTTCCAGGCACCAGCGGGCCGCCTGCTCGGGCAGTTCCCAGGCGGAGAAGGGAACGGGCCGCTTGCCGTGCTTGCGGCGCGAGAACCGCTCCTCCTCCGCCGCCGCCACGACCCTGCCGTCCGTGATCAGGGCTGCTGCGGGGTCGTGGAAGAGTGCGTTGACACCCAGGACGTGCATGCGCTGTCTCCAGTACGACGGTGGGCGGGGCGGTCAGGTCTGCCGCGGGGCGCTGTCCCCCTCCGGCCGGAGGGGAAGCGGCGGCAGCGCCGCGAAGTAGGCGATGGTCTGTTTCAGGCCCTCCTCCCACGGGATCTGGGGCGACCAGCCGAGGAGTTCGTGGGCGAGCGTGGTGTCGGGGCGGCGCCGGCCGGGGTCGTCGACGGGGCGGTCGACGAACGCGATCGGCGAACGGGAGCCGGTGAGGGCGACCACCCGGCGGGCCAGTTCGGCGACGGTGATCTCGTCGCTGCCGCCGATGTTCACCGGGCGCACGGAGCGGCTCTCGGCGACTCGCAGGATGCCGTCGACCGTGTCGTCCACGTAGCACAGCGAGCGGGTCTGGCTGCCGTCGCCGGTGACCGTGAGGGGTTCCCCGGCCAGGGCCTGGCTGATGAACGTGGGCACGGCCCGGCCGTCGTGGGCGCGCATGCGCGGGCCGTAGGTGTTGAACAGCCGCACTATCCCGGCGTTCGTCCCCCTGGTGCCCGCGTGGGCGGTGACCAGGGCCTCGGCGAACCGCTTGGACTCGTCGTACACGCTGCGCGGGCCGACCGGGTTCACGTTGCCCCAGTAGCCCTCGTGCTGCGGGTGCACGAGCGGGTCGCCGTAGACCTCGGAGGTGGAGGCGAGCAGGAAGCGGGCGCCGTCGCGTTCGGCGACCGCCAGGGCGTTGCGTGTGCCCAGGCTGCCGACGTCCAGGGTCTCCAGGGGCAGGCGCAGGTAGTCGGCGGGTGAGGCCGGGCAGGCGAAGTGCAGCACCAGGTCGTAGGGGCCGGGAAGCTCCCGCGGGCAGTGGGGGTCGGAGACGTCGCAGTGCAGGTAGCGGAAGCCGGGCCGGTCCTCCAGGTGTGCGACGTTCTCGCGGCGTCCGCAGGCCAGGTTGTCGGCACAGTCGACTTCGACGTTCGAATCCAGCAGCCGTTCGCACAGGTGGGAGCCGAGGAAGCCGGCGCCGCCGGTCACGAGGGCGCGTCGCCAGGAGAACGGTGTGTCACCAGTCATGAGGTCCATTCCTTCGTCCGCGTCATGCGCGTCGCCCGCGCCGCTGGAAACGCTCCTGCCTGGGCGTTTCGGCGCGCGTCGCGTCCGCGGGCCGGTCGCCGGCCCGAGGGGGAACAGAGGACAGGGCCCGGGCCCCACTGATCCGGAGGACCGCCCTGGTCGGCCGCCACTGGCTGGACGGCACCGGCAGGCAGGGTTCCCCTGCCGGTTGGGTTCACACGTTGACCCCTATTGTCCGGAACGGGGGCTGCTCGCGCGACTTCGAGAAGCTGATATCACGGCGGGGAGAACCTCACACCACGGCGGCGCTGGAGCGGCGGGGTCCGCAGCCGTCGGACGCTCCCCGCACGGCGGTACGGGCCCGGTCGCCGGACCGCTGGTCCCTGGGCGGACCGCCGTCCGCAGCCCACCGCGCACCGGTGCCCGCCCTCGGCGCCGGTGAGCGGGCCGGACGGGTGGTCGTGGGCGCCCGGGGGGGCCGAACGGGCCCGGGAGCCGTGTAACGCGGCGGGGCCGGGGCACTCGGCGCGGCGACGGTCGGCCGGTCACGGCCGCCGCGATTCTCGCAGGAGGTATCGACATGGGTCACGGCGGAAACGTCATCCAGGAGCTGACGACCGATCACCGCGAGGTCGACGAGATGTTCGCCCGCATCGAGGCACTGCCGTCCGGCGCCAAGGAGCGCAAGGACATCGCCGACCAGGTCACGATCGAGCTGGTGCGCCACTCGGTCGCGGAGGAGGCCTACCTCTACCCGGCGGTGCGTGAGCACATCACGGGTGGGGACGCCCTGGCCGACAAGGAACTGGAGGACCACGCCAAGGCCGAGCAGATCATGAAGGATCTCGAAGGCTGTCAGGCGGACGACCCCCGGTTCGACACGCTCATGGCGCAGCTGATGAGCGAGATCAGGTCCCACGTGGCGGACGAGGAGCAGAACCTCTTCCCGCAGTTGCAGAAGGCCTGTCCCCCGGACGCGCTGATGGACCTCGGCGACAAGGTGCGCCGCGCGAAGAAGACGGCTCCCACCCGGCCGCACCCGTCGGCGCCCGACACTCCCCCGGCCAACAAGCTGCTGGCGCCGGGCATGGGGCTGGTCGACCGGATGCGTGACGCGCTCTCGGGCCGGGGCAAGGAGAGCTGAGGCGCGGGCGGCGCGGGGGAGGCCGAGCGTGGCGGCTCCGGCCGCCGCGCCGGAGCGAGACCGGCCTCCCGGTACCAGCGGGCCCTCGGGGCGGCGGGTACCGGGAGGCTTTCCGTGTCACGGAGGCTTTCCGTGGGTCACGGGGGCAGGGACAGGCGGGACAGGTCCGGGTGCGGGGTCCGGTTCAGAGCCAGGGTGTGGTCCGGCCGCCCGCACGGGGGCCGCGGCCGGCCGCGCGGCACAGCAGACGGAACGCCTGGAAGAGGGTCAGCGGCCACAGCAGCGCGAAGCACCACAGCAGCGTGGTGTCGGACGTACGGATACCCATGACGGCCACGAACACCGACGCCGCGCCGAGCAGCAGCGCCGACACCGGCAGCCAGATCTCGCGTCGCCCGGGCCGGCGCACGGCGGCCATGCGGCGCGTGAGCCGGCGGTCCTTGCGCAGGACCGCCTCCATCTGCAGCAGCGTGATGCGTTCGCGCGGCGACAGCCGCACCTCGTCGTGCATGTCCCACATCTCCCAGTCGTCCACGGCTACGGCACCTCCTCCACCGCCCGGCGGCTCCGTGCCCCGGCCCCCCGGGTTCCCCGCGCGGCCCGGCCGATGCGGGGTCTCACGCGGCCGCCGGTTCTCCTCACGTTGTGTAGCGCGGGGGGCCGGTCGGGAGGCGGCCACGGCGCCCCGGCCGTCGCGCACCGTGACGACGGGCGCTTGCACGTGACCACGACTGGTGCAAGGTCGATACTGCCATTAGCCCTATCGGCGAACTCGGCCCGACGTCGGACCACGCAGCCCACAAGCCAGGCTCACTAGGAGATACCGATGAGGATGCTGATCAACGTGCCGGAGACCGTCGTGGCGGACGCGCTGCGGGGGATGGCGGCCGCGTATCCCGACCTGACGGTCGACGTGGAGAACCGGGTGATCGTCCGCCGGGACGCACCCGTGGCCGGGCAGGTCGGCCTCGTGTCGGGCGGCGGGTCGGGGCACGAGCCGCTGCACGGCGGGTTCGTCGGCCACGGCATGCTGTCCGCCGCCTGTCCCGGGGAGGTCTTCACCTCGCCGGTGCCGGACCAGATGGCCCGTGCCGCGGCGGCCGTGGACAGCGGCGCCGGAGTGCTGTTCATCGTGAAGAACTACACCGGCGACGTGCTCAACTTCGACATGGCGGCCGAGCTGGCCGAGGACGAGGGCATCCAGATCGCCAAGGTGCTCGTCAACGACGACGTGGCCGTCACCGACAGCCTGTACACGGCCGGCCGGCGCGGCACCGGCGCCACGCTGTTCGTGGAGAAGATCGCGGGAGCCGCCGCCGCGGAGGGCCGGCCGCTGGAGCAGGTGGAGGCCATCGGCCGCCAGGTGAACGAGAACTCCCGCAGCTTCGGTGTCGCGCTCAGCGCCTGTACGACCCCGGCCAAGGGCAGCCCGACGTTCGATCTGCCCGACGGGGAGCTGGAGTTGGGTATCGGCATCCACGGCGAACCGGGCCGGGAGCGGCGGCCGATGATGACCTCCGGGGAGATCGCCGACTTCGCGGTGAACGCGATCCTGGAGGACATGCCTCCGCGCAACCCGGTGCTGGTCCTGGTCAACGGCATGGGCGCGACCCCGTTGCTGGAGCTGTTCGGGTTCAACGCCGAGGTGCAGCGGGTGCTGGGCGAGCGCGGGGTCGCCGTGGCCCGCACACTCGTCGGGAACTACGTCACCTCCCTGGACATGGCGGGCGCCTCGGTGACGCTGTGCCAGGCCGACGAGGAACTGCTGCGGCTGTGGGACGCGCCGGTGCGGACCCCGGCGCTGCGCTGGGGGATGTGAGCGCGCGGACGCGGCGTTCACCTTCCCCGGCACGCCGGGTCAGCGCACCGGTCAACAGCCCTACCACGCAAGGAGATCCAGTGCTCGACGCCGACTTCTTCCGCCGTTGGATGATGGTGGCCGCCGCGTCCGTCGACCGCGAGGCGGAACGGCTCACCGCCCTCGACTCGGCCATCGGGGACGCCGACCACGGCAGCAATCTGCAGCGCGGGTTCCGCGCCGTGGCCGCCACCCTGGAGAAGGAGGCGCCGGACACCCCCGGAGCCGTCCTGACCGTCGCCGGCCGGCAGTTGATCTCGACGGTCGGCGGCGCGTCCGGTCCGCTGTACGGCACCCTGCTGCGCCGTACCGGCAAGGCGCTCGGGGAGGGCGCCGAGGTCGACCTGGCCGGGCTGGCCGAGGCGCTGCGCGCGGGCGTGGAAGGGGTGATGGCTCTGGGCGGGGCGGCCCCCGGTGACAAGACGATGCTGGACGCCCTGGTGCCGGCCGTGGACGCCCTCGGGGACGGATTCGCCGCGGCGCGGGCCGCCGCCGAGGAGGGCGCGGTGGCCACCACCCCGCTCCAGGCGCGCAAGGGCCGGGCGAGCTATCTCGGCGAGCGCAGCATCGGCCACCAGGATCCCGGGGCGACCTCCTCCGCGCTGCTGATCGCCGCGCTCGAGGAGGCGGCCGCCGGGGTGGAGGGCTGACCTTTGAGCGACGACAAGCGGGTAGGGATCGTGCTGGTGTCACACAGCGCGCAGGTCGCCGCCTCGGTGGCCGAGCTCGCCAAGGGGCTGGCGGGCGGGGCCGCGTCGGTGCCGGTGGCGCCCGCGGGCGGCACGGAGGGCGGCGAACTGGGCACCAGTGCCGAGCTGATCGCCGCGGCGGCGGCCGCCGTGGACCGGGGTGCCGGGGTCGCGGTGCTCACGGATCTCGGCAGTGCCGTGCTCACCGTGAAGGCGCTGCTCGCCGAGGGCGACGAACTGCCGGACGGCACGCGGCTGGTGGACGCCCCCTTCCTGGAGGGCGCGGTGGCCGCGGTGGTCACCGCGGCCACGGGTGCCGACCTGGCCGCGGTGGAGGCGGCGGCCACGGAGGCGTACGGCTACCGCAAGGTCTGACACCCAGCCGGGCATCCGGAGGACGGCAGGCCCGGTGACGAAGGGAACCACGAGAGGGGCGCGGCCTGCCACCGCCGTCGCGGACGCCCGCCCGCGCAGCGCTCCGTGGGCGTGGTGACAGGCCGCTTGCCCGGCGCCGTGCGCCTCCGTGGCGGCTGCCGCCACCGCGCACCGCGGCCGCCAAGGGGCGTCCGGGCTCGGCCCGTTACTTCCTCGCCAAGAGGTTCGCCATGAGGCGGGCGGTCAGTCGCCGGCCCACGGCCACCGCTGCGGCGTGGTCCTCGATGTGCCGCAGCCGGGAGTCGCGGAACACGATGTAGGTGACGCCGGAGGCCGCCCCGCCGTAGCGCGGGTCGGCCTGGATGCCGAGGCCGCGGGCGGTGGCGTAGGAGGCCTCGCCGATGATGTCGCGCGGTCCGGTGTCGCCGACGACGGCGTACTGCACGCGCCCCCGGTACACGACGGCGGCCACCGAGCCGCCCTTCACACCGGAGGCGCGGTGGTTCCAGATGCGGCTGGGTGGCGGGACGACGATGTAGGGCAGACTCTCGGCCTTCAGGTGGCGGCCGTCGGACTGCTGGAAGGCCGTTGAGGCGGCGAACAGCGGGTCGGTACGGCGGTTGCAGCGGGCCGTGGGCTGCCCGTCGCAGTCGATGTCCAGATCGGCCTTCCAGTACACGGCGTCCCGGGTACCGCAGACGGGCACCTTCTTGGCGCTGTCGGCGTCGGTGCGGTAGCGGCCTCTGGAGACCTGGGAGCACGACGCCAGCCGGGCCAGCAGGTCGGCGGCGGCGACCTTGCTCTCACTGTGGGCCACCGGCTCCTCCCGGGCCGGAACGGCGGCTGCCGGGACGGGCAGCGATGCCGGGGCTAGCAGGGCGGCGCCGGCCGCGGCCAGCGTCAGCGAAGAGACACGCACACGCACGATGGGGGACCCTCTCCTCGGGGACACAGGGGAAGACCAGCCCACTGTGGGGCGCCCGCAAGCACCGGGCCGTCACGGCAGCACCGAAGGGGCCGGATGGAGCACGTTTCTGACACCCCGTGAGGGGACACCGCGCGAAGTCGACGGCAAAACAGGGCGAACCGGGGCGGAGTGGACAACAGGGGCCGAGGATCCGGGCAGATGATAAGCCCGGGTTCCTCGGCCGCCCGCGTCGGCGCGGGTTCGGCGACGACAGCGTTTCCGCGCCACAGGCGTGAACTTCCCTGACTTCGGGGGCAGTTCAGCCGTACAGGAGAGTTCAGCATACGTAACCGCGCCGGGTGGCCGGCAAGAAACCCCCGAGAACGGCGACTTGCGCACTCGTCCGTGCCTCCCTCTTGCCGCCGCCGCACCGGCGGCGTCATATTGGTCCGGACCTTTGCCGTGCCGCCCACACGCCGTCCCCGGGGAGGCAGAGCCGTGCGCCGCGTTCCTCTTCCGCCCGTACTGGTCTGCGCGGTCCTTCTGATGGCCGCGGCCTGCGGCTGGAGCCCCTCCTCGGAGGGTGACGAGGGCCGGGCCCCCGGCGCTCCGACCGGGGTCACCGCGACGGCGGGCAGCGCCGACAGCGTGCACGTGATGTGGAACGCCGTCCCGGCGGGCCCCGGAATCCGTCTCTACGAGGTGTATCGCGGCGCCACGAAGGTGAAGGAAGTGCCGGGTTCGCAGCACATGGTGGACGTCACCAGGCTCAGGCCGTCCACCCTGTACGCGTTCACCGTGCGGGCCCGTGACACGCGGGGACGGCTCGGCCCGCCCAGCCGGGCGGCGCGGGCGCGGACACCGGCCAGGGTGGCGGCGGACCGCGCGGCGCCGACCAGGCCGCCGGCGGCCGCCGGGCGCGCCGTCGGCAGCCGCGCGGTCCAGCTGTCCTGGAGTCCCTCCCGGGACGACCGGGGCGTGATCTCGTACGACGTCTTCCAGGGCGGGGCGAAGATCCACAGTGTCGGCGGGAACCAGACGGCGACCGTGGTCACCGGGCTGCGTCCGGGCACCGGTTACGCGTTCACGGTGCGGGCCAGGGACGCCGCGGGCAACCTCTCTGCCGCGAGCGCCGCGGTCCGCCTGCGGACCCCCGGCACGGACGACGGCCGGGGCACCGCGCCCACCGGTTTCACGGCCGCGACCCACCGGACCGGCGGGGCCTACTACCTCGATCTGTCCTGGGATCCGCCGCGCACGGACGGCGTGATCACCGAGTACCGCATCCGGCTCGACGGCGCTGCGGCCACCTCGCTGGTCTGGGGCGGTGATCCGCCGCGCGGCCGGGCGAAGTACAGCTTCTACCTGGGCCGGGCCGCCGGGGAGGAACACCGGGTGCGGCTGCGGGCCCGGCTGCCGGACGGGACCTGGGGCGGCTACTCGGCGGAACGGACGGTGACCACGGGCGGCTGACGGGCGCACCTCCACGGCGTGTCGTCTTGCGCCGGACGTAGGAACCCGTCACCTGACCGGGCGCCTCCCGCGTGCGGGTGGGGCCGGGACCGCGTTGGCTGCGGTGGAGGCAGCACGGGCGTTTCCCGACCCTCGGCGGCGCATGGGACGTACCGCCAACCGTGCCGCCGGAGGCCTAAGCCCATGGACAAAACGCGTCATCTCCTCCGCGCCGGCCTGATCCTGGCGGCCGCCGCCACCCTCCCGGCCGCGCTTGCCGGGACGTCCGCCGCCGCCTCGGGCATCTCGGTCAGCACCACCGGGACCACGGTCTCGGTGGTCACCAGCGCGTGCTCGCAGATCAACGGCAGCTGGGGCAACGCCGCGCTGCTCACCAGCAGCCAGGCGAGCTTCTCGCAGGGCCGTCAAGTGGCCCTGGCGGGCACCACCATCAGTCAGTCCGCCGCCTGGTCGGGCGTGAGCCCCGGAACCTACACCGTGGTGGTGGTCTGCTCCAGCGGCAGCACCGCGGGCAGCCAGTCGGTGATCGTCTCCTCCGCCGCGAGGCCGCCGACGACCTCGTCGACGGCGACGGCGGCTCCCTCCCGCGGTGTCGCGGGCGGTCTGGGCGGCGCGTCCCGTGACTACGGCCCGCTGACCCTGGGGGTCGGCGGGGCGCTGGTCGGCGCCGGCATCGTCGCGACGGCCTGGTACCTGCGCCGCCGCTCCAGGCCGTACCGCCTCTGAGAAAGCGGCACCGTTCCGACGGCCGGCCGGCGATCACCGCCGGCCGTCCGGCGTCGGTCGGCCCGACGGTCGGCGGTCGTCGAACCGGCCCGTGGAACGCGTCAGTTCTCCGGTGGATCGGCGGGCGCCGATACGCCGTCCGGAAGTTCACCGAGACCGGCCGGACCGGTGAGGTCGGTCAGGGCGTCGGCGAGCCACCTCGTCCAGAACGTCTCCAGGTCGATGCCCGCCCGCAGGACCAGATGACGGATCCGGTCCTGCGGGGCGTCGCGGTCCGGTGGGAAGTCCCGCTTCTCGATCTCCCGGTACTCGGCCAACTGCCGCCGGTGCAGCTCCAGATGGCGGCGCAGGTCGTCCTCGAGGCCCGCCGTGCCGACCACGGCCGCCGCCCGCAGCCGCAGCAGGAGGGAGTCCCGCAGCGGCTTGGGGTCCTGGGCCGCTGCGGTCCAGCGGGCCAGTTCCGCACGGCCCGCCGGCAACACCTCGTAGCTCTTCTTCTGCCCTCGGGCCGGCTGCGGGGACGGCAGGGTGCGGATGAGCCCCTCGGCATCCAGCCTCCCCAGCTCGCGATAGATCTGCTGATGCGTCGCGGACCAGAAGTAGCCGATCGACTTGTCGAAGCGGCGGGTCAGCTCCAGCCCCGACGACGGCCTTTCCAGCAGGGCGGTGAGGATCGCGTGCGGGAGTGACATGGGCTCATCCTAGGTACGTCACTCGCGGCCCTACAGCGCCGCCGCCAGCTCCGTGCCCTGCTTGATCGCCCGCTTGGCGTCCAGTTCGGCCGCGATGTCCGCGCCGCCGATCAGATGGGCGCTGCGCCCGGCGGCGACCAGCGCGTCGAACAGGTCGCGGCGCGGCTCCTGGCCGGTGCACAGCACGACGGTGTCGACCTCCAGCACCGTGCTCTCCTCACCGACGGTGATGTGCAGGCCGGCGTCGTCGATCCGGTCGTAGCGCACGCCCGGGACCATGGTCACGCCGCGGTGCTTCAGCTCGGCGCGGTGGATCCACCCGGTGGTCTTGCCGAGGCCCGCGCCGACCTTGGTGGTCTTGCGCTGGAGCAGGTGGACGGTGCGCGGCGGGGCCGGCCGCCGCGGCGCGGCGAGGCCGCCCGGCGCCCGGTAGTCCATGTCGACGCCCCAGTGGCGGAAGTACGTCTCCGGGGACTCGCTCGCCTTGTCGCCGCCGTCGGTGAGGAACTCGGCGACGTCGAAGCCGATGCCGCCGGCGCCGAGGATCGCCACGCGGTCGCCCACGGGGGCGCCGCCCTGCAGTACGTCGAGGTAGCCGACGACCCGGGGGTGGTCGGTGCCGGGGATGTCCGGGGTGCGCGGGGTGACGCCGGTGGCGACGACGACCTCGTCGAAGTCGGCGACGGTCTCGGGGGTGACCCAGGTGCCGAGGCGTACGTCGACGCCGTGGGCGTCCAGCTGGTGCCGGAAGTAGCGCAGCGTCTCGTCGAACTCCTGCTTGCCCGGGACCTTGCGGGCCACGTTGAGCTGGCCGCCGACCTCGTTCGCGGCGTCGAACAGGGTGACGGCGTGGCCGCGTTCGGCGGCGGAGACCGCGCAGGCGAGACCGGCCGGGCCGGCGCCCACGACGGCGACGCGCTTCTTCAGCCGCGTCGGGGCGAGCACCAGCTCGGTCTCGTGGCAGGCGCGCGGGTTGACCAGGCAGGAGGTGATCTGGAGGCTGAACGTGTGGTCCAGGCAGGCCTGGTTGCAGCCGATGCAGGTGTTGATGGCCTCGGGCGTCCCGGCGGCGGCCTTGGCGACGAAGTCGGGGTCGGCGAGCATCGGACGGGCCATCGACACCATGTCCGCGTAGCCCTCGGCGAGCAGTTCCTCCGCCAGCTCGGGGGTGTTGATGCGGTTGGTGGTCACCAGCGGCACGGACACCTCGCCCATGAGCTTCTTGGTGACCCAGGCGTAGGCCCCGCGCGGTACGGAGGTGGCGATGGTGGGGATGCGGGCCTCGTGCCAGCCGATGCCGGTGTTGATGATGGTGGCCCCGGCGGCCTCGATCTCCTTGGCGAGGGTGACGACCTCCGCCAGGGAGGAGCCGCCCGGCACCAGGTCCAGCATGGACAGGCGGTAGATGATGATGAAGTCCTCGCCGACCGCCTCGCGCACCCGCTTCACGATCTCCACCGGGAAGCGCATCCGATTCTCGTACGAGCCGCCCCAGCGGTCTTCGCGCCGGTTGGTCTGCGCGGCGATGAACTCGTTGATGAGGTAGCCCTCGGAGCCCATGATCTCCACGCCGTCGTAGCCGGCCTGCCGGGCGAGGCGGGCGGCGCGCGCGTAGTCGTCGATGGTCCGCTCGACGTCGGCGTCGGACAGCTCGCGCGGCACGAAGGGGCTGATGGGCGCCTGGAGCGCGCTCGGGGCGACCAGGTCCTGGTGGTAGGCGTACCGCCCGAAGTGCAGGATCTGCATGGCGATCCGGCCGCCCTCGCGGTGCACGGCCTCGGTGATGGTGCGGTGCTGCCCGGCCTCGTCCTCGGTGGTGAGCTTGGCACCGCCCTCGTAGGGCCGGCCCTCGTCGTTGGGCGCGATGCCACCGGTGACGATGAGGCCGACGCCGCCACGCGCGCGTGCCGCGTAGAAGGCCGCCATCCGCTCGAAACCGCGCTCGGCCTCTTCCAGGCCGACGTGCATGGACCCCATGAGCACGCGGTTGGGCAGCGTGGTGAAGCCCAGGTCGAGCGGGGTCGTCAGGTGGGGGTAACGGCTCATGGGGCCCTCCGTGCGCGGTGTCGTCGCCTCTTGTTGTAGAGGAACCCCGACTCTTTATGCAACTAGTTGCACAACCGCGTGGAGGTGACTCGGACCACTCCCCGCCGGACGGCGGCCACGGCACGGCACGCAGACGCCCCGGCCGGCGGTGGGCCGGACCGGGGCGTGGGCGTCGTACGGACCTGTGGCGTCAGCGGCTTTCCAGGCGGAGGTGCAAGTCCCTCTCCTGGTCGCCGGAGGCCGCACAGGTCTCCTCGACGGTGAACATCGAGTCCAGGGTGGTGCGGAACCGGTCGACGGCCCAGTAGCCGCCCTGGATGTCCGCCTGGACGGACGAGTCGAGGTGGACCGGCGGACACCCGTGTTCACGGCTGTCCGCGACGTCGTACGTTCCGAGCCATACCATCGGACGGGTCTTGTGGAGCTGCTGCGGATCCTCGTCGGCGCCCCGGTCGGACGCGAAGCAGGACCTCAGGGCCTCGAAGACGAGCCGGGCGTCTTCCTTGGAGCCGCTGATCTCCACCGTGACCTTTTCCGGATGCGACCGCTCCGTGTCTGCCATTGATCGCTCCTCTCGTGGCCGCGCTGCGGTAGAACGGGGTACCCCGCCGAACCGCGTCCATCCCCAGGAAAGCACCGCGGTCCCGAGAGCACACCTCAGCCGCGTGAGAACTTGTACGTCTTGCTGTCGGTCAGCACGCAGAAGCCCGGCGACACCACGATCACGCGCAGCACGCCGGTGCGCCGGTCGTAGTCGATGCCCTCCGCCTCGAAGCCGCCCGAGCAGGAGCTGCGCAGCGGCAGCTGCCGCAGGGCCGTGACATGGCCGGTGACGTCCGACGAACCGTTCGGCGCGGCCGACAGGTCGATCTGGAGCAGCGGCTTGGTGATGCCGAAGAGGCTGCCCTCGGGGTCGTCGGAGGAGCACAGCAGGGTGGTGGGGCCGGAGAAGTCGCAGCCCTGGACGTCGCGCACGGCGTGGTCCAGGCGGACCGTCGAGACCTGCGGCAGGTTCGCCGAGGGCGAGGTGGCGGCGTTGATCCCGGGGGTCGGGAAGACCAGCAGCCGGGTCATCGTGCCCCACTCCCCCGAGAGCATCCACTGGCCGTCGGGCGAGACGGCGTCCCAGGAGTTGTTGAGTGCCTCGCCGGGGCCGAGCGTGTGGACGTACTCCGACCAGGTGCCACCGGGCGCCTGCACGCGGTACATCTTCGAGTTGCCGGAGTCCCGCTGGTAGGGCTCGATGTAGTAGCCGTTGTACGAGGCGTCGGGGTCGCCGACGTGGTTCCAGCCGCGGCTGGAGACTCCGAGGGGGATGGTGCCGATGCCGGTGTAGCGGTTGGGGCTGTTCGCCGGCACCTCCACCGAGGTCAGGCCCTGGCTCTCGGTCAGCGGGTCGGCGCGGTCGGAGCCGGTCTCGGTCCAGGTGCCAGCCGCGGTGGCGGGCGGGGACAGGGCGAGGGACAGGGTGGCTGCGGTGGCGAGGGTGACGAGTCCGGCGAGGGCTGTGTGACGACGTTGCCGGATGCGTGCGGGCATGGCCGACTCCTCGGGCGCGGGGGGTGTGGGGCACTCGGTCGGCGGACAGTCTGGCGTGGCGTCGTAGTCATGTACAGGCCAATACAGCAACATGAGCGTGAACTCTCACGGACCGCGGAACCGGCCTGTACGGTCTCCGCAGGAGGCCCGCGCCGCGACCACCGCCGGCGTGGCGGCCGCGGCGGACGTCCGCCGTCGTGTCGAGAGATGGTGGAGGTGGACGGCGAAGGCCTCGGAGAGTCGGGTGTGAGCGCGGTAGAACAAGGGGAGTCGGCACGGGGGACGGCGTGCCGTGCGGACGGGCGAAGGCGGTGCGTGGCATGAGTGCAGCCGAGGCTCCGGTGGCCGAGGGCGACGGGCCCGCGCGCGGCGCGATGCGGCCGGGCGGGCTGCTCGACGTGCTGGGCGTCGCCTCGGTGGTGCTGGACACCGACGGCCGCATCGTTCTGTGGAGCCCGCAGGCGGAGGAGCTGTTCGGGTACACCGCGCAGGAGGCGCTCGGCGAGTTCGCCGCCCGGCTGATGGTGCACGAGCGGCATCTGGATCTGGTCGGCACGCTCTTCGCGGACGTCATGCGGACCGGACAGAGCTGGGCCGGCGGTTTCCCGATCCGCCACAAGGACGGCAGCACCCGTGTGGTGGAGTTCCGCAACATGCGGCTGCTGGACGACCGCGGCGAGGTGTACGCGCTCGGGCTCGCCGCCGACCAGTCGACGGTGCGGCGGCTGGAGCAGGACGTGGCGCTGTCCGAGCGGATGGTGAAGCAGGCGCCGATCGGCTACGGCGTCCTGGACATCCGGCTGCGGTTCGTCTCGGTCAACCCGGCCCTGGAGCGGATCAGCGGTCTGCCGGCCGCCGAGCACGTGGGCAGGACGCCGCGCGAAGTACTGCCGCTGGTGGAGACCGAGGCGCTGGAGGCCGCCGCCCGGCGGGTGCTGGAGACGGGCACGCCCTCGATCGACGACACGCTCGTCGGCCGCACGTCCGCCGATCCCGACCAGGACCACATCTGGTCGCACTCGCTGTACCGGCTCGAGGACGCCATGGGCAACGTGCTCGGGGTGGCGGTGTCGCTCGTCGACATCACGGAGCAGTACCGGGCCTCGGTGGAGGCGGAGCGGGCGCGGCGCCGGCTCGCCGTCATCGCGGACGCCTCGGCCCGGATCGGGACGACGCTCGAACTGGACCGCACGGCCTGCGAGCTGGCCGAGGTGGCCGTGCCGGAACTCGCCGACGTCGTGGCCGTGGACCTGCTGGAGGCGGTGGTGGAGGGCCGGCCCAGCACGCTCGGACCCTCGGAGTCCGCGATGCTCCGGGCCTTCGCGCTCCGCCCGGAGGACGGCTCGGACGCCGTACGGGCCGCCGATCCGCCCGGCCACATGGCCCGGTACGCACCCGACCGTCTGGTCACCGAGTGCGTGCGGTCGGGCGAGGCGGTGCTGGTGCCCCAGGTCAAGGACGAGGACCTGCCCCGGATCGCCCGCTCTCCCGAGGCCGCCGTGCTGCTGGGCCGCGCGGGCCTGCACTCCTACCTCGCGGTGCCGCTGATCGCGCGCGGCGAGGTGCTGGGTGCGCTCGACCTCAAGCGGACCAGGAATCCGGCGCCGTTCGACGAGGACGACCTGCTGCTGGCACGGGAACTGGCGTCCCGTGCCGCCGTGCAGATCGACAACGCGCGCTGGTACCAGAACGCCCGCAACACCGCGCTCACCCTCCAGCGCAGCCTGCTGCCGAGCCATCCGCCGGTCACCACGGGCCTGGAGGTGGCCTCCCGGTACCAGCCGGCGGGCGCCACCAGCGAGGTCGGCGGCGACTGGTTCGACGTGATCCCACTGGAGGGCGGCCGGACCGCGCTCGTCGTGGGCGACGTGATGGGCAGCGGCATCAGCGCGGCGGCGACCATGGGCCGGCTCCGTACCGCCACGACCACGCTGGCCTCGCTCGAACTCGACCCGGCCCTGCTGCTGGAGCACCTGGACAAGACGACGTCGGCCCTGGACCACTCCATCGCGACCTGTGTCTACGCCGTCCACGACCCGCATCTGCGGCAGTGCCGGATCGCCAACGCCGGCCATCTGCCGCCCGTCCGGGTCCGGCCCGGCCGCCCGCCGGAACTGCTCGACCTGCCCACCGGGGTGCCTCTCGGCGTGGGCGGGGTCGGCTTCACCACCGTGACCGTCGACTTCGAGCCGGGCGACGAGCTGGTGTTCTACACCGACGGTCTGGTGGAGACCCGGCGCCACTCGCTGGACGAACGGCTGGACCTGCTGCTGTCCCTGCTCGACGACCCCGAACGCCCGCTGGAGGACGTCTGCGACTTCCTCCTGCGGACGCTGCACCACCCCGACAACCACGACGACGTGGCCCTGCTCATCGCCCGGGCGCAGCAGCTGCCGTGACGGCCGCGCAGGCGCCGTCGAGCGGGCGTCGGGGTGGGCACGGCGGGTCTCCGGACCCGGCGGAGCGGGCCCGGGGCCGCACACCGGTCAGGGTCGTACGCCGATCAGCACATGGGCGTACAGCTCCTCGGAGACCGCCAGACGGGTCGTCAGACCGGCCCGGGTGAGCACCTCCCCGGCCGCCGCCGCCTGATGCTCACCGGTCTCGGTCAGGAGACAGCCGCCCGGTGCCAGCCACTCGTGCGCCCCGGCGGCCACCCGGCGCAGCACGTCGAGACCGTCCGCGCCGCCGTCCAGGGCGACCAGTGGTTCGTGGTCGCGGGCCTCGGCCGGCAGCAGGGGGACCTCGGCGGTGGGGACGTACGGCACATTGGCCGCCAGGACGTCGACGCGGCCGCGCAGTCCGGCGGGCAGGGCGTCGTACAGGTCGCCCTGGTGGGCCCGGCCGCCGACGGCCGCGAGATTGCGCCGGGCGCAGCGGACGGCCGCCGGGTCGATGTCGGCGGCGTGCACCTCGGCACCGTCCAGGGCGGCGGCGAGGGCCGCGCCGAGCGCGCCGGAACCGCAGCACAGGTCCACGACCACGCTCGCCGGCGGCGCCGCGGCCAGCGCCTGGTCGACGAGGAACTCGGTACGGCGGCGGGGCACGAACACCCCCGCCTCCACGGTGATGCGCAGTCCGTGGAACAGGGCCCAGCCGAGGACCTGTTCGAGCGGGAGCCCGGCGGCGCGCCGGTCCACCATCGAGGCCGCCTCCTCCGGGGAACGGGCGGTCGCGAGGATGAGTTCCGCCTCGTCCTCGGCGAAGACGCATCCGGCGGCGCGGAGCACGGAGACGACCCGGGCGGGAGACAACGGCGTACGCGAGGACGGATCCGCGGGTGATGAAGACGATGAGGGCGATGCAGGCATGGAAGCCGAAGGCCTTTCGGGAGCGCGGGGCCCAGTGGCGCTCCCGCGGTCACCGCTGCCGGTGTACCGCGCCGTCATGAGGAGAGAGCACCCGGGCTGACACAGCGGTGATGGGTCTCACCTCCCCCTCGTCATGGCTCGTCGGGCCGCGACGTCCGCGACCGGACGGCCACCTTACCCCAGCGGTCCGCACGGACCGTCGACCGAACGGAGTCCGGGGAAAACCACGTGCCCCGCGCCGGGCGGGCGGCTACGCTCGCCGCGATGACGACTCAGACCTCATATCGATGGGGGGTCCCGTCCGCGCCAGGTGAGTGCTGATGCCCACCTCGACCGCGTACGGGGATTCCCGGCTCGCCCTGTGGCTGCGCGTACGCCGGTACGCCGTGCCGCCGTCCATGATCGAGACCGCGGCCGTCCGCCGCGGCGCCGGCGACTGGGCGGGCGCCTGTGCCGCCGCCCGCGTCGACGTCGATCTCGATCTGCGTTCCGTCGCCCGCGTCCACGGGCGGGAACTCGCCGCCCGCGTCCGGTCCGACCTCCGCCGGCTCGCCCCGGACCTGCTGCGCTGGCACATGCCGAGGATCGCGCCGGACGGGCTGCTGCGCCCGGGCCTGACCCTCTCGCTGGCCCGCTACGGGGAGCCCGGCCGGGCGTCTCCCGTGCACCTCGTGGCGCGCACCCCGCCCGCCTCGGCGGACGCCGGCCAGCGGATCGGTCTCGCCCTGTGGGACCCGGACCGCCCCGAGGCCGGCAACCATCCGCACCCGCGGCCGAACCGCCGGTACCGGCTCGACCTGCACCGCCATCTGTGGGACGCCGGCCGGGCCGCCGAACTGGGGGTCAGATCGGGGGCCGACGGGCCGGCGCCTCCGGATCACGACCCCCTCGGGCTCGTACCGGCCGGCCTCGGCTGTGCCGTCGGCCGCTGGGCGGCGGAGGCGGCCCTCCTGCTCCGCGCCGAAGGGCGCGGCCCCGGTGCCTTCGCGGTGCGCTTCGGCGGGGCGGGCCGGGTGGCGCTGCAACTCGTCCCGGACGGCGGTGGCTT
Source organism: Streptomyces sp. 1222.5 (assembly GCF_900105245.1). Taxonomy (NCBI): domain Bacteria; kingdom Bacillati; phylum Actinomycetota; class Actinomycetes; order Kitasatosporales; family Streptomycetaceae; genus Streptomyces; species Streptomyces sp. 1222.5. Next base: position 7,644,487 of record NZ_FNSZ01000001.1, on the reverse strand, counting down.
CGGACTGGCGGTGGTGGCCGGGGACCCGGCGGGCGGGTTCCGCGCACTGCCCGTCCTGCCGGACGCCGCGACCCGGCTCTCGCCCGACCTGCAACTCCTGCGGGCCGGACTGCTCGCCCCGGGCCGGCTGCACCCGCTGGTCGCCGCCGCGCTCGCGCCCGGTCACCCGGCCCCCGGTCCGCCCGATGACCCGGATCCGGCGCACGGGGCGCGGCTCGTGGAGTGCCGGGGAGCGACGCACCGGATCGGTCCGGTCGACGGCGTGCTCTCCGCGCTTGACCACGACCCGGCCGAGATCCGGCGCGAGGAGCTGCTGGCCGCCCTCGGCGGTCCTCCGCTGCCCTGCCTGCGGGCCGTCGACGCGGCGCACCGGCACCCGGACTGCCTCTCCGGCGTCCGGGAACGGCTGGACCACGGCGACACCGCCGGTGCCCTTGCGGTGGTCGAGGCCCTGCTGGGCCCCGAGGCGGTACTCCGCGAGGGCCCCCTGCGGGACACCCTGGCGACGGCCGCCGAGCGGCACATCGCCTACGGCCTCTACCGAGCCGGACTGAACGACCCCGGACGCGTCGTTCCCGTCACGCCGGGCGCCGCCGACCGCCGTGTACGTCGGGCCCGCCGGCGCCCGCGCCACGCGGCCTCCGCCCGCTGAACTCCACTCCCCCGCCGCCCACTTCACACCCAAAGGTGATCCCCCATGCCCTCACGCACTCCTTCCGCCACGATGCCCGATCCCTCCGGAGCCACCGAACTCGGCTTGGCCGACGCCCTGTTGGCCCTGCTGCACGAGACCACCACCGAACCGCGGGCCGACATCCAGCTGGAGGCGCTGACCCTGGCCGTGACCGCCGACCTCCCCGTACTGCTGTGGGGCGAGCCCGGCATCGGCAAGACGGCGGCCCTGACCCAGTTGGCGACGGCCCTCGACCTGCCCCTGACCACCGTGATCGCGAGCGTCCACGAGCCGTCCGACTTCTCGGGGCTGCCCGTCGTGGGCGACGACCCCGCCGTCCAGGGCGTTCCGATGGCCCCGCCGGACTGGGCCGTACGGCTCGTGCGCGCCGGCCGCGGGCTGCTGTTCCTGGACGAGCTGTCCACCGCCCCGCCCGCGGTCCAGGCGGCCCTGCTGCGGCTCGTGCTGGAGCGGCGGATCGGTACGCTGCGCCTGCCGCCCGGGGTACGCGTCGTGGCCGCCGCCAATCCGCGTTCCTCGGCCGCCGACGGCTGGGAGCTGAGCCCTCCCCTGGCCAACCGGTTCGTGCACCTTCAGTGGACCCACGACCACGACGTCGTCGTACGCGGGCTCGGCGGGACCTGGCCGCGGGCCACCCTGCCCCGGCTCCAGCCGGAGCGCCTGACCGGTGCCGTTTCCTTCGCCCGGCGCGCGGTGTGCGCGTTCCTCACCGCACGTCCGGGGCTCGTCCACCGGTTGCCCGGCGGTGAGAGCCGCCGGGGCGGTGCATGGCCGTCGCCCCGCAGCTGGGAGGCGACCCTGCGGCTGCTCGCCTTCGCGACCGCCGCCGGCGCGTCCCGCGATGTGCTGTCGCTGCTGGTCCGGGGCACCGTCGGGGACGGTCCGGGCCTGGAGTTGCTGGCCGCCCTCGACCGGATGGACCTGCCCGACCCGGAGACACTGCTCGCCGACCCGGCGGGCGCCGAGCTGCCCCAGCGCGGGGATCTGCGGCAGGCCGTCCTGGACGGGGTGGTGGACGCGGTCCGCAACCGGCCGGAACGCGCCCGTTGGGAGGCGGCCTGGGAGCTGCTGGTGCGGGCGATGGAGACGGGTGCGCCGGACGTGGTGGTCGTACCGGCGTCCACGCTGGCCTCCCTGCGCCGCGACGACTGGGACGTACCGGCGGCGATCGAGCAGCTGTCCGGGGTCGTGACCCTGTCCCGGCGGGCGGACGACGCCGCCCGCCGGACAACGGCCGCCGGCCGGGGAAGCCGATGACACCGGGGGCGGCGGGGGCGCTGGACCTCGGCAAGCTGTTCGCCGCACGGCTGCACGCGGCGCGGGTACGGCCCTATCTGGCGACGGCGCTGTTCGCACTGCATCCCGTGGAGTCGCGGCAGGTGCCGACGATGGCCGTGGACCGGCACTGGCGGTGCTACGTCTCCCCCGGGTTCGTGGACCGCACGCCGGTGGAGGAACTGGCCGGGGTGTGGGTGCACGAGATCGCCCATCTGCTGCGCGACCATCACGGGCGCGGCGACCGGGTCGCCCGGCAACGGGGGCTGACCGGGGCCGGGGAGCGGCTGCGGATGAACATCGCCGCGGACTGCGAGATCAACGACGACGTGTACGGCGACGGCCTCGTGCGCCCTGAGGGAGCCGTGACCCCGGGAAGCCTGGGGCTGCCCGAGGGCGAGCTGATGGAGGACTATCTGCACCTGTTCCGGCTGGGGCCGCACCTGGCGCGGCTGGCCTGGCTGGACTGCGGCAGCGGGGTCGACGGGCTCGCGCGGGAGTGGGACGTGGGCCCGGACGGCGCGCACGGGCTGAGCGACCAGGAGCGGGACGCGGTCCGGTTCCGGGTGGCGCAGGCCATCAACGGCCGGCCGGGCAGCGCTCCGCGGGGATGGCGTCGCTGGGCCGAGGAGGCGTTCCATCCGCCGCAGCCCTGGCGGCAGTTGCTGGGGGCGGCCGTGCGCTCCGCGGTCTCCGGCCCGGGTGCGGGTGAGGACTACAGCTACGGCCGGCCGGCGCGGCGTTCGGCCGGACTGCCCGGTGTCGTCCTGCCGAGCCTGCGGCGCAGGCCGCCGCGGGTGTGCGTGGTCGTCGACACGTCCGGATCGGTCAGCGACGCCGAACTGGGCAGCGCGCTGCTGGAGGTCACGGCGATCTGCCGGGCCGTGGGCGGGCGGCGGGAGCTGGTCGGTGTGGTGTCGTGCGACGCCGCGGCCGGCACCGTGCTGCCCCTGTGCCGGGCGGAGGGCATCGAGCTGGTGGGCGGCGGCGGGACGGATCTGCGCCAGGGGTTCGCCCGCGCGCTGAAGGCACGCCCCGACGTGATCGTGGTCCTGACCGACGGGCAGACGCCATGGCCGGAAGCACGCCCGCCCTGCCGCACGGTGGTGGGCCTGTTCCCCCGCACCGGCCGCACCCCGAACGAGAACAACCCCGACTACCGGCCGGACACACCCCCGGCGTGGGCCCGGGTGGTGACGATCGGGGCGACGGGGGGATGACGGGGCGCGGCCACCGGTGCGGGGGGCCGGGCCGCGGCCGGAGACGTCGAGGGTGCCCGCCCCGGGTGGGCGCGGACCCCTGTCCCGGCCGGTGCCGGCCAGCAGGTCGGGCGCCGGGCTTCCCGGCCGGTGCCGGCCCGAAGGTCAGACGCCGACCGTCTCCTCGGCCTCTTCCTCGGCCTCTTCCTCGGCCGCCCGCGCCGCCCGTACGGCGTCCGGCTCCGCGACGGGTTCGGGGGACCCGGTGGTGGTCCCGGGCACGAGCGGGCTCCCGGTCGCGGCCGCGTGCCGAGCCCGGCGGGGCCGCTCGTACAGGGCCGCGAGGCCGGTCACCGCGAGGCCCACGAGCAGCCAGACCACCAGGGTCCACGCGTTGGACGCAAGGCCGTCACCGTCGAAGTACAGCAGGCTGCGGACGCCCTCGACGAGGCCCGCGCCGTTCCAGAAGGCGTGCAGGGAGCCGAAGAAGCCGTTCTGCAGCTCGGGCCGGAACAACCCGCCGGAGCTCGTGAAGTTCAGCATCACGAACAGCACCATCATGGTCAGCGTGGTCCAGCGCTTGAGGAAGGTGTGCAGGCCGACGCCGATCAGGAGGATGCCCGCCGAGTACAGCCAGGCCATCCCCCACACGCCGGCGAGATCGTGGTGCGCGAGGTGGAACACCGGCCCGGCGAGCAGCGCGCCGATGCCGCTGACCACGGCGGAGACGCCGACGGCGAGCAGTGCGCGCACCCGCATCGCGAGGGCGGCACCCGCGGCACCGAGCGCGGCGACCGAGGCGTAGGAACCGATGCTCAGGGCGATCAGCAGGAAGAACAGCCCCTGCCCGGTGGGGTCGTCGGCGACCGGCGCGGCCACGTCGGTGACCTTCAGCGGCGCGCCCTCCTTCGCGGCGACCGGCGTGAACACCTTCTCCACGGCCGTCGCGCCCATGTCGGAGGCGGCCGTGGCCACCATCAGCTCGGGGGTCCTGGCGCTGGTCACGTAGGCGCCGGTCACCTCGCGCGACTTCAGCAGACCGATGGCGTCGGCACGGGTGGCGACGGTACGGACGTCGAGCCTGTCCCCCGCGGTGTCCTTCACCGTCTGCGCGAAGACCTTGGCCCGGGGGCCGCTGCCGACGACCGCCACCGGCAGGTGGTGCGGCTCGGGGGTGACGAAGGCCCCCATGTACGCCAGCCCCATGCCTATGCACATCAGCAGCGGGGTGACCAGGTGCGTGAGCACATGGCGCAGTGCCGGTGACCTCATCGCGCACGACCTCCAAATGGTTGGCTTATGCAACTCTCAGTTCAGTTGTACTATACAACTAGAACACCGGAGGAGGTATTCCCGTGAGCACAGCGGAGTCGGAGTCGGCCGTCGAGACCATCCAGCGCGAGATGACGGTCTTCGCGCGCCGGGCCCGCGCCTCGGCGGGACGCATGCACCCCGAGCTGTCCCTGGTGTCGTACACCCTTCTCGGGCACCTGGAGGAGCGCGGCGGCTGCCGGGCCACCGATCTGGCGGCCCACTACGCCCTGGACAAGTCCACGGTGAGCCGCCAGGTGGCCGCGCTGGAGCGGGCCGGGCTGATCGAACGCCGGCTGGACCCGGAGGACCACCGGGTCCAGGTGCTGCATCTGACCGGGGCCGGCGAGGAGATCCTCGCCCAGGTCACCCGCAGCCGCCGGGCCGCGTTCCGGGAGCGGCTCGCCACCTGGCCGGCGGAGGACTTGATCCGGTTCGCGGCCTATCTGGAGCGGTACAACGCCGGGCCGGCCGGCGCGGACTCCGACTGACGGAGCCCGCCCGGCGTCCGGCTACGCCACCGGCACCGCGGCCAGGCCGTCCGCCAGCCGCTCGGGCGCCCGCGCGGCCAGGAACGCCGTACGGCGGCGCAGCCGGAAGCCGAGGGACTCGTACAGCCGGATGGCACTCGCGTTCTCGGCGCTCGTGTGCAGGAACGGTGTCTCGCCCCGCTCCCGGATGCCGTGGGCGACCGCGAGGATCAGGCGGCCGGCCAGCCCCTTCCCGCGGAACGCGGGGTCCGTGCAGACCGCGCTGATCTCGGTCCAGCCCGGCGGGTGCAGCCGCTCCCCCGCCATGGCGATCAGCGCGCCGTCGCGACGGATGCCGAGGTAGGTGCCGAGTTCGACGGTGCGGGGCAGGAACGGGCCCGGCCGGGTGCGCGCGACGAGGTCGAGCATCTCGGGTACGTCCGCCGGGCCGAGCCGGACCGCCTCCGCGTCCGGTGCGGCGGCCAGGCCGTCGTCCACGAGCTGCACCCCCTCGATCCGGAAGGTGATCTCCCAGTCCGCCGGCACCTGACCGCGGAAACCGGGCAGCGGGACCTCGGCCCCCGGACCGGCCAGCGCGGCGAGGTCCGCCCAGTCCCGCGCGTCCGGATCGGCGGGCAGCGCCAGCCACGGCGACACGTCGACGGGGTAGCGCAGCACCCGGCCGCGCCGCTCGGCGAAATGGGCGTGCGGGCCCGTCAGGGAGGCGAGGGCGGGGTTGTCGAGGACGTGGGGGACGCCGGCGGCACTCGGGCCGGGGTCGCCGGAACCGGTGGTGAGGCTCACGCGGTCACCTCGATCACGGTCCTGCAGACGGGGGCCTTGCGCATCCTCTTCCTCTCCTCGCTCCTCCGGCATCGTCACCGGCCACCGGAGCCGGCACTGAGCGCCGCACTGAAGGGCAAGCAGGAGCGGCGGACCCCTATTCCCCCGCCGGGGGAGAGTTCACGCGGCCGCAATGATCCGGCCGGCGCACACCGATGACCAGGGCCGGGGCACGCGGAACGACACAGTACGGTTGAACCATGAACGTCACGCGAGGCTTCACGGGCCGTCCGCGCGTCCACGACCCGGGACTGCCGCCCGGGCAGTACGACGCACGCGACGACTGGCCCGTCCTGTCCGCCGAGGTCACGCCCGCCCTCGCGGCCACCGACTGGTCCTTCCGCATCGACGGCCTCGTCGAGCAGCCGCACACCTGGGACTGGGACGCGGCGCACGCACTCCCGGCGTCGGCGTACGAGGGTGACATCCACTGCGTGACCGGCTGGTCGAAGTTCGGCGTGCGCTTCGGCGGTGTCTCGCTGGACGCCTTCTTCGATGTGGTGCGGCCCCATGGGTCCGCCACACATGCCGTCGCCCGTTCCCACACGGGGTACACCGCCAACCTGCCGCTCGCCGACCTGACCGGCGGACGGGCCTGGATCGTCTGGGAGTACGACGGCGCGCCGCTGCCGGCCGAGCACGGCGGTCCCGCGCGGCTGGTGGTGCCGCACCTGTACTTCTGGAAGAGCGCCAAGTGGATCGCGGGGATCACACTCCTCGACCACGACGAGCCGGGCTTCTGGGAGAAGAACGGCTACCACGCCCGCGGCAACCCCTGGGAGGAGCAGCGGTACTCCGGTGACTGAGACGGTGACGAGCAGCGCGAACTCCCCCGCCCCGGCCGGCGCCGGCGTGCCGCGGTTCGCCGTGCCCGGGCGCATCGAGGTGAGCGGTCAGGTGGCCGCGACGTGGCAGACCGCCACCCTGACGGAGATCCGGCGCGAGACCCCCCACGCTTCGACCTTCCGGCTCGCGGTGCCGCGGTGGGCGGGCCATCTGCCCGGCCAGCACCTGATGCTGCGGCTTACCGCCCCGGACGGCTATGTGGCGCAGCGCCACTACTCGATCGCGTCGGCGCCCGACGACTCCGGGCACATCGAGCTGACCCTGGACCGGGTGCCGGACGGGGAGGTCTCCGGGTGGTTCCACACGGTGGCCCGGCCCGGCGACACGATCGAGGTGCGCGGCCCGTTGAGCGGCTTCTTCGCCTGGCCCGGCGACCGACCCGCGCTGCTGCTCGGGGCCGGCTCCGGGATCGTGCCGCTGATGTCGATGGTCCGCCACCACCGCAGGCGCGGCCTCACCGTGCCGCTGCGGATGCTGGTGTCCGCGCGGACCCCCGAAGCACTGATCTACGCGCGGGAACTGGGTACGGAGACGACGCCGGTGTACACCCGCAGCGCCCCGGCGGGGGTTCCGGTGGGGCGTATGACGGCCGCACACGTCGCATCGCTCCTGACCGAGCGGCCGACCGACGGCTGGGAGGCCTACGTGTGCGGCTCCAACGGCTTCGCCGAACACGCCTCCCGCCTCCTGGTCGAGGCGGGCCAGCCGGCGGAACGCATCCGCATCGAACGCTTCGGCTGAGGCAGTTGTGCGCTTCGGCCGACCTCCGGCCGGCGCTTGAGTTGAGATCAGCGGAGGCCTCGGCTGAGATCAGCCGGTCGCCTCAGGCGAGATCAGGCGGGCGCGGCGGAGGCCCTCGCGCACGGCCCAGGACGTGGGCGCAGGCCGAAGGCCCCGACCGCGTCGGTCGCCCGGCTCGACGCCTCGGACCAGAGCCGTCATAGCCTCCCGACACGGGCCGCCGCCCGCGCGGGACGGGAATCCCGCACCTCTTCCGGCGTCCCAGGACGCGGGAGAGAGCGCGGCACCGCCTCGGCACGGACGACCACCGCACATCTCCGCCGAGACGAGCCCCCTTTCGAGCCGAACGCTCCCGCCCGCTGGGGACCTGCCTCAGCCGGAATCCGACGCCCTCACAGACCCTCGGCCACCCCGGGTTCTCGCCGGGACGAGACCCCGGCCCTTCGGCCGGCAGCCGTCGCTCGCCCCCGCCCGGAGACCCCAGCAGCCAGCGACTGTCCGTAGCCGCGTGCCTGCGCCCTGTACTCCGGTCGCGCGAGGAGGTCGGTCGCGCGATGGTGGGGCGCATGGCGCGTTCCGTGCTTCACGCGGGCTCGAACTCGCGGTTCGCGGCATGCGCGAGCTGCCCCGTACGGGGTACGAGACGGGTGTGGACGCGCGTGCGCGGGCGGAGGGGGCGCCGGGCCCGAGGACCGGCTCGCTCCAACCCTCCCGCCCCGGCGAGGAGGTGGACATGCGTACCCGGGTGCGTGGCTGGCGCTGGCGGCGCAATCCGCTGCGACGCCGGTCGGACGTCGTGGAGGCGTGGACGGTGCTGGTGGTCGCCGTCCTGCTGTCCGTGGTCGTACCGCTGGTCGGGATCGCCGCGGGACTGCACGCCCACGATCAGGCACGGTCGCTCGCCGCGGCTCAGCGGGCCGAACGTCACCAGGTGCGGGCCACGGTGATCGGCGACCCGCCCGATCGGCTGGCCTCCAAGCAGGGCGACGGCCGGCATCCCCATCGCGCCCAGGTGCGCTGGACGGAGCCGGGAAAGGCACCCCGAACGGCGTGGGCCCGTGTCCCGGCGGGGACGCACACCGGTGAGGTCGTTCCCGTGTGGCTCGACTCCAGGGGCCGCAGTGTCGCACCGCCGCCCGACGACGTGGCGGTCTGGCAGCACTCGGTGACGTTCGGCCTGTGCGCGGCGGGCGGCGCGGCCGGCGCGGTGCTCCTCGGGCACGCGATCGCCCGGCGGTTCGCGCTCCGCCACCGGCTGGCCGAGTGGGAGCGGGAATGGGCCAGGACGGGCCCGAGGTGGACCCAGCCGAGGACGTGACACGTCCGCGTACGGCGGGCCGACGCGGGCTGACTCACCGGACGGCGGAGAAGTGGACGGACCGGCGGGGCGGGCGAACCGCCCGGCGAAGTGGGTCACTTGCACCCCGCGGCCTGCCCCGACCATCACCGCCCCGGCCCCCGGGATGGCCGGTGCGAGAGGCCACTTGCACCCGGAAAACGCAACTTCGACATGGCCCGCGGAGGCAGCTACCTTCACCTGGTCCTCGGCGATCGCCCACGCTCACACAGGAGTTCCTTCGGGCTGAGCCCCCCGCGACGGGATGAGTCCATCACGCCCCGCGGATCCTCGCCCCCAGGACGTAAGCCCACACCAGGCACCCCCGACCAGGAAGAGACGCATGCCCCATCTCGCGCTGTACACCTTCGGCGTCCTGAAGGCACCTCTCGCCGATCCCGCACCTCTCACGCAAGAGTTCTACGACATGGGTGAGGCCGTCTACCAGATGATCGGTCAGCACCCCGGCTACCTCGCGCGTGCTGAAGCGGCAGACGCGGAACGGGGCGTGCTCTTCGGCGCGGACTGGGGTGCGTGGGGAGAGTTCGTCGTACCGACCTGGTACGGCAAGGGCCGTACGGCGGAGACGACCGCCCTGGCCGCGACCCTCTCGCTCTGGACCGGCCTGCGCCCCGCCTTCGACGCCGTCTACACCGGTCTGCACCGCGCGGCGCTGAACACACGTCACGACTGGTTCGAGAGGACAGGGCACCCGAGTCACGTGAGCTGGTGGGTCTCCGACGGCGCGACACCCACCTGGCAGGACGGGGTCTCCCGGCTGGAGCACCTCCACGACCACGGCTCCGCGCCGCACGCCTTCACCTTCACCCACTCGTTCGCCCCGGACGGCAAGTACCTGAAAGGCGGTTGTTGATGCCCCTGTTCGACCTCCCCCTCGACGAACTGCGCGCGTACCGCGGTGAGTCCACCGCGCCCGAGGACTTCGACACGTTCTGGGACGGAACCCTCCAGGAGGCGCGTGAGCACGAACTGGGCGCCCGCTTCGAGCGGGTGGAGAGCGGACTGTCCACGGTCGAGGTGTACGACGTCACGTTCGCCGGCTTCGGCGGCCACCCCGTCAAGGGCTGGTTGCGGCTGCCGGCCGGCGCGACGGAACCGCTGCCGCTGGTCGTCGAGTTCCTCGGCTACGGCGGCGGGCGTGGGCTGCCGCACGAGAACCTGCTGTGGGCGTCGAGCGGCCGGGCGCACTTCATGATGGACACGCGCGGGCAGCGCCTGGGACGGCGGTGGCGGCACCGCGGACCCGGTGGGAGCGGCGCCGGCCTACCCGGGGTTCCTGACCCGGGGCGTGGACGCCCCCGAGAACTACTACTACCGCCGGGTGTTCACGGACGCCGTCCGCGCGGTCGAGGCGGCCCGTTCGCATCCGCCGGCCGACGCGACGCGGACCGTGGCGCTCGGCGCCAGCCAGGGCGGCGGTATCTCCCTCGCGGTGGGCGGCCTGGTCCCGGACCTGGTCGCGGTCGCCCCGGACGTGCCGTTCCTGTGCGACTTCCCGCGCGCGGCGACACTGACCGACCGTCATCCGTACCGGGAGATCGCCCTGTTCCTGAAGACGCACCGAGGCCGCGCGGCGGACGTGCTGCGCACCCTGTCCTATTTCGACGGGGTGCACTTCGCCGCACGCGGCCGGGCCCCGGCCCTGTTCTCGGCCGCCCTGGAGGACCAGACCTGCCCGCCGTCGACCGTGTTCGCCGCGTTCAACGCCTGGGCGCACGAGGACAAGGCGATCGAGGTCTACGACTTCAACGACCACTAGGGCGGCGGCCCCTATCAGGAGGCGGCGCAGCTGCACTGGCTGCGGTCGTACGCGTAGCGCGGAGCAGTGCGGGGGCGGTCCCCGCCGCCCTTTCCCCCTTCCCTCCAGTCCGACCAGTCGGTACGTTCACTCTGCCCCGTTCGCAGCGTCGCGGCCGGGGCTCCACGGCGACGACGGAGGCCGCATGTCGGTGCACGAACCGCAGAGGACCGAGACGCAGGAGACGGCGCGGGCCCGGGTCGAGGGACACTGCGACCCGCGGTTCGCCGCGGTCCGCGAGGTCTTCGAGGCGAATTTCCGCGAGCGGGGCGAACTCGGCGCCGCGGTGGCGGTCACCGTCGGCGGGGAGACGGTGGTGGACCTGTGGGGCGGGTGGGCGGACGCGGACCGCACCCGGCCCTGGGCGCGGGACACACTGGTGAACGTGTGGTCGACCGGCAAGGGCCCGGTGGCGCTGTGCGCGCACATCCTCGCGGACCGGGGGCTGCTCGACCTGGACGCCCCCGTGGCCTCGTACTGGCCGGAGTTCGCGGCGGCGGGCAAGGAACGGGTGCTGGTACGCCATCTGCTGTCGCACCGGGCCGGACTGTCCGGGCTGCGCGAGCCGCACTCCCTGTCCGAGCTGTACGACTGGGAGCTGACCACCGCCCGGCTGGCGCGCACGGAACCCTGGTGGGAGCCGGGCACGCGGTCCGGGTACCACGCGCTGACGTACGGCTTCCTGGTCGGCGAGGTCGTCCGGCGCATCTCGGGGCTGCGGCCGGGGGCCTTCCTGGAACGGGAGGTCACCGGGCCGCTCGGGATCGACTTCACGTTCGGGCTGCCGGCGAAGGAGGCGGGCCGCGTCGCCGAGCTGGTGCGCCCCTCACCCGCGACGGCCGGCGAACAGAGCGCGGTGTTCCAGCAGTTGGCGCCGGCGGCTCTGGCGGCCCTGGCCAATCCGCTGGTCGGTGCCGCCGAGGCGAACTCGCCCGAGTGGCGGGCGGCGGAGATCCCGGCCGCGAACGGGCACGGCACCGCCCGGGCCGTGGCCGCGCTGTACGGCGTCCTGGCCGGGCGCGGCACGTACGGCGGCCGGCGGATCCTGTCGCCCGAGGCGGCCGAGCGGGTGCGCGAGGGGCAGGGAAGCTGTCGCGATCTGGTGCTCGGGGCCGGCTTCGAGGGCGAGACGGAGATCGGACTCGGGCTGTGGCTCAGCGGGGCGCACGGGTCGTACGGCCCGAACCCGCGGGCTTTCGGTCATGACGGGTTCGGGGGCTCGTGCGGGCTCGCCGACCCGGAGGCGGGGGTGTCGCTGGGCTACGTCATGAACCGGATGGGCCCCCGTATCGCCGACGACCCACGGAAGACGGCACTCGTCGAGGCTCTGTACCAGGCTCTGTGACACCGGGGCCGACGCGAGCCGGGCGCGGGTCTCTTTCGGCCGAACCACCCGGCCGCTCTTCCCTTGTGGTTTAGACCAATGCTAATTGTGGTCGCGCAATGAGCCCGCACGGCTACGTCTTGTCACCACAGGAGGGCGCGGCATGGCCCGCACCACCCCGAACCAGTCCCCGCAGAGCACCGACCGGCCCCTCTACGCGCAGGTCGCGACACTGCTCCTCGACGAACTACGTGACGGCGTCGTCCCGCCCGGGGAACGACTGCCGTCCGAACGGCACTTGGCGACGCACTTCGGCGTCAGCCGGGAGACCGTCCGGCAGGCGCTGGAGATGCTGCGCCGCAGCGGCGTCGTCGCCACCGACCGGCGGGGCAGCCACGCCACGCTGCCCGGCGGGCCGGTCGAGGCCCCCGAGTCGCTCGCCTTCCCGGTGGGCGCCCGCTCGGCGGACCCGTGCGCGGTCGACCGGGCCACGGTGACCTGGGAGGTGCCCCCGGCGGGGCACGCCGAGGTACTGGGTCTGGCCCCGCACCGGCCGACCCTGGTGCACCGCTACCGGTCGGTCGCGCCGGACGGTCGCTCGCTGCGGGCGGCGGTGACGTCGTTCTCGGCGGTGGCGTTGGCCGAGGTGGCGGAGCTGGCCCGCTACCGGGACCGGGCGGACGGCGCGACCCCGGCGCAGCTGCGGCGGGCCTACGACTGGATGCGCAGGGCCGGTCTGACCCTGCACCACCGGGACGCCATCTCGCAGGTGGGGGACACGGCCTCGGTCCGGGTCACGCGGCGGGTGCACGACCAGTACGCCCGCCCACTGGAGATCACCGATCTGGTGGTGAACGCCGAACGGGACGCCCTGGTCTACGAGTTCACGCTGCCGGCGGCGGGCTGAGCCGGCGTGCCACCACCAGGCGGGCCCGCGGGCTGCCGTCGTCGCGCCGCCCGTACCCGGGAAGCGCGGACAGCTCGACCGCGAACCCGGCGCGGCCCAGCTCCTCCAGCACCACCCCGAGGCGGAAGGCCCTGTAGTACATGACGAACGGCGGCCGCCACAGCGCGTTGCGCACCCGCATCACCGCGTCGAAGCCGAGCAGCGTCCAGTAGGCGGGGTGCGTGGGGCGTGGCGGGGCGAGGACGGGGAAGGCGAAGCGGCCGCCGGGGCGCAGGGCCGCGTGGACCTGACGGAAGAGAGTCGGCAGTTCACGGGGCAGGAAGTGGCCGAACGCCCCGAAGGAGACGACGAGATCGAAGGCGGCCGTGAAGGGCAGGGCCCGGGCGTCACCGCGCACCCACGCGATCGCGGGCCCGGCGCCCGGCCGGACCCGGCGCCGGGCGACGTCGAGCATCCCGGCGCTGAAGTCGACCCCGGTGACACTGTTCCGGCAGAGCCCGGTGAGCACCTCCGTGCCGGCGCCCGTGCCGCAGCACAGGTCGAGTCCGTCCTCGAAGGGTCCCGCCGGGGCGAGCGCCCTTGCCACGGACTCCAGGATCGAGTCGGACGTCCGGAACGGGGTGTGGTCGAACTTCGGGGCCAGCAGGTCGTACCCGTGCTCGACGGAGGACAGCGCCTGTACGGCGAGTTCGCGCAAGGTGGGACCGTCGGGACCGTACATGCCGTCAGCCCAGGGTCACGCGCTGCCGGAGGACCGCCAGGGCACGCTCGCACCAGCGCAGGTTCTCCTCCTCGAAGCCGATCCCGGCCATGAGGGTGAGATACGGGCCGACGCGGTCGGAGGTGCGCAGGTACTCGTCCTCGGTGCGCCCCTCGAGGAGGCGGTCGCGTACCCGCCGGTAGCGGTCGAGTTTGCCGCGCACCCAGCCCATGCGCTCCTCGATCAGCGCCCGGGTGACGTCGGGGTCGCCGCCGTCCATCGCCTGGATCTTGATGAGGAGTTCATCGCGGACGGCCGTGGGCCGCTTCGGCGGATCCGCGGCGAACGCGGCCAGCTCCGACCGGCCGGTCCCGGTGAGCGTGAACATCCGCTTGTTGGGACGGCGTTCCTGCTGCACGGTGCGCGCCTCGACGAGCCCGTCCTGCGCGAGCCGCTCCAGCTCCCGGTAGAGCTGCTGGGGAGTGGCGGGCCAGAAGTTGGCGAGCGAGACGTCGAACGATTTGGACAGCTCGTAGCCCGAGGCCTCGCCCTCCAGCAGGGCGGCCAGGACGGCGTACCTGAGCGACATGTGGACAGGCTAGCAGCCATTGATTAATGTCATCCGCACCTATTCAAAAAGTTGAGTATGCGAGGTGATCCGATGCGCGCGTTCCGCGAGGCGGTCGAGGCCGGGGACATGGACGCCGCCGAGGCGCTGCTGGCCGAGGACGTCGTCTTCACCAGCCCGGTCGTCTTCAAGCCGTACCCGGGCAAGGCGATCACCGCGGCGATCCTGCGCGCGGTCGCCCAGGTCTTCGAGGACTTCCGGTACGAGCGGGAGATCGGCGACCCGGCGGGCCACGACCATGCGCTGGTCTTCACCGCCCGGGTGGGCGACCGCCGGCTGACCGGCTGCGACTTCCTGCACGTGAACGAGGACGGCCTGATCGACGACTTCATGGTCATGGTTCGGCCGCTGTCGGGCGCGCACGCCCTGGCCGAGGCCATGGGCGCGCGCTTCGAGCAGATCGCGAAGGAGGCGGAGGCCCGGTCGGCCTGAGCGCGGCGCCGGCCGACCGGAGGAGACGCGGGCGTCAGTCCCTGAGCTGCTTCAGGGTCGCCCTGGCGTCCGTCTTCAGCCAGTCGGTGACGTCGGTCAGGGCGGGCGGGGTCTTGTCCTGGCTGTAGGAGCTCAGGTAGGCGCTGTAGCTCATCGTGTACGTCACCCAGCCGTCGCGGACGGCGAGCGTGGCGTACCGGGAGCCGCTGCTGGAGGAGCCGCTGCTGGTGTCCTGGCTGACCAGGTAGGCCTCGTCGCCGATGCCCTCGACCGGGTCGACGTCGTAGTCCTTGTGGCTGTCCCCGTAGTTCTTCCAGGTCGCGGTGAACTCGGGCCCCGGGTCGGTCTTCTTGTGCAGGTCCAGCTGCATGTACAGGTACGCGTCGGCGTAGCTGGAGCCGGTCTTCTTCAGATTGACGCTGCAGTAACTCTCGTCCAGCGCCTGGTCCTTGAGCGAGGTACGGGTCGGTGCGGAGTCGTCCTGGGTGTACTCGTCCTTGAAGGAGGAGTAGTCGGCGCTGGAGCACATGTTCGCGGGCGCCGAGTAGCCGCGCAGGTCCGCGCTGCCGCCGGTGCCGCCGAGCAGGAAGACCCCGCCGGCCCACGCGGCGGAGGCGACGACCGCGCCGACGGCCGCCCACAGGACGGCTCTTCCGGCCCCGCCACCACCGGTCGCGGGCGGCGGGGCGGGTGCGGGACCGTACGGGGGCGCCTGGGTGTACGGGTTGGCCGGCGGCTGCGGCTGACCGGGGTGGCCGACCAGCGTGGGCTGCGCGTAGAAGTTCCCCGGCGGAGCGGACTGCGGGCCGGGGTACGGGTAGGCAGTCGGCTGCGACGGGACGGCCGGCTGCGGAGCGGGCTGCTGCGGCGTCTGGTCGGCCGGCTGCGGGGACTGCGGTGGCGTGGACATGTCCTGAACATAGTGGACGGTTGCCGGTCAAGTCCCCCGGGATCGGCGATCGTCGACGACCGGGGTCATCCGGTGCCGTTCCGTGACACAGCGGTCATGAACCGGGCCGGGGTGCGCGTGGCCGGTGCGCGGCTCAGGCTCCGGCGGGCGCGAGGCGGACCGGCAGGCTGCGCACGCTGTTGCCGACGAAACCGGCGTGGGGGGCCAGTTCGGCCTCGGGTACGGCGAGTTCGAGTGCCGGGAAGCGGGTGAAGAGCCGCTCCAGCGCGACCGTCGCCTCCAGCCGGGCCAGCGGCGCGCCCAGGCAGAAGTGGGCGCCGTGCCCGAGTGAGAGATGGCGTGCGGCGTCGGGCCGCACCGGGCGGGTGAGGTCGAAGCGGTCGGCGTCCGGGCCGTGCGCCGCCGGGTCGCGGCCGGCCGCGGAGTAGCCGGCGAGCACGGGTGTGCCGGCCGGGATGACCGTCCCGTCGACGGTCAGGTCCCGCACCGGGTAGCGGAACGGGAAGTAGCTGACCGGCGCGTCCCAGCGCAGGGTCTCCTCCACCACGTCGGCCCAGCTCGCCGTGCCGGCCCGTACCAGGCCGAGCTGGGCCGGGTGGGCGCACAGCGCGCGGACGGCGTTGGTGATGAGGTTGAGGGTCGTCTCGTGGCCGGCGATGATCATCAGCACGAGGGTGCCGATGAGCTCCTGGTGGCTGAGCCGGTCCCCGCCCTCGTCCCGGGCGGCGATCAGCGCGCTGGTGAGGTCGTCCGCCGGACGGGCCGCCTTGGCCGCGGCGATCTCCCCGAGGACGGCGACGAGTTCGCGGTTGGCGGCGATGGCGTCGGCGGGCTCGGTGTCGGTGGCCACGACCTTGCTGCTCAGCTGGTGCAGCCGCGCCCGGAACTCGACGTCCACGCCGAGCAGTTCGCTGATGACGTCCATCGGCAGGGGCAGTGCGAAGTGCCGCCGCAGATCGGCGGTGCCACCGCCCGCCGCGGCGGCCCGCTCCAGCCCGTCGAGGAGCTGAGCGGTCAACTCCGCGACGCGGGGCCGAAGTTCTTCGACGCGGCGCGGGGTGAAGGCGCGGCCGACGAGCGACCGCAGACGCCGGTGGTCGTCGCCGTCCGCAGTGGTCATGCCCTGGACCGTCGCGAAGGTCAGCAGCGGCCAGCCCTCCGCCACCCGGCCCTCGCGCAGCGCCGTGAAGTGCGCTGCGCTCTTGGCGACTTCGGGGTGCTGCAGGAACTCCTTCAGCGCCTCGTGCCCGAGGACGGCCATCCCCTCGATCCCGCCGGGCAGCTCGACCGGGGCGACGGCACCCCCGGACAGCAGGCGCGCGTTGACGGCGTGCGGGCAGCCACCGGAGGGGTCGAGGCGGTGCGGGGTACGGGCCGGCGGGTGCTCCACGGAATCTCCTGACGTTCCCATGACAAGACAGGTCGATCGTAGGGTCGCCGGGGCGGTACCGGCAGGCCGCCGGGACCGCGCCGGCGGTGTCGTACGCCCGGCCTGCCTCTCCCGACCGCGGGAATACCCCGGTGCGGCGCCTTGTTGGGAGAGTCACGGACATAGCGACCCGTCCAGTGGTACTGTGCCGGAAGCACTCGTGAACGTCCCTCCATGGACGCCGGTGCAGGTTCCTCTCTTCACGCTGATCGTTCCGCCGTTGTCCCGGATCTCCGGCTCTCGGCGCGTCAGCTTTTTCGCACCATCTCGTCGGCGGGCTCTCGCCGCCGTGCCCCAGGTGCCGTTCCCGCCGCCGGAGACAGGTGTGCACGCCTCCCGATCGCGGCCTCCCCCCCTTCTGCTCCTCCCTTCCGTCCGTGAAAGGACACCGCATGACCACCACACTCGAACACCCTCCCGCGGCCCCGCAGCCCCCGGCCGCCCGACTCGTCACCGGCGCCCTGGACGTCGACGCACAAGGGAAGGGGCACCTGCGGGGCGCGAGCCTCCTGCCCTCCCCCGCCGACCCGCAGGTCCCCGTGGCACTCATCCGCCGGTACGGACTGCGCAAGGGCGACCTGGTCGAGGGCGTCCACGACGCCCGGCGCGCCCTGACCGACATCGCCCGCGTCGACGGGCGCGTCCCCGCCGACCTCCGCTCCCGTCGGCACTTCCGCGACCTCACCCCGCTCCACCCGCACCGGCGGCTCCGCCTCGAACACCCCGCGTCCGGCCTCGCAGGACGGGTCACCGACCTCTTCGCGCCGGTCGGCAAGGGCCAGCGCGGCCTTGTCGTGGCCCCGCCCAAGAGCGGCAAGACCGTACTGCTCCAGCAGCTCGCCGCCGCCGTGGCGGGCAACCACCCGGAGTGCCGGCTGATGGTCCTGCTGCTGGACGAGCGCCCCGAGGAGGTCACCGAGATGCGCCGGTCGGTACGCGGCGAGGTCTACGCCTCCACCTTCGACCGGCCGGCCAAGGAGCACATCGCCCTCGCCGAACTCGTCGTCGAGCGGGCCAAACGCCTGGTGGAGGCCGGCGAGGACGTCGTCGTCCTGCTGGACTCGCTGACCCGGCTGTGCCGGGCGCACAACAACGCCTCCGCCGCCGGAGGGCGCACCCTGAGCGGTGGCGTCGACGCCGGCGCGCTGCTCGGCCCCAAGCGGTTCTTCGGCGCTGCGCGCCAGGCCGAGGAGGGCGGGTCCCTCACCATCCTCGCCACCGCGCTGGTGGACACCGGATCCCGCGCCGACGGCTACTTCTTCGAGGAGCTGAAGAGCACGGGCAACATGGAACTGCGTCTGGACCGGGAGCTCGCCGGCCGCCGTGTCTTCCCCGCCGTGGACATCGACACCACCGGCACCCGCCGCGAGGAACTCCTCCTCGAACCCGCCGAGTTGGCCGCCGCACACGGACTGCGCCGAGCCCTGCGCCCGCGCGAGGGCGGACCGGCCCCCCTGGACACCCTCCTGGAGCGGCTGCGGAGCACTCCGGACAACGCCACGTTCCTGCGGCGGATCCTGCCCACGCTGCCCGCCGGCTGACGGCCCGGTGCATCGTCCGGGTTGCTCCCGTGGGCCGAACGGCCCTGGCAGCGCGTTGGGCGGCGCTCCCGTTCGTACGTTGAATCATATGATCACCGGACTTTCTCATCGGGCGGTTGTCTCGACCTGTGCCCTCTGCGTGGCCGGAGTGCTGGCGCTGTCGCCGGCCACCGCCGCCGCCGGGCCCCGCGCCGGGGAACCCGCGCCGCCGCAGCCCCGGACGGCGATGCCCGGGCCCTCCCTGCTCTACGGCTCCGACACGCAGGTCCGGCCGCACCGCGGCGCGCCCGAGGTGCCGGAGGTCTCGGCGCTCTCCTGGCTGGTCGCGGACGCCGACAGCGGAGAGGTGCTGGCGGCGAACCACGCACACCGCCAACTGCCGCCCGCGAGCACCATGAAGACCCTGTTCGCCCTCACCGTGCTGCCCGCGCTGCCCAGCGGCCTCCAGCACACCGTGCGCTACCAGGAGCTGGCCGACGTCGGCGAGGGCAGCAGCCTCGTCGGCGTCGAGGAGGGGCACACCTACCGGGTCGCCGACCTGTGGCACGGGGTCTTCCTCAGCTCCGGCAACGACGCCGTGCACGTACTGGCCTCGCTGAACGGCGGCTGGCGGGCCACCACCGACCGCATGCAGCAGAAGGCCCGCTCGCTCGGCGCCATGGACACCCACGTCGTCTCCCCCGACGGCTACGACGCCCCCGGACAGGTCTCCTCCGCGTACGACCTGGCCGTCTTCGGTCGCGCCGGGCTGCACAACGCCGACTTCGCCCGGTACTGCGGCACCGCGCAGGCCGACTTCCCCGGTGACGGGTCGCCGTACGCGATCGAGAACACCAACCGGCTGCTGACCGGCGAGGACGGCGTGGCACCGTACCCCGGTCTCCTCGGCATCAAGAACGGCTACACCAGCAACGCGGGCAACACGCTCGTGGCCGCCGCCCGCCGCGGCGGGCGCACCCTGGTGGTGACCGTGATGAACCCTCAGGAGGGCGGCGGACTCGCGGTGTACGAGGAGGCGCGGCAGCTGCTGGACTGGGGATTCGAGGCGGCCGGGCGGGTCGACCCGGTCGGCTCGCTGGACGGACTGCGCGCCAGGTCCCGGCCGGCGGCCGTCCCCGTGGCAGCGGCCACCTCCGGATCGACCGACGAGGAGGAGGGCTGGTCCGGCACCGCCGTCGTCGGAGGGCTCTCGGGGCTCGGCGCCGTGGCCGTGGCGCTGGCGTTGCGGTCCAAGGGCAACCGGGCCGAGCGGAGCTGACCCGTGGGCAGGCGGAGCAGCAGGGCCAGCGCGATCCACGTGTAGGCGTTGCTGCCGAGGAAGCCGACCGGTCCGGACGCGTCGTCGAACCACAGCCACACCACGCTGGTGCACAGGACCGCGAACAGGGCGCCCGAGACCCGCCGAGGCCCGGCGCGCCACAGCACGGCGAAGGACGGGAGCAGCCACACCAGGTGGTGCACCCAGGTGATCGGGCTGACGAGGCAGGCCGCCGCGCCGGTGAGTGCGAAGGCCGCCGTCCAGTCGCCAGCCGCGACCGCGCGGCGGCTGCGCCACGCCCAGACGCACAGGGTCAGCAGGACCGCCGTCGCCCACAGCGGGCGGCCGGGCTCGCCGAGGCGGGCCAGCACGCCCTGCAGGGACTGGTTCGACACGTAGTCGAGCCGGCCCACCCGCCCGGTGTCCCACAGCGCCTGGGTCCAGTAGTGGCGCGACGCCCCCGGGTCGGCCCAGGCGGCCAGCGCCGTCGCCGCGGCGGCCACGGCCGTCGCGGTCGCCGCGGCCCGCCGGCGCCCGGCGAGCAGCAGCAGGCCGATGAAGAGCGCGGGCGTGAGCTTCACGGCGGCGGCCAGCCCGATGCCCGCCCCCGCCCAGCGGCCCCGGCCGGTGGCCAGCAGTTGGGCGTCGCCGAGCACCAGGGCGAGGAGGACGAGGTTCACCTGACCGAAGCTGAAGGTGTCCCGCAGCGGTTCGAACAGTGCGAGCAGGCACAGCACCAGCGACCAGCGGTACCAGCCGTACCGTCGCCACTCGGGGCCTGCCAGGACGCGCAGCACCGCCGCCAGCGCGGCCAGGTTCACCAGCAGCGAGGCGACGATCGCGGTGTTCCGGCCGACCATGGCGAGCGGCAGCATGGCGACGGCGGCGAACGGCGGGTATGTGAAGCCGTACGCGGTGCCGGGGACCCGGTAGTCGTAGATCCGGCCGCCGTGGCGCGCCCACGTGTGCACGGTCCCGTAGTAGACGCGCAGGTCGAAGAAGTCGCGCAGCAGCGGCACGGTGGCCGTGAACACCGTCACCGCGGCCACCAGGCACGACACGAGCAGGAGGCGGCCCCGGTCGGTACGCGGGGCGAGCCGCGCCAGGCGCCCCGCCGGCCCGGTCATGCCGTGCGTCCCGGTGCCGGGGCCTGCGCCGCCTGGTGCGCCTGCCACAGGACGACCACCCCGAGCACCCCGCCGGAGACCGCGAGCACCAGCTGGCCGAGGTCGGCGGGCCCGCCGCTGGGCAGCACGGCGAGCGCGAGCACGACCGCCAGGGCGGCCACCCGGTGCCGTACGGAGGAACTGGGCGCGCCGGCGGCGATGAGGAAGAGGCCCCACAGCACGTACCAGGGACGGATCGCCGGACCGAACACCGCGACGGCCAGCAGGCTGAGGCCGAGCGCGTACACCGGTCTCGGGCGCAGCCGCAGCCATATCAGCAGGACGGCGGCGGCGGTGGCCGCGAGGCCGAGCAGGTGCCAGGCCGGGACGGCGAGCGGTGCCAGGCCGCTGCCGAGGTGGTCGAGCAGGGCGCCGGTGGCCCGTCCGAGGAGGCTGGTCAGGGCCCAGTTCCGCGGTGAGACCGGGGTGTCCAGGGCGCCGATCCAGCCGTAGCCGGTGCCGGCCACGGCGGTGGCGGCGACCGTGGTCGCGGCGGCGGCCGCCGCCGCGGTCAGGACGGCGGGCAGCGGGCGGCGGCCGGAGCGCACCTGGAGGGCCACGACGGCGAGGAGGCCGAGCGCCGCCGGTGCCTTGACGAGGGCGGCGAGCGTGACGAGTACGGCGCCGACGGCGGGTCCGCGGCCGCGTGCCGCGACCAGGCCGAGCCCGAGCAGGCCGAGCATGAGCGCGTCGTTGTGGGCACCCGCGACCAGGTGCAGCAGGACGAGCGGGTTGAGGGCGCCGAGCCACAGGGCGGCGGCCGGGTCGGCGCCGCTGTGCCGGGCGAGGCGGGGCAGCGCCACCGCCATGAGGGCGACGCCGAGCAGGGCCATCAGGCGCATGCCGAGCAGGCCGGCGGGCAGCTCGCCCCGGGTCAGCCCGGACAGGGCGGACGCCAGGGCCAGGAAGGCCGGGCCGTAGGGGGCTCCGGTGTGCCGCCACATCGGGGCGACCTCGTCGGCGAGCGGGCCGCCGAGCTGGGCGGGCCCGTGCGCGTAGACGTCCATGTGGGCGTCGACCATGGCGCCCTGCGCGAGGTAGCTGTAGACGTCCCGGCTGAACAGCGGCGGGGCGAGCAGCAGCGGCGCGGTCCAGACGGCGAGCACCAGGAGCAGGGCGCGCGGGGTGGGCGGCCGGGGTCCGCGGACGAGGCGGCCGAGCAGGACCCAGGCCGCGATCAGCAGGACGACGCCGAAGTACACGCCGACCAGGCCGAGCGCGGCCCGCACCGAGGCCGGCGCCAGGAGGTCCTGGACGGGCAGGGCACCGGCCGTCTCACCGCCCAGCGCGAGAGAGGCGGTGCCGGCCAGCCCCAGCACCTGGCAGCGGCGGAGATCGACGGGAAAGGCCATGGCCAACACTGGTTCAGCGTGTCGACGCCGGATGGCCGGAAGGCGACGCCCCCTCCACCGGCGAGCGGCCCGGACGTGACCGGCGCGTGCGGACCACCAGGCCGGTGGCCCGGCCGTCGGGCGGCGGTCTGTTCTGACCGCCCGGGCGGTCAGAACACCGACAGCCCGGTGAGGGTGGTGAAGCGGTCCAGGGCCGCCACGCCGGCCACCGAGTTGCCGCGCTCGTCCAGCCCCGGGCTCCACACACACAGGGTGCAGCGCCCCGGTACGACCGCGATGATGCCGCCGCCGACACCGCTCTTGCCGGGCAGGCCCACCCGGTAGGCGAAGTCGCCGGCCGCGTCGTACGTGCCGCAGGTCAGCATCACCGCGTTGACCTGCTTGGCCTCGCTGCGGGTGAGCAGCCGGGAGCCGTCGGCGCGGATGCCGTGCCGGGCCAGGAAGCCGGTGGCCAGGGCCAGGTCGGCGCAGGAGGCGGCGATGGAGCACTGCCGGAAGTACTGGTCGAGCAGGACCGGCACGTCGTTGTCGATGTTGCCGTAGGACGCCATGAAATGGGCGAGGGCGGCGTTGCGGGCGCCGTGCGCGGTCTCGGAGGCGGCGACCTCCTTGTCGAAGTCGAGGGCGGGGTTGCCGCTCTCGGCGCGCAGGAAGGCCAGCAGCTCGCCTGCGGCGTCACCGGTGCGGGTCTGGAGGCGGTCGGTGACGACGAGGGCGCCCGCGTTGATGAAAGGATTCCGCGGGATGCCGTTCTCGTACTCCAGCTGCACCAGGGAGTTGAAGGGGTTGCCGGAGGGCTCGCGGCCCACGTGCTCCCAGAGTTCGTCGCCCTCCCGGGCCAGGTCCAGGGCGAGCGTGAAGACCTTGGTGACGGACTGCGTGGAGAACGGCTGCCGCCACTCCCCCACCCCGTACACCGTGCCGTCCAGCTCCGCGACGGCCATGCCGAAGCTGCGCGGGTCGCGGGCCGCGAGCGCCGGGATGTAGTCGGCGGGACGGCCGCGCCCGGGGGTGCGGCTCATCTCCTCGGCGATGCGCTCCAGGACCGGCAGGAAGGTGAGGGACGACGTCGTTGTCATGATCACCATTGTGCCTCCGGGCCGGTCCCCGAGCGTAGTCGTGCGGGCCTCGCCGCTGGTCAGGCGAGCCGGGCCCCGCTGCCCGCGACGACCTCCGGGCGGAGCAGGTCGGCGAGCCTCTCGGCCGGCAACAGACCCTTCTCCAGGACCAGTTCGGCCACGCCCCGGCCGGTGACGAGGGCCTCCTTGGCGATGTCGGTGGCCGCCGTGTAGCCGATGTGCGGGTTCAGGGCGGTGACCAGGCCGATGGAGTTCTCGACGGTCGCGCGCAGCCGCTCGGTGTTGGCGGTGATACCGGACACGCAGCGCTCGGCCAGGGTGAGGCAGGCGTTCCGCAGATGGGTGATCGACTCGGACAGCGAGTGCAGGATGACCGGCTCGAAGGCGTTCAGCTGGAGCTGTCCGGCCTCGGCGGCCATGGTGATGGCGACGTCGTTGCCGATGACCTCGAAGGCGACCTGGTTGACCACCTCGGGGATCACGGGGTTGACCTTGCCCGGCATGATCGACGAACCGGCCTGCACCGCCGGCAGGTTGATCTCGCCGAGCCCGGCGCGCGGCCCGGAGGACAGCAGGCGCAGGTCGTTGCAGCTCTTGGAGAGCTTGACGGCGATCCGCTTGAGCACGCCGGACATCTGCACGAACGCACCGCAGTCCTGGGTGGCCTCCACCAGGTTGGCGGCGGTGACCAGGGGCAGGCCGGTGAGGACGGACAGGTGCCTGCGGGCGGCCTCGGCGTATCCCTGCGGGGCGTTGAGGCCGGTGCCGATGGCCGTGGCACCGAGGTTGATCTCCTGGATCAGCTCGACGGCCTCCGCGAGCCGGCTGCGGTCCTCCTCGATCATGACGGCGAAGGCGGAGAACTCCTGGCCGAGCGTCATCGGCACGGCGTCCTGCAACTGCGTGCGGCCCATCTTGAGCACGTCACGGAACTCGACGGCCTTACGGGCGAAGGCGTCCTGGAGGACGGCCATCGCCTTGAGCAGGCCGCGTACCGCGAACACCGTCGCGATCTTCACGGCGGTCGGGTAGACGTCGTTGGTGGACTGGCCGAGGTTGACGTCCTCGTTGGGGTGCAGGTGGGTGTACTCGCCCTTGGCGTGGCCGAGCAGCTCCAGCCCGCGGTTCGCAACGACCTCGTTGGCGTTCATGTTGGTGGAGGTGCCGGCACCGCCCTGGATGACGTCCACGACGAACTGGTCGTGCAGGCCGCCGGCGCGGATCCCACGGCAGGCGGCGACGATCGCGGCGGCCTTTGGCGGCGCGAGCAGGCCGAGTTCCTCGTTCGCGAGGGCGGCGGCCTCCTTTACGGCGGCCAGGGCGTCGATCAGG
Organism: Streptomyces sp. 1222.5; assembly: GCF_900105245.1. NCBI lineage: Bacteria > Bacillati > Actinomycetota > Actinomycetes > Kitasatosporales > Streptomycetaceae > Streptomyces > Streptomyces sp. 1222.5. The sequence continues at coordinate 7,619,895 of NZ_FNSZ01000001.1, read as the reverse complement.
TGCGGGTACGCGGAGATCGGGGTGCCGGTGATGGGGAAGTTCTCCGTCGCGCGCAGGGTGTGGATACCCCAGTACGCGTCGGCGGGCACCTCGCGGTCGCCGAGCAGATCGTGTTCGGAACGGGTGGGCGCGAGCATGAGGGTACGGGCCTCTTTCTGAGGTACGGAGGTGAAGGCGGCGCCCTCTCGGAGGGCGCGGGGAACTGCGCGGCCGGCATGTCCACCGGCTGGTGATGACGGGCGGCGCGGTCGGCGGTTGGGGGCAGGCGGTCGGTGTTCCTGTCGGGCAGTGGGCTCAGGGGGGCGGTCGGCGGTCAGCCGTCGGCAGTCGGCCGGCCATCCCGGGTCGGCGGCGGCAGTCGGCCGGGGCGGTGGCGGTCGAGGGGCGGGGGCGGGGCTGGGCCTCGGGCGTTCAGCCGTCGGCACCGGCAACCGGCAGTCCGGCCGGCCGTCGACGGTCGGCGGCAGCTGTCGGCTGGGGCGATGGCCATCGAGGGTCGGCGCTGGACGTTGGGCGATGGCGGTCGGCAATCGGGTTCGACGTTGGGCGATGGCGGTCGGCGATCGGGAACGGACTTGGGTGGTCGACCATTGGCGTCGGCGGCCGGCACTGGGCGATGAGCCGTCGGCGTCGACATCCGGTCGGCAATCGGCGCCCGGCTCAGGCGGTGGCCGTCGGCGCTGGGCTCGGCAGCCGACGGTCAGCGTCAGTCGGCGCCCACCACCTGCCACGCGACGCCCGGCACCCGGCACCCGGCACCCGGCGGAGCCCTACACGCAGGCGGGGGTCGGGACGGGGTCCAGCGCGCGCACCGTCCGTACGGACCCCACCGGCTCCCCGCCGCCCAGCAGCGGCTCCCCCGCGAAGGCGGTGAGCAGGCCGGGGTCCACACCCGCGCGGGCGAGCGCCGCCGCGGCGACCGGGATCCGCGCCCGGTTCGCGCCGTCGGCGATCTTCACGGCGACGGCCGTGCCGTCCGGCAGCGCGGCCACCTGGACGCCCTCGAAGCCGTCCTTGGCGAGCAGTCCGGGCACCGCCCGCATGAGTGCGGCCACGTCGCGGCCGGAGCCGGAGGCCATCTCGGCGTGCTCGCGCATGGCGTCGGCGACCCGGGCCTCGGGCGTGCCGGGCGCGGCCGAGGTGATGCGGGCCAGGGCGCGGGCGAGGCCGTGCAGCGAGATGGAGAACAGCGGGGCCCCGCAGCCGTCGACGCTCACACGGGCGACACGCTGGCCGGTGAGGTCCTCGACGGTCCGCGCGACGGCCTGCTGGAGCGGGTGTGCCGGGTCGAGGTAGTCCCCGAGGGTCCACCCGTTGAGCTTGGCGGTCCACAGCATGGCCGCGTGCTTGCCGGAGCAGTTCTGGGCGAGGCGGGACGGCGCCCGGCCCGCGCGGACCCACGCGTCGCGGACGGCCGGGTCGAACGGCATGTCCGGCACGTTGCGCAGGTCGTCCTCGCCGAGTCCGGCCAGGGCGAGGATGCGGCGGGTGCCGTCGAGGTGGCGCTCCTCGCCGGAGTGGCTGGCGGCCGCCAGCGACAGCAGCGCGCCGTCGAGGGGCAGGCCGGCACGCAGCATGGCCACGGCCTGGAGGGGCTTGACGGCCGAGCGCGGGTAGAAGGCGGCCTCGATGTCGCCGAGCTGGAACCGCACCTGGCCGTCGCCGTCGAGGACGACGACCGAGCCGTAGTGGATGCCCTCGACGACGCCGCTGCGCAGGAGGTGGGCGACGGGGGCGTGGAGGGGTTCGCGGACGACGGGCGCGTCCACGGGGGAACTGCTGAGCATCACTGCCTGCATCTCGGGGTCGGTTTCGGCCGGTACGCGGGTCACGCGTCCGCACCGGTGGACTGGCGCGTTATTCGGCCGGGGAGGCCGTACGGGCCCGTGGGCGGCGCCGCGACGATCGCCGGCGGAACGGGCCCGGTGGTGCGCCCGGCGCCGTGGGTGTGGGCGGGGAGCGCCACGGCACCGGTCGGGAGCCGTGGCGGGTCCGCGAAGTGCCGCCCGCTCACGTCTCAGGTCCGGACGGCGCGGGAAGGTCGGTGCGCCGGGGGCGCACGATGTCGGTGAGGGAGGTCTCGACGCGGTCCAGGTGGTGGCTCATGGCCTCCACCGCGTCGAGCTCGGAACCGTCGACGAGCGCCTCGACGATCGCCCGGTGCTCGCGGTTGGACTGCTCGCGGCGCCCGCCCAGCTCGTTGAGGAACGCCGACTGACGCGCGAGGGCGTCGCGGATCTCCTCGATGACCCGGCGGAAGACCGGGTTCTGGGCGGCCTCGGCCACGGCGAGGTGGAAGAGGGTGTCCATCGCGACCCAGGCGGTGGTGTCCGTCTCCCGTTCCATGCGGTCCAGGATGTGCACCAGGTGGTCCAGGTTCTCCGGGGTGCGGCGCAGGGCCGCGTATCCGGCGACCGGGATCTCTATGTGGCGGCGCACTTCGAGCAGGTCGCTGGCCGCGTAGTCGCCGAAGGTGGGGTCCTCGACCGAGCCGGCGACGACGAAGGTGCCCTTGCCGGTCCGGGAGACGGTCAGGCCCATCGTCTGCAGCGCGCGCAGCGCCTCGCGGAGCACGGGCCGGGACACCTCGAGGGTCCGGCACAGCTCGGCCTCGGAGGGAAGCTTGTCGCCGATGGCGTACTCGCCACGTTCGATGGCGCCGCGCAGGTGGGCGAGGACCGCTTCCATGGCACTGACGCGCCGCGGACCCAGACCACCTGTCTGGCTGTCTGACAGGTTCACGGGAGCGATCCTGCGCGCTGCGGACCGGGAGTGTCAAGCCGCGGGGTGCGGAGACGGCGACGGGGTGCGGCGCCCGGGGTCGGGCGGCCGCACCCCGTGGGTGGGCGGCGGGCCGGCTCAGCTGCTGAGCGTGCCGGTGCCGAGCAGGCCGAGCAGGAGCACGCCGACGACGATGCGGTAGATCACGAAGGCGTTGAAGGAGTGCTTGGCGACGAACTTGAGCAGCCACGCGATGGAGGCGTAGGCGACCACGAAGGACACGATCGTGCCGACGGCCAGCGGGGCCGCGCCCACACCGGCGCCGAGGGCGTCCTTGAGCTCGTACAGGCCGGCGCCGGTCAGGGCCGGGATGCCGAGGAAGAACGACAGGCGGGTGGCGGCGACGCGGTCCAGGTCGAGGATGAGCGCGGTGGACATGGTGGCGCCGGAGCGGGAGAAGCCGGGGAAGAGCAGGGCGAGGATCTGGGAGCAGCCGACCCACATGGCGTCCTTGAAGGACGTGTCGTCCTCACCACGCTTGTGGCGGCCCATCTGGTCGGCGGCCCACATGACGCCCGAGCCGGCGATCAGCGAGCCGGCGACCACCCAGAGCGAGGCGAGCGGGCCGTCGATCAGGGGCTTGGCCGCGAGGCCGACCACGACGATCGGGATGGTCGCGGCGATCACCCACCAGGCGAACTTGTAGTCGTGGTGGTAGCGCTCCTCGCGGTTGGTCAGACCGCGGAACCAGGCGGAGACGATCCGCTTGATGTCCTTGAAGAAGTACACGAGCACGGCGGCGATGGCGCCGACCTGGATGACGGCGGAGAAGCCGACGACCGACTTGTCGTCGACGGGGATGTTCATGAGCCCCTCGGTGATCTTCAGGTGGCCGGTGGAGGACACCGGGAGGAACTCGGTCACCCCCTCGACTACCCCGAGGACGACGGCCTGACCGACGGAGATGGCGCTCATGGGATCCAGTTCTGAAAAGAGGTAGTTGGTCGACAGTGCTGTAGACAGTACTCACTATGCCCGGCCGTGCGCGAGCCGCCTAGGCCCAGAGCGCACCGGCGAGCGCGACCCCGGCGAAGGCGGCCGCGAGGCCCGCCACCACGCTCGCGACGACGTTCACGGCAGCGTAGAGGCCGGAACCGGCCTCGGTCAGCCGCAGGGTCTCGTAGGAGAAGGTCGAGTACGTCGTCAGCGCCCCGCACAGGCCCGTGCCCAGCAGGAGCTGAAGGTGCGGGCCCGCGGCCCCGGCGGAGACCGCGCCCGTGAGCGTTCCCAGGATCAGGCAGCCGGTGACGTTCACCACGAAGGTGCCCCAGGGGAAGACCGAGTCGTGGCGGGCCTGCACGGCCCGGTCGGTAAGGTAGCGCAGGGGGGCGCCGACCACGGCACCCGCGATGACCAGCAGCCAGTTCACAACGAATTCTCACCCTTCGGATCCGCCTCGTCCGGGCCCGGCGAGCGGCCCACGTACCGGACGACCTCGCACTCGTCCAGCGTCACGAGGCCCTCGCCGACCAGCTCGTCCAGCTGCGGCAGGAACGCCCGGACCCGTTCCTCGGTGTCCACGACGACCACCGCGACCGGCAGGTCCTCGCTGAGGGACAGCAGCCGGGAGGTGTGGACGCAGGAGGAGGCGCCGAAGCCCTCGATGCCCCGGAAGACGCTGGCTCCGGCGAGTCCGGCGGCATGCGCGCGGTGCACGATCTCGGAGTAGAGGGGCTTGTGGTGCCAGGTGTCGTCCTCGCCGATGTAGACGGTCAGCCTGAGGGCGCGGCCGGTGAGTGACGTCATCGCTGCCTCCTGATGAGCACCCGGCGGGCGGCGGCCGACGCGAGCCACACCGCAGCGAGGGCCGCGACCAGCGTCGCGGCGAGATAGCCGAACCCCAGGCCGGGGCGGCCGGCGCCGACGAGCCTGCGGATGTCGACGGCGTAGGTGGAGAAGGTCGTGAACCCGCCGAGCACGCCGGTGCCGAAGAACGGGCGGACGAGGCGGTGGGCGGCCCACACGTCGGTGATGAGCACCATGAACACACCGATCACGGCGCAGCCGACGACGTTGGTCAGGAAGGTGGCCCAGGGGAAGCCGCCCTCGGGGGTGGGCAAGGCGAGAGTGAGCCCGTAGCGGGCCGACGCGCCGAGGGCACCGCCGACGGCGACCACCGCGACGACGGGTGCCTGGGTGCGCCACTCGGACCGCCGCCGAGGTGCGGGGCGGACGCGGACGTTCTCTGCTTCCGGGGCTGTCATGCTCGTACGTCTCCTGTTCGGGCTGCCCCGACGGGTGATCACGGCCGGGCACCAGGGTACCGCCGGACCGGGCCCGCCTACCCCGCGGCGGGCCGCGCGCACACCGCGACGCCGGGCTCCCAGAGGCTGCCGAGGATCAGGTGCTCGCCGGCCGTGCAGACACTCGTGACCATGCGGAAGCGGGAGCTGCGGCGGGTGAGGTGGTGCAAGGTCCGGCCGGTGTCGTCCACGGCCAGCACGCCGACGATCCGGCCCGGCCGGAACGGCGCGTGGACGGCGGCACGGGCGGCGGCGGAGCGGACGGCGGCCGGGGCGCGGTGCAGGAGGTCGAGCGGGGGGACGCGGGGGCCGGCCAGGGACACCCAGATCGGCCCGTCGGGGCCCTCCCGCCAGAGGTTGTCCGGCATCGCGGGGAGGGCGGCGAAGAGGTCGGTGTGCCCGGCGCGCGGACCGGTGAGGTGGTAGCGGGTGAGGCGGCGGGCGCCGGTCTCGGCGACGACCAGGAAGGAGCCGTCCGCGCTCGGGGCGAGCCCGTTGGCGAACTGCAGTCCCTCCAGCACGACTTCGGGTTCGCGGGACCCGGGGGCGAGCCGGAGCAGCCGCCCGGTTCCGGTGTGTTCGACGATGTCGCCCAGCCACTGGCCGAGGGGGTAGCGGCGGCTGGAGACGGTGAAGTACACGGTGCCGTCGGACAGGGCGACGACGTTGCTGCAGAAGCGGAGCCGCTCCCCCGCCACCGAGTCGGCGAGGACGCGCACGGTGCCGTCCTCCGGGTCGACGCGCAGCAGTCCGCGCTCGGCGTCGCACACCAGGAGGCCGCCGTCCGGGAGGAGTTCGAGACCGAGGGGGCGGCCACCGGTCTCGGCCAGCACCTCCACCCGGGCCGTGAGCCGGTCGCCGAGGTGGTGGACGCGGAGGATCCGCCCGTCCTCCACTCCGGTCAGCACGCGTCCCTGCGCGTCGGCCACCACGTCCTCGGGGCCGCGGGCGCCGAGGGAGACGTAGTGCAGCGGGACGAGTTCCGTGGAGCGGTCCATGTGCGATGCCCTTCGCCGTCGGTCGGCCCATCCTGGCAGCCGATCGGCGGGCGGGACCGCGTTCCCGGGAGACTCGACGCTCACCAGCCCTTTTCGAACATGCGGGCCACCTCGGCGATGCGGACCTCGTCGCGCCGGTAGTACGTACGGCAATGGAACCGCCGTGTGCGCAGCAGGCCCAGGCGGGTCAGCAGGTCCAGGTGGGCGAGGGCGGTCCGGCGCGGTACGCCCAGCTTCGCGGCGACGGCCCCGGCGGTGACGCCGGTGTCGGCGGGGTGGCACCGGCCCGCGGCCGGGAAGTGGGCCGCCGGGTCCTTGAGCCATTCGAGGATGGTCTGCCGTACGCGGCCCGAGGGAATGCCCATCGTCCGTCCGCCCTCCGTCCCCGGCCTCCTCCTACACGCTGCTCCCACTGTGGCGCGGCCGGCCCCGTCGCGTCCGGCAGTCCGCGACCGTTGTCCGGTACCGAACGGCCGTACGACCGGAAGGCGGGCGGCACCCCCCGGAAACACGGGGAGGACCCGGCCGCACACCGCTGCCGTCGCCTGCCCGGGCGGTGCGGCGATGGCCGGACGGCGACGGGGGCGCCAACCGGTCAGGATCGGAGAAGCCGTGGCGGGCTCCCCGGCCCTACGTTGAGAGCACCGACGGGGAATCCGTCGGTTCCCGCAGCTAGAAGGAGTGAGTGCCATGACCGCCGGCGTGCAGACGATCATCTACCCCGTGAAGGACCTGGAGCGGGCCAAGCCCCTGTTCGCCGCCCTGCTCGGCGTCGAGCCGTACGCGGACGAGCCGTACTACGTGGGGTTCAAGGCCGCCGGGCAGGACGTCGGTCTCGACCCGAACGGGCACGCCAAGGGCATGACCGGTCCGGTGCCGTACTGGCACGTGACGGATCTGAAGGGACGGCTCGCGGCCCTGCTGGCGGCCGGTGCCGAGCTCCTCCAGGACGCGCAGGACGTGGGCGGGGGGCGGCTCATCGCCTCGGTGAAGGACCCCGACGGCAATCTGGTGGGGCTGCTCCAGGACCCCGCGGCCTGAGGCCCGCCCGGCCCCCTGCGCAGCGCACTAGTTGCACACTCAATGACTGGCCGGATCGGTGCTACCGTGCGGATATGGCAGTCAAGACGGCCGACGCCCGGCTCGAGGAACGCTGGCGGGACATCCTCGCGGTGCACGCCCGCACGATGTGCGAGATCGACCGCGCGCTGCACCCGCACGGGCTGGGCGCGAGCGATTTCGAGGTGCTGGACATCCTGGCGTCCGAGTCCTCCGCCGAGGGCGACCAGTGCCGGGTGCAGAACCTCGTCGGGCGGGTGCATCTCAGCCAGAGCGCGCTGTCCCGGCTGATCGGCCGGCTGGAGAAGGACGGTCTGGTGGAGCGCTCGGTGTGCGCGGAGGACCGGCGCGGGGTGTGGGTCGCCCTCACCCGCAAGGGCCGCGAGCTGCACGCCCGGGTGCTGCCCCTCCAGCGGGCGGTGCTCCAGCGCATGCTGGCCGAGCAGGAGGGCTCCGCGCCCCGCTCCTAGAGCACCAGCTCCGTTCCGTCCGCGAGGACCTCGACGCCTTCCGCGGCGACCCGCGCGCGTGCCGGCGAGGAGGGATCCAGCAGGGGGTTCGTGTGCCCGAGGTGGTTGTAGATCCGGCGTGCGCCGAGGTGGCGGGCGAGTTCGCCGAGAGTGCCGCCCGGGCCCGTGACCGGCAGATGGGTCCCGGCGGCCCACCCGGCGCCGGCCCGGACCGCCGAACCCCCCTCCTCGGCCGCGAAGTAGGTGCCGTCGACCAGCACGCAGTCGGCCTCGGCGCACAGGTCGTCCAACTCCGTGCTCCAGGCACCGACGCACGGGGCGTAGAGCAGGACTCCCCCGCTGGCCAGATCCTCGATGCGGTACGCCGTCACCCACGCGCGCTCGGGCAGCGGTGCCTGCACGGGAACGTACGCGGGGACCTTCGCGCCCACCGGACGGGCCGTGACGACCAGCCCGCCGGCCAGCACGAAGCCGCCGTCGGCGAGACTGTCCGGCCATTCCCACGGGGTGTGGCGGTCCAGGGCGGCCCGTGCCGGTGCCAGGGCCGCCCGCACCGGCGGGGCCGCGTACACCTTCAGACCCGTCGCCCCGCGCAGCTCGGTCAGCCCGGTGACGTGGTCGTACTCCGCGTCGGTCAGCAGCACCCCGCGCACCGGCGTGTCCCGGAGGCCGGGTCCGGGCCACAGGGCACCGGTCGCGGCCAGCTGGGTGCGCAGGTCGGGTGAGGCGTTCAGCAGCCACCAGTCGCGCCCGTTGCCGGTGACGGCGGCGCACTCACGGGTCCGGGAGGGCAGCCGGCCGCCACGGGCCGCGGAGCACGGCTCGCAGGCGCAGTTCCACTGCGGGAAGCCGCCGCCGGCGGCGGTGCCCAACAGGACGACCCTCACGGCCATCGGCTCCTTCCCGCTCGCCCGGATTCCCTTCATTTCTTCCGCTGGGATCTTCCCTGCCGAGGGGTGGGTGCTACCCCTGGACGGGGGGCAGATCCGGCCGTCCTTCGCCGGGCCGCCGGTCCGCCGGGCGCTGCGGCGGGATCGGCTCGCCGCCGAAGTCACGGGGCCCGGTCCACAGGGCCGGTACGGCGTCGCAGCGGCGGCACAGCTCGTAGGCGATCGCCTCGTAGTTGACCCGCCAGCCCCGGTACTGCGGCCAGGCGTCCTTCGGTGAGCACTGCGCGCGGAACCCGGCCGTCCCCAGCATGGCCACCGCCGCCTCGAACTCGGCGAAGGTGAGGCGGACGGGCGCCGCGGGCGACGGGTCGACGTCGAAGGGGATGCGCAGGACCCGGGCGATGTCCCGCAGGGCGGTGAATCCGGCGCGCAGCACCAGCCGGGCCTCCGGCGGGGCGAGCCGCGGGTCCAGGGCGAGCTGCAGGGCCGCCGCGTCCATGACGGCGACGAGACCCACCAGCCAGCTGCGGTGCGGGCGCGGGGAGCGGAAGGTCAGCAGGATCGGGTACGTGGAGTGACTCTCGCCCATGTCCGAGGCGAGTCGTTCCCAGGCCCGGTACAGCTCGGGCAGGGCGGTCTCGGTCTCGACCAGCCACTGCCGGGCGAGGATCTCCGGCCCCCAGGCGGGCTCGCCGGCCCGTGCCTGGAGCAGGGTGACCTCCAGTTCGCGCCGGTTGTAGGCGGCGTAGAGGGTGGGCAGGTAGGCGATCTGGAGGGCGATGAGGACCGGCCCGGTGGCCGCGGCCAGGAAGTCGATCGCCGACAGCTTCAGGCGGGCGCCGCCGGCGAAACCGAGCGTGAACAGGCTGGAGCCGGCCTCCCGGAACGCGGTGGCCCAGGACAACGGGGACAGGGCGAACAGCAGCAGCCCGTATCCGAGGAGGGCACCCGCCAGCCAGCCGGCGAGCATGCCGATGAGCATCAGCGGGGCGAGCCAGGTCTGCGCGCGGTCGACGGCGTCGTAGCCGCCGCGCAGGGCGGCGAGCCGGAGCGCGCGGCGAAGCAGCCACCAGAGACGGAAGACGAGCCCGGAGTAGAGGCCCCGGGGCACGACGAGGGTGCGGAGGATGCTGCTCAGCACCGATGCGAGGATCAGGGCCCCGGCCACGCCGGAGATCAATGCCATGCGCTCATTCTGGCGCCGCGAGTGCCCGCTCCCCGGGTTTCGCGGCTGGCGGCCCCCGGGTTTCGCGGCCGGCGGCGAGGGCGTGGTGGCCGGTGGCGGCTCCCGCGGCGCCGGGGCGGTGCGGGAAGCGGACAGGTACCGCGCGATTCGGCGAGCCAGACGGGGCCGCTACGCCTACCGTGTGGCTCTCGGTGATCGGGGGATCACCGCACGGGGTGAGCGGAGGTCGGCGCCGCTCACCCCGCGGTGTCAGCGGGCCAGCAGGGTGCGTACGCCCCGTGAGGTCAGGGTCAGCGCGTGGGCGGAGCTGCCGTCGATGGCGAGGGAGAGGTCCTCCTCCGGCCACTGCGAGGCGAGCGCGCCCAGCGGGATCAGACGGTAGCGCGAGACGAACGGCAGCAGCTCGGCCATCTCGCCCTCCGAGGTGAACACCGGGACGACCGGGTCGCCGTCGGGCTGTTCCAGGACGGGCAGCGCCACCGTGGTGGCGTCGGCACCCTCACCGTCCACGGTGTCGTCCGGCACGGGCACGAGCACGTCGGTGTGGGCGAGGGTGTCCAGAGCGGCCTGGTCCTCTGCGTTCAGGGTCAGCGCGTCCAGCGCCTGCTGGGCCGGCGTGGGCAGGTCGTCGTGTGCGGGTGTCTCCATGGCAGGTCCCCTGGTAGCGGCGGTCGTACGGGCCACCCGGACGGTTGGAGCCGGGCGTGCTCCGCCTCGCGTACCCAAGGGGGTCCGGGGCATGCGTGAGGATCGGCGGGAGGTCCCGTGGGGGACGGATGGGGACGCCGGTTCCGGTGGGACGGGGACGGTGAGAATCGACCAGCGGTGGTGACCGTCGCCCCCGCGCCGTTCCGGCGGCGCGGCCCAGCGTGACCGTATGCCGATGCAGTCCTGGTTCCGCGACGTCGAGCTGGGCATCTTCGTTCACTGGGGCGTCTCCGCGGTGGACGGAGCCCCGGAGTCCTGGTCGTCGACGGCTTCACGGCGTCCCGCCACGACCCCGCGCGCCTGGGCGGATCTGTTCGCCCGGGCCGGCGCCCGCTACGCGGTGCTCACCGCACGACACCACGACGGCGTGGCCCTGTGGGACAGCGCCCACGGCGAGCTGGACGTGGCCCGCCGGAGCCCGGCCGGACGCGACCTGATCGCCGGGTACGCCGAAGCCCTGCGGGAGCGCGGGCTGCGCGTGGGCCTCTACTACTCGCACTCGGACAGGAGCCATCCCGACTACGCGAGCGTCCGGTACGCCCGCCCCGGTGCGGAGGACCCGGCGGCCTGGGCGCGGTACCTCACCCGCCGGGACGGTCAGGTCGGTGAGCTGGTCGAGCGGTACCGGCCGGACCTGGCGGGCAACCCGGACACGGTCCTCAACGCCCGCGTGCTGCGCCACGGCGACTACGCCACGGGAACTGTGCCTGACCGTCAACGACTCCTGGGGTCTCCAGCACCGGGACCACCGGCACACGTCGGTCGGGCAGCTGGAGCGCCACTTCACGGAGACGATCGGCGCGGGCGGCAGCCCCGCCAGCCGTGCCGTCTGCTCCACCGGGATCGTGCCGTCGGCGCGCGGGCCCACGCCGAGCAGCAGGTTGGGTTTCGACGTGCGGCGCGAGACGGTGTCCGTGCGCGGGCCGCGCAACCGGGTGCGCCGGGTGAGCGTGCTGGCACGGGTGCCGAGCTGGGCCACGAGGCCACCGGCGGACTGCTCGAGGTGCCGGGGGTGACCTGGCTCGACGCGCCGGCGGCGGACGTGGACGAGTACGCCACCGGACTCGCCGGGGAACTCGACGGTGAGCTGGACCTCTACCGGGGCACGGGGCGCACCTGACCCGGGCGGGCGGTGCTCAGGGTCCGGGCTCCGCGAGCAGGTCGGCGACGGTGGTGATCTCGATCAGCGGTCCGTACAGCGCCATCACCCGCAGGGCCCTGAGGTGGGAGTCGTCGTCGACGCCCGCGCAGGCGTCCGCCACGACCGTCACCCGGGTACCGGCGTCGGCGGCGGCCAGGGCGGTGGACAGTACGCAGCAGTCGGTGCTGACGCCGGCCAGGACCAGACGCTCGTCCGGGGCGAGGCGTGCGGCGAGTCGCGGGGTCCATTTGCCGAAGGTGGGAGCGTCCACGACATGCTCGGGGTGGTCCCCGAACCCGTCGGTCAGCTGCCAGAGCCCGGCGTCCGGCGGCTGGAGGGCGAAGGGCCACCGCGCGTAGTAGGCGCGCCAGGCGCCGCTCGGCTCACGGGGAGCGATGAAGCGGGTGAAGGTGACGCGTCCGGCGAAGGCCGGCAGCAGGGCCCGTACGCCGGCCGCCGCGTCGGCGTACCGGGGCGTGGCCCAGGGGCTCGCGGGGTCGGCGAAGACCCGCTGCATGTCGATGACGGCGAGCAGGCCGGGCGCGGGGGTCATGTGCGGTACGTCCCCTCGTCCAAGGCCGGGCTGGGCGCCTGCGTCTCCTGCTCGCGCACCCGGCCCCGGCTCAGCACCAGGGTGCCGAGGAAGGCGAGGACCAGGGCCGCCAGGACGCCCAGGTTGGCGTACGCCCAAGCGCCGTCCTTGCCGCCGAGGCCCAGCGGCCCGAGGAGGTAGCCCTGCCAGGTCAGCCAGTCGGCGGCGGTGTTGGTGACCAGGCCCCAGCCGACGGCCGTGGCGGTCAGGGTGAGCACGAGAGGAGCCGGGGGGACGTCGCCGTAGCGGCCGTGCGGTCGGTACAGGTCGCCCTCGTCGTAGTCGCGGCGGCGCAGCGCCAGGTCGGCGAGCATGATCCCGCACCAGGCGGCGATGGGGACGCCGAGCGTGGTGAGAAAGCCCATGAACTGGCCGAGGAAGTCGTCGGCGAAGAACACGATGTAGACGGAGCCGGCGATCATCAGGACGCCGTCCACAAGCGCGGCCAGGTACCGGGGCACCCGCAGGCCGGCCGAGAGCAGCGCCAGGCCGGAGGAGTAGATGTCGAGGACGGCCCCGCCGACCAGGCCGAGCACCGCGACCACGGCGAACGGCACGAGGAACCAGGTCGGCAGGATCGTCGTCAGCGCGCCGATGGGATCGGCCGCGACGGCTTTGCTCAGCTCCGGCGAGGAACCGGCCAGCAGCAGACCGAAGACCAGCAGGAGCAGCGGGGCGGCGGAGGCGCCGAAGGCGGTCCAGCCGATCACGCCCCGGCCGGACGAGCTTCGGGGCAGGTAGCGGGAGTAGTCGGCGGCCGCGTTGACCCAGCCGAGGCCGAAGCCGGTCATCATGAACACCAGCGCGCCGATGAGCTGCTGGGCGGAGCCGGACGGGATCGCGCGGACCGTGTCCCAGTGGACGTGGTCGGCGACCAGGGCGATGTAGACGACGGTGAGCACGCCCGTGATCAGGGTGATCCAGGTCTGCAGCCGCATGATCAGGTCGAAGCCCATGACCCCGCCGACGACGGTCAGGGCGGCGACCACCGCGAGCGCGACCGCCTGGGTCCCGGTGCCCCCGCCCCAGCCGAGCCGCCCGAAGACGGTCGCGGTGGCCATGGTGGCGAGCGCGGTGAGGACCGTCTCCCAACCGACGGTGAGCATCCAGGAGACGAGGGAGGGCAGCCGGTTGCCGCGCACCCCGTACGCGGCTCGGCTGAGCACCATCGTGGGTGCCGAGCCGCGCTTTCCGGCGACCGCGATGAAGCCGCACAGCAGGAAGGAGACGACGATGCCGAGCACGCCTGCGGCGAGCGCCTGCCAGAAGGAGATGCCGAAACCGAGGGCGAAGGCGCCGTAGCTGAGCCCGAGGACGGAGACGTTGGCGCCGAACCACGGCCAGAACAACGTGCGGGGGGTGCCCTTGCGTTCCGCGTCCCGGATCACGTCGAGCCCGTGGGTCTCCATCCGCAGGGGACGGTCGGCGGGTCCTTCGTCACCGGAGTCCTGCGGTCGGGTCATCGCGGCGCCCACCTGCCCTGCCTGTCCGGACCTGTCCGATCATGCCAAGTGTGCTCACGCTAGGTCGGTGCCCGGAGAGCGTCAAGAACATGACCGCTGAACGATCAACCGGGCCGCTCATGGGTGGAGTTGAGTCGGCTCAGCGGCCGAACTCCTCCTGGATCGGCGTCCTCGGCTCTTCCCTCAGATGCTGCGAGAGGCCGGGCTTGCCGCCGTGCCGCGCCCGTTGCGTGCGGCGGCGGCCGGGATCCGGGTCCGGGGCCGCCCGGACCGACCTCGCCACGGCCTCGCGGCTGGGGTACTCCTCGGCCGGGATCCCGCGCAGGGCCGTGACGACCCCGCCGGACGCGCCGGCCTCGCGCGCGGCCGTGACCAGCCGGTCCCTGTCGGCCGGGTAGGTGACGTCCTTCAGCGCGTGCAGCACTTCGGGGACGCTGGTACGGGCCATGCGGGGGACCTCCTGTTTCCTCGTTCACCTCGTCCGACACCGGCCGGAGTCGATCCCGGCGCCGGTGCCGGGTGGACCGCGCCCCTGTCACTCCCCGGGCGCGCCCCCGGCGTCCTGCTCATCGGTGTCGGAGCCCTCCGCCTGCGACGGAGTGGTGCGCGGCGGCTGATCCGGCTCCGGACCGTCCCGCTCGCCCTCGGCCAGGGAAGGGGTGCTCTCACTCATGGGGCCTCCCACGCTCCTCGTCCGTTCTCGGCATCCAGATCCGGGTACCCACCCCGCCCGCGCCCCACCGCCGCCCGGGATGCCGGACCCGGGCCGGAACGCACATGTCTGCGGCCCCCCGGCGGAGACATGAGCCGCCTCTTCGCCAAGAGGTTGCAGGACCTGGCGGTGACATCCCTCACAGCCCCGGCGGCGACTAGGCGCCACGGTTAGTAGATGCCGCTCCGCTGACATAAAGGATTTGTCCGTCTTGCCGGGCGTGCCAAGCGGCTCTCCGGGGTCAGCGCGACAGCGGCCCGGCGTCGTTCCGCATTCTGCGCCGCATGCGCGTTCCTGACGACCCGACAGCAGTTCGCAAACGTCGCGGACGCGAACCCCACATCTCCGACGACGCCTGGCAAGGGGCGCGCGCGGCTACGAAGCGCGGTAGTAGATGGACCACTTTGCGCTCGCTGTGAGGCCGTCCTGAGAATGAGCGCTCGGCGATCACCGAGTGAGGTTGACGTATGGGCCAGCATCGAAGGAAGCAGCACTACCGGCGGATAGTCATCACCGCCGCCGCCATCGGAGCCGTGGGCGTGCCGTCGGTCGCCCTGGCGTGCTCCGAGTGGCCGTCCGGCGCGCAGGAGCCGTCGTACGCCGCCCCGACGAGTACGCCCGTGGCGCGGTGGCACCACACGCACAGGCATCACCACCGCAACTTTTTCCCCGCGGCGCCGCAGTCCTCCGCGTCGTCCGCGCCCCCGGCCACCGCCCATCCGAGTGCGCCGAAGAAGGCCGAGGCACCCGAGCCCAGGAACACCACCGCTCCGAGCGCGCCTCGGGCCACCGTGCCCACCGCTCCGGCGGCTCCGGCCGCCCCCACGGCCCCGGCCACCCACGCGGCGCCCTCCTCACCGAGCACCCCCAAGCCGACCGCCACGGCGTCCGGGGTCACCGCCCGGATCGTGCAGCTCGTCAACGCCGAGCGTGCGAAGGCCGGTTGCCAGCCGCTGACGCTGAACTCGGCCCTGACGAAGGCCGCGCAGGCGCACAGCGCGGACATGGCGGCCCACCAGAACATGTCGCACACCGGATCCGACGGGTCGGCCCCGGGCGACCGCATCACGCGCGCCGGCTACACCTGGAGCAGCTACGGCGAGAACGTCGCCTACGGCTACTCCACCCCGGAGCAGGTCATGGACGGCTGGATGTCCAGCCCGGGGCACCGGGCCAACATCCTCAACTGTTCGTTCAAGGAGATCGGCGTCGGTCTCGCGCAGCCGAACAGCTACTGGACCCAGGACTTCGGCACGGCCAGGTGAGCCGCGGTCCCGGAAGAAGCAGGACGTGACGGCGGGCGCCGTGCGCGGCACCGACAGGGTGCCGCGCACGGCGCCCGCCGTCGTGCCGTGGGGGCAAGGCGGACGTCGGGCGCCGTGCGGGCCGGCGGCCCGCCGGTGGGAGCGGCCGGAGAGCCGGCGGTGGGCGGCGCCGAGCACCGCGGCCTGGAAGAGGGCGCTGACGACCGAAGCGGGGCCACAGGAGCGGACCGGGCGGGGAAGCGGCGCTCTTTCGGCACGGTGGTGCGCCACCACCTGCTCAGTCCGCTCGCGCTCGGCTACCCGGCGGTGGTGCCGGAGTCCTCGGCTGGATCGCGGGCCTCGTGCTGTTCGGGGACCCCGGTTTCGCCGCCGTGTGGGCGTTCCTGCTGACGGGCCCGACGTCGTGGATGTTCCTCTTCCTGCCAGCGTGCGGGTACGTCACCCGGTTCCGGGGCCGTCGTCGTGCCGCGGCGCCGGCGGCGTGGCGCGCGCCGGGACGGCCCGGTCCCCGACGAGGATGACGGTAGGTGCGGAGCGACGGCTGGGAGGCGGCTATGACGGTGAACCGGGTCGGTCTGGTCGTGCACGGCGGCCGCGGCGAGGCGGTGGCCGCCGCGGCCGCCGTGCACGAGTGGTGCGCCGAGCACGCCGTGGGGTGCACCGACATCGACGTGTGGCAGGAGGGCTCGCGGCACAGCGCGCGGGAGGAGGTCGACGCCGCGGGCGATCCCGACCTCATCGTCACGCTCGGCGGTGACGGCACCTTCCTGCGCGGTGCGCGGCTGGCCGCCGAGAACGACGCCATGGTGCTCGGCGTCGACCTGGGCCGGGTCGGCTTCCTGACGGAGGTGCCCGCGCAGGCGGTGCGCGCGGCGCTGGACGCGGTGCTCGGGGAGCGGATCAACGTCGAGAGCCGGATGCTGCTCACCATGCGGGCCTCGTGCCGGCTGGAGGTGCCCGCACAGGTGGAGACGCTGCTGCGGTACGGCCGTGGTCCGATGCTGCCACCGCCCCGTGTGCGCGTGGAGTGCGAGACGGGGAGCGACTGGGGTGTCGCCCTGAACGTCACCGCGCTGAACGACGTCGTCCTGGAGAAGCTGGCCCGGGACCGGCAGGTGTCGGTCGGGGTCTACCTGGCCGGCCGGCTCCTCGCCTCCTACTCCGCCGACGCGTTGCTGGTGGCCACGCCCACGGGCTCCACCGCCTACAGCTTCGCCGCCGGCGGTCCGGTCGTCTCGCCCCGCGCCGAGGGCCTGGTCTTCACACCGGTCGCCCCGCACATGGTGTTCAACCGCTCGGTCGTGGCCGCCCCGGACGAGCCCATCGCCTTCCGGGTGCTGGAGCGGTCCGGACAGGCCGCCGTCAGCATCGACGGCCAGTTGCGCGGGGTGCTGAGCCCCGGGGACTGGATCGGCGTGTACGCCGCTCCGCGACGGCTCAAGGCGGTCCGGCTGGGTCCGATGGACTTCTACGGCCGGCTGCGTGAGCGGATGAACCTCACCGACGCGCCGGCCGCACTGGCCGACGGCACCGCCGCGCCCTTGTGGCCGGTGACCACTCCACCGCCCGGGGACCTGGCCCACCTGGCCCTGCCGCCGGCCCCCGAGGACGCGTCCTGGCGGCCCTGACCCGCGCCGCTCCCCGCTCGTCCTCCGACGGCGCTCGGGTCAGGGCCCGTACGGCGAGGAGCGAGCCGTCCGGGAACGGCTGCCGGCGCCCGCGCCCGGTCATCGAGGTCCCGGCTGCCCGGCGGGCTCCCGCGGCGTCAGCAGGGCCGGCCGGAGTTGTTCGAAGGCGGTGGGGCGGGGCCGGTGCGGCAGGAAGTCCCGGATGCGCAGGGCGCATTCCTCTGGGGAGAGCAGGCTGGTGTCGACGTCGAGGTCGTGCAGTCCGGGTGCGTGGACGTGGTCGTACTGCAGTGCGGCCAGTCCCGGTTGCCGGTCACCGCGTTCGCGCTCGCGCCGCCGGAGTTCGGGCAGCGGGCAGCGGACGCCGACCAGGACCGTGTCCGCCGGGTCGAGCAGGCCGAGGAGGTCCGTCAGCCGCCAGCGACGGCTCAGCGGATGGTCCACGACGAGGTTGTTGCCCGCCGCGGCCATCCCGGCGACCGCGCGGTGGAAGCCCTTGACGGCGCGGTCGATCTCCGCCTGGAGGTCCTCGTCGGCGATGGGACGGTGGCAGCGCATGGCGTGGAAGGCGCCGACGGGAAGGTGGAACCACGTTCCGTCGAGCACGTCGAGCAGGGCGCGGGCGATGCTGGACTTCCCCGAACTCGACGTGCCGTTGAGCAGCACGACCGTGCCGCCCGCGGGAGTGTCCGGAATCGTCGCGTCGGCCGGATCGGCCGGCGTCGGCCCAGTCACCACGGATTCCCCCCACCTCACCGGATGCGTTCCGGAAGGAACCTGGTACAGGACCGCGTCGGCCCGTCCACGGGGTTTCCGCGCGGCCCGCGTCGGCCGGTGCGCCCGGTCAGCCCGGTGGTGGGGTGCGCAGGGCCAGCAGGGCGATGTCGTCCGTGGTGTCGGTGCCGAGGCCGAGGACCAGCTCGTCGCAGAAGACGTCGAGCGGGGCGCGCGCCAGGGCTGCGGTGTGCTGCCGCAGCCGGGTCATGGCGTCCCCGAAGGACTCTCCCCGGCGTTCGATGAGGCCGTCGGTGAACATCAGCAGCGTGGAGCGGGGCGGGAGCGGGTCGTCGGCGGTGACGCGGGGCAGGTTCGGGTCGAGGCCGATCAACGGTCCGGCTCCCCCGTCGAGGTAGCCGGTGTCACCCTGCTCGGTGGTCAGCAGCGGCGGCGGATGCCCGGCCGAGGAGTGGCGGAGCTCCCACGGACCGCCCTCCGGGCCCTTGACCACGGCGTACACGCACGTCGCGGTGGCGTGCGGGTAGAGGGTGTGGCAGGCCAGGTCGAAGCGGTGCACGACCTCCGCGGGGGGTTCCTGCCGGTCCACGGCGATACCGCGCAGCAGGTTGCGCAACTGGCTCATGGCGACGGCCGATTGCAGGTCGTGCCCGGTCACGTCGCCGATGACGAGGGCCGTGTCGCCCTTGGGCAGGACGAAGGCGTCGAACCAGTCCCCGCCGATCTGCGCGTCCGCCCCGGACGGGGCGTAGCGGGCGACGAGTTCCAGGTGGTCGACGTCCGGGAGGTGGGGCAGGAGCGCGCGCTGCATGCGTTCGGAGGTGCGCCGGGTGTGCTCGTGGAGGCGGGCGTTGTCGACGCCGAGGGCGATGCCGCGGACCAGGTCGGTGACGAGCGGGAGGTCGTCGTCGGTGAACGGCGGGTCGTCCCGGCCGCGGACCAGGGTGAGGGCGCCGAGTACCTCCCGGCGGGCCCGCAGCGGGGCGATGATCGCGGTCCGGGCCCCCAGCTGCTGGAACAGTTCCTCCTGACTCTCGTCGAGCGGGCTGCCGAGCCGCGCCGGGGAGGAGACGTCCGCGAGCCGCAGCGGGCCCGCGCCGCGCAGCACCCGGGGCAGTGGTCCCCCGGTCTCGTCGGACATCGGCGGCAGTGCGCCCAGCTGTACCCCCGGTTTCAGCGCCTCGGGCGTGCGGTGGACGACGCAGACCCGCTCCACCCGCTGGTGCTCGCCGAGCAGTTCGACCACGCACCACTCGGCGAGCTGCCGGGTCAGGACCCGGCACACCCGGTGCAGGCCCTCGGTCAGGTCCAGGGTGCTGGTGAGCGCGCTGGTGGCGTCCACGAGCAGGCTCAGCCGGTTCAGCGTCGCGTCGCCCTCGTACGGGTTCCCGGCGGGCCGTTCCCGTGCCCGCACGGCCGGCCGGTGCGGGGGGCCCGGCTGCGGCCGGATCGCGTGGTGACCGGTGTGGTCGCCGCCCGGCGGCGCGGCCGGGGCCGTGCGGGCACCCAGCTGGGCGACGAACACGGTACGGCCGTCCAGGGCCTCCTGGGTCTGGATCCGCAGCCGGATCGGGATCAGCCGGCCGTCCCGGTGCAGCGCGGGCAGCGGTATGGAGCGGCCGAGGATGCGCGGTTGCCCGGTGAGCAGCAGGGACCCGAACGCCGCGGCATGGCGGTCCCGCAGGTGTTCGGGGACGAGCACGGTCAGCCGGCGTCCGACGAGGTCGTCCGGCTGCCAGCCCAGCAGGTGCGCCGCGGCGGCGTTCACCGCGATGATGCGGTTGCCGTCGTCGGCGGCGATCGTCGGGACCCTGCTCGCCTCCACGTCGGCGGCGTCCCACGGCGCCAGCTCGGTGGAGGAGGCGCTCGGCGCGTGGGGGAAGAGCGTCCAGGCGGTGGGGGGTTCGCCGGACAGCTGGCCGGCGATCTGGTCGAAGAGCCAGCCGCAGAAGGACCGCACCTGCGGCAGCGCGGGAAGGGTGAGGAGGCTTCCCTGCTGGGCCGCGGAGTCGGCCAGGTCGAGTGTCAGGCGCAGGGCGGCCACGGCGGGCCCGGCGTCCGCCGGGAACGCCACCCGCAGGCAGAGGGTGGAGCTGTCCGGGGCCTCCTCCTGCACGGCGGCCGTCGTACAGGCGCTGATCAAGTTGCTCGTGTCCAGGGCGGTGAGGAGCTCCTGCCTCGACAGATCGCCGGGCAGGGCGTGTGCGGCCGGGGCGAAGGAGACGAGGGCCAGCTCACGCAGGAGGGACTCGCGGTGCTGCTGCGCCGCCGCGTGGAGCGCGTAGGGCAGGTCGATCAGGGCGACCGTGACGGTACGGCCGGCCGCCGGCACGGTGTCCCAGGGGGACGACGGCGGCACCGGCATGTCCGGCCACAGCTCGAACCACATCGTCTTGCCGCTGTCGCCGATGCGGACGCCGTGGAGGGCGGACAGCTCCTCCAGCAGCTTCAGTCCGCGTCCGGTGCCGGCGTACGGCAGCCAGGCGTGCGGTATCGGTCCGCGGTCCGGCCGCCGGTCGGCGACCGCGACGTGCACCCGGTCCGCGGTGCGGTCCACCTGGACCTCCACCTCGGTACGCGCGTGCAGGACCGCGTTGGTCACGAGTTCCCCGGCCAGCAGCTCGGCGGTCTCGGCCACCTCCGGTGCGGTGCCGGCCAGCGCCGACCGTACGAATCGCCGGGCCGACACGACGCTTTCCGGCCGCGGGGGAAACCGCCGCGACGGTGCCTCCCAGGGAGCCGGGCCGTCCATACGGACCGGTGTACCCAGGAATCACGGACGGAAAGGCACGTGCCGGGTGTCCGGTCCTCCCGGCCGCCGGGGTACCCGCCCTACCCGCGGCCTCCCCTGCCGAGGGCGCGGCACGCGGCGCCGCTCAGGCGCAGCCCCACGCGGACATTCCCTGGATGGCGGCCAGACGGCCGGCCACGGCGATCTGTTCCCTGCGCGTGGCCAGGTCGGCCCGGCTCGCGTACTTCAGACCGCCGGCCGCCACCCAGCTGGACTGCCTGAACTGCAGCCCGCCGAAGTATCCGTTGCCGGTGTTCGCCCGCCAGTTGCCCCCGGACTCGCACGCGGCGATGGAGTCCCAGTCGGCACCGAAGGGACTGAAGGGCAGGGCGGTCGCCGTGGGCCCGGTGGCGAGGGCCGCGACGGCGGACAGGGAGAGGAAAGCCGTGCGCAGTCCTCGCGGAGAGGTGCGACGGCTCCCGGTCACAGTGAAAGGGTTGGGACGCAACATGCACAGACTGTTACATAGCATTTACATTTCGTAGTGATGGCACGCTGTGGGGTCGCGGGAAATTTCTCGGCGCTGATCATCCCGGGAGGCATGGCCAGGCGCGGTGGCACGCGTCTCGGGGGCACAGCGGTGGGCCACGGAGGCGTCCACGCCGAGACCCCGATGAAACCCTTCCGCGACTACTACAGTCCGGACGGCGCGAAGGCGGATCGGCCGGCGGACGAGAAGGGCCCCGCCGACATGACGGCAGGTCCTCGCCCGGGGCGACGACCGTCTCATCGCCTGGGGGTGCGATCCCGAGAAGTGCTCCGGCAAGGGGGAGTTCCACAACCAGTTGCTGCTGGTCACGATCGGCAGCGGCGAGGTGGTGCCCCTGAGCGGCTCCCGCAGGGCGAGCGCCGACCACCCGGGCCGCTGGACCCCGGTCTTCAGCTCGCGCCGACCGAAAAGGGTTGGACGCGGTGATGGCCGGCTTGTAGCTTGCGGCTGTCCGTGACACCGCCCGAGGAGGTGAGACCCATGAACGCTGTATCGCTGTGGGTGCTCCCCCTTTCCGTCACGGTCGGGCGATCGACGTAGGTGTCGTTGGGAGTGCCCCGCCCACAAGGCACTCCCGAAAGGCAACACCTATGTTCGACGTGATCATCGCCGGATGCGGGCCGACCGGCGCGATGCTGGCCGCTGAACTGCGGCTGCACGATGTGCGGGTACTCGTTCTGGAGAAGGAGACCGAGCCCGTGTCGTTCGCCCGCGTGGTCGGTCTGCATGTGCGCAGTATCGAATTGATGGCCATGCGCGGGCTGCTGGACCGCATGCTCGAACACGGGCGGCGGCGTCCGGCCGGCGGATTCTTCGCCGCCATCGACAAACCCGCGCCGAAGGACCTGGATTCCGCACACGCCTATCTGCTGGGCATCCCGCAGCCGGTCGTCGTTCGCCTGCTCGAAGAGCATGCGAGGCGACTGGGCGCGCAGGTCCGGCGCGGTGGTGCGGTGGCCGGCCTCCAGCAGGACGACGAGGGTGTGACCGTCGAACTGGCCGACGGCGAACGGCTGCGCTCGCGCTATCTCGTCGGCTGTGACGGCGGACGCAGTACCGTGCGCAAACTGCTCGGCGTCGGCTTCCCCGGCGAGCCCTCGCGGACCGAGACGCTGATGGGCGAGATGGAAGTGGGTGTGCCGCAGGCGGAGATCGCCGCCAAGGTCGCCGAAGTCAAGGACACCTACAGGACTTTCAGCCTCAGGCCCTTCGGCGAGGGGGTCCATCGCGTCGTGGTCCCTGGGGCGGCAGTCGGTGAGCGCGCGGAACCGCCCACCCTGGAGGACTTCAGGGAACGGCTGCGGGCGGTCGCCGGAACCGACTTCGGCGTGCACTCCCCGCGCTGGTTGTCCCGCTTCGGTGATGCCACCCGGCTGGCCGAACGCTATCGGGTCGGGCGGGTGCTGCTGGCCGGCGACGCGGCACACATCCATCCGCCCGCCGGCGGGCAGGGCCTCAACCTCGGTGTCCAGGACGCGTTCAACCTCGGCTGGAAACTGGCGGCACGGATCCGCGGCTGGGCGCCGGCGTCACTGCTGGACACCTACCAGGCCGAACGTCGTCCGGTCGCCGAGGACGTGCTGGACAACACGCGCGCCCAGATGGAACTGCTGTCCACCGAACCGGGCCCGCGGGCGGTGCGCCGGCTGCTCACCGAACTGATGGACCTCGACGAGGTGAACCGCCGTCTGATCGAGAAGATCACCGCTGTCGGCGTCCGCTACGACTTCGGCGACGGCCCCGATCTGCTCGGCCGCCGACTGCGTGACATCGACGTGGCCCGGGGCCGCCTCTACGATCTGCTGCGTCGCGGCCGCGGACTGCTGCTGGACCGCACCGGACGGCTGACCGCAGGGGGCTGGTCGGACCGGGTCGATCAGCTCGCGGATCCCACCGCCGCACTGGATGTCCCGTGCGTCCTGCTGCGCCCCGACGGCCATGTCGCCTGGATCGGCGACGAGCAGCGGGACCTGGACGACCATCTCCGCCGCTGGTTCGGCCGGCCCGCCCGCTGACGGTCGGCGGCGGGGATCGCCGGGGCCCGGCAGCCGCGTGACGGCGTGCCGGGCCGGCCCCTCGCGGGTGCTCCGGGTCAAGGCTCCGGTGCTTCCGGTGGGGGCCCGCCGCGGATGTCGTGGTCCGAGAGACGGTTCACCCGGGGCACGGGTGCCGTCAGCCTGCCGTGCACGGCGACGGCCGCCGCGTAGCCGCGGTCGACGGGCACGTCGAGGAGGGTCCACCCGGTGGGCGGATACGGGCCGTCCGGCTGCCCGGAGCCCACGTAGTCGGCCGCCGGGTCCCGGCCCAGGCCGGTGCCCAGACCCTTGAGGTACGCCTCCTTGCGGGTCCACAGCCGGGCCAGCGCGCGCGGCCGGCGCATGGGCGGCAGCGCCTCGATCTCCGCCCGCTCGGCCGGGTGCAGCATGGCGGCGAGTTCGGCGGCGCTGCCCGGATCGGCGACCAGGTCCACGTCGACGCCGATGGGTGCCACCGCGGTGCCCATGAGGACGAGATCGCCGCGGTGGGAGAGGGAGAAGTGCAGCTCGCGGGTGGCGCCCAGCACGGTCGGCCGGCCGTGGGGGCCACCGCAGCACGGGCAGGTCTCACGGCCGTAGCGGATGTCCTGCGGCCGGGTGCCGAGGTAGGTGCCCAGCAGGCGGCGCAGGGCCAGATGGGCGGCGGTGAAGCGGATCCGGTCGCCGCCGTGGGCCAGTTCGGCGGCGCGCCGCCGTTCCGTCGCGTCCAGCACGGTCGGGTCGAGTCCCGCCCCCCGGACGTCGGGGACCCTGAGCAGCCAGAGGTCCAGGGAACCGGGCCGGGGCAGTGCCAGTCCCGGGGGCGCCGCCGCGTGCAGCAGGGTGCCGCTCGCGGGGGCTGGGGAACCGCTCATGGGATCACTCACCGGACCCCTCCTGTTCGATGACGATACGCGGGCCGCCGCCGGGGCGGCTCAGCTCCGTCCGAGGACGCCGACCGGCCGGTCCTGGACCTCGGGTGGTGTGGGTGGTTCGGTGGGCAGGTCGCGGTGCGCGCGCAGGGGTCCCGCCAGAAGCAGCGCGGAGCTGACCGCGAGGCCTCCGGTGAGCAGCCACAGCGCGGGCCGCACGCCGAGGGTGGCGCCGAGGGCACCGCCGAGCAGCGAACCGACGGGGATGGCACCGAAGTTGGCCACGGACATGCTCGCGGTGATCCGGCCCAGCAGGTGCGGGGGGCAGTACTGCTGGCGGAACGTGCCCTGGATGACGTTGGCGGACACCACGCCCAGGGCGAGGACCGCCCCGCCGAGGGCGAGCAGGACGACCCGCCACCCCGGTTGGGCCAGCGGCACGAGCAGCCCGAACGGCGCGGTGGCGAACTTGCACAGCAGCATGCCGCGGGCCGAGCCGAAGCGCCGGGAGAGCGCGCCGGCCAGGACGGCGCCGAGCAGCCCGCCGACGCTCGCGCCGGCCAGCAGCCAGCCCACCGCGGCCGCCTCGACGCCCAGGTCGCGTACGAGGAAGACGGTGAGGAGGGCCTGGTAGCCGGTGAGGAGCAGGTTGGTGACGGTGCCGTACGTCGTGAGGACGCGCAGGTACGGGTCGCGCACCGTGTACCGGAGGCCGTCGCGCACGTCCTGGCGCAGGGCCCGGGGGGCCGCGGACTTCTCCGGACGGGGTTCGGACCTGCGGATGCCGAGCAGGCAGAGGGTGGAGACGAGGAAGGTCGCGGCGTCGACGAGGAGGCCGCTGACCGCTCCGAACAGCCCGGCCAGCATGCCGCCGCCGCCGAGCCCGGCGAGTTGTGCCGCGGACTCGCTGCCCTGGAGTCTGGCGTTGGCCTCGGCGAGGTCCTCGCGCTCCACGACGGACGGCAGGTAGACGCGGTAGGCGATCGAGAAGAAGACGTTCGCCAGTCCGGTGAGCAGGGCGACCACCAGCAGCTGGGTCATGGTCAGCGCGTCCAGCCAGGCGGTGGCGGGCACGCTGGCCAGCAGCACCAGTGAGCCCAGGTTGCACACCAGCATCAGCGGGCGGCGCGGCAGCCGGTCCACCCAGGCTCCGGCGGGCAGTCCGACCAGCAGCCAGGGCAGCCAGGCCGCCGCGGCCAGCGCGCTCACCCAGAAGGTGCTCGCGTCGAGGCTGACGACGGCGACCAGTGGCATGGCGACACCGGTGACGTTGCTGCCGAACCGGCTCGCGGTCTCCCCCGCCCACAGCAGCCGGAAGTCCCGTTGCCGCAGCAGTCCGCCCCGGGGCCGTGGTGCGGTGGCTCCGGTGGGTGCGCTCATCGGTCGGCCACCACCTTGGCGACCTCGTCGGTCAGCCGGTCGGCGGCGCCGGCCCAGCGTGCCCGGCGTGCGGTGAACTCCGTCTCCACGGAGGCGAGTTCGGAGCGCGCCTGGATCAGCGCGGCGTCCGGCGCGGTGCCGCCGGGGCCACCGCCGTGGGCGCAGGCGGTGGCCACCGTCTCCGGGTCCAGCCAGTCGGCGGGGTATCCGGCGGCGGCGCCGGCCACGTCGGGCTGCGCACGGGACGCCTCGGACAGCGGGAGACCGCCGTCCAGAGCGGCGAGGACGGTCTCCCCGACGAGATGGTGGGCGGTGCGGAAGGGTATGCCGTCCACGACGAGGCGTTCGGCGAGGTAGGTCGCCGAGGTGAAGCCGTCCCGGGCCCGGGCGCGCATGCGGTCGCGGTCGGGTTCGGCACCGGCGACGACGAGCCGCAGCAGGGTCGCCGCCTCCTCGGTGCCCGCGAGACCGGGCCACAGGTGGCGTACGGCCTCGGTACCGACGGCGATGGCGTTGGTGTAGCCGGC
This sequence comes from Streptomyces sp. 1222.5, assembly GCF_900105245.1. Taxonomy (NCBI): domain Bacteria; kingdom Bacillati; phylum Actinomycetota; class Actinomycetes; order Kitasatosporales; family Streptomycetaceae; genus Streptomyces; species Streptomyces sp. 1222.5. The sequence goes on along the minus strand of NZ_FNSZ01000001.1, from coordinate 7,593,949 downwards.
GGTGGACATGGCGGTGGCGGCTCCGGTGAAGCCGGCGAGGGCGGCGGACGAGCGTCCCTGGACGTGCTCCAGCAGGAACGGGTTGCGCTTCTGCGGCATCATCGAGCTGGAGCCGACCAGGTCGTCGGCCATCCGCAGCAGCCCGAACTCCTCGGTGGTCCACCAGGTCAGGTCGCGGGCGACCCGGGCCATGAGCACGCCGAGGACGGCCGAGGCGGACAGCATCCGCAGCGCGAAGTCCCGGGAGGCGACCGCGTCGACGGAGTTCGGCGTGGCGGCGGTGAAGCCGAGGAGTTCGGCGGTGCGGGCCGGGTCGACGGGCACCGAGGTGCCGCCGACGGCCCCCGCGCCGAGCGGGTTGACGTCGATCTCCCGTCCTGCGTCGAGCAGTCCGGCGGCCGAGCGCAGTACGGCGCCGGCGACCCCGCACAGGTAGTGGCCGTAGGAGATCGGCACGGCGGGCTGGCCGTGCGTGTAGGCGGGCATGACGACGTCGCGGTACCGCTCGGCCCGGTCGAGCAGGACCCCGGCCAGCTCCAGGACCTCGTCCAGCAGCCGGGCGTAGGGGGCGCGCGCCCGGAGCCGTACGGTGGTGGCGTTGAGGTCGTTGCGCGAGCGGCCGGTGTGCAGCACACCGCCGGTCCGCTGGCCGAGCCGGTCCACGAGCCAGCCCTCGTAGGCCAGGTACAGGCCGCGGGGCATCGGGCGGTCCCGGACGGGGCCGAAGTCCGCGGCACGCAGGGCGTCGATGGTGTCGAGCAGCGCGCCGGCGCGGGCCGCGTCGACGATGCCGCGCTCGGTGAGCATCACCAGGTGGGCCCGGTCCACCTCGCTGATCAGCCGCAGTTCCCGGCCGATCGGGTCGTCGGCGCCGGAACCGTACTGGTCGTAGACGATGCGGTGGGCGGTCGCGTCGAGAGCGGTGCGCAGCCTCCCGGTGTCCACTCCGCCGATGTCCGGCGTGCGGTCCGGTGCCGGGCCGGCGACCGCGTCGGCGGCGTACGGGGTCGTGCTCATACCGGCCTCGCCTCCCGCGCCGGGGTGTGCTCCAGGGCGGTGGACAGGCCGAAGGAGAGGGCGGTGTCGGCCGCCCGCGCGGACTCCTGCGGCGTCGCTCCGGCGGCGATGACGTGCCCCAGCCGGCCGCGGAAGTCCTCGGCCGGTCCGACACGGGTGCCGGGCGGGCGGTACAGGGCGGCGTCCACGACGCCGGGCACGGCGCGGGCCGCCGCCTCGCCGGCGTCCGTGTCCGCGAGGACGGCGTCGGTGCCGGCGGTGAGGAACCGGATCGAGGCGGCGCCCGCCGCGTCGGTCGCGTCGGTGAGGTCGACGGGCAGGCCGAGGCCCGCGCGCACCTGGGCGCCGACCAGGTCGACACCGCGGGCGCGGCGCACCAGCTCCGGGATCATCCCGCCGGCCAGGCGGGGGTTGACCTCGATGACGCGGGCCACGCCCGCGTCGAGGCGGAGTTCGACGTGGGCCGCGCCCCAGCCCAGGCCGAGCGCCTTGACGGCGTGCACGGCACTGTCGACGAGGGCCGCGGCGTCGGGCGCGGTCGGCACGGCCGGTACGTCGTGTCCGGTCTCCACGAAGACGGGCGGTGCGCCGACGTGCTTGGCGACCGTCACCACGGCGTGCTCGCCGAACACCTCGACCGAGAACTCGGGACCGGTCAGGTACTGCTCGACGAGGACGCGGGCGGGCGTGGTCAGCCCGCGCTCGTTGACCGTCGCGGCCAGCAGGCCACGGGCGTGCGCGGCGACCTCACCGGTGTCCCGGCACAGGCGGACGCCCAGACTGCCCGAGCCCTGGACCGGCTTGACCACCACCGGGCCGCGCCGCCACTGCGCGGCGGCGACCGCCTCGGCGACCTCGCCGGCCACGGAGAACCAGGGGACGGGCACGCCCGCCTCGGCCAGGGTGCGGCGCTGCACGGACTTGTCCCGGCAGGCGCGTACCGCGTCGGCAGACGGCCCGGGCAGCCCGAGCCGTGCCGCGAGGTCCGCCGCGGTGGCGACGTAGTACTCCGAGCTGGAGAGCACACCGGCGATCCGCGACCCGGCGGCGAGCCGCTGTACGGCGGCCCACAGGGCGTCGCCGTCCGCGGTGTCGACGACCACCGTGCGCAGCTCGTCCTCGGCCGCGTAGGGGTAGCGGCCGGGGTCGGCGCTCAGCAGCACGGGCTCGGCGCCGAAGGCACGGGCCCGCTGCGCGAACTGGCGTCCGGTACCGGTGGTGTTGGACTCGACGAGCAGCAGCAGTGGGGTGTTCATGCGCCCGCCTCCGGCATCATCACGTCGTCGAATCCGCGGCGCGCCCAGACCAGCCGGGCCCAGGCGGGCGGGGCGTCGAGCGGGTGCTCGACGGTCACGGGGCCGCCCGGGGCGGGGGCCGGCTCGATGCCCTGCTCGCGCAGCCAGTCGGTGTTGTAGACGGTCGACTGATAGCGGTAGCCCTCGTCGGGCAGCACCATGACGACCTTGCTCCCGGGGTTGCGGGCGGCCCACCAGGAGGCGACCTGGAAGGAGGCGCCGCTGGTGGGGCCCATGAACAGCCCGTGGGTGCGGAACAGCTCGTGCGTGGCGTGGAAGGCCTCGGCGGCGGTGACCCAGTGGACCTCGTCGTAGGCCGCGTGGCGCACGTTGCCGGGGTGGATGCTGCTGCCGAGGCCGCGCAGGGTGCGCGGTCCGTCGGGGGTGCCGAAGATGATCGAGCCGTGGGTGTCCACACCGACCAGGTGCAGGGCCGGGTCGGCGGGGCGCAGCGCGGCCGCCAGGCCCCCGGTGGAGCCGCCTGAGCCGACCGGGCCGACCAGGCAGTCCACGGAGCCGATGGTCTCACCGACGAGTTCGGCCACGGCCGCGTAGGCGCCGGGGTTGTCGGGGTTGTCGTACTGTCCCGGCACGAAGCTGTCGGGGTGGAGCCGGCGGAGTTCCTCGACCCGGGCCAGTCGGGCGCCCTGGATGCCGCCGGGCTGGCCGGCGTACTCGACGATCTCGACGGTGGCGCCCAGCATCTCCAGCCGGGTGCGCAGGTCCCGGTCGATGGCGGAGTCGCCCACGATGGTCAGGTCGTAGCCGCGCAGCCGGCACACCATGGCCAGGCCGAGCGCGAAGGTACCGGACGAGGTCTCGATGATCCGGGTGCCCGGCCGCAGCTGCCCGGCGGCCTCCGCACGGTCGACGATGAAGCGCGCGGGCAGCAGCTTCATCAGGCTGAAGGCGGCCGCGTAGAGGTTCTCGGTCACCTGGATGATGCGGGGCAGCTCGGTGGCGTCCACCACCGAGTCGTGCACCCGCGCGGCGCCCGCGATCGTGGTCGTAGTCATGTCAGTCACCCGTCGTGAAGATCCACTGCTCGTGGATGCCGATGTTGTGCAGCAGTCGTCGGCCGTGCTCGGTGCGTGCCTCGACCTCGGGGTCGTCGCGGTCGTAGAGGAGTCCGGCGATGTCCCCGCTGTGCGCGGTCTGGATGCCGAGGGCGCCGGTCTCCCGCTCGATGGCGCGCAGGCCGTCCAGGAGCGGGATGGGCAGGTGCCGTTGGTTGATCTCGGTACTGGCCGAGGCCACCGCGCCGACCAGCGCGACGTCCTTGGTGTGGATGGCTTCCCGCAGCATCGCCTGGAGTTCGGCGAAGACACCGATCTCCGTGCCGTCGTAGCGGGCCGGCGGGAAGGCCAGGGTGTCGACGCCCTTGCCCTCGTTCTCGGGCCGGGAGCCGAAGCCCAGGACGCGCAGGGCCGGCATCCGGTAACCGAAGTCCTCGATGACCCTGCCCTCGCGCTGCGCGAACAGCACCGAACTCTCCTTGAACATGAGGGAGTCGGAGGCCGTCTCGGCGCACACCGCGATCCGTGCGGTCTCCTCGGGCGGCAGCGGACGGACCAGGGCGTCCTGGACGGCCCAGATCGCGGCCAGCACGTCACTGGTGGAGGAGCCGAAGCCGCGGCACAGCGGGACGTCGCCGGTCAGTTCGAGGTGGCCGCCGACCGGCCGGTCACCGGGCGGGACACAGGCCTCGACGGCCAGTTGCGCGGCGCGCCGCGCCTTGGTCTTCCAGGCCGGGGAGACGGTCAGTTCCTCGCCCCGGGCGGGGATGAAGGACGCCTGGGTGGTGTGGACGGTGCAGGGCATCGTGACCAGCCCCCGGGTGAGCTGGCCCTGGTGCGGAAAGACGCCCTGGAGAATTTCGCCGTGATGTATCGGCGCGGAAGCGACGCCGACGCGCCAACCGGAATGATCCACCATGTCCTTGACTTCCTCTGGGGGCCGGACCGGACCGCTCACTGGGCCTGGCCGATCATGCGGACCCCTTCACGCTAGGCAGTGGCGGGGTGCGGATCCGGCTGGTGAAGCGGCAGTATGCGGGCAGTTCGGCGTCGAGGGGACGGAAGCGGGAGACGGACGAGCGGGCCGGTCGGCCCGAACACCCTTGTGCGCGGCCGTTGTCGGGGCGGGTGCGGGCATGCGGCGGGGCCCGTACGGACCGGAGTCGGCCGTACGGGCCCCTGTGGGTGCGGTGCGTCAGATGCGGGCCGGCCGCAGCCGGCGGGCGAGCACCTCCCCGATCGTCCGCAGCGGCTCCGCCTCGGTCATCCGGGCGTGCTCGCAGTCGACGGCGAACTCCTCGACCCGGCCCGTCACGTACGGCGCCCAGGCCGCCGCGCCGGACTGTGCCGCGGGTGTGCCCGTCGCGTCGAAGAACAGCGCGTCGCCGCCGTACCGGACGTCCGGCACGTACCGGTAGCGCATGCGCAGGTTGTCGAGGGTGGCCGCCACCACGGCCGCCGCCTGGGCGTGGTCCAGACCGGCGAGCACCGGGTCCGACCGCCTTAGGGCCTCGGCGAGTTCGGCGACGTCCGGGGCGGCGTCCGCGCAGCGCACCGGCACGGTTTCGCCCCGGCTGCCGAGCAGGGCGGTCAGCACATGTCTGCCGTCGATCTCGGGTGCCCGGAACCCGTCGGGCAGCGGGTAGGAGTCGAGGAGGGCCAGCAGGGCCACCTCTTCGCCGGCCGCTTCCAGCCGGGCGGCGACGGCGTGCGCGACGAGTCCGCCGAAGGACCATCCGAGGAGGTGGTACGGGCCGTGCGGCTGGGCCTCCCGGATCTCCGCCAGGTAGTCGTCCGCCATCTCCTCGATGGAGTCCGGCGCTCCCTCGGTACCGCCGAGCCGGCGGGCCTGGAGGGCGATGACCGGCCGGCCGGCGCCGAGGTGCGGCAGCAGTCCGGCGTAGCCCCAGCTCACTCCGGACACGGCGTGGAAGCAGAAGAGGGGTGCCTCGCCCGCGTCGCGTCCCTTCGCCGCCCTGATGGGCAGCACGGTGTCGAGGGGGTTGCCCCCGCTGCCCGCCGCGATGTGCTCGGCGAGCAGGGCCGGTGTGGGGCTCTGGAACAGGTCCCGGATGGTGATCCGGGTGTCCCAGACGGTGCGGATGCGGCTGATCAGGCGGGTGGCGAGGAGGGAGTGTCCGCCGCGGTGGAAGAAGTGGTCGTCGATGGTGACGCAGGGCAGTGCGAGGGTGTCGGCGAAGAGGCTGCACAGGATCTCTTCGGCCGGGTTGCGCGGGGCACGGCCCTCGGACACGGCGGTCACATCGGGTGCGGGCAGGGCACGGCGGTCGAGCTTGCCGTTGACCGTCCGAGGAAGCTCCTCCAGGACCACGACGGCCGAGGGGACCATGTACTCGGGCAGCCGGGCCGCGGTGTGCCGCACCAGAGCAGCGCTGTCGGCACCGGCACCGACGACATAGGCGACCAGGCGTTTGTCGCCGGGGCGGTCCTCGCGGACCACGGCCGCCGCCTGCTGCACCTGCGGATGCGAGGCCAACGCCGCCTCGATCTCCCCCGGTTCGATACGGAAGCCACGCAGCTTGATCTGCTCGTCGCCCCGCCCGAGGTACTCCAGCGCACCCTGCTTGTTCCAACGCGCCAGGTCACCCGTGCGGTACATCCGCGAGCCGGCCGGACCGTACGGGTCGGCCACGAAACGCTCCGCACTCAGACCCGGCTGACCGATATAACCGTGGGCCAGACCATGACCCGACACATACAACTCACCCGGAACACCCGGCGGCACCAACTCCAGGTTGGTGTCGAGGACATAGGCGTGCTTGCCGAACAACGGGCCACCGACCGGAATACTCGCCGCACCCTCCGCCAACCCGGGCTCGATGGTGAACGTCGTGGTGAAGCCCATGCTCTCCGCAGGCCCGTACCCGTTCAGCAGACGCAGACCGGGGAAGTGGGCGAGTGCCTTGGCCGTGTGGGACGGGGACGCGGCCTCGCCGGCCGTCATGGCCTCCGTGATCCGGCCGAAGACGGCGGGGTGTTCGTCCAGCATGTGGTTGAACAGGCTCGCCGACATCTGGAGCGTCGTCACCTCATGACGCTCGACCAGCTCGGCGATCTGATGCGGATCGGTGTGCTGACCGGGCTGGAGAACGCAGACGCCGCCGTGGAGCAGTGGTCCGAACACCTCCAGCGCGAACGCGTCCCACGACACCGGAGAGCACTGCAGGAACGTCTGCTGCGGACCGAAGGCCAGATAGTCCGGGCCCACGAAAGTCGCCGCCAGCGCCCGGTGCGAAGCCGCCACCCCCTTCGGCACACCCGTCGAACCCGACGTGAACATCACACACGCCACCGACTCCGGCGACCCACCCGTCTCCACCGCCGCACCCGAGACCGCACTGATCTCCACCACCTCGCGCGTCAGATCGATGACGAGCGACGGCCCCGTGCGCAGGTCGGCCAGATGCGTCTGCGTGATCACCGCTACCGCTCCGACCTGCTCCAGCACCTTGTTCAGGCGTTCCTGGGGGAACTGCGGGTCCAGCATGGTGTAGCCGGCACCCGCCTTCAGCACCGCCAGCATGGCGGCCACCATGTGCGCAGAACGCTCCACGTGCACACCCACCAGATCACCCGGCCGCACACCCCGACCCGACAGATACCGGGCCAGACGGTTCGACCAGACGTCCAGCTCCTCGTACGTCACCTCCTGGTCCTCATGGATCAGGGCTGCCGACTGTGGCGATCGTGCCGCCTGCCGCGTGAACAGGCCGTCGAGGCCGAGTTCCGGGGCCCGCGTGCGCGGCCCGGACCAGGAGTCCAGCAACTGCCGCTCCTCGGGGGCGAGCAGCGGGATCGAGCCCACGGCGGTGTCGGGGTCCGCCGCGGCCGACTCCAGCAGGAGCAGGGTACGCTCCAGCAGGAGTCCGACCGTCCTCGGCTCGTACAGGTCGGTGGCGTACTCGACGGTGATGTCCAGCCCGTCCGGGCTGCCGTCGGAGGCACGCCGCTCACCGAACGCGAAGGTCAGGTCGAACTTCGCGATGCTCAGCTCCGGGTCGAGGAAGGCCGCTTCGAGGCCTGCCAGGTCCGGGACGTCGACGGCGGTGTCGCCGACGGTGAGCATGACCTGGAACAGCGGATGCCGGGACGCCGAACGCTCGGGGTTGAGCACCTCGACGAGCCGGTCGAACGGAAGGTCCTGATGGGCCCACGCGGCAAGATCCGTTTCCCGCACCCGGCCCAACAACTCACGGAAGGTGGGATCACCACCCACATCCGTCCGCAGAACCAACGTGTTGACGAAGAAACCCACGAGATCGTCGAGAGCCTCGTCCGTACGGCCCGCGACCGGCGAACCGATCGGGACATCCACACCGGCACCACACCGCGCCAGCACAGTGGCGACGGCGGCCTGGGCGACCATGAACAGGGTGGTTCCGGTCTCGCGCGCCAGCCCGGTCAGGGCGGCGTGCGTGGACGCGGGGGCGGTCACCTTGTGGGTGGCCCCGCGGTAGGAGGCGACGGCGGGCCGCGGCCGGTCCGCCGGCAGCGTCGCCTCCTCGGGCAGCTCGGCCAACTCCGCGGTCCAGAATTCGAGTTGGCGCTCCTCTTCGGTGGCGAGGAGGCTCCGCTGCCACAGGCTGTAGTCGGCGTACTGCACCGGCAGCGGCGCCCATTCGGGGGCCGCGTCCCGCGAGCGTGCCGCGTACGCCGTGGCGAGGTCCCGCAGGAGCGGGCCGTTCGACCAGCCGTCGGAGGCGATGTGGTGCATCACCACCAGGAGCACATGCTCCTCGGGGGACAGCGCCAGCAGATCCGCGCGGATGGGCAGATCGGCGGCGAGGTCGAAGGTGACGCCGGCCAGCCGGGCCAGCGCCTGGTGCAGGGACTCCTCCGTCACCGGGGTCACCGGGAGCGCGAGGTCTCTCTCCGCGAGAGAGCGGACCGCCTGGTGAGGCGTGCCGGTCTCGGAGGGGAACGTGGTCCGCAGGGCTTCGTGCCGGCCGATCACGTCGACCAGCGCGCGGCGCAGTGCCGCGGTGTCGAGCGTGCCGGTGAGCCGGACGGCCAGCGGAATGTTGTACGTCGGGGACGGCCCCTCCAACTGGTCGAGGAACCAGAGCCGTTGCTGGGCGAAGGACAGCGGCGGACGCTCCGGCCGCTCCCCCGCCACCAGCGCCGGGCGCTCGTCCGCGCCGCCGCTGACCGCGATCAGCTCGGCCAGCCGTACGACCGTCGGGTACTGGAAGATCTCCCGCACCCCGAGTCGTACGCCGAAGGCCTCCCGGATCTTGGACGTCAGGCGGGTGGCGAGGAGGGAGTGTCCGCCGCGGTGGAAGAAGTGGTCGTCGATGGTGACGCAGGGCAGTGCGAGGGTGTCGGCGAAGAGGCTGCACAGGATCTCTTCGGCCGGGTTGCGCGGGGCACGGCCCTCGGACACGGCGGTCACATCGGGTGCGGGCAGGGCACGGCGGTCGAGCTTGCCGTTGACCGTCCGAGGAAGCTCCTCCAGGACCACGACGGCCGAGGGGACCATGTACTCGGGCAGCCGGGCCGCGGTGTGCCGCACCAGAGCAGCGCTGTCGGCACCGGCACCGACGACATAGGCGACCAGGCGTTTGTCGCCGGGGCGGTCCTCGCGGACCACGGCCGCCGCCTGCTGCACCTGCGGATGCGAGGCCAACGCCGCCTCGATCTCCCCCGGTTCGATACGGAAGCCACGCAGCTTGATCTGCTCGTCGCCCCGCCCGAGGTACTCCAGCGCACCCTGCTTGTTCCAACGCGCCAGGTCACCCGTGCGGTACATCCGCGAGCCGGCCGGACCGTACGGGTCGGCCACGAAACGCTCCGCACTCAGACCCGGCTGACCGATATAACCGTGGGCCAGGCCATGACCCGACACATACAACTCACCCGGAACACCCGGCGGCACCAACTCCAGGTTGGTGTCGAGGACATAGGCGTGCTTGCCGAACAACGGACCGCCGACCGGAATACTCGCCGCACCCTCCGCCAACCCGGGCTCGATGGTGAACGTCGTGGTGAAGCCCATGCTCTCCGCAGGCCCGTACCCGTTCAGCAGATGCAGTCGAGGGTGTGTCTCCAGGGCACGGGCGACATGTGCCGGCGAGGCCGCCTCCCCCGCCGTCATGACTTCCGTGATCCGGCCGAAGACGGCGGGGTGTTCGTCCAGCATGTGGTTGAACAGGCTCGCCGACATCTGGAGCGTCGTCACCTCATGACGCTCGACCAGCTCGGCGATCTGATGCGGGTCCGTGTGCTGCCCCGGCTGAAGCACGCACCGTCCGCCGTGCAGCAGCGGTCCGAACACCTCCAGCGCGAACGCGTCCCACGACACCGGAGAGCACTGCAGGAACGTCTGCTCCGGACCGAAGGCCAGATAGTCCGGGCCCACGAAAGTCGCCGCCAGCGCCCGGTGCGAAGCCGCCACCCCCTTCGGCACACCCGTCGAACCCGACGTGAACATCACACACGCCACCGACTCCGGCGACCCACCCGTCTCCACCCCCGCACCCGACACGGCACTGATCTCCGCCACCTCACGCGTCAGATCGACGCACACCGCGTCGGTCCGCAGCGCCGGCAGATGGGACTGGGTGAGGAGTGCGGCGGGCCGCACCTGTTCCAGTACGCCGTTGAGCCGTTCCTGGGGGAACTGCGGGTCCAGCATGGTGTAGCCGGCACCCGCCTTCAGCACCGCCAGCATGGCGGCCACCATGTGCGCAGAACGCTCCACGTGCACACCCACCAGATCACCCGGCCGCACACCCCGACCCGACAGATACCGGGCCAGACGGTTCGACCAGACGTCCAGCTCCTCGTACGTCACCTCCTGGTCCTCGAAAACCAGCGCCACGGCCTCCGGTGACCGCGCCGCCTGCCCGGTGAACAGCCCGTCCAGGCCGAGTCGCGGGGCCCGGGTGCGCGGCCCGGACCAGTGGGTGAGGCGTTCCTGCTCGTCCTCGGTGAGCAGGTCCAGGGTGGAGACGGGCAGGTCGGGGGTGGTCACGGCGGCGGTGAGCAGGCGCACCAGCCGGCCGGCGACGGATGCGGCGGTGTCGCGCTCGTACAGGTCGGTGGCGTACTCGACGGTGATGTCCAGCCCGTCCGGGCTGCCGTCGGAGGCACGCCGCTCACCGAACGCGAAGGTCAGGTCGAACTTCGCGACGCGGATCTCGGGGGCGACGAACCGCGCTGTCAGGCCGGTGAGTTCAGGTTCGCTCACCGTCGTGTCGCCGACGGTGAGCATCACCTGGAACAGCGGATGCCGGGACGCCGAACGCTCGGGGTTGAGCACCTCGACGAGCCGGTCGAACGGAAGGTCCTGATGGGCCCACGCGGCAAGATCCGTTTCCCGCACCCGGCCCAACAACTCACGGAAGGTGGGATCACCACCCACATCCGTCCGCAGAACCAACGTGTTGACGAAGAAACCCACGAGATCGTCGAGAGCCTCGTCCGTACGGCCCGCGACCGGCGAACCGATCGGGACATCCACACCGGCACCACACCGCGCCAGCACAGTGGCGACGGCGGCCTGGGCGACCATGAAGACAGTGGTTCCGGTCTCGCGCGCCAGCCCGGTCAGCGCGGCGTGCGTCGACGCCGGGCAGGACAGGGTCAGGGTCGCGCCCTGGTACGAGGCGACGGCGGGCCGCGGCCGGTCCGCAGGCAGCGTCGCCTCCTCCGGGAGGTCCGCCAGCGCCTCGCGCCAGAAGTCGAGTTGGGGGTGCTGCTCGTCCGCCAGCAGCCTCTGCTGCCAGAGGGTGTAGTCGGCGTACTGCACCGGCAGCGGCGCCCACTGCGGTGCGGCGCCCTCGGTGCGGGCCGCGTACGCCGTGGCGAGGTCGTTGAAGAAGGGCGCGTTCGACCAGCCGTCGGAGGCGATGTGATGGGTCACTACGACGAGTACGTGCTCCTCGGCCGACAACCGCAGCAGGGCCGCCCGCACCGGGAGTTCGGCCGCCAGGTCGAAGACCTTCGCGCTCTCCCCGGCGAGCAGTCCGGCCAGGGTGTCCTCGGTGGCCGGGACGACCGGCAGAGGCACGTCGACGCCGTCGGCGGGCAGGACGAGCTGGTACGCCTCGCCGTCCTCGACCCGGAAGACGGTGCGCAGGGCCTCGTGGCGTACGACGACGTCGGTGAGGGCGCGGCGCAGGGCGTCGGTGTCGACCCGGCCGGAGAGGCGGAGCGCCAGGGGGATGTTGTAGGTGGCGGACGGGCCCTCCATCTGGTCGAGGAACCAGAGCCGTTGCTGCGCGGAGGACAGCGGCAGTCGCTCGGGCCGCTCCCCCGCCACGAGTGCAGGGCGCCGCTGGTCGCCGCTGCTCGCCTGGATCAGTTCGGCGAGCTGGGCCACGGTGGGGTGCTGGAACATGTCGCGGACGGTGATCCGGACCCCGAAGGCGGTGCGGATGCGGCTGACGAGCCGGGTGGCGAGGAGGGAGTGCCCGCCGAGCCGCAGGAAGTGGTCGTCGATGGTGACCGAGGGGCGGCCGAGGACGTCGGCGAACAGCCCGCACAGCACCTCTTCCGCGGGGTCGCGCGGGGCGCGGCCGTCGCTGTCGGTGCTCAGGTCGGGTGCGGGCAGGGCCCGGCGGTCGAGCTTGCCGTTCCCGGTCAGGGGCAAGGTGTCGAGGACGACGAAGGCGGCCGGGACCATGTAGTCGGGCAGCGCCTCGCCGGCGTGGCGGCGCAGGGCGGCGAGGTCGACGGCGTCGCCGACGACGTAGGCGACCAGGCGTTTGTCGCCGGGCCGGTCCTCGCGGACGACCACGGCGGCCTGGGCGACCGGCTCGTGGGCGACCAGGGCCGACTCGATCTCGCCGGGCTCGATGCGGAAGCCGCGCAGCTTCACCTGCTGGTCGGCGCGGCCCAGGTATTCGATCTCGCCGTCCCGCGACCAGCGCACCAGGTCGCCCGTGCGGTACATGCGCGACCCGGCCGGACCGTACGGGTCGGCGACGAACCGCTCGGCGGTCTGGGCGGGGCGGCGCAGATAGCCGCGGGCCAGCCCGGCGCCCGCTATGTACAGCTCGCCCGGGACACCGCGGGCGACCAGGTTCAGGTGGTCGTCGAGGACGTGGAGACGGGTGTTGTCCAGCGGGCGGCCGATGGGCAGCGCGCCCGCGTAGTCGAACGGGCGGTGCAGCAGGTGCGAGGTGGCGAAGGTGGTCGTCTCCGTGGGGCCGTAGCCGTTGACGATCCGCAGGCCGGGGCAGACGTCCATGACCCGCCGCACCGCCTCGGGAGGCACCACGTCGCCGCCGGTCCACACCTCGCGCAGCCCGGCGAACGCGGCCGGGTCCTCCTCGGCGACCAGCCGGAACAGGCCGACCGTCAGCCACAGTCCGGTGACGGACTCCTCGGCGAGGACGGCGGCCAGGGCGGCCGTGTCCAGGACGCCGGCCGGTGCGACGGCCACGGTCCCGCCGGTCAGCCAGGGCACCCACAGCTCGAAGGTGGAGGCGTCGAAGGTGTGCGGGGAGTGGAAGAGGACACGGCGGTGCGCGGGCCCGGTCCAGCGGTGGTCGAGGGCGAGTTCGGCGACGTTGCGGTGGGTGACGGCGACACCCTTGGGCACGCCGGTCGAACCGGAGGTGAACATGACGTACAGCCACTGGTCCGGGTGGACGGGCACCTCGGGGGCGGTCGCCGGGTGTGCCTCCGTCTCGGCGTCGGCGGTGAGGTCGTCGACCAGCAGGACGCGGGTGTCACCGGCTTCCCCGACGATCTCGTGGTCGGCGAGGTGCGGGTCGACCAGCAGGAGCGGGGCGGCGGTGTCGGCGAGGATGCGGCTGAGGCGGGAGGCCGGGTCGACGGCGTTCAGGGGCGCGTAGACACCGCCCGCCTTGACGATGGCCAGCAGCGCGAGGACCAGGTCGGCGGAGCGTTCCATCAGCACGGCGACGACGGTCTCCGGGCCGACGCCGAGGCCGGCGAGGCGGTGCGCGAACCGGTTGGTCACGGCGTCGACCTCGGCGTACGTGTAGCCGCGGCCGGCGTGGGAGAGGGCGACGGCGTCCGGGGTGCGGGCGGCCTGCTCGGCGAAGAGGCCGGCGAGGGAGGCGTCCGGCACGGGGGTGGTGCGGCCGGTCCAGGTCTCCAGCAGCAGGGTGCGCTCGGCCGGGTCGAGCAGGTCGAGTCCGGACAGCGGGGTGTCGGGGTGGGTGGCGGCCTCGCCGAGCAGCCGGAGCAGCCGGCCGAGGAGCGCCTCGACGGTCTCGGGGTCGTACAGGTCGGTGGCGTACTCGGCGGTGATGTCGAGACCGGCGGGGCGGCCGTCGGGGGTGAGGTGTTCGTCGAAGCCGATCGTGAGGTCGAACTTGGCGGTGCGGGTGGCGGAGTACTCGGCCCGCGTCCGGAGCCCCGGGAAGTCGGCCCCCGGGTCGGTGGAGCCGGCCTGGACCAGGGTCAGCATGACCTGGAAGAGGGGGTGACGGGCGCCGCTGCGCTCGGGGTTGAGGACTTCCACGAGCCGGTCGAAGGGGAGGTCCTGGTGCGCCCAGGCGGCGAGGTCGGTCGCCCGCACGCGCTCCAGCAGCTCCCGGAACGTCGGGTCGCCGCTGACGTCGGTGCGCAGCACGAGGGTGTTGACGAAGAAGCCGACCAGGTCGTCGAGGGCTTCGTCGGTGCGGCCGGCGACCGGGGAGCCGACGGGGATGTCGGGTCCGGCGCCGGAGGCGGCGAGCACGGTCGCGAGGGCGGCCTGTGCGGCCATGAAGAGGGTGGCGCCGCTCTCCCGGGCCAGGTCGGCGAGGGCGGTGTGCGTCCCGGGCGGGCAGTGCACGGTGACGGTGTCGCCGCGGTAGGAGGCGACGGCCGGGCGCGGCCGGTCCGCGGGCAGCGTCGCCTCCTCCGGGAGATCGGCCAACTGCTGTTGCCAGTAGGTCAGTTGCCGGTTCATGAGGCTGTCCTCGTCGTCCGGCTCGCCGAGGACCTCCTGCTGCCAGAGGGTGTAGTCGGCGTACTGGATCTCCAGCGGCTCCTGGCCGGGCGCCCGGCCCTCCGTGCGGGCCCGGTAGGCGTGGGCGAGGTCGCGCAGCAGGGGGGCGATGGACCAGCCGTCGGAGGCGATGTGGTGCATGACGACGAGCAGGACGTGCTCCCGCTCGCCGAGCCGGATCAGCCGTGCCTGCAGGGGCAGCTCGGTGGCGAGGTCGAAGACGTGCGCCGACTCGGCGGCGAGGACGTCGGCGAGGGTGTCCTCGCCGGCCGTCAGGACGGGCAGGGCGGGCCGTGCGTCCTCGGCGGGCAGGATGTGCTGGTACGGGGTGCCCTCGCGTTCGGGGTAGACGGTGCGCAGGCTCTCGTGCCGGGCGACGACGTCCGCGAGGGCCGCCATCAGCGCCTCGGTGTCGAGATCGCCGGACAGACGCAGGGCCAGCGGGATGTTGTAGGTCGCCGAGGGGCCCTCCAGCTGGGCGAGGAACCACAGGCGCTGCTGGGCGTACGACAAGGGGATCACTGGGAGGCTCCCATCCGGCGCATCGGCCGCAGCTTGGGGCGCGCGCTCTCGGCGCGGTCGAGCCGCTCCGCCAGCCTGGCCACGTTCGGGTTCTCGAAGAGGGCGGGGACCGGGAGTTCGGCCCCGAGGACGGTGCGGATCCGGCTCACGAGCCGGGTGGCGAGCAGGGAGTGCCCGCCGAGGCGGAAGAAGTCGTCGTCGACGGAGACGGACGGCAGGCCGAGGACCTCGGCGAACAGGCCGCACAGGACTTCCTCGCGCGGGTTGCGCGGTGCCCGGCCGCCGCTGCCGGCCGAGGCCGGGGGTTGGGGCAGTGCGCGTTTGTCGATCTTGCCGTTGACGGTCAGCGGCAGGGCGTCCAGGGCCATGAAGGCGGCCGGGACCATGTAGTCGGGCAGACGCTCGCTCGCGTGGGCGTGCAGCGCGTCGAGGTCGACGGGGGTGTCCCCGTTGCCGACGACATAGGCGACGAGGCGTTTGTCGCCGGGCCGGTCCTCGCGGACGACGACCGCGGCCTGGGCGACCGAGGCGTGGGCGGCCAGGGCCGACTCGATCTCCCCGGGCTCGATGCGGAAGCCGCGCAGCTTCACCTGCTGGTCGGCGCGGCCCAGGTATTCGATCTCGCCGTCCCGCGACCAGCGCACCAGGTCGCCCGTGCGGTACATGCGCGACCCGGCCGGACCGTACGGGTCGGCGACGAACCGCTCGGCGGTGAGCGCCGGCCGGTCCAGGTAGCCCTGGGCGAGTCCGGTGCCGGCGATGTACAGCTCGCCGGGGACGCCCGGGGCGACCAGCTCCAGGTGCTCGTCGAGGACGTAGAGGCGAGTGTTGTCCAGCGGACGGCCGATGGGCAGCGCGCCCGCGTAGTCGAACGGGCGGTGCAGCAGGTGCGAGGTGGCGAAGGTGGTCGTCTCCGTGGGGCCGTAGCCGTTGACGACCTGGAGACCCGGGCAGACGTCCATGACCCGCCGCACCGCCTCGGGAGGCACCACGTCGCCGCCGGTCCACACCTCGCGCAGCCCGGCGAACGCGACCGGGTCCTCCTCGGCGACCAGCCGGAACAGGCCGACCGTCAGCCACAGTCCGGTGATGGACTCCTCGGTGAGGACGCGGGTGAGTGCGGCGGTGTCCAGCAGACCGGGCGGGGCGACCACCAGGGTCCCGCCGGACAGCAGCGGCACCCAGAGCTCGTAGGTCGTCGCGTCGAAGGCGAGCGGCGAGTGCAGCAGGACCCGGCGGTGGGCGCCGCCGGTGAAGCGGTTGTCCGCGGCCAGCTCGGTGACGTTCCGGTGGGTGACGGCGACGCCCTTCGGCACGCCCGTGGAGCCCGAGGTGAACATCACGTAGGCGAGCTGGTCGGGGTGGACGGCGACCTCGGGGGCCGTGTCGGGCGCGGAGCCGGCCGGGTCGGTCACGGACAGGGCGCGAGCCCCGCCGGGCAGTTCGAAGCCGGTCAGGTCGCGGTCGGTGAGGAAGACCTGCGCCCCGGACATCCGCACGACGAGGTCGATGCGGTCCTTCGGGTAGCGGGTGTCCAGCGGCACGTACACCGCGCCGGCCTTGACCACGGCAAGGATCGCGACGACCGCCTCCGGCGAGCGCTCCTGGAAGAGGGCCACCCGGGAGCCGGGCCGCACTCCCTCGGCGATCAGTCGGTTGGCCAGCCGGTTCGCGCGCCGGTCCAGTTCCGCGTACGTCAGCCGCTGTGTGCCGTGGGAGAGGGCCACGACGTCGGGGGTGCGGGCGGCCTGCTCGGCGAACAGCTGCGGCAGCGCCGCCGCGGGAGCGGTACGCGGGGTGCCGTGCCAGGTGTCGAGCAGCCGGGTGCGCTCGTCGTCGGCCAGGACGTCGAGGGCGCCGATCGGGACGTCGGGGGTCTCGGCCGCGGCCCCGAGCAGTCGCACCAGGCGTGCGGTGACGGCGGACACGGTCGCCGGGTCGTACAGGTCGGTGGCGTACTCGACGGTGATGCCGAGTCCGGCGGGGCCGCCGTCGGGGGCGCGGTGCTCGTGGAAGGTGAAGGTGAGGTCGAACTTGGCGATGTCGAGGGCGGTGAACTCCGACTCGGCGCGCAGACCAGGCAGTTCGGGCACCGGGTTGGCGGCGTCGGTGACCGAGAGCATGACCTGGAAGAGCGGGTGGCGGGCGGCGGACCGCTCGGGGTTGAGGTCCTCCACCAGCCGGTCGAACGGCACGTCCTGGTGGGCCCAGGCGGCCAGGTCGGTCTCCCGTACCCGGTCGAGGAGTTCGCGGAAGGTCGGGTTGCCGCTGACGTCGGTGCGCAGCACCAGGGTGTTGACGAAGAAGCCGACCAGGTCCTCCAGGGCCTCCTCGCCGCGGCCCGCGACCGGGGAGCCGATCGGGATGTCGCTGCCCGCGCCGGAGCGTGCCAGCAGGGCCGCGGTGGCCGCCTGCGCCACCATGAACAGGGTGGCGCCGCTCTCCCGGGCGAGTGCCGTGAGCGAGGCGTGCAGGCCGGCGGGGCAGCGCACGGTCAGGGAGGCGCCGCGGTAGGAGGCGGTGGCGGGCCGCGCCCGGTCGGCGGGCAGTGTCACCTCGTCGGGCAGCCCGGCCAGCACCCGCCGCCAGTGGTCGAGCTGCCGCTCCTCGTCCGCGGCGAGCAGGGCCCGCTGCCACAGCGCGTAGTCGGCGTACTGGACCGGCAGCGGCTCCCAGCCGGGTGCCGCGCCGGTGACCCGGGCGGTGTAGGCGGCCGCCAGGTCCCGCATGAAGGGCGTGTGGGACCAGCCGTCGGAGGCGATGTGGTGGGTGACGAGCAGCAGCACGTGCTCGTCGTCCGCGATCTGTACCAGGTCGGCGCGCACGGGCAGTTCGCGCGCCAGGTCGAAGGTGGTGGCGGACAGGTCGCGGAGCACCGCCGGCAGTGCCTCCCGGGTCGCCGGGATGAGCGCCAGCGTGGGCCGGGCGTCCTCGGCGGGCAGGATCTGCTGGTACGGGGTGCCCTGTTCGGCCGGGAAGACGGTGCGCAGCGCCTCGTGCCGGGCGACGACGTCCGCCAGGGCGAGGTGCAGCGCGTCGGCGTCGAGTGTCCCGGTGAGCCGTACGGCGACCGGGATGTTGTAGGTGGCGGAGGGGCCCTCCATCTGGTCGAGGAACCACAGCCGCCGCTGGGCCGCCGACAGCGGCACCCGCTCCGGCCGCTCGCCCGCCACCAGGGCCGGCCGCCGGTCCGTGTCGCCGGAGTCGGCGAGGAACACCGCGAGCCGGGCCACGGTGGGGTGGCGGAACATGTCCCGCACCGACACCTGGGCGCCGAGGGTGCGCCGGATCCGGCTGACGAGGCGGGTGGCGAGCAGGGAGTGGCCGCCGAGGCGGAAGAAGTCGTCGTCGATGGAGACCGCGGGGAGGCCGAGCGCGTCGGCGAACAGTCCGCACAGGACCTCTTCGACGGGGGTGCGTCCCTGCCGGCCACCGGGCCCGGTGCCGAGCCTCGGTTCGGGCAGCGCGCGCCGGTCGAGCTTGCCGTTGGCGGTCAGCGGGAGCAGGTCCAGCTCCACGAAGGCGGCCGGGACCATGTACTCGGGCAGGGCGGCGCCGGCGTGCCGGTGGAGGGCGTCGGTGTCGACGCGGGCGTCACCGGCGGCCACCAGGTAGGCGACGAGGCGTTTGTCGCCGGGGCGGTCCTCGCGGACGATCACCGCGGCCTGGGACACCGCGGGGTGGGCGACCAACGCGGTCTCGATCTCACCGAGTTCGATGCGGAAGCCGCGCAGCTTCACCTGCTGGTCGGCGCGCCCCTCGAAGACCACCTCGCCGTGCTCGTTCCACCGCGCCAGGTCGCCGGTGCGGTACATGCGCTCACCGGAAGGACCGAACGGATCTGCGACGAACCGCTCCGACGACAGCGCAGCACGACCGACATACCCCCACGCCAGATGACTGCCGGCCACGTACAGCTCGCCCACCACACCCGGCACCACCGGACGCAGCCCCTCGTCCAGCACATACATCCGGGTGTTCGCCATCGGAACACCCAGATGCAGCCGCTCCACCGACCGCTGCCCCGGACCGAACACCTGATAGCTGCAGAACACCGTCGACTCCGTCGGACCGTACGCGTGCACCACCGTCGTGTCCGGGCACTCGTCCAGCACCCGCTGCAACGCCGGCGACGACAGCACGTCCCCGCCCGTCCAGATCTCCCGCAGCCCCGCCAGCGCACCCACCGCCTCCGACGCCATCGCGTCGAACAACGCCGTCGTGAAATAGGCGGCGGTGATGCCGTGGCGGGTCAGGGCGTCGCCGAGTTCGGCCACGTCGACCTTGGTCACCGGCAGGATCACCGCGGTGCCGCCGCTGAGCAGCGGGACCCACAGCTCGTACGTCGAGGAGTCGAACGCCAGTGGCGAGTACGCCAGCACCCGCGCATGCCGGCCCTCCGCACCCCACCACGGGTCCAGCGCCAGCTCCACCACATTGCGGTGCGTGTTCGCCACGCCCTTCGGCGTCCCACTCGACCCCGACGTGTACATCACGTAGGCCAACTGGTCCGGATGTACCGGGACCTGCACGGCTTCGGCGTTCTCGTCCGGCAGGCTCCGCACGTCGGGCGGCGGAAGCAGGGTGAGCCCCTCGGCCGGGGCGGCGTCCCGGTCGGTGACCACGAGCGCGGCGCGGGTGTCGGCCAGGATGAACGCCAGGCGCTCCGCGGGCTGGCGTGCGTCCAGGGGAACGTAGACGCCGCCCGCCTTGAGGATGCCGAGGACCGCGACGACGTACTCCGTCGAACGGTCGAGGAAGAGGCCCACGGCGGCGCCGGGGACGACACCGCGGCCGGCCAGCCGGCGGGCGAACGCGTCGGAGGCGCGGTCGAGTTCGCGGTACGACAGTTCACGGTCGCCGCACACCAGCGCCACCGCGTCCGGCGTGCGCACGGCCTGCGCGGCGAACAGCTCGTGCAGCGCACCCTCCGGCAGGGCGGCGGCGGTGTCGTTGTAGTCGTCGAGCAGGGCACGGCGCTGGGCCGTGGTGAGCAGTTCGATGTCGGCAACCCTGACGTCCGGGTCGGCGATCACGGCGTCCAGGACCCGCGTCAGCCGGTCGGCGGCCGTCTCGATGGTGGCGGGGTCGTACAGGTCGGTGGCGTACTCGAGGACGATGTCCAGGCCGTTCGGATGGCCGGCGCGGTCGCGGTGCTCGTAGAAGTTGACCGTGAGGTCGAACTTGGCGATGCCCAGCTCGGGTTGACCGGTCTCGCTGCGGATGCCGGGCAGCGCGGGGGCGGGTTCGGCGGCCTCGGCCAGGGTGAGCATGACCTGGAAGAGGGGGTGGCGGGAGGCGGACCGCTCGGGGTTGAGCGCCTCGACGAGCCGGTCGAAGGGCAGGTCCTGGTGGGCCCAGGCGGCCAGGTCGGTCTCGCGGACCCGGTCGAGGAGTTCGCGGAAGGTGGGGTCACCGCCCGCGTCGGTGCGCAGGACCAGGGTGTTGACGAAGAACCCGACCAGGTCCTCCAGGGCCTCGTCGGTGCGGCCCGCGACGAGGGAGCCGACCGGGATGTCGGTTCCGGCGCCGGAGCGGGAGAGCAGGGCGACCGTGGCGGCCTGGACCACCATGAAGAGCGTGGCGCCGGATTCCCTGGCGAGGGCGGTGAGCGCCTGGTGGGTCTCGGTCGGGCAGTGCACGGTGTGGGTGGTGCCGCGGTAGGAGGCGACGGCGGGCCGGGGCCGGTCGGCGGGGAGGGTCGACTCGGCGGGCAGGGCGGCGAGCGCGGTACGCCAGTGGTCGAGCTGCGTCTCCGCGTGCTCGGCGAGCAGGTCCCGCTGCCACAGCGCGTAGTCGGCGTACTGGACCGGCAGCGGCTCCCAGCCCGGCTGGTCGCCCTCGGCGCGGGCCGCGTAGGCGGTGCCGAGGTCCCGCATCAGCGGGGTGTTGGACCAGCCGTCGGAGGCGATGTGGTGGACCACCAGGACGAGCACGCTCCGGGTCGGCTCGAGCTGGAACAGCGCGGCGTGGAGCGGCAGTTCGGTCGCCAGGTCGAAGAGGTGGGCGGCTTCCCCGGCGATCCGGTCGGTCAGGTCGTCCGCGGTGACGGAGGCGACGGTCAGCGGCACGCTCACCTCGTCGGGGTGGGCGATGTGCTGCCGGGGTTCGCCGTCGTGCACGGGGTAGCTGGTGCGCAGCACCTCGTGGCGGGCGATCACGTCGCCGAGGGCCTGCCGCAGCAGCTCGGGGTCGACGCTGCCGCTCAGCGTGACGGCGAGGGGGATGTTGTAGGTGGCGGAGGGGCCCTCCATCTGGTCGAGGAACCACAGCCGCCGCTGGGCGGCGGACAGCGGCAGGTGGTCGTCGGCGCGGGGGGCGACCGTGAGCTGGGGGCGCGGGGCCCGGCCCGCGCCGGTGGCGATGTGCTCGGCGAGGCGGGCGACGGTCGGGTACTGGAGGAAGTCCCGCAGGGACAGCTCGGTGGCCAGGGCGGTGCGTACACGGCCGACGAGCCGGGTGGCGAGCAGGGAGTGGCCGCCGAGGCGGAAGAAGTCGTCGTCGATGGAGACCGCGGGCACGCCGAGGATGTCGGCGAACAGTCCGCACAGCACCTCTTCGGCGGGGGTGCGCGGCGCCCGGCCCTCGGCGCCGCCGGCCTGCGGGGCGGGCAGGGCGCGGCGGTCGAGCTTGCCGTTGGCGGTCAGCGGCAGTTCGGGGAGGACGACGAAGGCGGAGGGCACCATGTACTCGGTGAGGCGCTCGGCGCAGTGGTCGTGCAGGGTGTCGGCGTGGGCCTCCCCGACGACGTAGGCGACGAGGCGTTTGTCGCCGGGGCGGTCCTCGCGGACGATCACCGCGGCCTGGGACACCGCGGGGTGGGCGACCAACGCGGTCTCGATCTCACCGAGTTCGATGCGGAAGCCGCGCAGCTTCACCTGCTGGTCGGCGCGGCCCTCGAAGACGACCTCGCCGTGCTCGTTCCACCGCGCCAGGTCGCCGGTGCGGTACATGCGCTCACCGGAAGGACCGAACGGATCGGCGACGAACCGCTCCGACGACAACCCCGGCCGCCCCACGTACCCCCACGCCAGATGACTGCCGGCCACGTACAGCTCGCCCACCACACCCGGCACCACCGGACGCAGCCTCTCGTCCAGCACATACATCCGGGTGTTCGCCATCGGAACACCCAGATGCAGCCGCTCCACCGACCGCTGCCCCGGACCGAACACCTGATAGCTGCAGAACACCGTCGACTCCGTCGGACCGTACGCGTGCACCACCGTCGTGTCCGGGCACTCGTCCAGTACCCGCTGCAACGCCGGCGCCGACAGCACGTCCCCGCCCGTCCAGATCTCCCGCAGCCCCGCCAGCGCACCCACCGCCTCCGACGCCATCGCGTCGAACAACGCCGTCGTGAAGTACATGGCCGTGGCGCGGTGTTCGGTGATCGCCGAGGCCAGCTCGGCGATGTCCAGCTTCGGTGCGGGCAGCACGATCGCGGTGCCGCCGCTGAGCAGCGGGACCCACAGCTCGTACGTCGAGGAGTCGAACGCCAATGGCGAGTACGCCAGCACCCGCGCATGCCGGCCCTCCGCACCCCACCACGGGTCCAGCGCCAGCTCCACCACATTGCGGTGCGTGTTCGCCACACCCTTCGGCGTCCCACTCGACCCCGACGTGTACATCACGTACGCCAACTGGTCCGGATGGACCGCTACTTCTAGGGGTGGGGCCTGCTCCGCCGGCGCGATGACGTCGTCGGTGATGCGCAGGACGGGCACGGTGCCCGCGAAGGCGGTGGCCTGCTCGTCACGGTCGGTGAGGAGGAGGACGGCGCCGGTGTCGGCGAGGATGAACGCCCGCCGCTCCTCGGGCTGACGCGGGTCGAGGGGGATGTAGGCGCCGCCCGTCTTGAGGACGGCGAGGACGGCGACGACATAGGCGAGGGAGCGGTCCTGGAACAGGCCGACGCTGTCGCCGGGGCGCACGCCCCGTGCCAGGAGGCGGTGGGCCAGGACGGCGGCGGCCGTGTCCAGTTCGCGGTACGACAGTTCACGGTCGCCGCACACCAGCGCCACCGCGTCCGGCGTGCGCACGGCCTGCGCGGCGAACAGCTCGTGCAGCGCACCCTCCGGCAGCCGCACGGCGGTGCTGTTGTACGCGTCGATGTCGACGGCAGTGGCCTGGGCGGAGTGCTGGTGAGACATCTTCTCGACACCATTCTCGAAAGTTCGGGGCCTGCACGGGTCTCGCGGCGTGCCGGGAAACCGGTGCTGCCACGACTGAGGAAGCGCGTGTGCGGTGCGGAAAAGCGGTGGTGCGCGGTGCCGGGTCAGGCGGCGCCGGGCGCGGCGGGCGGCGTGCACCAGCCGGCCGGGAGGAACAGGTCCTCGGGATCGAGGGCGTTGACGTGGTACTTGCCGACCGCGCTGGTCAGCATCCGCAGTTCGAGGGCGAACGCCTCGACGAGGCGGCGCAGACCGGCCTCGCGGTCCTCGTCGACGGCGAGGAGGGCGGCGCGGCCGAGGCCGACGGCGCGGGCGCCGAGGGCGAGGGCCTTGACGGCCCGGGTGCCCTCCCACACGCGGCCGCTGGCCAGGAGGCAGCGGTCCTTGCGGCCGACGCGGCGCAGGCAGTCGGCGAGGGGCAGTCCGACGTGGCCGAGGAATCCCGTCGGCGCCCAGGCGGTGCCGCCCTCGGCGCCGTCGACGGTCACCGCGTCGGCGCCCGCCGCCCAGGCCGTGGCGGCGGCGAGGGCCACGTCCCGGCCGGGGTGGAGCTTCACCCACACCCTGACGCGGGGGAAGTTGTTGCGCATGAGCCGGATCTGCTGGCGCAGGATCTCCTCGGTGAAGGTGCCGGGGCTGCTGACCCGCAGCACCTTGTCGCTGTCGGCGCCGAACACCTCGTCGATGGCGTACTGTTCGGCGACCCGGCTCGCGGTGTCGCGGCCGAGGACGGTGAGGCCGCCGAGTCCGGGCTTGGCGCCCTGGCCGACCTTCAGCTCGAAGGCGAGCCGGCCGGTGGCGAGCAGGGGCTCGCTGACGGGGTCGCTGTAGACGAGATTCCACACCTCGGCGTCGGCGTCCTCGGTGGACTGCTGGACGGCGACACCGCCGTGTTCGTCGTCGGCGGCCCCGGCGTAGGCGGCGATCCGGCCGAGCAGCGGGGAGACCCCGGCGTCGTCGGCGGTGCGGTAGCCGTTGACGGGGACGACGTTCTCACCGATGACCAGCGGGATGCCGAGCTCGGCGGCCTGCCGGCCGGCGGCCTCGCCGAGGTCGTGGCTGGCGACCTGGGTGGAGCCGAACGCGGACACGTAGACCGGCAGGCGGCTGGTGAACCCGCCGATGACCGTCTCCAGTCCGACGTCGCTGTAGAGGGGTTCGCGGCCGAGGTCGATGAGCTTCTTCAGCCGATCGGGCATGAAGACCGGCGGGACGATCCTGATGCGCTCCAGGTCGTCGTCCGGGGCGGGCGAGTACGGTGCCGGGGCCGCGCCGAGCAGTCCGCTGCCGTAGCCGGACTCGGCGGGGAAGACGGCCGCGGCTCCGTGCCGGGCGCGGGCGCGGACCTGCTCCTCGGGGAACCCGTTCGCGGCGAGTGCGCTGCTCATGCGGACACCACCCCGGGGAGCTTCGGGTAGGCGCTGGTCTGCCAGGCGGCCTGCCGTCCGGTGACGTACCGGGTGAAGCGCTCCAGGCCGATGCCGAAGCCGGAGCTGGCGGGGATGCCGCGGCGGGCCAGGTCCAGGTACCAGCCGTACTTGGCGGGGTTCTCGCCGGTCTCGCGCATGCGGGTGACCAGGGTGGCGTAGTCGTGCTCGCGCTCGCTGCCGCTGGCGAGTTCGCCGTAACCCTCGGCTGCGATGAGGTCGAAGTTGCGCAGCACGCCCGGCTGTTCGGCGTTCTCCTTGTCGTAGAAGCCGCGGGAGCCCTTGGGGTAGTCGGTGATGAAGAAGGGGCGGTGCGCGCGGGCGGACACGATCTCCTCGCCCTGCCAGTCGATCTCGGCGGCCGGGTCCTGCGGATGCCCGGCGGCGATCAGGCCGGCGGTGGCCTCCCCGTGTCCCACCCGGCCGAAGGCCTCGGCGACGGCCTGGCGCAGGGTGTCGGTGTCGCGGCCGAGGAGTTCCAGCTCGGCGGGCACGGCCACGACGGCGTCGGCGACGACGTGGGAGACGAGCCGCTCGGCGAGCTCCATCGCGTCCTCGCGGCGGGCGTCGCGGATCTCCACGTCGATCTGGTGGAACTCGGCGAGGTGGCGGTGGGTCACGGCCGTCTCGACGGGTTCCAGCCGGACGTTGGGGGCGATGTAGAAGATCTTGTCGAAGGCGAGCAGCGAGGCCTGCTTGTAGAGGATGGCGCTGGTCATCAGCTTGTACTTGTGGCCGTAGAAGTCGACGTCGACCTGCTTGGAGCCGCGGATGCCGGGGTCGGTGACCGGGCCTATGAGGGGCGGCAGCAGTTCCTGGAAGCCGCGTGCGGTCAGGAAGGCGCGGGTGGCGGTGAGCATGCGGCTCTGCACGCGCAGGGTGGCCCGGGTGCGGGGGTCGGTGAGGTGGGCGTCGGGCGAGGACGGGAACGGCGTCAGTGCCTCGTCCACGGCCTCGGTGGTGGTCACGGTCATGGTCATACCTCCAGGAGGTCGTGGTCGTGGGCGTGCTCGTCGGCGGGTCCGCGGTGCGGGTCCGGTGCGGAACGGTGGTCGGGCGTCTGGTCGTACCGGCGCTGCACGTACGTCAGGGCGTCGTACAGGCCGGCGGCGGTGAGCCGGGCGCCGCGGCGTGCGGTGACCCGGCCGATGGGCAGGGCTCCGATGTCCGACCAGGTCAGGCGGCCGGTGGCGTCGATGTGGCTGCGGGTTCGGCCCGCGTTGTCGGGGTGCAGGCAGTAGGGGACGTCGAGATAGCCGCGCTCGAACGCCTTGAGCAGCGCGCTGCCCAGGTCGGCGTCCAGGTCGAGGACCGCGTCCACGAGTGCGCGGGCCTCGGCGTATACGGGGTTGTCCGCCGTGTCGGGGTCGCCGGCCGCCGCGTCGCCGGGTGCCGTCGCCGCGGTGCGGGCGGCGGCCCGGGCGGCGATGCGCAGTGCCTCCACGTTCTCGGCGACGGTCGGGATGCGGTGTGCCTCCGCGGCGGTCTTCACGATGAGCCGGTGGGCGCCGGCCCGTACGGCCAGTTCGGCGGAGCGTTCCAGCAGGGCGCGGGCGCCGTGCCGGGAACGGGGGTAGACGCCCATGTAGGTGTAGACGACGACGTGCCAGTCGGTGTCCGGGAGGAGTTCGCCCGCGAGCCGGCGCAGCGCGCGCACCGCCTGCCGGTCCTGCTCGGGGCTGGTCTGCTGGGTGTAGCTCAGGGAGATGGAGCGCAGTCCGGCCCGGTGGAAGAACACCCCTTCCAGGGCGCTGATCGCCACCAGCAGTCCGGGCGGGCACAGTTGGCCGAGCATGCAGCCGCCGAAACTCTCCAGGTGCGGTTCGGCCCCGTCGGCGCGGAGTGCGGCCAGTTGTTCGCAGGCCTCCTGCCAGTTGCGGACCGAGTCGACGAGGGGGGTGCGGCCGTAGGGCAGGCAGTAGGAGACGGGTCCGCCCTCGGTGGCGGTCAGGCCGAGCCGGGCGAGCGCGGCGACGATCCGCTGCGGGCCGGCCGAGCCGTGCCGGACCTGGACGGGGAAGGACGGGTCGGGGACGCCGTCCAGGACCCAGTGGGAGGTGTGCGGGCTGTAGGAGGTGATGGGGTAGCCGTTGAGGGACACGTCCTCGTTGAGGGCGCGTACGGCGGCCGGCTCGTCACCGACGCGGGTGTAGCTGTCGATGGTGAGGGTGCCGGCCACCGCGTCGGCCGCGCGCTTGGTGGCGAGCAGCCCGGCCCGCATGCGGGCGGGTTCGGAGAAGCCCATGCGGGGCTGCACCACGAGGGTGCCGCGGGCCCGGGCGGCGGCCACGAACCGTCCGAAGGACGTCATCGTGCCGCTCCTTCCGGGAGGTGCGCCGACCCGCACGGGGTTCGGTCCGCGGCCAGCGCGCCGACGAACGCCTCGAACGGCCCGAGGCCCTGCTCGTCGTGGAACACCGCGTCGAAGCCCGCGTCCACCAGTCGCCGGCCGTGCCCGTCACGCCCGTCGGCTCCCCGCACGCCGAGCTTGCCGCCGACGACGGCCGGGAGCCCGGCCAGTTCCCAGCGGGCCCTGAGTGCCCGGACGAGATGTTCGGCGTCATGGG
Source organism: Streptomyces sp. 1222.5 (assembly GCF_900105245.1). Lineage (NCBI taxonomy): Bacteria > Bacillati > Actinomycetota > Actinomycetes > Kitasatosporales > Streptomycetaceae > Streptomyces > Streptomyces sp. 1222.5. Next base: position 7,567,001 of record NZ_FNSZ01000001.1, on the reverse strand, counting down.
CCCCGTGGCCGTTGACGCTGCTCACCACCAGCAGGTCGGGCTGGTACTTGCAGCACGACTCGACGATTTCGTCCTGAGAAATGCACGGCCCCAGATTGACGACGTGGTGCCCGAGGTCTTCGAGCAGCAATTGAATGAATACGAGATTCCAGGTGTGTGCATCGGACGGCAGTCCGGTGACCACGACGTCCAGCGTCCCGGAGGGATCTCGGGGCGCCAATTCCGCAGGCTGCGTCATCACTTCGTCCACATCATGGGATGTCAATGGGAGAAGGAGGTCCTGGATGGCTCGGAACTTCCTTTCGCCATCGATCGTAGGAACGCGGCGGGCCGCTCACCGGCGCCCGAGGCGGCAGCCGAGCGGCAGTTGTCATTGCCTGTCGATGCGGCCCCGGCGGCCCGGCGTACAGTCGTTTTCCGGCGCCGCACCGGTGCGGAGAAAACGCGGTCGCGGCGAAATGCAGCGCCCGCCCGCACAGCCGGCGGACGCGGGCGAGAAGAACGGCGCACGCGCGGGTGGCCGGCGTATCCCCCAATTGCGAAGGAGTGGACCCATGTCCCAGATCGCCCCTGTCGCCGCCGCGAACGAGTTGCTGGCCGCGGCTCTGCGTGAGGCCATGTCCCGGGCCGACCGCCGTGAGCCCGTCGGCGAGGCGCAATTCGCGGTGCTGGAGGCTGCGGTGCAGCTGATCGACGCCGACCGGCCCGAGCTGGCCGACCAGCCGCAGCTGCGCACGGAGTTGCTGCGAGAGGCGCTCGGCTCGGTGCGGGCCGCCGCGGTCGCGGCCGGGGTCGCGGTGACGCGGGCCCGTCAGGTCTCCGCCGTGCCGGCCTGACCCGGGCCGGCGTCGGGGTGCCGCCCAACTGCCGCCCGTGCTGCCCGATTTCCCCGGCCGTGCCGCCTAGCTTCGAGTCAGCGGTGCGATAACGATTCCCTGTTCCACGGACCCGACAGAGGTGACTTTCATGGCAACCAACCCGTTCGACGACGCCGACGGCCGTTTCGTCGTCCTGGTCAACGACGAGGGCCAGCACTCGCTGTGGCCGGCCCGCATCCGGCGCCCGGAGGGCTGGCAGCAGATGCGCGAGGAGGGCAGCAAGCAGGAGTGCACCGAGTACATCGAGGCCAACTGGACGGATCTGCGCCCTCGTTCGGTGGTGGCCGCGATGGGCGGCTGACCCGCCCGGCGCACAGCGGGGCGGCGTCGGTACCGGCTCTGACGAGCCGTACCGACGCCGCCCCGCTGTGTGTGGCCGCCCGCGGGCCGTCAGTCCCGCGTGCCCACCACGCACCACTCCAGGACCGCCATCGCGGCCGTCATCTTGTGGTGGGCCTGCCGCCAGGCGAGGCTGCGCTCGCCGTCCAGGATCTCGTCGGTGACCTCCTGGCCGCGCACGGCGGGCAGGTCGTGCAGGAAGACGGTGTGCGAGCCGCTGAAGCGGTCGAAGAACGCGCGGTCGACGCAGAACCCGTCGAACGCCGCGAGCCAGTTCGGGTCGGCCTTGGGCACGCCCATGGTCTGCCAGCGGCTCGTGTAGATCGCGTCCACCGGGCCGTCCACCCCGGCCGGGTCGGTGATCTGGCGCACCTGGTGGTCGCCGCCGCCGAGTTCGTCGACCAGGTCCAGGGTGCTCTTGGCCACTTCGTAGCCCTCCGGGCACAACAGCGTCACGCGCAGACCGGGGGTGAGCGCGCCGGCCAGGGCGAGGGCCGCTCCGGAGCTGTTGCCCTCACCGACGACGAGTACGTGGCGGCCGGCGAGCTCCCCGAAGTGCTCGCTGAGCGTGGTCAGGTCGGCGATGGCCTGGGTGGGGTGCTCGTCCAGGCTGAGCGCGTTGACCACGGCGAGGTCCGGGCTGCCGCCGAGCCGGCGCATCTCCTCGACGTCGCCGTTGGTCCGGACGACGAGCGCGTCCAGGTACTGGCCGAGGACCCGGGCGGTGTCCTCCACCGTCTCGCCGGTGGTCAGCTGGAGTTCGTCCGGGCCGAAGGTGATCACGTCGGCGCCCAGCCGGGTGGCCCCGCTCCAGAACGAGGTGCGCGTCCGGGTGGACGACTTGCGGAAGTAGACACCCACCTGACGCCCGGTCAGCGGGCGGTCCTCGACGTCACCGCGGCCGAACGCGACGGCACGGGCGACGATCCGCGCGAGCTGCTCGGGCGTGAGGTCGGCGAGGGAGATCAGGTTGCGCATGGCGAAGACCTTTCGATGAGGGGAGGAGAAGGAAGGCGGGAGGAGAAGGGAGGGGGAGGTCGTGGGAGGGGGCGGGAGCGCGGGTCGGTGGTTCAGTGGACGAGCGCTTCGGTCCGGTGTGCCGCCGCCCCGGCGCGGTCGGCCGCGAGCCGGCGGACCAGGTTGAGGACGCCGAACCGGCCGGCACTGTCCTCCGCGGCGGGCAGCCGGCGGACCAGGCCCCGCAGCATCAGCGCGTGCACCTCGCGGGCCACCGTGGTGGCGGGGACCGCCAGTACGGCGGCGGCCTGGTCGGCGGTCCAGCCGTCCGCCAGCGCGCCCAGGTCGCCGAGGAGGGTGGTCTGCGCGTCGTCGAGGCGGTCCACGGCGGCGGCGAGGAGAGCGGCCAGTCCCTCGCCGCTCGCGTCCGGGAGGGTGGCGTCGTCCACGATGTCGAGCGGACTGGTCCGGGCCGTTCGCAGCAGTTCCTCCAGGGAGTGCAGCAGCAGCCAGGACGCGGCGGACTCCATTGCTCGGGGCACCCCGTCCAGGGCGTGGCATATCCGGGCGACCGTGCGCACGACCGAGTCCGTGGGCAGCAGGTCGGGACGCATGTGACCGACGTAGGACAGCATCAGTTCCAGCGCGGGTTCGCCGGCCGTGAGGGATTCCCCGGGCAGGGGGGTGGGGGCGTCGGCGGGCGGTTCCGGAGCGGGGAGCGGCAGGGGGGCGAGCGGCAGCAGCCGGTTGCCGGGGGTGCGGTGCGGTTCGCGTGCGGTGATCAGCACCTTCAGACGTTCGCAGCTGTGCAGCAGCTCCATGAGGTGCGGTACGAGACCGGGCACGGCGTCGTGGCCGTCGAGGACCAGGAGGGCGGCGCGGCCCCGTACGACGGACGCCAGCTCCTCCAGTCCCGGCCCGCCGGTGGCGAGGGAACGGGCCCAGCCGGTCAGTGCCGCGCGCGGGCTGCGGGCGTCGCCGGCCGCCGGTGCGCTCGCGGTCTGGCTCATGTCGGCCCAGAGGACGGGTATCCGGTCGCGGGTGTGCAGCAGCAGGGCGGCCTCCTGGGCGAGCCGGGTCTTGCCCACGCCCGGCAGGCCGACCACGGTCAGCAGCCGCTCGTGCTCGGTGGCCAGCAGTCCGGTCAGGGCGCGCAGTTCCTCGGTACGGCCGACCAGGCGGCGCAACGGCTTCGGCGGGGGCGCCAGTTCGGCTCCGAACGCCTCACGCATCACGGTGTCGGCGGGGGCGCCCTCGACGGCGAGTTCCAGCGCCGCGCGGCGGGCGTCGCCCAGTCGCATGGCGTCGGCGAGCAGCCGGAGCGTCTCGCGGCGCGGGTGCCGCACCCGCCCCTGCTCCAGGTCGCGGATGGCCCGCACGCTGACGGTCGACAGGCCGGCGAGCTGTTCCTGGGTGATTCCCGCCCACCGGCGTGCCGCCCGCAACTGTTTCGCGAGTCCGTCCGTCGCTGCCTGCTCGGTCATGACCACTCTCCTTGGCTTGCGTGTGGGGCCCGCACGGCGAGGGCCTGGAGGCGGTGCCTTGCATCCGGTGCCGCCTGCTGGATCCCAAGGTGGCGGCGGTGCTTACCGAACGCGTACCGGCTCGTTACCGAGAGCCAGGGAACGGGCTATGATCCGGGACGCGGACGGAATCGGTGGAGTTCGTGACCTGGGGGAGGCTCACCGGCATGACCGATGCCGAAGCGGGTTCACTGCGTTTCAATGTGCTCGGGCCGCTGGAGGGTTGGGCGGACGGTTCCCGGCTCCGGCTGGGCGGACTGATCCAGGAACGTGTACTCGGCACGCTGTTGCTGGAGACCGGCCGGGTGCTGCCGATCGGCCGGCTCGTGGAGTCGGCGTGGGCCGAGGATCCGCCCGCGACCGCGTCCCACCAGGTACGCAAGGCCGTCGCCGACCTGCGGCGGCGTATCCCGGCGGGCGGCGAGGTCATCGTCACCGACGGCCCCGGCTACCGGGTGACGCTCGATCAGGAACAGCTGGACCTGACCGAGTTCGGGATGCTGGTGCAGGCCGCCCGGGGGGCCGCGGGAGAGGGCCGGCCCGCCGAGGCCGTCGAGGCGCTGCGCCGGGCGCTCGGCCTGTGGCGCGGCCCGATCCTGTCCGGGGCGGGCGGTCCCGTGATCGAGGCGGCGGCCACCTCGTTCGAGGAGCGCCGGCTCGCCGCCGCCGAGCACCTCTTCGACCTGCGGCTCGGCCTCGGCGAGAGCGGTGAACTCGTCGTCGATCTGCGGGACTTCGTGCAGAGCCACCCGCTGCGCGAGACGCTGCGCGCCCAGCTGATGCTGGCGCTGTACCGCTCGGGTCGGCAGGCGGAGGCGCTGGAGGAGTACAGCCGGGTCCGTGAACTCCTGGTGGAGGAACTGGGCGTCGACCCGGGCCCCGGCCTGACCAAGGTGTACGAGGGGATCCTGCGCGAGAGTCCGGAGCTGGCCGCGCCCGCTCCCCCGCCGGCCCCCGTGCCCGTCCCCGCGCCGGTGGTGAGCGCGCCCGCCGACGCTCCGTGCACCCTGCCGTACGATCTGGCGGACTTCACCGGCCGCGAGCGCGAGCTGCGCGAACTCCTCGACTGCGCCGGACGGGACTACGCGCGTCACTCGCGGATCGTGGCGCTGGACGGCATGGGCGGCAGCGGCAAGACCTCGCTCGCCGTGCACGCGGCGCACAGTCTGGCGGGCGACTTCCCCGACGGCCAGCTCTACATCGACCTGCGCGGATACACCCCGGGCGAGCAGCCGGTCACCCCGGGCGGGGCGCTCGACAGCCTGCTGCGTGCGCTGGGGGTGCCGGGCGAGCGGATCCCGGAGGACCTCGCGGGGCGTACGGCGCTGTGGCGGGCGACGATCACCGGCAGACGGCTGCTGCTCCTGCTGGACAACGCCGCCGACGCGGACGGTGTACGGCCGTTGCTGCCGACCGCGCCGGGCTGCCTGGTGCTGGTCACCAGCCGGGCCCGGCTGGTGGACCTGGATTCGGCCCAGTGGATCTCGGTCGACGTGATGTCGCCCGAGGAGTGCGCGAAGCTGGTCGCGGAGACACTGGGCGAGCAGCGGTACGCGGCCGAGCCGGACGCCGCCGCCGAGCTGGCCCGCCTCTGCGGACATCTGCCGCTGGCCCTGCGGATCGCCACCGCGCGGCTGCGCAACCGGCCGCGGTGGACGCTGCGTTACCTGGCCGACAGGCTGCGCGACGAGGCGCGGCGGCTGGACGAGCTGAGTTCGGGGCAGCGCAGTGTCGCAGCCACTCTTCGTCTGTCGTACCAGGCCCTGGACCAGGAGTGCCGGACCGCGTTCCGCATCCTGGCGCTCCACCCGGGCGGCGAGATCGACGTGCATGCCGCCGCGGCGCTGCTCGGCACGGACCCCCGCGATGCCGAGGACATCCTGGAGATCCTGCTGGACGTGCATCTGTTGCAGCAGCCGGAGATCGGTCTCTACACCTTCCACGACCTGGTGCGCAGCTTCGCGCACAGCCTGCGGTCGGTGGCCACGGAGGACGACGACGAGGCGTCGGTGCACCGGTTGCTCGACTACTACCTGACGGCGACGGAGTCGGCGTGCCAGGTGATGTTCCCGGGACGGCGCCGGATTGCGACCGGCACGGACGAAGGGCCGGCGCAGGCACCGCGGTTCGACGGGCGCGGACCGGCCGAGCACTGGTTCGCACGGGAGCAGGGGGCGCTGCTGGGCATGGTCGGCCTCTCCCGGCGGCTCGGGCGGGACCGGCACACCGTGCTCCTGACCCGCAATCTGGCGTTCCAGCTCAGTGCCCGTGGGCAGTTGGAGGAGTTCCGCTCGATGGGCCTGGAGGCGGTGTCCGCCGCGCGGCGGCTGGGTGAACTGCCGCTGCTCGGGGTCAGCCTGTCCAACCTGGGTGTCGCCTGCTGGAAACTGGGGCGGTTCACGGAGGCCGTCGAGATCGCCACGGAGGGCCGGGACGTCGCCGAGCGGCTCGGCGACCTCCAGACCCTGGCGCACAGCGAGAGCACGCTGGGGCAGCTCAAGAGTCTGCTGGGGGACTTCCCGCAGGCGCTGTCGCACCTGGAGCAGTCGATCGCCCACGAGCGGAAGCTGGGCGCGAGCCGCGCGGAGGCGGAGAGTCTGACGCTGCTCAGCACGCTGTACGAGCAGTGGGGACGGCACGAGGAGGCCGCGGCGGCGGCCCGCAGGGCGATCGTGCTCTGCGACGAACTCGGGCGGCACGAGAACAAGGTGGTCGCGCTGACGGACCTGGCGTTCGCCCAGGCCTGCCTCGGGGACGACGAGTCGGCCGAGGTGAGCCTCAAGCAGGCGCGGACCCTGTGCGAGGAGAACCGGGATCCCGGTCAGGTGGCGCTCGCCCTCGCGCTCTCGGCGGAGGTCTGCCACCGGCTGGGCCGTACCGAGCAGGCCGTCGAGTACGGGGACCGGGCGCTGCACACCGTCAGCGCAAACGTTTCTCCGCTGCGTCGGGCCAAGGTCGAGAACACGGTCGGCCGGTATCTGTGCCGGCGGGGCGACCACACGACGGCACTGGGTCTGCACGAGCGGGCGCACGAGGTGGCGTCCTCACTGGACTTCCGGATCGAGGTGGCCTACGCGCTGTCCGGCATGGCCCGGGCGCAGGCGGCGCTCGGCCGCACCGAGGTGGCGGCCGGGCACGAGCGGTCCGCGGAGGAGCTGTTCACCGCGATGGGCGTACCGGCGGACCGGCGCCGCTGACGCGCGATCGCGCCGTGCGCGTACGACCGCGCCCCGCACCGGACTCGGGGTCCTGGTGCGGGGCGCGGTGGTGTGTGCCGGGGATCAGGCGCCGGTGCCGGTCGGTTCGCGGTCGTCGGCGGGGGTGGCGGTGGGGGAACCCTGCGTGATCACGGTGGGGCCGCGGTCGTCGGCGACGACCCGCGCACCGGCGGGGCGGTCCTGCGAGTGACCCGCCTCGATCGAGGCTCCCAGGCCGAGGGTGAGGACAGCGGCGACGATTCCGACGAGACCGGCCGACTTGCGTCCCATGATGTATCCCCTTTACGTGGTGTCCCCGGGTTTCTCCCGGTTCCTCTTCCCGACACCACGAACTCTCCCGGGGCCCGTTCCCGGACCGTTCCCACGTCGATACCGCCCGCCGGACCGGTCCGGGAAGGCGGACGGTAACGGCAGGTCAGGCCCGGTATCGACAGCGGGCACCACGCACTTGGGCGGCCCTTGCGCGCGGGGCGGCGCACGCTGACGCCGGTGCCGGTACCGAGCGGCCGGTACCGGGGCCATGACGGGCCGGCGGTGCCGCACGCGCGTTCCCGCTCGCCGGACGGCACCCGTCGCCGGGCACTCGCCCGCGCTCCGGCAGCCCGCCTTGCTTGCGGCCCTCGGCCGACGGGCTCACCGCGCCGATGCCCGCCGACCCAGCACCGGTGCGGGGGGGGGACGCGCACGTGATCCCGGTGAGGTGTCCGGCGGAGTCCACGGCCGGGGCAGGACAGCCGCTCGGCCCGCGTGGGTCGGCGGGCACCCGCCCCGGCTCCCGCGGCCCACCTTCCTCCCGACCTGACCTGTCCCTCCCTTCAGTCCCGTCCGGGTACGGGCTCGCGGGCGAACACGGTCTCGCCGGCGTCGAGGCGGCAACTGACGACCCGTGGACCTCGGTCGGTCAGCACGACGGTGGTCCAGGCACGGCCGGAGCCGACGCCCGCGAGATCCAGCAGCGCCCGCACGGTGGAGCGCAGCGCCGCGACCTCGTCCTCGCCCGGCCGGTCCGGGCCGGGCAGCGACCGGTCGTGGCCGCACCGGAGAGTGATGTCCACGACGGTGTGCATGCTGCTGTCACTGACGGTCTCGACACTGAACTCCGGCCCGTCCCACGGTTCTTCGTCCGCGTACGGCTCGGGTGGCGCGGCCCCGGCGTCACCCTCGGCCCACCGTTCCACGGCGGACAGGTCCTGAAGGACGCGGCGTAGCCCCACGGCGACGTCGATCCGGTCCGGGGGATGCTTCATTGGAGACTCCTCCTGGAGAGAACTACTCCAGCACCCTGGGGCCTCCCGTTCCCGTCCCCGTCCCGCCCGGCTCCCGCCCGCGATCCCGCGCCCGTGCCCGCGCTCGCGGGCGGCGCCTCACGCGTCCGGGCCCTCCTCGCCCCCCGTCTCCGACGGGTGGCCGCCCTCGGCCCCCGTCTCCGGCAGGTAGCTCGCCAGGCCGCGCAGGATGATCTCCAGGCCGATGTCGAACCTCTCGTCGGAGGAGTCCGTCACCATCAGCCCGGACAGGGCGCGCAGGTGGGGGAAGTCGTCGGGGGGCAGGGACGCGAAGTAGTTCTGCATCTCGTCGGCCATCTCGCGCCAGTCGGGGCGGGCCAGGGAGGAGGCGCCGGTGTGCTGCTGGGCGGCGCGGTCCTGCCACATCCCCTCCTCCAGGACGAACCCGTCGATGTAGGTGGAGATGAGGTCGCCGGCCTCGGCGGCGATGCGGTCGGGCAGTCCGGCGGTGCGGAAGACGGCGAGCAACGACTCGACGTGCGGCAGCAGTTCGGCGGTGAAGGGGACGTGGGCCATGGAGATCCTGGCCATGTCCCGGTGGGACAGCAGGCGCCGCCGGACGGAGCGGGCGAAGTCCCGCAGCTGCTCGCGCCACCGCTCGGGGTCGGGTTCGGGCAGCTTGAAGCCGTCGAAGAGCCGGGTGTACATCAGCTCCAGGAGGTCGTCCTTCGAGCTGACGTGGGCGTAGAGCGCGGAGACCGTGACGCCCAGTTCGGCGGCCACCTGGCGCATCGACAGACCGTCGAGTCCCTGCCGGTCCAGCACGGTGAAGGCCGCCTCCACGACCCGTTCGCGCGACAGCGGTGCGCGCGCCGGGGCGGTGCGCTCGCGAGTGGGCCGCTCGCGCTCCCAGGGGGACGGCGGAAGGGGTGCGGGGGTGGCGGCGTCCGCGTCGGTCATGCGTTCAGTCTAGGCGCCGGGAGAACAGTGTTCTCCGCCGGTGAGCGGCGTACGACCCGGACCCCGACCCGCCCCTCGACACGCGATATATCTTGTTCGCTTCCACGGTGCGCGCTATATCTTGATGAACAGCGTTCTCTGGGTGAGCACTGTTCTGTTAAGGTGAACAGTGTTCTGAGCCACGTTCCGTCCATTCCCGCGCCCGCACCCTCGCGGCGCGCGGCCCTTCCGCGAGGAGTTCCGATGTCCACCACCGGTGTCGCGTCCGCCGAGGCGCCCACCGACTCCCCGGCGCCCTACCGGTGGCGCTGGGCCGCGCTCTTCGTGATCCTCGCGGCCGAGGTCATGGATCTCCTCGACGCCGTGGTCACGAACATCGCCGGTCCCTCGATGCGGGCCGACCTGGGCGGCGGCGCCTCCACCCTCCAGTGGCTGGCGGCCGCGTACACCCTCTCGATGGCCGTCGGCCTCGTCACCGGCGGCCGGCTCGGGGACATCCACGGTCGCCGCAGGATGTTCCTGGTGGGTGCCGCCGGCTTCACCGTGGGCTCGCTGCTGTGCGCGATATCCGCGTCGCCCGAGATGCTGATCGGCGCACGCGTCGTCCAGGGGCTGTTCGGCGCGGTGATGCTGCCTCAGGGCCTCGGCATGATCAAGGAGATGTTCCCGCCGCAGGAGTCGCAGAAGGCCTTCGGGCTGTTCGGCCCCGTCATGGGACTGTCGGCGGTGTGCGGGCCCATCCTGGCCGGCTGGCTGGTCGACGCCGACTACTTCGGCACGGGCTGGCGGATGATCTTCCTGATCAACCTGCCGCTGGGTGCCGCGGCCTTCCTCGGTGCCCTGCGTTATCTGCCGAGGGGCCGCTCCGAGCACCGTCCGCGCCTCGACATCCCCGGCATGCTGCTGGTCTCGCTGGCCGCCCTGCTCATCATCTTCCCGCTGGTCCAGGGCCGTGAGTACGACTGGCCCGGGTGGACGTTCGCGATGATGGCCGCGTCGGTGGCCGTCTTCGCCGTCTTCGCCTGGTACGAGGCGCGCCGCAGCAGGGCCGGCCGGGATCCGCTGGTCGTCCCCAGCCTGTTCCGCAAGCGCGGCTTCAGCGGCGGTATGACGCTCGGACTCGTCTTCTTCTCGACCATGCAGGGCTTCATGCTGGTCTTCAACCTGTACACCCAGCTCGGCCTCGGCTACTCGCCGCTGAAGGCGGGACTGGTGATGGTGCCCTGGTCGGGCGGCATGATCGTCGGCTTCGGGATCGCCCAGGGCGTGGCCCGCTTCGGCCGGGCCGTGCTCCAGGCGGGCGCGCTGGTCATGGCGGTCGGCGTGTTCGGCCTGTGGCTGACCCTCGACATGGTGGGTTCGGGCGTCGGGCCCTGGCAGCTCCTGCCGTCCCTGCTCCTCACCGGCATCGGGATGGGCCTGCTCATGGCGCCGTTCTTCGACATCGTGCTCGCCAGTGTCGAGCAGCACGAGACGGGCTCGGCCTCGGGCACGATGACCGCGATGCAGCAGCTCGGCGGCGCCTTCGGCGTGGCCGTCCTCGGCACCGCCTTCTTCGGCCTGCTCGGCGGCGGCATCGCGACCGCCGTGGACCACCACTCGGCCGGTCTGCGGGGGCAGTTGGCCGCCGCGCACGTGGCGCCCGCCACCCAGGACCGCCTCGTCGCGGACCTGCGCACCTGCGCCTCGGACCGCGCCGTCGCCAAGGACCCCGCCGCGACCCCGGCGTCCTGTGTGCGCCTGGAGAAGGACACCCGGTCGGCCGTGACCTCGCCGCAGGCCGCCGCCCGGATACCCGGCGCGCTGAAGTCCACCGCCTCGTCGGCCTTCCAGAGCGGCTTCGGATCGGTCATGAAGACGGTGCTGTGGATCGTCGACGGCATGCTCGCCCTCACCTTCCTGCTCGCCTTCCTCCTGCCCCGCCACGCCCGTCCCGAGGGGGCCGGGGCTCACTGAGCCCCGCCCGCACCGGAATCGGCACCGGCACCGCTTCGGCGACCGCGACGGCCCGGCGGCTCCTCCCCAGGTGCTGCCGGGCCGTCCGGTTCCCGACGGTGCCGACCGCCGTGCCCCATAAGGTGAGCTGGGGGAACGAAGACCGAAGCGGGCAAGCGGGTCGGTCACCGGCTGGGGGGACGAGGGCGTGGCGGAACTGGTGGGCAGATCGGCGGAACTCGCGCGGCTGGACGCCCTCCTCGCGGAGCCCGGGCGGCCCGAACTGCCCCGGGTCGTCGACGTCGTCGGTGAACCCGGCATCGGGAAGAGCAGGTTGCTGGACGAGGTGTGCGCGCGGGCCCGCCGGACCGGGCTCACCGTACTGCGCGGCCGGGCCACGCAGTACGAACAGCACGTCCCCTTCCAGCTGTTCAGCGATGCCTTCGCCGACACCGGGCCCGGCACCCCGGCCGCCGGACCGGCCCTCGCCGGGGCGCGCTCGCTGCTGCACGGCGGAGGCCGGCACGCGCCGGGCGATCCGTCCGCCGCCGGGGCCGCCGCGCGGTTCGGGCTGCACCGGAGGATCGCCGAACTCCTGACGGACCTGGGCGGACCCGGCCTGGTGCTGGCCCTGGACGATCTGCACTGGGCGGATCCCGCGTCCCGCGAGCTCGTGGACCACCTCGTCCGGCACCCCGCCCGCGGAAAGGTCCTGCTGGTGGTGGCCCGGCGGGAGCGGCAGACACCGACGGCGCTGACCGCGGCCCTGACGCGCGCCGCCGACAGCGGAACCGTGCTCCACCTGGCCCTGGAGCCGTTCTCCGAGCGGGAGTCCGCCGAGGCGCTCGGGCCGGACGTCCCGGAGGACCGGGCCAGGCAGTTGCACGCCGCGAGCGAGGGGAACCCGCTCTATCTCTTCGCCCTGGTGCACGCGCACCGCACCGGGACGTCACCGCGCGGCCTCACCCCCGGCACCCACCCCGCCGACCCGTACCCGGCAGGGCCGGACCGCGCCGCCCTGGACCCGGCCGGCCTGCCCGGCGGCCTCGCGGCGCTGCTGCTGGAGGAACTGGCCACGCTCAGCGAGCCGCAGCTCCGGGTCGTCGAGGCGGCGGCGGCACTCGGCGACCACGCCACACCCGACCTGCTGAGCTCGGTGACCGGGCTCTCCCCGGGGGACCTGGAGGGCGAGACCGCTGCCCTGGCGGTGCTGGACGTGCTCCGTGCCGGACCGGGCGGCGGATGGGCCCTGCGCCATCCCCTGGTCCGCGCCCTGGTCCACGAGCGGACCGCACCCGCGCTGCGTGCCGAACTCCACCGCCGCGCCGCCCGGGAACTGGCCCGGCGCGGCGCTCCCGCCACCGAACGGGCGCGCCACGTCGAGGCGTCGCTGACCGGCTGGGACCCCCGGGCCGCCGAGGTGCTCGTCGAGGCCGCCGCACGGTTCGCGCCGACCGCCCCCGCCACCGCCGCCCATCTGCTGGGCGTCGTCCTGACCCACATGCCGGACACCCCCGACCGCTTCGCCCGGCGCGGCGAGCTGGTCCTGGCGCGCGCCCGTGCGCTCGGCGTCGGCGGGAACCTCCGGGAGAGCCGGGACCTGCTGCACACGCTGATCGAGACGTCCGGCAAGGACCATCCCGAACTGCGCACCCGGGCCGTCGCCCAGTGCGCCGTGATGGAGCGGTACCTCGGCCACTCCCCCGAGGCCGGCGCACTGCTGCGGCGGGAGCTGTCCCGCGATCCGGGGCCGTCCCCCGCCCAGGCGGTGTCGCTGCGGCTGGCCCTCGGCATGTCCGCCCTGCTGACCGCGTCCTATCCGCAGGCACGCGCGGACGTCGCGCACGCCCTCGCGCTCGCCCGCGCCGACGACGATCCCGCCGGCGAGGCGGCGGCACTGGCCCTTGCCGCGCTGGGCGAGGCGTACGAGGGCGAGACGGGGACGGCGGCCCGGTTCGCCGACGATGCCGCATCGCTCACGGACGCGCTGACCGATCCCGGTCTCACCGATCCGTGCGACGCGCTGGTGTGGCTCGCCTGGGCGGAGACCCTGCTGGAGCGGTACGGCGACGCCGAGCGCCATCTCGCACGGGGGCTCGGGATAGCCCGCCGAACCGGGCAACTGCACGTGCTGCCGCACCTGTTGACGTGCCGGGCGTTCATCCACGTCACCACCTGCCGGTTGCCGTCCGCGCTGGAGGCCGCCGAGGAGGCGGAGTCCATCGCCCGGGCGGCCGGCAGCGACGGCCTGCTCGGATTCACCCTGGCCGTCAAGACACTGGTGCTGCTGCTGGCCCGTCCCCTGGGCGACGGCAGCGCCCTGGCCACCGGCGAGGAGGCCGTCACCGCGGCGGGCGGCGGCAAGGGCTGGTGGTCGTCGCTGGCCTCGTGCATGCTCGGGCACGCGACGTACGCGATCGGCGATCCCTACGGCGCCCAGCAGGCCATCGTCCGGGCCGGGGGCGGTCCGGAACTGCCCTCGCTGCAACCGTCGATCCGTCCCGGCCAGCTCGACACCCTCGCGGCCGCGGCCCTCGCCGCCGGCGATGTGGCGGAGGCCGCCCGCCGGGTCGCCCAGGCGGCGGACGAGGCCGAACGGCTGGGCCTCGACGGGCAGCGCGCGGCCGCCCTGCGCGCCGAGGCCGGTCTGGCGGAGCACCACGGGGAGACCGACCGTGCCGTACGGCTCCTCGACGCGGCGGCAGGCGAGTACGTCACCTGCGGTCAGGCCCTGTGGGAGGCGTACACCCTGCTGCGGGCGGCGCCCCTGGTGCGGCGGGCGGGGCAGGGAGCGCGCGCCGCCGCGATGTGGCACCGGGCCCACCGGATCGCCGTCGGCGGCGGCGCCCGCCTGCTGGTGGACCTCGCCGAACTCGTCCGTCCCCAGGTGCTGGCGGAGACACCCCAGGTACCCCCGCAGCTCGCGGAGCTGACGGCCCGTGAGCTGGAGGTGGCCCGGCTGGTGGCGGAAGGGCTCGCCAACCAGGACATCGCCGCGCGGCTCCACCTCAGCCGCCGCACCGTCGAGACCCATCTGTCCTCGATCTACCGCAAGGCGTCGGTGCCGTCGCGTGCGGCCCTGGCCGGGCTCATGACCCGCGTCGGGCTGGGAACCGGATCCTGAGCGCCGCCCCCGCCCGGTGCGCCACGCGGAACACGTAGGCGGATACGTGTTTCCCCGGAGGCCGGCTCCCCCGCCGGCGTCTACGTTCGGTCGGTCGGACGGATTCGGAGCGGTTCAGAGGGGACTGTGTGAGCGGCAACGCCCGGAGTGCGCGGGGAAGTTGGATGCCACTGCTGGTGGCGGGGGGTCTGCTGGCCGGGTGTACGGCAGCGGGGGCCGACGGCGGGCCGGCCGGACGGGCCGGGGCATCCGCGCACGCCGTCCCCCGGGAGGCCGCGGTCACCGGGGACGCGACCCCGTCGGGCGGCCCGAGCGCCACGGCCGCCTTCACGCCCGACACCGCCCTCGTCCCCAGGACGGCCGGGGAGGGGCGGAGGCTGCTGGACTCGGTCGTGTTCGCAGCGGACGACTGGGGCCGGGGGTTCGTCGCACAGGACCCGGCCGAGAGCACCCCGGGCACCTGGGCCGTGCTGGACGGCGACTGCCGCTGGACCCGGCGGAAGACGCCCGAGGGGGTGCTGACCAGTCTGTCCCGGTACAGCGTGCTGCCCGCCCGCAAGGGCCGCGGTGCCGTCAAGGTGACGGCGGCGGCCACCGCGCACTCCTCCGCTCTCGGCGCCGACGAACAGCTCAGCACCACCCTGGAGGAGGTGCTGCGCTGCCCGGAGCAGCAGCCGCGGGACGGCGAGCGGATCACGGGCCTGAACTCCCTCGGCACCCCCTTCGGCGCCCGCGAGCAGGACTACGCCGACGACTCCGTGCTGGAGGCCGGCACGTACGTCGAGAAGGGCGGCAAGGCGCAGTCGTACCGGTGGATGGTCGCCCGGCTGGGCACGATCGTCGCGGCCGTCTCGGTGACGGGCGGGAAGGGGCACAGCGAGCAGGAGCTCCAGGCCCTGGGCGCCGACACCCTGGGCCGGATGCTGGCACGCGCCAAGCAGCAGCTGGGAGGCAAGTGATGGAGCCGCTGCGTACGTCCGACCCGTCCCGGCTGGCGGGCCACCGGCTGCTCGGCCGGCTCGGCGCGGGCGGCATGGGTGTGGTGTACCTGGCCCGCTCGTCCGGTGGTTCGCTGGTCGCGCTGAAGGTGATCCAGGCCGAGTTCGCCGAGGACGCGGGATTCCGGGAGCGGTTCCGGCGGGAGGCGGAGACGGCGCGCCGGATGACGAGTCCCTGGGTGGCGGCCCTCGTGGACGCGGACCCCGAGGCTCCGCAGCCGTGGCTGGCCACCGAGTACGTGCCGGGGCCCTCGCTGGGCGAGGCCGTCGCGGCGCACGGTCCCCTGCCCGTACGGACCCTGCGCGTGCTGGGGGCGCGGCTCGCCCGGGCGCTGCGGGATTTGCACGCGGCGGGTCTGGTGCACCGGGACGTCAAGCCGGGCAACGTGCTGCTCGCCCTCGACGGGCCGCGGCTGATCGACTTCGGTGTGGCCCGAGATCCGCGGGACACCGCGCTGACGTCGACCGGCGTGGTGGTGGGCACCCCGGGCTTCATGGCACCGGAACAGGCCGGGGGCGGCGAGGAGCCGGGGCCGGCCGCGGACGTCTTCGCGCTGGGCTGTGTGCTCGCCCACGCGGCGACCGGGCGTCCGCCGTTCGGCACCGGCTCGCTGGACGCGCTGCTGTACCGCACGGTGCACGACGCGGCGGATCTGGAAGGGGTGCCCCGGGAACTCGCCGGGGTGGTGAGCGGCTGCCTGGAGAAGGAGCCGCGGCTGCGGCCCACGGCTGCGGCGCTGTGGGACACGCTCACGGCTCCCGCGCCGGACGCGCCTGCCGACCCGCGGGAGGCCCTGCGCGCGGGGCCTCCCGCGAGTCAGGAGGGGACAGGCGCGTCCGGCGCCGTGACCGCGGGCGACGTACCGGCCGACGGCGCCTGGTTGCCCGAGTCGCTGGTGCGGCTGATCGCCGAACGGGCCGCCCTCGGCATCGCGCTGCCCGGAGTCGACGACACGGAGGTCGACCCGGCGGCCGCGGACGTCGTGGCCGGGGACACCGCCGCGGCGGACACGGAGGCGGTGGCACCGCCCGACCGCGCCGTCGGCAGACGGCGGTTGCTGCTCCTGGCAGGCGGCGCGGCCGTGGTGGCGGCCGGCGGCGGTGCGGCCGCCTGGGCTGCGTTCTCCGGTGACCGGGACGGCAAGGGCGCCGGTGCCGCCGGGACGGGCACCGGGCACGTGCACACCATCGGCCTGCACGCGGACCTCAGCGGGGACCAGGAGGCGGTCGGCCGGGCTCAGGAGCGCGGGCTCCGGCTGGCGGTCGAGGAGTTCAACTCCCGTAGGGACAAGCCCTTCACGCTCGCCGTGAAGACCGTGGACGACGGCGGCGACCGGACTCGGTCAGCGGCCGCGGCCAAGCGGCTGGTCGCCGACCCGGCCGTCCTCGCGGTGGTCGGACCCACCACGGACGCCACCGCACTGGCGTCGCTCGCCACGTACGACGCCGCGTCGCTGCCCCTCATCGCGGTCTCTCCGGGCGCCACCGTGCTGACGGTGACGGGCAGCCGCTCCTTCCTGCACGCCCGGGTGACCGACACCGTCCTGCCGTTCTACCTCGACGCGTATCTGCGGGGCACCGCCAAGTCGCGCACCGTCGGGATCGTCGACGACCGGGCGGCGGACACCTACGGCTGGGAGATCGCCAGCACCCTGGGCAAGATCCTGCGGAACAACCGGCGGCCCGTCGTGCCGAAGGTGGTCAGCGTGCTGCGGACCGACTTCGCACCGACCCTGGACGCCCTGCTGGAAGGGGGCGCCGACTCCGTCGTCTTCGCCGGGTACCACGAGCGGGCCGCGCTGCTGGCCCGGGAACTGAGCCGCCGTGACTTCCCGGGCGCGCGGGCCGCCGCTCAGGGGCTGCTCGACGACCGGTTCCTCGCCGCCGCCGGGGACGCGGCCGAGGGCTGGACGATCGTCGCGCCCGTCATGGACGCCGCCGTGGCGCCGGGCGCGAAGGCGTTCGCGGCCGCGTACCGCGGGCGGTTCGACGCGGAGCCGGAACGGTACGCGGTCGAGGCGTACGACGTGGCGCAGCTCGTCCTCGGGAGCCTGCGCTCGCTGTCCGCGCGGCACCGCACCCGGGGGAACCTGACGACGGCCCTGCGCTCGGCCAAGTACCGGGGGATCAGCCGGAACCTGGCGTTCGACGCGAAGACGGGAGCGCTCGTCGTCGACGGCACCGGCGTCCACCTGTGGCAGGTCGTCGACGGCCGGTTCGGGTACCGGGGCGTGGCGCCCTTCCAGGTGTCCACCTGAGAGCCCGCTGATGGAACCGTTGCGCGGAGCCGACCCGGCGGGGATCGGGGGGTACCGGCTGCTGCGCCGGCTCGGCGCGGGCGGCATGGGAGTGGTGTACCTGGCCCGGTCGGGTGCGGGTTCGCTCGCCGCGGTGAAGGTCATCCGCGCCGCGTACGCGGACGATCCGGGTTTCCGGGCGCGGTTCCGGCGGGAGGTGGAGACCGCGGGCCGGGTCGTCAGCCCCTGGGTCGTAGCCCTGCTCGACGCGGAGCCGGACGCCTCGCCGCCGTGGCTCGCCACCGCGTTCGTGCCGGGCCCCTCGCTGGCGGCGGCGGTCGAGGAGTGCGGACCGCTCCCCGAGGCGTCGGTGCGGTTCCTGGGCGACCGGCTCGCCGAGGCGCTGGGCACCGTGCACGGGGCGGGCCTGGTGCACCGGGACGTCAAGCCGGACAACGTGCTGCTCGCCGTCGACGGCCCACGGATGATCGACTTCGGTATCGCCCGGATGCCCGAGGACAACGCGCTCACCGCCACCGGGATGGTGGTCGGCTCCCCCGGCTTCCTCTCCCCCGAGCAGGCCCGGGGGCGGGGCCGGGAGATCGGACCGGCGAGCGACGTCTTCTCGTTCGGCTGTCTGCTGGCGTACGCGGCGACGGGCGAACGCCCTTTCGGCCGGGGCTCGGCCGCCGAGGTGCTGGTACGGACCGTCCACGACGAACCGGACCTGGACGGCGTGCCGGCGTCGCTGGTGCCGCTGCTGCGGGGCTGTCTGGCGAAGGAGCCCGCCGCGCGCCCCGCCGTGTCCGAGGTGCGTGCGGCGCTGGAGGCCGGGAGCGGGGCCGGGAACTGGCTCCCGGACTCGGTCACCCGGCTGATCGCGCGGCGTTCCGCCGCCGTCCTCGCGCTGCCCGCCGTCGAGGCGACCCAGGTGACGGCCGGGGCGACAGAAGGGTCCGGCGCTCCGGCGGGCGCCGACACGCTGCCGGTGGCCGCGGGACGGCCGACGGGCACCACACGACGCCGTTTCCTGGTGCTGGGCCCGGCCGCCGGGGTGGTGGCCGCGGGAGCCACGGCGGCCTGGTGGACGGCTGATCGCCCCGGCCGCGCCTCGCCGCGCGGCGGCAGGCCGCTTCCGCGTCTGACGGTCGCCCTGCAGGGGGATCTGACGGGTGACCGGAAGGCGGCCGGGCTGGCGCAGGAGAACGGGGTCCGGCTGGCCGTCGAGCACCTCAACTCCCGTCCCGGGCGCGGCTTCGGCCTCACCCTCCAGGTGCACGACGACGCGGGCAGCCCGTCCCGGGCGCGGCAGGTGGCGCGGCGGCTCGCGGCCGACGGCCGGGTGCGCGCGGTGATCGGGCCGACCACCGATGCCTGCGCCGAGGCCGTGTGCGCGCAGTACCAGCGGGCGCTGCTGCCCCTGGTGTCCGTGTCGGTCGGGCTCGACGAGCTCGGCGCGAAGGCGGCCGGCAGCTATCGCGCGTACGCGGCCACCCGGCCCCCCGATCGCAACCTGGCCGCACCCCTGGCGACCCACCTCGTCCGCACCGTCCGGGCCCGGCGGACCGTGCTGATCGACGACGCGGCCGAGGGCGATTTCAGCTGGGGGATCTGCGCGGCCGTCGCCGAGGCGGTCGGCTCGGCACGGCGCACCACGATCCGGCGCACCCTCGCCGCCCGGGCGGACGGGGCCGGGGCCTTCCGTGCCCTCGCCGAGTCGGTGACGGACGCGCACGCGGACGCCGTGCTGTTCGCCGGCGGACCCGCCCGCGCGGCGCGACTGGCGCATGCGCTGCGCGCGGCCGGCTGGTCCGGTGCGCGGCTGGCCACCCAACGCGCCCTGGATCCGGCCTTCCTGCAGGCGGCCGGTGACGCCGCCGAAGGGTGGGTCTTCGCCGCCGCCTTCCTCGATCCGTCCGGTGTGCCGGCCGCCAGGTCCTTCGTCGCCGCGTACCGCGAGCGCTTCGGGACCGACCCGCCCTGGTACTCCGCCGAGGCGTACGACGCGATGCTCTTCGTGGGCCGGGCGATGGCGACGCTCGGGGCCGCCCGGGCGGAGCGGGGGGCACTCGTGGCACGGCTGCGCGAGACGGACTACCGGGGCATCACCAAACGGTTGCGCTACACGTCGTCGAGCACCGGGTACACCACGAAGGCGCTCTACCTCTTCCGGGCGTCCGGCGGCCGCTTCCGCTTCCTCGGCCAGTACGAGGCCGCCACGGCCTGATCCGTGCGGCGGGCCCCCGCGTGTCACGACTCCTCGGCGGCCTCCACCACGACGGTCCAGCCGTGCCGCACGCCCGTGCGGTCCCGGCCGTCGACGCGAGCGATGCCCGGCCCCCCGTCGCTGCGCGAGAGCAGTGCGCTGACCAGTGTGCGGTAGGCGAAGAAGAGGGTCGCGGCCACGGTCACGGCGAAGGCGATCCCGGGGCCGTACCCGGTGCCGGCGGCGGTGCGGAGCACGTGCACGAAGGCGTAGAGGCCGGCGAGGGTCAGCAGGGCCCACACCTTCCACAGCACGGCGTGCAGCCGCCGCCGGCGCCGTACCTCCGCGAACGACGGGAGGACGACCCGGAGTCGCGCGCCACAGTGGTCGCACGTCTCGGCGCGTTCGCTGCCGCGCTCGTCCGACCGCCGGATCCGGCTGACGTCGGCATTGGTGACGGCGACCGTCCGGGTCCCCCGGTTCGGCGCCTCCTTGCCGACGATGTGCGTGATCCGGTACTCGAAGGTCCCCGACACCTGTGCGGCCATGGCTCCGCCCCCCTTCGCTCCCCCGACTCCCGGGTACTACCCCCGCCTCGAGGTCAGGTACCTGGCCCGCCACCCCGGCAGGCAGTCGTGAAGGTACAGCGTGAAGGGGAGCCACCAGATCAGGTCGTTGGTGACGAGGAGGAGTCCGGAGGCGAGGGGCCACTGGCCGGTGAGGTACAGCCACAGCCAGCCGAGCGGCCCCAGGACCTTGCCGGCCAGGCCGACCGCGGCGACGGTGAGGCCTTCGGCTGGCCGCAGGGCCACGTCCAGGTAGAGCAGCCCGTACAGGCCGAGCACCATGCCGAGGGTCACGAAGATCTGCGGGTGGTTCTGCGGGGTCATCCCGGCGACGCGGAACACCCATTGCGGGTCGACGACCGCGTAGCAGCCCCACAGGACGTTGTAGACGCCGGCCACGGCGAAGACCCGCCGGTGCAGCCGTTCGCGGGGAACGGGAGAAGTCTCACATGAGGTGAACACGGCCTTATTGTCGTGTCCACGCGCCGATAGCATCCGCCGCATGGGGGAATCGAACATCGTGGTGGTCGGGGGCAGCGGCTTCTACGGCCGTTACGTCGTCGCCGACTTGCTGCGCAGGCCCGACGTCCGCGTCACCGTCGTCTCCCGCACACCGCCGCGGCCTCCCTTCCCCTCCCAGCGGGTCCACTGGGTCGCCGGGGACCGCGACGCGCCCGAGCGGCTGGCCGGCCTCCTGGGGGACGCGGCCGCGGTGGTGCACTGCGCGGGGCCGTTCCAGGCCCTCGACGGCCCCGGCACCCATCCGCTCGGGCCGCTGCGCGCGGCGGTGGCCGCGGGCGTCCCCTACGTCGACATCAGTGAGGACCGCGGCTTCCTGCGCGCGGCCGCCACGGCTGCCGGTCCGGCGACGGCTCCCGTCCTGACCGGGGCGTCCGTCGTACCGGGCCTGCAGGCACTGATCGTCGACGACCTCGCCCGGGGCATGGACCGCGTCGACGGTGTCCTGTGCTGTGCCGCCCCCGACACCCGCCGGCACCGGGGGCCGGCGATGTTCGAGGCGATGATGCACGGCGCGGGACTCCCCTTCACCGCTCCCCGCGGGGGCGTGCCCACGGTGGTGCACGGCTGGTCGGAACCCGAGTGGACGCTGTTCCCGCCGCCGGTCGGCCGCCGCCTGGTCCACCAGGTGTACGAGATGGCGGACCTGGACGTCCTGGCCGGGCTGTACGGTGCCCGTACGATCGCCTTCAAGGCCGGCACCGAATTCACCGCCGTCAACCGGGCGTTGGGGCTCTTCGCCGCGGTGCGGGCGCGCACCGGGCGGCCCCGCGCCGCCCGGCGCTGGACCCCGCTGGTGCGCGCGCTGTCGTGGCTCGTCGGCCGGGTCGGCGACGAGGCGGGCGGCTTCACGGTCTCCGTGAGCGGGTGGCGGGACGGGCGTGCGGTCACCCGGCGGATGGGGATGACGGCCCGGCAGGACGGCGGCCGCATCCCCTCGCTGCTCGCCGGTATCGCCGTCGAGCACCTGCTGACGGGCCGGCTGCACACCGCCGGCCTCGTCCCGCTCCGATCCTGGCTGACACCGCCCGAACTACGCACGGCGCTGCGCGACCGCGACATCAGCCTGTGGCGGAGGGACGACGAGGCCGACGACTGGCGGCCGTGGGAGGACTGACGGGCGCCGTCGCTCCCGGACTCCCCGCCCTTCAGCTGTCGTAGTCGACGGTCAGGGTCTCGGAGACCGGGTAGGTCTGGCAGGTCAGGACGTATCCGGCGTCCACCTCGGCCGGTTCCAGCGCGTAGTTGCGGCGCATGTCCGCCTTGCCGTCGGCGATGTGGGCGCGGCAGGTGCCGCAGACGCCGCCCTTGCAGGCGAAGGGCAGGTCGGGGCGGACCCGGGCCGCGGCGTCGAGGATGGTGGACTCGCGGGAGAGCGCGGAGGTGGTGGAGCGGCCGTCCAGGACGACGGTGACCTGGCTGACCGGGCCGTCCGCGCGGGGCTCCTCGTGGCGGGCCGTCACCACCGGCTCGTCCCCGGCGAAGAAGAGCTCCTGGTGGATCCGGTCGTCCGGCACGCCCAGCTCGGCCAGGACCCGCTGGGCGTCGAGGACCATGCCGTGGGGGCCGCACAGCCACCAGTGGTCCGCCTCGGAGACGTCGACCAGGCCGTCGATGAGGGCGGCCAGCCGCTCGGCGTCCAGCCGGCCGGTGAGCAGTTCGGCCTCGCGCGGCTCGCGGGACAGCACGTGGGCGAGCTGGAACCGGGCCGGGTGGAGGTCCTTCAGGTCGGCGAGCTCGTCGGCGAACATCACCGAGCCGGTGCGGCGGTTGCCGTAGAACAGGGTGACCCGGGAGGACTCGTCGGCGGCGAGGACCGACTCGGCGATGGAGACCATGGGCGTGATGCCCGAGCCGGCCGCGACGAGCACGTGGTGTCCGGGGGTGGTGAGGTCGGGGGTGAAGGCACCGACCGGGCCCATCACCTCGACGGTGTCACCGGGCTCGACCTCGTTCACCAGCCAGGAGGAGAACAGGCCGCCGGGGACCACCCGGACGCCGATCCGGGGCCGGGAACCGGCCGCGGAGCAGATCGAGTACGAGCGCCGCTCGTCGCGCCCCTCGACCTCGCGGCGCAGGGTGAGCGACTGGCCGGGCTCGAAGGCGAACTCCTGCGCCAGCTCGTCGGGGATGTCGAAGCTCACCGCGACCGCGTCCTCGCACAGCCGCTCGATCGCCGCGACCCGCAAGGTGTGGAACGCCGGGCGGCGACGGGTGCGCCGCACCGGGGCGGGGGCCGCGTCGGCGGGGGCCAACAGGTCCTCCATCAGATCTCCTTGACGTACTCGAACGGTTCGCGGCAGGCGCGGCAGCGCCACAGCGCCTTGCAGGAGGTGGCGCCGAACCGGGAGGTCTCCTCCGTGTCCGTGGCGCCGCAGCGCGGGCAGGTCACCGCCTTGCGGGTGGCCGACAGCACCAGCGGCACGGGGCCCGCCGCCGGGCGGGGCGCCGGCCCGGGCGGGGCGATGCCGTGCTCGGCGAGCTTGCGGCGGCCCTCGGAGGTGATCCAGTCGGTGGTCCACGGCGGGTCCAGGACCGTGCGCACCTCCACGCGCTCGTATCCGGCGCCCTTCAGCCGCGCGGACACCTCGGCCCGCATCTCGGACATGGCGGGGCAGCCGGAGTAGGTGGGGGTGAGGTCGGCGACGACCGTGCCCTCGGGCGTCACCCGCACCTCACGCAGCACGCCGAGGTCGGCGAGGGTGAGCATGGGCAGCTCGGGGTCGGGCACCTGCTCGGCGATGTGCCGGGCGCGCCGGACGTCGGTGAGGACGGTCACCATGTCGCCTCCGGGTGCGCGCGGGCCACGCTCTGCAGTTCCGTCAGCAGCGGGGCGAGGTGCGCGGTGTGCTCGCCGTCGCGCCCGGAACCGGCCGCCGCCTCCGGCACCTCCGGCAGGGACAGCGTGGCGGCCTCGATGACCTGGTGCAGCACGCCGAGGACGCTCTCCTCGGCGTCGTGGGCCGCGAACACCTCGCGCAGGTACGGCGCCACCGCGTCGAGTCCGGCCTGCATGCGCCGGTGCGACTCCGCGGTGCCGTCGCCGAGCCGGACGACCCACTCGGCCGCGTACTGCCGGTGGTACGTCAGCTCCTTCACACCCTTGGCGGCGATGGCGGCGAGCACCGGGTCGGCGGAGCCGGCGAGGCGCTCGAAGCGGGCCAGCCGCGAGGTGGCGAGGACCAGCAGCCGGGCCATGGAGAACGCGAAGTCGCCGTTGGGCAGTTCGGCCAGGGCCACGTTGCGGAAGTCGTCCGCGTCGCGGAAGTAGGCGTAGGCGTCCTCGCTCCGGCCGGTGCCGTCGACCTGGCCGCAGCGGGCGTACAGCAGCCGGGCCTGGCCGAGGAGGTCGAGCCCGATGTTGGCGAGGGCGACCTCCTCCTCCAGCTCCGGGGCCCGGGTGGTCCACTCGGCGAGCCGCTGGGCGGTGACGAGCGCGTCGTCGCCGAGAGCGAGGCAGCACGCGGCCAGTTCGGCCCGGTCGACGCCCTCGGGGACGTCCGTGCTCACGCCGTACAGCGGGTCCTCGAACCCCGTGCCGAAGGCCCAGCGGGCGTCGCTGTCCTCGTGTCCCTCGGCCAGGGACAGGTAGACGTGATCGTCGCTCATGACCTGCTCCTAGATGTGCGGGACGTCGTCGGGGATGTCGTAGAAGGTGGGGTGCCGGTAGACCTTGTCGGCGCTCGGGTCGAAGAAGGGGTCCTTCTCGTCGCGGGTGGAGGCCGTGATGTGCTCGGAGCGCACCACCCAGATGCTCACGCCTTCGTTGCGCCGGGTGTACAGGTCGCGGGCGTGGGTGAGAGCCATGCGGTCGTCGGCCGCGTGCAGGGAGCCGACGTGGACGTGGTTGAGTCCCCGCTTGCCCCGTACGAAGACCTCGTACAGCGGCCACCCGTCCTTCTTCGCCTGCGTGTCGCTCATGCCACTGCTCCGTTCTGCGTCCTGGCGGCCTGCTTGGCGGCGTGCGCGGCTGCCGCCTCGCGCACCCAGGCACCCTCCTCGTGCGCGGCCCGGCGCCGCGCCATCCGCTCCTCGTTGCACGGCCCGTCGCCCGTGATCACCCGCTTGAGTTCGGACCAGTCGGGGGTGCCGAAGTCGTACCGGCCGCGGTCCTCGTTCCAGCGCAGTTCCGGGTCGGGCAGGGTCACGCCGAGCTTCTCGGCCTGCGGCACGGTCATGTCCACGAACCGCTGGCGCAGCTCGTCGTTGCTGTGCCGCTTGATCTTCCAGGCCATGGACCGCGCCGAGTTGGGCGAGTCGTCGTCGGGCGGGCCGAACATCATCAGGGACGGCCACCACCAGCGGTCCACGGCGTCCTGGACCATCTCGCGCTGGGCGTCGGTGCCGCGCATCATCGTCATCAGCAGTTCGAAGCCCTGCCGCTGGTGGAAGGACTCCTCCTTGCAGATGCGGACCATCGCGCGGGCGTAGGGCCCGTAGGAGCTGCGGCACAGCGGCACCTGGTTGCAGATGGCGGCGCCGTCGACGAACCAGCCGATGACGCCGACGTCGGCGAAGGTGCGGGTCGGGTAGTTGAAGATCGAGGAGTACTTCTGACGGCCTTCGAGCAGCCGCTCGGTCAGGTCGGCGCGGTCGACACCGAGGGTCTCGGCCGCCGAGTACAGGTACAGCCCGTGGCCGGCCTCGTCCTGGACCTTGGCGAACAGGATCGCCTTGCGGCGCAGGGACGGCGCACGGGTGATCCACTCGCCCTCGGGCTGCATGCCGATGATCTCCGAGTGGGCGTGCTGCGCCACCTGCCGGACCAGCGTCTTGCGGTAGCCGTCCGGCATCCAGTCCCGGGGCTCGATCCGCTGGTCGCGGGCGATCGTGTCCTCGAACCGCTCCTGGAGTTCGGGCGGCGCTCCGTCCGCCGTCGGGGACCCGGCCTGCCGTGCAGTCATCCCTACCACCAATCCCAACCGACCGTTCGTTCGGTTCATGATATGACGAGTTCCCGCGATTTTGGAAGTGGTGACCGCCCGCAACCCGGCCGCGGGACCGGAGAGGTTCCCGTCGGCCGGGCCGGAGGGGTTCCGTTCGGCCGGGGCCGTGCCCGCCGGGCCGGCGGTCACTCCCAGGTGTAGAAGCCCTGCCCGGTCTTCCTCCCGAGGTCCCCGCGGGCCACCTTGTCGCGGAGCAGCCGCGGCGGGGCGAAGCGCTCGCCGAGGGTGGCGTGCAGGTGCTCGGCGATGGCGAGGCGCACGTCCAGTCCGACCAGGTCGGTGAGCCGGAGGGGGCCCATCGGGTGCTTGTAACCCAGTTGCATGGCGTCGTCGATGGCCTCGGGCTCGGCGACCCCGGACTCGACCATGCGGATCGCCTCCAGGCCCAGGGCCACGCCCAGCCGGCTGCTGGCGAAGCCCGGGGAGTCCTTGACCACGACGTCCTTCTTGCCCAGGCAGCGGGTCCAGTCGAGGGCGCTGCGCAGGGTGTCGTCGCCGGTGGCGGGGGCGACGACGATCTCGACGAGTTCGGAGGCCGGCACCGGGTTGAAGAAGTGCATGCCGAGGAATCGGCCGGGCGTGGTGAGCGCGGCACCGAGTTCGGCGACCGAGAGGGAGCTGGTGTTGCTGGCCAGGACGGTCCGCGTGGCCACGACCTGCTCCGCCGCCGCCAGCAGGCCCGCCTTGAGGGCGGCGTCCTCGAAAACGGCTTCGACGACGAGATCGGCGTGCGCGGGCAGGTCCGCGACCGAGGCGACGGTCGTGACGCGGCCGAGCACCCGGTCCGCGGGTTCGGTGAGCCGGTCGCGTTCGGCGGCCCGCTTCAGCCCGGTGGCCACCCGTTCGAGCGCCTGGGCCGCCGAGCGCGCGTCGCTCTCGACGATCGTGACGGCCGATCCCGCCGTCGCGAAGGACTGGGCGATGCCGGCGCCCATACGGCCGCCGCCGATCACTCCCACGACTGCCGGTGCTGCGGTCATGTTCCAGTCCCCTTCTCCAGGAATCGGGTCGTGCGCCGCGCGTCGACGGCGTTGCGGGCGTCCGGACGGCACGGCGAGACGACGAGCCGGTCCCCGGACTCCGCCGGCAGGACGGTGTCGTACCCGGCGGGGGTCACGGGCGCTCCACGAGCATGGCCACGCCCTGCCCCACGCCCACGCAGAGGGTGGCCAGGCCCCGGCGGGCGTCCTCCCGCTCCATGCGGCCGAGCAGGGTCAGCAGGATGCGGGAGCCGGAGCAGCCCAGCGGGTGGCCGAGGGCGATCGCACCGCCGTCGGCGTTGACCTTCTCCTCGTCGAGCTTGAGCCGGCGGACGACGGCCAGGGCCTGGACGGCGAACGCCTCGTTCAGTTCGACGGCGCCCAGGTCCGCCGTCTCCCAGCCCGCGCGGGCCAGTGCCTTCTGGGTGGCGGGCACCGGGCCGAGTCCCATGACGTTCGGCTGGACACCGGCGGAGGCCGAGGTGACGATGCGGGCCCGGGGGGTGAGGCCGTACCGCCGCACGGCCGCGGCACCGGCCACGACCAGCGCGGAGGCCCCGTCGGAGAGCGGCGAGGACGACCCCGCGGTCACGATGCCGTCCGGCCGGAAGATGGTGCGCAGCGTGCCCAGCTTCTCCAGGGTCGTGCCGGGGCGCGGCCCCTCGTCGCGCGTGACCTCGCCGTCCTTGACGGCGACCGGGACGATCTCCCGGTCGAAGTGCCCGGCCCGCTGTGCCGCGACGGCGCGCTGGTGGCTGCGCAGTGCGAAGGCGTCGGACTCGGCGCGGCCGATGCCGTCCAGGGCCGCGATCTCCTCGGCCGTCTCGCCCATGGACAGGGTGACCTTGACCGTCTCCGGGCCCGCGCCGCGGGGCACCTCGCGGTCCGCCGCGGCGAACCGGGGATTGGTGAAGCGCCAGCCCAGGGCGGTGTCGTGGACCGCGCCCGGCTTGGCCCACGGGGTGCCCGGCTTCTCCATGACCCAGGGCGCCCGGGTCATCGACTCCACTCCCCCGGCGACGACCAGGTCGGCCTCACCCGCCCGGATCGCCTGGGCCGCCGAGGCCACCGCCGTCAGACCGGAGGCGCACAGCCGGTTCACGGTGTAGCCGGGCACGGTGTGCGGGAGGCCGGCCAGCAGCACCGCCATCCTGGCCACGTCGCGGTTGTCCTCGCCGGCCTGGTTGGCGGCGCCGAGGATCACCTCGTCCACGGCCTCCCCGGGGATGCCGGAGCGTCGTACGGCCTCGCCGACGACCAGGGCCGCGAGGTCGTCGGGGCGCACGGTGGCGAGGGCGCCGCCGTAGCGCCCCTGCGGAGTGCGGGCACCGTCGATCAGGAATACCTCGTCGGACACGGACGGCCTCCTCGGAAGACGTGCTGAACGTGGGTGTGGATGACGCGTGGAGCGGGGCCGGGAGCGGATCCCCGCGCCCTGCGGCCACCTCTTGACATGCCCGGATGTTGCTGGATTACTTGGCCGTGCCGCACGCTAACCGAATGTTCGGTCGGGACACAAGATGGTGGATACAGTGACGCAGGCCGCCGGCAGTGCAGACGGACCGGTCGAGGCGATGTTCTTCGCGGACGAAGCCTCCCGGCGACTGGGAATCGAACTCGTGCGGCACGGCCCGGGGACCGCCGTGCTGCGCATGACCGTGACTGCCGCCATGGTCAACGGCCACAGGATCGCCCATGGCGGGTACGTGTTCCTCCTCGCCGACAGCGCCTTCGCCTGCGCCTGCAACAGCCACGGCCCGGTGACGGTGGCGGCGGGAGCCGGCATCGACTTCGTGGCCCCGGTGTACGAGGGTGATGTCCTGGAGGCCACCGCCGAGGAGCGCACCCGGTTCGGCCGCAGCGGCATCTACGACGTGACGGTGAGGCGCGGTGACGAGGTGGTCGCGGAGTTCCGTGGCCGCAGCCGCGTCCTGAGGGGCAGCACTTCCGAGGAGTCGCGATGAGTATCGAGCTGAAGACCACCCCGGCCGCCGGTGGGCGCCGCGGCGAGCCCTGTCCCCCGGAACTGCTGGACGCCGCGGAGAACCTGACGCAGGACGAGCTGCGGGATCTCCAGCTGCGCCGGCTGAGGTCGACGCTGAGGCACGCCTACGACAACGTGGAGCTGTACCGCAAGAAGTTCGACGACGCCGGCGTCGGCCCCGACGACTGCCGGACGCTGGAGGACCTGGCCCGCTTCCCCTTCACCACGAAGGCCGACCTGCGGGAGACGTACCCCTTCGGCATGTTCGCCGTCCCCATGTCCGAGGTCCGCCGCATCCACGCGTCCAGCGGCACGACCGGGCGTCCCACCGTCGTCGGGTACACCGAGAACGACATCTCCACCTGGGCCGACCTGATCGCCCGCTCGATCCGCGCCGCGGGCGGCCGCCCCGGCCACAAGGTGCACATCAGCTACGGCTACGGCCTGTTCACCGGCGGACTGGGAGCCCACTACGGCGCCGAGCGCGCCGGCTGCACCGTCATCCCCGCCTCGGGCGGTATGACGGCCCGCCAGGTGCAGATCATCCAGGACTTCCAGCCCGAGATCATCATGGTCACCCCGTCCTACATGCTCACGCTGCTCGACGAGTTCGAGCGTCAGGGCGTGGACCCCCGCTCCACGTCCCTGCGGATCGGCATCTTCGGCGCGGAGCCGTGGACGGAGGAGATGCGCCGCGAGATCGAGGAGCGCATGGACATCCACGCCGTCGACATCTACGGCCTCTCCGAGGTGATGGGGCCGGGCGTGGCCCAGGAGTGCGTGGAGACCAAGGACGGTCTGCACGTGTGGGAGGACCACTTCCGCCCGGAGGTCGTCGACCCCGTCACGGACGAGGTCCTGCCCGACGGCGAGGCGGGAGAGCTCGTCTTCACCTCGCTCACCAAGGAGGCGCTGCCCGTCATCCGTTACCGCACGCGCGATCTGACCCGGCTGCTGCCCGGGACGGCACGCCCGGCCTTCCGCCGCGTAGAGAAGATCACCGGCCGCTGCGACGACATGATCATCCTGCGCGGGGTGAACGTCTTCCCCAGCCAGATCGAGGAGATCGTCCTGCGCACGCCGGGCGTCGCGCCCCACTTCCAGATCCAGCTGGGCCGGCGCGGCCGCATGGACCACATGACGGTCCGTGTGGAGGCCCGCGTCGACTGCCCGCCCGAGCGGCGCGAGGCCGCCGCGGGGCTGATCGCCAAGGGGGTCAAGGACGGCGTCGGCGTCACCGTGGACGTGGCGATCGTCGAGCCGGAGACCCTGGAGCGCTCGCTCGGCAAGCTCCGCCGGGTGAAGGACCTCCGCGGGGAGTGACGGCCGGTCCGTCACGGAAGCCCGCGCGCGCTCAGGGCCGCGCGCGGGCGATGAGCAGCGCCACGTCGTCCTCGCCGCCGGGCCTGCGCAGGATCTCCAGGACGCGGTCGCAGGTGTCCTCCAGCTCGTGGCCACGGGTGGTGGTGAAGGCGTCGAGGAGGACGTCCAGGCGGGCGTCGATGGGTTCGCTCCGGGTCTCGACCAGGCCGTCGGTGTAGAGGACGAGTTCGTCTCCCGGGTGGAAGGCGACGGTGGCGGCCTCGAAGGGCACTCCACCGACGCCGAGCGGGGCTCCGGTGGGCAGCTCGAGCAGCCGGGCCGCGCCGCCGGCGCGTCTCAGGACCGGGGGCAGATGGCCGGCGAGACAGATGTCGCACTGGGCGCGGTGCGGATCGCAGACGCAGTAGATGCAGGTGGCGATGGTCTGCTCGATGCCCTCGGTCAGATGGTCCAGGTGGTGCAGGGCCTCCGCGGGGGCGAGATCGAGTTCGGCGAAGGCCCGTGCGGCGCTGCGCAGTTGCCCCATCGCGGCGGCGGCGTTGATGCCGCTGCCCATGACGTCCCCGACGACCAGGGCGGTCTTGTCGCCCCGCAGCGGTATGGCGTCGTACCAGTCACCGCCGATCTCGCTCGTCGCACCGGCGGGCTGGTAGCGGCAGGCGACCTCCAGGCCCGGCAGGTGCGAGGGGAGTTCGGGCAGCAGACTGCGCTGGAGGGTGAGGGCCGCATGGCGCTGTGCCTGGTATCCACGGGCGTTGTCGATGCAGACCGCGGCCCTCGCGGCCAGTTCCCAGGCGAGGAAGGCGTCGTCGTCGTCGAACGGCGCGGGAGTGCGGGTGCGTACGAGGTCGAGGGCGCCCAGCACCTCGCCCCGGGCCATGAGGGGTACGGCAAGGTAGGAGTGCACGCCAGCCGACTCCAGCAGGGCGGCGGCCTCGCCGTGCCGGGCGATGCGCTCCAGGTCCCCGCGCGTGGTCCGGGGCACCAGCACCGGTTTGCGGGTCCGCACGCACTGGGTGATCAGGCGGTCGCTGTCGTAGCCGGCCAGTCCTCCGGGCGGGTCGGCAGCACGGGCCGCGTCGGAGGTGCAGGCGGAGCTGACGGCGAGGGCGCGGAAGACGGCGGGCCCCTCGCCCGGCTCGGCCCGGCCGTCGAGCGCGCTGTCGAGCACGTCCACCGCGGCGACGTCGGCGAGGACCGGCACGACGATCTCGGCGAGTTCACGCGCCGTCGCCACCACGTCGAGGGTGCTCCCCACGCAGGCCGAGGCCTCGGCGATCAGCGCCAGCCGCTGCCGTGCCCGGGCCGCCTCCACGGTGGCCCGGTGACGCTCGGTGACGTCGATCACCGAGTAGGCGAGGCCCAGCACCTTGCCGGCGGAGTCCTCCAGCCGGTAGTAGGAGACGGACCAGGCGTGCTCGTGGTCCGGGTCGTTGGGCGGACGGCAGACGATCTCCCGGTTCACCACCGACTCGCCCGTCTCCAGGACGCGGCGCAGACGTGCCTCGGGGTCGGTGTTCAGGAAGGTCAGGATCTCCCCGGCGGACCGGCCGAGGCGGTCGGCGGCGGACTGGCCGGTGATGCGTTCGAGAGCGGGGTTCACGGCCACGTACCGCAGGTCGGGGTCCAGGATGGCCAACCCCACCGGGGACTGGGAAACCAGGCGCATGGCCAGGGCCGCGTCGCGCTCGACCCGCGCCACACTGGCCCGGTCCGCGGCGAGACCCAGGGTGTAGGCCTCACCGAGGTCGTCCAGCAGCCGCATGTTGCGGAACTCGACCAGCCGCGTCGTGCCGTCCTTGTGCCGGACGGGGAAGACACCGGCCCAGTCGGTGCCGGATTCCATGACCTCGGCGAACAGCCTGATCACCCGCTCCCGGTCCTCCTCGTGGACCGTCAGGGCGGCGGCGTGCTGCCCGAGCGCCTCCGCGGCGGTGTAGCCGAACAGCTCCTCGGCCTTCGGACTCCAGAACACCACCTGCCCGTCCGCGTTCAGGACCACCGCGGCGACGCTGAGCAGGTCCAGCAGGCCGCTGGGCGGCGCGGCGGGCCGGGCCGCCGACCGGCCGTCACCTGTCAGGGAGGACTCCGTCGTGCCCATGCCTCATTGTCCTCCCGCTCGCCCGGCTCACCCGGCTCGTGCGCGTCGACGGTTCGCCCGCCGCTCTCCATCGTCGTACCGGACACCCGGCAGCACACATCTGGACCCGGCACGCGCCCGCCGCCTTGACAGCCGCTCCCCGCACCTGGAGGCTACCGACCAGTAGGTATGGAGAGGTGGATCGTGACCGAGCTGAGCATCGCCACCGGCACGGGCGTCTTCGACGCGGTCGCGGTGGGTCCGCCCGAGGGGCGCCCGGTGCTGCTGCTGCACGGCTTCCCGCAGACCGGGCTGGTGTGGCGGCGGCAGCTCGAGGCACTGGCCGCGCGGGGGCACCGGGCCGTGGCACCCGACCAGCGCGGGTACTCCCCCGGCGCCCGCCCGGAGCGGCCCGAGGACTACCGCATGGACCTCCTCGTCGACGACGTCACCGCGATCGCCGACGCGCTCGGCTGGGCGTCGTTCGACCTGGTCGGCCACGACTGGGGAGGCGCGGTGGCCTGGTGGACCGCGCACGCACACCCCGGCCGCGTCCGCACCCTGACGGTCGTCTCCACCCCGCATCCCGGCGCTCTGGCCACCGCCCTGCGCACCGACGAGGACCAGCGCGAACGCTCCCGGTACATGATCGACTGGCGCGAGACGCCCGCGACCGAGGAGCGCATGCTCGCCCATGCCGCCCGGGTGCTGCGCGGCCTCTACGCCGGGAAGGTCCCGCCCGAGCACGCCGAGACCTACCTGCGCCGGCTGTCCCGGCCGGGTGCGCTCACCGCGGCGCTGAACTGGTACCGGGCCGGCCGCCAGGGCGCCGCGATCGGCGCCGTCGAGGTGCCCACCCTGTACGTCTGGAGCACCGGGGACATCGCCTTCGGCCCGGCGGCGGCCCGGGAGACCGAGCGGTGGGTCGAGGGGCCGTACCGGTTCGAAACCCTACGGGACGTCAGCCACTGGGTCCCCGAGGAGGCACCCGAGGCGCTGAGCCGCCTGCTGCTCGACCACCTGCGCGCCCACGACGCGCACTGATCCGCGGCCACCGACCTGTTCGCCCACCGACCGAAGAGGTACCCCATGAAGACAGCGCGTGCCGCCTGGCGCCGCCTCGAGCCCGTGCACGCCATGATCTACTTCGTCCCCGAGGGGAGGCGGCGGTACGCGGACCTCGGACTGAGCGGACCCGCCGGGTACTTCGCCTCGCGCAGCGCCGCGTTCGGGTCGGCGCCCGCCGAGCTGGTCGTCTCGGCCTTCTACAACTTCCACCCCGGCCTGGTGCGCGGTGCCCTTGACGGGGTCTGGGACACGACGACACCGCGGCAGGTGCTGGACGCGCGGTACGCGGCGGCGGACGAGGCCCTGCGGCGTGCGGGGGTCCACGAGCTGCCCCACCTGGACGAGGTCGTGGCGCTGGCCCGCCGCGCCGCCGAGGCGGCCAGCGAACACCCGCAGGGCCGCCCGCTGTTCGCCGCGCACGCCGCGCTGCCCTGGCCCGAGGAGCCGCTCCTGCAGCTGTGGCACGCCCAGACGCTGCTCCG
This sequence comes from Streptomyces sp. 1222.5, assembly GCF_900105245.1. Classification (NCBI taxonomy): domain Bacteria; kingdom Bacillati; phylum Actinomycetota; class Actinomycetes; order Kitasatosporales; family Streptomycetaceae; genus Streptomyces; species Streptomyces sp. 1222.5. The sequence continues at coordinate 7,533,452 of NZ_FNSZ01000001.1, read as the reverse complement.
GGAGTTCCGTGGCGACGGCCATGTCGCGTCCCTGCTGAGCGAGGGCGTCGGCGGCCTGGAGGCGCTGCTCCTGCACGCCGCGACCGGGGAGATGTCCGTCAGCGCGCTCAAGGCGACCCGCGCCTGGCCCGAGGAGGAGTGGACCGGCACCCGGGAGCGGCTGCGCGAGCGCGGCCTCCTCGACGGCGACGGCCTCAGCCCGGAGGGCGAACGCCTACGCGCGTACATCGAGGACCGCACCGACCGCCTGGCCCTGCCCGCCTACGCCGCCCTCGGGGACGCCGGCTGTGAGCGCCTCGCGGAACTCGCGCGCCCCTACGGCCGCACCGTGGTCGACGCCGGCCTGCTCAAGTTCCGCTGACCCGTCCGCCTCCCGAACGGCGGTGAGGGCAGGGGTACTTCGCGGCGGCCGGCGTGCTGATCACGCCGGCCGACGCCTCACCGGGTCACGGGGCCATCTCGTAGGCGCCGGACAGCGCCTCGACCCGCTGCCAGACCCGCTCCGTGCGCGCCTCGTCGACGACCGGCCGCCGGACCGAGGCCAGCGCCCAGGCCTGCTGCGGCTCGGTCGCCGAGTCCTTGCCGTGCAGTTCGACGGCGTGCGCGGAGAAGTCCCGCACGAGGACGGCGAAGAGCTCGTCGAGGACGTCCTCGTCCAGTCCGGTCAGGGCGGCCTGCTCCAGGACGAGTTGCCCGTGCACGACGAGCGCGAAGAGCTGTCCGACCGCGAGGAGCAGGTCGAGGTCGCGGCTCTGCTCCGCGTCGGGAGCGGCCGTGGTCGTGAACTCGCACAGCGCGTCCGCCTGTTCGCGGAAGCGGACCACGTTGGGCAGGTGCCGGTAGGCGTCGAACGCGGGCCGCCAGTCGTGGAAGCGCACCGAGCCGAGACCGCGGGCCGGCCCCTGCCGGAACAGGAAGTCGTCGTCGGCCGCGTCGAGACGCGTCGGTACGGCGGGGTAGTCGGCCGGGTCGAGGAGGTGGCTGCGCATGAACTTCAGGATCAGCGCCAGGTTGACGTGGACCGTGCCCTCCAGCTTCGGCAGACCGCGGATCTCCACGGCGGCCTGGCCGAAGTAGTTGTCCTTCTCGAAGCCCTTGGCCGCGATGACGTCCCACATCAGGTCGATGACCTTCTCGCCCTCCGTGGTCACCTTCATCTTCGTCATCGGGTTGAAGAGCAGGTAGCGGCGGTCGTCCGGGCCGGCGGAGCGGAAGTAGTCGACGGCGCGGTCGCTGAAGGACTTCATGCCGACGAGCCGGACGTACGCGTCGGTCAACTCGCGCCGCACGTGCGGGAAGGCGGTGACGGGACGGCCGTACAGGACCCGGTTGTGGGCGTGGGTGACGGCCTCGTACATCGCGTGCTCGCAGATGCCTATCGACGCGGTGCACAGGTTGAACTTGCCGACGTTGACGGTGTTGAGGGCGGCGTCGAAGGCGGCGCGGCCGGTGTGCAGCACGTCCCCGGCCGCCACGGGGTAGTCCTCCAGGCGGAACTCGCTGACGAACTTCGAGGAGTCGACGACGTTCTTGACCAGGTGGTAGGCCGGGTGGCGGCTGTCGGCGGCGAAGAACACGTAGCCGTCGGGACCCTCGACGTCGGTACGGCGGCCGAAGACCGAGACGAGTCCCGCGGCGTTGCCGTTGCCGATGTAGTACTTGGAGCCGGTGGCGCGGAAGCCGCCGTCGCCGTCGGGCTCCAGCAGCATGTCGGTGGAGTAGATGTCGGCACCGTGGGTCTTCTCGGACAGTCCGAACGCGAACACCTCGCCCTCGGCGAGGAGTTCGGCGGCGCGGGCGCGGGCGGCGGCGTTGTCGCTCTGCCAGACCGGGCCGAGGCCGAGGATGGTGACCTGCCAGGCGTACCAGTAATCGAGGCCGTAGAAGCCGAGGATCTCGTTGAGCGCGGCGATCCGGGCGGTGTCCCACCGCTTGTCCGGCTCCGCCTCCGCCGCGGTGGAGGACGGCGTCAGGAAGGTGGCGAAGAGGTTCTCCTTCGCCGCGAAGGCGAGGAAGTCGCCGAGCCAGGCGCGGCTGCGGTAGTCCTCGATCAGCCGCCGCTTCCCGCGCTCCTCGAACCAGTCGACGGTGGCCCGCAGCAGGCGGCGCGTCTCGGGGTCGAAGTGCGCGGGGTCGTACGTGCGCGGGTTGAACAGCAGCTGGTCAGCCATGGGTGTAACGCCTTTCGGCCGGTGGGCGGATGGGAAGGGGGAGGTCCGGCGGCGCGGGTGCCGGACCGGCGCGGCGGTCGGGGGGTGCGGCGGTCAGCGGCCGGGCCCGAACCCGGCCAGCGTGGCGAGCACGTCGTCCAGCCAGTCGATCATCATGCGTTCGTAGGCGATGCCGCCGCGCAGCACGACGTGCTGGAGCTCGCGTTCCGCGTCGAGCGGCGCCTTCGCGGCGGCGGAGCCCGGCTCCGGCGCCGGGAAGTCGCGCGCCTCACCGGCGAGGTAGTGCGCCAGTTGGTCCCGGTGCGCCTGCCGGTGCCGCTCCACCTCGCGGATCAGGGCGGCCGGGTCGTCGAAGGCGGCGCCCCGGATCTTCACGGCCAGGTCGTGGCGGACGCTCTCCGGCTCGATCGGATCGTGCAGCCAGGAGGACAGCGCGGCCCGGCCGAGATCGGCGACGGAGTACTCCTTCTTGTCCGGCCGGCCCTGCTGCGCGACGTCCCGGACGTCGACCCAGCCGTCGTCCTGCATGCGCTTGAGCACGCGGTAGATCTGCTGGTGGGTCGCGGTCCAGAAGTAGCCGATGGACCGGCCGAACCGCCGCGCGAGCTCATAGCCGGATCCCGGCTTCTCCAGGAGCGACACCAGGATCGCGTGTTCGAGCGCCATGACACCGATACTTCTATGCAACTCGTTGCATAGCAAGCGTCGCCCGCCCCGATGCGACGCGGCTCACCCCGCCACGGCCCCCTCGCGGTGGCGGTCCCCCGACCGGTGACCGCCGGGCCCGGGGGTGATCACGTGTGCGGTTGTCGTCCGTCGTGCGGCACGGGATGCTGAGGGAGCACGGAGGGAAGCGGTGCCATGGATCGTTTTCCGCATGCGGCCAACGTGGATTTCCGCAGTCCGCTGGACCTCTCCAAGGCCGCCACGGCGGTACTGGACGCCGAAGGCCGCGTTTCCGGATGGGGCTCCTCGGCCCAGCGCCTCCTGGGACACGCGGCCGAGGACGTGCTCGGCCGGCCCGCCGCCCGGCTGCTGGCGGCGGCCCCCACGCCTCGGCTGTCCACCCTCTGCAAGGCGCCCAGTACCCGCAGCGCGGTCCTGGACCTCCGCTGCGTCGACGGGGGCACCCTGCGCGCGGCCGTGACCTTCTGCCCGCTCTCGCACCGGGGCGAGGCCGCGACCGTCGTCGTCGCGGCCGGCCTGGAGACGCTGCGCGGCTGGGAGGTGCAGCTGGCCATGCTGCAGGGACTGGCGACCGAGTCCCCCGTGGGCCTGACGATCTTCGACAACGACATGCGCGTCGTCTGGGGGAACGTCTCCACCGATCTGGAACTCGCGGGGATCGCCCAGTACATCGGCCGGCCGGCGGCGGATCTCTTCCCCGAGGGCGAGTTCATCTCCCGCCACCACCCTCCGGACGAGGACCAGATCATGGAGCACGTGATGACGACGGGGGAGCCGATCATGGGCATGCACTATCGCGGCCGCGCCCCCGCCGACCCGGTGCGTGAGCACGTGTGGTCCTGCTCCTACCACCGGCTGGTGGACGCCCGGGGCGAACCGCTGGGTCTGTTCGAGGAGTCCCTGGACATCACCGACCGCTACCGCGCCCAGGAGCGCCTGTCCCTGCTCGTGCGGGCCGGAAAACGCATCGGGGCCTCGCTGGACGTCCGGCGCACCGCCGCGGAACTCGCCGACGTGGCCGTGCCGCAGCTGGCCGACGAGGTGCTGGTGGACCTGCCGCCGGCGGTCATCGAGGGACGGCAGCCGCCCACCGGCTCGGCCCCGGGGCACAGTCTGCTCCGGATGCACGGCCGGACCCCGGAGGAGTTCCGGACCAGTCCCGTCTCCTATCCCCCGTCGTCCCTGCAGGCCACGAGTCTGGCCACCAGCCGTCCCGTCGTCGACGTCGGCCCGCCCGGCTCGCTGGGCGGTCCGGAATCGGACGGCTCGTACTCCTGCCTCTTCGTCCCGCTGATCACCCGCGACGCGGTCCTGGGTCTCGCCACCTTCCGGCGCAGCAGCAATCCCGACCCCTTCGGCGCCGAGGAGCAGGCGCTGGCCGTGGAACTGGCCGAGCGGGCCGCCGTCGGCATCGACAACGCCCGCCGCTACACCAGCCAGCACGCCGCGGCCCTGGTACTGCAGCGCAGCCTGCTGCCGCAGCGCCTGCCCGAGCAGAGCGCGGTCGACGTGGCGTACCGCTATCTGCCGGCGGACAGCCGTGTGGGCGTGGGCGGCGACTGGTTCGACGTGATCCCGCTGTCCGGTGCCCGCGTGGGTCTGACCGTCGGCGACGTGGTGGGCCACGGCGTACACGCGGCCGCGGCCATGGGCCGGTTGCGGGCCACCGTACGGACGCTGGCCCTGCTGGACCTGGATCCGGCCGAGCTGCTGACCCGGCTGGACGACCTGGTCGCGCAGGACTCGGAGTCCGGCGCGGACGACGGGATGAGCGCCGAGGCACTCGGGGTGACCTGTCTCTACGCGATCTACGACCCGGTCAGCGGCCGGTGCGTCTGGGCGAGCGCGGGCCACCCGCCGCCGATCGTGGCCGACGCGAACGGAGCGGTGGCCCTGTCCGCGCTGGCGCCCGGACCGCCCCTGGGGCTGGGCGGGCTGCCGTACGAGAACGTCGAGCTGAGCCTGTCCGGCGGCAGCGTGGTGGCGTTGTTCACGGACGGTGTCGTGGAGGACCGGCGCACCGACATCGACAGCGGCATCGACCACCTGGCGCAGATCCTCGCCTGGCAGCGCTGCCCGGTGGAGGAGCTGTGCGACCGGGCGCTGGCGGCGCTGCCCCCCGGACCGCAGGCGGACGACGCCACCCTGTTGCTGGTCCGTACCCGGCGGCTCGGCCCCGACCGGGTGACGGACCTGGAGCTGCCCCCCGACCCGGCGATGGTGGCGCGCGCCCGCACGCTCGCCGGGCGCCAGCTGGCGGACTGGGGCCTGTCCGAACTGTCGTTCACCGCCGAACTCGTGGTGAGCGAGCTGGTCACCAACGGCATCCGGTACGCCACCGGGCCCGTGATGCTGCGGCTGATCAGGGACCGCTGTCTGCTGTGCGAGGTGTCCGACAACGCGCACACGGCCCCCCATCTGCGGCGCGCGCGCCGGGACGACGAGGGAGGCCGCGGCCTGTTCCTCGTCGCCCAGATGTCGCAGCGCTGGGGCACGCGGTACACCTCGTCCGGGAAGACGATCTGGGCCGAACTGGCCGTTCCCTGACGGCCGGTTCGGCGGCAGACGCTTGCGCCGTCACCGGCGGGCGAGGCGGTCCCCGCGGCGTGGGCGCGGTGTGTCAGGAGACGTTGACCGCGCTCCATGCCGCGGCCACGGTGGCGTACTCGGGGCTGGTGGCGCCGTAGAGGTCCTTGGCCGCGTTCAGCGTGGCCGTGCGGGCGCCCTTGTAGTCCGTGGTGGAGGTCATGTAGACGGTCAGTGCCCGGTACCAGATGGCGGAGGCCTTCTTGTTGCCGATGCCGGTGACGGTGGAGCCGTTGCAGGTGGGGCTGTTGTACGAGACGCCGTTGACGGTCTTGGCGCCGCTGCCCTCGCTCGCCAGGTAGAACCAGTGGTTGCCGACGCCCGAGGAGTAGTGCACGTCGAGCCGGCCGACCGACTTCGACCAGCAGTCGGCGGAACGGCCGTCCAGGGACGGCTTGTCGAAGCGGCGCAGCCACGGCGGGGTGGACTGGTCGCTGAAGAGGTAGTCGGGGGTGTCGACCGGGTTGGCCGCGTACCACTCGACCATGGTGCCGAGGATGTCGCTGGTCGCCTCGTTCAGGCCGCCGGACTCGCCGCTGTAGCGCAGGTTGGCGGTGGCGGAGGTGACGCCGTGGGTCATCTCGTGGCCCATGGTGTCGAGGTCGACCTGCTCGGGGTCGGTGGTGCCGTCGCCGTCGCCGGTCAGCATGCAGAAGCAGGTGTCCGACCACTGGGCGTTGTCCCAGTTGGTGCCGACGTGGACGAAGACGGTGGCGCCGCGGCCGTCGTTCTTGATGCCGTTGCGGCCGAAGGTGGTCTTGTAGTAGTCGAAGGTCTTCGCGGTGTTGGCGTGCGCGTCGACGGCGGCGGTGGCGCGGTCGGTGGAAAACTTCCGGCCGTCGCCCCAGGTGTTGTCGGCGTCGGTGAACAGAGTGCCGGAGGAGCTCTTCACGGAGGAGGACGAGAGGTTGTGGGCGTCCTTGGTGATGTGGCCGCGCACCGGGTCGATCAGCGCGAACGTACCGTCGGCCTGCTGGGTGGTGTCGATGCCGATGTCACCGGTGTACTCGGAGTGGCCGGTGCCGGTCGCCTCTCGCTCGGCGTCGTAGTGCTCGATCGCGGCGCCGGTGGAGGCGTCGGTGACGAAGACCTCGCCGTGCGGCTGGCCCTTGTCGCCCACTCCCTGCACGGTGGTGCGCCAGGCCAGGCGGGGGTGGCCGTCGGCGGCCCACACGATCAGCTGCGGGGTGGACTTGGCGTTGCGCACCGACCCGTGCGCGCGCTTCAGGGCGCCGGCCGCGGTCCCCTTGGCGCCGACGGCGGGGGTAAGGGATCCGAGTGCGATCCCGTGGGCCTTGGCGCGGGTCGATCCCTTGAGCGAGCCGTCGGCCTTCTGGTGGACGACGAAGTCGCCGCCGACGACGGGGAGGTCGTGGTAGGTCCGCGCGAAGCGCACGTGCTGGGTGCCGTCGGCGTCGATGACGACGTCCTTCGCCTGGAGCTTCTGGCCCGCGCCGAACCCGAAGGTGCCTGCGTGCCGGGTCACGTTGGCCTTGGCTCTGGATATCGCCGTGTCGTGGAGGGAGCCGGCGTGCCGCGCCGTGTCCGTCTGCGAGTGCGCGGGTATCGCCGTCGCACCCGTGGTGATGACACCGGCTGCGACCATCGCGGAAAGGGCGAGAAGAGGACGGGACATGAGGGGGAGTTCCTTCGCTCGTCGTGGGGTGACGACGTCCTTGGACGTTGACGCGAAGTGTTCAACAGGTGACATGCCCCTGACGTGACTTCATCTGGACTATAACCGCGGAGTTATAGGGCGCACGGATCCCCGGCCCGGCCGGTCACCCGCCCTCGCCGAGGGCGAACTCCCGTCCCCCGTCCTCCCACCAGGCCAGATACCGGGGCCGCTCCCGCACCAGGGACAGATAGGCGGCCAGCAGACGCTCGCTCGCCGCGTCGGCGAGTTCCGGCGGAACCGATTCCGTGTTCCAGGCCAGCAGCAGCCGCCGGTGGAACGGGACGTCCACGAGCGGCCGCTGCACGGTGCCGCGGGCGGAGACGTCGGCGGTCGGCCACACCCCGCAGACCGCGTGCCGGCCGGCGACCAGGAGCTGCGCCACGGACAGGTCCGGCGTCACATGGGCGATGCGCGGGGTGAATCCCGCCGACTGGCAGGTGAGATGGAGGTACGCGTGCACCCCGCTCTCGTCGGCCTCCGGCATCACCCAGTCCTCGCCGGCCAGTTCATGCAGGCGGACGCTCTCCTGACGCGCCAGCGGATGATCCTCGGCGAGCAGCACGAAGACCGGCTCGCGGAGCAGTGTGCGGGTCGCTACCGACTCGCCGACCGGAAGGGGGAAGCCCGGGAACTCGGCGAGCACCGCGATGTCGCACTTCGCCAGGCTCAGCGACTTCACCAGGGTGTGCACCGACCGGCGGGCGTCTATGGTGAGCCGTCGTTCCGGGACGAGTTCGAAGAGCGCGGAGACCAGCAGGGAGACCAGGGGGCCGGCGGTTCCGCCCGCCCTCAGTGGGGCCGTGGCCTGCCGGTCCGCCTCCGCCGCCGAGCGCGCGTGCTCGCGCAGCCGGTCGAAGCCGTCGACCAGGTCACGGGCGCAGCGCAGGACGTACTGCCCGTTCTCGGTGGGTTGCACCCCGTCGGCGCCGCGGGCGAAGAGCGGGCCGCCCAGTTCCTGTTCGATCCGCTTCAGCTGGGCGCTCGTGGCCGGCTGCGACAGTTGCAGCCGTGCGGCGGCCTTGCGGATGCTGCCGGCCTCGGCGACGGTGAGCAGGACACGCAGGTGCCGGAACTCGAGGTGCATGAACCATCCCCGCTCAGCGCGGAGGTGTCCGTGCACCCCCGTGACCAGCAGAACCAGCTGCCCCTACGGCATGGTGACCAAGAATCCGACGGACCGTTGAAGGCGGCAACCACGGAACGGCAAAACCTGCGCGGGTGTCCCGGGCCGTGGCGCCCGAAGGCCGTGCCATGCGTCGCGGAGAACCCCGCGCCCCGGGGGCCGTACCCTTGAACGCCCGTCCGGCCGGCCCGGGAACCACCGGACACAGTGCGCGGGACGGCAGCCTGGTCAGGGAGGACGAGCGTGACCGACACCGACAACATCCGGCCCACCGGCAGTGAGGCGCGAGCGCCGCGGCCGAGCCGGCTGCACCGCCTGATGCGGTACGTCCCCCTGATCGCCCCCGTCCTGCTGTGGGCCGTGCCCTGCGGGGTGCTCCTGTACACCGGCCAGCGCTGGCCGCTGCCCGTCACGTCGGCCGGCACCGCCCTGTTCGCCCTCGGCCTCGTCGCCATGCCGCTCGCGATGGTGCGCGGACACGGCCGGCGCCAGCGGGACCGGGCGGCGATCGTCGGTGACACCCTGCTGGGCGCCAGTTGGGTCCTGTTCACCTGGTCCGTGCTGCTCGGCGTCCTCTTGCGGCTCGCCCTGACCGTCGCCGGCGTCGGCGGGAGCGAGGACCGTGCCCGCATCGTCACCTGGGCCGTCCTCGGCGGGAGCGCCGTACTGCTCGCCTGGGGGTACGCCGAGGCACGCCGCGTGCCGCGCGTGCGCCGACTCGACGTGCGACTCCCGCGGCTGGGAGCGGGGTTGGACGGCCTGCGCGTCGTCCTCGTCACCGACACCCACTACGGTCCGCTCGATCGCGCTCGCTGGTCGGAGCGGGTGTGCGAGACGGTGAACACGCTGGAAGCCGATCTGGTGTGCCACACGGGCGACATCGCGGACGGCACGGCCGAACGCCGCCGCGCCCAGGCCCTCCCACTCGGCACCGTGCGGGCCACCCGGGCCCGTGTGTACGTCACCGGCAACCACGAGTACTACAGCGAGGCGCAGGGCTGGGTCGACCTGATGGACGAGCTGGGCTGGGAGCCGCTGCGCAACCGCCATCTGCTGCTCGAACGCGGGGGCGACACCCTCGTGGTCGCGGGCGTGGACGACGTCACCGCCGAGTCCTCCGGCCTGGCAGGCCACCGCGCCCACCTCGCCGGTGCCCTGGACGGAGCCGACCCCGACCTGCCCGTCCTGCTCCTGGCGCACCAGCCGAAGTTCGTCGACCGGGCGGCGGCCGAGGGCATCGACCTCCAGCTCTCCGGCCACACCCACGGCGGCCAGATCTGGCCCTTCCACCACCTGGTCCGCCTCGACCAGCCCGCCCTTGCCGGCCTCAGCCGCCACGGCACCCGCACCCTCCTCTACACCAGCCGCGGCACCGGCTTCTGGGGCCCGCCGTTCCGCGTCTTCGCCCCCAGCGAGATCACCCTGCTCGTGCTCCGCTCCCCGCACCTGCCCACCTCGCCGTAGCCCTGGGTGGGCCGAGGCATCCGCCAGGCCCTTCCACGCGCCGCTTTCCCGCCCGTGACCCACTCTTCGCGAGTCGGCATGGTGGCCACACGCACAACCACCCCCCGAACTATGTTGTCCCGCCACATGTGCGCCCGACGTGCGTCTTCTTACGGTGTGCCGACACGTACCCGTCCCCACCGCACACGAGGAAGTGGCGCACATGGCATCCGGAACCACCGCTCCCCCACCCCCCGCCAGCCTCCCCCGCATCGTCGCCGCCAGCCTCATCGGCACCACCATCGAGTGGTACGACTTCTTCCTCTACGGCTCCGCGGCCGCGCTCGTGTTCAACAAGCTGTTCTTCCCTGACTCGGACCCGCTCGTCGGAACCCTGCTCTCGTTCCTGACGTACGCCGTCGGATTCGCGGCCCGCCCGCTGGGGGCGCTCGTGTTCGGCCATTACGGTGACCGGCTGGGACGCAAGAAACTCCTGGTGCTCAGCCTGGTGATGATGGGCGGAGCGACCTTCGCCATCGGCCTGCTCCCCACGCACGCGACCGTCGGGTCCGCCGCCCCCGTGCTGCTCACCACGCTGCGGCTGATCCAGGGGTTCGCGCTCGGCGGCGAGTGGGGCGGCGCAGTCCTGCTGGTGTCGGAGCACGGGGACGCCCGGCGGCGCGGCTTCTGGGCCTCCTGGCCGCAGACCGGCGCACCGGCGGGCCAGTTGCTCGCCACCGGAGTGCTGTCGCTGCTGACCGCCCTGCTCTCCGACGAAGCCTTCGGAACCTGGGGCTGGCGCATACCGTTCCTGCTCTCCGGGGTACTGGTGATGGTCGGCTTGTGGATTCGTCTCTCTGTCGATGAATCGCCGGTCTTCAAGGAGGCGTTGGAGCGCGCCGAGTCCCGGCGGGCCACCGAACCGGAGAAGCTGCCGCTCGTCTCCGTGCTCCGGGACCACTGGCGGGACGTGCTCGTGGCGATGGGCGCCCGCATGGCGGAGAACATCAGCTACTACGTCATCACGGCCTTCATCCTCGTCTACGCCACCACCTCGGCCGGCGTCTCCAAGCAGACCGCGCTCAACGCCGTCCTCATCGGCTCCGCCGTGCACTTCGCCGTCATCCCGGCCTGGGGCGCGCTGTCCGACCGGGTCGGGCGCCGGCCGGTGTACCTGCTCGGCGCGGCCGGTGTCGGCCTGTGGATGTTCCCGTTCTTCTCGCTCGTGGACACCGGTTCGTTCGGCTACCTGATCCTGGCCGTGACCGTCGGGCTGGTGCTGCACGGCGCCATGTACGCGCCCCAGGCGGCCTACTTCGCCGAGATGTTCGCCACCAGGATGCGCTACTCGGGCGCCTCCATCGGCGCCCAGTTCGCCTCCGTCGCGGCCGGTGCGCCCGCCCCTCTCATCGCCACCGCGCTGCTGGAGAGCTACGGCACCTCCACCCCGATCTCCCTGTACGTGATCGGCGCCGTGGTGCTGACCCTGATCGCGGTGGGTGTCTCGCGGGAGACGCGGCACCGGGACCTGGCGGAGGTCACGACGGGCCGGGACGGAACAGCCGACGCTGCTCCGGCCGCCGAGGCACGGAAGGCACGGACGGTCTGAGCGACGCGGCCCCCACGGGCCGCGCGCGACCCGGCCCCCGTACGGCACGCCCGTACGGGGGTCACCGTCTGTCCGGGACCGCCAGCCGGTGCAGCCGCAGCGCGAGTTGGATCTCCAGGGCGCGGGCCGGGGTCTGCCAGTCCTCGCCGAGCAGCCGGCCCACCCGCTCCAGCCGCTGCGCGACCGTGTTCACATGGACGTGCAGCGCGTCCTTGGTACGGGCCGGACTCATCCCGCAGGCGAAGTACGCGTCCATGGTGCGCAGCAGATCGGTGCCCCGCCGCTCGTCGTACGACGCGACCGGGCCGATGGTGCGGCCGACGAAACCGGCCACGTCCCGTTCGCCCGCGAGGAGCAGGCCGAGGAAACCGAAGTCCTCCGCCGCGGCTCCGTCCCCGGCCCGGCCCAGCAGGTGCAGCGCGTCGAGGCAGCGGCGGCCCTCGGCATAGGCCGCGGCCACCGTCTCCGGGTGCGCGGCGAGGCCGGTGACGGGGGCGGAGGCGCCGACCGTGACCGGCTGGTGCACGGCCGTGCCCAGGTGGCGGGCGGTACGGCCGGCCAGCTCCGTGGCGGTGTCGCCGGCACCGAGGGGCAGCAGCAGGACGGTGCCGCCGTCGCGTGCGGCGGCCAGGCCGTGCCGGGTGGCGGCGAGGTGGGACGCGGCGGACCACAGCCGTCGGCGGGCCGCGGCCTCCTCGTCGGCGTCGGCCGCGGGGCCGTCCAGACGGGCGGCGAGCACCACATGGGTGGCGTCCAGGTCGGCGTGGAGCCGGACGGCACGCTCCCGCAGCAGCCGGGGGTCCCGGTCGCGGGCGTCCAGAAGGTCGTCCAGCAGCTCGCCCCGCACCCGGTGCTCGGCCTCGGCGGCGGAACGGCGGGCCAGCAGGAGCAGCGAGGTGACCATGGCCGCCCGCTCCAGCGTGCGCTGGTCGACCGGGTCCAGCGCCCGCTGCCCGCGCAGCACGAGCGCGCCGAGCAGTTCACCGCCGGCGGCCACCGCCGCGATCCACTCGCCGCCGTGCCGTACCGCATGGCCCTCGGCGCGGGACGCCTCCAGGGCTTCGGCCGGTGCCGCGCCGGCCTCGGTGAACCACACCGTGCCGTCGAGGACTTCGGAGACGGCGGCCGCCACGTCGTGCACCCCGCCGCCGCGCAGGACGAGTTCGGCGAGCCGGTCGTGGACGTCGGAGGCCCGCTCGATGACCGCGCTGCCGTCCCGGATGATCTGGTTGGCGCGCTCCAGCTCGGCGAGCGCCGCCCGGGTCTCGGTGAGCAGGTTGGCGGTGTCGATGGCGGCCGCGGCGAGCGCGGCGAACGACCCGAGCACCGCGATCTGCTCGCGCTCGAAGACGCGGGCCCTGCGGTCGGCGGCGAAGAGGACGCCGATCACGTGCGGGCCGAGCATCAGGGGGACCCCGAGGATGGCGACCAGGCCCTCGTCGCTGACGCCCGAGTCGATGGTGAGGGTGTGCTGGAAACGGGCGTCCTCGAAGTAGTCGTCGGTGACGTAGGGCCGGGTGGTCTGCGCCACCAGCCCGCCGAGCCCCTCGCCCATGCCGAGGCGCAGTTGCTGGAAGCGGGCGGAGACGGACCCTTCCGTCACCCGCATGTAGGTGTCGCCGCGCGCCGGGTCGTGCAGCGTGAGGTAGGCGACGTCCGTGCCGAGCAGGGAACGGGCGCGCTGCACGATCGCCTGCAGCACCGCGTCCAGGTCCCGCAGGCCCGCGAGGTCGTGGGCCGTCTCGAAGAGCGCAGACAGCTCCGCCTCACGGCGCCGGCGGCCTTCCAGCTCCGCCCGGACGCGCAGGGCGAGCCGCTTCGCCTGCTCCAGCGCGGCGATGCGATCGGCGGACCGGCCCTCGGCGCGGGCCACCAGCACCGGCCGCTCATAGGCCTCCACGGAGGCGTCACGGGTCAGCAGCTCGAGGTACTCGGCCTCGGCGCTGCCGTTCGGTGCCGGCTGAACGTGATCGCGGGACATGGTCAAAGGATTACGCATCGGCCGCCCGGCCGGCCGGGCCTGTGGAAAACTCCCGGTCCCGGCGCGGACGTACCGCTCAGTGGGCCGTCCATCCGCCGTCGAGCACCAGGGAGGTGCCGGTGACGAAGGACGCCTGCGGGCTGCACAGGTAGGCCACGGCCTCCGCGACCTCCTCGGGTTCGATGAGCCGCCGCACCGCGCTGTCCTTCAGCAGGACCTCGGACAGCACCCGCTCCTCGGGGATGCCGTGCGCCTGCGCCTGGTCGGCGATCTGCTTCTCGACCAGGGGGGTGCGCACATAGGCGGGGTTCACACAGTTCGAGGTCACCCCGTGGGGGGCGCCTTCGAGGGCCGCGGTCTTGGACAGGCCCTCCAGGCCGTGTTTGGCGGCCACATAGGCGGACTTGAAGGCGGAGGCCCGCAGACCGTGGACGGAGGACACGTTGACGATCCGGCCCCACCCCTGTGCGTACATGTGCGGGAGGGCGCCGCGGATCAGCCGGAACGGTGCCTCCAGCATCACGGTCAGCACGGTGTGGAAGACCTCCGGCGGGAACTCCTCCAGGGGCCGTACGAGTTGCAGACCCGCGTTGTTGACCAGCACGTCGGCACCGGCGGCGGCCCGCTCGGCGGCGTCGAGGTCGGTGAGGTCCACGGCGTGCGGGAGGACGGTGCCCGCGAGCTCTCCGGCCCTCTCCGCCTGCTGCGCGAGTTCGGCGAGGCCCGCCTCGTCCCGGTCCACGGCCCGCACCTCGGCCCCCGCGGCGGCGAGACGCAGCGCGCAGGCGCGGCCGATCCCGCTGGCGGCACCCGTGACGAGCGCGGTGCGGCCACCGAGGTCGAGACTGAGGGGCTGTACGTGGGGGCCCGGGCCGGGCAGGGGGGTGGGCGAGGTCATGGGGCGACCCTAGGCGGAGCCCACTCCTCCCCACATGTGGTGACCACCCATACTTCAGCCGGCAGTCATAGGGTCGAACCATGTGGGTGCCTCGGACATGGCCTGCTTGATCCGGAAGAGGCCGAACTCGTTCAGAGGCGGCAGCGCGTCCACGGTGAACCAGCCCACCTCGAGCGATTCGTCGTCGTTGACCCGGGCCTCGCCGCCCACCGCGCGGCAGCGGATGGTGATGTCCATGTACTGGCAGACGTCGCCGTTGGGGTAGGTCACCGGCTCCAGCGCCTGGACGAGGACGACCCGCTCGGCGACGCAGCGCACCGCGGTCTCCTCGTAGACCTCACGCACGGCGCAGGCGGCCGGCTGCTCCCCCGGCTCCGGAATGCCTCCGACGACCGCCCACTTGCGGGTGTCGGACCGCCGGCCGAGGAGCACTCTGCCCTCGTCGTCGAAGACGATCGCGGTGATCCCGGGCAGCCAGAGCGGCTGGTGGGCGATGGAGGCCCGCAGGGTGCGGATGAAGTCGGGGGTAGCCATGTCCCGACCCTAACGGGCCGGTGCACGGCTCCCCCGCAGGTTCGGTCGGCGTACGCGCTCGTACGGCTACACGCCACCGGTGCGCCGGCCGCGCAGACCCGAGCCGACTGCCCAGCCGACGCCGCCCGCCGCGACCAGCACCAGGGCGATCTCCGGCAGGATGCCCAGCTTCGTCGCCGGCGTCTCGGAGGTGCGCAGCGGCACCTGCTGGACGAGGTAGGCGGGCACGAACATGCCGGTCTTCTGGGTGATCCGCCCGTCCGGCATGATGAACGCGCTGACCCCGCTGGTCACCGGCACGGTGACGGTGCGGCTGTGCTCGACGGCGCGGATCCGGGACATGGCGAGCTGCTGGTAGGTCATCTCGCTGCGGTCGAAGGTCGCGTTGTTGCTGGGCACGGAGATCATCTCCGCGCCGTGCGTGACCGTGTCGCGCACCGCCCAGTCGAAGGCGGCCTCGTAGCAGGTGGCGAGGCCGACCTTGACGCCGTCGAAGTCGAACACGCCCGGCGTGGCGCCCCGGCTGAAGTCCTGGCGGACCATGCCGGTCCAGTCCTCGTTGATCGCGCCGACGAGCCCGCGCAGCGGAAGGTACTCGCCGAAGGGCTGGATCTGCCGCTTGTCGTAGGTCTGCGTCGGGCCCTTGACCGGGTCCCACAGCACCTGCTCGTTGAGCAGCTTGCCGTCCCGCTCGACGACCGCGCCGACCGATACGGGCACGCCGACCGCCTTGGCGGCGCCGTCGATGACGTCGGCCGCATCGGGGTTGGTGAAGGGGTCGATGTCGGAGGAGTTCTCCGGCCACAGCACGTAGTCCGGCTTCTCGACCTTGCCCGCCTTGATGTCGGCCGCGAGCCTCAGGGTCTCGCGCACGTGGTGGTCGAGAACGGCCCGGCGCTGCGCGCTGAACTCCAGGCCCGCACGCGGCACGTTGCCCTGGATGACCGCCACGGTCGCCGTACCGTCCTCGGCCTTGTCGCTGACCAGCGCGCGGGCCGCGACCGCGCCCACCACCGGCACGGCCACGCTCAGCAGCGCGGCGGCCGCCGCGCCGCGCCGCACGGCCCGGGTGCGGCGTCCCTCGACGATCAGCCGCGCCGCCTCGTAGAGGCCGAATCCGCACAGGACCACCGCGAAGCCGAGCACCGGGGTGCCGCCCAGCGCGGCGAGCGGCAGGAAGACGCCGTCCGCCTGACCGAACGCGATCTTGCCCCAGGGGAAGCCCCGGAAGGGCACACGCGCGCGTACCGCCTCGCCCGCGATCCAGAGGGCGGCGGCCCACACCGGCCAGGCCGGCAGCCGGGAGACGGCGGCGACCCCCACGCCGACCAGCGCGACGAACACCGCCTCGATGGCGACCAGCGCGATCCACGGGCCCGGACCGACCTCCACGCCGGTCCACACCAGCAGCGGCAGCAGGAAGCCGAGCCCGAAGAGGTAGCCGAGCCCCAGGGCCGCCTTCCAGCTGCGGCCGCGCAGCACCCAGCCGAAGCCGGCGAAGGCGGGCAGGGCCAGCCACCACAGGACGCGCGGCGGGAAGCTGACGTAGAGCAGCACCCCGCAGAGCGCGGAGACGACGGCCGGAACCAGGCGCATGAGCCGGCCGCGGAGCGCGGCGGGCGCGTGGGACGGCTGGAGCTGTTCCGGCTGGTCGACGGAAGTTGCGGTGACGGTCACCCGGGTGAGTGTACGGCGGGCGGCCCGGCCGCCGACAGCGCGGCCGGGCTCCGGAGCCGGCCCCGAGCGGCCGGGATTCCCACTGGTGGACGCCCGTTCCGGGCCCGATGACGCGCTTGGGGCGCGCGGCGCAGGCCCGGTCGGCACCGCGCTCGCGGCCGTCCCCGGACGTACGCGCTCCGCCTGGCCGCCGGCCGGGACCACCGGTGGCCACCCGCCTCCCTCGGACCCGGGGGAAACCACGACGATCCTCCGCACCTCGTCCACAAACGGGTCAACAGCCGTTACGGTGTGCCCAGCCTCGGCGGTGCGGCCGGACCCGGCGCGCGGCCTTGGCCTGCCACAGGTCGGGGGACCGTGTGTACGAGGGGCGACGGTGGGGGCGACGGAGATGAGATCCGCGGCCGGTACGGACGCGGCGAACGCGAGACGAAACGTTTCTGACGGTGTGGGCATGATCCTGCTCGGGGTCTGCGCCGGTTGGTCGCTGATCATGGCTGCCGCGCGGGGCGGCCGGCCCGAGGGTGTGCTCCTCGCCGTACTCGCCGTGGCCGCCGGCTACGCGGCGGGCCGTGTCTCGGGAGCGCTGCTGCCCGTGGCCGCGCCGGGCGCCGGCGCGGCGGCCGGACTCGCGCTCGCCGTCGCCCTCCCCGCCCTCTCCCCGGGCCCCCGGTACGCCGCGCCGCTCGGGCAGGCCGGGGCCACCGCCGCGTTGCTGGTGCTGGCCACCGGAGCCGCGTGCGGTGCCGCCTGGGCGACGTCCGTACCGGCGCTGCGTCTGGTGCTGCGGGTGCTGGCCGTGGTGATCGTGCTGAGCGGCGCGGCCCTGGGATCGATGGCGGGGTGCTGCGCCGGCGCGGCCGTCCTGCTCTGCTCGCTCGCCGCGGGCCGGGTGCACGGCCGGGGTCCGTGTCTGGTGGCGCTGGCCGTGGTGGCGGCCCTTGCGGCGGGCACCGTCTGGGCGGTCGCCGCCGGTTGGCTGCCCGGCGGCGTCTCCGCGCTGGTCACGGACCGTCTCGCCCCGCACCGGAGCCTGTTGTGGCGGGACGCCGTGCGGCTGGCCGGGCGCGACGACGGCCTGGGCGTGGGCCCGGGCCGGTTCGGCGAGGTGAGCGACACGGCCGCGCACACCCCGCTGTCCGACGGGAAGCCGCACTCGGCCCTGTTGCAGCAGGCGGCGGAGCAGGGCTTCATCGGGGTCCTGCTGCTGATGGCCCCGTTCTTCTGGGTGCTCCACGCACTGTGGCGCAGCCCGCGCTCCACCCCGGTCGCGCTCACCGCCGGCGCGGCCCTGACGGCTCTGGCCGGGCTGGCCTCGGCGGGCAACGCGCTGAGTTTCACCACGGTGACCGTGGGCGCGGGGCTGCTGGCCGGATGGGCGACGGCCCGGCCGTGGACCGGTGAGAGCGTGGAGCCCCCGCTCTGACGGTGCGGGCGGGTGCCGGCGCCGTCACGCGGAGGTGACCTCAGCGGGCCGAGCCGGGTGTGATGGTGCGCAGCCGTTCCCTGATGGCCCGCACCGCCGATTCCGCGTTGTCCACGGTGATCGTGAAAGTGTGGCCGTCCCACAGGCTCAGCACGATCCCCTCGCCGCAGCGTACGACGACGGCGGTGCCCTTCTCGGGACGCCAGCGGTAACCCCACCCGCCCCACTGCCGCGGGGTGACGTAGGCGGCGAACTCGGCTCCCGCCACGTGCGACAGCGGGATGCGGCGCCGCGGCACGCCGATGTGGCCGCAGCGCACTTCGAGGGACTCCTTGTCGAGTCTGAGATCCACGTGCACGAAGGCGAGCGTGCCGAACAGGACCAGCAGGCCGGCCGCGATGCAGCCCACGACGGACATCACCAGGGGCGCGATGCCCGAGGTCCAGGCCGACTCGACGGCCAGCTCGATGCCGAGCGCCATGCAGGCCGCGCCGACCAGCGCGAGCAGCCACTGGACCCGGTTGGTCGCACGACCGGTCCAGACGTCCGGATGCGGGGTGTCGCCGGCGTGGGGGTCGTCCCTCATGTCTATGAGGTTACTCAGGTTTCGCTGCGCCGGTAGCCGCTCGCGGAGGGTGACTGCTCCATGCGGCCCAGCCGGAAGCGCTCCGCCGGGCCACCCGGGGCGGGCCGGTGGACAAGGACGGCGGAGCTGTCAGCCGCGGTCGGCGACCCGGACCGCGGAGGGCAGCAGCCGGCCCTCGGCGTAGTGCAGCGCGGGCTCGGGGAGCACGCCCTCGCGGCCGCTCAGCAGCACGGTCAGCGTGCCGTCCGCGGAGGCGTCCGGGGCCGGCTGCTCACCCAGGCGGCGCAGGGCCTGGGCGGCGACCGCTCCCGCCGAGCCGTGCAGGACGAGCGGGGCGGCGCCGGGGCGCTGCACGGCGGTGCGGATACGTTCCGCCACCAGTTCGTAGTGGGTGCAGCCGAGGACGACGGTCGTCACGTCGTCCGGGGTCAGTTCCGCCGCCGCGGCGACGGCCGCGTCGATCGCCGCCTCGTCCGCGTGCTCGACGGCCTCGGCGAGCCCCCAGCAGGGCACCTCGGTCACCCGCACCCCGTCGGCGAAGTTCTCGATGAGATTGCGCTGGTAGGCGCTGCCGGTGGTGGCCGGGGTCGCCCAGATGGCGAAGGGGCCGCCGCCGGCCGCGGCCGGCTTGATCGCGGGGACGGTGCCGATGACCGGGATACCGGGCTCCAACCGGGCGCGCAGCGCGGGCAGGGCGTGCACGGTGGCCGTGTTGCAGCCGACGATCAGGGCCTCCGGCCGGCGGGCCGCGGCGGCCTCGGCGACGGCCAGGGCGCGCCGGGTGAGGTCCTCCGGGCTACGCGGCCCCCAGGGCATGCCCTCGGGGTCGAGGGAGAGCACGAGATCGGCGTCGGGCCGCAGTCGCCGTACCGCGGCGGTGGCCGCCAGCAGGCCGATTCCGGAGTCCATGAGCGCGATCTTCACCCGGTCACGATAGACGATGCGCCGCCGCGGGCCGGTCCGGTGGGGCAGACTGCGGCCGTGAGCGCCCTGATGTGGATCACCGCTGTCTCGCTTGCCGCCTGGTGCTGGCTGCTGCTGTGCCAGGGCTTCTTCTGGCGCACCGACGTCCGGCTGCCTCCGCGCCGGGAACCACGGGAGTGGCCGTCCGTGTGCGTGGTCGTACCGGCCCGGGACGAGGCCGCCGTGCTGCCCGCGAGCCTGCCGTCGCTGCTGGCGCAGGACTATCCGGGGCGGGCGGAGGTCTTCCTGGTGGACGACGGGAGCACGGACGGCACCGGGGAGCTGGCCCGTGAACTGTCCCGGCGGTCCGGCGGACTGCCGCTGACGGTGGGCACGCCCGGTGAGCCGCCGGCGGGCTGGACGGGCAAGCTGTGGGCGGTGCGGTACGGCATCGGACTGGCACGCGCGCGTGATCCCGAGTTCCTGCTGCTGACGGACGCCGACATCGCGCACGCGCCGGACAGTCTGCGCGCCCTGGTCGCGGCGGCCGGGACCGGGGACTACGACGTGGTGTCCCAGATGGCGCGGCTGCGGGTGGAGAGTCCGTGGGAACGGCTCGTGGTCCCCGCGTTCGTCTACTTCTTCGCGCAGCTCTACCCCTTCCGCCGGATCGGCCGGAAGGGGTCGCGTACGGCCGCGGCGGCGGGCGGCTGCGTCCTGCTGCGCGCCGGAATGGCGGAGGCGGCGCGCATCCCCGACTCGATCCGGCACGCCGTCATCGACGACGTGGCGCTCGCGCGCGCGGTCAAGGGCGCCGGCGGCCGCGTGTGGCTGGGCCTCGCCGAAGGGGTGGACAGCGTGCGGCCGTACCCGCGGCTGGGCGACCTGTGGCGGATGGTCTCGCGCAGCGCCTACGCGCAGCTGCGGCACCACCCGCTGCTGCTCCTCGGCACGGTGGCCGGACTGGCGCTGGTGTACCTGGTGCCGCCGGCCGCGGCGGTCGTGGGCGCGGCCGGCGGGGACACGGCGACGGCGGTGCTGGGTGCGTCGGCATGGGCGGTGATGGCGGGCACCTACCTGCCGATGCTGCGTTACTACCGGCAGCCGCCGTGGCTCGCCCCGCTGCTGCCGTTCACCGCGCTCTTGTATCTGCTGATGACGGTCGACTCCGCCGTGCAGCACTACCGCGGGCGTGGCGCCGCCTGGAAGGGCCGCACCTACGCCCGCCCGGGCGCCGTGCCCGACGAGGGCTGAGCCCGGCTACTTGCGGCCGGGCGTCCAGTTCATGCCCCAGCCGTAGGCGCGGTCCACGGTCCGCTGCGGGCTCACGCCGCGGTCCGGCACCAGGTACCGCGCCTCGCGCTGGACGACGAGATCGCCGCCGGTGTTCGTGATCAGGGCGAGCGCGCACACCGTGGAGGGGACGGTGCACTCGTCGAGCGAGAAGTCGATGGGCGCGCCGTGCTGCGGCTGGAGGGTGACGGTGGCGTGCAGGTCGGCGAAGGAGCTGGCGCCCTCGTAGATGGTGACGAAGACGAGGATGCGCCGGAAGTCCCCGGTGCGGTCGAGGTTGACGGTGAGGTTCTCGCCGCTCGTCACGGCGCCGGTGCGGTCGTCGCCGTCGAGGTGGATGTACGGCGGCCGGTGCAGCGAGCCGAAGGCGTTGCCGAGGGCCTGTACGACCCCCTTGCGGCCGTCGGTGAGTTCGTAGAGGGCGCACAGGTCGAGGTCGATGTCGCTCTGCCGGGCGCCCCATCGGCCGCCCCGGCTCTGAGTCTGTTTGCGCGTCTGCCAGTTGAGGTTCACCCGCATGTTTCCGGACGTGCCGCCCTGCTTGGCCAGCGAGACGGAGGGGGCCGCCTTGGTGAGGGTGACCTTCGAGAGGCGGACCGGCGGCGACGGTGGAGCGGCCGGCGGGGCGGCGGGCGGTGGCGGGACGGTCCTGGGGAGCGCGACCGGCGGGGGCGGCGAGACCGGCGGGGCGGTCCGCGGGGCGGTCGCCGTGGGCGGCGCGGTGTGCTGCGGTTCGTCCACGGTGATACCGAAGTCCGTTGCGAGGCCTTCGAGTCCGCTGCTGTAGCCCTGTCCGACGGCGCGGAACTTCCAGCTGCCCTGGCGGCGGTAGAACTCGCCGAGCACGAAGGCCGTCTCCACGGTCGCGCCGGGGTTGTCGAAGCGGGCGACCACCTGGCCGGTCGCGGCCTCGGCCACCTCGATGTAGAGGCCCGGCACCTGCCCGAACGAGCCGCCGTCCGCGGAGGCGGCGAGGACGATCCGCTCGACGGTGCCCTCCACGCGCGCGAGGTCGGCCGTGAGCGTGTCGGTGACCTTCCCCCCGGCCGTGCGCTTGCCCTCGTGGCGGACCGCGCCGGAGGAGTGGGCGGGCTGGTTGTAGAAGACGAAGTCTCCGTCGGAGCGGACCTTTCCCCCGGCGAGCAGGAGCGCCGACGCGTCGGCGTCGGGCACGCCGGGTCCGGGGCGCCAGCCCAGTTCCACGCGCAGGGCCGTGGTCGGCACCGGCACGTTCGATCCCTTCGACATGGTCATGTCCGCCCCCATCACAGATCGGCTTCCGGGCCACCCCGGCGGTCCGGGGCATCCCTACCCGCACAACGTATTCCTCGGCACCCGGAACTCCCACGGCCCGCACAGGAAAGATCGCCGGTCAACCGCCGGTAACCCGGCTGAGACTTGGCCTTTTATACGATCTGAAGGCCGGTCGCCGTCCCTTTTTGCCAAGTTCGCTCGGATTGGGGATCCCGGGTCACTGCCGACACGGAAAACAACCCTCTTATCGGTCTCCCCAACCAGCACATCGTGGGCTTAACTTATGTGCCATGACCTCCCCCCGCTCCACTTATGGTGGCGGCTACTACTCCGCCTCCTTCCCGGACACCCCGATCTACGACTCCCTCGTGGCCGAGCGGGGCACCCCGCAGATCGCCCCGATCCGGGTCCCCGCCGCCTACGACACGGGCAATAACCTTCCGGCCCTGCCGTCGGCCCTGCCCGCCCTGCCGGCTGCCCCCTCCCCGCAGCCCCAGGGCTACGGCTACCCGCACATGCAGCAGCCCGCTCCCTTCCAGCAGGCGCCCACGGCGTACATCCCGCAGCAGGCGAGCGCGCCGCGGGGCTACCCCGGTCCGCAGGCCCCGCAGCAGCAGCGCCCGATGGCGGCGGGCACGGGGTACGAGGCGATGCGCCCGGCAGCGCCGCGGCCCGCGCCGGCTCCCTACCAGGACCCGTACAACAACCAGCAGTACCGCGGCTACTGACCGGCGCCCCGTGCCGTCGGTGCCGCCTGGCACGATGACGGCATGGGAAACGCCGAAGTGCAGTCGATCCACGTCCATCCGGTCAAAGCGTTCCGGGGCCTGTCGCCCCGCGAGGCCGTGGTGGAGCCCTGGGGGTTGGCCGGCGACCGGCGCTGGACACTGATCGACGACGGGGGAAAGGTCGTCACGCAGCGCGAGCAGCCGCGCCTGGCGCTTGCCGCCGCCGAGCCTCTGGCCGGCGGCGGCGTTCGTCTGTCCGCGCCCGGCCGCGCCCCGCTGACCGTCATGGTCCCGGAACCGGTAGCGACCGTGCCGGTGAACATCTTCGGCACGAAGGTCGAGGCGGTCCCCGCGGCGGCGGCCGCGCACGCCTGGTGCAGCGCCTATCTGGAGGCGGAGGTCCGCCTCGTCCACCTGGACGATCCGGCCACCCGCCGCCCGGTCGACCCCGGGTTCGCGCTGCCCGGCGAGACGGTGAGCTTCGCCGACGGCTACCCCCTGCTGGTCACCACGACGGCCTCCCTCGACGCCCTGAACTCTCTGGTGGCCGAGGGCGACCACGCCCACGAGGGGCCCCTGCCCATGAACCGTTTCCGGCCCAACGTCGTCGTGGCCGGCACCGAGCCCTGGGCCGAGGACCACTGGTCGCGGATCTCCATCGGCGAGGTGGTCCTGCGGGCCGCCAAGACCAGCGCGCGCTGCGTGGTGACCACCACCGACCAGGACACCGGCGTCCGCGGCCGGGAACCGCTGCGCACCCTGGCACGTCACCGCAGGGTCGACGGCAGGCTGGTCTTCGGCCAGAACCTCGTTCCCCTCTCCACCGGCACGATCAGGATCGGGGACCCCGTCAGGGTCCTGGGGTGACGGACGGCCGCGCCTCCCCGGCCGCCCGCCGGTCGGTCCCGCGACCGGGAACCCGGGAACGGCCCCCGGTCGTTGGGAGGGCATGAGAGATTCTTGAGAGACCGCGTTCGTCGCGGGTCCCGGCCGGGATCGACCGCTCACCCCCCGGCCCGGACCGGGGACGACCGCCTGCGCCGGGTGTCCTGACGGCGTGAAAAGGGGGTTGGGGAGATGCGTGCACTGAGGGGGCTGTGGCGCTGGCGGCACAATCCGCTGCGCCGTGCGACCGATCTGGCCGAGTCATGGGTGGCCCTCGTGGCACTGGTGCTGATCGCCGTGGCCGCGCCCGTGCTCGGCTGTCTGGTCGGCGTCGCCGCCCAGGACTCCTTGCAGCGGTCCGTGCGCGAGCAGCGGCACGACCGCCATCTCGTCACGGCCACCGTCATACGGGACCTGGGCGAGGCCCCGCTGGACACCGACCCCGACACCACACCGGCCCACGAGGCGCGCAGCCGCGTCGTCGCCGGCTGGACCGCACCGGACGGCACCCGCAGACACGGCCCGGTCCTGGTGGACCTCAAGTCCCCGCACGCCGGGGAGCACTTCCGGCTCTGGACGGACCGGCACGGCCGGATGACGACCCGCCCGATGGACTCCCCGACGGCGACGACGCATGCGGTGCTCGCCGGAATCGGCGCCGCCCTGGTGACCGCGGCCCTGGTCGAATGCGGTCGGCGCATGGCCGTCTGGCGCATGGTCCGCCGCCGGTACACACGCTGGGACCAGGCCTGGGACCGCGCGGGTCCGGACTGGGGCAAGGCGGGCACCGGCAGTTGACGGCCTTCCGGCTCTGGTCAACCCACCGTGCACGCACACGCTACGGTGGACCGGCCGAAGCGCTTTCGGCGAGGACCCGCGGGTGAGCGAACCCAGGGGCGTGCAGGTATGCGGGAGCACGGACGCGTTCGGGCCGAGGGCCGGGCACGCCCGCGGTCCCGGCACCGGCGGCGACGCCCCGCCGGGAGCGAGCCATCAGTACGACAAGTGGGGGCACGGCAACGCCATGGCACAGGGCACGGTCCAGGTGACGCACACCGGTACTTCGCGGTGGCGGCGCCGCACGGGTGAGTACGCATCGCTCGCCGCCGCCCTGGAGGCCGCCGCCGACGGTGACGTCCTCACCATCGCCCCCGGCACCTACCGGGAGAACCTCGTCGTCCA
This sequence comes from Streptomyces sp. 1222.5, assembly GCF_900105245.1. Lineage (NCBI taxonomy): Bacteria > Bacillati > Actinomycetota > Actinomycetes > Kitasatosporales > Streptomycetaceae > Streptomyces > Streptomyces sp. 1222.5. Next base: position 7,508,808 of record NZ_FNSZ01000001.1, on the reverse strand, counting down.
GCGGGCGGTGACGCTCCGTGGCCCCGAGGGGTCCCCGGGCTCCGTGCGGATCGCGCCCGCCGACGGGGTGCCGCTGACCGTGCGGGCTTCCGCGGTGGTGCAGGACCTGCACGTGGAGGGCCAGGACTCGGCCGCGCCCGCGCTGCTGGTCGAGGAGGGCACGCCCGAGCTGATGGACGTGCGGATCGTCACGCGTTCCGCCGCGGGCATCGAGGTGCGCGGCGGCGCCCGTCCGACCGTGCGGCGCTGCACCGTCGACAACCCGGCCGGCATCGGCATCGCCGTGCTCGACGGCGGTGGCGGGGTGTTCGAGGAGTGCGAGGTCGTCGCCGCCGGCCAGGCGGGCGTGGCGGTCCGCGGCGGCGCCCACCCGCGCCTGGAGCGCTGCCGGGTGCACCACGCCTCGGGCACCGGGCTGACCGCGACCGGCGAGAACTCCGCCCTGGAGGCCGTCGGCTGCGAGATCTACGAGGTCCGCGGCTCGGGGGTGCAGGTCACCCAGCGGGCCACCGCGCATCTGACGGACTGCGATGTGCACCGCACCACCGCCGACGGTGTCACGCTGGACACGGACGCGGTGCTCACGCTCGCGGACTGCCGCATCCACGACATCCCGGAGAACGCGGTCGACCTGCGTTCCCGGTCGGTGCTCACCCTGACGCGGACGACGGTCCGTCAGTTCGGGCGCAACGGCCTCTCGGTGTGGGACCCGGGGACCCGCGTGGACGCCAACCAGTGCGAGATCTTCGACAGCACCGGCGACTACCCGGCGGTGTGGGTGAGCGACGGCGCCACGGTCGTGCTCGACTCCTGCCGGGTCCACGACGTCCCCGACGCGCTGTTCGTGCTGGACCGGGGGTCCCGCGCGGACGTCGTGGACAGCGATCTGTCCCAGGTGCGCAACACGGCGGTGTCGGTCAGTGACGGAGCGACCGCGCAGCTCGACGACTGCCGGATCAGGGAGGCCGCCACCGGCGCGTGGTTCCGCGACCACGGCAGCGGCGGCACGCTCAACAACTGCACCGTGGACGGCACGCAGACCGGTGTGATCGTGACCAAGGGCGCCGACCCGACCATCGAGCGCTGCACGGTCGACTCGCCCTCCGAGGCGGGCTTCTACGTGTCGGCGGGCGGCCGTGGCAGTTTCCTGAACTGCCGGGTCAGCGGCAGCGGGGGCTACGGCTTCCATGTGATCGACGGTTGCCGTACGACGCTGCGCAAGTGCCGTACGGAGCGGTGTGCGCGCGGTGGCTACGAGTTCGCCGACGGAGGCTCCGGCGGCGGGAGCGGTACGGGTCCGGTCGTGGAGGACTGCACCAGCGACGAGAGCGGCAGCCTGCGGCCGTCGGCGGCCCGCGAGACGGCCGTGCAGACGGTGACGGAGTCCCCCGGCCTGCTCGGCTCGATCCCGGGACAGCGCAGCACCGAACAGGAGCCGGCGGCCACCGCCGAGCCGGCGCAGCCGGTCCGGACCTCCACGGACGTGCTCGGGGAACTCGACGCGCTGGTGGGCCTGGAGAGCGTCAAGCGCGAGGTGCGGGCGCTGACCGACATGATCGAGGTGGGCCGGCGCCGCCGGCAGGCCGGGCTGAAGGCGGCCTCGGTCAAACGGCACCTGGTCTTCACCGGCTCCCCCGGCACCGGCAAGACGACGGTCGCCCGGCTCTACGGCGAGATCCTCGCCTCGCTCGGGGTGCTGGAGAAGGGACACCTGGTCGAGGTCTCCCGGGTGGACCTGGTCGGCGAGCACATCGGTTCCACGGCGATCCGCACGCAGGAGGCGTTCGAACGGGCACGCGGCGGTGTGCTGTTCATCGACGAGGCGTACGCGCTCTCGCCGGAGGACGCCGGCCGGGACTTCGGCAAGGAGGCCATCGACACGCTGGTGAAGCTGATGGAGGACCACCGGGACGCCGTGGTGGTGATCGTCGCCGGCTACACCGCGGAGATGGACCGTTTCCTGTCCGTCAACCCGGGCGTGGCCTCCCGTTTCTCGCGCACCATCACCTTCGGCGACTACGGCCCGGACGAGCTGCTGCGCATCGTCGGCCAGCAGGCGGACGAGCACGAGTACCGGCTGACGCCGGCCGCGTCCGAGGCGTTGCTGAAGTACTTCACGGCGATTCCCAAGGGCCCGGCGTTCGGCAACGGCCGTACCGCCCGGCAGACGTTCGAGGCGATGGTGGAACGGCACGCGAGCCGTGTCGCGCAGGTCTCCGACCCCACCACCGACGACCTGACCCTGCTCTACGCGGAGGACCTGCCCGAGCTGTCCTGAACGTCCTGGCCCGTCGGCATGTTCGCGCTGCCCGGGTCCGGCGCGGCCGGCTCCGGGCGCTGACCCGGCAGTCCGGGGCGCAGCCGGACGAGCAGCCGGGCGCGTTCCCGGGTGAACACCGGGTCCGCCTGGTAGTCGGAGTGACCGAGGATCGGGGCCGGCAGCGGGTGGTCGGGGGTCCGGCCGTAGGCGAGGGGGTCCGCCAGGGGTTCGAGGTCCACCTCCGGGGTGCTGTCGTCGGGGACGCGGACGGGTCCGCCGATGGGATCGGTGCGTCGGTGCAGGTTGCGCCAGCAGGCCACGTCGCGGTGCAGGGCGGCGAGTGCCGGCGGGCCGAAGTGGGCCGGGAACCAACGGCCGTACAGGCGCTCCAGCGGGGAGCCGTAGGTGAGCAGCGCGACCAGGCCGCGTGCCGGCGGGGTCAGCTGCCAGGCCGCGGCGGCGGCGAGGACGCTGCCCTGGGAGTGCCCGGAGAGCACCAGGCGTCCTCCCGTGCGCCGGGTCCAGGTCGCCATCCGCCAGGTCAGGTCAGGCACCGCGCGTTCGGCGTAGCAGGGGGGTGCGAAGGGGTGGGCGGCGCGCGGCCAGAAGGTGCCGACGTCCCAGAGGATGCCTATGGTGCGCCGGGCGGCGGCGTCCTTGTAGGCGCGTCTGCCCCAGGTGACGAACAGCAGGAAGCCGAGCCCGACCAGCCAGGACCCGAGGGCCTGCGAGGTCTGCGCGACGGCCTGGACGGCGTGGTGGGCGCGGTGGGCCGCGCCGTCGGGCGTCCGGCCGGTGAGCAGGGCGCCGGCCAGGGCCGAGGCGCCCAGCAGCAGGGTGGTGGCGGTGAGCACGGCGAGGACGAGCGGCGCCCGGTCGGTGAGGCCCGCCATGGCCCGGGCGTGGGCGATGGCGCGGGTGCGGGCGGGGTCCTCGGGTTCGCCGGGGTGCTCGTGGCGGACCCGGGCGCGTTCGGCGCGGGCGTGCCGGGCGGTGCTCACGGCGAGCCGGGCGGCCAGGAGCAGCAGGACGGCGAGCAGGGCGGGGATCGTGGACGCCTGCCAGGTGAGCAGGACGGGCGGCCCGGGCAGCAAAGCGCGGGTGCCGTCCAGCCAGTCGGCGACACGTTGCGCGACCCCGCCGGCCATCACGCCCCCCAGGGCGCAGGCGAGCAGCGTGACGGCCGGGCCGCCGAGACCGCGCATCCCGGCGCGCGGATCGGGACGGCGCCGGTGGAGGTATCCGGCGACGACGGCGAGGGCGACCACGAGCAGCCCCTGGACCGACATCAGGGCGCCGAAGGCCGGGTCCCCGGGCAGCCGGCCCGCGGACTGCCAGCCGGGGCGGGTCCAGCCGGCGTACACCAGGGTGAGCAGCAGCAGGCCGAGGGCGCCGAGCGGCAGGCCTCGTACGAGGTGCCGGTCGATGCGCCGGTCGAGACGGTTCTCGCTGCGGCCCCGTCCGCAGACCACGCCCACCACGGCCGCCGCCCAGGCCACCAGCGCGACGGTGAGCAGCCCTCCCAGGACGCCCGGGACGGCGGGGCCACCGGGCCGGTGGTCGAAGCGGACGGCGGGTGTGGCCACGGCGGAGGCCACCGTGAGCAGCCCGGCCGCGGTGTGCGCGGCCCGCAGCCGTGCCACCAGCCGCCGGCCGTACCAGAACCCGGGCCGGGCCAGGGCGCTCCCGTCACCGGCGGGCTCGGCGCCGATCGCCTCGCTCGCGCCGCCCCCTTGAGCGTCCTCGGGGCCCGGGACGGGGCCTGCGCCCGGGGCCGCTCCGGGCGGGGGTGTCACCGTGCCGCCGGGGCCGATGTCCTCGGCGGCCGGAAGCGGGGCCGGGGACATCGGCTGGTGGGACTCGTACGCGTGCCAGGTGCGGTGGGAGAGGTACCAGAGCAGGGCGACGAGCGTGGCCGGGATCGTGGCGGCGAGGGCGAGCCGGCGGCCGGGGGCGGTCCACCAGGCGGCGCTCACCGGGCCGGGCGCGAGGAAGCCCAGCCAGGAGTGGCGGCGGGCGCAGGCGCGGACACCGGCGCACTGCCAGGCCACCAGGTCCAGGGCCACCTCGCAGGCGGCGGCGACCAGCAGCACGGTGAGGGTGAGGGCGGCCAGGCGCACGAGGAGGCCGTAGAGCCGGACGACGCGTGGCCGGCCCGGTGCGGCGGGACGCATCCAGTGGGCGAGGTTCACCACCATGAAGGGCAGCAGCAACAGCCACAGGGCACGGCTGCCGTCGCCGGAGGTGAGGTTGCACCAGACGTACGCCTCCTGGACGGGCCCCTGCCGAGGGCGCGTCCCGGGCTCGGCGTCCTCGGCGCGGCGGAAGACGGCGGCCGTGTCGTCGCCGGTGATCCGGACCGTGCGCGGGTCACCGAGCATCTTCCCGGGGGTCGTGCCACCGACCCCGTGCACCAGGAGTTCCAGATCGGTCTCCGGCCCGCCCGGCGCCGTGGCGGCCGGGTGCCCGGTGGGGACGGGTCCGTCCGGTGTCCCGGTCGTCGGCTGCCCGGTGGTCCTTTCCCGCGCGCGTTCCACTGTTCTCGCACTTCCCCCGTGACACCTGAAGGCCTGTCCGTGCGCGCTCCAGGATCTCGGGTCGCCCGGCGGCGCACAGCGGTTGTCAGGGAATCTCCCCGATCCGGGTGAAGGGCAAGCGGGGCGGGAGCCACCGGATTGGCATGTGCGCGTCGCGTCAGGCGGTGGCGCAACCGGTACCGACCCGTGAAAAGATGGGACGCCCGCGCCTTTCCGGGCGGCGGGAAGGTCCTGGTCGGAGCTGGTGCCGGGGTCGTGTCGGACGGTTGTCGGCGAAAGGACCGGAGCGTACGTGAGCGAGAATCAGAACCTCCTCGCGGAGCAGCGCCGCGCCCTGATCCTGGACGAGGTCCGGCGCCGGGGCGGTGTGCGGGTGAACGAACTGACCCGCAAGCTCGGCGTGTCGGACATGACCGTGCGCCGTGATCTCGACGCGCTCGCCCGCCAGGGTGTGCTGGAGAAGGTGCACGGCGGCGCGGTGCCGGTGGTCGAGGCCAGCACCCACGAGCCGGGGTTCGAGGCGAAGTCGGGGCTGGAGCTGACCGCCAAGGAGGACATCGCGCGTTCCGCCGCGCGGCTGGTCGCGCCGGGTACGGCGATCGCCCTGTCCGGCGGTACGACCACGTACGCCCTCGCGCAGCACCTGCTGGAGGTGCCCGATCTGACCGTGGTGACGAACTCGGTGCGGGTCGCCGACGTCTTCCATGCGGCGCAGCGGACCTCGGGCCAGCGGCAGGGCGCGGCCACGGTGGTGCTGACCGGCGGTGTGCGCACCCCGTCGGACTCGCTGGTGGGACCGGTCGCCGACCAGGCGATCGCCGCGCTCCACTTCGACGTGCTCTTCCTCGGTGTGCACGGCATATCGGTGGAGGCCGGCCTGTCCACACCGAACCTCGCCGAAGCCGAGACCAACCGGCGGCTGGTGCACTCCGCGCGCCGGGTCGTGGTGGTCGCCGACCACACCAAGTGGGGGACGGTGGGCCTGAGTTCCTTCGCGACGCTGGATCAGGTGGACACGCTCGTCACCGACGCGGGCCTGCCGGGGGACGCGCGCGCGGAGATCTCCGAGCATCTGCCGCGGCTGATCGTGGCGGGCGAGCAGGACGACGAGGGCACCGACGAGGGCGACGACGACATCTGACGGCTCGTCAATTATAGTGGCCGTCAATTCGTTGTCCCGTACGGGACTTCATGAGGGGTGGGTCGTCATGGCTCGGCGTCTGCGCCCGGTCGGTCCGGAGTTCGTCGAGACCGCGCCGGTGCGGCTGGTGTTCACCCGGGACTTGGCCGCCGCCCCCGGCGCCGTCCACCGGGCCCTCGCCGAGGACCTGGCCGGCTGGCCCGAGTGGTTCTCGGCCGTGTCCTCGGCCCGGCCGACCGAGGGCGGGCGTGAGGTCCGGCTGCGCGGCGGCACCCGCTTCGAGGAGACGATCCTCGCGGCGAAGGCGCCCGAGCTGTACGCCTACCGGGTCGACGTGACCAACACGCCGGGAGCCCGCGCCTGGGTCGAGGAGTGGCGGCTCGCCCCGGCGGGCACCGGGACCCGGGTCCGGATGACCTTCGCGCTCGACGGCACGGCCACGTTCCGCCTGGTCTGCCGCCTGATCCGGCCGGGCGTCGGCCGCGCGTTCCGCAACGCGATGACGGCACTGGACCGGCGACTGCGGTAGCCCCGCTCCCCTTTGGGCGCGCACGGACTCAGGCCGCTCGGGGTGCCCGGTCCCCGGCCGGCCTCAGCCGGGCCAGACGCCCGTGGCGAGCAGGGTCTCGATGGCCGTCGAGTACGGGGTGATGTCCAGGCCCTGACCGGCGAGCCACGCGTCCGAGTAGTACTTGTCGAGGTACCGGTCGCCCGGATCGCACAGCAGCGTCACCACGCTGCCCCGGCGCCCCTCGGCCACCATCTCCGAGACGATCTTCAGCGCGCTCCACAGTCCGGTGCCGGTCGAACCGCCCGCCTTGCGGCCGATGGCCCGCTCCAGGGCCCGTACCGCGGCGACGCTCGCCGCGTCGGGGACCTTCATCATCCGGTCGATCGCGCCGGGCACGAAGCTCGGCTCCATGCGCGGTCTGCCGATGCCCTCGATCCGGGAGCCGCAGTCGCACGTGACGTCCGGATCGCCGGTGGTCCAGCCCTCGAAGAAGCAGGAGTTCTCCGGGTCGGCGACGCAGACGCGGGTGTCGTGCTGCATGTAGTGCACATAGCGCGCGAGGGTCGCGGACGTGCCGCCGGTGCCCGCGGTGGCGACGATCCACGCCGGCTCCGGGAACCGCTCCAACTCCAGCTGCCGGAAGATCGATTCGGCGATGTTGTTGTTGCCGCGCCAGTCGGTGGCCCGCTCGGCGTAGGTGAACTGGTCCATGTAGTGGCCGCCGGTCTCCACCGCGAGACGGGCGGACTCCTCGTACATCTTCCGTGAGTCGTCGACGAAGTGACATCGACCGCCGTGGAACTCGATGAGACGGCACTTCTCGGCGCTCGTCGTGCGCGGCATGACGGCGATGAAGGGCACGCCGATCAACTTCGCGAAGTAGGCCTCGGAGACGGCCGTGGAGCCGCTGGACGCCTCGATCACCGGCCGGTCCGGACGGATCCAGCCATTGCACAGGCCGTAGAGGAACAGGGAGCGGGCGAGCCGGTGCTTGAGACTGCCGGTGGGGTGGGTCGACTCGTCCTTGAGGTACAGGTCGATGCCCCACCGCTCCGGCAGCGGAAAGCGCAGCAGGTGCGTGTCCGCCGACCGGTTGGCGTCCGCCTGTACCTTGCGGACGGCTTCTTTCAGCCACACACGGTAGGCGGCGTCACTGCAGTCGACGTCGAGGGTGGCGCCGGTCCGGGCCTGGGGGATGGTGCTCACGACGGTGCTCCTTACGCTGGGCGCCGACGGCGCTTCACGCGCCCGACCCTTCGAGCATAGGCATCTTTCATACCGCTTCCCACCTGCATAAACGCATCTTTGAGCCACTCAAAGACGCCCTGAGGCACAGACGTACGAGGATTACGGGGGCGCATTGGCGCGAGTGCTCCGGCGGGTCGTCGCACGGGCCCCGTGCGTACTGGTGCTCCACGCCGCATCGGGGCAGACTGCACGCGTCGGGACGATCGCCCCGAACAGGGGCGCGCACGGAACCACCAAGACACGCGCAAGGGGGCGGCGAAGGATGGCGGAGCCGGAATTCACGGCCACGGGCGTGCGGATCGGCAAACGGCTGCGTTCGCTCACCCGGGCCGGACAGGTCCGGATCAACGACGGCAGGCTGGAGCTGCTCACCAGCTACGGCAGCGAGATAGACAGCGCGCCCGTGCAGGCGGTGCGTGCGTCCAAGCCGTGGTTCGCGCCGGACGACCGGGCACTGGCCGACCTCAACGGCAACCGGTACCTGCTGACGCTGGGCGAGCACGATCCGGCGCCGGGCCAGGCGGGTCCGCCGGCCGCGTGGCGGTTCATCGAGGCGGTGCGCCGGGCGGCCGGCCGCGGCGGCTGAAAGGCCGGGGCGGGTACGCGGAGCAGCGGTCGGTCGCGGCGAGTTGCGGGAGTTCCTCCGCTGCGTCACGCTGGTCCCACGTCACTCTGGGTTTACCGGCGATAACGCTGCGAACCAGCCCGCCGGCCACGACAGCAGGCGGACGTTTGGACGCAAGCACCCTGCTGGATCCGTTGTTCTCCGTGTTCTTCCGGTCCTCCGGATTTCGGTTCCTTCCGGACCTCACATCGGGGAGTCGCAGCCGTGATCAGTCACCCAAGCAGGCACTGCACGGTGGAGCTCCAAGCCCTGCCGTCGCGGATCGGCCAGGTCCGCAGAATCGTATCTGCGCAGTTGCGCTACTGGCATATGGACCCGTTGATAGACCGGGCCGCGCTCGGTGTGACCGAGCTGTTGAGCAATGTCCACCGGCACGCCAGGCCCGACAAGTCGTGCACCGTCGAGCTGGAGCTGCTGCCGGACCGGCTCACGGTCTCGGTGCGCGACCACGATCCGCGCCTTCCCGTGCTGGCCGACGCCGAGGACGCGCCGGACGCGACCCCGTTGGCCACCTGCGGGCGGGGCCTGGCGATGGTCGCCGCGGTGAGCGCGAGCTGGGGAGCGCGGCCGGACGGCGACGACGGCAAGATCGTGTGGTTCACGCTGCCCGCTCCGGCCGCGGTGCGCACCCACGCGGAACGCGCGCCGCACCGTGCGACGGAGCGGCAGCCCGCGGCGGCCCGGCCGGAAACGCGGCCGGCTCCGGCGACCGAGCCCGTACGGACCGGCCCTCCGGTCGTCATCGGTACGACTGTGCCCCTCGGCGGGGCGACGCGGACTCCGGTGGGGGCTGGGGTTCCGGTGGGCGCGGCGGCTCCGGTCGGCGCGAGTGCTCAGCGGGGTGCCTCGACTCCGGTCGGTGCGGGCGCCCCGGTGGGCGCCCGGGCCTCGGTGGACGCGGGGGCTCCGGCCGGTGCCGGGACTCCGGTCCGTGCTCCGGTGGGCGCCGGTGCTCCGGGCGCCAGGTCCGCTTCGCACGACGGTGCGGGGAACTCCGGAACCACGACTCGGGTGACGGCCGGGCAGCCGTGACAGCGGCCTGCGGTGCGCACCGGGTGCCCTGAGACTGTTGCCCCGTGCCGCATCGGATCGACCGACGCCGGTCCGGCGGACGCGACGGCCGCCGCGGCGGCTCCGGACGTCACAGCCGCCCGCTCCCCCGGAGGCGGGCCGCCGCCGGGAGCCGCTCCCCCACCCCGGCCCCGCGTTCGTGGGGCGCCAGACCTCCGCCCGGTCGGCCGCAGTCGCCCGACCGGGCGGTGACCATTTCCGGGACCGGGCGGCGGGGCGGCCCCGGGTCCACCCCGCGTCCCGGCCGTGCTCACTCCGTCCCGATCGCCCGCAGGATGTCCAGGCGACCCGCTCGCCGGGCCGGGCGGAGGGCGGCGAGGGCCCCCGCGGTGAGGCCCACGAGCAGGATCACCGCGAGCCGTACCGGCGGGAGGGCGAAGACGAACGCGGAGTCACCGGCACTGTCGGAGGCCTTCACCAGCACCCAGCCGAGGAAGGCGCCGAGGCCGAGCCCGCCCACCGTGCCGAAGGCGGCGACCAGGACCGACTCCCAGCGCACCATGGCCCGCAACTGGGCGCGGGTCTGCCCGACCGCCCGCAGGAGCCCCAGTTCCCGGGTGCGTTCGTGCAGCGCGAGGGTCAGCGTGTTGGCGATGCCGAGCAGGGCGATGACGACCGCCAGGGCGAGCAGCGCGTAGACGAGGGTCAGCATCATGTCGATCCCGCCCGCCGAGGACCGCGCGTACTCGTCCCGGGTCTGGACCTCGGGGTTGCCGTACTGTGCCGCGACCTTGCGTACGGCCGCCTTGCCCGCGTCCGCGCCCACGCCGTCCTCGAAGGTGACGGCGATCAGGTTGTCCGAGTCCTGCATGCGGTGCGGGGCCCAGGCGGACCGGGTGACGACGTAGTCGCCCGCGAGTTCGGAACGGCCGTAGACGGCGCGGACGGTGAAGGTCTCGCTCGTGCCGTCGGTGAAGGTGAGCCGGGCGGTGTCACCGGTGCGCAGGTGCTGCCGGTCGGCCTCCTTCCGGGTCAGCGCGAGCCCGTCGCGGCCGAGGTCGCGCAGTGAACCGGTGACCCCACCGAGGTCGAAGGTGCGGCCGAGTGCCACCGGGTCGGTGGCCGTCAACGCACGTCCCCTGCCGTTGACTTCGGCGACCCCACGGCCGAGGCCGACCGCGGTGTCGACCTCCAGCAGCCGTTGCAGGGCCGGGGCGAGCCGGGGGCTGAGTCCGCTGCCGCCCGCCCCGAAGGACGGAGTGCTGACGGCCACGTCGCCCGCGAAGGACCGCGACACCGTCTGGTCCATGGTGGCCTTCAGCGAGGCCCCGAACACGGTGAACAGCGACACGACGGCCACGCCGATCATGAGCGCGCTCGCGGTGGCGGCCGTCCGCCCGGGGCTGCGCAGGGCGTTGCGCCGGGCGAGGCCGCCGGTGACGCCGCGCAGCCGGTCCAGGGGGCCTCCGAGCAGGCGTACCGCGGTGCCGGCGGCGACCGGGCCGAGGACCACGAAGGCCGCCAGGGCGAGCAGGGCGCCGGTTCCCGCCAGCCACACCGAGGGGGTGACGAGGACGCCGGTGAGGGTCGCGGCGAGGGCCGCCGCCCCGAGGGCGGCGCCGGCGATCGCGCGGGCGCGGGAGGCGCCGGAGCCGTCGACGGCCGTCTCGCGCAGGGCCGCGAGTGGAGCCGTCCGTCCGGCGCGCCTGGCCGGCAGCAGCGCGGAGCCCAGGCAGACCAGCACGCCCACGGCGAGCGGCAGGGTCATCGAGAGCGTCTTGACGACCAGGTCGCCGTCGGGGAAGGGGAATCCGATCGCGGGAAACAGGGCCTGCAGACCGGCGGCGATGCCGACGCCGCCGGCGAGACCGGTGAGGGACGCGGCGAACGCGACCACGGCGGCCTCGGCGAGGGCCGAGGTGGTGACCTGGCGGCGCGCGGCGCCGAGTGCGCGCAACAGGGCGTTCTCTCGGGTGCGTTGGGCGACCACGATCGCGAACGTGTTGTGGATGGAGAAGGTGGCGACGAGCAGGGCGACGCCGGAGAAGACCAGCAGGAAGGTCGTGAAGACGGTCAGGAACTGGCTGGAGATCATGTCGGTGTTCTCCCGGGCCGACTGCTGACCCGTGATGGCCTCGACACCCGCGGGCAGGACGGGAGTCAGCCGGTCGACCAGTTGCCGCTGGCCGACTCCGGGCCCGGCCCGCACCGCGATGCTCGCCGCCTGTCCGGGGCGCGCTGTGAGGTATTTCCCGGCGTCGGCGGTGGTCATGCCGGTGAAGGTCACCTGTGCCATGCCGTCCTGCCCGCCGAAGGTGGCGAGGCCGACGATGGTCACCCGCACCGGGTCCGGGGTGCGCAGGGTGGTGGTGTCACCGACCTTCAGGCCGCCCTTCTTCGCGGCGCCCCGGTTCACCACGACCTCACCGGACCTCGCCGGGGCACGGCCCTCGGCGATCCGGTACGGGTTCAGTCCGGCGTCGGTGATCCAGTTGCCGGCGAGGGTGGGCGGGCCCTGACCGCCGACGGGTTTCCCGTCGGAGCCGACGAGTTGGCCCGCGCCCTGGATGTCCGGGGCGGCGGCCGCCACACCGGGGACGCGCTCGATCGTCTCGGCCAGGGAGGCGGGAACCGGCCGCCGGACCCCCTGGGCCTCGCCGGGCGTGGTGATGGCGTCGGCGCCGCGCACCACGGCGTCGGTGCCGCTGGTGGCCTCGCCGAACATGCTGCCGAAGCTCGCGCGCAGTGTGTCGCCCATGACGAGGGTGCCGGTCAGGAAGGCGACACCGAGGAACACGGCGAGGAACGTGCCCGCGAAGCGACGCCGGTGCGCGCGCAGGGAGGTGAGGGCGAGCCGCAGCGTCGTGCTCATGTCCGCACCTCGAAGGCCTTCATGCGGTCCAGGACCCTGTCCGCGGTCGGGGACTCCATCCGGTCGACGAGCCGTCCGTCGGCGAGGAAGAGCACCTCGTCGGCGTGGGCGGCGGCCACCGGGTCGTGGGTGACCATGACGACCGTGCGGTCCATGTGCCGTACGGCCCGGCCGAGGAGGCCGAGCACCTCCGCGCCGGAACGGGAGTCGAGGTTGCCGGTCGGCTCGTCGGCGAAGACGACGTCCGGCCGGCCGGCGAACGCCCGTGCCACGGCGACGCGTTGCTGCTGACCGCCGGAGAGCTCGGCGGGGCGGTGGTGCAGCCGGTCGCGCAGTCCGACGACGTCGACGAGCGCGTCGATCCACTCGTGGTCGCCGGTCCGGCCGGCCAGGTCCAGCGGCAGCGTGATGTTCTCCGCGACGGTCAGCGTGGGCACCAGGTTGAACGCCTGGAAGACGAAGCCGATGCGGTCGCGGCGCAGCAGGGTCAGGCGGCGGTCGTCGAGCGCGCCGAGCTCGGTGTCGCCGATGTGGGCGGTCCCGGAGGTGAGCGTGTCGAGGCCGGCCGCGCAGTGCATGAGCGTGGACTTGCCGGAGCCCGAGGGGCCCATGATCGCCGTGAAGCGTCCTGCGGGGAAAGCCACGTCCACGCCGTCCAGGGCGTGTACGGCGGTGCCACCGGCGCCGTACACCTTCACGGCGTCGGTCACGCGGGCCGCGGCGCGCGGTGCGGTCGTGGTGGTCATGCCGCACCGCCCTTGCCGATGCGGCCGAAGTGCTCCTCCAGGACGGAGAGGCGGCGCCAGTACTCCTCCTCGTCGATCTCTCCGGCGGCGAAGCGGCGGCCCAGGACGGCGAGCGGCGAGTCGCCCGCCGGGCGTCCGCCGTCCGGCGTGCGCCAGGGTCCGCCGCGGCCGCGCAGGCCGGTGCGGCGCAGGAAGCTGACGGCGCCGAGCACGACGGCCGCCCAGATCAGCGGGAAGAACAGGATCCAGGGGCCGGGTCCGCCGTCCCAGTCGGCCAGGGTCTGCATGTCGGTCGTCTCCCTCGTCGGCGTCGGTCTTCGGGTGATGCCAAGAGGCTCCCTCCGCAAGGGGCTCCGAGTCGTCGTGCGGCCGGCGGCAGTACGCGTACCTCCCGGGGAGTAGGCGGGAGCGGGCACGCTGCTCCTCGTGGCGTGCCGACGGGCCGGTGCGACGGAGGCGGACCGGGCACGCGACACGTGCGCGGGGAGGCATGTCCGCCGCGAGCACGGTCGCGTCCCCGGCGGCGGGCCGCTCCGCCTCCCGGCTCCCGCACGGCCGGCGGTGGTGGACGGGGCGCGTACGGTCTACGACGACGGGCGCACGGGGCGACTCGGCCGGCGTGGCCCGATCGTGCGGATCCCTGCCCGTCCGCGCGGTTCCGGAGCGGGGCGGCCCCCGGAGGAGGGGAGGCGGAGCACCGCCGGCCCGCGACCGGCGGACACCGACCGACCCCGGCCGGCCCCGACCGAGGAGACCCCGAGCACATGTCGCTTCAGATGCGTGAGCGATGCGAGCGCTGTACGTACGCCCACCGCGCTGCCGGCGGACGGACCGGCCCGCGTCTGCTCGTCCGAGTGCACCTTCTGCGTGCCCTGCGCCGAGGCCATGGACCGGATCTGCCCCCACTGCGGCGGCGAACCGGTGCCCCGGCCGCGGCGCACGGCCGGCACGCCCGCGCGGGTGGCTCGCGCGCACTCCGGCGGCGAGTCCCCGGTCTAGGCGGTCAGCGCCCCCAGCGGGTCGTCCAGTACCGGCTGCCAGGCCAACTCGGCCGCGCCGACCAGGCTGTTGTGGTCGAGGGTGCACGGCAGGATCGGTACGCCGCCGCTCTGGCCCCACAGACTGCGGTCGGCGACGACCGCCCGCAGCCTCCCGGCGTCGGCGTCCAGGAGCGTGCGGTGCAGGCCGCCGAGGATGATGCGGTCGGGGTTGAGGATGTTGACCAGCCCGGCGAGGCCGAGGCCGAGGCGGTCGATGAGGGCCTCGGCGGCCCGGCGGACGGCCGGATCGCCGTACTGGGTGCGCAGCAGGTCGTTGGCCTGCTGGAGCAGGGACACCTCGGGACCCGGCTCCCGGCCCGCCTCCACCAGCAGGGCCAGCGGGTCGGCCTCGACGTCCAGGCAGCCCCGGCTGCCGCAGTGGCAGGGCCGGCCCTCCGGGTTGACGGTGAGGTGGCCGACCTCCAGGGCAAGGCCCGAACTGCCGGTGTGCAGGCGGCCGTCGAGGACCAGGGCGCCGCCGACGCCGCGGTGCCCGGTGGCCACGCACAGCAGGTCGCGGGCGCCCCGGCCGGCGCCGTGCCGGTGCTCGGCGAGCGCGGCGAGGTTGACGTCGTTGCCCGCGAACGCCGGTCCGGCGATGCCGGCGGCGCGCACGCACTCGGCGAAGGTGCGCCGCACAGGGGCGCCGACCGGCCAGGCGAGGTGCAGCGGGTTGAGGGCGAGACCGTCGGGTTCGGCGACGGCGGACGGCACGGCGAGTCCGGCGCCGACGCAGTGGCGGCCGGTGGTGCGCAGCAGCTCGGCACCCGCCTCGACGACCGACCGCAGCACCTTCGCCGGGTCGGCGTCGACGGTCTCGCAGCCGGGCGCGGTAGCCACGATCCGCCCGCCCAGCCCGACCAGCGCGGCCCGGAACCCGTCGGCGTGGACCTGCGCCGCCAGGGCGACCGGGCCCTCGTCGGCGATCTCCAGCCGGTGCGAGGGGCGGCCCTGGGAGCCCGCCGCCGCCCCCGGCCGGGCGTCCACCCGGATCAGGCCCAGCGCCTCCAGTTCGGCGGCCACCGCGCCCGCCGTCGCACGGGTGACGCCGAGTTCGGCGGTGAGCACGGCACGGGTCGGCGCCCGTCCGGTGTGCACCAGCTCCAGCGCGGGTCCCAGGGCACCGCGTCCCCGGTCCAGCCGTGCCCTCGAGGGGGTCCTCTCCCCCGCCGTCCGGGGATCCGCGTTGCCGCTCATGAGGGGGAGTCTCCCATGATCCGGATCATCGGTGGCCTGCGTCGCCGTCACAGGCCGCTCACCCGCAGGGTGATGTTCAGCCGTCCGGCCAGGCCCAGCCAGGGCGGCGCCGTGCCGGGGTGGACGCGCGGCACGCCGTGGTAGGCGAGCCGGGAGGGGCCACCGAACACGAACAGGTCGCCGCTGCGCAGTTCGACATCGGTGTACGGCCTGGTGCGCGTGTCGGTGTTGCCGAAGCGGAACACGCAGCCGTCGCCGAGGCTCAGCGAGACCACCGGTGCGTCGGACCGCTCGTCACCGTCGCGGTGCATGCCCATCCGGGCGTCGCCGTCGTAGAAGTTGATCAGCGCGATGTCGTACGGCTCCGCCGGCACCGCGGCCGGGCCGAGGGCGTCGGCCACCGCGCCGCGGGCGAGCGCGTCGAGCCAGGCCGGGAAGGGTTTGACGGGCGTCCCGTCGCCGTCGACGACCGTGCGGGCGTAGGCGTACGGGTGCCAGTGCCAGCCCAGGCAGACCTGCCGGGCGGTCATCGTGCCGCCGCCCGGGGTGCGGACCGTGCGCAACCCGGCCGGGGGCCGCGCCCAGTCCCGGCAGGCGGCCAGCAGCTCGCGCTGCCGGTCGGCGCCCAGCCAGTCCGGGGCGTGCACGGCGCCCGGCGCGACCTCCGCGCGCTCCCTGCCGAACAGCTCCGCGTCCACGCGCTCCATCTTGCCCCATGCCCGTCCCACCACCCCTGATCTGCGGCTCCGCTAGCCTGGACGCACGATGAGCGACCGTATGACGACACCGTGGGGCGAGGTCGAGCTGACCCGTTTCCCCGAGGATCCCCGCGACCGGCTGCGTGCCTGGGACGCCTCCGACGCGTATCTGCTGCGTCACCTGGCCGAGGAGCAGGTGCCGCTCACGGGCACGGTCGTGGTGGTCGGGGACCGGTGGGGTGCGCTGGTCACGGCGTTGGCGGAGCACCGGCCGACCCAGATCACGGACTCCTTCCTGAGCCAGGAGGCGACCCGCGCGAACCTGGCGCGGGCCGGCGTGGAACCCGGGGGTGTACGGCTCCTCACCACGCAGGACCCGCCGCCGGAGCGCGTGGACGTACTGCTCGTCAGGGTGCCCAAGAGCCTGGCGATGCTGGAGGACCAGCTGCTGCGGCTGGCGCCCGCCGTGCACGCGGGCACCGTGGTCGTCGGCACCGGAATGGTGAAGGAGATCCACACCTCCACGCTCCGGTTGTTCGAGCGGATCCTCGGGCCGACCCGGACGTCGCTGGCGCGGCAGAAGGCGCGGCTGATCTTCTGCACCCCGGACCCGGCGCTGGACCGGCCCGCGAACCCGTGGCCGTACAGCTACGCCGTACCCGGCGGGGTCGGTGCGGTGTCGGGCCGTACCGTGGTCAATCACGCGGGTGTCTTCTGCGCCGACCGGCTCGACATCGGGACCCGCTTCTTCCTCCAGCACCTGCCGGGCCCCGGCGCCGGCCGCGTGGTGGACCTGGGCTGCGGCAACGGCGTCGTGGGTACGGCGGTGGCGCTGGCCGACCCGACGGCCGAAGTGCTGTTCGTGGACGAGTCGTTCCAGGCGGTGGCCTCGGCGGAGGCGACCTACAAGGCCAACGGGGTTCCGGGGCATGCCGAGTTCCGGGTCGGGGACGGGCTGGCGGGGGTGGCACCGGGAAGTGTGGACGTCGTCCTGAACAACCCGCCGTTCCACTCCCACCAGGCGACGACGGACGCGACGGCGTGGCGGATGTTCACCGGGGCGAAGCGGGCGCTGAGGCCGGGCGGCGAGCTGTGGGTGATCGGCAACCGGCACCTCGGCTACCACGTGACCCTCAAGCGGCTGTTCGGGAACTGCGAACTGGTCGCGAGCGATCCGAAGTTCGTGGTGCTGCGGGCCGTCAGGAGGGGCTAGCGCGCAGGGCGCGCGGCGAGGCGCCGAGTTCGCGCCGGCCGGCCTTGTTGAAGGACTGCAGGTCGCGGATGCCGACCGAGGCGGCGATCGCCGGGATGGACAGGGTCGCGGCGCGCAGCAGATGGTGGGCGCGGTCGAGTCTGCGGTGGCGGACGTAGGCGACCACGGTGTCCCCGGTCGCGGCGCGGAAGAGCCCGATCAGGTGGTTGTGCGAGACGCCGGCCGCCCGGGCGATCTCCGGCACCGTGAGCGGTTCGGCCAGGTGCGCCTCGACGGGGGCGACGGCCGCGCCGAACGCCGGGTGCGGGCCGTGCCGTTCGGCGGGGGCGGGCGTCAGACGGGTGATGCGCCACAGCGCGGCCCAGACCTCGGCGCGGGTCCGTTCGGTCGAGCCGGGCACGGCGACCACCGCTTCCCGCAACAGCGAGGTGAGCACGGTGAGTTCGGCCCCGGCGTCCTGGACGACGGGGATCGCGTGCTCCGGTCCGGCGGCCGGGATGCGCAGGTGCGCGTAGAGGTGTTCGGAGCGGCCCCGGTAGCGGTGGCGGACGGTCGTGCCGGGCGGTACGAGACTCACCCGGCCCGGCCGGAGGGTGTGCGGGGTTCCGTCGACGACCAGTTCGGCGTGGCAGCCGTACAGGTGGAGCTGCCACAGCTCGGGGAGCCGGAAGACGTCCGTACGGCTCGTCAGGCCGTGGACGCCGACACCGGCGGCGACCACGTCCGGCGGCTCCCCGAGGTGGAGGGTCGTCCTGCGCATGGTCAGCGGCGGGCTCCGGAGAGGAGGCCGATGATCCGGGTCACCTCACGGGCCATCGCCTCCCGGCCCACCCCGAGGTACTTGCGGGAGTCGACGGCCTCCGGGTGGGCGGCGAGGAACTCCCGTACGGCGCCGGTCATGGCGGCGTTGAGGGCCGTGCCGACGTTGACCTTGGCGATGCCGCGGCCGACGGCCGCGACCAGCCCGTCGTCCGGCACGCCCGAGGAGCCGTGCAGGACGAGCGGGAGGTCCAGCGCCGCGGACAGCCGTTCGAGCAGCGCGTGGTCCAGGGTGGCGGTGCGGGTGGTCATGGCGTGCACGCTGCCGATGGCGACGGCCAGGGCGTCGACCCCGCTGCCGGCGACGAAGTCCTGTGCTTGGCGGGGGTCGGTGCGGGCGCCGGGCGCGTGCGCATCCCGTGCCGGCCGGGAGGAGGTCCGGCTTCCGTCCTGGCCGGCCTTGCCGCCTACCTCCCCCAACTCCGCCTCGATCCACAGTCCCTGGGCGTGCGCCCAGTCGGCCGCGGCGCGGGTCGCGGCCAGGTTGTCCGCGTACGGCAGGCGGGCGGCGTCGTACATCACCGAGCTGAAGCCCGCACCGGGCGCCTGCCGCAGCAGGTCGTCGCTCTGTACGTGATCGAGGTGCAGGGCGACGGGCACGGCGGCCCGTTCGGCGGCGGCGACGGCGGCGCGGGCCAGCGGCAGCAGCCGCCCGTAGCGGTACTTGACGGCGTTCTCGCTGACCTGGAGGACGACGGGTGCGTCGGCCGCCTCGGCGCCGGCGACGACGGCCTCGACGTGCTCCAGGGTGATGACGTTGAACGCGGCTACGGCGGAGCGGACTTCGGCGGCCCGGGTGACCAGCTCGCCGGTTGACGCAAGAGGCACGTGACGTGTCCTTCCGGGGGGCGGGCGCGGGTCAGGGAGCGAGGATCACCGAGCGGGTGAGGTGGCGCGGCTGGTCGGGGTCCAGGCCGCGGAAGGCGGCGACCGCGACCGCGAGCCGCTGTGCGCGGACGAGTTCGGCGAGCGGGTCGAGCCCGCTCCCGACCCACAGTCCGCCGGTGGCGCGCACCTGCTCGGCGAGCCCGTCGGGCGCCTCGCCGAGCATCCAGGTGGCCGTGCCCGCGGTGGTGATGCTGATCGGTCCGTGCCGGTACTCCATCGCCGGATAGGCCTCGGTCCAGGACAGGGAGGCCTCGCGCATCTTCAGCCCGGCCTCGTTCGCGAGACCGACCGTCCAGCCGCGCCCCAGGAACGTGAACTGGGAGCATTCGACCAGCCCTTGGGGCAGCGGGGTGGTGAGGGCGGTGCGGGCGTCGGTGACGGCTGCGCCGTTGTGCAGGCCGAGGTGGGCGCGCAGGAGGGTGAGGGCGGTGGTCGCGAACCGGGTCTGGACGACGGAGCGTTCGTCGGCGTAGTCCAGCACGACGAGGTCGTCGGCGGCCTCCATGACGGGGGTACCGGGGTCGGCGGTGACGGCCGTGGTGCGGGTGCGGCCCTTCAACTCGGCCAGCAGCTGGAGCACTTCGGTGGTGGTTCCGGAGCGGGTGAGGGCGACGACCCGGTCGTACGACCGCCCGCTCGGGAACTCGGAGGCGGCGAACGCGTCGGTCTCTCCCTGGCCGCTGCCCTCGCGCAGCGCGGCCACCGCCTGCGCCATGAAGTACGAGGTCCCGCACCCGACGACGGCGACCCGCTCCCCCGGATCCGGCAGCGCCCCACGGTGCCGCCCCGCTTCCCCGGCGGCCCGTATCCAGCACTCCGGCTGGCTGTTCAGCTCGTCCTCGACATGCGTCATGCCCACACCCTCCCCTTGTTGATTGTTCTTGCAAGATATAGCGACCTTTCGAGCACAATCAAGCATCGGGGGCCGCAAGAGCCGGTGCGCTAGGGTCGCCGGAGAGGAAGAGGAGATCGGCAGACGATCGAGGAACGGCCGCGGGACGATCGGCACGGGCTCGCCAGGAAGATCGGCGAGTGATCAAAGACCGATCGGAGACCGGGCGCGGACCGGTCGGAACCCGATCGGAGAACGGAGGCCGCGGATGTCGCGGGACGCCCGCTGGAAGGCGCTGCTGGAACTGCTCGTCGAGCGCGGCCGGCTGGAGGTCGAGGAGGCGGCGGCGGAGCTCCAGGTGTCGGCGGCGACGATCCGCCGGGACTTCGACCAGCTGGCCGAGCAGCAGATGCTGGTGCGCACCCGGGGCGGAGCGGTGGTGCACGGGGTGTCGTACGAACTCCCCCTGCGCTACAAGACGGCCCGGCGCGCCTCCGAGAAGCAGCGGATCGCGAAGGCGGTCGCCGACCTGGTCGCACCCGGCGAGGCGGTCGGCCTCACCGGCGGTACGACGACCACGGAGGTGGCCCGCGCCCTCGCCGTGCGCGGCGATCTGTCCACCGGCACACCGGCGCTCACCGTCGTCACCAACGCGCTCAACATCGCCAACGAGCTCGCCGTACGGCCCCAGTTCAAGATCGTGGTGACGGGCGGGGTGGCGCGCCCGCAGTCGTACGAGCTCATCGGCCCGCTCGCGGACGGGGTGCTGGGCCAGATCACGCTGGACGTGGCGGTGCTGGGGGTGGTCGCGTTCGACGTCACGCACGGCGCGGCCGCGCACGACGAGGCGGAGGCCGCCATCAACCGGCTGCTGTGCGAGCGCGCGGAGCGGGTGGTGGTCGCCGCCGACTCCAGCAAGCTGGGCCAGCGGGCGTTCGCCCGCATCTGCGGGACGGAGCTGGTGACCACCCTCGTGACGGACACGGCGGTGGGTCAGGAGACCGTACGCCGCTTCGAAGAGGCGGGGGTACGGGTCCTGACGGTGTGAGCCTCGCCTTCGCGGACCGGCCTACCTTCACGGCGTCACCGGCTCACGCCTCTTGGCATGCCCGGCCGCGGGCTCAGAACGCGCCGAGGTCGGCCTTCACGAAGCCCGCGCCCCGCTGGTCGTTGCAGCCGGACAGCGGCCGGTCGGCCGGGTCGGGCCACGCCTCCTGGGCCTGGAGCGCCACGCTCACCAAGGTCAGGAGCAGGTCGACGTCGCTCGCGGCGTCGAGGCGCAGGGTCAGCCACGGCGAGCCCGGCACGATCCTGATCGCCCCCGAGCCCTTGAAGTCCTTGGTGAACCGGCGGACGGCCCGGTCCGTCAGTCTCAGGTCCACATCCCGGTCGGAGTGGAAGTGGGCGATCTCGCCCTGAACCGAACTCACGGCCTGCCCCAGGCCGCAGCTCGGCACGGCCGGTCTCAGGTCCGGCCAGGTCGCCAGTTGCGCGAGCGCGCGCGAGGCCAACGTCATGGGCCCATCATGACGCGCTCACCCGCCCGCAACCAGCTTGTGAGCGAGCATTAACCGTCCCGCATCCACCAAGGCGACCGTGCCCGCACGCGTGTACACCCCCGAACAGGCCGTCCACCGAGGTCCGTTGTCCTGACCCGCCGGACCACGCCCGCACGTCGCCGCAGGTCGAGCACACCAAGAGACGTACCACGCCTACGACATACCGCCTCGCGACCGACGGAACCGGGTTTCGGCACCACTCCTCGTCACATCACCGCCGGCGCCCACAGGCTCCACACGTGCCGATCCCTTGACGCGAGCGCGCCAGCCGCCGCCGCTCACTTGCCCACGGCCCGCGGCCGCCCTAGCCTGGTTTTGTGCCGCTACTAAACAAAACCCGAACGCACAGCGTCGTGCCGGGCCAGGACCTTGCTCGTCTGCGCGTGGCGATCACCGCCTTCTTCGCCCTGGACGGCTTCATCTTCGCGGGCTGGGTCGTCCGCATCCCCGACATCAAGCATCAGACACACGCGTCCGCCGGCTCGCTCGGGCTCGCGCTGCTCGGCGTCTCCGCGGGCGCCGTTCTCACGATGACACTGACCGGCCGGCTGTGCCGCCGCTACGGCAGTCATCCGGTGACCGTCGCGTGCATGGTGGTGCTCGCGTTCAGCGTCGCGCTGCCTCCGCTCACCCACTCGGCAGCGGCGCTCGGTGCCGTGCTGCTTCTCTTCGGCGCGGCGTACGGGGGTGTGAACGTCGCTTTCAACAGTGCCGCCGTCGATCTGGTGGCCGCCCTGCGCAGGCCGGTCATGCCGAGCTTCCACGCCGCTTTCAGTCTGGGCGGGATGGTCGGCGCCGGCCTCGGCGGGCTGGTCGCCGGCTTCCTGTCCCCGACCCGCCATCTGCTCGGTCTCACCCTGATCGGGCTCCTCGTCACGGCGGTGGCCGGACGCACCCTGCTGCGGCACGAGCCTCCGGCGCCCGCCCACCGCACGTCCTCCTCACCGGCCGAGAAGCATTCCGACGCACGGGGGACGGGGGGCCGCGGGCTGGTCTTCGTCTTCGGTCTCGTCGCACTGTGCACCGCCTACGGCGAAGGCGCCATGGCCGACTGGGGCGCGCTCCACCTCCAGCAGGACCTGGCCGCGTCCGCCGGGACGGCCGCCGCCGGGTACGCGTGTTTCGCGCTGGCGATGACCCTCGGCAGGCTGACGGGCTCGACGCTGCTGGCGCGCCTCGGCCGGGCCCGGACCGTGATCGCCGGCGGCACGGTCGCCTCCGCGGGCATGCTGCTCGGCTCCCTCGCACCCTCCGTCTGGGCGGCACTGATCGGCTTCGCCGTCACGGGACTCGGGCTCGCCAATCTCTTCCCGGTCGCCGTCGAGCGGGCCGGCGCCCTGGCCGGGCCGTCGGGCGTGGCCGTCGCGTCCACCCTGGGCTACGGCGGCATGCTGCTCGGACCGCCCGCGATCGGCTTCATGGCCGACTGGTTCTCCCTCCCCGCCGCCCTCACCAGCGTGGCCGCCCTGGCCGCCGTCGCCACGGTGATCGCGGTGTCGACGCGGCGAGCGATGGGCGGCTGAGGCGGCGCCCCCTCCGGCGAGGCGCCCGGGAGCGGCCGGACGGTCGTTCGGCACCCGGTCCAGGCCGCCGACGCGAGGCGACCACTCGGCGTGCAGCCGGGCGGTCGCCGGGCGCACGGGCTCCGGGGCGACAAGGCGGGCCGGGAAGGGTCCACAAGCCGCGTCGCCCCTGACGAATTCGGCCGGGAGCGGCCAGGCATCCGCTCGCCATCCGGACGGTCGACGCGCAGCACATCCACCCCGCGGGCCGCTGACGTCCAGCCCCGTCGCCGCTCGGGGCTCCCGCTCCAGGTCCAGGTCAAGGTCCACGGCCCCGTACTCGGCTGCCGACTCGGCGATTTCCCTCCGTGTGCGGCCGGGCGGTCGTCCGGCACCCCGATCCAGGTCGACGCGGCAGGCGACGGGCGGTCGCCGCGCGGCCGTGCTTGTGGCCTGCCGGACTGCCGCTCGGCGCTCCCTACAGGTGGGCTGGGCAAGCGGGGGCGGTTGACGCGGCCACTCCTGTCACGAGGCTGGCCTGGCAACCGCTCGGCACCCGATCCCGCCCGCTCCTCCGTCGCACCCGCCTCCGGCCCGCAGCCCGGCTCGTCGGCATCCGGACCTGCACCGGAACCCGCACCCACCCCCTCCGCGGGCCGGTATCGCGAGGGCCGGGCTCCCTGGCGCCCGCTCCGTCCGGCACACTCACCGCATGGAGACTGCCGAGTTCCTTCAGACCCTGGACCGGGAAGGGCGGTTGCTCGCGGCGGCCGCCGCCGAGGCCGGTCCCGACGCCAAGGTGCCGACCTGCCCGGAGTGGCAGGTGCGCGACCTGCTGCGGCACACGGGAGCCGTGCACCGGTGGGCCGCGGCCTTCGTGGCCGACGGGCACACCACGCCGCGCCCCCTCGGAGAAGCGCCCGGCCTGGACGGCGCCGAGCTCGTGGACTGGTACCGGGACAGCCACCGACTGCTCGTCGACACCCTGACCACCGCACCCTCCGACGTGGAGTGCTGGACCTTCCTCCCGGCATCCGGACCCTCACCGCTGGCGTTCTGGATCCGTCGGCAGGCGCACGAGACGACCATGCACCGCTACGACGCGGAAGCGGCACGCGGCGGTACGGCCACCCCGATCGCACCGGACTTCGCGGCGGACGGCATCGACGAGTTGCTGCGCGGTTTCCACGCCCGCTCCCGGAGCCGGGTCCGCAGCGAGGCGCCCCGTGCGCTGCGCGTACGTGCGCTCGACGCCGGGGCGGACGCGGTGTGGACCGTACGGCTCACCACCGAGCCACCGGTGACCGTGCGGGCGGAAGTCGGAGCCGCCGAGGCCGAACTGCCGGGGCCCGCCGAGCAGTTGTACCTGGCGCTGTGGAACCGGGCGCCGGTGCCGAGCGTGACCGGTGACCACTCGCTCGTCACCCTGTGGCGAGAGGCATCGGGTATCTGACGGCCGGTCAGTCCGGCTCGTCCAGCATCCTCGCCAGTACCGCGCGTTGCACGGGCCGTACCTCACCGTGCAGCGCGCGCCCCTTCTCCGTGAGCATCACCCGCACCCCGCGCCGGTCCTCGGCACACATGGCCCGTTCGACCAGGCCGTCCTTCTCCAGCCGGCCGACGAGCCGGGACAGAGCGCTCTGACTGAGGTGGACGCGGTCGGAGATCTCCTGCACGCGGTAGGCGCAGCCGCCGTCCGCCGAGGACCCCTCGGCCAGCAGGTCGAGGACCTCGAAGTCGCTGGCGCACAGCCCGTGTCCGTGCAGTTCCCGGTCCAGCTCGCACTGGGTGCGGGCGTGCAGGGCCAGAATGTCCCGCCACTGCTCCGCGAGCGCCTGCTCGGCCTTGTTCGCCGCCATGAGCGCACCGTAGCAGAGAAACCGAATTGTTGCATCGTAATTAAATGCGCTTGCATTCGATGCATGTGCATGTAGTGTCGTCGGCATGACCTCTCCGCTCACCACCTCCACGACCCCGTCCTCGGGAGTTCGCTGGACTCCCCGGTTGTGGGGCACCCTGCTGGTGCTGTGCGCCGCGATGTTCCTGGACGCGCTCGACGTGTCGATGGTCGGCGTCGCGCTGCCGTCCATCGGCTCCGACCTGCATCTGTCCACGTCGACGCTGCAATGGATCGTCAGCGGCTACATCCTGGGATACGGCGGGCTGCTCCTGCTCGGCGGCCGGACGGCGGACCTGCTCGGCCGGCGCCGGGTGTTCCTGGTGGCCCTCGGCGTCTTCGCGCTGGCCTCCCTGCTCGGCGGGCTCGTGGACTCCGGTCCGCTGCTGATCGCCAGCCGCTTCATCAAGGGGCTCAGCGCCGCCTTCACCGCGCCGGCCGGCCTGTCGATCATCACCACGACGTTCCCCGAGGGTCCGCTGCGCAACCGCGCCCTCTCCATCTACACCACCTGCGCCGCCACCGGCTTCTCCATGGGCCTGGTGCTGTCCGGTCTGCTCACCGAGGCCAGCTGGCGCCTCACCATGCTGCTGCCCGCGCCGATCGCCCTGATCGCCCTCCTCGCCGGCCTCAAGCTGCTGCCGCGCAGCGCCCGCGAGGAGAACCACGCCGGTTACGACATCCCCGGCGCCGTCCTCGGCACCGCGTCCATGCTGCTGCTGGTGTTCACCGTCGTCCAGGCCCCGCAGGCCGGCTGGGCCTCGGCCCGCACCCTGCTGTCCTTCCTGGCCGTCGCGGTACTGCTGACCGCGTTCGTGGCGGTCGAGCGGCGCTCGCCCAGCCCGCTGATCCGGTTGGGAGTGCTCCGCTCGGGCAGCCAGATCCGCGCCCAGCTCGGCGCGATCGCCTTCTTCGGCTCCTACGTCGGCTTCCAGTTCCTCACCACGTTGTACATGCAGTCCCTGCTCGGCTGGTCCGCGCTGCACACGGCGCTCGCCTTCCTCCCGGCGGGCGCGCTGGTGGCGGTGTCCTCCACCAAGGTCGGCGCGATCGTCGACCGGTTCGGCACCCCGCGGCTGATCGCGACCGGCTTCGCGCTGATGGTCCTCGGGTACGCGCTGTTCCTGCGCGTCGACCTGGACCCGGTGTACGCGGCCGTCGTCCTGCCCTCGATGCTGCTGATCGGCGCGGCCTGCGCGCTGGTCTTCCCCTCGCTCAACATCCAGGCCACCAACGGGGTCGAGGACCACGAGCAGGGCATGGTCTCCGGGCTGCTCAACACCTCGGTCCAGGTAGGCGGAGCCATCTTCCTGGCGGTGGTGACCGCGGTGGTCACCGCGGGCGCCCCCGCCCACGCGACCGCACAGGCCGTCCTCGACAGCTACCGTCCGGGCTTCGTGGTCGTCACCGGCATCGCGGCCGTCGGTCTGCTCATCACCCTCACCGGACTGCGCCGCCGGCCCAGCGTGCTGTCGGTCGTGGTCGCCAGGTCCACCGTGGAGGAGGCGGAGGTGGAGCGCGTCGCCGTCGGCGACTGAGGCTCCGCCCGGAGGGGAACGCCTCCGTACGTGCGCCCGGCGGCGACCTGACCGGCCCGCCGGGCGCACGCCTGGGCGCGGGCAAGGGCGGGCGGGCCTCACCGGTGCTCCGGCCGGGGCTTGCCGGGGTCGTCGTACGGCAGCCCACCCGGAGGCGGCCGGATCGGCGGCACGACCTGTGGGCGGTGCGCTCAGCCGCCCAGCCAGCCCGGCCGCACCAGGCCCGACTCGTAGGCCAGCACGACGAGTTGGGCGCGGTCCCGGGCACCGAGCTTCACCATCGTGCGGCTCACATGGGTCTTGGCGGTGAGCGGGCTGACGACCAGGCGGCGGGCGATCTCCTCGTTGGACAGGCCGATGCCCACCAGCGCCATCACCTCCCGCTCCCGCTCGGTCAGCAGGGAGAGCGTGCCGGCCGCCGCGGGCTCCTTCGAACGGGCCGCGAACTCGGCGATCAGCCGGCGGGTGACACCCGGCGACAGCAACGCGTCCCCTTCGACCACGGCCCGTACGGCGCGCAGGAGTTCCTCCGGTTCCGTGTCCTTGACCAGGAAGCCGGAGGCGCCCGCGCGGATCGCCTCGAAGACGTACTCGTCCAGTTCGAAGGTGGTGAGCATGACCACCTTCACGTCCTTCAGCTCGGCGTCCCCGGTGATGCGGCGGGTGGCGGCCAGTCCGTCCAGCAGGGGCATGCGGATGTCCATGAGGACGACGTCCGGCCGCAGTTCGCCCACCAGGCGCAGCGCCTCCTCGCCGTCGGCGGCCTCGCCGCTCACCCCGATGTCCGGCTGCGCGTCCAGCAGCGCCCTGAACCCCGCCCGCACCAGGGACTGGTCGTCGGCGAGCAGTACCCGGATCACTGGTCCTCCCTGAGGCGCGACGGCAGTACGGCGAGCACCCGGAAGCCACCGTCGGGGCGTGGGCCCGCCTCGATGGTGCCACCCAGCGCGGCGGCCCGCTCACGCATTCCGGCGAGTCCGTTCCCGCTGCCCCCGGCGTCCGCGCCGGTGGCGGGTCCGTCGTCGTCGATCTGCAGCCGCAACCCTCCGGCGTCATGGGCGAGGTGCACGCGCGCGTGCCGCGATCCCGAGTGCCGTACGACGTTGGTGAGGGCCTCCTGGACGATGCGGAACGCGGCCAGGTCGGCGCCCGGCGGCAGGTGCGGCGACCCGCCCTCGATCTCCACGGTGAGTCCCGCTGCCGCCGCCTGTTCCACGAGTTCGGGCAGCCGGTCCAGCCCCGGCGCGGGGGCGCGCGGCGCGGCACCGGGGGCGCGCAGGGTGTCGAGGACCTGGCGGACCTCCCCGAGCGCCTCCTTGCTGGCGGCCTTGATGGTGGTGAGCGCGGCCCGGGCCTGCTCGGGATCGCTGTCGAGGAGCACCAGGCCCATGCCCGCCTGGACGTTGATGACGGAGATGCTGTGCGCGAGGACGTCGTGCAGTTCGCGGGCGATCCGCAGCCGTTCCTCGTCGGCGCGCCGCCTGGCCGCCTCGGCGCGGTCCGCGCGTTCGCGCGCCCACTGCTCGCGTCGCACGCGGGCCAGTTCGGCCACGGCGACGATCGCCAGCACCCAGGTGGCCAGGACGACCTCCTGGGTGAGGCCCGCCCGCTCGTCCCCCGCGGGTGGCAGCCAGCGGTAGAGCCACAGCGCGACCAGGGCGTGTCCGGCCCACAGCAGGCCGATGGACGTCCAGGCGGCCCGCCGGTGGCCGGCGACGACCGCGCTGAAGCAGGCGACGGCGACGGTGAGGAAGACGGGGCCGTACGGGTAGCCGAGGGCCAGATAGGCGACGGCCGCCGCCGTCGTGCCGAAGGCCACGGCCACCGGGTGGCGGTGCCGCCACAGCAGCAGGAGCGAGGCGACGATCAGCAGGGCGCGTCCATAGCCGTCGAGGGGTACGCGGTGCTGCTGCTCGTGCGCGGAGAAGTTGGTGCCGATCAGCACGAACGCGGTGATGAGCGCGGTGGAGCGCCACGGCAGCCGGGAGCGGTACGCCTCCGGGTCGTGGTGCCGGTTCCACCACGGGGGTCCGTACCGCCACCAGTGCGAGGGACCGCCTCCGTGCTCCTCTTCCATGTCCGCCACGCTAGACGGCAACCGGCCACGAGGGCGTCAGCCGGACGAGGTGATCACCGATACTCCCCGGGGAGTACGCCCGCCGGTGCCGGGACCGTGCCGGTCCGGCGCGCCGGTGCCCCAGGGTGCGCCCCTCGGGGCTCGTACGCCGGCGGACTGTCAGGACCCCCGTGACCTCGCGGGTTCCGTTCTCACGGACCCGTCGTCCTCGCGTCGGCGCCACCTCGCGGCCAGCCCCACCAGGCCTGCGGGCCTCGGCCGCTCCCCGTGCGGGGCACACCCGGACCGGTGCCTAGCCCGCCAGTCCCACCTCGTGGGCCAGGCGGCCGACCGCGTGCCGGAAGAAGGGGGCGCGGTCCTCCACCACGCGGTTGAACTGACCGAAGAGTTCGAATCCGATCAGGCCGAACAGCTGCGCCCAGACCGCGACCATCGGCGCGGCCGCCTCGGGCGGCAGCTCCGGCGCGATGTCCGCCGCGATCCGTTCCGCCTCGGGGCGCAGGTAGTCGGGGAGCGCCGGGACGGCGAGGCCGGGCCCCTGGTGGGCGTCGCGGATGATGCCGATGAGGGCGAGGCCGACGCGGGACGCGGCGGGGACGGTGGTCTCGGGGGCCGAGTAGCCGGGCACGGGCGAGCCGTAGATCAGCGCGTACTCGTGCGGATGAGTGAGCGCCCAGCCGCGCACCGCCTCGCACACGGCCGTCCAGCGTTCCAGGTGCGTGCCGCCGGCCGCGGCGTCCCGCGCCCGCTCCGCCGCCTCGCCGAGAGAGTCGTACGCGTCGATGATGAGCGCGGTCAGCAACTCGTCCCGGCTGGGGAAGTACCGGTACACGGCCGACGAGACCATGCCGAGTTCACGGGCGACGGCCCGCAGCGAGAGCTTGGCCGCCCCCTCTGCCGCCAGCTGTCTGCGGGCCGCCTCCTTGATGGCCGCGGTGACTTCGGCCCTGGCCCGTGCGCGGGCTCCCTGTGCGCTGCTCATTCCAGCAGTGTGCCACGGAGCAAGAGCGGTGCACACAGACGAGAGCGGTGCCCAAAAAAGAGAGCACTGCTCTTGTCCTGGCGCACCCGTCTGCTCCACACTGGAGTCGAGCGAGAGCACCGCTCTCCCGAACCGTGGGGGTCACCATGTCGTCGTCTTCGCCCTACTACCTCAAGGGCAGCCCGTTCACCGTCCGCATGAACAGCGTGATCGGCTGGCTCGCCCGGCACGGCATCAGCCTCATGGGCACCGCCGAGATGTCCGTGCCCGGACGCAAGAGCGGCAAGATGCAGCGCATCCCGGTCAACCCGCACACCTACGAGGGAGAGCGGTACCTGGTCTCCGCGCGCGGCCACTCCCAGTGGGTGCGGAACATGCGCGCCGCGGGGGGCGGGGAACTGCGCGTCGGCCGCAAGGTGCGCCCCTTCACCGCGGTGGAGCTTCCCGACGCCGAGAAGCTCCCCGTACTGCGCACCTACCTGGAGAAGTGGGGCTGGGAGGTCAACCAGTACTTCGCCGGGGTGACCGCCAAGTCCTCCGACGAGGAGATCATCGCCTGCGCCGGCGACCACCCCGTCTTCCGGATCACCGTCACGGGCTGACCGGCTCCTCCGCGGGCGCGGCCGGCGCATTGCGGTCCAGCGCGGTCAGGGCGCGCTGGGCGAGCGGATGGGCGCGCACCAGCTCACCCAGCGAGGTGGAGCCCTGAGTGATCTCCTTGAAGGCCTTCCACGCGGGACGGAAGCCGG
The DNA here is from genome assembly GCF_900105245.1 of Streptomyces sp. 1222.5. Lineage (NCBI taxonomy): Bacteria > Bacillati > Actinomycetota > Actinomycetes > Kitasatosporales > Streptomycetaceae > Streptomyces > Streptomyces sp. 1222.5. The sequence goes on along the minus strand of NZ_FNSZ01000001.1, from coordinate 7,478,866 downwards.
TGAGGGCCGCGTGGAACAGCCCGGGACGCCTCTCGAACGCGGCCAGCATCCGCTTGCCGACGCTCATCTCGACACCGAGCCCCGCCTTGACGGCGAACGCGTAGTTGAGGGCCTGGCGGCGGGCGTCCACCGCGTCGTGCGCCTCGGCGACGCGGACGGCCCACTCCCCCGCCAGCCGGCCCGAGCGCAGCGCGAAGGAGATGCCCTCGCGGGTCCACGGCTCCAGCAGCCCGGCCGCGTCCCCGCAGACCAGCACCCGGCCGCGGGACAGCGGGGAGTCGTCGGCACGGCAGCGGGTCAAGTGGCCGGAGGAAATGGCCGGTTCGAAACCGGACAGGCCGAGGCGGCCGATGAAGTCCTCCAGGTAGCGCTTGGTGGCGGCGCCCTCCCCGCGCGCGGAGATCACACCGACCGTCAGCGTGTCGCCCTTCGGGAACACCCAGCCGTAACTGCCGGGCATCGGGCCCCAGTCGATGAGGACCCGCCCCCGCCAGTCCTCGGCGACCGTCTCGGGCACCGGGATCTCCGCCTCCAGGCCGAGGTCCACCTGGTCCAGCTTCACCCCGACGTGGGCCCCTATGCGGCTGGCGCTGCCGTCGGCGCCGATCACCGCGCGGGCCAGCACCGTCTCCCCGCCCTGCAGGACGACGGCGACCGTGCGCCGGTCCGGCACCGCCGAGCCGTGCTGCTCGACCCGCTGCACCGTGACGCCCGTACGCAGCTCGGCCCCCGCCTTCTGGGCGTGCTCGACCAGCTGCTGGTCGAACTCGGGCCGGTTGATCAGGCCGAACAGCATCTGCCGGGAACGGCGGGTACGGGTGAAGCGGCCGTTGTTCGAGAAGGTGACCGCGTGCACCCGGTCCCGGAACGGCAGCTCGAAGCCGGGCGGCAGCGCGTCGCGCGAGGGGCCGATGATGCCGCCGCCGCACGTCTTGTAGCGGGGCAGCTCGGCTTTCTCCAGCAGCAGTACGCGCCGCCCCGCGACCGCCGCCGCATAGGCGGCCGAAGCCCCCGCGGGTCCCGCGCCCACCACGACGACGTCCCACACCTGCCGCACGTCGTCCGCCGAAGAGTTCTCGCCGCTCACGTTGGTCTACCGCTCCGATCAAGCCGCCGCCGAAGTGTCCCTCGCATCCTACGGCGGCCGTCGTCGCAGGCCACTGTGGGAGTATCGGGGGTACTCACCCCGTTCAACGTCGCACCCACGAGGAGCGTGCCCATGCCGTCGAATCCGGTCGCCGAGACCGTAGCCTCGCTGCTGCCCCGCGCGAAGGCGGAGCTGACCGAGCTGGTCGCCTTCAAATCGGTGGCGGACTTCACGCAGTTCCCGAAGAGCGAGAGCGAGGCGGCCGCGAGCTGGATCGCCGACGCGCTGCGCGCCGAGGGCTTCGTCGACGTGGCCCTGCTGGACACACCGGACGGCACGCAGTCGGTGTACGGCTACCTGCCGGGCCCCGAGGGCGCCAAAACGGTTCTCCTGTACGCGCACTACGACGTCCAGCCGCCGCTGGACGAGGCCGGCTGGACCACCCCGCCGTTCGAGCTGACCGAGCGCGACGGCCGCTGGTACGGCCGCGGGGCCGCCGACTGCAAGGGCGGTGTGATCATGCACCTGCTCGCGCTGCGCGCCCTCAAGGCGAACGGCGGCGTCCCGGTCAACGTCAAGGTGATCGTGGAGGGCTCGGAGGAGCAGGGTACGGGCGGCCTGGAGCGCTACGCCGAGGAGCACCCGGAGCTGCTGGAGGCCGACACGATCGTCATCGGTGACGCCGGCAACTTCCGCGTCGGTCTGCCGACGGTCACCACCACCCTGCGCGGCATGACCCTGGTCCGCGTGCGCATCGACACCCTCGCCGGCAACCTGCACTCCGGCCAGTTCGGCGGCGCCGCACCGGACGCGCTCGCCGCGCTCGTCCGCGTGCTGGACTCGCTGCGCGCGGAGGACGGTTCGACGACCGTCGACGGGCTCGACGCCACGGCCGTCTGGGAGGGCCTGGAGTACCCCGAGGAGCAGTTCCGCGCGGACGCCAAGGTGCTCGGCGAGGTCGGGCTGATCGGCGGCGGCGCCGTCGCCGACCGTCTCTGGGCCCGTCCGGCGGTCACCGTCCTCGGCATCGACTGCCCGCCGGTCGTCGGCGCCACCCCGTCCGTGCACGCGAGCGCCCGCGCCCTGATCAGCCTGCGGGTTCCGCCGGGCGTGGACGCGGCGGAGGCGACCAAGCTGCTCCAGGCCCACATCGAGACGCACACGCCGTGGGGCGCCCGGGTCACCACGGAGCAGATCGGGCAGGGCCAGGCGTTCCGCGCCGACGTCTCCACCCCGGCGTACCAGGCGATGGCCGACGCGATGGCGGTCGCCTACCCGGGGGAGACGATGCAGTACGCGGGTGAGGGCGGCTCCATCCCGCTGTGCAACACCCTTGCCGGCCTGTACCCGCAGGCGGAGATCCTGCTGATCGGCCTGAGCGAGCCGGAGGCGCAGATCCACGCCCTCAACGAGAGCGTGTCGCCGGCGGAGCTGGAGCAGCTCTCCGTCGCGGAGGCGCTCTTCCTGCGCAACTACGCGGGCTGACCGTTCTGCCCGTGGCAGAGGGCCCTCGCCTTCGGGCGGGGGCCCTGCCTACGGTCGGCGCATGGACCTCGTCGAACTGCTCCCCCGCCTCCATCTCCTGCGCTTCCCCGTCGGCCAGGCCTACCTCTGGCGCGACGAGGCCGGGTTGACGCTGATCGACGCGGGCACGTCGGGCTCCGGCCGCCCCATCGCCGAGGCCGTCTCGGCGCTCGGTCACGCTCCCGGAGACGTACGGCGGATCGTCCTCACCCATTTCCACGAGGACCACGCGGGCGGAGCAGGCGAGTTCGCCGCGCTGAGCGGTGCGGAAGTGCTGGCGCACCATCTGGACGCGCCGTTCGTCCGGGGCGAACTGGCCGGTCCGCCGCCGCGCTTCGAGGAGTGGGAGCTGCCGATCCACGCGGAGGCGGCGCAACACCTGCCCGAGGGCACACCGGTGCCCCCGGCTGCGGTCACCGCCCTGTCGGGCGGTGACCTGCTGGACTTCGGCGGCGGCGCCCGGGTGCTCCACGTCCCCGGGCACACCGACGGCAGCATCGCGCTGTTCCTGCCCGAGGAGGGCGTGCTGTTCACCGGGGACACGGTGGCCGCGTCACCCGTCGACGGGACGGTGATGCCCGGAGTGTTCAACCTCGACCGGCCCCGCCTCCTCGACTCCGTCCGCCGGCTGGCGGACCTGGAGCCGGAGGTGGCCTGCTTCGGCCACGGCGCCCCGGTGCTCGGCGGAGCCGCCGCCACCCTGCGCCGGGCCGCCGCCACGTCTCACCCCTGATCCGAACGGCCGGCCCACCGGCCCTCCGGTCTCCGGACAGAGCCCCCGTCCCGCCCGTGGGGAGGCGCCGCCCGGCCGGCTACACCGCAACAGTGTCACGCGAGGCAGCCTGCCGGGCCCGGGCCCCGGCGCGATCAGCCGACCGGCACCCCGGCCTCCGGCCACAGCGCCCCCGGCGAACCCGAAGCGCCCACCGCGACCGCCCGGCGCCACGGTCAGGGGAACGCGCCGCCCGGTCGGCCCCGCGCCAGAAGCGCCACGCGGGGCGACCCCGGTCCAGACCCCGACGCACACGGCCGGCTCACCCGCACCCCGCAAGACATAACCCCCCGGCGCGGGGTTCAGCCGACCGGGACTCCGGCCTCCAGGTACAGCGCACTGCCCCGCTCTCGAGCCCGGAGAGCCCAGCGCAGCCGTTCGTAGCGGACCGGGGGGAGCATCTCGGCGGCCTCCTGTTCGGTGGCGAAGCGCCAGGCGCGCAGCTCCGGCCCCGGCAGCAGGACCCGGGACGCCTCGCCGGACTCCAGCCGACCCCCGTCGAACAGCAGCCGCAGCCCGCCGAAACCGGGCGGCGCGGGCCGCTCCCAGTCCACGACGAGCAGCCGGGGCACGTCCTGGAGCCGTATCCCCGTCTCCTCGGCGACCTCGCGCATGCCGGCCCGGGCCGGTGCCTCGCCGCGTTCCACCACACCACCGGGGAACTCCCAGCCGGGCTTGTAGGTGGGGTCCACGAGCAGCACCCGGTCCTCCTCGTCGAAGAGGAGGACACCGGCGGCGAGCGTCTCTGCGGTGGGTTCGGGGGTCTGCACGATGTCGCAGGCGGGCACGGCACCGCTGCCGACGGCCTCGGCGATGCGCGCGGCGGCTTCATGAGCGGTGAGGGCGCTGGTGTCCACCAGGTGGGCGTCCGAGGTGAGCCAGGACAGCAGGGCGGTGCGGTAGGACTCGATGTGGTCGTACGACCACTGCCGTACCCGCATCTCGCCGTCGGGCAGTTCCGGGGGGATCTCCCGGGCCGCGATGCGCTGGCGCAGGATCGTTTCGGCCGGAGCGAGGAGCAGGTGGTGCACGGGAATCCTGCGGGCGGCGAGTCCGCCGAAGATCTCGTCGCGGTACTCCTGGCGGAGCAGGGTCATGGGCACCACGAGGGTCCCGCCCAGCTCGGCGAGCATCCCGGCCGCCGTGTCGACCACGAGCCGGCGCCAGACCGGCAGGTCCTGGAAGTCACTGACCTCGGCCAGGCGTTTGGCCGGCAGCAGATGCGTGAGCGCCGCGCCGACGACCTCGGGGTCGAAGAGCGTGCTGTTCGGGATCAGCTCGATCAGTTCCCGTGCGGTGGTGGTCTTCCCCGCACCGAACGCGCCGTTGATCCAGACGACGGTCACGGACTCCCCCTCTTGTGTTGGCCCCCTGTGGCTTGCCCGCTCCACCCTGCCACGGAAACCCCGCCCCGGTGAGGGCGCCCGTACGGGAGTGCCGGTGCCCCCTGCGGCGGGGACACCGGCACATACGCCGTACGACGTCGGGCCTACTCCTGGCCCGCAATGGCGTCGTCGAGGGCGAAACTGTCGTGACTGACGAGGTGGCCGGCCGTGTCGAAGGTGTCCGAGACGTTGAGGTCGCTCAGCGTTCCCTCGTCCGCGGCGTGGGAGGGCGTGATGGCGGCCACGACGAATCCCGTGGCGAGGCTGGCGATGGCGAGCATGCTGCGCTTCTTCATGCGCTGATCAACTGCGCAGGCGCCCGGGGGTCACGCGGATCACCGCGCTTCCGCTCCGCAGGTCGACCGTCGAGCGGTGCGGGGGTGCCCCGTCCTCCTCGTCGTCGCGGAGCGCCAGTGAGGACTGCCGCGCTCCCTCGGTTCGTGCTGCTTGCCCGGGGACAGGGCGCCGTGCGCCCCTGCAGGGTCACGAAGACGGCGAATCACGCCACGGCGCCGAAAACGTCGTGGCCGCGACGATCACGCCCCCGGTATCGTCCGGTGGACCCGTGTCCCGTTCACCGCACTGAAAAGAGAAGTCACCGCCATGACAGGCCCCCGCCCCACCACCACCCTCTGGCGACCCACGGGTCCCGTGGAGCTGGAGCTGGTCCGTGAGCTCGAATGGCGCGCATGGCCGCCCCGGCTCCCCGAGCAGCCGATCTTCTACCCGGTCCTCAACGAGGACTACGCGATCCGGATCGCCCGGGACTGGAACGTCAAGCACGACGGCGCCGGCTTCGTGACCCGCTTCGAGGTCGACACCGAGTTCCTCCGCCGCTACCCGGTCCAGCAGGCCGGCGGCCGGACGATTCTCGAACTGTGGGTGCCCGCCGGGGAACTGGACGAGTTCAACGCCCACATCGTCGGCCGCATCGAGGTCGTCCACGAGTTCCGGTGAGCCCTGACGCGGCCCTGTCCCGCTCAGCCCTGGAGTGACCATGAGCGGTTCCACAGTGTTCCGCACGCCCGACGACGCCCTCCTCGAGGACGTCGAACGGTCCGGCGACCGCCTCGTCCGGGCGGCGGCCGGGCTGTCCGCCGCCGACCTGCGGGGCCCGTCGGGGCGTCGCCTCGTGGACCCGGGGCCAGGTGCTCGCCCATGTTAAGGCGTCGCGGAGTTCTGCTTGGAGTGCCTGGAAGGCCAACACATTCGAACGCGTAGCCTCGGCCGCGCGGCGAACTCGGCTGCCGGGACGGTTGATTGACGGCCTTTCGAGCACTTCTGACGCACCCCTTCCAACACACTCCGACACGTCCTACCGTAAACGCGCACCCTGATGACGCGTACATGCCGCCCACTGCCCGCATGCCGTCATCCACCCTTTCGCGAGTCGGAGGAGCGTCGAAGATGCGTCACCCTCACACCCGCACAACCCGCCGACGAGTGGTCGGAGCACTCACCGCGGGGCTGCTGTGCGTGGCCGGCCTCGCCGCCCCCGCTGTGGCCGCCCCAGACCGGACACCCACCGCACCGGCCCCGGCCGACGGCCTCGCCCCGACGCCCCCGATGGGCTTCAACAACTGGAACTCCACCCACTGCCGTGCCGACTTCGACGAGGCCATGGTGAAGGGCATCGCGGACCTCTTCGTGGAGAAGGGCCTGAAGGACGCCGGCTACCGGTACGTCAACCTGGACGACTGCTGGGCGCTGCCCCGACGTGACGCGCAGGGCGAGCTGGTGCCCGACCCCGCTCGCTTCCCCCACGGCATCGGGGCCGTCGCCGACTACGTCCACGCCAAGGGGCTGAAACTCGGCATCTACACCAGTGCCGGCACCAAGACCTGCGACAGCGTCGGCTTCCCCGGCGCCCTCGGCCACGAGTTCAGCGACGCCCGGCAGTTCGCCGACTGGGGCGTGGACTACCTCAAGTACGACAACTGCAACAACCAGGGCGTCGACGCCAGGCAGCGCTACCGGACCATGCGCGACGCGCTGAGAGCGACCGGCCGCCCCATCGTCTACAGCATCTGCGAGTGGGGCGAGAACAAGCCCTGGGAGTGGGCCGGGGACGTCGGCCAGCTGTGGCGGACCACCGGTGACATCAGCGACAGCTGGAGCTCGATGCTGTCGATCGTCAAGCAGAACCTGCCGCTCGCGCCGTACGCCGGCCCCGGACACTGGAACGACCCGGACATGCTGGAGGTCGGCAACGGCGGCATGACGGACACCGAGTACCGTTCGCACTTCTCCCTCTGGTCGGTCATGGCCGCGCCGCTGCTCATCGGCACCGACCTGCGCAGGGCTTCCGAGGCGACCTTCGACATCCTGGACAACAAGGAGGTCATCGCCGTCGACCAGGACCCGCTCGGCAAGCAGGGCACGGTCGTCACCTCCACCGGCGGGCGCTGGGTGGTCGCCAGGGAGATGGCGGACGGCAGCCGCGCGGTGGCCCTGTTCAACGAGTCCGCGAGCGCCCAGCGGATCGCGACCACCGCGAGCGCCGTGGGCCTGCCGGACGCCGACGCCTACACGCTGCGCGACCTGTGGCAGCACCGCGCCTACAACACGGCCGGGACCATCGCCGCCACCGTCCCGGCCCACGGCACGGTCCTGCTCCGTGTCTCGGCCGACCCTCACTGGGCCGACCACCCGCCGGCCACCGAACTCGGGGTGGACGGGAGCACCCTGCTGGAGGCGGGCACCCCGGCGACCCTGACGAGCACCGTCACCGATCTGGGCCGTACACCCGCCCGCCGGGTGTCCGTCTCGCTGACCGGCCCCGACGGCTGGAGCGTGCACGCCACGTCGGCGACCACGGCCGCGGCTCTCGCCACCGGCAGGTCCCTGCGCACCGGGTGGCGCGTCACCGCACCGGCCGGGACACCGACGGGCGCCTACGAGCTCACCCTGCGGACGAGTTACCGCTCACCCTCCGGGCAGCGGGTCACCGCCACCCTCCCGCTGACCGCGTCCGTCGTGCTGCCGCCGCCCTCCGGGACGTCGTACCTCAGCGACCTGCCGTGGCTGTCGGCGAGCAGCGGCTGGGGACCGGTGGAGCGCGACACCAGCAACGGGGAGAGCGCGGCGGGCGACGGCCACCCGATCACCGTCGGCGGAACCGCCTATGCCAAGGGGCTCGGCGTGCACGCCCTGAGCGACGTCTCCTTCTACACCGGCAAGGCCTGCGAGAAGGTCACCGCGGACGTCGGCGTGGACGACGAGAAGGGCACGGCCGGCACCGTCGCCTTCGAGATCTGGGCGGACGGGAAGAAGGCCGCCTCGACCGGCGTGCTGACCAACGCGCTGCCCGCCCGGCCGGTCACCGCCGACGTGACCGGCGCCGAGGTGGTCCGCCTGGTCGTCACCGACGGCGGGGACGGCGTCGACTCGGACCACGCGGACTGGGCGGACGCACGCCTGAGCTGCTGAGCCGTGGACGCGGCCACCGAGCCCCGGACGCGGGCCGCGGAGTCCTCAGACGCTCGCCGCGGTCGCGTCCGGCCTGCGGGCCAGCGCGGCCGCGGCGGCGCCGACCAGGCCCGCGTCGGTGCCCATCTGCGCGGGCACGACCGTCAGCCGCTGCACGAAGGACAGGGTCGCGTAGTCGGTGAGCGCCTTGCGCAGGGGGGTGAAGAGGATGTCGCCGGCCTTGCCGACGCCTCCGCCGATCACCGCGATGTCGATCTCGACCAGGGTCGCGGTGGCCGCGATGCCCGCGGCCAGCCCCCGCGCGGCCCGCTCGAAGGAAGCCACGGCGACCGGATCGCCCGCGCGGGCGGCGGCGGCCACCGCGGCGGCCGAGGTGTCGCCGTCGGGACCCGGACGCCAGCCCTGTTCCAGCGCGCGGCGGGCGATGTTCGGGCCGCTGGCGATGCGCTCCACACAGCCACGGGCACCGCAGGGGCAGGGATCGCCGTCGAGGTCGACGCTGATGTGGCCGATGTGCCCGGCGTTGCCGGTCGGGCCGGGATGCAGCTGCCCGTTCAGCACGAGGCCGCCGCCGACACCGGTGGAGACCACCATGCACAGCGCGTTGTCGTGGCCGCGGGCGGCGCCCTGCCAGTGCTCGGCGGCCGTGATCGCGACGCCGTCGCCGATCAGCTCGACCGGCAGGTTGCCGGCGGCCGCGCGCACCCGCTCGACCAGCGGGAAATCCCGCCAGCCGGGTACGTTCACCGGGCTGACCGTGCCCGCCGAGGCGTCCACCGGGCCCGCGCTGCCGATGCCGATCGAGCCGGCGCGTCCCCACAGGGGCGAGCCGCCGAGGTCGAGGAGCACTTCCTCGACCGCCCGCATGACCGTTTCGCCACTCTGCTGGGCGGGCGTGGCGCGCTGCGCCCGGGCCAGGATCCGTCCGTCGCCGTCCACCAGCGCGCCGGCGATCTTGGTGCCGCCGATGTCCAGGGCCGCCACGAGGTCGGTGTGCATCAGAGTCGAATCTCCCCGTTGAAGCTTGAAGAACCAGGAAAACGCAGGCCGGTCAAGCGGTAGGGCGCAGGCCGGGGACAGCGGTGGACAGTCTCTCGCGCATCTGACAACGTTGTCCAGGCTCTATGCTCGACGCCACATCCTCATACAAGCCCATGGATCCGCGCACCACCCCCGTGGGAAAGAGGTACGGAGGCCCCCGCGGGGCCGCTGGACCAGACGGACGACAGGACAGGACAGCGCATCGTGCCAGAGATCACCCGCCGCGCAGACCGCCTAACCGGCACGCGCTACGGCAACCGCCCGACCATGAAGGACGTGGCGGCACGGGCCGGGGTCGGGCTGAAGACGGTCTCCCGGGTGGTCAACGGTGAGCCGGGGGTCACCCCGGACACCGAGCGCCGGGTGCAGGAGGCGATCGAGGCGCTCGGCTTCCGCCGCAACGACAGCGCCCGGGTGCTGCGCAAGGGCCGTACCGCGAGCATCGGCCTGGTCCTGGAGGACCTCGCGGACCCGTTCTACGGCCCGCTCAGCCGCGCCGTGGAGGAAGTGGCCCGGGCCCATGGCGCCCTGCTGATCAACGGCTCCAGCGCCGAGGACCCGGAGCGCGAGCAGGAGCTGGCACTGGCCCTGTGCGCGCGGCGGGTGGACGGCCTGGTGGTGATCCCGGCCGGGGACGACCACCGCTACCTGGAGCCGGAGATCAGGGCGGGCGTGGCGACCGTCTTCGTGGACCGCCCGGCCGGCCGGATCGACGCCGACGTGGTCCTGTCCGACAACTTCGGCGGTGCCCGCGACGGCGTGGCCCATCTGATCGGGCACGGGCACCGGCGGATCGGGTTCATCGGCGACATGCCCCGCATCCACACCGCGGCCGAGCGCCTGCGCGGCTACCGGGCCGCCATGGAGGACGCGGGGATACCGGTCGACGACCGCTGGATGTCCCTCGGCACGACGAGTCCGGAGCGGGTGCGCCGGGCCGCCGAGGAGATGCTGTCGGCTCCCGACGCCGTGACCGCGATCTTCACCGGCAACAACCGGGTGACGGTCACCGTGATCCGGGTCCTCGCCGAGCGGTCCCGCCAGGTCGCCCTGGTCGGCTTCGACGACATCGAGCTGGCCGAGCTGCTCCAGCCGGGGGTCACGGTCGTCGCGCAGGACTCGGCCGCGCTCGGCCGGACCGCCGCCGAGCGCCTGTTCCGGCAACTGGACGGCACGCTCGTCGCACCGGAGCGGATCGAGCTGCCCACCCGGCTGATCGCCCGCGGCTCGGGCGAGCTGCCGCCGGCCGACTGAGCCGCTCGTGTCCGGCCGCACGCTCCGGGAACTCGGCCTCGCCGAGGTGCCCCGGGAGCATCCGCTGACGTACCCCGGGGCCTGGCCCGCCGACTCCGGTGTGCTGCACGGCGACCGGATGCTGCCGCTGGAACGCCCGGTGTACGAGGACCGGGCGCCGGTCCTCGCCGTCGGCTCCAACGCCTCCCCGGCCCAACTGCGGCACAAGATGGCGGAGTTCGGGATCGACTCCCCCGTGCCGATGGTCCGGGCCCGGGTGACCGGCGTCGACGTGGGCGTCTCCGCGCACGTCAGCCGCATGGGGTACGTCTCCGCCTCCCCGGTCGTGTCGCCGGGCGCCGTACGCGAGTTGTTCGTCATCTGGCTCGACCGCCGGCAGCTCGACGTGATCGACGCCAGCGAGGGCGTGCCGCTGACCGGGGGGAACTTCTGGCGGGCCTGGCTGCCCGCGTCGGGCGTACGGGTCGAGGTCGCCGACGGGCAGGTGCTGCCCGGGGTGTACTCCTACGTCAACCGGCACGGGGTGCTGCGCAACGGCGGCCGGGCACCGCGCCGGCATCCCGGCCAGCGTGCCCTGCTCACCGAACTGCTCAGGCGCTCCGCGCCGTTGCGAGCGCTGTTCGGGGTGACGCCGGAGGAGTTCAGCGCCCGGGCGCGCGGCGACGCCGGGCTGTGCGCGCGGGGCACGCGGCTGTTCGCCGAGCAGGGCTGGGTGACGGAGTCGGGACTGGAGACGTACGCCCACGGCCGGCCGCCCGGGAGTCCCGGCGCCGATGCATGGCCCTCGGCTCCCCTGCCCTGACCGTCCCGTCGTCGATCTCGTGGATCCGACGGCCGAGGACGCGCCCGGCCCCGCCGCCCTGCTGGGGGGCGGTGGGGCCGGGAACGCGAGCGGTCCGGTTACTTCCCCGAGGCCGTCAGGTCACCGCGCCGGGGTGCGGCGAAGCCTTCCAGGTCGGCGCGGGTCAGGCCGGTGAGGCGGGCGACCTCGGCGATGTCGAGGGCGCCGCAGTCCAGTCCGCGCAGCAGGTAGCCACCGAGGGCCTTGGCGGTGGCGGGCTCGTCCATGACGTCCCCGCCGGCCCGGTCGGCATAGCGGGCGAGGCGGGCCGCCGCCTGCTCGAAGCCCTCGCGGTAGAAGGCGAAGACGGCCGCGTAGCGGGTGGGGATGTGGCCCGGGTGCATGTCCCAGCCCTGGTAGTAGGCGCGGGCGAGGGCGCGGCGGGTGAGACCGTAGTGCAGGCGCCAGGCGTCGTGCACCTTCGCGGTCGGGCCCACGGGCAGGACGTTCGTCGAGCCGTCGGACACACGGACGCCGGTGCCCGCCGCCGCGACCTGCATGACCGCCTTGGCGTGGTCGGCGGCCGGGTGGTCACTGGCCTGGTAGGCGGCGGACACGCCGAGGCAGGCGCTGTAGTCGAAGGTGCCGTAGTGCAGGCCGGTGGCGCGGCCCCCGGCGGCCTGGATCATGCGGGCGACGGTCGCGGTGCCGTCGGTGGCGAGGATGGACTGGCTGGTCTCGATCTGGATCTCGAAGCCCAGGCGGCCGGCGTCCAGGCCGTGCGTCTTCTCGAAGGCCGCCAGGAGGCGGGCGAAGGCGTCGACCTGCTCGGGGTAGGTGACCTTGGGCAGCGTGAGGACCAGGCCCTCGGGCAGGCCGCCGGCCTCCATCAGGCCGGTGAGGAAGACGTCCAGGGTGCGGATGCCCCGGTCGCGCACGGCGGCTTCCATGCACTTCATGCGGATGCCCATGTACGGCGCCGCGGTGCCCTTCTCGTACGCCTCGGCGATCAGGCGGGCCGCGCGGGCCGCCGCCTCGTCCTCCTCGGCGTCGGGGCGGGGGCCGTAGCCGTCCTCGAAGTCGACGCGCAGGTCTTCCACCGGCTCGCGCTCCAGCTTGGCGCGGACGCGGGAGTACACCGGCTCGGCGAGGTCGTCGGCGAGTCCCAGGACGGCCGCGAAGGAGGCGGCGTCGGGGGCGTGTTCGTCGAGGGCCGCGAGGGCGCGGTCGCCCCAGGAGCGGAGGGTGTCGGCGGCGAAGGCGTCGCCGGGGACGTAGACGGTGTGGACGGGCTGCCGGGTGCCGGGGTCCCCGGGGTAGCGGCGCTCCAGCTCCGCGTCGACCGGTGCGAGGGAGGCGCTGATCTCCTCGCTGACGGCACCCGCGAGGCTCGTCGCCACCTTCTCCTGCTGACCCATCCCACACCCTCCATTTTTCCGCTCTACGGAATCAACAATCCGTAGAATGAAGTTATCCGGGTGGTTCTCCCTGGTCAACACCCCGTCCGGACCTTGGTCGCCCGCGCCCGCCCGCCTCCAGGATGCACCGAGGCCCCGGTGACCGCGTCGGTCACCGGGGCCTCGGACGTGCCCTGGGAGATCTCAGCCCTTGCGGGTCTTGATCTCCTCGGTCAGCTGCGGGACGACGTCGAAGAGGTCGCCGACCACGCCGAAGTCGACCAGCTCGAAGATCGGGGCCTCGGCGTCCTTGTTGACGGCCACGATCGTCTTGGAGGTCTGCATACCGGCACGGTGCTGGATCGCGCCGGAGATGCCGTTGGCGATGTACAGCTGCGGCGAGACCGACTTGCCGGTCTGGCCGACCTGGTTGGTGTGCGGGTACCAGCCGGCGTCCACCGCGGCACGCGAGGCACCGACGGCCGCGCCGAGGGAGTCGGCGAGCGCCTCGATGATCGAGAAGTTCTCCGCGCCGTTGACGCCACGGCCACCCGAGACCACGATCGCGGCCTCGGTCAGCTCCGGGCGGCCCGTCGACTCACGCGGCGTGCGGCCGGTGACCTTGGTGCCGGTGGCCTGGGCGGAGAAGGACACCGAGAGGGCCTCGACCGCGCCGGCGGCCGGGGCGGCCTCGACGGCGGCGCTGTTGGGCTTGACCGTGATGACCGGGGTGCCCTTGACGACACGGGACTTGGTGGAGAAGGACGCGGCGAACACCGACTGGGTGGCCACCGGGCCCTCGTCGCCGGCCTCGACGTCGATGGCGTCGGTGATGATGCCCGAGCCGATGCGCAGCGCCAGGCGGGCGGCGATCTCCTTGCCCTCGGCGGAGGACGGGACCAGCACGGCGGCCGGGGAGACGGCCTCGTGGGCGGCCTGGAGGGCGTCCACCTTCGGCACGACCAGGTAGTCGGCGTACTCGGACGCGTCGTCGGTGAGGACCTTCACCGCGCCGTGCTCGGCGAGCGTGGCGGCGGTGTCGGCGGCGCCGTTGCCGAGGGCCACGGCGACGGGCTCGCCGAGGCGGCGGGCCAGGGTCAGCAGCTCCAGGGTGGGCTTGCGGACGGCACCGTCCACGTGGTCGACGTAGACGAGGACTTCAGCCATGGGATTGCTCTCCTGCGAAACGAAGTTGAGGGGCGGTCGGCGGGCGCGGGCCCTTAGATGAACTTCTGGCCCGCGAGGAACTCAGCGAGCTGCTTGCCGCCCTCGCCCTCGTCCTTGACGATGGTGCCGGCCGTGCGGGCCGGACGCTCGTTCGCGGCCTCGACCTTGGTGTACGCGCCGTCGAGGCCGACCTCCTCGGCCTCGATGTCCAGGTCGGACAGGTCCCAGGACTCGACCGGCTTCTTCTTGGCCGCCATGATGCCCTTGAAGGACGGGTAACGCGCCTCGCCCGACTGGTCCGTGACGGAGACGACGGCCGGGAGCTGCGCCTCGAGCTGCTCGGAGGCGGCGTCGCCGTCCCGGCGGCCCTTGACCGTGCCGTCCTCGACGGAGACCTCGGAGAGCAGGGAGACCTGCGGGACGCCCAGGCGCTCGGCCACCAGCGCGGGGACGATGCCCATGGTGCCGTCGGTGGAGGCCATGCCGGAGACGACCAGGTCGAAGCCGGCCTTCTCGATGGCCTTGGCCAGCACGAGAGAGGTACCGATGGCGTCGGTGCCGTGCAGGTCGTCGTCCTCCACGTGGATGGCCTTGTCGGCACCCATGGAGAGAGCCTTGCGAAGCGCGTCCTTGGCGTCCTCGGGGCCGACCGTCAGGACGGTGACCTCGGCGTCGTCCGCGTTCTCCGCGATCTGCAGGGCCTGCTCGACCGCGTACTCGTCCAGCTCGGAGAGCAGACCGTCGACGTCGTCGCGGTCGACGGTCAGGTCATCGGCGAAGTGCCGGTCGCCAGTGGCGTCGGGCACGTACTTCACAGTGACAACGATCCTCAAGCTCACGCCGGCTCTCCTACTACTTCGACATTTCCGGGCTGCCTCTTGGAGGCAGCATAGGCGCCTCAAGCGGCCGATCCCGGTCGGGGCGTCCGCGCGCTCCGACCGAAATATTACTCGTCAGTACACCCAGTTCATGCCCGCTAAGCAAGCGCTTTGAACTGTGACCTTCGCAACGCAGCGTAACCGGAATTCGACGTCCTCGCAGGAGAGCCGGGCGTGATCAATCCCGCAGGCCGTTGAAGCGGCCGTGGTGATAGAGGAGGGGGCGCCCGGCGCCCGAGGGATCGCCCCCGAGCACCTCGGCGAGCACGATCCGGTGATCGCCGGCCGGGACCCGGGCGACGATCCGGCAGACCAGCCAGGCGAGCACGTCGTCCAGCACGGGTACGCCCTCCGGGCCCTCCCGCCAGGCGGTGGGGGCGCCGAAGCGGTCGGCACCGCTGCGGGCGAAGGTCGCCGCCAGTTCGCTCTGGTGCTCACCGAGTATGTGGACGCCGATGTGCTCGCTCGCGGCCACCGCGGGCCAGCTGGAGGCACCCGTACCGATGCCGAAGGAGACCAGCGGCGGCTCCGCGGAGACGGAGGTGAGCGAGGTGGCGGTGAAGCCGACCGGGCCGGCCGCGCCGCTCGCGGTGATCACCGCGACACCGGCGGCGTGCCGGCGGAAGGTGGAGCGGAGCAGGTCGGGCGAGGCGAGCTGGAAGGTGCCGAGGTCGGGCGTGGCCGTCATGGAATTGTCCTTCTGCGCGGGGTGGCTGGGTCCGTGGCTGCTCAACAGCCCGGACAGCGCGCGCTGGCGGTGCGGGCCAGGTCGACGTGGACCCGCCCGAAGAGAAGGAGTTCGGTCGGCACAGGCCCAGGCTGACTACGGGTGGCATGCACAGTCAAGTTCGTTCCGCGATCTGGAAGGCGCCGCACGCTCTCACACGGCCTCGCCCAGGGCCGCGATGACGTCGGCCTTGCGGGGCTGCCCGGTGGCGCGCCGCACCACCCGGCCCTCGGCGTCCAGGACCAGGACGGTGGGCGTCTTGAGGATCTCCAGTTCGCGTACGAGGGCCAGCCGGTCCTCGGCGTCGATCTCGAGGTGGGTGACGCCCGGGACCATGCCGGCGACCTCGCCGAGAATGCGCCGGGTCGCCCGGCAGGGCGCGCAGAAGGCGCTGGAGAACTGGACCAGCGTGGCCCGCTCCCCCAGTTCGCCGCCCAGCTCGGCCGCTCCCAGCCGCTTGCCGTCGTCCCGCCCTCGCACCCGCACCCTCCCGCTCCGCCGCCCGTGCAGCACTCCGAAGGCGGTCGTCGCCAGGAGCACCGCCACGCACACCACCAGTCCGGTCATCATGCGCACAACCCTTCACGAGACTGCAAAGATTCCCGCCCCCCGCACGACGTGCCGTTGCGGAATGCTTGATTCATGGACATCGATGTGAGGGGGCCGCGCTTCGGAGCGGCCGTGACGACGGTCGTGCTGGCGGCGGCGCTCGTCACACAGAACGTCTGGATCCTGGGCTGGCAGACCCTGGCGTTCGCGCTGGGGGCGGCCAGGGGCGTCGCCCGGTCGCCGTACGGCTGGGTGTTCCGGACGGCCGTACGTCCACGGCTCGGGCCGCCCACGGAGTTCGAGGCGCCGGAGCCGCCGCGCTTCGCGCAGACGGTGGGGCTGGTGTTCGCCGGGCTGGGCCTCGTCGGCTTCGTGCTGGGGCCGCAGTGGCTCGGACTGGCCGCGACGGGGGCCGCGCTCGCCGCCGCATTCCTCAACGCGGCCTTCGGGTACTGCCTGGGATGCGAGATGTTCCTGCTCCTCAAGAGGGCCATGGTACGGGTGGAGTGACGGACATTCGGCGGAACACGGCCGACGTGACGAGGATCTCGCCGACGCGGGGCACCAGGACTGGCTACCCGTCCGTTCTTCGGGCACGATCTGCGAGACGCCGTAAACCTACGGCTGCGTAACTTTCCCGCCGGGAGCCCTCCCTTTCCCGAGCAGAGCAGAAAGGGTCCACCCCGCCCATGGCAGAGCTGGTCTACCGTCCCGTCATCGGATTCGCGAAGACGTTGTTCAAGGTCTGGGATCTGAAGATCGACTGCCAGGGGTCGGAGAACATCCCGCGCACGGGCGGCGCCGTCCTGGTGAGCAATCACATCAGCTACCTGGACTTCATCTTCAACGGTCTGGCGGCCCTTCCGCAGAAGCGACTGGTGCGCTTCATGGCGAAGGAGGCCGTCTTCCGCCACAAGGTGTCCGGTCCCCTGATGCGCGGCATGAAGCACATCCCGGTGGACCGCAACCAGGGCGAGGCCGCCTACACGCACGCACTGGACTCGCTGCGGTCCGGCGAGATCATCGGGGTGTTCCCGGAGGCCACGATCTCGCAGTCGTTCACACTGAAGAGCTTCAAGTCCGGCGCGGCCCGCCTCGCCCAGGATGCGGGCGTCCCGCTGATCCCGATGGCGGTGTGGGGCACCCAGCGACTGTGGACGAAGGGGCACCCCCGCAATTTCAAGCGCGACCATCTGCCCGTCACCGTCCGGGTGGGCGAGCCGGTCGAGGCGCCCCGCGACCAGTACGCCGGCGCGATCACCCGCCGGCTGCGCGAGCGGGTCCAGGAGCTGCTGGAGGCCGCGCAGCGCGCCTACCCCGGCCGTCCGAAGGACGCGGAGGACACCTGGTGGCTGCCCGCCCACCTCGGTGGCGCCGCGCCGACCGCGGAGCAGCTGCGCGCCGCAGAGGCCCACTGACCTCCGCGCACCGATCTCTTCCCACCGGCCGTCTTCCGGCGGCCGCACCTCCCCCGCCCCTCGTCCGGTTCGCCGTCCGCGCCGCCGCGCGACCGTCCGCCGCCTTCACAGGGCGTCCGGCAGTGTCTTCCACAGGAACGGCCGGTCGGGAGCGGCCCTGAGCGCGCCGAGCACGGCCGGATGCGGTGCGGCGTACAGGCCCGGATAGTCCGCCTCGCCGGACGCCGGGTCGGGGACCCAGGCCAGCCGTTCGCCGTTCAGGGAGAACCGCGCGTCCACGCCCGGCTTGTTGCCGCGCGGGTCCTGCCGGTGCCAGGCGCCGTGGAAGCGGACGGCGACCAGGCCGTGCACCGCTTGGCCGCCCTCCCCGTCGGTCAGGCGCTGGTAGCAGAGTGCCGTCGGGATGTCCTCGGCCCGCAGCAGGGCCGCCAGCGCGTGGGCCTTCGCGTAGCAGATGCCGGTACGCAGTCCGAGCACGTCGGAGGCGCGCCAGGTGACGCGGAGATCACCGGAGTCATGGGAGTGCGGTACGGAGTCCCGGACGAACTCATAGGCCGCGCGTGCATAGTCATACGAGTCGGCGGCGTCGCCTGCGAGCCGGGCGGCCGTCTCCCGGACCGCGGGATGATGATGGTCGATGACCTCGTCGTCGGCCAAGTAGGCAGACAGGTCGGCGGTGTTCTGGATCAGCTCCATACCCGCGGAGCATAGAAATGCGGCCACCCGACCGTCAATGACTTTTCAGGCGACCGCATATCTATGCAATTTTTGGGACTGTCCACGCGTGACTAGCGCGCCATCTCCTCCTTGAGTGCCGCCACGAACGTGTCGACGTCCTCCTCCGAGGTGTCGAAGGAGCACATCCAGCGCACCACGCCGGCGTTCTCGTCCCAGAAGTAGAAGCGGAACCGCTTCTGCAGCCGCTCGCTCACGTCGTGCGGGAGCTTGGCGAAGACGCCGTTGGCCTGCACCGGGTACAGGATCTCCACGCCGTGCACCGCGCGGACGCCCTCGGCGAGCCGCTGGGCCATCTCGTTGGCGTGCCGGGCGTTGCGCAGCCACAGGTCCTTGGCGAGCAGCGCCTCCAGCTGCACCGAGACGAACCGCATCTTGGAGGCGAGCTGCATCGACATCTTGCGCAGGTGCTTCATCTGCCGCACCGCGTCCTGGTTGATGACCACGACGGCCTCGCCGAACAGCGCGCCGTTCTTCGTCCCGCCCAGGGAGAGGATGTCCACGCCGACCGCGTTGGTGAACGTCCGCATGGGGACGTCCAGGGAAGCGGCGGCGTTGGCTATCCGGGAGCCGTCCAGGTGCACCTTCATGCCGTGCGCGTGGGCGTGCTCGCAGATCGCCCGGATCTCCTCCGGGGTGTACAGCGTGCCGAGCTCGGTGCTCTGGGTGATCGAGACGACCTGGGGCATGGCCCGGTGCTCGTCCTCCCAGCCCCAGGCCTGCCTGTCGATCAGCTCGGGCGTGAGCTTGCCGTCGGGCGTGGGCACGGTGAGCAGCTTCAGGCCGCCCATGCGCTCGGGGGCACCGCCCTCGTCCACGTTGATGTGCGCGCTCTCGGCGCAGATCACCGCGCCCCAGCGGTCGGTGACCGCCTGGAGCGCGACGACGTTCGCGCCGGTGCCGTTGAAGACCGGGAAGGCCTCCGCGGTGGACCCGAAGTGGCTACGGACGATCCGCTGCAGGTTCTCGGTGTAGTCGTCCTCGCCGTACGCGACCTGATGGCCGCCGTTCGCCAGCGCCAGGGCGACCATCACCTCCGGATGCGCCCCGGCGTAGTTGTCACTGGCGAAACCGCGGACCTCCGGGTCGTGATGGCGACGCGCGTCGGTCCTGGGAGGGTTCACGGCTTCTCGGTCAGCCACAGACGGTTTCCGTTCACTTCGGCGGCGGTCTTGCTCCAGACGCCCTCGATGGCCTCGGCCAGGTCGGTGACGTCCGTGAAGCCCGCGAACTTCGCGTTGGGGCGTTCGGCGCGCATGGCGTCGTGCACCAGCGCCTTCACCACCAGGATCGTAGCCGCCGACGTCAGCTCCTCGCCGCCCCCCGCCTTGCGGAAGAAGTCGGCCATGGCCAGCGTCCACGCCTCGGCGGCGGCCTTGGCCGCGGAATAGGCGGCGTTGCCGGCGGTGGGCTTCGAGGCGCCGGCCGCGCTGATCAGGACGTAGCGGCCGCGGTCGCTGCGCTGCAGCGCCTCGTGGAAGGCGAGCGAGGTGTGCTGGACGGTCTTGACCAGCAGGAGCTCCAGGAAGTCCCAGTCGTCGAGGCTGGTCTTCGTGAAGGTCTCGCTGCCGCGCCAGCCGCCGACCAGGTGGACGAGACCGTCGACCCGCCCGAAGTCCTTCTCGATGTGGGCGGCCCAGTCCCGGGTGGACTGCAGGTCGAGCAGGTCGACCGTGTCGCCGGTGACGGTGGCGCCACCGGAGGCGTACCGGGCCGCGTCCACGGCCTCCGACAGCCGCTGCGGGTCGTTGTCCGCGCCGACGACGGTCGCCCCGGCCTCGGCCAGCCGCAGCAGGGCCGCGCGCCCGGCGGGTCCGCCCGCACCGGCGACCGCGATGACCCGACCGCTCAGTGCCCCGTTCGCCCCGTTCCCCATGATGTTCCCCTCTGAAGCAGCAGTGTTCTGGACGCGGTCGCTCACGCGGCGAGCCGCTCGGCGCTGTCCGCCGTGATGCCCTTGGTGGAGGCGATCACGTTCTTCAGCTTCTTGGACAGGGCCTCATAGAACATGCTCAGCGGAAACTCGTCCGGAAGCACATCGTCCACGAGCTTGCGCGGCGGCTGGTCCAGGTCCAGGGCGTCGGGGCCCTTGGCCCACTTGGAGCCGGGGTGCGGGGCGAGGTAGGTGGAGACGAGCTCGTAGCCGGCGAACCAGTGCACGAGCTTCGGGCGGTCGATGCCGTCCTTGTAGAGCTTCTCGATCTCGGCGCACAGCTGGTTGGTGACCTGCGGGGCGCGCTCCCAGTCGATGGCGAGCTTGTTGTCGGTCCAGCGGACGACGTCGTGCTTGTGCAGGTAGGCGAAGAGCAGCTGACCGCCGAGGCCGTCGTAGTTGCGGTTGCGGTCGCCGGTGACCGGGAAGCGGAACATGCGGTCGAAGAGCACGGCGTACTGCACGTCACGGGCCTGCGGGACGCCGTCCGCCTCGAGCTTCACGGCCTCCTTGAAGGCGGTGAGGTCGCAGCGCAGCTCCTCCAGGCCGTACATCCAGAACGGCTGGCGCTGCTTGATCATGAACGGGTCGAACGGCAGGTCGCCGTGGCTGTGGGTGCGGTCGTGGACCATGTCCCAGAGCACGAAGGCGTCTTCGCAGCGCTTCTGGTCGTGCACCATCGCGGCGATGTCCTCGGGCAGCGTGAGGCCCAGGATGTCGACGGCGGCGTCGGTCACGCGGCGGAAGCGCGCGGCCTCGCGGTCGCAGAAGATGCCACCCCAGGAGAATCGTTCCGGCGCCTCGCGCACGGCGATCGTCTCCGGGAAGAGGACGGCGGAGTTGGTGTCGTAGCCCGCGGTGAAGTCCTCGAACGTGATGCCGCAGAACAGCGGGTTGTCGTAGCGCGTGCGCTCCAGCTCGGCCAGCCACTCGGGCCAGACCATGCGCAGCACGACCGCCTCCAGGTTGCGGTCGAGGTTGCCGTTCTGCGTGTACATCGGGAAGACGACCAGGTGCTGCAGGCCGTCCCGGCGGTCCGCGGCGGGCTGGAAGGCCAGCAGGGAGTCCAGGAAGTCCGGCACCTCGAAGCCGCCCTCGGCCCAGCGGCGCAGATCCTTCACCAGCGCCTCGTGGTACGCCGCGTCGTGCGGGACCAGCGGGGAGAGCTGCTCGACCGCGTCGGCGACACGCTCGACGGCCGCCACGGCGTCGGCGCGCCGCGGGGCGCCCTCGGCCTCGAAGTCGATCGATCCGTCCTTCGACTGCCATGGCCGGATCTGCTCCACGGCATCCTTGAGCACGGGCCAGGCCGGCTGCTCAACGACCCTGGTCAGCGGAGAAAGCTGTCCCTCCACACCCGACTGCACAAGAATTTCCGTCATGTCCCATCCTCCACGGGAGAACCTCGCGTATGGACACCGTATGCATACCCCGTTTCTCTCAGCAAGAGGCTGCTCGGGAAATTATTCTGCCCAACCCGTTGGTCACCGATGTTTTTCCTGCCGTAAACCGTGACCACACTCACTTTCGTCGTATTCACATGTCCGACATAACAGGTGTGAACGGGTTGAACCGGACAGTCAAGGGGATGGAGGACTCGCCCACCCCCGGGTGAGGCGGAAACCAATACCGGCCAGTCGGCGCCCGCGACGCGCCCCGATCCCCCTCGCACGTGCGGGTTCATCACGGGTCCCGGCGACTAGGCTGCGGCCTTGCCCGCGCGGACGACGGCGTCCGCCCCTTCCGCGCGTGCCGAGCCGCCGTCGACGGAAGCGAGTCGAACCTTGAACTTCCTTACCATCGGTCACCGCGGGGTCATGGGTGTCGAGCCCGAGAACACCCTTCGTTCCTTCGTCGCCGCGCAGCACGCCGGCCTCGATCTCATCGAACTGGATCTGCATCTGAGCAAGGACGGCGCCCTCGTCGTCATGCACGACGCGGAGGTGGACCGCACGACCGACGGCACCGGGCCGATCGCCGAGAAGACCCTCGCGGAGCTGCGCGCCCTGGACGCGGGCCGGGGGGAGCGGGTGCCGGTGTTCGAGGAAGTGCTGGACGCGGTGAGCGTGCCCCTGCAGGCCGAGATCAAGGACGTGGCCGCGGCGCGGGCGCTGGCCGAGGTGATGCACCGGCGCGACCTGGTCGGGCGGGTGGAGGTGTCGTCGTTCCACGACGACGCGGTCGCCGAGATCGCCGACCTGGTACCGGGCGTGCGCACCGCGCTGGTCGCCAGCCGGTACGGCCCCGATGTGGTGGACCGTGCCGTCGCCGTGGGCGCCGGGGCCGTCTGCCTCAACATCCGCCGGCTGACCCTGGAGGTCGTCGAGCACGCGCGCGAGTCCGGGCTGAGGATCATCGGCTGGGTGGTCAACACCCAGGAGCATCTGCGGCTCGTGCGCGCGCTGGAGCTGGACGGCGCGACGACCGACTATCCGGAGATCAAGCGCACGGGCCGCTTCACGGCGTGACCCGGCGCCCGGCCCTCCGCATGAACGTCACACCAGCGCCTTGACCAGCAGCTCGAAGCGCAGGTCGTCACGCTGCGGGATGCCGAAGCGCTCGTCGCCGTACGGGAACGGGGACATCTGTCCCGTACGGCGGTAGCCGCGGCGCTCGTACCAGGCGATCAGGTCCTCGCGCACGGAGATCACCGTCATGTGCATCTCGGTGACGCCCCAGGTCGCCCGGGACCAGCGCTCGGCCTCGGCCATGACGATCTTTCCGAGACCCGCGCCCTGGAGGGTGGGGCTGACCGCGAACATGCCGAAGTACGCGTGGTCGCCGCGGTGTTCGAGCTGGCAGCAGGCGACGACCCGGTCGTCCTGCTCGACGGTCAGCAGCCGGCTGTCGGGCGACTTGATGACCGCCAGCACGCCCTCGGGGTCGGTCCGCTGCCCCTTGAGGATGTCCGCCTCGGTGGTCCAGCCGGCCCGGCTGGCGTCCCCGCGGTACGCGGACTCGATCAGCGCGACCAGCGCGTCGACGTCGGCGTCGGTGGCGTCGCGGAAGGCGAGTCCGGCGGCGGGGGTGTCCATGGGCGGTCTCCGATCTCGGGCGTGCTGAGCCAGGGATGAGGGTAACCCTGCCACTAGGCTCCGCATGCATGGTGCATGTACTCAGTGGCCGGACACTTCTGCGGCCCACCGACCCCGAACGTTCCCGCGTCTTCTACGGCGAGCAACTGGGGCTGTCCGTCTACCGGGAGTTCGGTACGGGGCCCGAGCGCGGGACCGTCTACTTCCTGGGCGGCGGCTTCCTCGAGGTCTCCGGCCGCTCCGACACCCCGCCCTCGCCCGCCGTCGCGCTGTGGATGCAGGTCGAGGACGTCGGGAGCGCGCACGCCGAGCTGCGGGCGAAGGGCGTCGACATCGTGCGGCCACCGGTGAAGGAGCCGTGGGGACTGGTCGAGATGTGGATCGCCGACCCGGACGGCACCCGGATCGTGCTGGTGCAGATCCCGGCGGACCATCCGCTGCGCTATCGGCCGGGGATCTAGGCCGGGCCGGCGGTGCCCGGCGCGTCCCCCGGCGGTCCCGGATGGCCTGCGCCGGAAGCGGGGTCTAGCGTGCGGAACGAGGGCTCCTGCGCGGGTCGCGGCCCGCGCAGGAGCTGGTCGATCTCCGAGCAGCCGGGGCGTTCCGCCGCTCCCCCGCGGCGGGCCCGCCCGGCCGGAAGGAACCGCCATGAAGATCGACAAGCCGGTGACCGGCGGTCCCTGCTGGACCGAGCTGGGGACGAGCGACCTGGAGGGGGCGAAGCGGTTCTACGCCGAGCTGTTCGGGTGGCGGCCGGAGACCGACCCGCGCCAGGAGGCGGGCGGGTACACGGTGGCGCACCTGGGGGACGCGGCGGTGGCCGCCCTCAGCCCCCTGTACCAGGAGTCCCAGCCCGTGGCGTGGAACGTGTCGTTCGCCGTGACCGACGCCGACGCGGCGGGACGCCGCGTGGAGGAGGCCGGCGGCACGGTGCTCCTCGGCCCGATGGACGTGTTCGACGTGGGCCGGTTCGCGGTGGCAGCCGACCCGACGGGCGCGGCCTTCCAGCTGTGGCAGGCGCGGTCCTTCCCGGGAGCCGGGCTGTTCAACGCGCCCGGCACGCTCGGCTGGGTGGAGCTGGCGACGCGGGAGACCGAGCGGGCGCGGGACTTCTACACCTCGGTGTTCGACTGGAGCGTCAACGCCTCGCAGTGGTACACGCAGTGGGGCGTCGACGGGAAGGACTTCGGCGGCATGCTCGACATGGGCGACCGGTTCCCGCCCGAGGTGCCGGCGCACTGGCTGCCGTACTTCGCGGTGGACGACGTGGACGCGGCGGCGGAGGTCACGGCACGCGCGGACGGTGCCGTGACCGTGGCTCCCGCATCGATGCCGAACGGCCGGCGCATCGCGGTGCTGCGGGACCCGCAGGGCGCGGCGTTCGGGGTGTACCGGGCGCCCGACGAGGGGTGAGCCGTCGAGCGGTCCCCGGGCTGCCGGGAGCCGCTACGCGCGCAGTGCTCCCGAAAGGCCCTCCAGGCGGCTCAGCAGCTCGGCGAGGAGCCCGGCCAGTTCGCCCTGGCCCTCGGGGGCGAGGACGGAGAGTACGGCCGTCTCGTAGGCGAGTTGCTCGGGCAGGATGCCGTCCACCAGGTCGCGGCCGGCGTCGGTGAGCCGTACGTGGGCGACGCGGCGGTCGCGGGCGTCCACGCGCCGATCGACCAGCCCGCGCTCCGTCAGCTGTTTGAGCCGCTTGGTGACGGCCGCCCCGGACGAGAAGGTCTCCCGGGCGACGTCCCCGGGGGTCAGCTCGTGACCCGTGCGCCGCAGAGCGCCGAGCAGGTCGAACTCGGGGCGGCTGAGACCGGCCCGGCGCAGCGGAGCGTCCTCGGCCTGCTGGAGCAGGGCGGCGCAGCGGTTGATCCGGCCGATGACCTCCATGGGCCCGGTGTCCAGTTCGGGGTGCACCGTCCGCCACTGCCGGACGACGGCGGCGACCGTGTCGTTCCCGGCGGCGCCGGTCGCGCCCTGGTCCGGCGCCCGCCGGTCGTTCGTCACGTCGGCCCCGGCCGCCGGTTCGCCGTTCGTCGCCGTCATGGCCGTGTGTCCTCCGTCGTCCTGCCGGGGTCGTGGTCCTGCGGTGCGCGGCCCCGAGCCCGTACCGTCGCGGCGAGCGTACGGTGTCCGGCCTGCTCGGTGAGTACGACGCGGTCCTCAGGGAGGGCGCGTTGCCACCACTCGCCGGCGGCCGCGTCGGCCGCGGCGCGCAGGTCGACCAGGGCGGCGGCGAGGGTGCGGCGGGCGGACTCCAGGGCGCGCGGTGCCGGGCGCGGCTCGGCGAGCAGGCGGGCGGCGCTCTCACGGGCGCGTTCCGCCGCGGTCAGGGCCTGTTCCAGGCGGTCGCCCGCCCGGCGATTGGTGACCGCCACGGCCGCGACGAAGCCGACCAGCGCGCCGACGAGGGTGTCGGCGACCCGCTCGGTGATCAGCTGTCCCGGGTTCTGGACGCGGGCGAACTCGGTGATGAGCAGGGCCATCGGCGTGACGCAGACGGTGCCGAGCCAGTAGTTGCGGCCGATCAGCGCCTCCGCGCCGAAGTTGAGGGCGAGGCAGCACACGACCAGCGCTGCCGGGTGGAGATGGGCGAGCGGGGCGAGGACGGCGAAGAAGAGGACCCCGACGAGATTGCCGACGACGCGCTGGATGCCCCGGTTCCAGGTGAGGCTGACGTTGGCCTGGTAGAGGGAGGCCGCGGTGACCAGCGCCCAGTAGGGGCGGCCGACGCCCAGCGCGAGGGAGGCGTAGCCGGCCAGCGCGCAGCCGACCGCGGTGCGGGCGGCGATCGGGGCGAAGGGCGCGAGGCGCTGCCGCGACGGGCGCGGAGGGTGGGCGGCTTCGGCTGCCACGCCGAGAAGTTCGTCCGCGGCGCCGCGCGAGGCGGCGATACGCGGGATCCGTCCGGTGCCGCGCAGGCCGCGGGCCCAGGCACGCAGTCGCGCGGGGTCGGCGTCGGCGGGGGCGGCGAGGGCGACCTCGGCGCGGACGAGGAGCTGTTCGAGGGCGCGCCTGGTGGGGTCGGGGCGGGCACCGGTGGCGAGCAGCGACTGCCAGGCGGCGTGGATGGCGGCGGCGCTCGCGGCGCGGGCCCGGGCGTGGCCGTCGGCGGTGCCGTGGGTGTCGGCGTACGCGGCGGCGGCGTTCAGGGCGGTCGCGGTGGCGCGGCGCTCGGGGCCGTGCGGGCGGAGCAGTCCGGGCGCCATGCCGACCAGCCACGCCCAGGCGCCCGCGGCCAGGGCCAGCCCGATGTGCGCGGGCACCTGGCCGGGGGTCTGCGGCACGAACAGGGAGGCGGAGCTGATGAAGGTCAGGACCACGTTGCCGGGCGGGCCGACGCGGGTGGCGTCGCACGCGGTCTTCTGCGCGGCGGCCATGAGCGCGCCGACCGTGACGAGGACGACGGCGTCGGAGGTCAGGGACGCCGCGAGCAGGGACAGGGCGAGGCCGCCGACCATGCCGAGCACGACCCAGGCCAGTGTGCGGGCACGGGCGGCGTAGGGACGGCCGTGGCCGTAGAGGGCGCAGAGCGATCCGGCCATCGTGTACATGGCCAGGTCGAGACGGCCGAGGCCCAGCAGGATCAGGTTGGGCGGGGCGACCGCGGCAACCACGCTCAGCGCGGGCTTGAACCAGATGTCGGAGGGCCTGCCGAGCCGCAGGACTCCGGCGAGGGGAAGACGGCGGGGGGTGGTCGCGCTGCTCATCCATTCAATTTAGCATGTGTTTTACTCGTAAAAGATTTTCCCACCCGCCACGCTCACCAGGCGTGCTCCGGCGAATGCTCCCCGTGTACATCCTTGCGCTCGCGTGCGCTCCGCGCCCCGTGGGCATCGCATCCCTGGACCGAACGTCGAGCGGGGGAGGCGCGCGTGCACGGACCGGTGTCGGCGGCCTGGTTGCTGGTCGCCCTGTGTACGGCCACCGGGGCCTACTGCCTGCTGCGCATGCGCAGCGGAGTCGAGGAGCAGCGCCGCGCCGCGGGCGGTGAGGCGCTGATGGGCTTCGGCATGGCCGTGATGGCCGTACCGGCGGCGGCGTTCACCCCTCCGGTGTGGGCGTGGCCGGTGTACGCGGCGGTGTTCGGCGCGGCGGCCCTGCGCGCCCTGTGGGCCGCGCGCAGGAGCACGCACCACCTGCACCACCTGGTGGGCGCGGGGGCCATGGTCTACATGGCGGTGACGATGGCGGCGGCGCCGGCCGCCGCCCACCACGCGCGCGGCGGCGCGGGGGTGCCCCTGCTGACCGGCGGCCTCCTGCTGTACTTCACCGCCTTCGTGCTGCTCTCGGGCGCCCGGCTGGTGCCGGCCGGCAGCACCGGGGCCGGGACCGGCGTGGTGGCCGCGCGCTGGGGCGACCGTCCGGAGCTCGCCCGGGCGTGCCGGCTGTCCATGGGGATCGGTATGGTCGCGATGCTGCTGACCATGTGACGGCGCCCGCCGGGGTAGGGCGCGTTGCCTGCGTCACTTGGCGCCGTGGACCGTACCCCTGCACCCCTTCGCGCTCATAGGGTGCTGACCATGATGGTCCCCGTGACCCTGCTGCTGCTCGGCGCCCTGACCGCCGTCGTCGC
Source organism: Streptomyces sp. 1222.5 (assembly GCF_900105245.1). NCBI lineage: Bacteria > Bacillati > Actinomycetota > Actinomycetes > Kitasatosporales > Streptomycetaceae > Streptomyces > Streptomyces sp. 1222.5. Next base: position 7,451,187 of record NZ_FNSZ01000001.1, on the reverse strand, counting down.
CCCGCGGCTGCTCGCCAGGGCCGACTGGCCGGACCGTGAACCGGTCCTCGCCCTCTGGGTGTGGCAGTGCGTCGTGGCGGCCGTACTGCTGTGCTGCGCCCTGTCGATGACGCTCAGTGCGGCGGCGGCCTGGCAGGCGGTGCGCGGGCACGTCTTCGGCACGGCTCCGCGCGCGGTCGTGGACGCGTACGCCCTCGGCACGGCCGGCCCCTGGGCGGCGCCCACCGCCGTGATCCTCGCCTCGGCCGGCCTGTGGAGTCTGGCGATGCTGGTGCGCGAGGTCGTGGGGGCCCGGGCGCGCCGGCGTGATCGGCAAGCCGAACTCCTCGTGCGCGCACCGCTGTTGCCGGGCGAGGAACAGGCGGCCGACCGGCTGGTGGTGCTGGAGGGCGAGCGCGCGGACGCCTGGTGGCTGCCCGGGACGGCACCTCGACTGGTCGTCACCACCGCCGCACTGCGCCGCTTGAAGGGGCGTCAGCTCGACGCGCTCGTCGCCCACGAGGAGGGGCACGCGCAGGCCCGGCACGACTGGCTGCTGCACTGCTCGGCCGCGCTGGCCGGCGGTTTCCCGCAGGTCCCGGTGTTCGCCGGGTTCTGTGACGAGATGCACCGGCTGGTCGAGCTGGCCGCCGACGACATGGCCTCTCGGCGGGTCGGCCGGCTGACCACCGCGCTGGCACTCGTCGAACTCAACGAGGAACGCGGGGTGTTCGGCCCCTCCCCCGCCCCGCAGGCGCATGTGCCGCAGCGCGTGCACCGCCTCCTGACCCCGCCCGACCGCCTGCCCGTGCTGCGCCGCCTGCGCCTGACGGCGGCCGCCGCCCTGGTACCGGTGATCCCGGTGCTGGTGGCCCTGGTCCCGGGGCTGCGCGCGCTGGGCTGAGCCCGCGTCCGGCGTGCGGGCACAGCTGCGGGCGGAGCCCGCCCCGCCCGCACCGCGGCCCGCCACCGCCGGACGCCGCCCCGCGCTGGCCCCGCGGGCATCCGGTCGGCGAAGATCGCGGGATGCGACAACGGCCCGCCGTCTCCCCGCCCCGTGCCCTGCGCGGCGCGGCCCTCCTGGCCGCCGTTCTCGGTGCCTGTGCCGTGCTGCTGCTCGTCCTCGTCGTCGTCGGATGGCACCCGCTGCTCACCGTGGACGGGGACGTCTCCCGGACCACCCACCGCTGGGCGGTCGGCGACACCGGCCTCACCCGCGCCTTCCGGGTGCTCACGGACTGGGTGTGGGATCCGCTGACCATGCGTCTGGTCGCCGCTGCCGCGGCGGTGTGGCTGGTGTGGCGGCGGGCGGCCTGGTGGTCGGCGCTGTGGCTGGCGGCCGGCGTGGCGGCGGCGACACTCGTGCAGCAGTCGGTGAAGGCTGCCGTCGACCGGCCGCGCCCGGTCTGGCCGGACCCGGTGGACTCGGCCCACTACTCGGCCTTCCCGTCCGGCCACGCCATGACGGCCACCGTGGTCTGCGGCCTCCTGCTGTGGCTGCTGCACCGTCGCGGCGCGGGTCGCGTCCTGTGGCGTACGGCCGTGGCGGCGGCGCTGGTCTCGGTCGTGGGCGTGGGAGTGACGCGCGTGTGGCTCGGGGTGCACTGGCCCTCGGACGTACTGGGCGGCTGGCTGCTGGGGGCGCTGATCGCGGCTCTGGCCGTGGTGGGCCACGAGTGGCCGCGATCCGGCCGCGCGGAGCTCCCCGGCCGGCGCCCGGGGGCCGGGCGCCGGCCCGGGTAGAGTCCGGCGCATGGCTGCCGTGCTGTTCGACTTCTCCGGGACGCTCTTCCGTGTCGAGTCCACCGAGTCCTGGCTGCGTGCGGTGCTGGACGAGCGCGGAGCCACCCTGTCCGGCCCCGAACTGGCCGAGGTCGCACGCGCGCTGGAGGCGGCCGGCGCCCTGCCGGGCGGGGCGATGCCGGTGGAGCTGCCGGCGGACCTGGCCGGCCTGTGGGCGGTCCGGGACGAGAGCGCGGAACTGCACCGGGCCGCCTACACGGGACTGTCCCGCCGGGTCGCGCTGCCCGACCCGGGCCTGCACGACGCCCTGTACGAGCGGCACATGTCCCCCGCCGCCTGGTCTGCCTACCCGGACGCCGGAAAGGTGCTGCGTGCGCTGCGCGAGCGCGGTGTCGGCGTGGGCGTGGTCAGCAACATCGGCTGGGACCTCCGCCCGGTGTTCCGCGAGCACGGGCTCGACCCGTACGTCGACGCGTACGTCCTGTCGTACGAGCACGGGGTGCAGAAGCCGGATCCGCGGCTGTTCTCGGTCGCCTGCGAGGCGCTGGGCGTCGATCCCCGGCAGGTGGTGATGGTCGGCGACAGCAGGGAGGCCGACGGCGGCGCGGCCGCGCTCGGCTGTCGCGTGCACTTCGTGGACCACCTGCCGGTGGCCCACCGGCCCGACGCGCTGCTGCCGGTGCTGGACCTGCTGGACCGAGCGGGGCGGACCGCGCCACGGTCCGGGCGGCTTCAGCCCTGGTAGCCCTCGACCTGGGAGGAGGGCCGCACCTCCGCGTCGTCGGGGTTCCCGCCGAACTCGGCCTTGGCCCGGCGCTGGCGCAACAGGTCCCAGCACCGGTCGAGTTCCTGCTCCAGCCGGCCCAGCCGCTGCTGCTCGGTGGACGTGTCGATCCCGCCCGAGGCGAGCGCCTCCCTGAGCCTGCGTTCGTCCTCGACCATCTCCGTGATCCTGTTCAGGATCTGCTGGTCCTGCTCCATGACCCACCCGCCTCCTCGGCTCGGCACCCGAGCCCACTGTAGGAAGGGACCGGCGGGTCTGCGACAGCAGCGGACCGGGACGGGCGGAGAACGGGCCGAGGACCGGCGCGCCGCACCGCCCGTCTGAGACGATCCCCCGCGTCGCCCCAGACGGACGGCAGCTTTCGGTAGGCCCCGCGTACCGCGGCGCCTGTGATGCGCTGAGTATAGTTGGCTGGCAGCCAGTCAACGCAGGAGTTACAGGATGTCCCCGCGCAGCGCCTCGGTCAATGAAGAGTTGCGGCGGCGTTCCCGTGAGCGGCTGCTCCAGGCGGCCGTGGAGCTGGTCGACGAGCGCGGCTTCGAGGCCACGACGCTCGGCGACATCGCGGACCGTGCCGGTTCGGCGCGGGGGCTGGTCTCGTACTACTTCCCCGGCAAGCGCCAGCTGGTGCAGTCGGCCGTGCACCGGCTGATGCACCGCACGCTGGAGGAGGCCCTGGAGCGGGAGCCGCGCACCGACGACGGGCGCGAACGGCTGGCCCGGGCGGTCGACGCGATCCTCGGCCTGGCCCGGGACCGTCCGGTGCTCATGCGTCAGCACATGGCGGGGCTGCTCCAGGCCGAGGGGTTCGTCCAGTGCCCGGAGCAGCGGCGGCTCTCGGAGCTGCTCGGCGACACGGTCGCCCGGTACGGCTCCCACGACGTCGCGGCCGACTACCCGATGCTGCGGGCGCTGCTGATGGGCGCGGTGTTCGCGGCGCTGGTGCCCGGGGTGCCGATGCCGGTGCCGGCCCTGCGGGCCGAACTGTTCCAGCGGTACGGACTCGACTGGGAGCTGGGTGTGCCGCCGGACAGCGAGACGGCCGCCGGGGCGGGGGACCGCGACCGCGACCTGTCCCGCTTCTTCGCGACGGAGGAACGCCCGAGCGGGCCGTGACCGGGCCCCGGGGGCGGTCCGAGGCCCTCGGGACGGTCGGATCGCCCGCCCCGCGACCCCGACACGCGCCCGGTCGGCCCGCAGGACCCTGCCGCAGCGGGCCTCGCGGTGCCATGCTGGAACCGTCCGCACACCACCTCCTTCGGGCGAGGAGTACCACTGTGCTGCGTGTCGCCGTCGTGGGTTCCGGGCCGAGCGGGTGCTACATCGCCCAGAACCTCGTCCAGCTCGATCCGGACGTCCAGGTGGACGTCCTGGACCGGCTGCCGTGTCCGTACGGCCTGGTGCGGTACGGCGTCGCACCGGACCACGAGAAGATCAAGTCGTTGCAGGGCAGCCTGCGGACCGTGCTGGAGCACGAGCGGGTGCGGTTCCTCGGCGGGGTCCGGGTGGGCGGCCCCGGCGGTCTGCCGGTGGAGCGCCTGCGGACGCTGTACCACGCGGTGGTGTACTGCGTGGGCGCCGCCACGGACCGCCGGCTCGGCGTCCCCGGCGAGGAACTGCCGGGCAGCTGGTCGGCGACCGAGTTCGTGTCCTGGTACAGCGCGCACCCGGACGCGGCAGACGCGGGCTTCCTGCGCGGGGCGCGCTCGGCGGTGGTCATCGGGGTCGGCAACGTCGCGGTGGACGTCACGCGGATGCTGGTCCGCGGCGCCGACGAGCTGCGGCCGACGGACATCCCGCAGGCGGCCCTCGACGCGCTGGCCGGGAGCGGGATCCGCGAGGTGCAGATGGTGGGCCGGCGCGGCCCGGCGCAGGCCCGCTTCACCACCAAGGAGCTGCGCGAGCTGGGCACCATCCCGGACACCGAGGTGGTCGTCGACGCGGGCGAGCTGGCGTTGGGTTCGCTCGACCCGGCCGCGCTCCCGGCCGTGCCGCGCCGCAATGTGGAGGTGCTGCGCGGCTGGGCGGCGCGGCCTCCGGCACCGGCCGGGCGGCGGATCCGGCTGCGGTTCTTCCTGCGTCCCGTCGAACTGCTCGAACACGGGGGCCGGGTGGGCGCCGTGCGCTTCGAGCGCACGGCTCCGGACGGCCGCGGCGGTGTGACGGGGACGGGCCGGTACGAGGACGTGCCCGCCCAGCTGGTGCTGCGCTCGGTCGGCTATCGCGGTGTCCCGCTGGACGGTCTGCCCTTCGACCCGGCGACCGGCACGGTGCCGCACACGGCGGGGCGGGTCGTGCGCGACGGCGTCCCCTCCCCCGGCGAGTACGTCGCCGGATGGATCAAGCGGGGGCCGACGGGTGTCATCGGCACCAACCGGCCCTGCGCGAAGGAGACGGCGCTGTCCCTGCTCGCCGACGCCCCCGCGCTGGCCCGGGCGGACGTGCCGGCCGATCCGGTGGAAGCGCTGCGGGTGCCGGGCGGCGAACCGGTGCCCTGGAGCGGGTGGCTGTCCATCGAGCACGCCGAGGCCGCGCTGGGCGAGCGGCTCGGACGGAGCGTGGTCAAGCTCGCCGACTGGGAGGCGCTGCTGGGGGCGGCGCGACCGTCGTAACGGCGGCAACCGTCGTCCCGGTGCGGGCGGGCCGGGGCGGCGGGCGTCAGACGCGTTCGCGGAGCCTGCGGGCCTGGCGTTCGGCGGCGGCGAGGAGGCTGTCGAGCAGTCCCGGGAAGAGCCCGTCCAGATCGTCCCGGCGCAGGGCGTTCATCTTCGCCGTACCCCGGTACACCTGCCGGATGACACCGCTCTCGCGCAGCACCCGGAAGTGGTGCGTGGTGGTGGACTTGGTCACCGGCAGGTCGAAGCGCGAGCAGGACAACTCGGTGGGCTCCGAGGCGAGTTCGCTGACTATCCGCAGCCGCATGGGGTCCGCGAGCGCGTGCAGCACGCCTTCCAGCCGGATCTCCTCCCGCTCCGGGTGCGGCAGCGCACGGCCGGGGGTGACGGTGTCGGTCACGGCTGCCGCCCTTCGTCGCGGTCGTCTTCGGCTGTGACCATTGTACGAGAGTCATCGTAGTTGGACATCTCTCGTAGTACGAGGGTTATCGTACGAGTCGACCACCGGTCCCGTGACGAATGGAGTCCGTAGTGAGCGCGCTCTTCGAGCCCATCACCCTGCGCGAAGTGACCATCCCGAACCGGGTGTGGATGTCGCCGATGTGCCAGTACTCGGCCGAACCCGAGGGCCCGCTCACCGGTGCCCCGCACGACTGGCACTTCGCGCACTACGCCGCCCGCGCCACCGGCGGCACCGGACTCGTCATGGTCGAGGCCACCGCGGTCGCCCCGGAGGGCCGGATCTCCCCCTACGACCTCGGCCTGTGGAACGACACCCAGGTGGAGGCCTTCCGCCGGATCACCCGCTTCCTCACCACACAGGGCTCCGTGCCCGCGGTCCAGCTCGCGCACGGCGGGCGCAAGGCCTCCACGGAGCGGCCCTGGCGGGGCGGCGCGCCGATCGGGCCCGAGGCCCACGGCTGGCAGCCGGTCGCCCCGAGCCCGCTGCCCTTCGACGAGCGCCACCCGGTGCCGACCGAGCTGACGGCCGAACAGATCCGGGAGGTGGTGGGCCAGTTCGCCTCGGCGGCCCGGCGGGCGCTGGCCGCCGGCTTCGAGATCGCCGAGATCCACGGCGCCCACGGTTACCTGATCAACGAGTTCCTCTCCCCGCACTCCAACCACCGCACGGACGCCTACGGCGGCTCGTACGAGAACCGCACCCGGTTCGCACTGGAGGTCGTCGACGCCGTTCGGGAGGTGTGGCCGCAGGACAAGCCGCTCTTCTTCCGCATCTCGGCGACCGACTGGGCCGAGGAAGGCGGCTGGACGCCCGACGACACCGTCCGCTTCGCCCGCGACCTGCGCGCCCACGGCGTGGACCTGCTCGACGTCTCGACCGGCGGCAACGTCGCCGGCGCGCGCATTCCGACCGGCCCGGGGTACCAGGTCCCGTTCGCCGCGCGGGTCAAGGCGGAGACGACGCTGCCGGTCGGCGCCGTGGGCCTGATCACCGACGCGGAGCAGGCCCAGAAGCTCGTCGCGAACGGTGAGGCCGACGCCGTGTTCCTGGGCCGGGAGCTGCTGCGCAACCCGTCCTGGGCCCGGCAGGCCGCCCGCGAGCTGGGCGGCGAGGTGCGGGTGCCGGAGCAGTACCACCGCTCGGTCTGAGCCCGGCCCCCCGTCCGGACGGGCCCGCCGCACGGCGTGCGGGTCCGTCAGTCCGGCAGCAGTCGTCCGATGGTCTCCTCCAGGCGGGGCAGGGTCCGCTGGCCCGCCAGGGCCAGGGCGATCGCCGCCACCACACCGGCCCAGGCGACCAGGCCGAGCGGGGTGCAGCCGACGGCGCGGCTGACCCCCGGGGTCTGCACCACGGCGACCAGGGCCACGGCGGAGCCGAGCGAGGTGACCTGCACCAGGCGGCTGTCGCGCCGGTCGAGGAGGGTCTGCACGAGCTGGGTGCCGACCACTCCGCACAGGGCCATGGTGCTGGAACGGCGGGCGGTGCCCGGGGTGAAACGGCCGATCAGCCAGGCCGTGACCGCGCCCAGGCAGGTGGTGAGGGCCCGGTGGCGGATCTGCCGCAGCAGGGGTTCGCCCAGGACTCCGGCCGCCTCCTCCACGTGCGCCAGGTCCGCCTCGCCCTCCTTCTGGGTGACCGCCACGGCCATGGACGGGAACAGGTCGGTGAACAGGTTCACCATGAGCATCTGCCGGGTGGACAGCGGCGCCCGCCCGGACAGCAGCGTGCCGAGGATGCCGAAGCCGACCTCGCCCGCGTTGCCGCCGATCAGGATGGCGATGGCGTCGGCCACGCTGTGCCACAGCGCGCGGCCCTCGCCGACCGCGTCGATCAGCACGGTCAGGTCGTCGTCGGTCAGGACGATGTCGGCGGCGTTGCGCGCGGCGGCCGAACCCCGCGCGTTGATGCCGACGCCGATGTCGGCGGCGCGGATGGCGGCGGCGTCGTTGGCGCCGTCGCCGACCATGCCGACCACCCGGCCCGCGTCCCGCAGCGCCTCCACGACCTGGAGTTTCTGCTCGGGTGCCACCCGGGCCACCACACCGGCGTCCCGGAGCATCCGGGCCCGGGCCGCCCGGTCGGCCGCCGCCAGCTCGTCCCCGGTGACCACCACGGTGTCCTCGGGCCAGCCCAGGTCGGCGGCGATGGCCCGCGCGGTCTGCGGGTGGTCACCGGTCAGCATGACCGGCCGCACGCCCGCCTTGCCGAGCCCGCTCACGAGGGCTGTGGAGGTCTCGCGCGGTACGTCGGACAGCGCCAGCAGACCGGTGAACTCCAGGCCGGCCAGCGGCTGGTCCAGGACCTCGGACACGTCGTCGGCCGGGGCGAGCCGCCGTCCGGCCACCGCGAGGACGCGCAGGCCGGCCCCGGCGAGCGCGTGGGCGCCGTCGGAGGCGTGCTCCGGGAGGCCGGCACAGGCGGGCAGCACGGTCTCCGGTGCGCCCTTGACGACGAGCACCGGCACACCGTCCGCGCCGCGGCCGACGGCGGCGGCGTAGCCGCGCGCCGCCTCGAACGGCAGGTCGGCGAGCTGCGTCCAGTCCGGATCGGGGCCGGCCGCCGTCAGAACGGCCTCGTCGGTGGCGTGCACCGGCCGCTCGGAGCCGCCGTTGAGCTTCGGGCAGGCCCGCGCGGCGGCGCGGACCGTGTCCGCGGACCCGGCGTCGTCGACCGCGTGGAGCTTGCCGTAGGCGTCGGAGGTGCGCACCAGCCGCAGCCGGTTCTCGGTGAGGGTGCCGGTCTTGTCGAAGCAGATGGTGTCCATGCGGCCCAGCGCCTCCAGCGTGCGCGGGGTGCGCACGAGAACGCCGCCGCGGCTCAGCCGCCGGGCGGCCGCGAGCTGCGCGACCGTGGCCACCAGCGGCAGGCCTTCCGGTACGGCCGCGACCGCCACCGCCACACCGCCGCTGACCGCCTCGCGGATGGGGGTGCCGCGCAGCAGCGCGAGCCCGGTGACCGCCGCGCCGCCCGCCAGGGTCAGTGGCAGTGCCTTGCGCGTGAGTTCCTGGAGCCTGGCCTGGACGCCGCCCGCCGGGGGTGTGCGGGCGGCGAGGTGCACGGCGCGGGCCGCCTCCGTGCGCTCGCCGGTGTCGACGACGACCGCCCGGGCCTGCCCCGCGACGACGGTCGTGCCCTCGAAGACCATGCAGCGCCGGTCGGCGACCGGGGCGTGCGGGGTCGGGTCCGTCTGCTTCTCCACCGGCAGGGACTCGCCGGTCAGCGCGGACTCGTCGACCTCCAGGCCCTCCTGCCACAGCAGCCGGGCGTCGGCGGGCACGACGTCGTCGCCGTTGAGGTGGATCACGTCACCCGGCTGGAGCTTGCCCGCCTCCACGGTGCGGGTGCCGCCGGCCGGAGCCTCCTGCGCCGTGGGCACGAGGCGTGCCTTCCGCTTCTGGTCCGCGACCAGCCCGGACAGGGCCCGCTCGGCGCGCAGCCGCTGGATGCCACCGACCAGGGCGTTGAGGTCGAGGGCGCCGACGACGAGCAGCGCGTCCACGACCGACCCGAGGATCGCGGACGCGGCCGAGCCCACGGCCAGCACCGGGGTGAGCGGGTCGTGGAGTTCACCGCGCACGGCCTGGCCGAGTTCGTAGGACCAGCGTGCCGGAGCGACGGCGGGGTGCCGGGCGACGCCCTCGGTCGCCTTGCGCACGCGGGCGGTCAGGTCCTCCCAGGGGGTGCTCTCGGCGGCCGGTTCGTGTTCGAGCCGTTCGCGGGCCTCGTCCGGGTCCAGCTCGTGCCAGTGGACCCGGGGCCGCGGGTGCGGGGCGCCGGCGACCGCGACACCGAGCGCGGCCCGCGCCCCGGACAGCAGCGCTGTCGTGGCACCGAGGTCGACGGGTGCGTGCCGGAACCCCGGCAGCACGGCGAGCCGGCCGCGTCCGCCCTTGGCCTCGCCGACGGCCACGAGCAGCCCGGAGAGGGCGGCACCGGAGCGGGCCAGGGTCTGCGACCGCCGGCCGACCGCACGGGCCGCGGGGACGGCGGTCAGCACCCGCCACACGTCGGGCAGACCGTGCAGGGCCAGGATGTCCGCGCCCCAGACGACCGCGCCGTCCTGGTCCGTCAGGGCGATCGACACGTCGCCGGCGCTCAGGCCGGCCAGCACGTCGTGCTCGTCGGCGGAACGCACGCGCGCGACCGTGAGCACGGCACCGGATTCGCCGCGCGCCTCATGGACGACGTCGTCCAGCGGACGGCGGGCGTCGACGACCTGGTCGGCGAGTCCGGTGAAGTCTTCGAGGGCGGGGTCGTCCACGACCACCACCCGGAGGCCGGCGCGGCGGGCCGCGTCCAGCACCGGCTCGGCCCACGGGTCCGCCTCGCCGCCCTCGGTGCGCAGCGCGCCGGGGTGCAGGACGACCGTGCCGACCATCTCCAGCTGGCGCAGCCGGTCCGCGTCGCGGACCAGGACACCGGCCCGCGCGAGTGCGGCGCTGAGTACGGCGTGGAAGGCGGCGGGTCCGTACCGGGCGGCCTTGGGCGAGCCGGCGAGCACCGCCTCCGCCGCCTCGCCTCCGTCGTGCTTGACCAGCAGGGTGGCCGCCGCGCCCAGCACGCTGCCCGCGGAGGCGTGGGAGGCGTACTCCTGGGCCGGGGACTCACGCAGCGGCGGGCGGGGGCCGCCGTCCGCGGCGAGGCTGACCTTCTCCGGCGCGCACAGCTGGTCGTGGACCGAGTCGAAGGCGGCGGCTCGGGCCACCGTCTCGGCCACCTGGCAGGCCCGCAGGGCGCCGTCGAGGACGAGGGAGGTGGGGGTCTGGCCGGCACCGTGGGCGGCGGCGTTCGCGCAGGCCAGCACCAGGTCCATCCGGCCGGGGCCCAGCCGGTCGCGCAGCCGGGCACGGAAGCGCGGGTTCTCCCGCAGCAGCGTCACGACGGCCGTGACCACCCGGGGCGAGGGCGGCAGGCGCAGCGAGTACGCGGTGAGTCCGGCGGCGATGCCCACGCAGTCGACGGCGAGCGTGCTCACGGCGAGGCGTACCCCGGCCGGGTCGGCGGGGTGCGTGGTCTCGTCCAGGTCGCCGCCGGCCAGGAGCAGTCCGTGCCGTTCGGCCAGTTCGGCGGCGTGTTCCACGACCCGGTCGGTGGCCTCTTCCTCGGTGGCGGTCACCACCAGGCGGGCGAGTCCCTCGTCCCAGTAGGCGAGCAGCACGTCGGGGCGCTCGGCCAGCGCCTCGGCCAGGTGTCGGGCCAGGTGGGCCGTGCCGCCCGCGCGCCGGACGTGCTCGTGCTCCAGGGGGCTCAGGGCGAGGTGCGCGCGGGCACCGGCCCGCCAGTGGTCACCGGAGCCGGGCAGCGCGTTGCGTGCCACCCGCGCCACCCGTACGGCGGCATCAGCGCCGCGCACTCCGGCGCGCGCGGTCCCGGCGGCCGCGCCCGCCGCCACCCCGAAGACCGGTGCCGCCGCCCGGGCGAGCAGCCGTGGGGCGGCGGGCAGCAGGCGTGCGGCCGCGGCGGGCGCCGTAAGCAGGCCGAGCACATGTACCTCCTCAGAGCGTGGTGCGGTCGGGGCGTGCCGTGGGGCCGAGCGGGCCGGGGGCCGGCTTCGGCTCGGTGCTCAGGGAGGGTTCGGGGTGCGGTGGCCCGGCGTGGCCGGACTGCCCGGCGCCACCGGGCGTCCTGGCGCCTCCGGTGCCGCTCGCGGCCGCCGCCCCGTGGCCGGGTTCGGCGGGGCCGGACCTCGGTGCCGCGCTGCCCACGTCGTGCGCGGGTTCGGGGCGGTGCACGGGCGCGTCCTCCGCCAGGTGCGAAGGCCGGGGCTGGGTCAGCCAGGCCACGGCGGCACCGGTCAGGGCCACCGGCCACTCCACCACTCCCGCGGCCCCGAGCAGTCCGGCTCCCGCGTACACCGCCAGGCGCCGGCCTCGGGGCGAGACCGCGCCGACCTTGTCCAGGGTGTCCTCCGCCGCCCGGCCCACGACGCCGGCGCCGGGCACTTTACGCAGTACCGAGGCCGCGCCGTGCAAAGGCGCCGTGAGGGTCGACGACGACTTGTGCTCAGCCATGACTCTCCTCGGGTGAGATCGCTTGCCGTGCGCCCCGAGTGCCCACGACCGCCCTGGTCAACCCCGCCTTTCACAGGGGACGCCCCCTCTTCCAGGGAACGCCACGGGGCGCGCCCGCGCCACCCGCCTCAGCCGCGGCACCGCTCCGGTGCGCTGTGCGTCCGGACCCTCGGGCCAACCGGCCACCACCCCGAGGGCGGACCCTCACGGCGACGAGCGCGAGGCCGGTGCCCCACATGAGGCGCAGGACGATGCCGCCGTCCGTGGTGTCGATGTCGGCGAGCGGGCCCGTACGGGCCCGCGACGCCTTCCGGGGGTCGTGCACGACGGGCACCACCGTGCCCACCGGGCCGCGCGAGGAGACGCCCGTCTCCATGAACGTGGCCCGTCGCGACCCCGCGGGGAGAAGGGCGTCGTAGGTGATCGGCGTTCATGCCTCCCCTTCGCCCGGGAGGGTGTGGGCGGGTCGGTGCGCTCTCAGTCCGCGCCCTCGGCGAGGCCCAGGAACGCGGTCAGTTCCCGCCGGTAGCCGGCGTAGCCGGTGCGCAGGGCCTCGCCGGGCCAGTCGGCGGGCAGCAGGGCGGCCGGCAGCACGGGGTCGGTGAGGAGGTGGCGTACGGCCGCCGCGTAGACGGTGAGACGGTCGGCCGGGTGCTCGGCGCCGCTCGCGCGCGTGAGCAGCGCCCGCGCGGTGGCCGTCCACTCCTCCAGCGGCCAGAGCCGGGCCACCAGGTCGCGCGCGGGCTCGTCCGGACGGGCGGTGTAGGTCGCGGCCACCGCCCCCAGGTCGCCCGGCAGGGGGCGGTCGAGATTGGCCGGGCGCAGCCAGACACCCTCGCGGAGCTCGGCCAGCCGCAGTGCGGTCAGCCGGGTGCGCAGCTCGGCTCGCTCGGCGGGGCCGCGGCCCATGGCGGTGATCACCACCATCTCCCAGTCGCCGTCCCACGCGCGCGTACGGGGATGCACGGCGTCGTCCTGGCGGCGTTGGCGGGCCAGCAGACGGTCGCTGAGCCGGTAGACGGCGTCCGTGCGCCGCAGATCGCCGGCGGCCACCATCCGGCTGAGCGCGGCCCGCAGGGTGGAACCGCCGACACCGAAGGGCTCGACCAGCCGGACGAGGTTCTTCACCGGCAGCTCCGGCGGGTGGGCGCCGAGGAGCAGGCTCAGCACGACCGACCGGGCGGACAGCGTGCGCAGGCCGGCCGCGTCCGGCTCGGCCGAGTCGTTCATGCGCATGGGCACGTACTCTACGTGCGACTTCATGTTGCGTCATTGCTACAGCCGCAGGAACAGTGCAACATTCTCGTATGGTCTCGATTCCCGCGCAGTCGCCGCAGTCCGCCACGCACGACGTCACCAACCAGGCTCCGCCGCTCGCCCCCTACGACGCCTCCGACGACCGGGCCCTGCTGGAGGGGCTGCGCCGGGAGGGCGCTGGCTGGGCCGAGGAGGACCTCCGGCGGCTGGGCGCGCGTGCGGGGAGCGCCGAGGCGCAGGAGTGGGGCGAGCTGGCGAACCGTCACGAGCCCGTCCTGCGCACCCACGACCGCTACGGCAACCGGGTCGACGAGGTGGAGTTCCACCCCAGCTGGCACCGCCTGATGCGGACGGCGGTCACCGAGGGCCTGGCCGGCACCCCGTGGGCGGACGAGCGGCCCGGTGCGCACGTGGCCCGTACCGCCGGCGGACTGGTGTGGGGCCACACCGAGGCGGGGCACGGCTGCCCCACGTCGATGACGTACGCGGCGGTGCCCGCTCTGCGCGCACAGCCGGATCTGGCCAAGGTGTACGAACCGCTGCTCACCAGCCGGGAGTACGACCCCGCGCTGCGCGTCCCGACCGAGAAGCCCGGACTGCTCGCCGGGATGGGCATGACCGAGAAGCAGGGCGGCTCGGACGTGCGCACCAACACCACGACGGCCACGCCCACCGGTGAGCCCGGCGTGTACACGCTGCGCGGCCACAAGTGGTTCACGTCGGCGCCGATGTGCGACGTCTTCCTGGTGCTCGCGCAGGCCCCGGGCGGACTGTCCTGCTTCCTGGTGCCGCGGATCCTGCCGGACGGGACCCGCAACACCTTCCGCATCCAGCGGCTGAAGGACAAGCTGGGCAACCGTTCCAACGCGTCCTCCGAGCCGGAGTTCGACCGGACCGTGGCCTGGCTGGTGGGTCCCGAGGGGCGGGGCGTGAAGACCATCATCGAGATGGTCAACTGCACCCGGCTGGACTGCGTGATGTCCTCGGCGACCCTGATGCGCAAGACGTTCGTCGAGGCCGGCCACCACGCCCGCCACCGCAGCGCGTTCGGGGCCCGTCTCGTCGACCAGCCGCTCATGCGCAACGTCCTCGCCGATCTGGCGCTGGAGTCGGAGGCGGCGACGACCCTGACGCTGCGGCTCGCCGGGGCGGCGGACCGCGCGGTGCGCGGGGACGCCGGGGAGCGGGCGTTCCGGCGGATCGCCACCGCCGTGGGCAAGTACTGGGTCACCAAGCGCGGACCGGGGTTCACCGCCGAGGCCCTGGAGTGCCTGGGCGGCAACGGGTACGTGGAGGAGTCCGGCATGCCCCGCCACTACCGGGAGGCGCCGCTGCTGTCGATCTGGGAGGGCTCGGGCAACGTCAACGCGCTCGACGTGCTCCGTGCCCTCGGACGGGAACCGGACAGCGCCGAGGCCCTGTTCGCCGAACTCGCCCTCGCCCGCGGGGCCGACGCCCGGCTGGACGCCGCCGCGGCCGGGCTGAAGGACCGACTGGCCGAGACCGATCAGGTGGGCGCCCGCCGGCTGGTCGAGGGGATGGCCCTCGCGCTGCAGGCGTCGCTGCTGGTCCGGTACGCGCCGCACCCGGTCGCGGACGCCTTCTGCGCCAGCCGGCTGGGCGGCGACTGGGGGCACTCGTTCGGCACGCTGCCGGCGGGGACCGACCTGGACGCGATCCTGGAGCGCGCGCTGCCCGGCCGGAACTGATCCGTCGCCACGGTCCTCCCCCGGCCGGGACGTGCCGCCCCGGCACTGGCCGATGACAGCCGACGGATCGCACACAGTCAGGGTACGGTTCCGGACCGTTGCCGGTGCCGTGGTGCAGACTCGCGATCAGGTGGCACTCGTCTGGGGAGGACAACGTGTTCACGGGGATCGACGAGGTCGACTGGGCCTCGCTGCGACACGCGCACGGAAGCGCGGTGGAGGTGCCCGGCTGGTTACGGGCGCTGGCGTCCGCGGACACCGCCGAGCGGACGGCCGCGCTCGACGGGATGTACGGCGCCGTGCACCACCAGGGGAACGTGTACGACTCGACGCTGGCCTGCGTCCCGTTCCTGTTCGCGCTGACGGCCCGTGAGGAGGTGCCCGACCGGGGCGCGCTGGTGGAACTGCTGGTGAGCATCGGCGCGGACAGCAGAGACGCGGACGCGCGGGCACGGGAGGCGGTGTGCGCCGGCGCCGAGGGCTTCGTCCCCCTCGCCGGGGACCCGGACCCTCCGGTGCGGGCGGCGGCGGCCGGTGCCCTCGTCCACTTCCTGGCGGAACCGGCCCGCGCCCTGCGTCTGCTGGCGAACCGCGTCCGGGCCGAGCGGGACGACCGTGTCCTGCTCGCGCTCACGGAGGCGCTCGGCCTGTTCGTCCGCCGGTACCCCGCGCACGCCGACGCCGCGATGGACCTCCTGGCCGAGCAGAGCGCGCCGCCGTACGGCCCCGGGACCCGGCTCGCCGCGCTCGGACAGCTCGCGCTCGGCGCGCCCGCGCGGCTCCCGTCCGGCCTGGTGCCGACGGCCGTCCGGCTGCTGCGGGAGCGGTCCGCGCACCGGGTGCCGCCCGGCCCGGGCACGGACACCCTGGTGGGCCGGATACGGCGGCTGCGCCCTTCGGACGAGGAGGGGGCCCGCCTGCTGCGCACCCTGCACACCGCGCTGGGCGACCGGGTGGCGGACCGGACGGTCCTGCTTCTCGGGCAGCTGACCAGCCCTGACCCGGTGGACCGGTGCAACGGCGCCTGGATGGCGGCGGCGCTGTTCCGCGGCTGGCGCGGGGACCACACCCGGGCCGTCGAGCTGCTGGGCGGCCAACTCGGCACGGCGCACGACCGGTTACGGGAGGCGGCCCTCACGGTCCTGGGGGAACTGTTCGCCCTGGCCGCGCCCGCCGCCGACGACCTGCACACCCTGGTGAGCACCCGGCCCGATCTGTGGACGCACCGCTGGGAACGCTGTGCCCCCACCCTGGGCGGTCCGCTCAGGGCGCTGGCGCGGACGGGCGACGCACGGGCGGTCCCGCCCCTCGCCCAGCTGCTGGCCGGTCCGGCGGCACCCGCCGACCTGGGTTTCGAGCTCGTGCACCTGGGTCTGGCCGCGGCACCGCTCGCCCCGGCGGTACGGCACCGGCTCGGCCGCGTCCCGCTCGCCTCCGCCTCCACGGCCCGGCTCGCCGCCCCGCTGCTGTCCGCGGTCAGGGCCCTCGAGGACGAGGACGCGCTGCCGGAGGTGCTCCGGCTCCTGTCGGGTGTGCCGGGCGGCCCGGGGGCCCCGGGCGCCGTGGCGGACCAGGCGATCGAGACACTCGAGGCGCTCGGCGCCGCCGCGCGGGCGAGACCTCTCCTGCGCTCTCTGCTGCGCACCCGGCACGCGGCCGCCGCGGCGGGCGCGCTCTGGTCGGCGGAAGGCGACACCTCGGCCGTACTCCCCTCACTCCTGCGCGAGTTGACGGAGGGTGATCCGGTGAACCGCCGTCGCGCCGCCCGGCACCTGGGCCGGCTGGGCCCGGCCGCGCGCCCCGCCCTGCCGGCGCTGCGCCGGGCGGCCACGGCGGGACCGGCGCAGGTACGGACGTCGGCCGCGTGCGCGCTCTGGCGCATCGACGCCGACCCCGGCCCCGTCCTGCCGGTGTTCCGGACCGCCTGGGCGGAGGACCCGCGCACCCGCCTCCCGGTCGCCCGCTGTCTCGGCGCGATGGGCCGGGCGGCCGCGCCGCTGCGGGACCTGGTGGCGGCCGAACTCGCCGCCCCCCGCCGGCACACGGCCCGCGCGGGCGGATACGGCGGACACATCCCCGAGGACGAGGCCCTGCTCAGGGCGTGCGGGAAGGTGCGGTCCGGGGTCGCCACGTAGGGGATGGCACTTCGTCCGGGTCGGGCCCGGACCAGGCCGCGGCGTCCGTGCCGGACGTCGCGGGTCCGGGCTGATGAGAACGAAAGTCCCCCATGGGCCCGGCTGCCCCGGGCCGCAGGTGGGCGTCAGACCATCCGGCCCCACTGGGGCCCGAATCGGGCCCATTCCGTGTCCCAGTCCTCGATCCGCCGGCGCTCCAGGCGGCCACGCAGGGCCAGACCGCCGACGAAGGGCACGGCGGCCGCGCTCACGCCGACCAGGACGCCTATCAGGGCGGCCCGGAAGGCGGCCTCGGAGGCCGTGGTGGGCCGGCCGACGAGATGCCCCCGGGGATCCGTCCAGACGGTGACCCGGGTGCCCGCCCTGCTGCCGGGCTTCACCCGGACCTGGCCGGTGTGGGTGGACCCGTCGGCCGTCGACCAGCGGACCTCGGCCCAGATCCGCTCGCCGGACGAGACGTGGCCGTGCGCGGGGGACGTTCCGGGAACCCGCTCCACGACGTGGGCCACCGCGGGACGCCAGGCGGCGCGCTCCCGGGCGAGTCCGTGCTCCACCGAACGGGCCGCGGCCAGGCCCGCCGCCACCCCGAGCAGCAGGGTCAGCAACCAGGCACCGAGGACCACCCAGGCCTCGACCACGTCGGCCCGGCGTTTCAGCGGGTTGCGCCGCCAGCGCCACAGCCACACCTTCGGACCACGGAACGCCTTCAAAGGCATCCTCCTCACGAGCGCACCGACCGGCCGGACCGCACTCCCATACGCGGAAGACCGCCCCGATGCTCACGACGAGCCGTCACCCCGACGGTCGCACGAGACACGCCCTTCGCGCAGGCACATCAGGGAAAGCGCTGCCCGTATCCCCGCCGCCGGCCGGCGACACAGCTGTGACCTGCGCGTACGGCCGCTCGGGGGAGACTGTCAGTGCCGGGGTGCACACTGGCCGATATCTGACGGACCTGACGGCTACCTGGACGATGGCGTCCCGGAGGTGATCGGCATGACCGAGGTACTGCTGGCGGTGGGCACGCGCAAAGGCCTGTTCATCGGGCGGCGGCGGGGCGGCGGCGCCTGGGAGTTCGACGAGAGCCCGTATTTCAACGCGCAGGCGGTGTACTCGGTCGCGATCGACACCCGGGACTCCCGGCCCCGCCTGCTGGCGGGCGGCGACAGCGCGCACTGGGGCCCGTCGGTGTTCCACTCCGACGACCTGGGCCGCACCTGGACCGAACCGGCGCAGCCCGCGGTGAAGTTCCCCAAGGACACCGGAGCCTCCCTGGAGCGTGTCTGGCAGCTGCATCCGGCCGCCGCCGAGCCCGGCGTGGTGTACGCGGGCACGGAACCGGCCGCGCTGTACCGCTCGGAGGACCGCGGCGAGAGCTTCGAGCTGGTCCGGCCGCTGTGGGAGCACCCGACCCGTTCCCGGTGGGTGCCGGGCGGCGGCGGCGAGGGCCTGCACACGGTCCTCACGGACGCGCGCGACCCGCGTGCGGTGACCGTGGCCGTCTCGACGGCCGGCGTCTTCCGCAGCGGCGACGGCGGGGCCAGCTGGGCACCGTCCAACTCCGGTGTGGCCGCCGTGTTCCTGCCGGACCCGGACCCGGAGTTCGGCCAGTGCGTGCACAAGGTCGCCAGGGACGCGGCCGATCCGGACCGGCTGTACCTGCAGAACCACTGGGGGGTGTACCGCAGCGACGACGCGGGCGCCCACTGGACCGACATCGGCGCGGGGCTGCCGTCGACGTTCGGGTTCGCGGTGGCCGCCCATCCGAGCCGGGGCGGTACGGCGTACGTGTTCCCGATCAACGCCGACGCGGACCGGGTGCCGGCCGAGCACCGGTGCCGGGTCTTCCGCACCACGGACGCGGGCGGGACGTGGCAAGCGCTGTCCAAGGGACTTCCGGAGGAGGACCACTACGGCACGGTGCTGCGGGATGCCCTGTGCACCGACGACGCGGACCCCGCGGGTGTGTACTTCGGCAACCGCAACGGCGAGTTGTTCGCGTCCGCCGACGACGGTGACAGCTGGCAGCAGTTGGCCTCCCATCTGCCGGACGTGCTGTGCGTGCGGGCGGCGGTGGTCGGCTGACCCGGCAGGCGGGCGCGGGGCCGCGCCGTCGTGCTCCGGCCATCGGTTGATCGTCGGCCGGTGCACGGCAGTAGGGTGACGCCCGTGGCACCACGACCCTTGCATGAAATCGTCGAACCGGGCTGGGCGCAGGCCCTGGAACCCGTTGCCGGACAGATCGCCGCGATGGGCGACTTCCTGCGTACGGAGATCGCCGCGGGACGCACCTACCTCCCGGCCGGACCGAACGTGCTGCGGGCCTTCCAGCAGCCCTTCGACGAGGTACGGGTCCTGATCGTCGGTCAGGACCCCTATCCCACGCCGGGGCACGCGGTGGGCCTGTCGTTCTCGGTCGCGCCGGAGGTACGCCCGCTGCCGCCGAGCCTGATCAACATCTTCCAGGAGCTGCACGGCGACCTGGGGCTGCCCCAGCCGTCCAACGGCGACCTGACCCCCTGGACGCAGCAGGGCGTGCTGCTGCTCAACAGGGCGCTGACCACCGCGCCCCGCAGCCCCGCCGCGCACCGGGGCAAGGGCTGGGAGGAGGTCACCGAGCAGGCGATCCGGGCGCTGGCGGCGCGCGGCAAGCCTCTCGTCTCCATCCTGTGGGGCCGTGACGCCCGCAATCTGCGCCCGCTGCTCGGCAGACTGCCCGCGGTGGAGTCCGCGCACCCCTCCCCGATGTCGGCCGACCGCGGCTTCTTCGGCTCGCGCCCGTTCAGCCGGGCCAACGACCTGCTGGTCCAGCAGGGAGGACAGCCGGTGGACTGGCGTCTGCCGTGACCGCCCCCGGCTTCCTCGCCGTGGACTCGGGCGGTTCCGGCCTCCGGGTCGTCGTCGGCGTGCCCGGGCAGGCACCGTCCGTCCCGCGGGCGATCCGCGAACCGGTCCGCACGGGCGCACGGGGCATCGACCCCGTCCATCTGCTGGACCAGCTCGTCCCCCTGGCGCGCGCCCTGGCCGCGGAGGCCGGGGTCGGCGAGCTGGACACCGCGGTCGTCGGCGCCGCCGGGTTCGCCTCCCTGGGCGACGCCCTGCGCGCCGAACTGCCCGGCGCACTCGCCGAGGAACTCGGCGTGCGGCACGTGGCGCTCGCCGCCGACGCGGTCACCGCGTACGTCGGCGCGCTCGGGCCACGTCCGGGCGCGGTGCTCGCCGCGGGCACCGGACTCATCGCGGTCGGCACCGACCTGGCCCGCTGGCGGCGGGCCGACGGCTGGGGGCATCTGCTGGGCGACTGCGGCAGCGGCGCCTGGATCGGGCGGGCCGGACTGGAGGCGGCGCTGCGCGCGTACGACGGCCGGGACGGCGGCTCCGCCCCGCTGCTGGCCTGCGTGGAGGAGCAGTTCGGCCCCGCGCCCTCGCTGCCCGGCCTGCTGTACCCGCGCTCCGACCGGGCCGCCGTGCTGGCGTCCTTCGCACCCCGGGTCGCGGCGTGCGCCCCGCACGACCCGGTCGCCGGGGGCATCCTGCGCGCGGCGGCCCGGCACATGGCCGAGTCCGCGGCGGCCGTCTGCCCCGCCGAAGGAGCGCTCGAAGTGGCGCTCACCGGTGGCCTGTTCAACCTGGGCGAACCCCTCCTCGCCCCGCTGCGCCGGGAACTGGCGGACCGGCTGCCCCACGCCCGGCAGGTGCCCGCGAACGGCGACCCGCTGCACGGTGCGGTACGGATCGCGACCGACCTCGCCGCCGGCCGGCTCTCCCTGCCGGGCGAACCGACGATGCTGCACCTGACCTCCCTGGTCCGCGACTGATTTCTCACATGGGCGACTGATCACGTCGTCGACCCAATTGCCCGACATAAGCCCGACCTATGCCCGGAACAGGCACCAAGGGCCCGTAACTCATCAGACAAAACCGGACGGATACCGCTCACCTGCACCCTCCCCGAACAGGGGAGCCCGTTGAGCCAGTAACATGCGGCGCCATGAGCTCCCCCACTGGACCCGCGTCCGGCCTGCCAGTACGAATGCCGCGACCCCGCCAGCCCGGACGGCACCGCCGTCCGGAACCGCTGGTGGCCCCCGAGGGCGCGCCCGCGCTCGTCCTCGCGGTGCCCGGTGCGCCCAGCGCCGCCACGCGCGGCCTCGCCGAGGAGGTCGTGAGCATCGCCCGCTCCGAGCTGCCCGGCCTGGACGCCCGGATCGGTTTCGTGGACGGGGACGACAGTGAATTCCCCACCCTGCGGTCCGTGCTGGCGCACGCCGCCGAGGAGCGCGCCGCACGCTACGAGCAGGCCGTCGCCGCGGGCCTCGAGGTCAAGCAGCCCGACGGCCCGGTCGCCGTCGTCGTCCCGCTGCTGGCCGGTCCGGACAGCGCCCTGCTGCGCCACATCCGCCAGTCCGTGATGGACAGCCGGGTCGCCGCCGAGCTGACCGACGTCCTCGGCCCGCACCCGCTGCTCGCCGAGGCGCTGCACGTGCGTCTGTCCGAGGCGAGCCTGGCCCGCGCCGACCGCGCCCGGCTGTTCACCGTGGCGACGGCCGCGGACGGCATCGTCCTCGCCTCCGTGGGCGGCGAGGAGGCCGTGCAGGCGGCCGGGATCACCGGCATGCTGCTCGCCGCTCGCCTGGCCGTGCCGGTCATGGCGGCGGCCCTGGACCAGGAGGGCTCCATCGCCTCCGTCGCCGAGCAGCTGCGTTCCTCCGGCTCTCAGCAGCTGGCCCTGGCGCCCTACCTGATCGGCCCGGAGATCGACGCCGGCCTGCTGGCCGCGGCCGCCGAGGAGGCGGGCTGCGCCACCTCCGAGGCGCTCGGCGCGTACCCGGCCATCGGCAAGCTCGCGCTCGCCAAGTACACGACGGCGCTGGGCATCGCCCCGCAGCAGGCGCAGGGCACGCCGGCCCGCTGAACCACCACGGCACCTGTACGACACAGGGCCCGCTCCGATCATCGGAGCGGGCCCTCCGCCTTCCCGGGGCCGGGCCCGGTCAGCCGAGCACGCGGCCGAACACGATGCAGGAGGCCGCGGCGACCTGGACCGAGCCGTCGTACCGGGGCAGACCCGTCGCCTCGTCCAGGGCGAACCAGCTCACGTCGCCGGAGCGCTCGTTGGCCGCGTACAGGAACCCGCCGTGCTCGGCGAGGGCGCGCGGCCAGTGGCCGCCGCAGGGCACCGTGCCGGTCAGCCGCAGCCCGTCGCCCTCGACGGCGAGGACCGACAGGACGTCCTCACCGCGGGTCGCCGTCCACACGAAGCGGCCGTCGGGCGAGACGACGATGCCCGAGGGGTAGGCGTCGCCGACCGGGGAGTCCGGCAGCACCCGGACCTCGGTCAGCGGCTTGAGGGAGCCGCGGGCCGCGTCCCAGCGGCACACCGTGACCGTGGGGGTGAGTTCGTTGACCACGTAGGCGTGCTCGCCGTCCGGGTGGAAGGCGAGGTGGCGGGGGCCGGATCCGGGACGCAGCGCGTACTCGTGGTGCAGCACGGGGGCGCCGTGGTCGAGTGCACAGACCCGCACCGAGTCCGTGCCGAGATCGACACTGACGGCCCACCGACCGCTCGGGTCGGGCTGCACATGGTGGGCGTGAGGTCCGCGCTGGCGCCGGTCGTGCGGTCCGGAGCCGGTGTGCTGGAGGACGCCGGAGGGCTTGGCGGCGAGGGTGCCGTCCGGCCGGAGGGGGACGGCGGAGACGCTGCCGGAGCCGTAGTTGGCGGTCAGCAGGTGCCCGTCGTGCAGGCTCAGGTGGGTGGGCCCGCTGCCGTCCACGGGGACGGGCGGCCCGGCGGGTTCCGGGCGGTCGCCGTGGACGCGGAAGGCCGTGACGGCGCCCTCGGCCGTCTCGCTGACCGCGTAGAGCATGGCTCCGTCCGGCGCCATGGCCAGGTAGGCGGGATCGGGTACGTCCTTCACGGCGGCCACGAGGGTGAGCGCCCCGCCGTCCGGCGCGACGTGCGCGGCCACCAGTCCCGGTCCGCCCGCCGCCGTGAACGAGCCGATGAACGCCCGGTGCCTGCCCGCTCTGCCGTCCTGTGCCACCGCTGTCCCCTCTCGGTCGAGCCGGTCGACCGGGCTGAGCCGGCCTGAGGCCGACGGTAGCAGTCGATCACCGACGGTCTAGACCAAGAGGAGGAGTGGCAGGGCGGTTCTTTGCGGAGACCCGGTGTTCAGGCGCCGACCAGCCGTGAGCCCGACGGCGTCCGCAGCGGCTCGGCCAGGTCGGCGAGGGCGCGTTCGAGGCCGTGCAGATGGGCGAGGGCGGGTTCGGCGGGCGGCTCGGCGGGGTGTCCGTGCGGATGGGCGCCGCCGGCGGTCAGGGCCTCGACGGCCGCCTCCACCCGCCAGCAGGCGGCGGCCAGGCGGGCGTCGTGGGAGGCCTCGGGATCGGCGGCGACCGCCACCAGGCCGCGGATCTCCCGGGCGCAGTCGTCGAGCAGCGCGAGGACCCGGCGGGCGCGCCGCTTGCGGGCCGGCATCGGGTGCAGCGGGTGCACCAGCGGGGCCACGGAGAGCCGGACCCGGCCGAGCAGCTGCTCCAGTTCGGCCACGCGCGACGCGGGGTCGGCCGTGGCGGACCCCGCGAGCCGGGCCGCGGCCTCGGCCGTGCAGGCGTGCACACAGCGCAGGGCGCGCTGGATCCAGACGTCGGTGGTGGCGTGGGTGGTGACCGGCAGGACGAACAGCACGGCCAGCGCGGCGCCGAGCGCGCCCACGCCGGTCTCGGTGAGGCGCAGGGCGAGCAGGCCGGGGCTGAGGACGCCGAGGAGGCCGTACAGCATCTCGGCGAGCAGGGTCACCCAGAGCATCATCCAGGTGTAGGAGACGGCGGCGGTGTAGAAGATGCCGAAGACGGCGACCGCGACGAGCACGGCCGTCGGGACGGGCGCCCCGTGCACGGGGACGGCGACCAGGAAGCCCAGGCAGATGCCGATCACCGTGCCGAGGACCCGCCGGAAGCCCCGCACCAGTGTCTCACCGCGGGAGGCGGTGTTGACGAAGATCCACCAGGTGGCGCCGACGGCCCAGTACCAGCGCTGCCCGGACACCATCTGCCCCACGACCAGGGCGAAGCCCGCGCCCGCGGTCGCCTGGACCGCCTGCCGTGTGGTGACCCGGGCCAGCCCGGTGCCGGCGGGCGGGGCGGGTACGGCGGACGGGGGCAGCCGCCGCTCGTAGCACCAGGCGCCGAAGCGGACGGCCGCGGCGCTGAGCACCGACAGCAGGACGGCGGCGTACAGCTCGGGCAGCTGCTCCGGCGTCGCGTGCAGGAACTGGGCGACGAAGAAGGTCATGAAGGCGAACACGCCGAGGCTGTGCCCGCGCGGCCCCCAGCGGCGCGCGTAGACGCCGGCGCCGACGACGGCCAGGAAGGCGAGGTCCCGGGCCACGGGCAGGCTGTGCAGCTCGGCCGCGGCGGCGAGCACCGGCACCCCGACGGCGGGCAGCAGGGCGGTGGTGACCGCCTGGCCGCGCACGGTCGGATCGGCCACGGTGAACAGGGCGAGCAGCGCGGCGAGGCCGCCGGTGACGGCACCGGCGAGGGAGTGCCCGGAGGCGAGACAGACCACCACCGCCAGTCCGATGCCGAGGACGGCCCGCACGGCGAAGCGCAACCGCGCCCGCCCCGGGTCCGGAGCCACGAACACCCTCTTCAGCACCACTGCCCTCCCCTGGGAACGACTGCACGAAAAAGGCGCCGCGGAGGTCCGCAGCGCCGTCGACGTACCCATGAGAGCATCACGGACGTCACTGGCTCAAGTGAGGCCCGGATCACTGAGCCATTGGCCCTGCTGTGGACGTCGACCACTGTCCGCGGGAATACCAACGGACCAGGTCGCCCGGGGCGTGGGCAGGCCCGTCCGCTGAGCCATTGGTACAGTCGTCCCTCATGGCCGTGGACGAACTCGACACCCGCATCCTGCGGCTGCTCCTGGAGCAGCCGCGCACCAGCGTGCGCGAGTACGCCCGCATCCTCGGTGTCGCCCGGGGCACGCTCCAGGCCCGCCTGGAGCGGATGGAGCGGGACGGTGTGATCACCGGTACGGGCCCGTCCCTCTCCCCCGCCGCCCTCGGGCACCCGGTGCTGGCCTTCGTGCACATCGAGGTCACCCAGGGCCACCTCGACGACGTGGGGGACGCGCTGGCCGCCGTGCCGGAGATCGTCGAGGCCTTCTCGATCACCGGTGGCGGGGATCTGCTCGCCCGGGTGGTCGGCCGGGACAACGCCCATCTGGAGGACGTGATCCAGAAGCTGATCAGTCTCCCGGGCGTGGTGCGCACCCGGACCGAGGTGGCGTTGCGCGAACGCGTCCCTCACCGGCTGCTCCCGCTGGTGGAGTCGGTCGGCCGGGCTGCCCGCGCCTGATCATGGGCATGCTGGTCCGCATGAGCGATCCCGGCGCCCTCTCGGTCGTCTTCGATCTCGACGGCACGCTGGTGGACAGCGAGCCGAACTACTTCGAGGCGAGCCGGCGGACCCTGGCCGAGTACGGTGTCGCCTTCACCTGGACGGAGCACGAGAGCTACGTCGGCATCAGCACCCGGGAGACGGTGGCCGACTGGCGGCGGCGGTACGGGTTGCGCGTCTCGGCGGACGGGCTGCTGGAAGCCCTGGACCGCCGCTACCTGGCGCTGGCCCGCGCCCGTACGCGCGCGTACCCGGAGATGCGGAAGTTCGTGGAGTTGCTGGCGGCCGAGGGGGTGCCGATGGCCGTCGCCTCGGGCTCCTCCCCGGAGGCCATCCAGGCCATCCTGGCCGGCACCGGCCTGGCGGAGTTCCTGCGCACGGCCGTCTCGGCCGACGAGGTCGCCGTGGGAAAGCCCGCACCCGACGTCTTCCTGGAGGCGGCCCGGCGGCTGGGCGCCCGCCCCGCCGACTGCGTGGTACTGGAGGACGCGGCAGCAGGGGCGGCGGCGGCCCACGCGGCCGGGATGCGCTGCATCGCGATCCCCTATGTGGCCGCACAGGCCGACGCGCCGGAGTTCGCCACGGCGGCCCTGCTGCTGCGCGGCGGCCAGGCGGAGTTCACGGCCCGCTCCGCCTACGCGTGGCTGAGGCGGGCGAGGCCCTGACCCGGGCGGATCGGCCGGGAACGCGGACAGCGTTCTCGGACCTGTTCCCCCCGTCGCGCGGGGGCCTCGCCGTGCGGTGAGCGCCCCCGCTGCTTAGCGTGACCACATGACCACAGTCCAGGCCCGGCCCGCCGCCGACGACCGGCGGTGGAAGGCGCTCGCGGTCTGTCTCGCGGCGGGCTTCATCTCGCTGCTCGACACCTCGATCGTGAACGTGGCGCTGCCCTCCATGGAGCGCGGGCTCGGGGCGTCCGAGGCCGCCCAGTCATGGGTCGTCTCCGGCTACGCCCTCACCTTCGGACTCGCCCTGGTCCCGGCCGGCCGGCTGGGCGACATGCATGGTCGGCGGCAGGCCTTCCTGCTCGGGCTCGCCCTGTTCACGGTGGCCTCCGCGGCCTGCGGACTCGCCGCCGGCCCCTCCTGGCTGGTGCTGTTCCGGCTGGTGCAGGGCGCGGCGGCGGGCATGGTCGCGCCGCAGACCTCGGGGCTGATCCAGCAGATGTTCCAGGGCTCGGAGCGGGCGAAGGCGTTCGGGCTGCTCGGCAGTGTCATCGGGGTGTCGACGGCGGTGGGGCCGCTGGCGGGCGGTCTGCTGATCGACGCGGTCGGCACCGACGACGGCTGGCGCTGGGTGTTCATCGTGAACCTGCCGATCGGGGTGGCCGCCTTCATGGCCGGCCTGCGGCTGCTGCCGCGCTTCCCCGCGTCGCCCGGGAAGCGTGAGACGTTCGACCTGTTCGGCGTACTGCTCCTCGGCTGCGGCGTGCTCGCGCTCATGCTCCCGCTGGTGCAGGAGCAGCAGTGGACCGGGCGGGAGAAGTGGACGATGATGCCGGTCGGCGCGCTGCTGTTGGGCGCGTTCTGGGCGTGGGAGAAGCGGCAGGGCCGGCGCGGGCGGGCCCCGCTGGTCGACCTGGCGCTGTTCTCCCTGCGGTCGTTCACGCTCGGCGCGCTGATCAGCCTGACCTACTTCGCCGGCTTCACCACGGTCTTCTTCGTCTACACCCTGTACCTGCAGAACAGCCTCGGATACAGCGCGCTCGCGGCCGGCCTGACCGTCCTGCCCTTCGCCGCCGCGTCGGCGGTCGGGGCCGCCCTCGGAGGCCGGCTGGTGGTGCGCTTCGGCCGCAAACTGGTCGTGCTGGGGCTGAGCGGGGTGGCACTGGGGCTGCTCGGAGTCGTGGCCGCGGTGCGACTGGTGCCCGGCGACGGCGTGGGATGGGCGTCGGCGCTGCCGATGCTGATCGGCGGCATCGGCTCCGGGCTGACCGTCTCCCCGAACACGACCCTGACCCTCACCCGTGTTCCCGTGCACCGTGCCGGTGCGGCGGGCGGCGTCCTCCAGACGGGCCAGCGCGTCGGTTCCGCGGCCGGTATCGCCGTGGTGGGCGCGGTGTACTTCGCGCAGATGGCCAATCACGGCAGCCCGGACAGGGCGATCCAGCTCGGTCTGCTCACCGCCGTGGGACTCATCGTGATCGCACTCGCACTGGCCGTCGCCGATCTGCGGGAACGGGAGGTGCACCCCGAACCGGAGAGGGCGGCCGAGCCGGCCCGATCCGAAGAGGGCGGGACCGAGGAGAGGGTCGCACGCGGCTCGTGAGCGCCGGGCCCTGCCGGGAGACCGGCGGACCCGCTGAGAGGCCAGGGCCCTGCCGGGAGACCGGGGACCTCACGACCTGCGGCGCGGCTTCCCTCGTTTGGCCGGTTTCCCGCTCCCCGTCCCCGAGCGGCCGCGCACGGTGCGGCCCGCCGACTTGGCGCCCGCGCTCTTCCCGCCGGCGGACTTCGCGGAGCCCGGCTTCTTCTGCCGGGCGCCCGCCGGCTCCTGCCCCTTGCGCTGCTGCCCGGCCTCGGTCTTCGCCGCCCCACGGCCCCTCGTGCTGTTGACCGTGCGGCCGCGGACGATGCCGATGAACTCCTCCACCAGATCGGTGGTGGCCTCCTCCGGCCAGGACAGGGCGACACTCGACCGAGGGCCGTCGACCACCGGACGGTAGGTGAGGTCACGGCGGTGGTGCAGGCGGGCGAGCGACTGCGGGACGACCAGGAGGCCGATGTTCGCCGCCACCAGTTCGATCGCGTCCGCCGTGGTCGCGGGCCGCTCGAAGGCCGGCTCACCGGGCGGACCGTCCCAGTCGAAGACGTCGTCGAGGGGGTGGAGGAGCACCTCTTCGGCGAGGTCGTCGAGGCTGACCTCCTCCACCGCGGTGATCAAGTGGTCCTTGGGGACGACCACCACCGTGGTCTCGGTGTAGAGGGGGATCGCGCTGAAGAAAGTACGGTCCACGGGGAGCCGTACGAGCCCCGCGTCCGCCTCCTGGGAGCGCAGCAGCTCGTGCGCCTCGGCGACGGGTGCCTGGACGAGGGTGAGCGGGACGCCGGGCAGGCGCTCGTTCCAGACCTTCACCCATTTGGCGGGCGTCACTCCGGGAACGTACGCGAGCCGGAACGACGGTGATTCCTCCGAGCCTGTCACCAGGCCAGGTTACCGGCCGTGGTCGGGCGGCCCGCACTCGGCCGATACCCTTGACCCCATGAGTTCGCAGCAGAGCACCCAGACGATGAAGCCCGCGACCGCGGCGAAGAAGCTGGGTGTGTACCTCCCCGCCACCCCCGCCGCCTTCCAGGAGGGTGTGGTCTCGCGCGCCGAGCTGAACGAGCTCCAGGCCGACCCGCCCGAGTGGCTGCGCGAGCTGCGAGCCAACGGCCCCCACCCACGCCCCGTGGTCGCCGCCAAGCTGGGCGTGTCCATCGCCGGTCTCGCGCGCGGCGGCGTCACCGAGGCGCTGACCACCGAGCAGATCGAGGCGCTCAAGCAGGAACGCCCGGAGTGGCTGGAGAAGGAGCGCGCCACCCAGGCGGAGGTTCGCAAGGAGGCGGCGCGCATCAAGGCGAGGGACGCGGAGCGTGCCGAGGACCAGCGTCACTGACCTCGCCGCACCGACCGTCCCGTCGGAGCCTTCACTTCGCACGCCCCCGTCGCCGACCGCACGGCGACGGGGGCGTCGACGTTCGACGGGTAGGGCGTTCGGCGGGTAGGAGGAAGGACAGGCGGCGCCGAGTGGGCCGTCCCGGACGTGGCAGGGGACGGGCCGCCGTTCCCCCGTGTCGGCGGCCCGTCGGACGAGCGTCCGGGCAGGCCGGCGTCGCCGCGTCGAAGTCTGCACCCCGTCAGGGCGGCGGCGGTATGCGTACAACTGCGTACGCTGCCGGCGAGGACCCGGACCCGAGACGACCGGAGAGGACACGTGGGGCTGGAGAAGGCCTACGAGCGGCTGACGGCCGTCGCCGTCGCGGCGCTGCACGAACGCGACCCCGCGCGTCTGTGGCCGATGCTCGCCGGCGCCCTGGCCGGCCTGTGCGGTGGTGAGGCGGTCATCCACAAGCTGGACGACTGGAGCGAGGGACGGGGCAGGATCGGCACCGCACCCGATGCCGCCGCCGTCGAACTGGACCGGCTGGACGAGTCGGACGTGCGGCTTCTTCGCGCGGGCTTCCCCTTCGCCCGGCACTACGCGGCCGGGACCGGACGGGTGCCGGTCTCCGCGCTTCGGGCCGCCGGCGCCGGCTGGCCGGGCAGCCCGACGGCGCGCCTGCTCGGCGACGTCCTGGACGTGGACCATGTGCTGGGCGTGCCGCTGCCGGACAGCACGACTCCCGTCACCGGCTGCCTCGTGTACCGCTCCGGTGCGGATTTCAGCGACGACCACCTCGTCATGGCCGAGCGCGCGCAGCCGCTGCTGGCCGCGGTGGAGCGGCAGCGGCTCCTGCTGGAGGAGTGGCGGCGGGCGGTCGGACCGCGGGGCGCGCCGGACGAGCGGGCGGCGCAGAGCACGCTGACGCCGCGCGAGACCACGGTCCTGGTCCTGCTCGCCGGCACGCTCACCGCGGACGCCATCGGCCGCCGCCTCGGCATCTCGGCCCGCACCGTGCACAAGCACGTCGAGAACATCTACCGCAAGCTGGGCACCCGCGACCGGCTGGGCACGGTGCTCCGCGCCCAGCGTCTCGGCCTGCTCCGCTCCCCCGGCCCGCTCTGAACCCGAACCGGTCCCGGACGGGCCGGGTGTGGGGGGCCGTCAGCCCAGGAAGCTCAGCCGTACCCGGCGTTCCGGGTTGTCCTTGTTGGTGTCCACCAGGCACACCGACTGCCAGGTGCCGAGCTCCAGGCGTCCGCCGATCACCGGGAGGGTGGCGTGGGGCGGGACGAAGGCCGGCAGGACGTGGTCGCGGCCGTGGCCGGGGCTGCCGTGCCGGTGCTGCCAGCGGTCGTCGGCCGGGAGCAGGGTGTGCAGCGCCGCGAGGAGGTCGTCGTCGCTGCCGGCGCCCGTCTCGATGACGGCGATACCGGCGGTGGCGTGCGGGACGAAGATGTTGAGCAGGCCGTCGCGGCCTGCCGCCGCCTCCCGCAGGAACTCCTCGCAGTCTGCGGTGAGATCGACGACGCGTTCCCGGGTGCCGGTGGAGACGTTCAGCGTTCGGGTGGTGAAGGCATCGGACATGCCACCATCCTGGCCCATGCGCCGGTTTTCACACCCCGCGGCACGTTCGATTCCCAGCGGCTCGCTACGAGCGGGGGCACGCCCGGCGGGAAGATCCGCGCTCGGCTCCCTGTTGCAGGGAGCGTGAACGCGACACGCGAGGTCGAGGTAGTCGTCATCGGCGCCGGTCAGGCCGGCCTGGCCGCCGCCTACCACCTGCGGCGCACCGGGTTCGAGCCCGACCGCGACTTCGTGGTGCTGGACCACTCCCCCGGTCCGGGCGGTGCCTGGCAGTTCCGGTGGCCGTCACTGACGTACGGCAAGGTGCACGGCATGCACGCGCTGCCCGGCATGGAACTGACGGACGCCGACCCGGCACGGCCCTCCGCCGAGGTCATCCGTGAGTACTTCGACCGGTACGAGCGCACCTTCGGCCTGCGGGTACGGCGGCCGGTGGACGTGCGGGCGGTGCGCGGGGGAGACGGCGGCAGGCTGCTCGTGGAGACCTCGGAGGGCGTCTGGTCGACGCGGGCGCTGATCAACGCGACGGGCACCTGGGACCGGCCGTTCTGGCCGCGCTACCCGGGTCAGGAGACGTTCCGCGGAAGGCAGTTGCACACCGCGCAGTACGCCGGTCCCGAGGAGTTCGCCGGGCTGCGGGTCGTGGTGGTGGGCGGTGGCGCCTCCGGCACCCAGCACCTGCTGGAGCTGGCCCCGTACGCGGCCGCGACGACCTGGGTGACCCGGCGGCCGCCGGTGTTCCGCGAGGGCCCGTTCGACCAGGAGGCGGGGCGCGCGGCGGTCGCGCTGGTGGAGGAGCGGGTGCGGCGGGGCCTGCCGCCGCGGAGTGTGGTCTCCGTCACCGGGCTGCCCCTCAACGACGCCGTCCGGCAGGGCCTCGCGAACGGCGTCCTGGACCGCCGGCCCATGTTCGACCGGATCACCCCGGACGGGGTGGAGTGGGACGACGGCCGGCGCGTGGACGCCGATGTCATCCTGTGGGCCACCGGATTCCGGGCCGCGTTGGAGCACCTCGTTCCGCTGCGGCTGCGCCAGCCGGGCGGCGGTATCCGTGTGGAGGGGACCCGCGCGGTGGCCGATCCGCGGATTCACCTGGTGGGTTACGGCCCCTCGGCGAGCACGATCGGCGCGAACCGGGCCGGGCGCGCGGCCGTACGGGACATCAGGCGGCTGCTGGCCGAGGAGGAGCCGGTCGCCGCGTGACGTCCCACCGGCTCAGCGGAGCGGCGGCTGGGAGGAGGTTGGGGACGGCAACGGGCTCCGGCTCGGCGTCGGCGCGGGCCCGGCGCTCTGGTGGAGCGCGTTGAACTCGGCCACGTTGCGCAGGTGTGTGGCGTAGTCGGCGGTGAAGCGGGTGTCCCCCGGCTTGACGGTGACGAAGTACAGCCAGTCGCCCGGCGGCGGGTTGTACGCGGCACGCATGGCTTCCTCGCCGGGGTTGTCGATCGGCGTCGGCGGCAGGCCCATGCGCTGGTAGGAGTTGTACGGGCTCTCGACGCGGGTGTCGTCCTCGGTCGTGTGCACGGTGATGCGGTTCATCGCGTAGTTGATGGTGGAGTCCATCTGCAACGGCATGCCCTGGTTCAGCCGGTTGAAGATGACCCGTGCGACCTTCCCCATGTCCGCCTTCGTGGCGGCCTCGGCCTGGATGATGCTGGCGATGGTGACGGCCTGGTAGAGGTTGATCGAGGTGCGCTGCGCCCCGGCGGCCACCGGCGCCGCCTCGAACCGCTTGCCGGCGGTGTCGACCATGGACCGCAGCAGGGACTCGGGGGTCGTCCCCTTCGGCAGCGGATAGGTCGCCGGGAAAAGATAGCCCTCCGGGTTGCCCCCGGCTTCGCCCGGCAGGGGGAGGCGGGCCTTGCCGATGGACTTGCTGGTACTGCCCGCGGGCAGTTTCAGGGCTTTGTCGACGGCCTCGTACACCTGGCTCGCGCGCCAGCCTTCCGGGACGACCAGGGTGGGGGGCTTCGCCACCACCTTGTGACCGCCCTTCGCCGTCAGCAGCGGCACCGCCACGGCGGTGCCGGCGACGACGGCGCCGGCCACGACGAGAGCGAATCTGCCCCGGCGTGTCAGTCGGATCCTGCCCCGTGGCGAAGTGTTCATCAGCATGCGGGCACGGTAGTACGCATATCGTCACAAACCCGGCATATGTTCAGTTTGTCGACCGCTGCGTCAGCTTGACGGTTCAGCCCGCCGGTTCCAGTTGCGCGTCCCGGCGCACCAGGGTGGCGTAGCGCCCGTCCAGCTCGAGCAGTTCCTCGTGCGTGCCCCGTTCGGCGACCCGTCCGGAGTCGAGCACCACGATCTGGTCCGCGGCGCGGACGGTGGACAGGCGGTGGGCGATGGTCACCGTGGTCCGGTCGGCGGACAGCGCGTCGATGGCGTCCTGGACGGCCGCCTCCGTACGGGTGTCGAGTGCGCTGGTTGCCTCGTCGAGGATGAGGACCGGCGGGTCGCGCAGGATGGTGCGGGCTATGGCGAGGCGCTGTTTCTCGCCTCCGGAGAAGCGGTGGCCGCGTTCGCCGACGACGGTGTCGTAGCCGTCGGGCAGCGCGGCGATGTGGTCGTGGATCTGTGCGGCCGCGGCCGCCGCGTACAACTCCTCGTCGGTGGCGTCCGGTTTGGCGAAGCGGAGGTTGTCGGCGACCGAGGCGTGGAAGAGGTACGTCTCCTGGGAGACGACGCCGACCGCGCGGGCGAGGGTGTCGAAGTCGAGGTCGCGGACGTCGACGCCGTC
This sequence comes from Streptomyces sp. 1222.5, assembly GCF_900105245.1. Classification (NCBI taxonomy): domain Bacteria; kingdom Bacillati; phylum Actinomycetota; class Actinomycetes; order Kitasatosporales; family Streptomycetaceae; genus Streptomyces; species Streptomyces sp. 1222.5. Next base: position 7,418,166 of record NZ_FNSZ01000001.1, on the reverse strand, counting down.
GAGGGTTACCCGGCCGCCGGTGACGTCGTAGAGGCGGGGCACCAGATAGCCGAGGGTGGACTTGCCGGCGCCGGTCGGGCCGACCACGGCGAGGCTGCCCCCGGCGGGCACGGTGACGTCGATGCCGTCGAGGATCGGACGTGCCGACTCGTCGCCGGCGTCGTAGCGGAACTCGACCTTGTCGAAGCGGACCTCGCCCTTGATGTGGTCGAGGTGGACCGGCTTGTCGCGCTCGGTGATGTCGACGGGCAGGTCCAGGTACTCGAAGATGCGCTGGAACAGCGCGAGCGAGCTCTGGATCTGGACGCCGGTCGCGAGCAGGCTGACGGCCGGACGGAACAGGCCCTGCTGGAGCGAGACGAAGGCGACGATGGTGCCGAGGGAGACCTCGGGGCCGCCGAGCCGGAGGGCCAGTCCCGCGGTCCAGTAGATGACGGCGGGCATCGCGGCCATGACGATCGTGATCACGGCCATGCGCCAGCGCCCCGCCATGTTCGACCTCACCTCGAGGTCGACCAGGCGCTCGGACTCCTCGGCGAAGGACGCGGTCAGCGAGTCGGACCGGCCCATGGTGCGGCCGAGCAGGATGCCGCTGACGGACAGCGACTCGGTGACGGTGGCGGCCATCGCGGCCATCTGTTTCTGCCGCTGGGTGGTGATCTTCTTGCGTTCGTTGCCCACGCGGCGGCTGATCCAGACGAACGCCGGCAGCAGGAGCAGCGAGACGATCGTGAGCCGCCAGTCGAGGGCGACCATCGCGACGATCGTGGCGATCACACTGGTGGCGTTGGAGACCAGGGAGGTGGCGGTGGAGGTGACGGTGGCCTGCATGCCGCCGATGTCGTTGGCGATGCGGGACTGCACCTCGCCGGTGCGGGTGCGGGTGAAGAAGGCGAGCGACATGCGCTGCAGGCGGCCGTAGACCGCGGTGCGCAGGTCGTGCATCACGCGCTGGCCGACGGTCGTCGAGATCAGGGTCTGCAGTACACCGAAGACGCCGGCGAGCACGGCGCTCACGATCATGCCGAGCGCGAGCAGGCTGAGCAGACCGGTACGGCCCTGCGGGATCGCGACGTCCAGGGTCTCCTTGAGCAGGAACGGTGTGGCCACCGAGACCAGCGAGGAGGCGCCGACCAGCAGGCCGACGATCGCGAGCCGTCCGCGGTAGGGACGGAAGAGCTTCAGGATGCGGCGCACCTGCCGTGGTTGCTCGGCGGCGTCGGCAGGCGGGGTCCAGTGGGGTTCACGGTCGGGGTGCATGGGCTCCTACGGAGGTGAACGGGCGCCGGCCGGGGTCGGCCGACGATGACGGAACGGATCGTAGCTCATTGTTACCTATACTCACAATGAACGGCGTCCTGATATTGTTCCCGCATGACGACCCCAGATCCCGACGGTCTCCTCGCCGAGCAGTTGCTGCGGCTGACCCGCCGGGTGCACCGCATCCAGAAACGCCATCTGGAGGGGCGCGAGCTGGGCGTCACCCCGGCCCAGTCCCGGCTGCTGCGCACCCTCGCGCACTACGGCTCGCCCCCGCGGATGGCCGACCTCGCCGAGCGCCTGGAGGTCGTCCCCCGTGCGGTGACGACCCTGGTCGACGGGCTGGAGGCGAACGGCAAGGTCCGGCGGGCGCCCGACCCGGCGAACCGGCGCGCGATCCGTATCGAACTGACGGACGAGGGGCGCGCGACCCTGCGCGAACTGCGCGGCGCGCGCCGCTCGGCGGCCGAGGAGATACTCGCCCCGCTGACGCAGAAGGAGCGCCAGGTGCTCGGCGTACTCCTCGACACGTTGATCGACGGGGGCGCCGCCCACACCTGCTGACGGCCGCGTCGGCCGGGAGCAGTCGTCGGCGGTGCCGGGCGGCGCCCCCGTGGCGCCGCGCTCAGCAGCGGCTGCGGTCTTCCGTCAGCACCCCCTGGACGGTGGTCAGCGAACGGTCGTAGCACCCCTCGGAGCCGTGCAGCCGATAGCGCTCGGCCGACGTGCCGACCGCGTGCCGCTGGTCGCGCGGGACGTTGAGCGTGTAGGAGGCGTCGCCGCGGTAGGTGTCGTCCAGCCACGACCGGAGCGTCCGCCGGCCGCCCTCGCGCTCCACGACCGACGCGCGGTCGCCGAGCGCCAGCACGGTGCGCAGCCGGTCGTCCGTACCGACGGTCGTGGCGCCGTCCATCGTGTACGTCCGGTGCGTGCGCGTGGACCGCGTGGGGCCGTGGCCGCCGACGGTGACGGTCTCCTCGTCGGTCCAGGTCGCGTCGAGTCCGTCGGTGTTCTCCCCTTCCGTCCAGCGGTGCACGGAGGTGTTGGCGAGCGTCCGCGTGACGGTGGTGGTGACGCGGCCGTGCGAGGTGTCGAGGTAGCCGGAGACGGTGAGCCGGTGCCCGGCCCTCGTGTCCACGCGGTTCTCGGAACCGGGCGTGTAGGTGGAGGAGTTGACGAGGTCCGTCGCCCTGTCTCCGGTGAGCGCGCCGGTGACGTGGGCGCGGTGCGCGTCCTGCCAGACGAGTACGTTCACCGGTGCGCTCCAGCCGGACTGCCCGGCGGGTACACCGGCGACGGAGACCTCCACGCGGTGCGGGCGGCCGTCGTTGAGCAGACCGGCGTACGGCGTCAGGTCGTACTCGAGCGGCCGGACGTCGAAGGCCCGGGGCGCCGGAAGCACGTACCAGAGGAAGGGGTTGGACCAGCCGCCGGTCCACACGTTCGGGAACGGGGAGGCGATTCCGGCGAGTTGCCCGTCGACCTTGATCTGCACCTCGCGGTAGGGGCCGTGGTCGGCCTTGCAGGAGTAGGACGCCGGGTCGGCGACGGTCAGGTACCAGAACTCCTCGCAGCCGCCTCCCGACCCGGTCGCGTACACCTCGGCGACGATCCGCTCGCTGTTGCGCGGGGTGGTGAGCGTCGTGCCGTCGGGCGTGTCGGCGAGAGTGAGCACCCGGTCGGGCGCGGCGTCCGCGGGCCGGCCCGCGTAGAAGGTCAGCGTGACGTGCACGTCGATGACACCCGTGTAGGTGTCGTCCACGACGTTGCCGATGAGCATCTCGACGTCCCGCGCGTCGCGGAAGGTGTCGCTGTAGCGGGTGACGTCCTTCTCGACGTGCCATTCGATGCCGTCGGGCGAGGGCTCGGGCGTGGAGGTGCGCAGGATCTCCACGCCGCCGACGTGCAGATAGCCGAGGCGGTCGAACTGACGTCCCTTCACCTTGCCGTCCAGGCGCAGGACGACCTTGCTCCAGCGGCCGCCGCAGCCCCGGGGCGGGGAGTACGTGCCGCGGTACGGGGTGAAGTCGCGGAACTGGACGTCGGCGAGGGTGACCTGGCACGACCTGGTGTGCGGGCGGTCGACGGGCGGTGCTGCGGTCACGGGGTCGTGCCAGTCGGTGCCGAACTCGGCGGGCGCGTCCGCCGCTTGGGCGACGGGGGTTCCGGTGCCGAAGAACGTGCTCACCAGAAGGGTCGCCCCGGCGAGCATGGACATGACTATCCGTCTTCTCATGGCCGGTGTTCTACGGGGAGTTGACCACCGGCCGCAACGAGCAGACCGGACGAAGAACTCCGCGACGGCACACGGGGAGGCCGCAGCGCCACCGCATCGACCGCCGCAGCCTCCCCGTCCGCAGGGCCGTCGTGCCCGGCACGGCCGCACACTACTGGAGCAATTGGTGCTATAAGCACACTTGACTGACATAGTGCCGTCATGGAGATCAGCAAGGGGCCCACGGGGTCCGCGCGGCAGAAGTCCCCTCAGAGGCGCCCCCGGAAGGTCCTCCGCGGCCGGCGCACGGTCCTCGCCGTCGCCTTCGCGGGCGCCGGCACCCTCACCGGCGCCGCCCTGTTCGCCCACGTCCTCCCGCACGGAACCCACGGCTCGCCCGCTCCCGGTGCGACCGCGTCGGCCGGGAAGGTCCCCTCCCCCGGGGCCCCGGGCATCGGCGACCCGCTGATGCCGCTCGCCGGGAACGGCGGGTACACGGTCCGCCGCTACACGCTCGACTTCGACTGGCGGGCGGTGCGGACGCCGTTCCCCGCAACGGCCACGATCAGCGCCACCGCCACCCAGGCCCTGTCCCGGTTCGACCTCGACTTCGCGGGCAACACGCTGCACCGGGTCACCGTCGACGGCGCTCCCGCCACCGCCGTACGCCACGGCGACGAACTCGTGGTCACTCCCGCCCGGCCCATCCCCCACGGCAGCGCCTTCACCGTCCGCGTCGCCTACACCGCCGACCCGACCCAGAGCCGCCACCGCGACGACGCGATCCAGGACTACGGATGGGTGCCCACGTCCGACGGGACCGTGGTGTACGCGCAGCCCGACGGCGCGAGAATGATCTTCCCGGCCGACGACCATCCGAGCCTGCGGGCGCCCGTCACCTTCCGTATCACCACCCCGCCGGACCTCAGCGCGGTGGCCAACGGCCGGCTCGTCGACAAGGTCCGGCAGGCCGACGGACGCATCCGGTGGACGTACGACTCCGAGCAGCCGATCGCGGCGCAGCTGGTCCAGATGGCGGTGGGCAGATTCACCTTCGTCGACGGCACCGGACCGCGCGGGCTGCCCGTCCGGGACGTGGTCCCGGACAGTCTGGTCGGCGACACCGAGGCGTACCGCTCGCTGACCCCCGACCACCTGGCCTGGCTGGAGCGGCAGCTCGGCCCGTACCCGTTCCGCCGCTACGGCGTGCTGGTCGGGGACACCGACCAGCCGGTGGCGCTGGAGACGCAGTCGCTGTCCGTCGTCCCGAGGGAGGACCTGCTCGGCGACCGCGTCGACGCCGAACGCAACCTCGTGCACGAGCTGACGCACCATTGGACCGGTGACAGCGTCGCCGTCCGCCGCTGGTCCGACCTGTGGCTGAGCGAGGGTCACGCCCGGTTCTACGAGCGGCTGTACTCCGACACCCACGGTGGTCCCGGCCTCGAAGAGGCCATGCGGGCGGCCTACGAGCAGCACGACCAGTGGCGTCACGACGAGGGCGCTCCGGCCGAACCGACGGAGCCGGCCCTGTTCAAGGTCATGCGCTACGACGGCTCGGCGCTGGTGCTGTACGCCCTGCGGGAGAAGGTCGGTGAGGAGACGTTCGGCAGGATCGAGCGGGCGTGGGTGAGCAGGTACCGGGGCCGGGCGGCAGGCACCCGGGACTTCGTCGCACTCGCCTCCGAGGTCGCGGGCGAGGACCTGACGCCCTTTCTGACGCCTTGGCTGTACGGGCCGCACACCCCGCCGATGCCGGGTCATCCCGACTGGCGGGTCGACCCCGTCGAGGACTGAGCCCGCACGCCGCCGACCGAGTGGCCTCTGCCCTGCCGCTCGGCCAGCGAGGTGACGGTTGGCGCGACGGGGCGCGCCAGGCACGGAAACGTTGCCGGGGTGGCGTCCAGGACAAGTCCCTCTGTCCTGGTGGTGTCGAACATGTCTGGAGAACCGTCCAATGAGAAGACCGGCCGCCCTGCGTGTTCCCAACAGCCTCCGCGAATGCCGTCGAACGGCGTGCGTGATCGCGTCGGCGGCGCTGCTCGCGCCGCTGCTGCTCGTCCCGGTGCTCGGGGACGACGAGGTGCAGGACCGGCTGCTGCAGGACGCCTTCGCGGACGCGGCGCGCGAGTACCACGTGCCCCGCAGCGTGCTCATGAGTGTGTCCTACACGCAGTCGCGATGGGACGCCCACCCGGGCTCCCCGAGCGTCGCGGGCGGCTACGGGCCGATGCACCTCGTCGACGGCGGAAAGGCCCTGCCCCCGGCGGCGGCCGGCGCGCAGGGCAGGGACGGCGCCGGCACCCGGCCGCCCGTCGGAGCCGCGGGGAACCCCGACGCGGGCCCGGCCGAGTCGCTGCCCGGCCACCGCGTCCAGCCGGCGGACCTGGAACGCGCCGCACGCCTGATCAAGGTCCCGGCGGAGCGCCTGCGGACGGACGCCGCCGCCAACGTGCGCGGCGGGGCGGCACTCCTTGCGGCCACGCAACGCAAGCTCGGCAAGCCCCTCAGCGACAATCCGGCGGACTGGTGGGAGGCGGTCAAGCACTACCCGGGCACCCGTGACATCACCTCGGCGACCGCCTACGCCAACGACGTGTTCGACGTGATCCGCAAGGGCGCGCACCGCACCACCGCCGAGGGACAGGAGGTCAGCCTCGCCGGCAACCCCGGTGTGCGCGTGGCGCGCACACCGGACAAGAAGCGGCCCAAGGAGGTCGAGTGCCCGGCCGACCTCGCCTGCGACTGGCTCAGCGCGCCGTACGTGGAGATCGACGACGACGGCGCGTACGGCAACCACGACCTCGCCGACCGGCCGCGGGACGAGAAGATCGAGTACATCGTCATCCACGACACCGAGTCGTACCTGCCGAACATGTTCAAGACCGTGCAGGACCCGACGGAGGCGTCCTGGCACTACTCGATCAGCTCCAGCGACGGCCACATCACCCAGCACGTCCGCACCAGGGACGAGGCCTGGCACTCCGGCAGCCAGTTCGTGAACGCCCGCTCGATCGGCATCGAGCACGAGGGGTTCCTCACCCACCCCGGCACCTGGTTCACGGAGCAGATGTACCGATCCTCGGCCCGCCTGGTGCGCTACCTCGCGAAGAAGTACGACGTCCCGCTCGACCGGCAGCACATCTTCGGCCATGACAACGTGCCGTCACCGACCGCGGACAGCATCCCCGACATGCACGACGACCCCGGTCCCTTCTGGGACTGGCGGCACTACTTCGACCTGCTCGGCGCGCCGCTGAAGGCCACGGCCGGGGCGGACAGCGACATGGTGATGATCCTGCCGGACTACGCCTCCTACAAGCCGAGGTTCACCGGCTGCGGCAAGGACGGCGAGCCGTGCCCGCCGCACGGGTCGAGCGCCGTACGGCTGCACTCCGAACCGGACGAGAAGGCCCCGCTGATCCAGGATCCGGGCCGCAAGCCGGACGGCGACCCCTCCACGGAGGACGTCAACGACCTCGGATCGCGTGTCTCCGCAGGCCAGACCTATGCCGTCGCCGGGCGCAGCGGCGACTGGACGGCCATCTGGTTCCAGGGGAACAAGGCCTGGTTCAAGAACCCGAAGAAGCACCCGACCGCCGTCGGCGCGGCCGGCCGCATGGTGACGCCGAAGGAGGGACTGGACGAGGTCCCGGTGTTCGGCCGCGCCCTGCCCGAGGAGGACGCCTACCCGGAGGACGTGGAGGAGCCGACCGAGTCGCCGCTCCCCTACCGTTTCCGGGCCGGCCAGCGATACGTGACCCAGGCCCGCGTCGACAGCTCCTACGTCCCGCGGTCGTCCTTCGTCAGCACGCCGAGCCCGGTCGTGAAGGGCCAGGAGGGCTACTACGAGATCCAGTTCGGCCACCGGCTCGGCTACGTCCGGGCGAGCGACGTGGACATCGTGAGCAACAAGTCCGCCGCGGCGGGACCACCCCCGGCGCAGAAGGGCGGCACGGCGGGACGCTAGGCGGACAGGTCCGCCCGGTCCCCCATCACCACGACGGGCTTGCGGGCCGGGTCGAGGGTGCGCAGCAGATGCTCCATGGCCGCCCGGGAGACGCTGACGCAGGCCGAGGTGCCGCTGTGGTGGTCCATGTGCAACCAGATGCTGCCGCCCTTCTCCGCACCCAGGGGGCGGGTGGCGTCCTTCGGCGGGTTGCCCCGGACCCGGTTGTAGTCGATGGCGATGACGTAGTCGAAGTCGTGGTGGTACGCCTTCTTCCAGTAGGCCGGGGCCGCGTAGGCGGCCTGGTCCCGGTCGTACGGCAGCTTCGCGCCCGGGTCCGGGAGCACGCCGCCCGCGTCCGAGAGGGTGAACACACCGACCGGGCTGCGCTTGTCGCCCTCGTGATGGTCGGTCGTCCAGCCCTTGCGCCCGTTGTGGGCGGTCCAGCTCGCCTCCTGGTGCCAGCGGCCACCGCGCCGGGTGTACAGCACCACCGTGGATTCGGCCGAGTCCTTGCCCCGGCCGTAGACGGCCACGACCTGGCTCGAGTCCGCGGGGATCTTCCGGTGGAGCCGTTCGCCGACGCCCGGGACACGGGTCGTGTCGCTCGGGTGCGTCGCGTCCCCCGTCGGCCTCTGCGTGCCCCGGCCGCCCGCCCCTGACGCGCCGTCGGCACCGGAGCCCGGGCCGCCGCAGGCCGTGGTGGTCGCCAACAGAGTCCCCAGGGCCGCCATCGCGACCGTCACACGCCGCACGCTGTCTATCACCGCCCCATGATGACATCGCGGCTTCGGGCGACGGCCACCTGGCCGGATACGGGCGCATTGCGGGAGTGCCCCAGGAAAACCGGTTGAAATCAACCGCTCGGCGACGCGAACCTTTCACGGCTTGTCACCGCCCGCCGCTCCCCCTTGCCCTGCCCTCTCCCGCCTCCCCGCCACGAGCTTCCCCTCGCACGAGCTCCCTTCTGACACGAGCCACTGGGACGTCATGCAGATCCAAGACCTTCCGTATCCCGATCCGGGCGTCCCCGACGCGCGCTCGGGCCCCCGCTTCCTGTGGTGGCTGTGGCGCAACCAGACGGGCGGCCAGCTGAAGGCACTCGCCTGGGGCCTCCTCCACTTCGTCTCGGTCTCCGCCCTGCCCTTCTGTGTGGGCCTCGCCGTCCAGGCCGTCGTCGACCGCTCCGGCTCCCGGCTGGCCCTGACGGGTGGTCTGATGCTGCTGTGCGGCACGGGCATCGCCGTCGGGGACACCTTCCTGCACCGGGCCGCCGTCACCAACTGGATCACCGCCGCCGCCCGTGTCCAGCAGCTGCTCGCGCGCAAGGCCGCCCACCTGGGATCCGCCCTCACCCGGCGGGTCGCGGCCGGTGAGGTGGTGGCCGTCTCCACCGGTGACGTGGAGAAGATCGGCTGGTTCGTCGAGGCGGTCTCCCGGTTCACCGCCGCCGCGCTCACCGTCGTCGCGGTCTGTGCCGGCCTCCTCGTCTACCAGCCCGCCCTGGGTGTGGTCGTCGCCGTCGGACTGCCCGTCGTCGCGCTCGCGGTGCTGCCGCTGCTGCCCCGGGCGACCCGCCGGGCCGACGAGCAGCGCGAGAAGGCGGGCCGGGCCACGGAACTGGCCGCGGACACCGTAGCGGGGCTGCGCGTGCTGCGCGGTATCGGCGGCGAGGAGCTGTTCCTCGACCGCTACCGCCGGGCCTCCCAGGAGGTACGCCACGCGGCCGTGCGCAGCGCCCGGATGTGGTCGCTGATCTCCGCCGTCCAGGTGCTGCTGCCGGGGCTGCTGATGATCATGGTCGTCTGGCACGGCGTCCACCTGGCCCGCGAGGGCCGGATCACGGTCGGCGAACTCGTCACCGTCTACAGCGCGGTGATGATCCTCAACTATCCGCTGCGGCACTTCGAGGAGATCGCCATGGCGTACTCCTTCTCGCGGCCCTCGGCCAGACGGGCCGCGCGCGTGCTGTCCCTGGAACGTTCCACGGCCACCGACGGCACCCGCCCGGACCATTTGCCGGACGGCGACCTGTACGACCCCGACACCGGTCTGCTCGTCCCCGCCGGCCGGCTCACCGCCGTGGTCTGCGGCGACCCGGACGCGGCCGGCAGGCTCGCGGAGCGGCTGGGCGGCCATCCCGCCGAGGCGGGCCGGCCGGTGCTGCTCGGCGGTGTGCCCCTGGACGAACTCCCCCTGGACACCGCCCGGACCGCCGTCCTCGTCCAGGACAAGGACCCGGTACTGCTCTCCGGTACCTTGCGCGAACTGCTCGACGTGCCCGCCTCCGGAGCCGTCGGTGCGGCGGACGCGCTCGCGGCCGCGCAGTGCCAGGACGTCCTGGACGCGCTGGTGCAGGGGTCGGTGGACGCGGCCGACCCGATGGACGCCCGCATCACGGAGCGCGGCCGCTCCCTCTCCGGGGGCCAGCGCCAGCGACTCGCGCTGGCGAGGTCCCTGATCACCGACCCCGAGGTGCTGGTGCTGGACGAACCGACGTCCGCGGTCGATTCGCACACCGAGGCACGGATCGCCGACGGGCTGCGCCGGCTGCGGTCGGGGCGGACCACCGTGGTCCTCACCTCCTCGCCGCTCCTGCTCGACCGTGCGGACCGGGTCGTCCTGGTCCACGACGGCGAGGTCGTGGCGACCGGTGTGCACCGCGAACTGGTCGACGGTGAGCCGCGGTACCGGTCCGTGGTCACGCGGGAGACCGACGAGGAGATGGCCGCGGCCGGCGCGGACGCCGGCCCGGCCGACGGGGACGCCCTGCTGGGCGCGCTCGGCGAACTGGAAGAGATCGAGGAGAGCGCATGATCGGCGTTGCGCCGCCGGCGTACGACCCGGCGGCCCCGACGACCGCCACCACCCTGCCCGTCGGCGCGGCTGCGACCGTACGCGCCTACGTCACCGAGCTGTTCCGCAGGCACCGCCGGGCCTTCCTGCTGCTGATCGTCGTGAACACCGTCGCGGTGATCGCCTCCATGGTGGGCCCCTACCTGCTGGGCGGCCTGGTCGAGCGGGTGTCGGACGACGCCCGAAACCTGCATCTGGGGCTCACCGTCGGACTGTTCGCGCTCGCGCTGGGCGTGCAGGCCGTGTTCGTGCGCCAGGTGCGGCTGCGGGGCGCGATGCTCGGCGAGCGGATGCTTGCCGACCTGCGCGAGGACTTCCTCGTCCGGTCGGTCGGGCTGCCGCCGGGCGTGCTGGAACGGGCGGGCACGGGCGATCTGCTCTCCCGCATCACCACCGACATCGACCGGCTGGCCAACGCCATGCGCGAGGCCGTGCCGCAGCTGGCCATTGGTGCCGTGTGGGCCCTGCTGCTGCTCGGCGGGCTCGTCGTGACGGCACCGCCGCTGGCGGCCGCCGTCCTGGTCGCCGTCCCGGTGCTCGTGGCCGGCTGCCGCTGGTACTTCAAGCGGGCGCCCTCCGGTTACCGCTCCGAGGCCGCCGGGTACGCCGCCGTCGCCGCCGCGCTCGCCGAGACCGTCGACGCGGGCCACACTGTCGAGGCGCACCGCCTCGGCGACCGCCGGGTCGCGCTGTCCGAACGGCGGATCAAGGAATGGACGGCCTGGGAGCGGTACACCCTGTGGCTGCGGTCCGTGCTCTTCCCGGTGATCAACGCCGTCCACGTCCTCGTGCTCGGCTCGGTCCTGATGGTCGGCGGTGTGTTCGTCCTGCGGGGCTGGATCGGGGTGGGCCAGCTGACGACGGGCGCGCTCGTCGCCCAGATGCTCGTCGACCCGGTGAACCTGATCCTGCGCTGGTACGACGAGGTGCAGGTGGCACAGGTGTCGCTGGCCCGGCTGGTCGGCGTGCGGGACGTCGAGCCGGACGCCGGGGACGCCTCGCTGGCCCCGACCGGGCGGGACGTGCACGCCGACCGGGTGCACTTCGGCTACCGCGAGGGCGTCGACGTGCTCCGCAAGGTCTCCCTGGCGGTCGCGCCGGGCACCCGGCTGGCCCTCGTCGGACCCTCCGGCGCCGGCAAGTCCACCCTGGGCAGGCTGCTCGCCGGGATCTACGCGCCCCGGGACGGCCGGGTCACCCTGGGCGGCGCCGAGCTGTCCCGCATGCCGGCCGAACGCGTCCGCTCGCACGTCGCCCTGGTCAACCAGGAACACCACGTGTTCGTGGGCTCCCTGCGCGACAACCTCCTGCTGGCCCGCACCGACGCCACGGACGCCGGGCTGTGGGCGGCCCTGGGCGCGGTCGACGCGGACGCCTGGAGCCGGGCCCTGGACGAAGGGCTGGACACGGAGGTCGGCTCCGGCGGCCTGGCGCTCACCCCGGCGCAGGCCCAGCAGATCGCGCTGGCCCGGCTCGTCCTGGCGGACCCGCACACGCTGGTCCTGGACGAGGCGACCTCGCTGCTCGACCCGCGGGCGGCACGCCATCTGGAACGCTCGCTGGCACGGGTGCTGGACGGCCGCACCGTGGTCGCCATCGCTCACCGTCTGCACACCGCCCATGACGCCGACGTGATCGCCGTGGTGGAGAACGGCCGCATCAGCGAGCTGGGCAGCCACGAGGAGCTGGTGACGGCGGACGGCGCCTACGCGGCCCTGTGGCGGTCCTGGCACGGGTGAGAAGGCGGGGGCGGCGGCGCCCGGAGGGCGAGGCCCTGGGACCGTCGAGGTGCGCGCCTGTGCCGACTGGGCTGGTAGCGGAAGCGGGGGGCCTGGGCGGAACTGCAGCCGGGAGTGCGGCTGCCTGTGCCGGGCCCGCGCCGACCCGGCCGAACGGCGAGTGCGGGTGCCTTCGCCGGCCGGGCCGCGTTCCCGGTACCGGATGCTCAGGCGGAGCAGGCCGCGAGTACGGGTGCCCATGTCGACGGGACCGGGATCGAGAGACCCGGTACCGGACGAGCCGGCAGCGTCTGCCCGACGGGTCCGGAAACTCTGGCGCCCGCGCGGACGAGGTCCGGAAACACGACGAGGACCGGAAGCGCACGAACCTGTCTCCCCCGGGCCGGGGCCGACCGTGCCCACACCGGCGGTCCGGAGCCGCGCGGGCCCTGCGGTGATGCGGCGGTGGCCCACCGGTCCCGCGAGGTGCGGGAGCTGCGCCCGGGGACGCGGCCGGGGCCCGTGCCGTTGCGCGGTCCCGAGCCGGGGTGGAAGTCTGGAAATCGGCACCGGCGCGGGAATCGCCCGGGAACCACTCGGTTCGCGTCGCGTTTCCGTGCCGCGCGTGCCGGCGGCCCGCCGCCCGCCGTGGCGGCACACGGCCGTCCTCACGACCTGGAGGTACTCGTGGACAGCGCCGACGGATGGGGGGACGACGTCTACCAGCCCGATTCCTCGGAGATCCGGGAGGACTCGGGGGTGCTCGACGTCGAGGACACACTGGACTTCGACGGCGTCGCCGACCCGCTCGACCGCGGCTGGTCCCCTCCCGAGCGGCCCTGGGCGGTCGACCACGTCGGAGTGACGGCGGCCGAACGCCAGGCGGGGGAGACCCTCGACCAGCGGCTCGCGGAGGAGACGCCCGACCCGGCCGTCCCCGACGACGACGGCATCGGCGACTGCAACGGCAGCGACGGGGAACTCCTCGACAACGAGGTCGGGAACTTCCGCTCCGGCCGGCTCGTCGCCCCCGACGAGGGCGCGCACGAGGACGAGGAGGAAGCACTCGTCGCCACCGACGTCGGCATCGACGGCGCCGCGGCCTCCGCGGAGGAGGCCGCCATGCACATCGTCGACGAGGACTCCTTGTCCGGCTGACCGAGCCGCTGACCGTCCGGCCCGTCCGCACGCCTCCTGCCCGACCGCCTCGCCCGAGGAGCCGCCATGCAGCAGGACAAGCATCCCGACTACCACCCGGTGGTCTTCCGCGACCGCGCTGCCGGATACGCCTTCCTGACCCGCTCCACCGCGCAGAGCGAACAGACCATCGAGTGGGACGACGGCCGCAGCTACCCGGTGATCGACGTGGAGATCTCCTCGGAGAGCCACCCCTTCTACACCGGCAAGGCCCGCACGGTGGACACCGAGGGCCGCGTCGCCCGCTTCGAGCGCCGCTACGGCGGGGCGGAGTCGGGCGAGGCCACCTGACCGAGTCAGGGGCGTGGCCGGGCAGGGCGGGCGTCCGGGACGGCACCGGAGGCGCCCGTTGCCGGGCGGGCGGCTCAGATCACGTTGAGGGCCGCAGCGCAGCCCACCCCGCCGAGCAGCATGAACACCGGCATCAGCACCTTCAGCTCGACCCAGCTGCCCGCCCGGAACCGCATCGGCTTCGGTGGTCCCAGCGGGTACCAGCGCTTGCGGCCGATCGGGATCGGCCACAGGATCGGGCAGCCGGACACGGTCAGCGCGTCCCCGATGTCGTGCACCAGGGCGCCCAGCACGATCGGCAGGCCCAGCCACAGGTACTCCTGTCCGGGCGCGGTGAACAGCCAGTCCGAACCGTTGCCCGGCTTGTCCAGTATTCCCGCGAGGATCCACGCACTGGTCGCCGCCAGCAGCCAGACCAGGACATCGCTGCTGGAGCCGCGCGCCGCCCGCCACAGCAGGCCCTCGATGGCCAGCACCATGTGCACGAACAGGATCGCCAGCACCGCCCAGCGGCCGCCCGAGATCGCGGCCCCGGAGCAGCCGGCGCCGATCAGGACCGCCCACAGCCAGGTGTGGGTCAGTGTGCGGTGGCCTCCGGAGCGGCGCGGGTCGCCCTGCTTCCTCGTCGACTTGTAGACGGCGTAGGACAGCTTGTCCACGATCTCGCAGATCCACCGGGAGATCGGCCCGAAGGCACGGGAGATGGTGGCGGCCTTGTGGTCCAGGTCCGGGGCGAGGGCGGCTCCGGCGCAGATCAGGGCCCCACAGAGGAGGACCGGCCAGGGCATCGGATGACCGGCCGCCGCGGCGGCCGCCCCGACGCCGAGCCAGGCCGCGGCCCCCGACAGTGAGTGTGCTGGTCCCATCATGGCCGCTTCCCGCCCCATTCCTCATGTGCCGCTGTCCAGTTGACCTGGTGCGCTGACGCTGCGTCGGCGAGACAGCGTATCGGCCATGATCTTCGTCCCCGCATCCGATTCCCCTCTCGGGGAGAAGGCCAGGCAAGATGGGGGCGTGACCCTCATCGATCAGCTGCCGCCGACCGCCGACCCCGACGCCCTCTACGAAGCCTTCGAGTCGTGGGCGCAGGAGCGGGGCCTCACGCTCTACCCCCATCAGGAGGAGGCGCTGATCGAGGCGGTCTCCGGGGCGAACGTGATCGTCTCGACGCCTACGGGCTCCGGCAAGAGCATGATCGCGGCGGGCGCGCACTTCGCCGCGCTGGCCCGGGACGAGGTCACCTTCTACACGGCGCCGATCAAGGCGCTGGTGTCGGAGAAGTTCTTCGAGCTGTGCAAGCTCTTCGGCACCGAGAACGTCGGCATGCTGACCGGCGACGCCTCCGTGAACGCCGACGCACCGGTGATCTGCTGCACCGCCGAGGTGCTGGCGTCGATCGCGCTGCGTGACGGCAAGAACGCGGACGTCGGCCAGGTCGTGATGGACGAGTTCCATTTCTACGCGGAGGGCGACCGCGGCTGGGCCTGGCAGATCCCGCTGCTGGAACTCCCCCAGGCACAGTTCATCCTGATGTCGGCCACTTTGGGCGATGTGTCGTTCTTCGAGAAGGACCTCGCCCGCCGCACCGGACGCCCTACCTCCGTGGTCCGTTCCGCGACCCGCCCGGTGCCCCTGTCCTACGAGTACAAGCTGACCCCGCTCACCGAGACGCTCACCGACCTGCTGGAGACCAAGCAGGCCCCGGTGTACATCGTGCACTTCACCCAGGCGCAGGCCGTGGAGCGGGCCCAGGCACTCATGAGCATCAACATGTGCTCGCGCGAGGAGAAGGACCAGATCGCCGAGCTGATCGGCAACTTCCGCTTCACCACCAAGTTCGGCCGCAACCTCTCCCGTTACGTCCGGCACGGCATCGGTGTGCACCACGCCGGCATGCTGCCCAAGTACCGGCGACTGGTGGAGAAGCTCGCCCAGGCCGGTCTGCTGAAGGTGATCTGCGGTACGGACACGCTCGGCGTGGGGGTCAACGTGCCCATCCGTACGGTGCTGTTCACCGCCCTGACCAAGTACGACGGCAGCCGTGTGCGCACGCTGCGGGCGCGGGAGTTCCACCAGATCGCCGGCCGGGCCGGCCGGGCCGGCTTCGACACCGCCGGGCTCGTCGTGGCGCAGGCGCCCGAGCACGTCATCGAGAACGAGAAGGCACTGGCGAAGGCCGGCGACGACCCGAAGAAGCGCCGCAAGGTGGTGCGCAAGAAGGCGCCGGAGGGATTCGTCGCCTGGACGGAGAACACCTTCCAGAAGCTGATCGATTCGGAACCCGAGCCGCTGACCTCGCGGTTCCGGGTGACGCACACGATGCTGCTGTCGGTGATCGCCCGGCCGGGCAACGCCTTCGAGGCGATGCGCCACCTCCTCGAGGACAACCACGAGCCGCGCAGGCAGCAGCTCCGGCACATCCGGCGGGCGATCGCGATCTACCGTTCGCTGCTCGACGGCGGCATCGTGGAGAAGCTCGACAAGCCCGACGCCGAGGGCCGCATCGTCCGGCTCACCGTCGACCTCCAGCAGGACTTCGCGCTCAACCAGCCGCTGTCCACGTTCGCTCTCGCCTCGTTCGAACTCCTCGACCCCGAATCGCCTTCGTACGCCCTCGACATGGTGTCCGTGGTGGAGTCCACCCTGGACGACCCGAGGCAGATCCTCGTCGCGCAGCAGAACAAGGCGCGCGGCGAGGCCGTGGCCGCGATGAAGGCGGACGGCGTCGAGTACGAGGAGCGCATGGAGCGCCTGCAGGACGTCTCGTACCCGAAGCCCCTGGAAGAGCTGCTCTTCCACGCGTACAACACCTACCGCAAGAGCCATCCGTGGGTCGGTGACCACCCGCTCTCGCCGAAGTCGGTGATCCGGGACATGTACGAGCGGGCGATGTCCTTCACCGAGCTGGTGTCCTTCTACGAGCTGGCCCGCACCGAGGGCATCGTGCTGCGTTACCTCGCCAGTGCCTACAAGACCCTCGACCACACCATCCCGGACGACCTCAAGTCCGAGGACCTGCAGGATCTGATCGAGTGGCTGGGCGAGATGGTTCGCCAGGTGGACTCCAGCCTGCTGGACGAGTGGGAGCAGCTGGCGAACCCGGAGGAGATGACCGCCGAGGAGGCCCGGGAGAAGGCCGACGAGGTCAAGCCGGTCACCACCAACGCGCGTGCCTTCCGGGTCCTGGTCCGCAACGCCCTGTTCCGCCGCGTGGAGCTGGCCGCCCTCGACCAGGTCGACCAGCTCGGCGAGATGGACGCCGAGTCCGGCTGGGACGCCGACGCGTGGGGCGAGGCGATGGACAAGTACTGGGACGAGTACGACGACCTCGGCACCGGCCCCGACGCCCGCGGCCCCAAGCTGCTGGTCATCAAGGAGGAGCCGGAGAACGGGCTCTGGCGCGTCCGTCAGATCTTCGACGACCCGAACGACGATCACGACTGGGGCATCAGCGCGGAGGTCGACCTCACCGCCTCGGACGCCGAGGGCCGCGCGATCATCCGCGTCACCGATGTCGGCCAGCTGTGAGCCAAGGAGAATCCCCCCGATGACGAATCCGGCCGAGAGCCTGGTCGCCCTGCTCGACCTCGAGCAGATAGAGGTCAACATCTTCCGCGGCCGCAGCCCGCAGGAGTCCCTGCAGCGGGTCTTCGGCGGGCAGGTGGCCGGCCAGGCGCTGGTCGCCGCCGGCCGCACCACGGACGGCGACCGTCCGGTGCACTCGCTGCACGCGTACTTCCTGCGCCCGGGCCGGCCCGGGGTGCCGATCGTGTACCAGGTCGAGCGGGTCCGTGACGGCCGGTCGTTCACCACCCGCCGGGTCACGGCCGTGCAGCAGGGCCGCACGATCTTCAATCTGACCGCCTCCTTTCACAAGCCCGAGGAAGGACCGTTCGAGCACCAGCTGCCGCCGGCCCGGGAGATCCCGGACCCGGAGTCGCTGCCGACGGTGACCGAGGAGATCCGCAAGCATCTGGGCGCGCTGCCCGAGCAGTTGGAGCGGATGGCGCGCCGCCAGCCGTTCGACATCCGGTACGTCGACCGGCTGCGCTGGCACCCCGAGGAGATCGAGGGCGCCGAGCCGCGCAGCGCCGTGTGGATGCGCGCGGTCGGTCCGTTGGGCGACGACCCGCTGGTCCACACGTGCGCGCTGACCTACGCCAGTGACATGACCCTCCTGGACGCGGTGCGCATCCCGGTCGAACCGCTGTGGGGCCCGCGGAGCTTCGACATGGCCTCCCTGGACCACGCCATGTGGTTCCACCGGCCGTTCCGCGCCGACGAGTGGTTCCTGTACGACCAGGAGTCGCCGATCATCACCGGCGGCCGCGGCCTGGCCCGCGGGCGCATCTACGACCTACAGGGGCGTCTGCTGGTGTCGGTCGTCCAGGAAGGTCTGTTCAGGGCGATGTAGCGGGCTGCCGGGACGGGCTTCTCGTCACCCTTCACACCCGTACCGGCTCCAGGGCCGTCCGGGGGCCACGCCGCAGCCAGGCGCGCAGCCCGCGGGCCGGCCGCTGCCGGTGGTGGCCGGGCCCACCGGTCGGCGATGCGGAGGACGATCCCGGCCGTTTCCCCGCGTCGTTCGGACGGGTGACCGTTCGCGCCATCGGCGCGATCGGCCGTGCCGCGGGGAGCGGCCGCCGCGGGGCCGGTCGAACAGCGGGGCGCGGGGCGGGCGACAAGGCGCGGGCCTCGCCGACCGTACGGGCCAGCTCGCCCCGCAGCCACTCGGTCTCGTCCGAGTCCCGCGCGGTCATGATGCGCTCGGCGAGGTGCGCGGAAGGGGAGCCGGGAGCCGCCCGACCGGGCGGGGCGGGCCGGAACCGGTTCAGGTGGGCACGCTCGTAGGGATCCTTGACGACATCGGCGATGTCGCCGGGTGCGAGGAAGGCGGCCAGCGCTCCGGACCGGGCCCACGGACCGTCCGCCTGCCGCAGCAGGAAGCCGAGGTGCCGGCCGCGCCAGTTGCGGGCGCGAAGGTCCACTCCTGCCTGCAGCTGGCCGCGCAGCGTCTCGGGCGTGCGGCCTTTCAGCAGGTGCGCGTGTTCCGCGGCCGAAGTGAACGCGCGCAGTTCCTCGGCCGGATAGAGCCACACCACGGCTCGGTAGCGGTTGAGGTAGTGGTGCACGGGCACGATCATGCCCAGGCGCGCCAGCCGCGTGAATCGGCCGGCCGGAATGTTCATGAGCGCGGCGCCCTCCACGGTGCCCACCACGCGGACGCGCTCGCGGAGGGCGTCCGGGAAGCCGTCCTGCGAGCGGAGGCGGTCGATCTCCGCGCGCTCCACCCGCCGGTCCCCGCCACCGCCCTCGTCGGGCACGGTCCGGATGCGGCCGAGCCGCACTGCGATGTCGAACTCGCTCCGCTTGAGACCGAGTTCGCGCGCGGCACGGCTGACGGTGCAGCTGATGGGGCCGGGCGCGCGGAAGGTGTTCGCCGACATGGTCGTACTCCCCCGTGGAGTCGATGGCTCACGCCCTGTGCGTTCGCCGTGCACACACCGTAGCCAATTCGCCGCGGGTCGTGGCGGGGCTGTGGATAACTCCAGGGCTCGGCGGACTCGCCGGTCAGAGGTCCACGTTCGGGGTCCGGTCGGGTTGCCGGGCGTCGACGCCGAGGTGTTCGCCGACGCGATTGACGAGCAGGGTCATCTCGTAGGCGATCTGGCCGATGTCGGCCTCGGCCGCACTGAGCACGCACAGACAGCTTCCGGTGCCGGCCGCGGTCACGAACAGCACTGCGTCGTCGTACTCGATCATGGTCTGGCGTACCCGGCCCGCGCCGAAGTGGCGTCCCGAGCCCTTGGCCAGGCTGTGCAGTCCGGACGCCACGGCGGCCAGATGCTCCGCGTCCTCGCGGCGCAGGCTCATACTGGCCCCTGTGACCAGTCCGTCGTTCGACAGGACGAGCGCGTGGCGTACGTGGTCCACCCGCTCGGTCAGATCGTCCAGGAGCCACCCGAGTCCCTGGTTCTGCGCCATGTCTCCGTCTCCCCGTGTGATGTCTCCCCCTGGCTGGAGGAACTCCCCGCCAGCCTTCCCCACGACCGGCGTCCGGGCAAGCAGGATGGGCGCATGGCAGAGAAGATGACCGACGAGGAGTGGCGGGCGTTCGTCTCGGAAGGCACCCGCACGGCCAAACTGTCCACCGTCCGCGCCGACGGGGCCCCGCATGTGGCACCGATCTGGTTCCTGCTGGACGGCGACGAGCTGGTCTTCAACACCGGCAGGGAGACCGTGAAGGGGCGGAATCTGACCCGTGACGGGCGGGTCGCGCTGTGCGTGGACGACGACCGGCCGCCGTTCCACTTCGTGGTGCTGAACGGTCGCGCCCGGCTGTCGGAGGACCTCGACGAGGTACGCCTGTGGGCCACCCGGATCGCCGCACGGTACATGGGCGAGGACCGCGCCGAGGAATACGGCGCCCGCAACGGCGTTCCGGGCGAGCTGCTGGTGCGGGTGAGCATCGACAAGGTGGTGGCCGTGAAGGACCTGGCGGCCTGAGCGGCCGGTTCAGCGGACGGAGTCCAGAAGCCGGGCGGTGTGCATGCGCCCCGCGTACTCGACGAGCCGGATCAGTACCTCCTTGCCGGAATCCCGGTCGCGCGCGTCGCACAGCACCACGGGGGTGCCGCGGTCGAGGTCGAGGGCCCGCGAGACGTCGTGGGCCCCGTAGCCGCGGGCTCCGGCGAAGCAGTTGACGGCGACCACGAACGGTATGTGCCGGTGCTCGAAGTAGTCGACGGCCGGGAAGCAGTCCTCCAGGCGCCGCGTGTCCGCGAGGACCACGGCACCGAGCGCGCCCTGCGACAACTCGTCCCACAGGAACCAGAAGCGGTCCTGCCCCGGTGTGCCGAAGAGGTACAGCGACAGGCCCGAGCGGATGGTGATGCGCCCGAAGTCCATGGCGACGGTCGTGGTGACCTTCTTGTCCACACCGTCGGTGTCGTCCACGAGTTGACCGGCCTCGCTGAGCAGTTCCTCGGTGCGCAGCGGCCGGATCTCGCTGACGGCGCCGACCAGGGTGGTCTTGCCGACCCCGAATCCGCCGGCGACCAGGATCTTCAGCGCCAGGGCGGAGGTGTCGTCGACGGTGTCGGAGTGCTCGGAGACCATGATCACTTCTCTCGGGAGGGCCTGCTGCGGTCGGCGTACGGGTGCTCCGGATGCGAAGTCAGCATCATGACAACCAGGGCACCCGTGCGGGTGGTTGGACCGAATCGCATCTGATGTGTACATCTCGCGTCCGGTCCGGTGCGTTTCTCGTCCGGATCGGGATGCGGCAAGGTGGCCGCGGGTTACGAACGTTCATCTACAGCGCTCGCAACCCCTCGATGACCTCGCGCAGGATCCGTTCGTCGGGCAGATGTGCCGGGGGTACGGGGCGGCTGACGGTCACGCAGCCGAGTTCGAGGAGGTCACCGAGGAGCACCCGGACCACGCCGACGGGAAGGTCGGCGTCGGCGGCGAGTTCGGCCACGGACTGGGTCTCCGGGCGGCACAGGTCGATCAGGGTCCGGTGTTCAGGGCCGAGCGCGGTGTCGTCGGGCTCCGGTCCGGCGGGGTCGAGGGTGACGAGCGCGATCAGGTCGAAGCGGACGCCGGTGGGGCCCGGTTGGGTCCGGCCGCCCGTCATGGCGTACGGGCGCACCAGTGGGCCCGCCTCACCGTCGTACCACTGGCTGCCCGGCTCCCACGGGCCGCCGGTCGGGGTCTCGGTCATCTGCGCCACCCTGTCCGGATCAGCCTGCGGCGGGCGGCCGTGCCGCGATGCGCGGCGCCGCGTAGAGGTGCTCGCCGACCCGCTTGACCAGGCGGGCCATCTCGTAGGCGACCAGGCCGATGTCGGCGGTGACGGCCGTGAGGACGGCGAGGCAGGAACCGTCGCCGGCCGCGGCGACGAAGAGGAACGCGTCGTCCATCTCGACCATGGTCTGGCGCACGCCGCCCGCCCCGAAGTGCCGCCCGGCCCCCTTGGCCAGGCTGTTGAAGCCGGAGGCGACGGCCGCGAGGTGTTCGGCGTCGTCACGCCTGAGGTCCGACGACGCGCCGACGGCCAGGCCGTCGTTCGACAGTACGACGGCGTGCCGTACCTCGCTCACACGCATCACCAGGTCGTCGAGCAGCCAGTCCAGCTCGCCGGATCTCTGGCCTGCCCTCGTGTTGGGGTCCTGGATCATGCCGGGTCTCCTTCGCTGCTGTGGCTGCCCGTGGTCTCTTGAGGTGCGGCGCCGCGGCCGGGTTGCCTGCCACCGCCGCGCGTCCAGCCGTCGCGGTACGCCGCCATGCGGTTCCGTACGAGTTCGGGGGTGCGCCGGTCGTCGCTGTGTGCCGGTGCCGGGGCGGGCTCCTCGACGGGCTGTCGGCGGAGTTGGGGTGCCAGGTTCGCCTGGCGTACCCGGCGCGGGAGGCCGTCTGAGGACTCGGAGTCGTTCGGGGGGCGGTGCAGCCTCAAGGCGGTGACTCCGGGGGGCGGGGGTTCGTTCGTGGTGCGGTCGGGGGCGGGCTGCGGCCGGGTGTGGTGTGGTCCGGGCTCGGTGCGGTTCGGTCCAGGTGCGGACTCCGGGTGATGGGGGTCGGGCCCGGCCGTGGTGCCTTGGGGGCCCGCGGTGGTCGAGGCCAGGGCCGGTCGGTCCGACCGTGCGGTGACGGCCTCCGGGGGCGGTGCCTCGCCGGGCACGCGCGCGTAGTCGCGTTCCCGCTCGGAACGGCCGTGCTCGGGCTGCCGGGCGGAACGTTCCGCCGGGCTGCTGTGCAACAGCGCGGTCGGCAGCAGGACGACGGCGGTGGTGCCGCCGTAGGGAGAGGTGCGCAGGTGCACCTTGACGTCGTGCCGGGAGGAGAGCCTGCTGACCACGAAGAGTCCGAGCCGGTCGCTGTCGAACAGGTCGAGGGCCTCGGACTGCTCGATGCGCCGGTTGGCCTCCTCGAGGGTGTCGGCGCCCATGCCGAGTCCCCTGTCCTCGATCTCCAGGACGTACCCGTTGCCCACGGGTTCACCGGTGACGCGTACGCGCGTGTGCGGCGGTGAGAACTGGGCCGCGTTCTCCACGAGTTCGGCGAGCAGGTGGGTGAGGTCGGCGACGGCCGTGCCGATGACGTGGGCCTCGGGGAGCTGGCGTACCTCCACGCGCGCGTAGTCCTCGATCTCCGACACGGCGGCGCGTACGACGTTCGTCAGGGACACCGGCATGCGCCAGGCACGGCCGGGTGCCGAGCCTGAGAGGATGATCAGGCTCTCGGCGTGGCGGCGCATCCGGGTGGTGAGGTGGTCCAGACGGAACAGGTCGCTCAGCTCGTTCGGGTCGTCGGAGCGCCGTTCCATGCTGTCCAGAAGGCTGAGCTGGCGGTGGACCAGCACCTGGCTGCGTCGGGCCAGGTTGACGAAGACACCGGAGATGCCGCTGGCGAGTTCGGCGCGCTCCACGGCCGCGAGCAGGGCGGCGCGGTGCACGGTGGTCAGGGCCTCGGCGACCTGGCCGGCCTCGTCCTCGGAAGGCGGTCCGGGGGGCGCCTCGGTGTTGACGTCGATCTCCTCGCCCGAACGCAGCCTCCGCATCGCCTCGGGCAGTTTGCGGCGGGCGATCTCCAGGGCGTCGTTGCGCAGGGTCACGAGCTCGATCACGAGCCCGCGTCCGATCCGCACGGAGATGACGAGCGAGGCCGCGACGGCGGCGAGACCGAAGAGCACGGCGGCGCCCGCCGGACCGAGCAGACCGCGGGCCACGGGGTCGGCACGGCCCGCGACGGCACGACCGGTGTCCGCCTCGATGGTCCGCATTCCGCTCTGCACGCGCGCGTGGGCGGCGCTCCAGGAGGCTCGCGGGAGCGCGTCGGACGGCTTGCCGGTGAAGATCCGGTCCTCGGCGGCGCCCAGTTCGGTGTAGGAGCGGCCGGCGGCCAGGTCCCGCCAGGCCGCGCGCTGTGCGGTGGGCAAGTCGGCCACCGCCGCATCGGTGAGGGCACGGCGCGTCGAGGCGGCGGAGCCGAACAGCCGCAGCCGCTCCCCTTGCAGGCCGCCGACGGTCCGCGCGCTGCCGAGGACGGCGTCCTCCTGGGCCAGCGCCTCGGCGGCTCGGGAGAATTCGAGCAGCACGCGCGCGTCGGATCCGACGTCCGCCTGCTGGACGCCGGTGAGGGCGCCGTCCACGGCGAAGGCCGCGCCGATGGTCTTCGTGTACTGCGTGTAGACCTCGGCCCAGCCGGCCTTGCGGTCGAGTACGGCCGCCCGCAGCGCGCGGAGGTCCTCGGCCCCGGTGACGAAGGCGTCGAGCCGCTCGGAGACGCCGGCGGGCAGTTCCTGGCTGTCGGCGACCGTGCTGTCGTCGCCGAGCCGCAGCGCGGCCACGGCGCGGTCGGTACGTGCCGCCAGGCTTTCCAGGTCGGCGCCGGTCCCGGCGCCCGGGGTGCCCGCTCGGCGGACTGCCGCGCCGCGCTCCGCCTGCAGTGCGGCGACGGCCGCCGCCACCGGGGTGCGCAGCTCGGCCTCGACCCGCTGGGACTGGCGCAGCCGGGCGACGTCCTGAGCGGTGGTGACGGTGGCGTAGGCCCACAGGGCCAGCAGGGAGACGACGGGCACCATCAGCAGGCTGATGACTTTGGCGCGCACGGTCCGGGGGCGCAGCCTCGGTCGGCCCCCTTGCCCGCGTGGCGGGGCGGGTGGCGGGTCGAGCGGGCGGTCCGAGCCCTCCTGCGCGGGCGGTCCGGCGTGCGCACGGCGGCCGCGCGGGGGCTGGGCCGGTGAGGCGGCTTTGTCAGGTGTTCGGGGTGGGCGCATGGCCTCCTCGCTCGGGACGTGGGTCGGGGCGCTCGGGCGGCCGGGATCCCGCTAGTGGGCGGCACTCTCGACGGGCCGCTGGGCGGAGGCGGACGCCTCGCGCTCGTCGGCCGTGGGCGAGAGGGCGACGAAGGCCGAGGTGATGAACAGGTAGGACCCGAGGCCGACGGCGAGGGGGAAGATGAACTGCATCGCCGTGGCCCCGGGAAGTGCGTCGTCGGCCGGGTTCACCCGCACAGCCACCGCGAACATCCCGGTGTAGTGCATGCTGCTGACGGCCGCGCCCATCACCAGGGAGGCGACGGTGACCGCGAGCGGTGACTTGATGTTGAGTCCGGCCCACAGGGCGGCCGTCGCCGCCACCACGGCGATCAGCACCGACAGTCCGACGAGGGCGGGGTCGTACCGGACGTGTCCGTGCAGCCGCACCGCGGCCATGCCCAGGTAGTGCATGCTGGCGACGCCCAGCCCGGTGGTGAGTCCGCCGAGGAGGAGCGCCCGGTTGCGGTCGCGGCTGTAGCCGACGGCGAAGACGCCGGCGCAGACGACGACCATGGCGACGAGCAGGCTGAGGATGGTCAGCGGCACGTCGTAGCGGATGTCGGTGCCGCTGACGCGGAAGCCGAGCATGGCCACGAAGTGCATGGTCCAGATGCCCGTTCCGATCGCCGAGGCGGCGGTGAAGAGCCAGTTGCGGCGCGAACGGCCGGTGGCGGCGAGCGCGCGGACGGTGCAGCGCAGCCCGAGTGCCGCGCCTGTGCAGGCCATCACGTACGACAGCGAGGGGGTCAGCCAGCCGAAGGCGGCGTGGTCCAGGTGTCCCATGGCCCCGGGACGCTAGCCGGGGCAGGGGCGCACAAAGGGGGCGCATTTCGAAAGGTGTTGGAATATGACATGGAGATGCGCCGGAACGATCGGGTCCCGCTCGAACATGCGCGCCGAGGTGTCCCTCGTGACGGTGAGGGATCATGCGGGGCATGAGCAACGACCACACAGATGTCCAGGAGTTCTTCACCGCCCGGGCGGCCGGCTGGGACAGCAGGTTCCCCGACGACGGGCCCGCCTACGCCGCCGCGGTGACCGGCCTCGGGCTACGGGCCGGCGACCGCGTGCTCGACGCCGGCTGCGGTACCGGCCGGGCGCTGCCACCTCTGCGCTCTGCCGTGGGCCCCTCCGGTGTGGTACTGGGTGCAGATCTGACCCCGGCGATGCTGGCGGCCGCCACGCGGGCGGGCCGGGACCGGCACGGGCGGCTGCTGCTCGCCGACGTGGCCGCGCTGCCGCTGCGGGCGGGCGGACTGGACGCCGTCTTCGCGGCCGGCCTGATCGCACATCTTCCGCGCCCCGCGGACAACCTGCGGGAACTGGCCCGTGTGGTACGGCCGCGCGGCACGCTCGCGCTGTTCCACCCCATCGGCCGGGCCGCCCTGGCGGCCCGTCAGGGCCGGCGGATCACGCCCGACGACCTGCGGGACGAGGCGAACCTCGCTCCGCTCCTGTCCCGTTCGGGGTGGCGCATGACGTCGTACGTCGACGAAGACGCCCGTTTCCTCGCGCTCGCGGTACGCGAGGACTGAAAGCCCGTACGCGAGGACTGAGAGCCCGTGCGGGAGAACCGCCGGCTCGCGCGAGGGCCTGACGGCGCGTGCGCGCGGACCGGCGGCGGCCGGCCGGTCAGGCCGCCGCCGCGACGGCCGCCACGAAGGCATCGGGGTTGTCGAACATGACGTTGTGCCCCGCGCGGGGCACGGTCACCACGCGGACCCCGGCCGCCTCCAGGCCCTCTCTGTCCGCGAGTTCGCCGCTGCGTTCGCCCTGGAGGTAGACACGCTCGATCGCCAGTCCCTCCAGGAGGGTGCGCATCACCGGGTCCGAGCCCCGCCGCAGACCGACGGCGCTGCGGTGCAGGGCGCGCGGGTCGGCCAGTCGCATGGTGGCCGCCCACAGCGGCCCGACCGCCTTGAGCACGCGCGCGTAGGCCTTCTCGACGAACTCGTCCTCCTCATGGGCGGCGATGCCACTGCTGCCGGCCGACTGCGGCGGGAAGGCGTCGAGGTTCGCCTCCGTGAGCACCAGCCGGGAGGCGAGGTCGGGCCGTCGGTGCGCCAGCACGACGGCGACCGCGCCGCCCATGCTGTGCGCGATCAGCTCGGCGCCCCCGACTCCCGCCTCGTCCAGTGCCGCGGCGACCGCGTCCGCGTGCTCCTCCAGCGTGTAGCCGAAGTCCTGGGGCCGGTCACTGATGCCGTGCCCGGGCAGATCCACGAAGAGGCTTCGTCTGCCCGCGAGTTCCGGCCGGGTCGCGACGTGTGCGTGGTACACGGCTGACATCGCCCCGAGTCCGTGCAGGTACACCCGTGCCGGTTCCGCTCCGGGCACCTCGGTCCAACGGATACAGCTTCCCTGCCTGTCGAACGCCGCCTGCTTCACGAAGCCCCTCCCTGATGCCTTGTCGCCGTAGCGACTATACATCGGTACCGATGTATAGCGGAAAGAAAGTATTGATGTGCCGAGGTACAGCGCTCCGGGGGGGAGAATGCGGCCATGCTCGAACTCGCCATCCTCGGCTTCCTGTACGACGCACCGCTGCACGGATACGTCCTGCGCCGGCACATCGCGGCACTCACCGGCCATGTGCGACCGGTCGCCGAGAGCACGCTGTACCCGGCGATCAAGCGACTGGAGAAGGCCGGCCTGCTGGTGCGCAGCCCGGAGCCCGGTGCCGTGGCGGCGCCGCGCCATGTGCTGAGGCTGACCGAGGAGGGGGGTCGTGAGCTCAGGCGCCGGCTCGCCGAGCCCGGGCAGCGCGAGATCACGGACGAGAACCAGTGGTTCACCCTGCTCGCGTTCTTGCGACACCTGGAGGATCCCGCGGCGCAGGCCGCGGTGCTGCGAAGGCGGCTGGCCTTCCTGGAGGAACCGGCGAGCTTCTTCTACGAGGGCGACCGGCCGCTGCGCGCGGAGGAACTGGAGGATCCCTTCCGGCAGGGTGTCCTCACCATCGCGCGGGCCACGAGCCGGGCCGAACTCGCCTGGCTGCGCGACACCCTCGCGTCACTCGACCGGGCCGGTCGCTGAGGAGCCCCGGTCGCGCTCCGGCGGGACCGGGCGCCGCCGTGCCGATGATTCGAACGCGGTGCGGAGCCCGTGCCCACCGAGGTGCCGGCCGCCCCGTCCGGCCGGCGGGCGGCGAGAAGGTCGCGGCGCTTCATCGCGTCGCCCCTCTTCTGTCACCGGAGATCCAACTCTACGTTGAGGGGGACGAAATGAGATCGATGACGACCCCGTCATGGGGAGAGGTGGTTTCGCGTGTTCGACACGGTACGCAAATACGCCGCCAGACTTCGCACCTCCGCACCGGCCCGGGAGACGGGCGGCCGGGAGAAGCGCGCACACAATTTGTTCGAGGCCGCGGCCGTCTATGTGGCCGCCCGCGCGACGGACGACCAGGACCGGGTCGAGGAGGCGGCCGGGTGGGTGTCGCCAGAGGCGCTGTCGTTCGGCGTGAGCGAGCTGGCGTGCCGGGCCGTCGTCGTGCTGGCCCGGGAGCGCGCCGAGTCGCCGGCCGCCGTGGCCCGGGATCTCCTCGGGCTGCCGACGACCTGAGCAACCCGGACCTCCGTTACGGTCGTTTCGCCCCCGTCCAGGCGGAAACCTGCAGCTCCGAGCGGTGTGAGCAGTCGTGACAAGGGCCTTCTCCTCGCACTAGGGTGCGCGCCGACGGACGATTCATTGGGAGGCAGGGATGGCCGGGACGGACGAGGAGGCCGTCGCCGCCGCGGACGATGCGCTGTACGTGCTGACGGCGGTGTTGCTGACGCCGGCACAGTTTCCGAGCGTGCTGGGCGACGACTACCCGGAGGCGTGCGCGGCCCTGGGGCTGACGCCCCTCGCCGACGGGTACGGCCTGGTGCTGGGCCAGGACGGCGACGGTGCCCGCTGGACGGTCGTCATCGACGACGTCTCGCTGGTAGCCGTGGCGATCGCGTCCTGGGACTGCGGCATGGAGTACGACCTGTCGCCGGACGAACGCGCGGTCGTCACCGCCCTGCCGGGCTGGCCGCTGGCGGTCGCCGTGGCTGCGCCCGGCGTCCCCGCGCCCCACGACCCGCCGCCCGAGAGCGCGGACCGTCCCTCGCTGAGCCCGCCGGACACCAGCGTCTGGGGGCCCGCGCAGCGACGGCTCGGCGCCGACGAGATCGCGCTGCAGTGGGCCGCGTGGCGCGAGCAGATCAACGACGCCGAATTCGCCGTGCCGGGTGAGTCCGCAACGGAGGAACAGGCGGCCCCCGCGCAGCCGGCGGCGCCTTCACCGGCGGCCGGGGAGGACGGGCCGAAGGCCGGGCACCGGGGGATCCGGCGGGTGCTCGCGGAGGTGCGCTCCTACGTCGACTCACCCCCGCCGCTCGGCCGGGTGCGCTCCTCGTTCGCGCCGGGCGACGCGCGTACGCTGCGCGCCGACGGTCCGGGCTGGTCGATGGTGGCCCGCACCGACGACATCGCCTTCGTCCTGCTCGACGAGGAACCCGGCGAAGTCCTGCCGGTCGGGCGCGGTCCCGAGTTGCCCGGGCTGCTGGAGGCACTCGACAAGATGGCCGTACGGCCCATGTGAACCGAGCCCCGCGTGGGCCGACGGAGGCGAAGCGTCCGTCGGCCCACGCGGGGGGTGTGCCCGGGCCCAAGGGCCCGGGCGGCTGCACGCGGGCGCGCCGGCAGGGCGCTCCAGTGGACCGACGGGCGGCGAACCGACGCGGCGGTTCGCCGGTGCCTCAGCGGCCGAGTTCCTTCCGGCCGACCCGGCGCAGCCTGCGCCGCTGCGAGGGATCCAGCGCCAGGTAGGCGGCCACCGGAACCCCGACGACGATCAGGAACGATACCCACCAGGGCAGCCATATCAGCAGAATGAGTCCGACCGCCACACCACCCGCGGCGATCTTCGCGTTGTTGGACATGAGCGTCCCTCCTTCGCGGCCACTGCCGCTCTCTGCTCTGAGAACGGCCTCCCGCTCCCCGCGGTTCCGGACGGCGACCCTGAGACCTCCCTGGGGCGTCCCCTAATGGGCCGCCGACTCCGCTCCGGACCCCTGAGTGGCTCAGGTCACCTCGCCGAGCCGTCGGGAACCCCCTTGTCCGTGCTGTACCCTCGGCCACCCCGAGGCAAGTAGTCAAATTTGAGGAGTGCAGCAGAGCTGTGCGGAGAATCTCCACGGCACCATCCTCCGAACCGACCCCACTGACCCGACTGGCCGACTGTCGCGCCCTGTTCCTGCCCTCCGACCCCGCTCGTACCGGTCGGCTCGCCTTCTGGCAGGAGGACGGCGAAGAACTCCCCGCCGTCCCGGATGCCTCCGTGACAGACCTGGACGTCGTAGTGCCCTCGGCGGGTGGCGCCGTCGAGCAGATCCGTACGCCCGCGATCCTGTTGCCCGTGAGCGACGCGCTGCCGCTGCTCACCCGCGCGCGCGAGCTGCCGTACTGGCACCGGTCCCTCGCCTTCTGGAGCGCGGCCCGGCTGCTGGCCCTGCACTTCCTCGCACGCGGCCTGCTCCTGCCCGGTCTATCCCCCGGCGAACACGAGGCGTGGCGGATCGGGCCGTTGTCGGCGCGCGACGCGGAACTGGTCCGGGAACTCGCCGCGGCCATGCCCCCGGAGGCGCATGCCGTGCCTCTCCCGTCCGAAGGCCCGCTGCGGCTTCCGGATCCCGAGCGGCTGCTGCGCGCCTTTCTGGACGCGGTCGCCGACGCGCTGCCCCGCTCCCCGGCCGCGCCGACGGTGACCGGCGGCCCCGCGTACGCGGCGCCCGAACCGCAGCGGCTGCCCGCGCTGCGCGCGTGGGCGGACGGCATCGCCGCCGCCCACGACGCGGGAGTACGGCTGTCACTGCGGGTCGAGGCGTCCGGCCTCGACGACACGGCAGGACAGGACGACGCCCGGGTCCGCTTCCGCGCGGTGCTGCAGGTGCACGGCACCAGCGGGACGGCGGACGTCGTGGACGCCGCCGTCCTGTGGACCGGCACCGCCTCACCCGACGCTGAGGTTTCGCACGACGGATCTGCTTCCCCGGACGCGTTCGCTCCCCGCGCGCGTGCGGACGCGCTGCTGGCGCTGCGCCGAGCCGCCCGCGCCTGGCCGCCCCTGACACCGCTGCTCTCCGCCGCCGTTCCCGATGCGGTGGACCTCGCCGAGGACGAGATCACCGAACTCCTGGGCGCGGGCGCGTCGGCGCTGGCCTCGGTGGGGATCGACGTGCGCTGGCCGAAGGAGCTGGCGCACGGGCTCACCGTCCACGCCACGGTCGGACCGCCCGACGACGCTCCCCCTTCGGGGAACACCGCGGCGCCGCAATCGTTCGTCGCGGCCGACGGCAGGGTCGCGTTCAACTGGGCGTTCACGCTGGACGGGCGGGAGCTGTCCCGCGAGGAACTGGACCGGCTCGCCGAGGCCAAGCGTCCCCTGGTGCGGCTGCGGGACGGATGGGTGCTGGTCGACCCCCGCCAGGTTCGGCACGCCCGCACGCTCGAGAACCGCTCCCTCGCTCCCGTGGAAGCGCTGGCGGCCGCGCTGACGGGTTCCGCGCGGATCGACGGCCACGAGGTCGACGTGCGGCCCACCGGATGGCTGGACGGGCTCAAGGAGCGGCTGGAGGGCACCAGGACCGTGACCGCAGCCGTCGGGCAGCCTCACGGCCTGGCCGCCCGGTTGCGGGACTACCAGGTGCGCGGCCTGGACTGGCTGGCCCGTACGACCTCCCTCGGGCTGGGCTGCTGCCTCGCCGACGACATGGGTCTCGGCAAGACGATCACGCTGATCGCGCTGCATCTGCACCGGCAGACGGACAGCTCGACGGCCGGTCCCACGCTCGTCGTCTGTCCGGCGTCCCTGCTGGGCAACTGGCAGCGGGAGATCGAGCGTTTCGCCCCCGGCGTGCCGGTGCGCAGGTTCCACGGCCCCGCGCGCGACCTCGGCTCCGTGGCGGCCGGGGAGTTCGTGCTGACCACGTACGGCACGATGCGGCTGGACGCCGAACGGCTCGCGGACATCCCCTGGGGCATGGTGGTGGCCGACGAGGCTCAGCACGTGAAGAACCCGTACTCGGCGACCGCGCGGGCGCTGCGCTCCATCGGCGCACGCGCGCGTATCGCGCTCACCGGCACTCCGGTGGAGAACAACCTCACCGAGCTGTGGGCCATTCTCGACTGGACGACACCCGGCCTGCTCGGCCGCCTGGGCGCCTTCCGCGCGCGGTACGCGCAACCGGTCGAGACCGGCCGGGACCCCGCCGCCGCCGATCGGCTCGGGCGCCTCGTCCGGCCGTTCCTGCTGCGCCGGCGCAAGTCGGACCCCGGTATCGCCCCCGAGCTGCCTCCGAAGACGGAGACGGACCACCCGGTGACCCTGACCGGTGAACAGGCGGGCCTGTACGAGGCGTTGGTCCGTGAGACGCTGGCACGCATCGCGGCCGCCGACGACATGGCCCGCCGGGGCCTCATCGTCCAGTTGCTGACCGGCCTGAAGCAGATCTGCAACCACCCGGCCCAGTTCCTCAAGGAGGACCACTCACCGCGGCTCACCGGGCGTTCGGGAAAGCTGGAGCTGCTGGACGAACTGCTCGACACGATCCTCGCGGAGGGCTCGGGCATGCTCGTCTTCACGCAGTACGTGCGCATGGGCCGCCTCCTCCAACAGCACTTGTCCGCCCGCGGCGTGCCCTCGCTCTTCCTGCACGGCGGCACACCGGTCCTTGCGCGCGAGGAGATGGTGCGGCGCTTCCAGGACGGTGAGGTCCCGGTGTTCCTGCTGTCGCTCAAGGCCGCCGGGACGGGGCTGAACCTGACCCGCGCCGAGCATGTCGTGCACTACGACCGCTGGTGGAACCCGGCGGTCGAGGCACAGGCCACCGACCGGGCGTACCGCATCGGGCAGACCCGTCCCGTGCAGGTGCACCGGCTGATCGCCGAGGGAACCCTGGAGGACCGCATCGCGGAGATGCTCGGCCGGAAGCGGGAGCTGTCCGACGCCGTGCTCGGCACCGGCGAGGCCGCGCTCACCGAACTGACGGACGCGGACCTGGCCGCGCTGGTGGAACTGCGCGGGGAGGCACGATGAGCCGTTACGACGACGAACACGACGACGACCTGGTGCGCACGTTCGCCGCGGCGCCACCCGCACGCGGACAGGCTTTCACGCGGACGTGGTGGGGGCAGGCCTGGCTGCGGGCGCTGGAGGACGCGGCCATGGACCGGGCGGCCGTCAAGGCGGGGCGCCGGCTCGCGCGCGCGGGCGGGGTGGGCGCGGTGACCGTGCGGCCCGGCCGGGTGACCGCCGTCGTCCATGCCCCGGGAGGTGCGACACACCGGGCCGACGTGCTGGTGCCGGAGTTGTCCGCCGAGGAGTGGGGACGGTTTCTGGACCTGGCGGTGGAGCAGGCCGGGCACATGGCCGCGCTCCTCGACCGGGAGCTGCCGCCGCATTTGATCGAGGACGCGGCCGCGCACGGGATCGATCTCCTGCCGGGCCTCGGTGAGCTGGATCCGGAGTGCGAGTGCGGCACCTGGGACCACTGCGGGCACACGGCCGCGCTCTGCCACCAGGTGGCGCGGCTGCTGGACGAGGATCCG
Organism: Streptomyces sp. 1222.5; assembly: GCF_900105245.1. Lineage (NCBI taxonomy): Bacteria > Bacillati > Actinomycetota > Actinomycetes > Kitasatosporales > Streptomycetaceae > Streptomyces > Streptomyces sp. 1222.5. The sequence goes on along the minus strand of NZ_FNSZ01000001.1, from coordinate 7,385,281 downwards.
TTTCTGCTGCTGTTGCTGCGCGGGCGCGCGAAGGACACCTTCCTCGCGGAACTGCACGTGCGCGGCACGGCATCCCGGGCGGTGCCGCACGAGCCGGGCGCCGAGGGCGTCGACGCCGCGGAGGCGTGGGCGGCCGCGGACATCCTGCCCCGGCTCCCCGAACTGCCCGCACTGCCACCGGCACCGGGGACGCCACCAGCCTTGGACGCTGCACCGGAACCGGTCCCCGGTATCGAGTCGGCCGCGCTGGAACACCTGGCGGGCCGCACCGCCGTCGAGGCCTTCCGGCTGCTCGCGCGGGACCTGTCGGCCGGCCCGGGGTCGGGCGCCGGGACGACTGCCGCTCGGGACGCCGTACAGCTACGCCTGACGGCCGCTCAGGACGCCGTACGGCTGGCCTGCGGCACGCCGCCCGAGGCCGTGGCCGAGCGGCTCTCCACGGAGTCGGGGCGGGGCCGCCGGGGCCTCGCGGACGCTGTCCGTGCCTGGCAGGCCGGAGGCGCGCCCTGCCTGGCCGTACTCGACGAGGAATGGGCGGTGGACGGCGTGGCGCTGGCACGCGCGTGTGCCGGCCTGGAAGCGGCCTGGGAGCAGGACGAACGGCCACCACTGCACAGGAGCGGCAACCGGTGGACCCTGCCCGAGGAAGGAGTTCAGCTACGGCTCGGCAGGGACGGACGCTGGTGGCCGTACCGCGACGAGGACGGCCGCTGGGTCCCGGCGGGCGGAGCGGACCGTGATCCCGCGACGGCCCTGGCATCGGCTCGGCCGGGCGGTCCGGACGGCTCCTGACACCAGGTCACAACCTGTCCTGCGCGTGGTCGTTGCCGGATCCACATGATCCGATGAGCGGCGGACACCCGCTGTTCACGTGGCCGTCGTGCGGCGTTCCACCCGGGGCCCAAATCTGGCGGCTGTCAGCGAACTCGCCTTCAGGAGGCCCGATGTCCCCGCATACCGCCGGCCGAGGCCGCGTACACCGTTCCCTCGTCACGGGCCTGCCTCTCGCCCTGGCGGCTGCCCTCGTGGCCGCCGGGACGGCCACGGCGGCGCCGTCCGGGGACGCGCGCGTCGTCCGTACGGCGACGCTCGGGGAGATCCCGCTCGGCGCGTTCAGCAACGCGCTGCTGCCCGGCAGTGTGGGCGACGACCGCGGGGTGAAGCTGGGCGGCATCGGGAGCGACGTCTATCCGGCCGGCCGCAAGGGCGAGTACTGGACGGTGACCGACCGCGGCCCCAACGGTCAGATCAAGGTGGACGGCAAGAAGCGCCGCACGTTCCCGGTGCCGGGCTTCGACCCGGCCATCGTGAAGGTCCGGGTCTGCGGAGACACGGTCGAGGTCATCGACGCGATACCGCTGACCACCTCCTCCGGGAAGGCCGTGACCGGGCTGCCCAACCAGCAGAACCGAGACGAGGCGCCGTACACCTACGACGCCGGGACGCCGCTGTCGTACGACCCGAACGGTCTGGACACCGAGGGCATCGTGCGAGCGGCGGACGACAGCTTCTGGCTCGTCGACGAGTACGGCCCTTCGCTCGTGCACGTCTCCGCGCGTGGGAAGGTGCTCACCCGCTACGTGCCCGAGGGGCTGCACCTCTCGGGCACCGACTACCCGGTGGTGGAGGCGCTGCCGTCGATCCTGCTCCACCGCAAGATCAACCGCGGTTTCGAGGGGCTGGCCCAGCTTCCCGGCGGTGATCTGGTGCTGGCTCTGCAAAGCCCCCTTTCGCTGCCGGACACGGACGCCGGGGCCGCCTCGCGCTCCACCCGTCTGCTGCGCTTCTCGCCCAGGAAGAAGGCGGTCACCGCCGAGTACGCCTACCGGTTCGACCCGGTGAACGTGGTCGACCCGAGCGAGGACGACACGTCCGAGCTGAAGATCTCCTCCGGGGTGGCGGTGGGCGGCAACCGGCTTCTCGTCGAGGAGCGCACCGACAAGGCGGCGCGGCTGCAGCTGGTCGAGCTGGGCCGCAGGTCGGACATCCTCGGTGGCCCCTGGGACGACGACACGACGTCCCCGTCGCTCGAGCAGCTGGACGACCCGGCGGCTCAGGGTGTGCCCGTCCTCGCCAAGCGCCTGGTGGTGGACCTGGGCAAGGTCGCCGGGGTGCCGGGGAAGATCGAGGGCATCGCGCGCGTGGACCGCGACACGCTCGCTCTCGTCAACGACAACGACTTCGGGATGACCGACGGCGCGGGCGCGTTCGACGCCCAGGGCCGCCTGGTCGACAGCGGCATCCGGACGACCGTGACCTACGTGCGGCTGCCCAAGGGGCTGTGACGCGAGCCTGGCCACAGGGCGAGCCGTCCGGCCCGCAGCAGCAGGGGGCCGGGCGGCAGGCCGGCCGAAGGGGCGGGGAGAGCAGCACACTTGTGCCGCTCTCCCCGCCCCTTCACGCACGCGCGCGTGATTCAGCCGCGCGCGCCGAGCAGGTGGTCCATCGCGAGCTGGTCGAGGCGCTCGAAGGCCATGCCCCGCGCCGCGGCCGCCTCGACGTCGAAGTCCTCGAAGGCCGCACGGTCGGCGAGCAGGGCCTGCAGGCCGTCGGCGGCGGTCGGCCGGGCGAGTTCGTCCAGGCGCGCGGCGCGCAGCGCCTCCTGCACCTCGGGGTCCGCGCGGAAGGCGGCCGCACGCTCCTTGAGGATCAGGTAGTTGCGCATGCAGCCCGCCGCCGAGGCCCACACGCCGTCGAGGTCCTCGGTCCGCGGCGGCTTGAAGTCGAAGTGCCGGGGTCCCGCGTAGCCGGCGCTCTCCAGGAGGTCGACGAGCCAGAAGGCGGCGCGCAGGTCGCCGGCGCCGAAGCGCAGGTCCTGGTCGTACTTGATGCCGGACTGGCCGTTGAGGTCGATGTGGAAGAGCTTGTCCGCCCACAGGGCCTGCGCGATGCCGTGCGGGAAGTTCAGGCCGGCCATCTGCTCGTGGCCGACCTCCGGGTTGACGCCGTACAGCTCGGGGCGCTCCAGGCGCTCGATGAAGGCCAGGGCGTGGCCGACGGTGGGCAGCAGGATGTCGCCGCGCGGCTCGTTCGGCTTCGGTTCGATGGCGAAGCGGAGGTCGTAGCCCTGGTCGGTGACGTACTCGCCGAGCAGGTCGAAGGCCTCCTTCATGCGGTCCAGGGCGGCACGCACGTCCTTGGCCGCGCCCGACTCGGCGCCCTCGCGGCCGCCCCAGGCGACGTAGGTGCTCGCGCCCAGCTCGGCGGCCAGGTCGATGTTGCGGATCGTCTTGCGCAGGGCGTACCGGCGCACGTCACGGTCGTTGGCGGTGAACGCGCCGTCCTTGAAGACCGGGTGCGTGAACAGGTTCGTGGTGGCCATCGGGACGGTCATGCCGGTCGCGTCCAGAGCCTGCCGGAACCGCTTGACGTGCGACTCGCGCTCGGCCTCGGAGGAGCCGAAGGGGATCAGGTCGTCGTCGTGGAAGGTCACCCCGTGGGCGCCCAGCTCCGCCAGGCGCCGCACCGTCTCGACCGGGTCGAGGGCGCGGCGGGTGGCGTCGCCGAACGGGTCCCTCCCCTGCCAGCCGACGGTCCACAGACCGAAGGTGAACCTGTCCTCGGGGGTGGGCTGATAGCTCATCGCCTCGGCTCCTTGCTGCTAGAACTATTTCGTCATGGCCGTTTACAAATTAGTATGCGGGCGCAGTGCGGGAAGACACAAGATGCGTATCCCGCAGAGCCGCGAAAGAGGAGAGCCCGATGTCAGCAGCCGAGGGTCCGCTCGTCGTCGGCGTGGACACATCCACCCAGTCCACGAAGGCGCTGGTCGTCGACGCGGCCACCGGGCAGGTGGTGGCGAGCGGTCAGGCGCCGCACACCGTGTCCTCCGGCGCCGGACGGGAGAGCGATCCGCGCCAGTGGTGGGGCGCCCTCCGCGAGGCGTTGCACCAGTGCGGCGACGCGGCGCACGAGGCGGCGGCGGTGTCCGTCGGCGGCCAGCAGCACGGCCTGGTCACCCTGGACGAGCACGGCGACCCGGTGCGTCCGGCGCTGCTGTGGAACGACGTCCGCTCGGCACCGCAGGGCCGCCGGCTGGTGGACGAGCTGGGCGGCCCGAAGGCCTGGGCCGAGCGCACCGGCAGCGTGCCGGGAGCGTCGTTCACGGTCACGAAGTGGGCCTGGCTGGCCGAACACGAGCCGGAGGCGGTACGCGCGACGAGGGCGGTACGACTCCCCCACGACTATCTGACCGAGCGCCTGACCGGGCTGGGCACCACCGACCGCGGTGACGTCTCCGGTACGGGCTGGTGGGCTTCGGGCACGGAGGAGTACGACGAGGAAACCCTCGCTCATGTGGGTCTGGACCCGGCGCTGCTGCCGCGTGTGGTGCGTCCGGGCGAGGTGGTCGGCACCGTGCGCGACACGCATGACCTGCCGTTCTCCAAGGGCACGCTGGTGGCGCCCGGCACCGGCGACAACGCCGCGGCGGCACTGGGTCTCGGTCTGCGGCCGGGGACGGCGGTGCTCAGTCTCGGCACCTCCGGCACGGTGTACGCGGTCTCCCGGCACCGTCCGGGCGACCCGACCGGGACGGTGGCGGGCTTCGCCGACGCGCGCGGGGACTGGCTGCCGCTGGCCTGCACGCTGAACTGCACGCTCGCCGTGGACCGCGTCGCGGCCCTGCTGGGGCTGGACCGGGAGGCCGTGGAGCCGGGGGGTTCGGTGACCCTGCTGCCGTACCTGGACGGCGAGCGCACCCCGAACCTGCCGAACGCCTCCGGCCTGCTGCACGGGCTGCGCCACGACACGAGCGCCGGCCAACTGCTGCAGGCCGCGTACGACGGCGCTGTGCACGCGCTGCTCGGGGCCCTGGACCTGGTTCTCGACGAGGATGCCGACCGCGGCACCCCGCTGCTGCTGATCGGTGGCGGTGCCCGGGGCACGGCCTGGCAGCAGACCGTACGCCGCCTGTCGGGGCGGCCCGTGCAGGTCCCGGAGGCCAGGGAACTGGTCGCCCTGGGGGCCGCGGCACAGGCGGCGGGGCTGCTCACCGGCGAGGATCCCGCGGCCGTGGCCCGCCGGTGGAACACGGCAGCCGGACCGGTCCTGGAGGCCGTGGAACAGGACATGGAGACGCTGGAGCGGATCACCGGGGTACTCTCCGACGCATCCCCGCTGCTGGAGCGGGGGACCGAAGCCCGGCCCCGCACACAGGGCCGAGCGGCAGACACCGAGGATTGACACAGGCATGACCACGCCGCCGCACGAGGGCCGCCCCGCGGGCAGCGGCCGTGCCCTGCCGGACACCCAGCAGGGGATGCGCCGGCGCAACCTCGCCCGGGTGATGCATGCCGTCAGCGCCCAGGGACCGCTGTCGCGGGCGGCGGTCGCCTCGCACATCGGCCTGACCAGGGCGGCGGTGTCGACCCTGGTGGACGACCTGATCCGCTGGGGACTGCTGGAGGAACTGGGGCCCGAACGCCCGGGCCGGGTGGGCCGGCCCGGTTCGGCACTCGCGGTGAACGGCCGAGGTCCGGCCGGGATCGGGGCGGAGATAGGCGTCGATCATCTGGCGGTGTGCGCGGTGGACCTGCGCGGCACGGTCCGCGCGCGCGGCGTGCGGTACGGCGCCAACCGGGGCCGTCGGCCCGGTCCGGTGATCGAGGAGCTGACGGACCTGGTCCGCGAGGTGGTCGCGGACGCCGAGCGGGAGGACCTCCGGCCCGCCGGGCTCGCCGTCGCCGTCCCCGGGCTGGTGGCGCGGGACGGACGGACGGTCGTGCGCGCTCCGAACCTGGACTGGCACGACACGGACCTCGGCGCCCTGCTGCCCGCGGCAGGACCACTGACGGTCGACAACGAGGCGAACTTCGGCGCCCTCGCCGAACTGTGGCTCGGCGAGGGTGTCGCCTCCCAGGACTTCCTGCACGTGTCGGCCGAGATCGGTATCGGTGCCGCCGTGGTCGTGGACGGCGGGTTGCTGCGCGGCACCCGGGGGTTCGCGGGCGAGCTGGGCCATGTGCCCGTGCGGCCGGACGGGCCGCCCTGCCCCTGCGGAGGCCGCGGATGCCTGGAGCAGTACGCGGGCGAGGAGGCCGTCCTGCGCGCGGCCGGACTGGAACCGGGCGAGGACCTGGTCGGGCTGCTCGCGGAGCGGGCCGCGGCGGGCGACGAGCGCGTTCGGGAGGCTCTGCGGGACGCCGGAACGGCACTCGGCATAGCCCTGACCGGGGCGGTGAATCTGCTCGACCCCGAGACGGTGGTCCTGGGCGGCGCCCTAGCCGGTCTCTCGCCGTGGCTGCTGCCGTCGCTGGAGAACGAGCTGGCCGACCGCACGGCGGGCCCCGCCTGCCCCGTCGCCGTGTCCCGGCTGGGCTCGGAGGGTCCGTTGCTGGGCGCCGCGCACTCCGTCGTCCGGGCGGTACTGGACGACCCGGCGGCGGTGGCGGAACGGTCCTGAGGTCGATCGCCTGACGACCGCGAGCCCCACGGCTCCCTGCCCCGGAACCGCCGTGAAGCCGTTGGGAGGGCGGTTCCGTCGTGAACCGCCCGGCGCCTGACGTAACGTCACTGCACGCGGTAACGCTCCGTCAATATTACTATCGACAGCTCCGATTGATCCGAACGGGTGGCCGAGTTGTCCACAGGTGGCGCGTTGTCCACGGAACCGCGCCGCCTTCCTCTGCCCAACCCGGCGGCGCCGTACCGTGATTCGCACGAGCCGCACCTGCCGGGCCGTCACAGCCGCGGGACGCTCGCGGACACCGAGAGAAATCACCGGCGACGGACGACGGCGCGCGCACACGGATCGGGGGACACATGTACGGAGAGACGACCGGGACACGGCGGCGCGAGGCCATGGGCCCGGCCCGCTCCATGGCACTTCGCGCGTCGCACGAGGTGAATCGGCAGGGAGTCACCCGGCCCCTCCCGGCCGGGTGCGCACGCCCGCCGGCACACGGGTTCCGCATATCGCGGTCCGCCCCGGTGCGGTGACCGGAGCGCGAGCACGGACTCCGTGAGCCGGGGGCATGTCGATGCGCGGCGCGAGCACCGCGCGGCTGACGCCTCCCCCCCACCGCCCGAAGCCCCCTTGACCACCCGAAGCCCCCTTGTCCACCTGAGGCGATCCGCGGACGGCCCCCCGTGGCGCTGCCCGGACGACCCAGCCTTGGCACTCCCCCGGCAGCCCCTTGGCACTCCCCCAGCAGAACGCCCCAGACGGCACCCGTGACCGTCCGCAGCACTCCCGGAGCACCGGCGGCCCCCACCTCTCGCCGGTCCACCCCGACTTCCGAAAGGCCCCACCATGGACATGGAGCGACCGAATCGGCGTCTGAGCAGGCGGCGGTTCCTCAAGGGCGCGGCGCTGTCCGCCGTCCCCTACGCACTGCTCCCCGACCCACGTGCCGGCGCGCAGACCCAGGTCGTGGACTACCCGTCCGCCGAGTGGCACGCGGCCAGCACCTCCAACTACACGCCGTCCGAACGCCCCGGCAGCTACGCCATCGACCGTGTGGTCATCCACGTCACGCAGGAGACGTACGCCGACACCCTGTCGATCTTCCGGAACCCGCAGAAGAAGGTGTCCGCGCACTACCTGGTCCGGTCGTCGGACGGACGCGTCGCGCAGTGCGTGCACGAGGCGGACATCGCCTGGCACGCGGGCAACTGGGACTACAACACCCGCAGCATCGGCATCGAGCACGAGGGCTGGGTGGACCGGCCCGAGTACTTCACCGATGCCCTCTACGCGCAGTCCGCGAAGCTCACCGCGGCGATCTGCGAGACGCACGGGATCCCCAAGGACAGGGAACACATCATCGGCCATTACCAGGTGCCGGGGACCGACCACACCGATCCCGGCCCTTTCTGGGACTGGGTGCGGTACATCAGAATGGTCAATTTCGCCTAGCGCACGTCCTGCCTGTTGTCCGCGTGAACACGGTGCGTGACGATGGTCCCAGCCGCAGTACCGCTCTTCGACCCTCCGGGGAGGCCGAGTTGACCGATGCGTGGGTGGCCCTGGAACCGGGGGCCGACCCCGTCGAACGTGTCCGTGTGCTGCGCCGTGCACACGAGACGTTCACCACGGCGGGCACGGTCGCGCGCCCGGTGCGGTCGGTGGTCGCGGAGTCCTGGCGGCGCAGCGCACGCGCCGGCGTCGGACCGGACGGCGCGGCCAGCGTGGAGCTGACCGACGGGGACCTGGGCGCCTACCGGGCGGAGCATCCGCTGGCCCGGGTGATGCCCCTCTTCCGGGAGTTGCTGGGCACGTTCGCCGCGGACGGCGAGCATCTGCTGGCGGTGTGCGACACGCACGGCAGGCTGCTGTGGGTCGAGGGGCACCGGGCGACCCGGCGCAGGGCGGACGGGATGAACTTCGTGCCGGGGGCACGCTGGTCCGAGACCGCGGTCGGCACCAACGCGCCGGGCACCGCGGTCGCCGTGGACCGGCCGGTACAGGTGTTCGCCGCGGAGCACTTCATACGCAGGGTGCAGCCGTGGACGTGCGCTGCGGCGCCGGTGCACGATCCGCGCACCGGCCGGGTGCTGGGCGCTGTGGACATCACCGGCGGGGACGGGCTCGCGCATCCGCACAGCCTCGGCTTCGTGCAGGCGGTGGCCCGGGCCGCCGAGGCGCAGCTCGCGCTGCTGACGCCACCGCGGCCCGCTGAGGACACGCCACTGCTCGGCGCGCTGGGCCGGGACGAGGCCGAACTGGTTCTGGACGGGCGGCGGATCAGACTGAGCCGCAGGCACAGCGAGATCCTGGTGCTGCTGTCCCGGCATCCGGAGGGGCTGAGCGGTGACGAGCTGCTCTGCGCCCTCTACGCGGACGAGTCGGTGACGCCGGTGACCGTCCGCGCCGAACTGGCGAGGCTGCGCCGGTTGCTGGGCCCGGGTCTGCTCGCCTCGCGGCCCTACCGGCTCACGGCGGCGGTGGAGTCGGACGCCACCGCGGTGGAGCGGCGGCTGGGGGCGGGGGCGGTCACGGCGGCGGCGGAGGCGTACAGCGGTCCGCTGCTGCCCGGCTCGCAGGCGCCGGCGATCGTGCGGCTGCGGGACCGGCTCGCCGACGGGCTGCGCACGGCCCTTGTGGCGCACGGTGACCCGGACCTGCTGGCGGACTGGGCGCACGCGCCGTGGGGCGAGGACGACGTGGAGGTGTGGCGGGCGCTGACCGCGGTGCGTCCCACGGCTCCGGTCCGGGCGCGACTGGCCGCGCTGGAGGCGGAACTGACGGCCCCGGGCGGCAGGGCGGTGGCACGGACCATCGGCGCAACGTAGTTGCAACGTCCGCCTGCCTAGCCTCGCGCCGAGAGCTGCCCAACGGCGGGCAGCGCTGCAAGGGAGGCAGACCAGCATGACTCGTTACGCGGCGCCGGGCACCGAGGGCGCGATCGTCTCCTACCAGGCGCGCTACGACCACTTCATCGGCGGAGAGTACGTGCCGCCGGCGCGTGGGCAGTACTTCGAGAACCCGTCGCCGGTCAACGGGCAGCCGTTCACGGAGATCGCGCGCGGCACCGCGGAGGACGTCGAGCGGGCACTGGACGCGGCGCACGAGGCCGCTCCCGGATGGGGCCGTACGTCGGTGACGGAGCGTTCCGACATCCTGCTGAAGATCGCCGACCGCATGGAGGCGAACCTGGAGCGCCTGGCGGTGGCCGAGAGCTGGGAGAACGGCAAGCCGGTGCGGGAGACGCTGGCGGCCGACATCCCGCTCGCGATCGACCACTTCCGCTACTTCGCGGGGGCGGTCCGGTCGCAGGAGGGCTCGCTCGGCGAGATCGACGACGACATGGTGGCGTACCACTTCCACGAGCCGCTGGGCGTGGTCGCGCAGATCATCCCGTGGAACTTCCCGATCCTGATGGCGGCGTGGAAGCTCGCGCCTGCGCTCGCCGCGGGCAACGCCGTCATCCTGAAGCCCGCCGAGCAGACCCCGGCCTCCATCCACTACTGGGTGAGCCTCATCGCCGATCTGCTGCCGCCGGGCGTGCTCAACATCGTCAACGGTTTCGGTGCGGAGGCGGGCAAGCCGCTGGCGTCCAGTCCGCGGGTCGCGAAGATCGCGTTCACCGGGGAGACCACGACAGGGCGGCTGATCATGCAGTACGCCTCGGAGAACATCAAGCCGGTAACGCTGGAGCTCGGCGGCAAGTCGCCGAACATCTTCTTCGACGACGTGTGGGCGCACGACGACGACTTCCGAGACAAGGCGCTGGAAGGCTTCACGATGTTCGCGCTCAACCAGGGCGAGGTGTGCACCTGTCCGTCGCGGGCGCTGATCCAGCGCGGTCACTACTCGGAGTTCCTGGAGGCGGCGGTCGAACGGACCCGGCGGATCAAGACGGGGCACCCGCTCGACACCGACACGATGATCGGCGCCCAGGCCTCCAACGACCAGTTGGAGAAGATCCTCTCCTATCTGGACATCGGCCGTCAGGAGGGCGCCCGGGTGCTCACCGGCGGGGAGCGCATCGAGCACGACGGTGAGCTGAAGGGCGGGTACTACGTCCAGCCGACCATCTTCGAGGGCGACAACCGCATGCGCGTCTTCCAGGAGGAGATCTTCGGCCCGGTCGTCTCGGTGGCCGCCTTCGACGACTTCGACGACGCCATCAAGATCGCCAACGACACGCTGTACGGCCTCGGCGCGGGCGTGTGGACGCGGGACATCAACACCGCCTACCGCGCGGGCCGCTCGATCCAGGCGGGCCGCGTGTGGACCAACTGCTACCACGCCTACCCGGCGCACGCGGCCTTCGGCGGCTACAAGCAGTCCGGCATCGGCCGCGAGACCCACAAGATGATGCTGGACCACTACCAGCAGACGAAGAACATTCTTTGCTCTTACAGCCCTCAGAAACTCGGCTTCTTCTAGAGCCTGAAGTCGGGTTGCTTGGAGGCATCGTTGCGCTCCAGGCAACCCGACGTGAAAGATACCCAGTGTAATCAATTGAGTTCTTAAAGCTACCATCTGGCATCCAAGGGAGTTCCCGCGGGACCAGCCACGGACCAAAGAGCTCCGAAGGACACACCCTACGAGCCGCCCGCTCACGAGCTCAGCGATCCGTCGATACCCGTAAGCAGCGCCGAACCGTCGGCAGCACTGGGAGAGCTCTTCGACCTGATGGCCGCCCTGAACGAGTCCGTATCGCGAGTGAAGGCTCCTCGCGGCGGGAGCGGCCTGCCGAAGACCACGAAGAGGACAGCCCGGAAAGGGCCGGGCAAAGAGGCCGCCGCGAGGAAGCCCGCCCCAAGCTCCTGAGGTGAACAAGGCCGTTGTCAGTGCCTCGTACGATCCTCACCCCGGAAGCGGGCACTTCAGAAGGAGGCTGGGTGGCGACGGGACGTCCGCGGAAGGATCCACGCGATCCGGTGCTGATTCTGCGGGATGCCGGGCTCGAACCACTGGAGCCCTATCCAGGAAGTGACAAGCCCTGGCGCTGCCGCCATGAAGCGTGCGGGAGAGAAGTGTCGCCGCGGTTAGGCAACATTGCCGCGGGGGCCGGCAGGGCGGCTGCCGGTACTGCTCAGGCACGGCTCCGAATTCCTCCGGAGGAGGCGGTGGCGTTGATGCGCTCGGCCGGCCTGGAACCGCTGGAGCCGTATCCCGGGGCGACATCCCCTTGGCGCTGCCGGCACGTGCCGTGCGGTCGGGAGGTCAAGTCGCGCTACTCGTACATCAAACGCGGAGGGGGACCGTGCCGATGGTGCGCGCCGAACGCGCCGGTCGATCCGGACCAGGCCGCCGCGCTCATGAGGTCGGCGGGTCTGGAACCACTGGAGCCATATCCCGGGACCGACATCCCCTGGCGGTGCCGCTGCACAACCTGCGGCACGATCGGGACACCCACTCATGGGTCGGTCAAGGGCGGACAAGGGGGCTGCGGCCCGTGCGGGCGCAAGAACGCCGGGCAGGGCATCAACCGGGCATGGTCGCGTCGCCGCGAACTGCCCCGCACGGACGGCGACCGGGCCGCAATTGAGGCGGAGGACTTCGACCTCGAGCCGCTGGAGTCCTACCCGGGACCGAGCGGACTGTGGCACTGCCGCCACGTCGCGTGCGGCCGAGACGTCGAGATCAGGTTGAGTAACCTCAGGCGCGGCCTTCGGGCATGCCCGTACTGCCCTCCCTCCCCGGGTGGCCGACGCCGCTGGCCCGCGGACGAAGCCGAGGCCCTCATGCGTGCTGCCGACCTGGAACCGCTCGAACCGTACGCCGGGCGTCGTGACAAGGCGTGGCGGTGTCTCTGCAACGGCTGTGGGCGTGAGACGTCACCGAGTCTGGGCGGCATTCTGGCGGGCCAGGGCGGCTGTCGGCACTGTGCCGACGAGAGGGCGGCAGCGGGTAGAAAGACCGACCCGGACATCGCGGTGGCTGCCATGCGCGCGGCTGGGCTGGAGCCGCTGGAGCCCTATGCCACCTCGGTGACTGCGTAGCGGTGTCGTTGCGCAGCCTGCGGCAACGAGGTCTCCCCGACGCTCATGAAAATCCGTGCTGGTGGAGGATGCAAGTTCTGTGCCACCCACGGCATCGACCTGGCAGGACCGTCGAAGGTCTACATGATCAGCCACCAGGAGTGGAAAGCCGTCAAGATCGGGATCGGTGCCTGCACCGGCTACACCTCTCGCCTCATCCAACACGAACGCCAGGGTTGGCAACTGCATCAGGCCCGTGAATACACCACCGGCGCGGCCGCCTACGACGTCGAGCAGGCCGTGCTGGGCCGCCTGCGTCAAGCCGGACTCATTCCTTTCCTCACGAGCGACGTCATGCCGAATGGCTGGACCGAGACCTGCTCGGCAGCCCGCGTCACGGCGGCTGAGGTCTGGGCCATGGTCGATGAGGAAACACGGAGCGCGGAGGAACCCTATGCGCCCCGAGTTGGCGGCCGACCATGTGCTGCGGTCCTCATCGACGCGGAGGCCGCAGCCGCTGAGATGCGGGCTTGCGGATACGAGCCACTCGTGCCATATCCCGGCCGCACCAACGCGACTTGGCCCTCGCGCTGCACGACCTGCGGGCACGAGGGGCGTCCTACGTTCAACGCCGTCCGTAACGCGGGCCAGCGCTGTCGCGTCTGCCGGGCAAAGGAGACCCAGGCGAAACGCGCCGCCACAAACGCGCCGAAGGCCCAAGAAACCATGCGCACCGCCGGACTCGAACCGCTGGAAGCCTACCCGGGCAGCCAAACGCCGTGCCGGTGCCGCTGCACCACATGCGGTCGCGAAACCAGCCCCACCTACTCCAACGTCAACAGCGGTTCGAAGGGCTGCCGGTTCTGTGCCCGCAACTCGGCAACCGACGAGCGTGCGTCCGCCGAAGTGCGAGCGGCCGGGTTCGAGCCGCTTGAGCCGTACCCCGGCCGTACCACGGACCGTTGGCGCTGCCGCTGTTCCTGCGGAAACGAGGTCATGACGCGCCTGTCATCCGTCCGGTCGGGAACCACCGGCTGCAAGAAGTGCCCCCGATCCGGTGGCCGAACCGATCCCGCGGCAGCCGCCGCGGAGGCACGCGCCGCCGGGTTCGAGCCGTTGGAGCCCTATCCGGGGAAGACCACCGACCGGTGGCGCTGCCGCTGCAGGTGCAGCACGGCCATCACCCTGACCCTGACCAGCATCAAAGGAGGCCGTACCGCGTGCGGAACGTGCTCCCGAGGCGCGACGCGATAACCGTCGGTCACGATGCACGCCGCCACTGCACCCAGTAGTCGAGCAAGCCCGGGTTCCGTCGTACGAACCTTCTTTAGGAGATCGCTGCCACCCGACGGCATCCTCGGTATCGGCCCCCTTTGAAGATGCGTTCGGCGGATCATGAGCGCTTCGGCGTCCCACTCCGAAGCCGATCTCCAGCACAGTTTCGCCCTCGCTGTAGGCGAGGTCGCACCGGAGGTCAGGTGCCGTCTCGAGATTCCGATGCGCGGAAGCAACGCCTCGGAGTACCTGGACCTACTATGCCTGGGGCCGGCGAGCCGTACGGCAATCGAGTTCAAGTACGTGACCCGGCAGTGGTCGGGTACAGCAGGGACGCCTCCCGAGGAATACGCCTTGCGCGGACACAACGCCCCGGACGTCGCACGTAGGGACTTCCTGCGGGACGTAGCAAGGCTGGAACGCTTCTGCGACCGCGAGGACCAGAACGGGCTGGCCCTGCTCATCACAAACGAGGCGGCCCTGTGGCGCCCCAGGCAACGCAGGATGCCCACCAGGGACGAGGAGTTCCGGGACCGTACGGTCCAACGATGCGGACACCACGAAGGGCATCCGCTGTCCTGTATCGACCGCGACCACGGCCTTGATCCTTCCCGTGTGGTCGGGCGGGGAGGTGAATACCCTCGTTCCCGTGTCTGGATCCCAGAGGCTCACAGGCTCCCCGTCAGCGCCGCCGAGCGCCAGCAGCGTTCCGAAACCCGGAAAGGGGTAGGGCCCGAGAGAGGCCGCCGACCGCTGGATGCGTGCTGCCTTGTCCTCCTCGCCAGTGAGCGCGTTGTAGATGCGCACGCTGCGTGTCGTGCTCGAAGTTGCGGCGAGCCGGGGCTGGCCTTGCCGGTCGAGGTATAGGACGAGCGCGACCACGCCCCTGCCCTGCCCGTGCAAAGGCGGGTGAGGTCGTGTACCACCAGCAGACGAAGACCTGCTGGCGTCGTACTCCCCGAAGAAGCTCGGCTTCTTCTAGACGCAGGAAAAGGGCGCCTGACCAGGTAAGATGTCCGGCAGGCACCCTTCGCAGCACACGGCTAAGCGGCGAGTCGAGATGCGCCTCCACCCCCGATATCTCCCACTGGTATCCCAGCTGTGACCAGCAGTTCGGGGGCATTTACGGGCCAGGGTCCCGCTCAGTCGCCCTCCGCGTAGCCCATCGGATTGGCCTGGTTGCCCTCGATCACTCGATCATCAGCGCGATCTGGCACATGCTCACCGAGAACATCGCCTACCACGAGCTGGGCGGCACCTACTTTGCCCAGCGCGACCCCGAACGCGCCACCCGTCGCGCGATCAACGCGCTCAAGCAGCTCGGCTACACCGTCACCCTCAACCCGCTGCAAGGCGCGGCCTGACCGGCGAGAGCCAGGACACCCGGCGACCGCCACGGCCACCGGGCACTCGGACCTGCCCACCCCCACCTGACCTGCTCCTATTTACGCGTCAGGCGTGTGCAGTTGTGTCGGCCTTGCCTGGTCCTCATCAGTTGGTTCCTGTCCTTGTGGTCCCTGCGTGGTCCCTTTCGCCCGCTGAGAGGCCTGCCAAAACGGATTCCTGCGGATCGACTCCCTCAGCGTACGGGCGGCAACGGGATCCGGCGTCGGCGAACCTGCGCGGTGCCCTGGCCGGGGCAAGGCCCCCGCCAGGGCACCGGATGCGCAGAGGGCGCACCGTCATTCGATGAGGGCCGCTTCGAAGGAGCCCCCGAGGTAACGGTCCCGGCTGTCGCGCCGTTGCAGCTTGCCGGTCGTCGTGAGCGGCAGCGTCCCCGGCTTGAGGAGGACGACATCGTGTACCTGGATGCGGTGTCCGGCATGGACCGCGCGCCTGATCTCCTGCTTGATCTCCTGGGCGGTCACATGATCACCGGTCTCGCCTCCGGCTGCCGTCGTCGTCTCGGCGAGCACGATGAGCCGTTCGTGTGCGCCGTCGTCGACCGACACCGCGCAAGTACCGAACTCGCGGACTGCCGGGTGGCTGGCCTCAACGGTGGCCTCGATGTCCTGCGGGTAGTGGTTGGCACCGGCGATGATGATGACATCCTTTGCCCGGCCGGTGATGAACAGCTCCCCGTTCTGCACAAATCCGAGGTCACCAGTACGGAGAAACCGCTCCCCCGGCTGATCGGGAATGGACCCCCTGAAGGTCTCGGCAGTCTCCTTGGGAGCGTTCAGATACTCCGTTGCGACGCTCGGGCCGGATACGAAGATCTCACCCACCTCGTCCTCCCCGCAGGGCTTGCCTGTCTCCGGGTCCACGGTTATAGCCGTGCTCAACGGATGGATCGGGCCGCAGCCGACCAACTCCCGGCTGTCCTGTGCCGACGCGGCTGGGCGCACCTTTCCGGCGGCGAGCGACTCGGGGTCCAGCCGCAGGACTTCCGGGGCCTGGCCGACCGGCACGGCCGTGACCATCACTGTCGCCTCGGCGAGGCCGTACGCGGGGGACAGCGCCTCGCGCCGGAAGCCGGCCTCCGCGAATGCCGCGCTGAAGCGGTCGAGCGTATCGGAGCGGACTGGCTCACCTCCGACCAGCGCCATCTCCCAGCGGCTGAGGTCGAGTTCCCGGCGCTGTGCGTCCGTCACCCGGCGGACGCACAGGTCGTAGGCGAAGTTCGGCGCGCAGCTGTCCGCGCGTCCGAGCCGGGAGATGGCCCGCAGCCACGTGAGCGGACGCTGCACGAAGGTCATCGTCGGCAGCAGGGTGGCATCCCGGCCGGAGAAGAGGGGGTCGAGGACATTGCAGATGAGGCCCATGTTGTGGTGCGGCGGCAGCCACGACACCGACGACGGTCGGGGCAGCCCGGCGTCGTCGGCAGACCGACGCGTATTGTCGTATATCAAGGACAGATTGTTCAGCACATTGCCATGAGTGATCGCGACGCCTTTCGGCACACCGGTCGATCCCGAGGAGTACTGCAGATAGGCGACCATCTCAGCGGTGGCCACCGGTGGGGTCCACTCCCGGGCCAGGTCCAGGGGTACCTCGTCGGTCGCCACCCGGTTGAGTTGGGCGAGCCCGTCGGTGTCGGTGAGGACGTGCTCCGCGGCGGCAAGCATGGGACCGGTCGACAGGAACAGCGAGGGCTCGGAACTCGCGGCGATCGACTCCACCCGGGTCCATTTGGCATTGCTCCGCGTCCCGTCGAGCGGAGCCACCGGCACCGGGATCAGACCGCCATAGATGCAGCCCAGGAAGGCGACGTGGAAGTCCAGTCCCGGCGGGTAACTCAGCAGCGCGCGTGCGCGCGCGGCAGGAACCTGCTGTCGCAGCGTCACGGCGACCGCCCGCGCCCGGCGGTCGAGTTCGGCCAGGGTCAGTGATTCTGATTCCTCGACACCGTCGCCCAGGAACACAAAGTTCTTCCGGTCGGGCTCGGCTGCCGCACGAGTGCGGCACAAGTCGACCAGCGTCGACACTGCGCCGTGCTCGCCGGCCACCGCCTCGGGCAGTCGGACACCGTGCTCGGGATTGGTTCGCATATGACCACTCCAAACGGAGGAAGAGGCAGAAGGCGGTGGACAGTTCGCGCGCCCCCTGCATGGAGCGAGGTTCAGACTGTTGCGAATGCCCGCGCCCGGTACCTGGACCGGCACTGTGCGCGCTGCAACTTGCCGCTGGTGGTGAACGGCAGCGCACCGGCCTTGACCAGGAGGACGTCGTCGGCCCGGAGGCCGTGCCCGGCGAAGACGGCCTCCCGGACGGCTTCTTCGACCTCATCGGCCGTGTGGGTCGCGCGGGGACCTGGCGGAGTGTCCGGGACGGGGCCGGTCGTGACGCGGTACCGGCTGTTGATCTCAGCCAGGACGACGAGGCGTGTGCGTCCGCCGTCCTCGGCGGTGAAGGCGCAGCAGCACCCCTCTCGTATGGCGGGGTGGCTTGCTGCCGCGGTCGCCTCGATGTCGTACGGGTAGTGCTGCATGCCCTCCACGACGATGAGGTCGTCCACACGGCAGGTGACGAAGAGCTGACCGCCGTCCAGGAAGCCCAGGCTGCCGGTGCGCAGGAACCGGCGGCCCTCGTGGCCGCGCACGGTGGCGTTGCACGTACGCGCTGTCTCCTTCGGGGCGTTCCAGTACGCGGCACCGATACTCGGTCCGGACGCCAGGATCTCCCCCGTCTCGTCCGGGGCGCACGGTTCGCCGGTGGCCGGATCCACCACCGCGATGGTCATGGACGGGTGCACCTGGCCCAGGCCGACCAGCCGGCGCACCTCGTCCTCGGGACCGGCTCGCTGCACCTTGCCTTTCGCCAGCGCCACCGCGTCGAACCGGCGGATCACCGGTTCGGGCTCCACCGGCCCGCCGCTGAGCATGACAGTGGACTCGGCGATGCCGTAACTCGGGAAGAACGCCTCGCGGCGGAAGCCGGCCCGGGCGAACATGGCACTGAACTGGTCGATCATCTCTGCACGCACCGGCTCGTCGCCGACCACCGCGATCCGCCAGGCGCTGAGATCGAGGGAACGCACCTGCTCCTCGGAGACGCGCCGCAGGCACAACTCGTACCCGAAACCGGGTGCTGAACTGATGCCCGCCCCGCGTTCCGATATCGCTCGGAGCCAGTTGACCGGATGCTGGGTGAACGCCGAGGGCGGCATCATTACGGCGTCGTACCCGACGTAGATCGGCTGCAGGACCCCGGTGATCAGTCCCATGTCGTGGAACACGGGCAGCCAGGACACAACAGGCGGCAGCCGGTCGAAGTCGTCCGTGGCCCGGGTACCGTTGGCCAAGATCAACGAGAGGTTGTGCAGAACGTTGCCATGGGTGAGCTCCACACCCCGGGGCGGACCGGTCGTGCCGGAGGTGTACTGCAGGTACGCGATCGTGTCCGGGCCGATGCCGGGGGCATTCCAGCCATACGCGTCCGTCTCACTGATCTCGTCGGTCGCCACAGAGGTCGGCCGGCGTGGTGTGGAGATGTCCTTCAGCAACGCGTCGACACGGTTCAGCCTTGACCCGCTCGACAGCAGCACATCCGGTTGGCAGCTGTTGACGATTGCCCGGAAGCGCGCATACCGGTCGTCGACACCGACGCGCAGCACCGGAGGAGCCGGCACCGCGATCAGGCCGGCATACAGGCAGCCGAAGAAGGCCGACACGAAGTCCAGGCCGGGCGGGTAACTCAGCACGGCGCGGGCGCCCTGCGGGGCTTGCCTGCTCAGACGCGCCGCGATTGCCCTTGCCCGGGCGTCCAGTTGGGCGAGGGTGAGCGAGTCGGACTCTTCGAGGCCGTTCTCCAGGAAGGCGAACATCCGTCGATCCGGCTCCCTGGACGCGCGATACCTGCAGAGCTCGACCAAGGTCGTCGGCTCCAGTCGGGATTCTGTGACGGCATCCTCTGACATCGTGGTCCTCCTGTTCGACTCGGCCATTGGCATTTCCCCTGCCATTTCCCCACTGAGCCGCCGGGACTTGGTTACGTATTCAGCCATTGCTGTACGTGTGCGTCTTGGTGGTTTCCGCTCGAAGAGATGCTAAGTCGGCGGAGAAATATCGGGTATCCGCCGCGGGATGGGTCCATCCCCCCTACCGGAGGCGAGCTTCGAGTAGGCCGGAAGACGGATGAAAGCCATCCTCCGGTCGCCGTCACGGCTCGGTCCGTCGGCCGTTACGGAAAGTGCCTCGTACGGATAACGTCATGACGACGGCCAGTCGACGACGAACGGCCCGTATCCAAGGGAGAACGTTTCCCCAGAAGGCTTCAGAAAGGGAACCTCGATGTCCTACGACGCATCTGACGACTACTTCTTGGGTTATCCGAAGCTCCCCGAACTCCCCGATCTCCCCGGTCGCCCGGACGGGGAGGTCCTGGGTACGACCGGCGTGATGGTCACCGGTTTGGGAATGACCACGCCGCTGGGCGGCGACGTCCACTCCACCTGGAAGGCGCTGCTCGCCGGCGAATCCCCGATCACCGTGCTCGACGAACCGTGGTCTCGCGATCTGCCCGTACGACTGGCAGGTCGGCTGAGTCAGGAACCGACCGAGGTACTGGACCGGGTCGAGGCCCGACGGATGGACCGCTGCCAGCAGATCGCGATGGTGGCCGCCCGGCAGGCATGGGCCGACGCCGGCGCGCCCGAGGTGGCGCCGGAGCGGCTGGCCGTGGTGATCGGCACCGGTCTCGGCGGCGGGGGGACGCTGGTCGACCAGCACGACGTGTCGTTGGCCAAAGGGCCGGGCCGCGTGTCGCCGTTCGCGGTGACGATGTTGATGCCCAACGGTTCGGCCGCCGCCGTCAGTCTGGCTCTCGACGCCCGGGCCGGCGCCCACGCGCCGACCAGCGCCTGCGCCTCCGGAGCGGAGGCAATAGCCATGGGGCTCGCCTTACTGCGGGACGGGCGGGCCGATGTCGTTGTCGCCGGCGGCACCGAGGCATGCATCGGCCGGCTGTCCATGGCGGCTTTCGCCCGCATGGGAGCCCTGTCCGGCCGTCATGAGGACCCTCAGAACGCATCGCGGCCGTTCGACAGTGCCCGTGACGGCTTCGTCATGTCCGAGGGCGGCGGCGCCGTCGTGCTGGAGCGGACCCAGTTCGCGAAAGCTCGTGGCGCGCGGATGTATGCCACGCTCGCCGGTACAGGGATGAGCTCCGACGCGCACACCATGACGTCTCCGTCAGCGGACGGTCAGATCAGTGCGATCCGCGAGGCCTTGCGCTCCGGCGGCCTCGGCCCGCAGGACATCGTTCACGTCAACGCCCACGCTCCCGGTACGCCCGTCGGTGACCGTATCGAGGCGGCGGCATTGCTGGAATCGCTCGGTCCGCATGCTCTGGTGACGGCGACCAAGTCGATCACCGGCCATCTCATAGGCGGGGCCGGGGCGATCGAGGCCATCTTCACGGTCCTGAGCGTTTTCACCGACGTGATTCCCGCGACCAGGAACCTCGACGACAAGGATCCTGAGGTGAAGGTGGACATCGTCACGGGAACCCCGCAGCGCATCAGGGTCACCGCAGCCATCTCGAACTCCTTCGGTTTCGGCGGTCACAACGTGGTTCTCGCGTTCACCAAGCCCGCCTGACCACGGCTTGGGACGGGCGGCCGGAGGACAGGGGGCCTGCCGCGGCCTGTTTGGCCCGCGGTGGCTGGGGCGGGGGCACGAGACCGCTCCGCTGGGCCATCAGCGCCGCGTGCATCCGGTTCGGCAACTCGAGCTTGGCGAGGATGCGCGAGACGTGGGACTTCACGGTGGCGAGCGTGACATGCAGCTCGTGGGCGATCTCCTGGTTCGACCTGCCCATGGCTATACCGCAGAGAACTTGGGTCTCGCGGCCGCTCAGGCTTGCCAGGGCGACCGCGTGAGACCGCTCATGTGGCGGCGGCAGAATCTCGAACCGATCGATCAGCCGTCGGGTCATCGTGGGGCACAAGAAGGCCGCGCCGTCAGCAACCGCACGGACAGCCGAGATCAGCTCGTCCTGGCTGGCACTTTTGAGCAGAAAACCACGTGCGCCCGCCTTCAGCGACCCGAGCAGATGGCTGTCAAGGGCGTTGCTGGTCAGGACAATTATCCCCGGCGCGACTCGGGGTACTGCCGTCCCCAAGGGCCGGGCGAGTTTCCCGATGAATTCGCATTCGGCATCCACGAGGACGACCTGCGGTCGCCGCAGTTCGACCATGCGTAATGCTTCCTCGCCGACTCTCGTATCTGCGACCACCGTGATATCCGGCGCCTCCCCGAGGGCCTGCCGGAATCCGCGGCGCACGAGATCCTCATTGTCGACCAGCATTACTTCCAACGTGCTGAACTCGTCCATCATTCGCTCCGCCCATGCGATTCGGAAGTGCCCCCGTTGCCTTCGGCAACCAGCAACCGGCACTGTGCGTTTCACTGGCTGTGCTCGAGAATGTTTTCCGGTGCAGCGGTTGCGCGCGTGATGACCGCGGGGCGGGGCGGGCCGAGCGCTACAGACAGCGGTGGCTGATAACGCGCACGCCCCCTGGGCCTCACGCACATCCCGACTAGGCTGAATGGGAGCCTACGGCGGGATACGTCGCATCGATCCCTTCCGATGCTAGGGGGATTGGCAGTGCTGGTTCCAGGCAATGGCGGCCATGCTGTTGGCCGTTCCGGACACGGGTCGGCGGCCGACGAGGTCTCTACGGCTCCACGGCTGTTCAACCGGGGCATCGCAGGCGTGCGCGCGATGGTGGACGTGGGCGTCGAGCGTGGAGTGCCCGTACCGGTATGCCTCGACGGCAGTGGTGTGGACGAGAACGCTCTTGCCGACGATGCCGCACATGTCCGGGCCTGGCAGGAGCTCACTGTGGCGCAGAACCTGGTCCGCGCCACGGGCGACGCTCCCGGCCTGGGGCTCGAGGTCGGCAGCCGGATTCCGCTGCGTACGTACAGCGTGTGGGGCTTCGCACTGCTCGCCAGCCCGACGCTACGCGAGGCCGCGACTGTGGGACTGCGGTACCTGGAACTCACCTTCGCCATGGTGGGGATCCACCTTCAGGAGGACGAAAACGAGGTCTGTCTCGTCCTGGACGACGGGCTGGTGCCCCCGCCCGTCCGGCACTTCTTCATCGAGCGGGAAATAGCCACTATCCGGGCCATCCTCGACACCATCGTGGGCCGGCCCTTCACCCCCCTCCGGCTGGATCTGCGCTTCCCACGGCCTGAAAAGTCCGCGCCGTACGAGGGGTTTGACGACGTGCCCATCGCCTTCGGGGCGCCGCGCAACGCGATCGTCACCCTCGCGCCGGTACTGGAGCAGTCGCTGCCGCAGGCGGACCAGCACACCATGCAGGTGTGCGAACGCGAGTGCCGGCTCCTGCTGGCCCGGCGCACCGACACCGGATTCGCAGCGCGGGTACGGGAACTGCTCATGCAGTGGCCGGACGGCATCCCCGACATGGGCGTTGCCGCAGCCGCGCTGCACGTCTCCACCCGCACTCTGCACCGGCGTCTGTCAGTGGAGGGCACGTCCTACCGGCGTCTGGTCGACGCGGCGCGGCACGCTCGTGCTGTCGAGATGCTGTCCACCCTCGGACTCGGGGTCGACCAGATCGCCGTACGTCTCGGGTACGCCGACGCGGCGGCATTCATCCGCGCGTTCCGCCGGTGGACCGGTGCGACCCCCGGTGCCTACCGAACGCGATCGGTACGCGACCTGTCGAGGGTCCACGAGTGAAGGACGGCCTGCCGCCTCTGTGGGGCGGCACGTGCTGCGGTCCGTAACGTGCGAGCCAGCCCGTAGTCATGGCGGCCTCGTCCTCGCAGGCCGGGTCACACGCCGTCACGAGAGGGTATGGAAACCCCCGGTCTCGACTCGATCCGGCCAGGGTGATCCGCGCAATGGCAACCCTTCAGCAGGGCGCGCCCGAACTCGTATGTACGGAACACCTCCGTGTCGACCGCCTGCACAAGCCACTGATGTTCACCGTTCACGGAGATGAGGGAGCGGACGGCCGACGGATTATGAGTCCTTTGGGGATCTTGGCGGTCCTTCCCGATCAACGATCATCCATGACATTTTCGCAGGTCAAAACGGGTGACCTTTGTCGATGCCACAGAACCCCAGGATCCGCCGGCACTGTTCCGCCGTATACGCGTGGCGGACCGCACGGCGCCCGGCAGCGCTCCGTCACCGGGTGTCGCGCGGGCGAGGGGCCTACCGTGGGAGATGGTCCCGGCGTCGGCCCCGCCGACCGGCCGGTCGTTCACGCCGGAGGCGGAAGGAGGCACGAGATGTCCGATGCGATACGGGACACCACGGCCCGGCGCGTACGACATTTCGTCGACGCCGGATATCCCGACGCCGGGCCCGTCGAGGCGGCGGTGGAGGGAGCCGTCTACCGACTCGGGGACGGAACGGTGGCCAAGGTGTGGGAGCGCCGACGGGGATCCGAACTGCGGCGGTTGCAGCGTTTCTACGCCGATGCCGCGGCGCACCTGCCGTTCGGCGCCCCGGAGATCCTCGCCGTGGAAGACATCGACGGTGTCCCGATGACCGTGGAGCGGGAGCTGACCGGCGAGCCCTTGGCGGGCAGGATCCGCACCGACGACCCGGACGAGGTGCTGCCCGAAGCGGTCGACTGCCTGGTCGGCGTGCTGCGCGCCCTCGCGGACGCCCACGACGTCGACGAGGTCAAGCACCTTTCTGTGCTGGACGAGGAACGCCCGCTGTGGGAAGGCCACACCACTTTCGGATCCGCCCTGGCG
Source organism: Streptomyces sp. 1222.5 (assembly GCF_900105245.1). Lineage (NCBI taxonomy): Bacteria > Bacillati > Actinomycetota > Actinomycetes > Kitasatosporales > Streptomycetaceae > Streptomyces > Streptomyces sp. 1222.5. Next base: position 7,361,444 of record NZ_FNSZ01000001.1, on the reverse strand, counting down.
GACCTGGTGGACCGGCGGGTCAGCCGGTGCGCGGACCGGCTCTCCACGCATGTCCGCGACTTCGACGACACGCGCGCCCGGCTGCTTCGGAAGCTGCGCTCGCTGCCCCGTACCGACGAGGCGGTCGTCCACGGTGACGTCTTCCCGGAGACCGTGCTGGTGGACGACGACCTGCGGCCGCTCGCCCTCGTGGACTACGGCTTCCTGTCCACGGGCGGGGACCCGCGGTTCGACGCCGCCGTGGCCGCGGCCATCTTCCCGGCGGGTACCGAGCACGCCCCGGAGATCACCCGGCAGCTCACCACGCGGTTCGCCGACGAGTTCGGCTACGCGGTCGACGACCTCCTGCTGTACCGGGCCGCCTATGCGATGGCCACGAGCGACGCCTTCGCGCCGGGCGGCGGTGACGAGCACTTCGCCTGGTGCGTCACCGTGCTCGAGGACCCGGCCGTCGCCGAGTCCCTACGCCGGTGACGCACCGCGGGCAGCCGGGAAGTTCCGGTGACGGTGTGTGCGGTGCCCTACGATCCCGAGCGGATCCAGGGGCACATGGCCCTGGGGGTCGAGCGGCAGGACCGCATCGTGGTGGCTGCCGGCGTGCCGGACCCCGCCACGACCAGCATCGACACCTTCGACCCTCATCGGTCACGGCGCACAGCCAGTCCCGCCGGCCTCGGCAGGCCCTTCGCCCTGCGTACCGAGCCCGATGAGTCCGTCAACCTGGCGGCACCGCAGGCCGGAGCTGAGGAAGTCGCTGGCCATCTCCGCGGGCGCTGATCGCGCACCACCCCTCCGCTGGCTGAAGCCGCCTCGACAGCGGATGGTCACGGCCGCCGCCTGCTCAAGCTGCCGCCTACGGCTGAGAGCGCACCCACGAGCGCGGCACGGGCCCCTTGTGAGGTTCCAGCGTCACGCGGGGGTGGCTGATCAGCCGGTCAGGACCGGTCAGTGGGTGTTCAGGTTCGCCGTTTCGGCCGTCGCCCCGTTCTGGCGCTCACGGTGTGACCTGTGCGTGCCGGTCGCGTTCGTCAGTCGTGAAAGATCATCACGTGTGGCCACTGAATCCGGTGTGCTCCGGGGACGGGCGTTCTCGGTAGCCTGACCATCTGCTGCACGGAGTGTCCATGTGTCCGACTGGTCCGTGCGACGGCTTCCGGCTCATAGTGATGAGGCAGCAATGAGTGAACTGACGAAGCCCGAGGTCGACGTTCCGGAGGGTGACGCTCCTACCGAGCTGACCATCCGGGACCTGGTCGTCGGGGACGGGGCTGAGGTGAAGCCGGGCATGGTGGTCAGGGTCCACTATGTCGGGGTGACCTTCGAGTCCGGCAAGGAGTTCGATGCCTCCTGGGACCGCGGTCAGCCGTTCAAGTTCGCCCTGGGCAGTGGCAAGGTCATCAAGGGCTGGGACCGGGGGGTGAGGGGGATGAAGGTCGGCGGTCGGCGCGAGATCATCGTTCCCCCGCGTCTCGGCTACGGCAATCAGTCGCCTTCGCCGTTGATCCCGGCGGGCTCGACCCTGGTCTTCGTGGTGGACCTGCTGGACTCGTATTCCAGCACAACCGGGTGGAGCAACGCCTAGTGACCCTGGCCGCTCCTCCCCTGCAGCGTGCCGCGTCGTCCGCCGGGGTGGGCGCCGCCGTGCTCCTCGCTGTCGCTCCTGCTTCCGCCTCCGCAGCGTGCGAACGGTTCCGCTGCGACTCGTTGACCGCCGAAAGCCACGAGGCGACCGACTTCCGGACCAGCACCCCGCCAGAGAGCCGCACCAGCTCTATTTCCCCTGGTCAGCTTGGGTGCAGCTGCTGTACCACCAACAGACGAAGAACATTCTTTGTTCTTGCAGCCCTCAGAAACTTGGTTTCTCCTAGAGGCTGAAGTCGGTTGCCTGGAGGCATCGTTGCGCTCCAGGCAACATGAAATGACGACTACCTACTGTAATGAATCGGGTTCTTGGCGTTACTGTCTGACATCCAAAGCAGGGACGGCCGAGGCGAGCGCCTACGTCCGGTCCGAGGCAGTCGGACACGACCTGCACCGCGGCCACTACATCGTCGTGGTGCAGTGGTCGAACCGGACTGCGGGTCGAGGCCATCAGGAGCGCTCCTGACTTCGACAAGGAAAAGCACATCGGCGCCCCGACCTACCACGACCAGCTCAGCAACCACCACGGACGTCCGACACAGCCCTGACCCACCCGGGAACCGGCCTCCTCGCAGGACCTCCCACCGTGCCCGGCCAGGGACCGCCTCGTAGCCAGCGTGTTCAGCGACGCCGGCGAGTCCGGATGCTGCACCGCCAGGGCTGATGCCGTGGATCAGAACACCCGCCATCAGCCGCGAAACGACCGGAGCCTCGCAGATGACGCGCGATCAGGACTACCAGACCCTCTCAACTGGGCGACCACCGGCGCCACTTCCCGAGACGTTCAGGTCCGGCCGGCGGACGTCTGCTGCGGCCCAGGCAAGCGCTCGAAGGATGAAGGGCGTCGAAGCGGGGACGATCAGCAGGTACATATGGCGCCGGGGGTGCGGCGCTGCCGGGGGCTGGGGCGGCGTCTCGCACGCCAGCCCTCGTGTCGGTTCCCCGACAGGTGTCAGGCAGCCATCCGTGCCTCGCCAGGTGCGCTGACCTCGAACGGTATCCACAACCGGCATTCAGGACTAGGCTGTTGGGTGAAACCCCAGTCCCCGGTATCGATGCTGTGTCCAGCTCCCGGGGAGGCCCACTGTGTTCGTTCTGCTTCTCATCCTGATCGTGCCTCTGGTCGGCCTCGGTTTCCTTCACCCCTTCTGGTGGCTGGCCGCCACGGTGCTCGTCTTCGCCGCTGTCCGCCACGGCCGCGATCATGGCGGCGGTAGCAGTTCAGTGGAGTTCCGGGACTACAAGGAGCGGCGGGATCGTCAGGAACGCTGGAACCGCCGCTACGGCCGCCAGAACCGGGCGCGTTGGGAGCGTGAGGACCGTCGGGACCGCGAACGCCGCGGGTGACCCGTGAAGGGGCCCGGCGACCAGGAGAGTTGCGGGACCGCTTGCGCCAGGCCGGACCCATTCAGCTAGTCGAGAGGTACGCCATGCAAGGCACAACCGTGCTCCAGAGGACCGGTGGAAGCTGCGGGCGGAGGCCACGTGGGGGAACCCGGCGACGGGAGAGGACGTCGAGGTCCTGCGGCCCAGAACGATCAGCTGCGGCGGGCACTGGCCGGCCGCGCGGTCATCGACCAGGCCCGCGGCATGCTCATGGCGCTGACCCCGGCACCCGTGGGGCGGCCAGAGGTCTGCTCGTGAACGCCTCACGGCAGTGCGACACCAGACTTCCCGAGGTGGCCGCGGCCATGGTCACCGCCTGGGAGGGCAAACCGCTCCCCGACCGGATGGAGCGCGCGCTACGACGTACCTTCGGAACTTTCATGCCCAAAGCCAGCAGTGCAACACGCGGCGGCCGGACAGGTCGTCCAGGTAAGGAGAAGTCATGATTCACGCAGCCGACGTCCGGGAATGGCGCGAACGCGATGTCGTCGACGCCGAGTCTCGCAAGGTAGGTGTCCTCGAGGCGGTCTACGTGGACACCAGCACCGATGAGCCGGCCATGGCCACGGTACGGACCGGACTGCCCACCCGGCACCGTCTGGTCTTCGTACCCCTCGACGACGCGATCACCGGACCGGACTACCTCAAGATCAGTTACGCCAAAGCGCTGGTGGCGCAGGCCCCTTCGATCGGCATGGACGACGTCCTGCCCGCTGATCAAGAGGAAGCGATCTTCAAGCATTACGGGCTGCCCTACCAGCCCGGCACCGCCGGGGAACGGCAACTGGCACGCCGCTGACCGCCTCCAGGCAGGATGGCTGCCCCCGAGGTACGCACCGAGTGCGCGCCGGGTCCGCGCCCTCGTCCCTCCCGTCCTCCGGGCCGTCGACGGCTCACTGTCGCTCCGCAAGGGCGGCCCGGGCCAGTCGGGCCTGGGCCGCGGAGACATTGCGTCTCTTCCCCGCACTCCAGGAACGTGTCCCACCCATCCATACACGGCAAGGGCGGTCGGGCGTAATCCACGAGGTGCGTCCTGGACCCCGGCGTGGCCGATTCGAAGCAGGCACTGCTCACCGGCGGCGGAGGCGCACCTCCTTCCGCCCCTGTGCACCTCCGGGCACCGCCCGGTACCGGCAGCATCATGTACGGCGCACCCGTCCGCACGAGCATGCCGCAGGGCACAAGTCCGCAGGCGGGCAGGTCGTACGGGAAGCGAGGCGTCATGACCGGCGTACGTGCGATGACTCTCTACCGGCGCGACGGTCGCGCGACCGTCTTCCTGGCGGGTGAGATCGACGCGGACACCGCTCCCGCTGTGGGTGCTGCCGTCGATGACTACTTCAGCCGGGAGACCGGCGACGTGGACATCGAACTGGCCGACGTCAGTTTCTGTGACGCCAGCGGCCTGAACGTCTTCCTCGCCGCCGCCCTGAGCGCGGACGCGAGCGGCCGCCGACTGCGGCTTCGCCACCTGACGCCCGCTGTCCGCCGGGTGTTCGACCTCACCGGCACCGCAGCCTTGCTCGACGCCGACCAGGCCGAGCCTCCCTACCGCCCGGAAGACTTCGCGCCGATGTCCCCCGTGCCGGGGCCGCCGGCGGCCTCTGGTGATCAGTGACCGCATGGCCGGGCTCCTCAGCCTGCTCCAGGAACGCGACCCGGCCGGCCGCGGCGGCGACATCGCCGCCGCCGGTGTCGCCGCACTGGGCGTGGACGGCGTCACCGTCTCTCTCACTTCCGGACCGGACCGCGGTGAGACCCTGCGGGCCTCCGACGGCGCCTCCCGCGGCTTCGAGGATCTGCAGGCGACCCTCGGCGAGGGCCCGGGGGTGGACTGTCTGGCCGTCGGCACCACGGTGCGGGTACCGGATCTGGCACGCGTGCGCCGCGACCGGTGGCCCGCACCGATCAGGGAGGTGCCGGACCAGGCGGCGCGGGCGGTGTTCTGCTTCCCCCTGCGGATCGGCGCGATCGTCCTGGGCGTCCTCAGCCTCGTACGGCGTGCGCCCGGCCAACTGACGCAAGGGCAGCGATGACGCCCCGGCTCTGACGTTCGTACTGACGATGCACCTGATGGACCGCGGCTCTCCCGCGATACTGCCACCCGACGAGTCGGACGGGCCGCCCCTGCTGCAGGCCGTCGTCCGCCAGGCGACCGGAAATGGTCAGCGTCCAGCTCGCCGTCCCCCTGGCCGACGCCCTGCTGCGCCTGCGCGCCCACGCCTACGGCAGCGGGCGCACTCTCACCGACACCGCTCACGACATCGTGGCCAGACGCCTTCGACTGGCCCCCGGCACCGACTTCTTCCCGCCCGCCTCAGAAGACAAGGACTGATGCCCTGACCCCCCGTGAACAGCACGTCACCGAGGTCTTCGTCGAAGTCGCCGACTCCCTGGTGGCCGACTTCGACGTCATCGACTTGCTGCAACGGCTGTCCGTGCGCTGCGTGGAACTCCTGGACGTGGCGGCCGTCGGCATCCTGCTCGCGGACAAGGACGACGTCCTGCACGTCCTCGCAGCCTCCGACGAACACACCCGGCTGCTGGAGCTGTTCGCCCTCCAGTACGACCAGGGCCCCTGCGTCGAGTGCTACCGCAGCGGCCAGGCGCGCACCGACATCGACCTCACCGACCCGCAGGCCACCGTCAACTGGCCACAATTCACCCGCGGTGCCCGGGAAACAGGATTCGTGGCCACCAACGTCCTGGCGCTGCGGCTGCGCGGCCGGTTCATCGGCACCCTCGCCTTGTTCCACACCGCCCCCGGGCCCCTCAGCCCCGAAGACCTCGCTCTCGCCCAGGCCCTGGCCGACGTCGCGACGATCGCGATCCTCCAGCAACGCACCCTGTCCCACGCCGAAGCCGAACGCGACCAGCTCCAATACGCCCTCAAACCGCATCGTCATCGAGCAGGTCAAAGGCGTCCTCGCCGAACGCTGGCACCTGGGCGTCGACGAAGCCTTCGGCACACTGCGCGCCTACGCCCGCGCGCACAACCTCAAACCGTCCCAGCCGGCCCGGAACATCCCCGCAGGCACGTTCGACACCCGGCAGATCCGTGCAACGCCGACACCCCCTTCCCGCGCAAAGCCCGGCGCATGAAGCCCTGGGCGCCGACTTCCCGGCACAACGCTCAACTCAGCGGACTGTCAGCTCGGAAGAGTGTGCGCGGGCCCGTGTCGAGCACACTCGGGAGGGACCCCTGTGCGCTCGGCGTCCACCGGTCCGGGCAGCTTGTCCGTGTCCGCTCCGCGCCGCGCGTGGCCTCGCCCGTCGGGCGAGGACGAAACGGCGCCTCGAATGCCGCGGGCCAGATGGTGCTACTGCCCACCGGGTCGAGGAACGGCGCCGACGCACTGGCGCCGAGCGCGTCGGCGCGCGGAACACCACCGCGTGGATGCCGCGAGCGGGCTGTCGAAGAGGCCCGGCATCTCGAACTCGCTACGACCGCCGGCCGCCGGTGCGTGCGACGGCCCGCTTCAGATCATGGCCCCACGCCAATACATCCCCGGCCCGTCAGGATCTCACCGGCCCTGTACAGCCCGCGCCTCGCCCAGCGTCTGACCAAGATCCGGACCCTATCCGGGCCAGAACCCCACAGCTTACCGTCAAACCAGCATTCGCACTGCTCAGGGCTACGCGAATGCTGTACCACCAGCAGACGAAGAACCTGCTGGTGTCGTACTCGGCGAAGAAGCACGGCTTCTTCTAGATCCGTCCGACGGATATACGGACGGATGCGCAGGCCGAACAACGAAAGGGCGTCCGACCGGGCCAGGTGCCCGGCGGGCGCCCTCTTGAGCCGGCCGCGGAGCTTGAGGTGGTTCCGGCGCTTGAGGTGGCCCCGGCGCTTGATGTGGCCGCCGCAAGCGCCTGCGCCGGGGTGACAGGAGATGCTGGGAGGGAGAGCGACGGACGAGGACGGCCTGGAGGCGATGGCGGTGACAGCCGTCAACCCGATGGACAGCGCCTCGGTGCTGGCTGCCTTCGGGGCGCTCGGGCTCCTCGTCGTGATCTTCGCCGAGTCGGGTCTGCTGGTCGTCGGCTTCTTCCTGCCCGGTGACACGCTGCTGTTCCCGGCCGGTGTGCTGTGCGCCGGCAGTGCTCAGCAGGACCCCCGGCTGGAGTTGTGGCAGGTCCTGCTGTGCGGGGCGGTCGGCGCGGTGGCCGGTGGCGAGGTGGGCTATCTGATCGGGAGCCACGGCGGGCGAAGGCTTCTGAGCCGCACGTCCAACCGGCGTGTGAAGGGCGCGGTGGCGCGGGCGGAGGACCTGCTCGCCCGGTACGGCTACGGCAAGGCGCTGGTGATCGGCCGGTTCGTGCCGCTGCTGCGGACGGTCCTGCACCCGGTCGCCGGTGCGCTCGGGGTGCCCAGGCGGCCCTTCACGGTCTGGCAGACCGTGGGCGGTGTGCTCTGGTCGCAGACCCTGATACTCGCCGGGTACACCCTGGGCGCCTCCTTCCCGCACCTCGACGAGTATCTGCTGCCGCTGGTCGCCGTGGTCGTCGCCCTGTCGATGCTGCCGCTGCTGCTCGAGGCCGGGCGTACCCGCCGCGAGCGCCGCCGCAGGCGGCCCTGACCGGGCCGGACGCTCAGGGGCGCCGCCGAACCCGCCGCCGGCCGAGCCGTGCTGTCGAAGGAGCCGGCTGGGACGACGGAGAGGACACCCGGCGGACGCCGGAACGCACAGCACGGTGTCCTGTCGTGCCGTGCCCTCCGGCACCGGTCACAGATCCGCCGCCCGGTGAGTCGTCCGTCCTCCCACCACGGTGAGCAGGACGGGGAGCGCCGAGAGGTCGGTGTCGGGCACGGCGAGCGGGTCCTCGGCCAGGACCGTCAGATCGGCGCGCCGGCCGACGGAGAGCCGGCCCGCGTGGTCTTCCTCTCCCGCGGCCCAGGCGGCGTTGACCGTCATTCCCTGGAGCGCCTGGAGTGGCGTGAGGGCCTGGCCGGGGCCGTGCGGGGGCAGAGAGAGGTCGGCGGGGCGGCGGTGCCGGGCGCCGGCCATGACCTGGAGCGGCGGGTACGGCGCGATGGGCCAGTCCGATCCGAGGACGACCCGTGCGCCGGCTTCCCACAGGTCACGGCAGCGGAACGCGCGATCGGCGCGCTCCTCGCCGAGTCGGCGCGACCAGTTGTCGGTGTGATCGGCGCGCGTGAACTCGCAGCAGTGGGTGGGCTGCATGGAAGCGGCGACTCCGAGCCGCGCGAACCGTCGCACGGTGTCGTCGGGGACGGTCTCGATGTGCTCGACACGGTGGCGTACCGGACCTGTAGCCGACCCCGGCGCTGGCCTTCGTACGGACCCCTTCGCCGGCTCCCGCACCGATCCCGGAGCTTCTGCCTGTGCCTTCTCGACGGAGTCGAGGACATGGCGTACCGCCGCGTCGCCGATCGCGTGGGTGGCCGTGGGCACGCCGGCGCGATGAAGAGCCGTGATCACGTCCGTGTAGCGCTGCGGGTCGGGCCAGTGGGCGGCGGCCGACTCGCCGTGGCAGTCGGGGCTCTCCAGCCAGGCGGTGCCGTTGTCGATGGTGCCGTCCATGAACAGCTTCACGCCGGCCACCTGCCACAGCCTGCCACCGGTGCCCTGCGCCCGGACGAGACCGTCCACGGTGTCGTCGTCCGCGTCGGGCCGGCACCAGGGGGCGACGCGCAGCCGCAGGGGCAGGGCGTCCTCGGCCTCCAGCGCGGCGTAGACGGCGAGGCTGTCCCCGTTCGCGTCCATGGCGTGGCCGCCGGTGAGTCCGGACGCGGCCATGGCGCCGAGCACCCGTGCGGTCCGGGCGCGTATCTCGGCGTCGGTGGGCCGCGGGGCGACGGCCTCGACGAGTTCGCAGGCAGCGTCCTCCAGCAGCAGGCCCGTGGGCCGGCCGCCCGCGTCGCAGACGATCTCCGAGCCCTGGGCGAACGAGCGCGGCCCGTCGACGCCGGCCAGTTCCAGTGCCCGTTCACTGGCGATCAGCGAGTGGGCGTCGAACAGGTCGATGAGGGCGGGGATGCCGTCGAGGACGGGGGCGAGGGCCGCGTGACCGACCGGGGCGGTGCCGAAGGCGTTGGGGTCCAGGCCCCAGCCGCGCAGCCAGGCGCCGGGGCGCAGGCCCCGGGCGGCCTCGGCGAGCACGGTCCGTACGGCAGGCAGGTCACGGCATGCGGACAGGTCGGCCCCCATGGTGCGTTCGGCGCCGGAGACCGGGTGGAGGTGCCCGTCGGTGAGGCCCGCCGTGACCACCGCTCCACGCAGGTCCACGACCGTGCTGCCGGGGCCCGCGAGGGCACGGGCCTCCCGGTCGTCACCGAGGAAGCTGATGCGCCCGTGCTCGGCCGCGAGCGCGGTGTGCGGGTGGAACCGGCCCGTGCCGGAGTCGAGCAGCCGGGCGGAGAGGAGTACGAGGTCGGCGGGCACGAGGCTCCTTGGTGACGGGGGGGTGGAAACGGATGGAGCGGATGGGATGAGAAGGCCCGGTGGGCGTCGCGGAGTCACCGGAGCCGACCGGGGTTCCGGGCGGATGGCTCAGGGGCCGGCCGCCCGAGGACGAGGACGGCCGGGAGGCCGGCCCAGGGACGAACGGGACCGGCCGAAGCCGGACCGGCAGGGGCAGGCCACCCGCCCGCGCGCCGTGCGAACCGGAGGCGGACGATCCCGCCGGAACACCGGCAGCGCTCAGTCGTCACCCGGGTCGAGCGCGCCGCGTGTCAGCCCGAGTTCGCGTTCGGCGGTGGTGACGGCCATGCGCATGACCGCGGGCGGTCGCCGGGGCGTCGCCGTGTTGGCGTGCGCGCCGAGGCCGTCGAGGACCACGAGGATCTGGACGGTGGCCGTCAGGGAGTCGTCCGTGACGAACTCGCCCGCGGCCACGCCGTCCCGGATCAGTTCGTCGATCCGGTCGCGCCAGGCGGCCTCCTGCTGTTCCACCCGGTCGCGCAGCACGGGCCGGTACCGGCTGAGGTGGCGGGCGTTGATCCACAGCCGGCTGATGGCGTCGTACGCCTCTCCCGAGGTGCGGGCAAGGAAGCGGCACAGGTGCCGGGTGGGGCTGCCCTCGGGGCGGACGGCGGGGAGGAGACGGTCGAGTTCGCCGGTCGCTGCGCTGCCGAAGGCCTCCGCGACGAGGTCCTCGGCCGAGGGGAAGTAGTGGCTGATCAGACCGGGGCGTACGGCGAGTTCCTCGCCGATCCGGCGCAGGGTGACGCACTCCAGGCCCTCGGCCAGAGCGACGGCGGCGGCCGCATCGACGATCTCCGCCCGCCGGGCGGCCGGGTCCTTGCGGATCCGCTTGCGCTGAACGCTTGACGACATGACGACGATGCTATTGAGTGTGCGACCAATAAGCAACTGGTCACGCGCTCAATAAGCGGCCAGGCCGACCCCACCGCCCCGGAGGGCCCCATGGCGTCCACGCTCCCCGACCCGCATCCCGACGCGCGGCGCACGGCCGCCGACGGGACCGCCGCCGCTCCCCCGGGCGCCGGGCGGACCGGTGGCGTCGAGGCCCACGGCATCGACCACATCCCGGACTCCGAACGCCGGGGCCGCCCCCGTGAGCTGTTCTCCGTGTGGGCCGCCGCCAACGTCAACTACCTGAGCCTGGTGGTGGGCGGCGCGCTGGTGCTGATGGGGCTGAGCCTGTGGCAGGCGCTGGCGGTGATCGTCGTCGGCAATCTGTTCTGGCTGCTCACCGGCCTGCTCGCGATCCCGGGGCCGGCGGCGGGCGCCCCCAGCGAGGTCATCACGCGGACGATGTACGGGGTGCGCGGGAACCGGGTGAACAACGCGGTGACCGGCTGGATGATCTCCGTCTGCTACTTCGCGCTGAACCTGGCCGCCGCCGCGACCGCGGCCTTCTCCCTGGTGGGCCGGACCGGGTTGCCGGTGACCACCCCGGTGAAGGCGGCCGTCGTGGTGCTCATCGCCGCGGTCACGCTGGCGATCAGCGTCTACGGCCACTTGGCGATCGTCCGGCTCTACGCCCCGATCACCCTCGCCCTGACGGCCGTCTTCGCCGTGGTGGCCGTGGCGGTGGTACGGCACGCCGACTTCGGCTACGTGCCGGACCGGCCGTTGACCGGCACGGATCTGTGGGCCACCGTCCTGGCGGGTGTCGCCCTCATCGCCTCGGGCCCGCTGTCGTACACCACGAGCGCCGACTTCTCCCGCTATCTGCCCCGCACCACACCGGCGACGGCCGTGGCCGGCTGGACGGCGCTCGGCGGCTTCCTGCCCGGCGTCCTGGTGTGCGGCCTCGGCGCGCTCGCCGCGACCGCGGTCGACATGAGCGATCCCGAGTCCTCGCTGCAACGGCTGCTGCCCGGCTGGTTCCGGCCCGTGTTCCTGCTGGCCCTGGTCCTCGGCACCGTCGCCCTCAACGCGCTGACCGCCTACAGCGCCGGCCTCGCCCTGCAGGCCGTCGGCATCCGCATCCGGCGCTCGCTCAGCGTCCTCGTCGACGGTGCCGTGTCGGTCTCCCTCACCCTGTACGCGCTGCTCGTCTCCGACTTCCTCGACACCGTCGGGAACGTGCTCCAGCTGACCGTGGTGCTGCTCGGCCCCAGCACGGCGGTGTACGCCACCGACATCCTGCTGCGCCGCAACCGCTACGACGGCCCCGCCCTCGCCGACGAGACCCCCGCCGGCCCCTTCTGGTACACCGGCGGCGTCAACCGGTCCGGAGCGCTGGCCCTCGCGGCCGGCGTGGTGGCTTCCGCGGTCTGCGTCGACACCGTCTACACCGGCCCCGTGGCCGCGGCCCTGGGCGGCATCGATCTGGCCCTGCCGGCGGGCCTGCTCGTGGCCGCCGACGTGTACGCGCCGCTGATGCGCCGCGCACGAGGACTAGGCTGACCGACCGTCCAGCACAGCCGACCGACCATCGGAGCCGCGTCATGCACGTACGCCGTGTCGTTCCCAACGTCCGGACGACCGCGCTGCCGGAGAGCGCGGAGTTCTACGGCGTCCTGGGGCTGGAGGAGGTCATGAACCACGGTTGGATCATCACTCTCGCCTCCCCCGGCGACCCGGTCGTGCAGCTGAGCCTGATGAGCGAGGACCGCACCGCCCCCGTCGTCCCCGACCTGAGCATCGAGGTCGGCGACGTCGACGCCGTGTACGCGGCGATGGTGGCGCGCGGCGCGGAGATCGTGCATCCGCTGACCGACGAGGAGTGGGGCGTGCGCCGGTTCTTCGTACGGGACCCGGCCGGCACGGTGGTCAACGTCCTCAGCCACCGCTGACGCGCCGCGAGCGGGGAACGACGCCCCCTGGACGGGCTCATGACGAGCCGTGAGACTGGCTCGGGTCCGACGTCTCCGACGTCCCCGGTCCTCCAGGACGGTGCCATGGAAGAGGAAGTCCCCCGCGTCGAGCTCACCCCGCAGGCTGCCGAGCTGGTGCGCCGGCTGCGCGACCTGCACGGGCCGCTGATGTTCCACCAGTCGGGCGGCTGTTGCGACGGCAGCGCGCCGATGTGCTACCCCGACGGCGAGTTCCGCACGGGCGGCTCGGACGTGCTGCTGGCCGAGCTGGCCGTGGACGGCGTCGAGGAGCCGGTCACGTTCTGGATGTCGCGGAGCCAGTACGAGGCGTGGAGCCACACCCGGCTGATCGTGGACGTCGTCCCGGGCCGGGGCAGCGGATTCTCCCTGGAGGCACCCGAGGGGGTGCGTTTTCTCACCCGTTCTCGCGTAGTCGACGTCTAGTCGTCCCGTTCGCCGCCGCTGTCTGGTGCACTGCCTTCGACACAGGGACAGTTGACGAGGCATCAGGGGGCACGGTGACCAGACGTCGCGGGCGTTCGGCAGCGGGCAGAGCGGTACTCACGGTTGTCACGGCAATGGGTGTGCTGGCCGGCGCGGCCCTGGCGGGCGCGGCTCCGGCCGGCGCCGCGCCGGCGGGCAGGCGGATCGCGCCGGGCGTCACCTACCGGCAGTTCGACGTCGACACGGCAGCGGGCGCGGCGCACGCCCACCTGCTCACGGTCGATCTGGCGAATCCGCATGTGGGTGTGGACCTGTTGTACCCGGGTGCGGTGGCGGCGCGGTCCACCGTCTCCCGGCTCGCGGACTCGGCCGGGGCGGTCGCGGGGATCAACGGCGACTTCTTCAACATCACCGAGACCCAGCACCCGGGCGTGGAGGCCACCGGCGCGCCGGTCGGACCGGCCGTCGCCGACGGGAAGGTGCTCAAGGCGGCGGTGCCCAAGGGCCAGCGGTTCGGGCCCGCGCTGCCGCCGGGGACGAACACGCAGGAGGTGCTCGGCGTGGGCACCGACCGGCGGGCCCGTCTGGACCGGCTCGCCCTGGTCGGCTCCGTCTCCACGCCGGACGGCCGGCTGCCCCTCAAGGGCCTCAACCAGTACGCGCTCCCGCAGAACTCCGTCGGCGCGTTCACCGCGAAGTGGGGCAGCGTCTCACGGGCCCGTGCCGTCTGCGGCACCGACTCCGAGCGGGCGGCGCCGTGCAGCGACGACACCTACGAGGTGACGGTGCGGGGCGGCCGGGTGGTGGCCGCCTCCGGCACACCCGGCAGCGGCACGATCGCCTCGGGCACCACGGTTCTGCTGGGCCGTGAGGAGGGAGCGCGGCAGCTGCGGAAGCTGTCGGTCGGCGACCCGGTGACGGTCGAGCACAGCCTGGCGGCGGCCACGTCCGGGGTGCCGTACGCGTTCGCGATCGGCGGCTTCCCCGTCCTGAGGGCCGGCAAGCCGCTGTCCGGCCTCGACGACAGGACCTCGGCGGTGCGCACGGTCGTGGGCTTCAAGGGCGGCGGGCAGCAGCTGCTGATCCTGGTGCTGGACGGGGCCGCGCAGTACCGGACCGGCATGACGGTCGCGGAGGAGGCGGACGCCATGCGGACACTGGGCGCGTCCGACGCCCTCAACCTCGACGGTGGCGGCTCGTCCGAGCTGGTCGCCCGCGAGGGGGACGCCGGTGCCGTGTCGGTCCGCAACCATCCGAGCGGCGGCGCGGAACGGCCCGTCCCGAACGGCATCGGCGTCTTCTCCGCAGCCTGACGGGCCGCCCGGCCGACTACCTGACGGGCTGCCCGGCCCGGTACCTGACGGGCTGTCGGACCGAGCCGCCCCACACGGCCGCCCCCATCAGGGCCGCAGGCTGCTGACCAGGTCGGCGGTCGCGGTGAGCCCGCTGTGGATGGTGGGGGCCATGCTGGTGCTGGCCAGGTAGAAGCCGAGCAGCATGCAGACCAGCGCGTGCGAGATCTTCAGCGCACCGTTGCGGATGAACACCACTGCCAGGATCAGGAGCAGCAGCACCACAGAGATGGAAATGGCCATCGGAACCTCCTCCGCCACGCCCCAGGAGCGGCGTTCGGCCGCAAGTGTGGCGTAGCGGAGGGTTTCGCCGGGCGGCTGACGTGTCCTCCGATCGTGTGGTGTTACGCGGAGGGGTGGGCGTCGAGGAAGGCTTCGAGCCCGGCGAGGTCGTCGGTGTTGAGGTGGTCGACGCCGCCCGCGAGCAGTTCCGACCACAGGGCGTCCCGGGCCGGGCCGGGCGCGTCCGGGGTCGCCCAGAAGCGGATCCGCTGCCCGCGCGCGTGGGCGGCGGCGGTGATGCCGCGCAGCTTGCGCCGTTCGGCGTCCGGGAAGGGGCCTTCGCCCTGCCAGGTGAAGTTCAGCGTCCAGTTGTCGCTGATCAGCGGGACGAAGGAGGCGGGGGCCGCGCCGCCGAGGTCGGCCAGTCGGCCGTCGTAGAAGGCGCGGCGCTCGCTCTGCGCCTCCATGGGGGCGCGGGCCGCGCGATCGCCGGAGACGACGGCGGTGACCGGCCCGGGGTGGACGCGGCCGTGCGCGTACCGGGTGAACAGGTGCGGGTAGCGCCTCAGATGGCGGTCGAGTTCGCGGTACGTCGACGCGCCCTCGGTCTTGATGTCGATGAGGAGCTGCAGCGGCCGGCGCCCTCCGCGGTACACGGAGCCGTGGTTGGCCCGCATGCGGGCGGCGAGCGGGTCGAGGTACAGGGAAGCGAGGGTGCGGGAGGGGTCGAGGTCGGAGGCGTCGTGGCCGATGAGGAGCTGGTCCCCGACGAGGAGGATGTCGGCCTCGACGCTGCCGAACCGGTGGTCGAGCGCGTCGAACAGGGGGTGCGGGTGCTCGTAGTCGTTGTGGGCGTGGGCGTGCCACAGCGGGCGCCTGCCGGGGTGGCCGCCCGCCGCCCGGGCCTGCGTGGCGGGCAGGACGATCGCGCCGGCGAGGGCGGCGCCGAGGGTGGTGAGGGCTGAGCGACGGGTGGTGAGGGCCATGCGCTGCCTCCCTGGGGGTGATGGGACCGGGGAGAGTATGCGTGCGTGGCGTGCGCAACGGCCGCCACTCGTGGCCGAGTTGGCTGGATCGCCGCACTGTGTTCATGTCGCCGGGGAGGGCGCACGATGAAGCCCGCCCCAGGTGGGGCGGGCTTCATCGTGACGGGTCAGGGTGCCTGGAGGTCGACCAGTTCGGCCAGTGCCTCGCGGTGGGCGCCCGCGGTGCCGTAGGCGATCGAGTCGGCCTTGGCCCGCTTGAGGTACAGGTGGATCGGATGCTCCCAGGTCATGCCGAGGCCGCCGTGCAGTTGCACGGCCTCCTCGGTGGCGTGGACGGCGACGGGCGCCGCGTACGCCTGGGCGACGGCGACCGAGACGTCGGTGTCCTCGCCGGAGGCCAGTGCGTCGGCGGCGGCGCGGGCGGCGGCCCGGAGGTTGACGACCTCCAGCCACAGCTGGGCGAGCCGGTGCTTGACCGCCTGGAAGCCGCCGACCGGCCGGTTGAACTGCTTGCGCTCCTTGAGGTACCGGACCGTCTCCGTCAACGCCCAGTCGGCGACGCCGAGTTGCTCGGAGGCGAGCAGTCCGGCGGCGGCGCGCTGGGCCCGGCGCACGGCAGGTGCCGCGTCGCCGAGCCGGCGGGCGGCTGCTCCGTCGAGGGTGACGGTGGCGAGCGGGCGGGTGAGGTCCAGGGAGACCTGCGGGGTGAGCGTGACGGCGTCGGCGGTCACGGCGTACAGCCCGCCGTCGTCGCCCGGTACGAGCAGCACGTCGGCCGCGGCGGCGTCCGCGATGCCCGCGAGCTCACCGTGCAGCGTGCCGTTCTCGACGCGTACCGTCCTGAGGGCGGCGCCGGGCGCGTGGTGCAGGGCGACGGCGAGGGCGCCGACGGTCCGCCCGGCCGCCAGCTGCGCCAGCAGTTCCTTGTCGCCGCAGGCGAGCAGGGCCTCGGTGGCCACGACCGCGCTGGTCAGGTAGGGCACCGGCGCGACCGAGCGGCCCAGCTCCTCCAGGACGACGGCGGCCTCGCGGTGGGTGGCGCCCTGACCGCCCAGCTCCTCCGGCACCAGGAGCCCGGCCAGGCCCATGGTGGCGGCCAGGGTCTTCCAGAGGGCGAGGTCGTGCGGCGCGTCCGTCTCGGTGCGGGCGATGACGGCCGGGGCGGCGCAGTGGTCCGTGAGCAGGTCGCGGACGGCGGCGCGCAGCGCCTCTTCCTCCTCGGTGTAGAGGAGATCCGGCTCGGTGCTCATCGGGCGAGGTCCTTCCATGCGACGTCCTTGTCGGTGCGCGGCTCGGCGGGCAGGCCCAGCACGCGCTCGGCGACGATGTTCAGCAGGACCTCGCTGGTCCCGCCCTCGATGCTGTTGCCCTTGGAGCGCAGGTAG